>CAWEWZ010000012.1:0-246661 GCA_963812885.1 uncultured Acidimicrobiaceae bacterium | reverse complement strand
CGAAATGGCTCCTGCAGGTCCCAAACCGTATTGGGGCCACGATGACCTGGGTTGGACTGGGAGCGATTCTCGTGTCGGCTCTCGTCTTCAACAGCCAGACGGCGTACCCAGGTTCGCTCGTCGCCGTGCCGGTCGTGGGAGCCGCACTGATCATCGCCGGCGGCACCAGCTCTTCAGGGCTCGGGGCCGAATCGATACTCGGCCTTGCCCCCTGCGGCTGGCTGGGCAACCTGTCCTACTCCCTCTACCTGTGCCACTGGCCCATTTTGATCATCGCCGCCGAGTCGGAGGGGAAGACGAGTCTCACATTCCTTCAGAGCCTGCCTTGGCTGGCGGTTGCCCTGGTCGCCTCGATCATCTCCTATCTGATTGTAGAAAATCCCATCAGGCATGCTCGATTTCTGTCCCGCAGACGCTGGATGAGCGTCGTGCTCGGCGTGTCGCTGATCATGGTGACCGTTTTGGTCGCCACACTGACGCTGGATGGCCAATCGCAGGCGTCTGAGCTCAGGCCGAACGAGCGGGTCAATCCCGGCACCGATGCAGAAATCGCCAAACTGGTGGCTGCCGCCGATCAGATCAAGAACCTCCCAAAAAACCTTACCCCTCCTCTTCAGGACGCAGTCAATGACTGGGGGGCACCCGACGGGCGCTGTCAACCCGTGGTCCATCAAGTCACGGTGCCCAAGTGTGTGTTCGGAGACCCGAACGGTACCCACACCATGGTCCTCTACGGAGACTCGCACGCCCTGATGTGGTTCCGAGCCATGAACGAGATCGCAATCAGGGCGCACTGGCGCCTGGTGATCCTTGGGAAGGGCTACTGCATGGCCAACAAGTATCCATCGGTGAAGGTCTCGGTTGAGAACCTAATCCTTCGCACCTGCAGCCATTGGCAGAGGTTCGCGTATCGCCGAATCAAGAAACTCGATCCCGATCTCGTGATCATCACCCAGGAGTACCAACTTGGACCGAACAAGAAGCCGTACACCCCCGCACAGTGGCAACGAGACCTCGAGGAGACTCTCACGCACCTCTCCAGCCCCCGAACCAAGTTCATCGTCCTCGGAAACATCCCGAATCTCGGCTTCAGCCCGCCAGACTGCCTCTCCGAGCATCCTGACCAGGTACAACTTTGCAGCGCTCCAGCTCCCTCATTCGCCCGCGCCTACAACGAGGCCGAACAGACGAGCTGTCACTGCCAAGGGAGGGCGATATATCGCCGTGACACCCTGGTTCTGTGCAACCAAATGCTCCAGCGTGATCGGTCACTACGAGGTCTACCTGGACAGGCTCCACGTGACTGAGACGTACTCACTCTTCCTGGAGAATGCCCTAGCCCAGAGGCTAGAACTGTCCGGAAAATGATGACCGAACTTCCTCGCGTGATCGGACGCCGATGCCAACGGTTCAACCGGAAGGGCTCGTGATCGCGTGACGACGACCGAAGCCGCCACGACTCCCGATGCCCACGTTGTCCCAGACGACGGTAGCGATCGAACGGTACGCTGGCTCCCCGACGCCTGCGGAATCGCCTGGATCATCATCGCCGCCGTCGCCCTCCTGACGCCGGCGCTGGCCCATGGGACGTCGCTCGGACCATACGACTGGCTGGCCCGCTACGGCCTGTCCAAGCAGCCGGGCGCGGTGATCCATGACATCCACGGCGACCAGATTCTCCAGATGATCCCCTGGACGCAACTGGCGTGGACCCAGGTCCATCATGCCCAGCTGCCACTGTGGAATCCCTACACCGCCTTGGGCATGCCGCTTGCCTTCAACTGGCAGTCGGCGACATTCAGCCTGCCGTCCCTTGTCGGGTACTTGGTACCGCTCCGGCTGGCCTTCACCGTGCAGGTGCTGACGACGCTGGTCGTGGCGGGTAGCGGGGCCTTCGTCCTGGGTCGGCTCATGAGAATGAGTGTCCTGGCCGCCACCTTCGCCGGCACCGTCTTCGAATTGAGCGGTGCCTTCGTGTTCTGGCTGGGCTGGCCCATCGGGTCGGTCCTGTCGTGGGGAGGTTGGCTGTTCGCCGCCGTTCTCCTGATCATGCGCGGGAACCGACGGGTGACACAGCGTTGCCCTCTTCGCGGTGGCTCTGGCGTTCGCTGTCTATGGCGGACAACCCGACGCCCTGACCTTGCTCATCGTGTCCGTGTTCCTCTTCGCCGTCGCCCTCCTGGTCCTGCGAGTTCCGAAGCTGGGGGGATCGGGCCCGATTCTGAAGCCCCTCTTCGACCTGGCCGTCGCCGGTGTCGCCGGCCTGGCCCTGGCCGCCCCCCTCGCCTTGCCGGGCTATCAGGTCGCCGGCGCGGCCATCCGAACGTTCGAAGGTTCGACATTCGGCCGCCAGGTGGCCTGGCCTTACCAGGACTTGGGCCATCTTGCCTTTGAGGGGTTGAACGGGCTCGCCACCGACCTGAGCCCGATCTACCTCGGGGTCATCGTGGTAGTCCTGGCCGTGACCGGTGCCTGGTTCAAGAGGCGGGAGTCGGCGGTGATCGCGCTGATCGTCGTCGCCGTCGTCGTCGGTGCGATTGCCTTCGTCCAGCCCGTCGAAAACTTCCTGCACCTCATCCCCGGACTCCAGGCGGTCCGCTGGTACCGGTCGGTGGTCCTGATGGTCCTCTCGGTGTCCGTACTGGCCGGGCTCGGAATCGACCTCCTGGTCCGCTCGTTCCGAGTTCGTTCTGTGCGTCCGGTGGCTGGAGGTCTCATTTCTGTTGGCCACCGTGCGCTCTCCTCGTGATGTGGGCCGTCGGCTACCGCAAGCTCGATCCGGCCGAGGCGTGGGCGAGGAGCCTCGGATTCAGGTGGTCGCTGGTGGAACTGGCCATCGGCCTGGTCGGCGTCGGCGTGCTGGCTTACGTGGCCCGGAAGAGCAAGCCGGGGGACGCTCAGAGCCGACACTGTCGCCCGCGTGGTGGGCGCGGGCTTCCTGGTCTGCGCCACTGCCTTCTTGGTAGCGAGCGGCGAGCCGCTGTGGATCTCGAGCTCCTCCTACGGGACGGCGACGCCGGCAGAAGCGGCACCTTCAGCAGGCGGTGGGGACATCGCTCGTCGGACTGGGATCGAAGAAGTGCTTTCTCCCTCCCGGCCAGGGCATCCATCCGAACGCCAACGTCCTGGTCGACATCCGCGAGTTCGCCGCCTACGACCCGATGCTGCCGCGTGCCTACTTCGAGTCCTGGACGGAAGTGAGTGGCAAGAACATCGACAGCGCCGGCTACCCCTTCATCTCCACGTACTGCCCGGGCATCTCCACATTGGCGCTCGCTCGGGTCTACGGGGTGGGGTACGTCCTCGAGCCCCACAACGTGAGGGGGCCGAAGGGTGCGATCTTCGACCGGCGGATCGGCAACGAGCGCCTCTACCGCATTCCCGATACCGGAGAAGCCACGCTGTCACCGATCTCTGCCAGGCGGCCGCCTTCCGGCGGTCACGGCACCCGGGACGGTGCTCCCGGTCACCCATCCTGACCCCGCCTCGTGGAAGCTGGTCACCGACGGAGCCGGAGGTCCCCAACTGCTCCGGCTGCGCCTGACCGACGTCCCCGGATGGCACGCCACCATCGACGGACGTCCGCTCCCGCTGACGACGTTCGCCGGGGTCATGCTCCAGGCGCGAGTCCCGCCCGGCCGACACATCATCGAACTTCACTACTGGCCGGCTGCATTCACTGCGGGCATCGTGCTGGCCGCCACTCGCCGCCGTGGGCTGGTGGTGGCGCTGGTCATCGCTGGCCTTCGCCGCCGACGTGCCTCGGCCATGCCCCGACCCGCCTGATGCCCATCTCCGGCCTACGATGGCCCGATGGCCCGTGGAGTCGAGACTCGGGTCCGTACGATCTGCCTGGCACTGCCCGGTGCCACCGAGAAGGTCAGCCACGGCGCCCCCGCCTTCTTCGCCGGAAGGCAGTTCGTCATGCTCTGGCCCCATGGTCACCACGACAACCGATTCCCGCACCTCTGGTGCGCAGCGCCGGCCGGCGCCCAGGAAGGGTTCATCGCCATGCACCCGGGTCGAATGTTCCGCCCCCCGTACGTGGGCCAGCGCGGGTGGCTCGGGGTACGCCTCGACGGCCAGGTGGACTGGGGCCAGGTGGAGATGCTGTGCGAGGACGCGTTTCGGTCCGTGGCCTCGAAGAAGCTGGTGGCGCTGCTCGATTCGGGGCCCTGACCGGCCTCGCCGCCAACGCTCTCTGCATGGATGATGCCGCAGTGAGTGGCCAAGCGAGCCGCGCAGTTTCGAAACTACCTGTTGGGAGGTATATTTCCTGCATGCGGTATTTGTGGATTGGGGCAGTCGTAAGTATCGCGCTGTTCGGAGCCGCCTGTTCGGGACCTGCCGACAAGACGACGACCCGGACCACCGTGCACCACCGTCACCATCACACGACCACGACGACGACGACGACCAAGGCCTCTTCGGCCCCGACCACCAAGTTGGCGTCCACGCCCAAGGATCGACTGGCCTGCTCCTCATTCGCCGCACTCGGCCAGGATGTCGGCAAGAGCCACAGGGTGATCGTCAGGGCATTCAAGAAGATGTTCCGGCGGATGAAGCACTCGACGAATCCCGAACTCCGCAAGGACGCCCACCAGGCGGCGAAGGGACTCCTCCTACACAATGTCAAGAAGTTCAAGCACGAGTTCACTGGGCTCTATCTGTTGTGCTACTCGATACAGGTCGGCACGCCCAGCTCCTGAACATTGGGAGGGGGAGGTTCCTCAGATCATCGACCGGTGGTCGCCTCCGCCTGGCGAAGATGTCAGCCGACGTGGCCAGATCGACCTGCACCTGTCGTTGGTTCTCGAGCAGCTCATCGGCCCACAGCATCTGGAGCGTCTTCCGGAGCCGATCGCCCCGCCGCCGGGCGCGAGCGTCGTCGAAGGCCTGCTGGAGCACATCGTGCAGGGTCCCGTCGTGGACCGGCGGCGCATCCACGGAATCCCGCCGATCGGTGAGCACGTCGGCGAACTCCTCATACCAGCGATGACTGGAGGCGAACGAGTCACGGAGGACCGCTCCGGCGATGGCGACTGACTCGAGTTCGGGCTGACCGGGTCCGGAAGGCAGATCCGGCAACGTGGCGAGAGTGAACGCGGCCAGACGGATCCGGTTCGACCCGGTGAACAGCTTGGCGACCGTCTCGACCGGCACCACCTTGGCCCCCCGCTCGGTCAGGAACTGGCGGAAGGCGTCATCGAGCCGCAGATACGCACCCTGTGAGGCACGTTGACCGGACTCGGTGTCCACCTGGCCCTTGGTGGCCGTCAACCGATCCACGGCATCGGCCAGGTACCCGGAGCTGGCCACGAAAGCATCGGACAGGGCGCGCCCGAGTGCCGCCGTGGCGCCCCGGGGCCAGAAGAGCAGCCCCACCACGATGCTCACTGCACAGCCGATGGCCACGTCCTCGATTCTGGTCAGCCCCACCTTCCAGCCGCTGGGGACGATGATGTTGAACAGGATGACCACCACCACGGTGAACGCGGCCTGCCCGGCGGCGAACGAGATCATCGACGGGGCCACACCCGACAGGAGCACGGCCAGCGGGAGGAGCACCCACAACATGGCGGTATCGCTGCCGACCCCGATCATGATGGCCGACCCGATCACGAAACCGATCGCCGTCCCACCGACGGCTCGGAGGGCGGTGGCCCCGGTCCCGAGGGCATTGGACCGCAGTACGGAGAGCGTTCCGAGGACGACCCAGAAGCCATGTTCGACGTCGGTCACCTCCACGACGGCGACGGCCAGAGCCAACCCGACCGCTCCGCGCACCGCATTGCGGAACCATACCGAACGGAACGAGAGATGCGAGATGATCCGCCTCCCGAGCAAACGGGAGGCAGCTGCATCGATGACGCCCAATCGCCGGCCACCGATCACGGGGGCGCCCGCGGCCTCGAGGGCCGCGTCGGCCACCATGGCGGTGGCGATTCCGAGGGCACGGGCGCGAAAGCTCGGGTCCAACGAGTTGGCGATGGAGCCGGGTGCCGTTTGGTGGCTCTGCGCTCGACCACCACATTGGTATCGGATTCGGCATCGATCAGCGTCGACACCTCGGCGTCGAGTACCGAGGTGATGAGCTCGTCGAGCTGCCGGGTCGACTCCTGGAGGGACCGGATGAGGACCGGGTCACTGACCGGATGGGCGTTGCCGTCGCAGATGAGTGAAGCGCTCATTCGCAGGGTGTCGCACACCGACAGGATGAGCGGAAGCACCGTCGACGGCTCCGAGGCGAGAGTCTCGACCCCTGCCGCCGTCGTGTTGTCGGCCACCCACTCGACCCGGCCGACCAGCTTGGCCACGGCCACCGCTCCGGCGGCGGCGCCGGTGGGAGGGTAGGGCGTTCCCGCAAACTGGTCCCGGAGCCGCGACAGCTCGGTCTCGACCACTCCCTGTGCCTCTGGGTCCTCCCGCCCCTCCGCCTGTGCACAGACCACCGCGGCCACGGCGGTGACGGTGGCCGACAGGCGCCGACGGAGTTCGTCGTGCCAGGGCGTCGGCCAGATCAACATGCACGCCGGTATGGAGAAGATGGACGCCACGACCCAGCCCACCAGCCTGGGACCGACGGACGAGGCCGGCTGGGCCACTGCCACTGGCAGCACGAAGAGCAGAAGCGCGGCCGTCGATCCCGTCGCCGCCGGTGGTGAGAGGATCCCCGCGAAAAGCACGGCGAACCCGACCACGGCCATGGCCACGACGGCTGCCACCTTGTAGGTCGAGACCACCGTCCCGAGGGTGATGAAGCAGACTCCGACGACGAACAGTCCCCCGTACGAGCCGAGTCGGGTCCGGGGTCGCCCGTGGAAGTCGACCAGCAGCAGGAGGGAGAATGCACCGAAGGCGCCGAAGAGGCTCGTCTGCGAGTTGGTGAAGGCCAGGTGGGTGAGGCCGAACACCACCGGCATCACCACGGCGGCACGCACCGAGCGCTTGACGGCAAGGTGGCCCGGGTCCCGTGCGCTGATCCACGAGGACAGCTCCGACCACCGGCGACGGAGGCCTGCCGGGATGACGGCCTTCTCCATCAGATCCTTCCCGTGGAACTCGGTGCGCGGCCGTCGGACATATCGCTGGTGAAACTACCCCCGCAGGTGCATCCCCGCCGTCGGCCACCGAAGTCGTCAGAGGACCGTCCGCCCCTGCCAGGATTGCCGGATGCGCCCGTTCGGCCTTGCCCTGTGGACAACCCTCATCCTCCTGATCGGTGGGGGGTTGGTCGCCGGCTGCGGAGGGAGCCCGACGACGACCACCTCGACGACCACGAGCCGTCCGCCCGTCCGCACGGCGACCGTCACGACCGGGAGCGGACCGGCAAGCAGCTATGACTGCGCCTTCAACGTGAACACCGATGCCTTCACCGGGGCCTTCGGCACCGCCTCGGCCATCGGGTGGGAAGCCAACCAGCAGGGCGTCGTCACCTGCCTCGGGGGGACGTTCCTCATCCAGGACGGGTTCTACCGTGACTATGGCTTCGGCATCTACGACGGGGCTCCGACCACCTGGACGGACGCTGACGGCTACCTCCCCGCGCAGATCACCACCTTCACCCGCTCGGGTGCCACCGTCACCATCACCGAGTTCGCCGACCGGCTGGTCCTGGAGGGCCACGCCTTCGTCGCCGTCTACAGCCGGGTGGCCATCCACAATCCGACCGACCACACCGTGATGGAGGCACCCGATGCCACCGCGGGCATGGTCTCGCTCTCCTCGGCGCCGGACCCGGTCAAGGCCCACGCGTCAGTCGAGCACGACTATGTCGTGGCCGCCGACCGGTTCGGGAACTCCTATCCCTGGCCGAGCGCTGTGGCCCTGGCGAACGCCGGGAGCTTCGATCAGCATTTCGACCACATGCGGGACTTCTGGAACCACCAGTTGGCCGGCATCGCCCACATCGACGTCCCCGATACCGCCCTGGACGATGCCTATCGGAGCGGATTCATCGACACCGAAATCGCCCGCAGTGGCGACCAGATGCACACTGGCGTCAACGGCTACGAATCCGAGTACAGCCACGACGTCATCGGCATCCTCGCCAACCTCTTCACCCAAGGTGAGTTCGCCGACGCTCATGCGCTCCTGCTCGAGGCGCGCACGGTGGTCGGATCCGCAGGTCAGTACAACGACGGGATATGGACCTACCCGTGGCTGTGGGCCACCTATCTGCTGAAGACCGGGGATCTTCCCTTCGTGAAGGAGAACTTCGGGTCCGACGGTCCCAAGGGTGCCGCCCAGCCCAGCATCGAAGCAGCCGCCCACACCATCGCGGCCGATCGGACCGGCCCGTCGGGCATCATGGAGGCGACCGACGACATCGACTTCGAGGGCTATTGGACCATCGACGACTACGAGGCCATGTTGGGTCTGGCCGCCTACCGGTACATCGCCACCAGAGTCGGCGATACGACCGAGGCCAGATGGGCCGCCCAGCAGTACGACAGCCTGCTGGCGGCGACGAACCAGACGCTCGACGCCACGATCCACCGCTATGGGCTGGACTACCTGCCCTGTTCGATGCTGCAGCCCAACAGCGCCAACACGTGTGCCAATCCCGAGGACGCCAACTGGGTCTCACCGTTCGGCCGATGGGCATGGGATGGCTCCCTCTTCGGCGCGTCGCTCAGCGGGCCGGGAATCACCCTCATCGACGCCACCTACGCTCACGGCTTCCAGCAACTGGTGGGGCACCTCCCGAAGGACACCTTCGGCGGGTTCCCATCCGACTACTACTCGAGTGGATACAACGCCGGCGACGGGATCACCGGCCTGGCCAGCAGCCACTACCGGGACCAGGGCATCCTCAGTTACGAGTTCATGCTCCGGAACAGCCAGAGCGGACCGAACTCGTGGTGGGAGAGCTCGACGGCGCCGTCTGCGAACACTCCGTGGCGGGGGAGTCATCCGGGGGCCGGGCAAGGTTCGTCCCCCCACGCGTGGGGGATGGCACAGGCCAACACCGTCCTGTTGGATTCTCTGGTGGCCCAGCGTTCGGACGGCACGCTGATCGTCGGCCGTGGGCATTCCCTCCTCATGGCTCGTCCGGGGATCGTCGATCTCCGTCTCGAACTTCCCGACGGGCCAGAACCGGAGACTGAGCCTCACCATCACCTCCACCGGTCGGTCGGTATCACTCGTCCTCGGTGGACAACGACCCACCGGAAAGGTGCTCCTGCAGCTCCCGGCGTTCACCGGTGACCTCGCCGCCAGCTCGGCCGGCACCATCGATCCGAAGACGGGAACGGTGACATTGGCGCCGACCGCCCGGCGGGTCACGGTCACGCTGCGCACGCCCGTGGCGCACTAGGGCAGGGCGCGCGAGACAAGCGATTGTCGGTGCCCTGCCGTGCAACGGAGGTGGGCCCGGCTGTATATTGCCCCCATGCGTTCCTTCTGGATTGGCGGCATCGTGGTGTTGGGTCTGCTGGCGGCAGGCTGCAGTACATCCGGAAGCGGCGCCGGTACGACGACCACAAAGGCCAAAGTCACACACCTCCACAACCGTCGGGACGGGTCCCATCACGCCGACGGCGAAGGACAAGACGGCGTGCGCCGCCATCAGCGAACTGAAGACTTCGGCGGCGTCGGGGAAGAAGCTCACGACGGCCGAGCTCAAGAGCACGATCACCACGGTGCGGAAGGCCCACAACGCCCAACTTCGCCGCCGGGCCAAGGCGTGGGCCCTGGCCACTCTCCACAAGCACGGGCTGCCGCAGCGAAGGCCGAAGCGAAGATCGAAGCCATCTGCACTCGGATGGGCCTCACCACCTAAGGCAAGGGCGTCACCACCTGAGTCGACGGTGTCCCCGTCCACGGCCGGGATGAGGCGGGACTACACCGGTTTCCTGCTGGCGATCACGTGGATCTGCGCGGCCACCCAGCGATACGGATCGCTGGATGCCGCCCGCGTCTCGGCATCGAGGAGTGCTGACAGTTCATCGTCGGACGGCAGTCCCATCGAGGTGGGCACGGCGTCGTTGAAGATGCGGACGCCGTACCATCCGGTCATCTGCAGACCTATGTCGGCCAGGTCGGCTTCGAGGTCCTCGAGGCGGTCGGCCCGGGCCGCCACACCCAACTCGTTGACGTAGCCACGGGAACCGAACGCAACCAGGGCTCCCTGCCAGTCGCGCCGCAGGCCCGGGCGCATGGCCAGCGCGTGGGCGTTCCGCACCGTGATCGACAGCTTCCCGCCCGTCGTCATACGGGTGGCGAGCGAGCGGAGGGCCACGGCGCGGTCTGCGACGTACATGAGGAGTCCGTGGGCACACACCAGATCGAACCGCCTCTGGCCGAGAAGCGCGTCGAGCCCCTCGAGCCGACCCTGAAGGAGCTCGATCTCGAGTCCGGCCGACGCCGCCGATGCCGCGAACATCCCGAGGAGCTCCGACGAGGGGTCGACGCCGGTCACCGTGCACCCTCGGGCGGCCAGGCGGAGACCCTGGGTTCCCTGCCCGCAGCCGACGTCCAGAACCCTCGTGCCCGCTTCGACGTGAGCGCTGAGCTGCCGGGCAATCACCTCCTGGCGGACCACATTGCGGAGGTCGCCGAGCCCTTCGATCCATCGGGCTTCGCCGGCCTCGAACCCGCCCACCGGAACTCGTTCCTGGCGCTACTGGCCGGGGAGTCCACCACCCGACTTGGGGATGGTGCTCCCGGTCGGGCCGGTGTCGGTGACCGGAGTGGCCGGGGCCGGAGCCGCGCCTCCGGGTTCGGGCTCGACATGGGCCTGGGGAACGGCACCTCCGGCCGGGACCGCCGTCGGGTCGGGGGAGACCGTCACCGGGGCACCGCCGGCCTCCAACGTGTCGAGCTGGTCCATGATGGCGGCCACCTTGGCTTCGCTGTCGGGCTGGGGCCGCCCCCGCTCGCTCAGGAAGACGTAGGCACCGAGCTCGCGCAGGTGATGGTCGACCTGCTTCCCCGCCTGCATCTCCTGCAGCTTCACCTGTCCCTGCTGCATCCCGGTCTGGGCCTTGTCGGCCAGGACCGTGGCCTGAGCCTTCACCTTGTCCATCAATCCCATGGCATGGCCTCCCTGACTCTGCCGGCGCCTGTCGGGCTCCCGGGCCATTCGCTTCCTGCCGACTGTTCTACTCGATCGGACCCGGTGATGATCCTGCGGATCGACCGGATGCCGACGTCAGACCAGGCTCGGTTGCCGCGACACCTCGACCCGGCGACCGGACCGGGACGATCGGAACCGCGCGGCGATGGCCCAGGGGACGTGCAACAGCCCGTCGACGACGAGCACCGATCCCACACCCACCCCGATGCCACCGAGCGCGTCGGTGGGGTAGTGCCAGCGCAGCACGACCACCGCCATGCTGACCCCGATCGTGGCCACGGCCGCCGACCACCGCCACCGCCGGCCTCAGCATCCTGGGCATGACCAAGGTGAAGGCCGTGGCCAAGGCCGCCACCGCGGCCACCGTCCCCGACGGGTACGACGTGCCGCCGGCGACGCCGATGTGCCGGCCGACGAGCGGTTTGGCCAGGTCCTGCACGACGAGGACGGCGACCAGGGGTGCCGAGGCACAGGCGATGGCCCGGACCCAGTCACGCAGGAGCCCGACGGCGAACACGATGACCACGCCGGCGACGAGTGCCGTCAACGAGCCGAGCATCACCAGGTCGTGGGCCCACCGGGAGCCGGAGTCGGCCGGGAAGGCCTGATAACCCCACACGTCGAGCCGGTTGGGCCAGGGTCGGTGGACGAAGGCGTAGCCGGCCAGGGCGGACAGACCCAGCAGCGCCGTCCCGACCACCACCTCGGCCGCGGTCCCGATTGGCGAGGCGCCCCGGGGCCCCCGGCGCCTGCTCCCTGGTGATCGCGGCGCGGCCATGGGCCAAGGTTACGGCCCCCTGGGCCCGTCTTCTGCGCGGCTGGGGTCAAAGCCCAGGTCAGCGGATCGAGGTTGACGGCGAGCGAGCGGTGGGGGCGGCGGGGGCAGGGGCCCGTCTCCCGATCGCCGGTACCGTACAATCGCTGGTCCATGGATGCGGATCCCCGTCCGGGGAGGGCCCTGACACGTGCACCCGCACCGGTGGGGCCGTGACCACCGCCGGTGTCCGCACCGCAGAACCGCAGCCGGGCGCCCCGTCCCCGGCGGATCCGACAGGAGGCGCCGGTCGGCCGGGCGGCATCGGGCGGCTCCGTCGTCCCTACCCACCGGGTGCGGGCCCTGGTCGTGGCCGGCTGCGCCTACCTGCTGCTCGCCCTCCTGCTGTGGTGGCACGTGTGGACCGGCCACCCGACGTCGACGACCACCTGCGGCTGCGGCGACAGCTCGCTGTTCACCTGGTTCATCGAATGGCCCGCCTATGCCATCCGCCACGGGCTCAGCCCGTTCTACTCCACCGCCGTCGGGTTTCCCGGCGGGGTGAACCTGCCCGCCAACACCAGTGTGCTTGCCGTCGGGGTGGTGCTGGCCCCGGTCACCTGGCTCTTCGGGCCGATCGCCTCCTTGAACGTGGCCCTGACCCTGGCTCCGGCGCTTTCGGCAATGGCCATGTTCGTCCTCCTGCAGCGCTGGGTGACGTGGTCGCCGGCATCGTTCGTCGGAGGCCTGTTCTACGGGTTCTCTCCCTTCGTCCTGGTCAGTCTCACCGACGCCCACCTGATGCTCGGGATGGCCCTCGTCCCGCCGCTGGTCGTGGCCTGCCTGGACGAGCTGTTGATCCGACGGCGCCGTCGCCCGGGACGGGTCGGGGTGGTGCTCGGACTCCTCGTCACCCTCCAGTTCTTCATCGGCACCGAGGTCCTGGTGATCATGGCCATCACCGCGGTCATCGGCATCGGCGTCATCGTCGTCTTTGCCGCCCTCCGGCATCCGGCCGAGCTCCGGGACGGCGCTCGCCACGCCGCGGTGGGTTTGCTCGCCGCCGCGGCCACGGCCGGCGTCCTGCTCGCCTACCCGATGTGGTTCGCGCTTGGCCGGCCCCGCCCACCTCTCCGGTGAGGTATGGCCCAACCCCCGACCGGGATTCCAATGGCACGGTGCTCCGTGACTTCGTCCTCCCCGCCCCGGCCCTCTCGACCGGGTTCTTCGGGTCGGCGATGAGCCGGGTGGTGGGCGGGAGCCAGGGGCCCGTCCTGTCCTCCCAGTACCTCGGGATCGGGACCCTGGTCGTCGTCGTGGCCGGCACCGCGGTGTGGCGCCGCGACCGGAAGCTGTGGCTGTTCGGAGCCATGGCCCTCGTGTCGGGCGTGCTGTCCCTCGGGGCGAAGCCCACGGTTCCTCTTCCCTGGCAGGTGTTCGCCCGCCTTCCCCTTCTCGAGAACATCTCGTCGAGCCGCTTCGTGCTCTTCACCTACCTGTGCATCGCCGTCTCGTTGGCGGTGATCGTCGACCACTGCCACACGGCGGTGATGAAGTGGGACCCGGTGGCCGCCAACGCCCGGCCCGGGCCGTCGACCCCCCGGCGGCGAAACCGTGCGGCCGCGGTGGCGGGGATCGCCGTCGCCGCCGTGGCCCTGGTGCCGTCGGCCGTCTACCTGGCCACCAGCCTTCCCTTCACCACCCAGGCGGTGCGCTTGCCCACCTGGTTCAAGACCGTGGCCCCCCACCTCAGCCAGAGCCAGGTGCTGCTGGTCCTCCCGGCTCCCTTCGGGGTGACCCAGGCCTCCATGACCTGGCAGGCGGTCGACAGGATGTCCTTCTCCATGGCCGGACAGGGAGGGCCGGCCGGCATCGTCGACCGGGCCGGTTCCGAGCGGGCCGGCCAGGTGGCCATCGCCGATGCCACCTTCTTCTTCAGTCCCTCCCAGACCATCACCGCGGCCGGGGTCGTGGCGACCAGGCACGCCCTCCTCGGCTGGGGGGTCACCACGGTGGTGGTCCCCGACCAGCCCGGGCTGCCGGCCTACGAGCGCATCCGCTCGGTGACCCATGCCGCGGCCCTGATGACCGCGGCGACCGGCACCCGTCCCGTCCATCAGGCCGACGCCTGGGTGTGGACCGGCGTCGACCGCGCCGGGCCGTGGTCGCCTCCGTCCACCGCCGCGCTGTCCCGGTGCACGGCCGGCCTGGGCTACGACGGCGAGCCCGCCGTCGACGCCGCCACCTCCTGCGTCCTGGCCGCCCTCGCCGATCGCTGACCCCACCCGGTCGCCCGCCCGACCCGGTCTGCTAGACAGCTCGGGATGGTCGACTCCGACACACCGAGACGGGCGTTGGTCACCGGCGCCACCCGCGGCATCGGCAAAGCCACCGCCGTGGCCCTGGCCGCATCCGGATGGGACGTGGCCTTCACCGGTCGCACGGTGCGGGAAGGCGAAGGACGGGACGGGTCCGACACCGGCGAGGGCCGGCCGCTGCCCGGCAGCCTCGAGGCGACGGCCGAGCTGGTGGAGGGGAACGGGCGACGCGCCCTTCCCCTCCCGGCCGACCTGCGCGACCAGACCGCCCTCCGCGGCGCGGTCGACCGGGTCGTGGCCGAGTGGGGCGGCGTGGATCTTCTGGTCAACAATGCCGTCGACACCGGGCCCGGGAGCATGGTCCCGATCGTCGAGCTGACCGTCGCTCAGCTGGAGACCAAGCTGGCCGCCAACGTGGTCGCCAATCTGGTCCTGGTCCAGGCCGTCCTGCCCGGGATGTTGGAACGGGGCCGGGGCACCATCGTCGACGTGACCTCGCACACGGCCACCGCCGACCCGCCCGGCCCGGTGGGTGAGGGCGGCTGGGGCCTGGCCTACGCGGCGTCGAAGGCCGCCTTCCACCGGTTCGCACCGCTGTTGGCGGTGGAGTTGGGCCATCGGGGCATCCGGGCCTACAACGTCGATCCGGGCTACGTCGACACCGAGCGCCAACAGGTCAATGCCGCCGCCCTGGGACTGGTGGGCCGTTACTCGGGTGCCCCTCCGTCGGTGCCCGCCGCCGCCATCGCCTGGCTGGTCGACCACCCCGACGCGGTGGCCAACGGGCAGACGGTCAAGGCCCTCAAGACGGCCCTCACCCATCAGCTCCATCCGGACTGGCGGGACCCTCCCGGCTGAGGAAGCCGGACCGGACCGCTCAGCCCGGCGCGGCGACCGGTTGACCGCCCTGGTCACCGCGGTCGTCCTGGCTCCGGCGGCCGGATGAGCCCACCTCCACCGGGGCGCCGGGGGCCAGACGGCCCGTCCCGGTCAGCCGGGCCCGGGAGCTGACCACATGGCAGTGCTCGATGAGCGACTCCCCGTCGGCCTCGCTCGATGGGACCAGGGTTCCCCCCATCCGCCAGCCGGAACCTTCAGTGGCCCGACACGACCGCACGGTGAAGCCCACCCGGACCACCCGGATGTCGCCGTCGACGCCGGGCAGGTCCATCCGGAGACCCACCTCGCTACCCGGCTCGATGGGACGGGGACCGACCAGCCCGGCGCCGCCGGGCGTGAGATCGACGACCCGGACGAGCGTCCCGTCGACGACGCCGGCCACTTCCACCGGCACCCGGAAGTGGTGGCGGATCTGGTGGCGTCGGGTGACCCGTCGGAGGGCGGCGGCGACCACGAACAGTTCCCAACCGGCGAAGAACAACCCGGCGGCCAGGGCCAGCCCGCGGAGCGGCGGAAGGGGGAGGAGGCCGGCCACGGCCAGGACGCGGGCCACGGCGGCGGCGAGCAGCACCGAGGCGACCACCAGTACCAGGCGGAGCTGGCGGGCCGCCGCCCAGCCGCCCCCGTCGATCCCGTCCTTCGGGGTCACCTTGAACGAGGTGCGGAACGGGTGCACCAGCACGAAGGAGGCCCGGGTGAAGATCTCGGTGGTCAGGAGATTGGTGTAGGCCCCGTCCCACAGGCTGGCCTGCCCCCGGCACAACAGCGCCGACCCGCCGAGGTCGAGAGCGATCCACGGCAGCCAGAACACGCCGAACTGCCACAGGCTGGCGTGGAGCGGGAGGCGGCCGCTGACCAGCATGGCCACCAGGACGGCGAGCATGGCCAGGCGCTGGAGGGGGACGAAGTAGGCCAGCAGGGACGACAGGTAGCTGGCCCGTTGCTTGAGGGTCAGCCGGGGGGCGATGAGTGGGTTCTCAGGCGTCCGCAGCACCGAGAGATTGCCCCGGGCCCATCGGTCCCGCTGGAGGAGGAAGGTGGCCAGGTCGTGAGGAGCGAGCCCCTGCACCAGCGTCTCGTCGTGGTAGCGGGTGCGCCAGCCCTGCCCGTGCAATCTGATGGTGGTGTGGAAGTCCTCGGCCACCGTCTCGGTGGCGATCCCGCCGATTCCCTCCAGGGCCTGGCGCCGGATGACGGCGGCCGAACCGCACCAGAAGGCCCCGTCATGACGGTCCTTCCCCGGCATGATCACCTCGAAGAACATGCTCTGATCGTGCCGGCCGGTCTCGAAGTGCTGGAACGAATCGTGATTGCCGAAGTCGTGGGGCGTCTGGACCAGCGCCACCGAAGGATCGTCGAAATAGCCCACGGTGGCGTCGAGGATGTCCGGCTGGGGGACGTGGTCGGCGTCGAGGATGAGCAGCAGCTGACCGCTGGTGTGATCGAGGGCGCTGTTGATGTTGCCGGCCTTGGCATGCTCGTTGCTGGGCCGGGTCAGGTAGCGAGCCCCGAACCGCTCGGCCAGCCTGCGGACATCGTCACGGCGACCGTCGTCGAGGACCCAGGTGGTGTGGGGGTAGGCGATCCGGTCGCACCCGACCAGGGTCGCCCCGAGCACGTCCAAGCCCTCGTCGTAGGTACAGACGAACACGTCGACGCTCGGACGCCAACCGATGGCCGGCCGACGGGAGAGCGGGATCCGCCAGGCCAGGAATACGAAGGAGGCCAGCAGGACGAATCCGAACACCTCGCAGGCCAACAGGACGACGAACATGACCGGTTGGGCACCGCGCCAGGTATCGGTCACCCTCCAGGCGAGGTAGGCGATGCCCCACACCAGGGCGACCGAGGCCACCAGCCTGACCCCCAGGCGGTCGTCCCGGTAGTCCGGGGACTCCTCCGGCGCCGTCTTCCTCATGGCCAACTATCGACAGACGAACGGCAACTCTTGAGGTGCGGGGCCGACCGCGGCCCGGCAACAGAACCGGGGCGACCCCAAGGCCGGGGGAGCGGTCAGTGCAGGAGGCTGACCAGGTCGATGATCACGAGGGACAGCACCATCCCCCCGACCACCACATACAGCGCGGTGAAGGCCCATCGCTGCCGGTGGTCGGCCAACCAGAACCGCCGGATGCCCAGATAGTCGAAGGTCAGGGCCAGGATCCCGATGGGGATGCCGATGGCCGGGCCCACACCCTTGGCCACCCCGATGGCCGGCAGCACCACCGGCAGCACGATGTAGCTGAGGAGGCAGCGCAGGGCGGAGAGGAAGATGGAGGCACTGAAGATCCGGTGGGTCTCCGACTCGTCGATGGGGCCCCGGTCGTCCGGCACCCGGAGCAGGCGCCGCATGACCTCGTCCGGCCTCGACCGGGCCGGGACCGCGCTCGGCCCACTGGTTGCGACGGCCACCTGGTCCACCCGCCCATGGTACAGCCGCCCGTCGGGCGGCCACCATCGCCCGGAGACCGTCGGGCGACTGTTCGGCCGATGGGTCCGGCGGTCAGCCGCCGGTCGGCGGCGGCTGGTCGTTCGGGCAGTCGCCCGCCGGCCCGAACCGGGCCTCGACCTTGGTCCACGAGCCGGTGATCCATCCCGGCGCCGGAGGGGGGAGATGGAACATCGGTGACAGCTCCGAGGTCACCGCGGCGCCGAGCACCGCGGCGCCGGCCGGGCAGAGGTGGGTGTTGTCGGTCTTGCGGGCCCGGACCCAGCCGCCGCCGACAGTGGGCAGCCAGGTCGAGTACCGGCCGTCGACCTCGAGGGCGGAGGCGATGGGCAGGTAGGTGATCCGGCCCGGATAGCGCGCCGGCAGCTTCGACACGATGCGGTCGAACGCCTGCCGGTCGGCCTCGGCCCCCGCCTCGGCCTGTTGGCGCTGGACCGGATCGATGATGGCGTCGTTGGGGCCCACCTTCGGGAACTGGATGACGGCGATGCCGTCGACGCCGTCACCCGGGGCCAGCAGCACGTCGATGGCCTCGGTGAGCCGCTGCCGGTAGGCGACCGGGTGCGCTTCGGCGTAGGCGTTGTCCCACGACCACATCATGAGGATGACCTCGGGATGGTCCAGGGCGACGGCGGCGGCCAGGTCGGATTGGAAGTGGGTGTCGTTGAAGAGCCCCCATCCGTCGATGGCATGTTGGCTCACCGCCACATCGCCGGTCGCCTCCATGGCCGCCTGGATGCCGGCCTCACCGTCGTACATGACGCTGTCGCCGATGGTCATGACCCGCAGGGGATCCGAGGGGGACAGGACCCGCCCGGCGGGGAGGGCGATCGGCGGCGGCAGGGGGTGGGGGACCGCGGTGGGCGAGACGACCCGGACCACCGAGGACCCGCGCCCGATAACCGCCGGTGCCGCCGTCGGTGCCGTGCTGAGGAGGAGGGCGGCCACGGTCACCCCCACCGCCGGCACCATGACGCCGAGGAACGTCCATCCCTTCCACCGATGGCGGCGGAATGGACGCTCGAGAAGATAGAAGCTGGCCGTGGCGGCGCCGAGGGTGGCGGCCAGTCGCGCCGGCAGCAGCCCGGCCCCGTCGAGCCCGGTGGTGACGTCGGTCATCAGCACGTAGACCGGCCAGTGCCAGAGATAGATCCCGTAGGAGATCCCGCCGATCCAGCGGAGCGGCCCGACCGACAGGACCCGGCCCAGTCCACCGGCGTCGGGTTGGGCCACTCCGGCGATGACCGTCGCCGCCAGCAGCCCGGCCACCACCAGTCCGCCCCGGAACATCCAGGTCGACGGGTTCCCGTTGTCGTCGCCGGCGGTGACCCACAGCGCACCGAGGGCGATGGCGGCCAGCGGGGCCAGCACGTGGAGCAGACGCCGGACTCCCGGGGTGTGGTCCGGCTTCCCGGTGACGACGAGGGCCAGGGCGGCGCCGATCAGCAGCTCGAAGGCGCGGGTGTCGGTCCCGTAGTAGATCCGGGACAGATTGGCCACCGGGCTGCGGTCGTAGAGCACGACCATCGTCACCGCCGACGCGGTGGCCAGGGCCACGGTGCACCAGAACGCCACCGGTCTCGGGAGCCCCCGTGACCCGGTCTGCGAATGCCGGGACCGGCGATGGGCCGCGCCGCCGCCCGCCGAGGCGGAGACCGGCCAGGACCAGCAGGGGCCACACCAGGTAGAACTGCTCCTCGATGGCCAGGGACCAGGTGTGGCGCAGCGTCGAGGGCACCTCGAACTGGGCGAAGTAGGACTGGTGGGTCACGATGAGGTGCCAGTTCGCATAGTAGAAGAGCGTGGCCAACCCGTCCGATTTGAAGGTGGATTCGACGATGTTGGGACCACCGAGGCGCGAGTAGACGGACAACACCACCAGCAGGAGCATGACGGCGGGCAGGAGCCGTTTGGCCCGCCGGAACCAGAACGAGCGCAGGCCGATGGTCTGGCGGCTGTTCCACTCGCCGACCAGCAATCCGGTGATCAGGAAGCCCGAGAGCACGAAGAAGAAGTCGACGCCGAGGTAGCCGCCGTCGGCCCAGTGGAAGCCGAAGTGATAGGCCACCACCCCGGCCACGGCCAGTGCCCGCAGTCCGTCGAGGGCGGGCATGTAGTGGTGGCTGCCCGAGACGGGGGGCAGCTCGACCGGGATGGCCTCGGGGTTGTCCTCGGTGGCCAGCACGTCGACGGTGATGCCGGGTCCGTCGGGGGACTCACGACCGGTCGGCGCCACCGAGACTCCCTCCATCCATCCATGCTGGCACGCGGTCACCGGGGGAAGGTCCGCGCCGGCCCGACCGAGCGATCCCGCTTCCGGGGGTGCAGCCTGTATCGTCGCCCGGGATGAGCGAGGTCCGGTGACCCCAGACAGAGGCCGGTCGCCGGCGAACATGTGGTCGGTCACCAGACCCGACGGCACCGTGGCCACCGGTTGGGTCCTCCTGCCGCTCAGGCTCTTCCTGGGTTTCACCTTCCTCTTCGCCGGACTCCAGAAGCTGGCCAATCCCCAGTTCCTCGAGAACGCCAGCCCGACGTCGATCCACGCCCAGCTGGTCGGCGCCTCCCGCTCCAGCCCCATCCACGCCCTGATCTCGCACCTGGTGCCCATTGCCTCGACGGTGGGTGTGGTCATCGCCCTGGGCGAGGTGGCCATCGGCCTCGGCGTGCTGGTCGGTCTGCTCACCCGGGTGGCGGCGGTGGCCGGCATGGCGCTGTCATTCGGGCTCTTCCTCACCGTGAGCTTCCACTCGTCGCCGTATTTCACCGGTTCCGACATCGTCTTCTTCTTCGCCTGGACCCCGTTGGCCCTCGCCGGGGCGGCGGGGGCCCCAGCCCTCGACACCTGGATGGCCGCCCGCCAGCCGGGCCGGCCGGTCCGCCCGGGTGCGCTGCCCCGGAGGGCCGTCCTGTCGGCGGGAGCCGTCACCGGCATCGCGGCCGCCGCCGTGGTCGTGGCCGGCGGGGTCGCCGCCGGCGTCGGCCGCCTGGTCGGAGGCACGTCCACCTCGGCCGGATCGGGCGTCCTCCCCGGGGCCGGGGCCGGCACCACCACGCCCACCACCGGCGGCGCCACCTCGACCACGGCACCGACGGGCACGGCCACCACCGCACCGTCGGGCACCGCCATCGGTCCGGCCTCCGATGTGCCCGTCGGGGGATCGGCCAGCTTCACCGATCCGGGCAGCGGGGACCCCGCCCTGGTCATCCAGGCGACCTCCGGGACGTTCGTGGCCTTCGACGCGGTGTGCCCCCACGCCGGGTGCACGGTGGCCTACGCGCGGTCGGCGGGAGTCATCGCCTGCCCGTGCCACGGCTCAGAGTTCGACGCGGCCACCGGCGCGGTGCTCCGGGGGCCCGCAGCCACCGGGCTGACCCCGATCAAGATGACCAAGGGCGCCAACGGCGACCTCTACGTGGTGTGAGTGTGCTGTGCGACGTGCGGTGAGTGGTGCTGGGCCGGCGGCGACGGGGGCACCGCACCGGACCAGCGTTGACCGTTCGGGTACCATGGCCCGGTTGTCGTCGGGAGGCGGCATCGCCCGCCCATGAGCCCAGCCGTCCCTGTGCCGACAGGCACCTCGAGCCCCGATGGGGTGGACGGGTCCGCCGACAGGACCGCCTGGCTTTCCTCGGTTCCCTTCTTCGGCGCCCACCTCGTCCCGCTGGCCGCCTTCTTCGTGGTGGTCACCTGGGAGGACTGGGTCCTGTGCGCCGTCCTGTACCTGAGCCGGATGTTCTTCATCACCGCCGGGTACCACCGGTACTTCTCCCACCGCAGCTACCGCATGGGCCGGGTGGCCCAGTTCGTGATGGCCGTCGGCGGGACCACCGCCGTCCAGAAGGGCCCGCTGTGGTGGGCCGGCCACCATCGGATCCATCACCGCTACACCGACCTCGACGACGACGTGCACTCACCCCGTGACGGGTTCTGGTGGAGCCACGTGGGTTGGATCCTCTCGACCAGGTACAAGCAGCCGGACCTGACCGCCATCAAGGACTTCGCCGCCTTCCCCGAGCTGCGGTTCGTCGAACGTGCCTCGTGGATCGGTCCGTGGTTGCTCGGCGCCGCCTGCTTCCTCATCGGTGGTTGGGGAGGCCTGGTCATCGGTTTCTTCCTGTCCACCGTCCTGCTCTGGCACGGCACCTTCCTGGTCAACTCGATGGCCCACCTGATGGGCCGGCGGCGGTTCGCCACCCCCGACACCAGCCGCAACTCGATGCTCATCGCGTTGATCACCGGGGGAGAGGGGTGGCACAACAACCACCACTACCTGCCGGCCTCGGCCCGTCAGGGATTCACCTGGTGGGAGATCGACCCCACCTGGTACGCGCTACGCGCCCTGGCCGCCCTCCGCATGGTGCGCGACCTGAAGGACCCTCCGGCCCGGCTGCTCGATCAGGCCCGCGTCCGCGACGGCGCCTTCGACATCGGCATGTTCCGCTCCTACTGGGAGCGGGCGGCCAAGGTGACCGGCGAACGTATCGCCGATCTGAGTGCGCGGCCGTTGGCCCCGTCTCCCGAGGCCCACGAGGCGCCGGATCCGGTGACCGAACCGTCCCCGGCCGCCGACCCGATGCCGGCGGGGGAGACCGGTGAGCCGCTCTCCCATCTGTCCGCGCTGATCTCACGGGTGCTCGAGTCGGCCGACCAGCTGGCCGCCTCGACCCGCCGGGCCCGCAAGGGATCCAAGGTGAGCTCGCCGGAGCAGGGATCGCCCGACCCGC
Organism: uncultured Acidimicrobiaceae bacterium; assembly: GCA_963812885.1. Lineage (GTDB taxonomy): Bacteria > Actinomycetota > Acidimicrobiia > Acidimicrobiales > RAAP-2 > Bog-756. Next base: position 224,432 of record CAWEWZ010000012.1, on the reverse strand, counting down.
GGTCGGAATGAGCCGTCCGGAGTCGGCACGGTCGGCATTGCTCGCCGCCTTCGCATCGGCGGCCCTGTGGATCGTCGACCTGGACGGCGTCATCTGGTTGTCCGGCGAACCCATCGGCGATGTCCTGCGGGCCATCGAGGCTCTCCGGTCCCGGGGCACGAGAGTGGTCTTCGCCACCAACAATTCGGCTCCCACCACGGCCGAACTGTTGGCCCGCCTCGACGCCTTCGGTGTGACCGCGTCCCCGGCCGATCTGGCCACCTCGGCCGGTGCCGCCGCCTCACTGGTCGACCCCGGCCAGTCGGTCCGGGTGCTGGCCGAAGGCGGGGTGCTCGAGGCTCTCGAGGCCCGCGGCGTCTCCGTCGCCCAGGGCGAGCGGGCCGACGCCGCCATGGTGGGGTGGACCCGTTCGTTCGATTTCGACAGCCTGGCCGCCACCGCGTCGGCGGCCCGGGCCTCGGGGCGCCTGGTGGGCACCAACGAGGACCCCACCCACCCCACACCGGACGGTCTGATGCCCGGCGCCGGGGCACTCCTGGCCGCCGTGGCCACGGCCTCGGGCGTCCAGCCCCAGATCGCCGGGAAGCCCCACGAGCCGATGGCCGACCTCATGAAGTCCCTATTCGGGTTCGAGGACGGTGACCGATCGGTGGTCATGATCGGGGACCAACCCCGCACCGACGGGAAGCTGGCCCAACGCCTGGCCATCCCCTTCGGTCTGGTCGATTCCGGGGTCACCCCGCCGGGAGCGGACGGATTCGAGGTTCCGGTGGCCGCCCGGTACCCCGACTTCGTCGCCATGGTCGGCGCCGCCCTCGGGTGACCTGGCGAATGCCCCTTTCTGCGGGCGGGCCCGCCGGGTAGGGTGAACCAATGGCCAACAAGGACGCATTCCAGCGGTATCTCGACGCCGGCATCGCCTTCACCAACATGACCCGGGCCCGGGCCGAGGAACTCGTCCAGGAGTTGGTGCAGAGCGGGGAGTGCCAGAGCAGCGAGGCACGGGCCAGGGTGGACGAGCTCATCGAACGCACCCGCAAGGGCCGTGAGGCCTTCGTCTCCCAGGTGCGCCACGAGGTCGCCAATCAACTGGACAGCATGGGCATCACCAATGTCGAGGATCTGGCCAAGCAGGTGGCGACACTCCTGTCCCGGACCGCGGAAGCCGGGAGGGCGGCGACGGCCACGGCCAAGAAGGCGGCCAAGAAAGCGCCGGCCAGAAAGAAGGCGGCGACGAAGAAGGCACCGGCCAAGAAGTCTCCGGCCAAGAAGGCCAGCGCCAAGAAGGCAGCGGCCAAGAAGTCTCCGGCCAAGAAGGCGACGGCCAAGAAGGCGGCCAAGAAGTCTCCGGCCAAGAAGGCAACGGCCAAGAAGTCGGCGGCACCGTCCACCGGCACCGGGTCGACCGGCTGACACGGCCGACGCGGCGGCGCCTCGATCGGGCTCTGGTCGAGCGGGGCCTGGTGGCCAGTCGCCCTCAAGCCGCGGACCTGATCGAGCGAGGAGCGGTGCTGGTTTCCGGATCCGTGGCCGACAAGGCGGCCCGTCTGGTGGGAGCCGACGAGCCCATCCAGTTGGCCGCCCCACCCCCGCGGTTCGTCAGTCGGGGCGGCGAGAAGTTGGACGCCGCCCTCCTGCGTTTCGCCATCGACCCGACCGGACTGCGGGCGCTCGATGCCGGCGCATCGACGGGCGGGTTCACCGACTGCCTGCTGCAGGCCGGGGCGGCATCGGTGGTGGCCGTCGACGTGGGCCGGGGCCAGCTCCACGAGCGGCTGCGGCGGGACAGCCGGGTGACCAACTTCGAACGCCTGGACATCCGCGACGTGTCGCTGACCACCGTCGGTGGGTCGCCGGTCGATCTGGTCACCGCCGATCTGTCGTTCATCTCGCTGACCCGCGTCGTCCCGGTACTGGTGGGCGAGGTGGCCGCGCGCGGGGGCGCCGATCGTGGTCCTGGTCAAGCCCCAGTTCGAGGCGGGCCGGGTCGAGGCCTCCCGCGGGAAGGGCGTCATCCGCGACCCGGCCGTCCACCACCGGACCCTCGGGGAGGTGACGGGCGCGCTCCAGGCGGCCGGAGCAGCCATCATGGGGGTCATGCCCTCACCGATCACCGGGTCTGCCGGAAATGTCGAGTTCCTCGTCCATGCCCGGGCACCGATGGCGGCCGCCGGCGACGCATCACCACGGCCTCAGGTCGAGGCCATGGTGGACGGCGCCGTCGCCGAGGCCCACGATCTCGAGCCGAGGGGGTAGGCATCGCATGGCACTGATCGCCTTCTACACCCACCCCGACCGTCCCGAGGCCGCCTCGCTGGCCGAGCTCGACCGCCGGCTGGCTGGCCGACCGCGGCCACCGGTCGATCGCGGCCCTGGATGCCGACGGCTCGGTGTCCATCGACGGCGCCGATCTGGTGGTCAGCCTGGGTGGTGACGGCACCCTGCTGCGCGCCGTGGTCGCCGCCCTCGATACCGGGATCCCGGTGCTGGGCGTCAACATCGGCCGGCTCGGCTACCTCACCCTGGTGGAGCCGAAGGATCTCGAGAGCGCGCTGGCCGCCTTCTTGGACGGCACCCACCAGGTCGAGGAGCGGATGACCCTCGAGGTGAACGTGACCGGGCCCGACGGCCGGCCGCTGGCCCGGCGCATGGCCCTCAACGAGGCGACCGTGGAGAAGACGGTGCCCGGGCACACCGTCCGCGTGGCCACACTGATCGACGACCGCCCCTTCGTGACCTACGCCACCGACGGCCTCCTGGTGTCGACGCCCACCGGATCCACCGCCTACAACCTCTCGGCCCGGGGTCCCGTCCTCTCCCCGCGCCTGCGGGCCATCGTGGTGACCCCGGTCTCCCCCCACATGCTCTTCGACCGTCCCCTGGTCCTCGACCCCATCGGAGCGGCTGCGGCTCGAGGTGCTCGAGCCCCGCGCCGCCGTGCTGGTGGTCGACGGTGTCACCGTCTGCACGCTCGATCCCGGCGCCACCGTCGACTGCCGAGAGGGTGATCAGCCGGCTCGGCTGCTCACCTTCGGCACCCGGGACTTCCATGCCATCCTGCGGGCCAAGTTCCACTTGGCCGATCGGTAGGGGCGCCGGCGCCGGTGGGTCCCACCCTGGTCGAGCTCCGGGTCCGCAACCTCGGGGTCATCGACGACGTCACCGTGGCCCTCGGCCCGGGGATGACCGCACTCACCGGTGAGACGGGTGCCGGCAAGACGCTGCTGGTGGAGGCCATCGGCCTGCTGCTCGGTGGACGGGCCGACCCGTCGATGGTGCGGGCCGGAGCCGACGAGGCCGTGGTCGAGGGCCGGTTCGCAGGTCTACCCCGACCTGGCTCCGCCGGAGGGGTACGCCAACGCCGGCGACGGCGTGGGCGGCGACAGCGAGATGGACGACGAGAGCGAGATCGTGCTGGCGCGGTCGGTGGTCCGCGGGCGGCCGCTCCAAGGCGTGGATCGACGGCCGGATGGCCTCGATCAGCGCCCTGACCGAGGCCGCCGCCGGCCTCATCGAACTGCACGGGCAGCACCAGCACCGATCCCTCGTGCACACCGATGCCCAGCGGGCCGCCCTCGACGCTTTCGGCGACATCGACCTACGCGCCCTCGACTCGGCGCGCCTCGAGCTGAAGCGGTTGAGCCAGGAGTCCGCCGACCTCGGCGGCGACGCCCGGCAGCGGGCCCGCGAGGCCGACCTGCTCGCCTATCAGCTCGACGAGATCGAGGCCGCGGCCATCGAGGACGCCGACGAGGACACCCGACTCGAGGAGGAGGAGGACCGGCTGTCGGCCGCGTCCTCGTACCGGCAGGCGGCGGCCGACGCCCTGTCATCACTGTCGGGCCTGGATGACGGGAGCGCGCTGGACCGTCTGGCCGAGGCCGCCGGCTCCCTGGCCGGCCGCCCCCCGCTGGCCGCCCTCGAGTCGCGGTTGCGGTCGACCATGGCCGACCTGTCCGATCTCGGCACCGATCTCCGTACCGTGGTCGAGACCTGGGACGACGATCCTGAGCGTCTGGAGGGGATCCGCGTCCCGCCGCCAGATGCTCCACGAGCTCGAACGCAAGTACGGGACCGACCTCGCTGAGGTGCTGTCCTTCGCGGCCGACGCCCGGGAGCGGGCCGCCGCCATCGAGTTCCAGGAGCAACGGGCTGCGGCACTCGACGAGGAGATCGCCGCCGCCCGCGCCGTGCTCGGGGAGGCCGAGGCCGAGGTGGCCTCGGCCCGCCGGGAGGCGGCGCCCCGGATGGCGGCGCAGATCCAGGGCACACTGCAGGAGCTGGCCATGCCCTCGGCCCGGTTCGCCGTCGACGTCGACGGGGACGGGCCTGCCGATCAGGTGTGCTTCCTCCTGGGGGCCAATGCCGGAGAACCCCTGCAACCGCTGGCCAAAGCGGCCTCCGGCGGCGAGCTGGCCCGGACGATGCTGGCCATCCGGCTGGCCATCACCGACATCCAGGGCGTGATGGTGTTCGACGAAGTCGATGCCGGAGTCGGGGGAGCGGCGGCAACCTCGGTGGGCACCGCCCTGGCCGATCTCGGTCACCACGCCCAGGTGCTCGTGGTGACCCACCTGGCCCAGGTGGCCGCCCAGGCCGACCGGCAGGTGGAGGTGCGCAAGTCCGAACGCTCCGGTCGCACCCGGACCGAGGTGACGGTGCTCGACACCGACGGCAGGATCGTCGAGCTCAGCCGGATGCTGTCGGGCAGCCCGGGCAGCGCGTCCGCCCGACGCCACGCCCGTGAGTTGCTCGAGGCGCGACCGGCCACGGTCGTCCCGGGCTGAGCCGGTTGCGCGCACGAGGGTCCGCACGACGGGCCGTCCGGTTCCGCTAGCCTCATCGGGTGCCCGACATGGAAGGCCCGCCGGAACCCCTCGGGGAACAGACGACGGCCGGTCCACCTCTCCGCACCGGTGCCGAGGGCCGCTCCGTCCACGAAGGGAACGGGACCGGCGGGGTCGGACGCAGGGCCACCAAGTACATCTTCTTCACCGGCGGGGTGTCGTCGTCCTTGGGGAAGGGTCTCACCGCGTCGTCACTCGGGCGGCTGCTCAAGTGCCGAGGCCTGCGGGTCACCATGTGCAAGCTCGACCCGTACATCAACGTCGACCCGGGCACGATGAACCCCTTCGAGCACGGCGAGGTCTTCGTCACCGAGGACGGCGGCGAGACCGATCTCGACCTCGGCCACTACGAGCGGTTCATCGACGAGAACCTGCACAAGGGCTCCAACGCCACCACCGGCAGGATCTACTCGTCGGTCATCGCCAAGGAGCGTCGGGGTGACTACCTGGGGAAGACGGTCCAGGTCATCCCGCACGTCACCGACGAGATCAAGAAGTGCGTCCGGGCCCTCGGCACCGAGGACGTGGACGTGGTCATCGTCGAGATCGGCGGCACCGTCGGCGACATCGAGATCGTGCCCTTCATCGAGGCCATCCGCCAGTTCCGGCGGGACGTCGGACGCGACAACGTCTGCTACGTCCACCTGACCCTGGTTCCCTACCTCGGTCCCTCCGGCGAGCAGAAGACCAAGCCCACCCAGCACTCGGTCACCGAGTTGCGCAGTCGGGGGATCCAGCCCGATGTCATCGTGTGCCGGTCGGACCGGATGATCTCCGACGACCTCAAGCGCAAGATCTCGCTCCTCTGCGACGTCCCCATCGAGGCGGTGGTCTCGGCCGTCGACGCCGACAACATCTACCAGATCCCTCTCGTCCTCCACGAGGAGGGGCTCGACCGCTACATCCTCCGCCTGCTCCAGTTCGACGAGACCTCCCACCCCATCGACCTCACCGACTGGGAGCGACTGGTCAGCCAGGTCGACGCCTCGGTGCAGACCGGTCCGCATCGGGATCATCGGCAAGTACATCGACCTGCCCGACGCCTATCTCTCGGTGGTCGAGTCGCTGCGCCACGCCGGGTTCCACCACGGGGCCAAGGTGCAGATCGAATGGATCCAGGCGGCCACCGTTCCCGATCTCCTCCTCCATGACGGCCTGCGGGGCTTCGACGGGCTGGTCATCCCCGGCGGGTTCGGGGAGCGGGGCGTGGAGGGAAAGATCGCCGCCGCCCACTACGCCCGCGAGCACGATCTCCCGCTCCTCGGTCTGTGCCTCGGACTGCAGGTCATGATCATCGAGGTGGCCCGCACCCTGGCCCAGCTGGAGGGAGCCAACTCGAGAGAGTTCGACGCCACCACCCGCTACCCGGTGGTCGATCTGATGGATGAGCAGCACGAGGTGGAGGACAAGGGCGGGACCATGCGGCTCGGCTCGTACGGAGCCCGGCTCGAGCCCGGCTCGCAGGTGGCCCGGGCCTACGGGACCGAGATGGTGTGGGAGCGCCACCGGCACCGCTACGAGGTCAATCCCCGCTTCCGTTCCCGGCTCGAGGAGGCCGGCCTCCGGTGTTCGGGCGTCTCACCCGACGGTCGGCTGGTCGAGTTCATCGAGCTTCCCGGCCATCCCTTCTGGGTGGGCACTCAGGCCCACCCGGAGTTCAAGAGCCGACCCACCCAACCCCATCCCCTGTTCCGCGAGCTGGTCGGTGCCGCCCTGGTCCGCGCCGAGGGGCGGGACCCGCGTCTGATCGACATCGGTGCCGTCGGCTGACCGGCCACCCACCGGGGACGAACCGAGCCTGATCGACCGCGATCTCCCGCAGTTCCACCAGACCGGTGAAGAGGTGATCCACCGGGGGTGGGCCATCACCGTGACCCGGGCCTTCTTCACCGACCCCGACGGCGTGGCCTTCGATCGGGACGTGATCCGCCATCCCGGTGCGGTGGCGGTCGTGGCCATCACCGATTGGGACACGGTGGTGCTGGTCCACCAGTACCGTGCCGCGGTCGGCCGGTGGCTCCTCGAGCTGCCCGCCGGCACCCTCGACGTCGAGGGCGAGCCGGCGGCGGCGGCGGCCAACCGCGAGCTGGCCGAGGAGGTCGGCTACCGCGCCACCGAGCTCACGCTGCTCACCCGGTGCGCGATCACGCCCGGATTCTGCGACGAATTCGCCAGCATCTTCGTGGCCACCGGTCTCACCGCGGTGCCCGTCGACCGTCAGGGGATCGAGGAGGGGTTCATGCGGGTCGTCGAGGTACCACTGAGCCGGTTCGACGACCTGGTGGACGACGGGACCATCGTCGATGCGGCCACCATCCTCGGGGTGGGCCTGGCCCGTCGCCGCCTCGGTGGCCGCGGTGAAGGCCCGGGCATGAGCGCCGGCCGGTGAACCAGCCCCTGTCGACCGGCGCCGAGGAGTACCTGTCCTGGCTGGCCGTCGAGAAGGGAAGGTCGCGGAACACCCTCACCGCCTACCGCCGCGACATCGCCGTGTGGGAGGAGTGGGCCCGCGCCGCCGGCGTCGACCCGCTCGAAGCCGGCACCGAGGTCATCGAGCTCCATCTGGCCGAGTTACGGAGCCAGGGACGGAACCCGGCGTCGATGGCCCGCTCCATCACCGCGCTCCGCGGCCTGTTCCGCTTCCTGGTGGGGGAGGGCACCATCGAGGGCGACCCCACCGCCGACCTGCGCTCACCCCACCTGCCCCGTCGGCTCCCCAAGGCCCTCGAGGAGAGCCAGGTGGTGGCACTGCTCGATTCGGTCAACGGCACCGGTGCGGCCGATCTGCGCGACCGGGCACTCCTCGAGCTGCTCTACGGGACAGGGGCCCGGATCTCCGAGGCGGTCGGCCTGTCCCTGGCCGACCTCCAGGGGGACGACGGTCTCCTCCGGGTGTTCGGGAAGGGATCCAAGGAACGGCTCGTCCCGCTGGGCGGGCCGGCCCGGGCGGCCATCCACGCCTGGCTCTCGCCCGCCGGCCGGCCCCGGATGGTTCCCGAGCACTGGCGCCGGCGCTCGGATGCCGAGGCGGTGTTCATCAACACACGGGGCGGGCGCCTCAGCCGGCAGGGGGCATGGGCCATCGTGGCCCACCACGCCGACCGGGTCGGGCTCGGAGCCCTGGTCAGCCCCCATGTGCTGCGACATTCGTGCGCCAGCCACATGCTGGCCCACGGGGCCGACATCCGGGTCGTCCAGGAGCTGCTCGGGCACGTCTCCATCGCCACCACCCAGCTCTACACCAAGCTCAGCCAGGACCACCTGCGGGCCTCCTATGAACGCGCCCACCCGCGGGCCGGACTGCCCCAGCTCAAGTAGGATCTTCCCCGTGCCACCGGATGCCCCCACCATCGACTACCGACAGCTGCTCGAGGTCGAGCGCCGCCAACTCCAGTCGGAGTTGTCCGAGCTCGGCTTCGGCGAGGGTGGCGGCCTCGACTACGACCCCAATTTCGCCGACTCCAGCCAGGTGACGGCCGAGCGGGGCGAGGCGGTCGTCCTGGCCGGCCAATTGCGGGAGACCCTGGAAGAGGTGGCCCTGGCCATCGGTCGCCTCGAGGACGGCAGCTACGGCCGCTGCGAGGTGTGCGGAGTGGCCATCGAGCCGGCCCGGCTCGAGGCGATGCCGGCGACCCGATTCTGTATCAATCACGCCAGCCGTCCCTGAGCGGGGCCGGGCGCTGATGGGCTACGGGGGCTACGGCCCAGGGGCCGGGGGATCCGGTCGGCCCAGGAGACGGAACCCGCCCAGTCAGCGCACCCTCATCATCGTGGGCATCGGCGTCATCCTGTTCGCCGTCCTCATCGCCACCAACCGGATCACCCGGTTCGAGATCATCTATTTTCTGGTCCTGGTCCCGTCGATCATCATTCACGAGATCTCCCACGGCGTGGTGGCCCTGATCTTCGGGGACGACACCGCCAAACGGGCCGGCCGGCTGACTCTCAACCCGGTCAAACACATCGACCCGGTGGGCACGCTGCTGGTCCCGGCCGTCCTCTCCCTCTCCGGCCTCGGGGCCTACGGGTGGGCCAAGCCCGTCCCGGTCAGCACCAACCGGCTGCGCAGCCCGCGCAACCAGACCGTGATCGTCTCGTTGGTCGGTCCGCTCACCAATTTCGCCCTGGCCGCGGTGCTCGGAGTCATCTTCGTGGCCGTCACCCCGCTGGATATCCGCCAGATCGTCGGCACCGGCGCGTACTACCCGCCGACGCTGCTCGAGCAGATCCTCTTCATCGGAGGTCTGGCCAATGTGATCCTCGGCGTCTTCAACCTCATCCCGTGCCCGCCGCTGGACGGGGCCGCCGTGCTCGAACGCTTCATCCCGGCCCGCTGGCTGCCCGACTACTACCAGCTCCAGCCGTTCCTGATGTTCCTGCCCTTCATCCTCATCCTTCTCTTCCGGAACCAGTGGTCGGAGCTGATCGGCCACGTCGTCAGCTGGTGGGCGGGCCTGCTGGGGTGAGGCGCACCCGCGGGCTTGGCCGGGGCCGGCCCGCACCCGCCCGACCCGCGGGTTCCGCCACCACCGGAACCTCCGCCCACCCATCGCCGTGACCGCCACCCGCGAGGCGGCGATGGCCGCCCCGCCCACCACCGCCGCCACCGCGGGCGCCGACCGACGACGGACCGCCGCCGACTGGCTCCGCACCCACCGGGCCATCGTCATCCTGCTCCTGGTCCCATTGGCCGTCTTCGGCGTGGCCCAGGCCTTCGGCTGGGTCTTCCTCGACGGGGACAACTTCCTGCAGAACTTCCCCATGCGGGTACTGGTGGGCCGGAGCATCGAGCACGGGGAGCTGCCGCTGTGGAACCCGTACCTGTTCAGCGGGACACCGCTGCTCGGGGGCTTCAACGCCGGGGCGGCCTACCCGGCGACCTGGCTGATGGCGGTCCTCCCCGTCTTCACCGCCTGGACCCTCAACCTGACCCTGGCCTACGACGTCGCCCTGGCCGGGATGTACCTGTTCCTGCGCCGGCAGTCGATCTCGACCACGGGGGCGGCCTTCGGAGCAGCCACCTTCGCCTTCGCCGGCTACATGACGGCCCAGATCGTGCACATCGACCTGATCGAGGGGGCGGCGTGGCTGCCGTGGACGTTGGTGGCCATCCACGCCCTGACCGAGGGACCGAGCCCGGGTCCGGGTCGGCCGTCGGCGGGGGAGCGGGCCGGCCACCGGCGGGCGGTCCGGACATGGGTCGCCCTGCTCGCCGTCTCCGTCGGTCTGTCCCTGCTGACCGGATCGGCCGAGGCCATCATCGACGCCAGCGTGCTGGTGGCCATCTACGCGGTGGGACGCCTGATCACCAGGGGCCATCTCACCAAGGCCAACGCCCGTGGCCTGGCCACCTCCCTCCTGGCCATCGTGGCCGGGGTGGCCGGAGGCCTCGTCCTCGGCGCCGCCCAGTGGCTGCCGGGCCTCGAGTTCCTCTCCCAGTCGCAGCGGGCCGCTCCCACCTACTCCTTCTTCACCAGCGGCCAGCTCCCTGGGCAACTGGTGACCCTGCTCGCCTCCCCGTTCGTGCTCGGGACCAACGGTGCCTACGCCGGCGAGTACAACTTCGAGGAGGTGACCAGCTACGTCGGGATCCTGGCCCTCATCGCCGCCTGCTCCCTGCTCCTCAAACGGAACCGCGGCCGACCCGAGGCCCGCCAGTGGCGGATCTGGTACCTCATCGCCGCCGTCGGCCTGCTGTCGGCGTTGGGCAGCCAGACGCCCTTCGACCACCTCCTCTACCTCATCCCCGGCATCAAGAGCGAACGACTGATCAATCGCAATCTGCTGCTGGTCGACTTCTCCCTGGCCGTCCTGCTGGCCTGGTGGGTCCATCTCCTGTTCGAGGGCAGGAGCGAGACCGGCTCGGAGACCGCGCCCACCCTGCGGGAACGGTGGCGGTCGGGACCGCGGGCGGAGATCGTGGTCCCCTGCCTGCCCCTTGCCCTCATCGGGGCGGTGTGCCTCCTCCTGTGGGCGTGGGGCCCGGGGCTCCAGCACCTCTTCCACACCGTGTTCGTGTTCAGCACGGTCGCCCGGCTGCGGGTTTCCGCTCTGGTCACGGCCATGGCGGTGATCGCGGCGGCGGCCACATGGATCGTGCTCGTCCAACGCCGGCTCTCGTCCCGCCGGCTCCGCCGGCTGCTCGCCGTCGTGCTGGTCGTCGACCTGGTCGTGTTCAACGCGTTCGTCATCCGTCCGCCCACCACCGAAGCCAAGGCGCAGGCCCGCGGGCCGATGTCGGCCTCGCTCCAGGCCCACACCGGCGACGGCCGCTTCATCATCTACGACCCCGACCAATTCGAGACCGGCCAGCTCTACGCCATGGGCCAGACCGACCTCAACATCTTCGCCGGACTGCCCAGCGCCCAGGGCTACACGGCGCTGACCGACGGCGCCTACTTCGACCTCACCGGCGCCCACTTCCAGGAGGACCTCGATCCGTCCACCCTGGCCGGCGACACCTGGGACCAGCTCAACGTCTCCACCCTGCTGTCCCTGCCGGGCTACTTCGTCACCCCGCTCCCGTCCCCCGCCCCGGGGCCGACGGCTCCCTCTGCCGACGCCGTCCGGTTCCCGGGCAACATCGCCGTCTACAACTCCTCGCCCACCCCGGTGGCCACTTCCCACGACCTCACCCGGGGAGGGAGCCGGACCTGGTACTTCGGCGGGGCGTTGACGGTGGACAGGCTGGCCGTCCCGCTGCTCGCCGGGGGTCCGGGCGCTCTGCGGGTGGGCCTGGTGGCCGTCACCGGCGGGGTCCGTTGGCTGCCGTCCACCGACATCACCCCGACCCGGTCGAAGGGGCAGACCTCGCTCGACTACGACCCGGCCTCACCGGTGCGGGCCGCCGGGTTGGTCGTCGAGTCGGTGGGGGGCGGGCGCTCGACGGTGGGGACCCCGACCGCGGTCACCGCCGAGGCCGGAGCGGTGGCGCTCGACGGCCGGATGCAGTTCGGCGTGGTCCCACCCCACTGGGCCTTCACCGGCGTGATCGGCTCCTTCGCCGTCTTCCACAACACCGAGGCCCGGGGCTGGGCCTGGGTCAGTTCTCCCGGCGGGGGCCCGGCGTCGGCCGGGAGCTCGGCCACCACCCGAGCGTCCAGCCGAGAACGGGGACCAGCAGGTCACCGTGCACGCCACCTCGTCGGTCGTGCTCGACCGCAGCCAGTCGTGGAACCCGGGTTGGCGGGCCACCGTCCAGCCCGTCTCGGCGTCGCCCCTCCACCCGGCCACCGGGCCGGCCCGGAACGTGACCGTGCACAAGGTCGGCGTCACCCAGGGGGTCGAACTCCCGCAGGCCGGCGACTATCTGGTCTCGTTCACCTACGCCCCCCGGTCGACCGCGGTCGGGCTGATCGTGTCGGCGGTGGGCGGGTTGGGCCTGATCCTGTGGGCCGCCCTCGAGTGGGCGGCCGGCCGGCGCCGGCGCCGGCGCCGAGGGAGCCCCGCCGGGACGGAGCGGGCCGGCGGGCTCAGCCCGGGGTGAGGAGCCCGATGGCCAGCGCCGCCCGCCGGTAGGTGGCCGAGGCGGTGGTCCGGGCCTTGTCCGCCCCCTTGGCCAGGAGGGCGGTCACCTCGCCCGGGTCGGCGGCCAGGGCCGTCCGGCGCTCCCGGACCGGCCGGAGCAGCTCGATCAGGGCCTCGGCCACGTCCCGCTTGAGGTCGCCGTACCGTTGGTAGGAGGCGGCCACCTCGGCCGGTGACCGGCCGGTGGACACGGCCAGCAGCTCCAACAGGTTGGACACGCCCGGCTTGGCCTCGGGGTCGTACCGGACCTCGCCGTCGGTGTCGGTGACCGCCCGCTTCACCTTGCGCTCGATGTCAGCCGGCTCGTCGAGCATGAGGACGGTACCGAGCGGGGAGTTCACCGACTTGGACATCTTGTTCTCGGGGTGCTGGAGGTCCATGACCCGGGCGGCGGTGGCCGGGATGGCGGCTTCGGGGACCACCAGGGTGGGACCGAACCGGTGGTTGAACCGCAACGCCACCTGGCGGGCGAGCTCGAGGTGTTGGCGCTGATCGTCGCCCACCGGCACCCGCTCGGCGTCGTAGAGGAGGATGTCGGCACTCTGGAGCACCGGGTAGGTGAACAACCCGACCCGGACCGAATCCTTGCCCGCGCTCTTCTCCTTGAACTGGGTCATCCGCCGCAGCTCGCCCATGGTGGCCGTGCACTCGAGCAGCCACAGCATCTGCACGTGCTCGGTCACGTGGCTCTGCACGAACAAGGTGCACTGCTCGGGGTCGAGGCCGGCGGCCAGGAGGTCGAGGGCCGTCTCGAAGGTCCGGGTCCGCAGCTCGTCCGGATCGATGTCGAGGGTCAGGGCGTGCAGATCGACGATGCAGTAGAGAGCGTCGTGGACGTACTGGTCGGCCACCCAATTGCGGATGGCCCCGAGGTAGTTCCCCACGTGGAGTTCGCCGCTGGGCTGCAGACCGGAGAGAACGCGGGACATGGGGGGTCATCGTAGGTCGCGTCCGGGCCACGGCCGGGACGTCCACCGGAGCACGGTGCACGAGATGGTCGCCGCCAGCCGGTATCGTCGGATGGCGTGTCCGCCAACGTGTCCACCCCCGCCTTCGAGGGACCGGTCGACCTCCTCCTCCAGCTGGTCAACAACCACGAGGTGGAGATCTTCGACATCCCCCTGGCCTCGGTGGTCGACGCCTTCGTGGCCGAGGTGGCCACCTGGGAGGCGGTCGACCTGCAGACCCTGTCGGAATTCCTGGTCATCGCCGCCCTGCTCATCGAGCTCAAGTCGCGCCGGCTGCTCCCCGGGCCCGACGATGTGGATCCCGACGAGGAGCTGATCGGTTGGGAGGAGCGGGACCTGCTCATGGCCCGCCTGCTCGAGTGCCAGGCCTACGCGGCGGCCGCCGACGGGTTCGCCGTGCTCATGGAGCAGGCCGCCCGGTCGGTCCCCCGGACGGCCGGGATCGACGACGACCTGGCCGTCGGGGCCCCCGACCTGCTCGAGGGAGTGACGCCCGACCAGGTGGCGGCGGCCTTCCTGCGGGCCACCGCCGAACGGCCGGTGCCCACGGTCGACCTCTACCACGTGACCGTCGACTCGGTCACGGTCGCCGACGCGGTGGCCGACCTCGAGCTCCGGCTGCCGGTGATGGGCCGGGCCACCTTCCGGGCCCTCACCGGTCACCTGACCACCCGCATCGAGATCATCGTGCGCTTCCTCGCCCTCCTCGAACTGTGCAAGCGGGGGCGGGTCGCCCTCGACCAGGGCCACACCTTCGGGGACCTCGAGGTGGAGTGGATGTCCGACGCCGGCCGGCCGGTGTCGGTCGGTGCCGGCCCCTACGACGAGTACGAGGGCTGACGACGATGCTGTCGCCGGAGGCCAGGGCCATCGATGCCGTCCTGATCGTGGCCGTCGAACCGGTGTCGCCGGGTCTACTGGCCGAGCTGCTCGAGCTGCCGGTGGAGCAGATCGAGGGCTTCTGCGACGAGCTGGCCGAGGCGTGCCGGGCCGAGGGCCGGGGATTCGAGGTGGTCCGGATCGCCGGCGGCTACCGCATCCAGACCCACCCCGATCTGGCCTCCCACGTCGAGAAGTTCGCCAACGTGGGCGTGTCCTCCCGGCTGTCGGCCGCCGCCCTCGAGACCCTGGCCATCGTGGCCTACAAGCAGCCGGTGTCGCGGGCCCAGATCGCCGCCCTCCGCGGGGTCAACGTCGACGGGGTGGTCCGCCTCCTCGAACACCGCGGCTACATCGCCGCCGTCGGGCGGGCTCCCGGTCCGGGCCAGGCCGTCCTCTACGCCACCACCGACGCCTTCCTCGAGCGGCTCGGGCTCGACCGTCTCGATCAGCTGCCGCCGGTCGAGGACCTGCTCCCCGGGCCCGAGGCCGTGGCCGAGCTCGAGGAGCAGATGCGCCCGGTGGGGGATGGCTGAGGGTCCGCCGGCACCCCTGTCCACCGGCGAGCGGCTGCAGAAGGTGTTGGCCCGGGTCGGTGTCGGCTCCCGGCGGGTGTGCGAAGGGCTGATCCTCGACGGCCGGGTGACGGTCAACGGCGAGGTGCCGGTGCTCGGCCGCCGGGTGGAGCCGTCGGTCGACCGGGTCGAGCTCGACGGGGTGCCGCTTCCCGTGCAACCCGGGCTCGTCCACTACCTGCTCAACAAACCCGCCGGCGTGGTCAGCACGGCCGAGGACACCCACGGCCGACCGATGGTGGTCTCCCTGGTGCCCGAGGATCCGCGGGTGTTCCCGGTCGGCCGCCTGGACATGGACTCCGAGGGCCTGATCCTCCTGACCAACGACGGTGACCTGACCCACCGCCTCACCCACCCCTCGTTCGGGGTCCCCAAGGAGTACCTCGTCGAGGTGGAAGGTGAACCCACGGCCGGCGAGGTCAGCCGGCTGCGCCGGGGGGTGGATCTCGACGACGGCCCCACGGCGCCGGCGCGGGTGGCGGTGGTGGCCCCGACCCTGCTGCGCATCGTCATCCACGAGGGTCGCAACCGTCAGGTCCGGCGGATGTGCGAGGCGGTGGGCCACCCGGTCCTCCGCCTGGTCAGGACCCGCATCGGGCCGATCGCCGATCCTTCGCTGAGCCCGGGGACGTACCGTCCCCTCTCCTTCGACGAGGTGCGCAGCCTGGCCGCGGCCGCCCTACCGGTGGAACCGGCAGGCCCGGGCGGCGGGGGAGCGGGCCCGTCCGAGGCCGGTGACTAACATGCCTGGCTGATGCCACCGACCGTCCGAGCCGTCCGCGGCGCAACCACCGTCGACCGCGACACCCCCGAGGCCATCACCGAGCGGGTGGTCGCCCTGCTCGGGCAGATCCTCGAGCGCAACGACCTGGTCGAGGACGACATCATCTCCATTCTCTTCACCGCCACCGAGGACATCGTGTCCACGTTCCCGGCCACGGCCGCCCGGTCGATGGGACTGGGGGCGGTTCCGTTGATCTGTGCCCGCGAGCTGGCCATCACCGGGTCGGTCGACCACTGCATCCGGGTCATGCTGCACGTGACCACCGAGCACTCCCGGGACCAGATCCACCACGTCTATCTCGAGGGGGCTCAGGGACTCCGTGACGACCTCCCCGACTGAGGATCCGGGGGGAGGAGGGGCAGCCGAGCCGGCCGGCGGAGGGCGCCTCCGCACCCCGGGCCGAGCCATGATCTTCGGAACCGGGCTCATCGGGGGATCGGTGGGGATGGCCCTGCGCAACCAGGGTTGGTGGGTGAGCGGGGTGGATACCGCCGACGACGTGGCCGCCCGGGCCGTCGAGGTGGGCGCCCTGTCCGACGTGGGCGTCGACCACCGGGCCGACCTGGTGGTGGTGGCCACCCCGGTCCATGCCGCCGGCGAGGTCATCGCCGGCATCCTGGCCTCGCCCGAGTGGAGCCCGAATGCGGTCATCACCGACGTGGGGGGTGTGAAGGGTCCGCTGCTGGACACCATCGACCATCCCTACTTCGTCGGCGGCCACCCCATGGCCGGATCGGAGCAGGTGGGCCTGGACGGGGCCTCGGCCGAGCTCTTCGTGGGCGCCACCTGGGTCCTGACCCCGACCGAGGTGACCGACCCGGCGGCCTACGCCCTGGTCCGCAATGTGCTGGCCGACCTCGGGGCCAACGTGGTGGCGCTGGCCCCGTTCCAGCACGACGCCCTGGTGGCGGTGGTCTCCCACGTCCCCCACCTGACCGCGGCCACCCTCATGGACCTGGCCGCCGGCCTCGGCGAGGAGCATGCCGCGCTCCTCCAGCTGGCGGCGGGCGGGTTCCGGGACATGACCCGGATCGCCGCCGGCAATCCGGCCATCTGGCTGGATATCTGCGAGGACAATGCCGGAGCCATCGTCAAGACCCTCGACCTGCTCATCGACGCCCTCGGGGCCATGCGCCGCCGGGTGGCCGAGCACGACCACGATTCGCTGCTCGCCGTACTGGAGCGGGCGTCCGACGCCCGTCGGGCCCTCAGTCAGCGGGCCCCTCTCCCCGAGGAGCTGGTCGAGGTGCGCATCCCGGTGCCCGACCGGACCGGGATGATCGCCGAGATCACCGTCCTCGTCACCGAGCTCGGCATCAACATCGTCGACCTGGAGATCGCCCATTCGGTGGCCGGCAACCAGGGGGTCATGGTGGTGGTGGTGGACCAGCTGTCGGCGCCCACCCTCCTGGCCACGTTGTCGGGCCGGGGCTACCGGGCCACCAGCACCCCGGTGGGTCCGATCCCGTGAGCGGGCCCCCGACGACCGGCCCCGGTGCGCCCGACGCGGCCGCCGGCACCATCACGGTGCGCGGGGGCGTACCCCTGACCGGCACCCTCGAGGTCCCCGGGGACAAGTCCATCTCCCACCGGGCGCTGCTCCTCGCCGCCCTGGGCGAGGGCACCTCGACCATTGCCGGCCTTTCGCCGGGGGACGACGTGGTCCGCACCCGGACGGCCATCGAGGCCCTCGGGGCCGGGGTGGAGGACGACGGCCCGACCGTGGTCGTCCACGGGGGCCGGTCGCGGTTGCAGGCCCCCGCCCACGATCTCGATCTGGGCAACTCGGGGACCGGCATGCGCCTCCTGGCCGGCATCGCCGCCACACTGGCCGGGACCACCACCCTGACCGGGGACGCTTCGCTCCGCGGCCCGGCCCATGGACCGGGTCGCCGATCCGCTGACCAGGATGGGGGCACAGGTGACCGGCCGCGGCGAGCAGGTCCTCCCTCCGGTGGCCGTCACCGGGGGCCCGCTGCAGGGCATCACCTACACCCCGCCGGTGGCCAGCGCCCAGGTCAAGTCGGCCATCCTGCTGGCCGGGCTGGCCGCCGACGGCGAGACGGTGGTGGCCGAGCCGGTGGCCACCAGGGCCTACACCGAGGAGATGCTGGCCGCCGCCGGCGCCGCCGTCTCCATCGAGTCGGTCGGGGTCGGCCGGGTGGTGAGGATCGGTCGGAGCAGCCTCAGCTGCGGCGCCTACACCGTGCCCGGCGATCCCAGCCAGGCCGCCTTCTGGCTGGTGGGGAGCGTGATCATCCCCGGCAGTCTGGTCACGGTGGCCGGCCTCGACCTCAGCATCGAGCGGCTCGGGTTCGTCGGGGTGCTCCGCCGGATGGGGGCGACCATCGAGGTCGAGGAGTCCGGCAACGGCACCGGTTCGCTGACCGCCTACTACGCCCTCCTGCACGGCACCACCGTGGAGGCGGCGGAGATCCCCTCCCTGGACGAGGTGCCCATCCTGGCCGTGGCCGCGGCCGCGGCCGTCGGCACCACCCGGTTCTCCGACGTCGGCGAGCTGCGGGTGAAGGAATCCGACCGCCTGGCCGGGACCGCCGAGCTGGTGGGGGCCTTCGGCGGGGCGGCCCGGGTCGAAGGGGACGATCTGGTGGTCGAGGGAGGCGGCGGCCCGCTGCGGCCGGGGCGGGTGGATGCCCGGGGGGACCACCGCATGGCCATGGCCGCCGCCGTGGCCGCCGCCGCCTGCCCGGCCGTGGGCGACCTCACCACCATCGCCGGGTGGGAGTCGGTGGGGACGAGCTATCCGGGCTTCTCCGACGACCTGTCCACGCTCAGGACGGGCTCTGCGCGCCGATGAGCGCACCGGGCACCAGCATCGCCGCCCATCCGGTGATCGCCATCGACGGCCCGGCCGGTTCCGGCAAGTCCACGCTGTCCCGGGCCCTGGCCGCCCGCCTGGGGGTCGACCGCCTGGACACCGGGGCCATGTACCGGGCGGTGGCCTGGGCCGCGCTCGACCGCCACCTCGATCCGGGCGACCGGGAGGCCGTGGCCGAGCTGGCCCGGTCCCTCGTGCTCACCGTCGGCGAGCGGGTCGAGGTGGACGGAACCGACGTCACCGAGGCCATCCGCGGACCCGAGGTGAATGGGGCGGTGTCGGTGGTGGCCGCCAATGCCGGCGTGCGGTCGGTGCTGGTCGGGCGCCAGCGTCAATGGGTGGCCGAACGGGGGGGTGGGGTGGTCGAAGGCCGGGACATCGGCTCGGTCGTCTTCCCCGATGCCGAGGTCAAGATCTATCTCACCGCCTCCCCCGACGAGCGGGCCCGACGGAGGCCGGAGGAGGGTTCCGATGCCCTGTCCCGGCGCGACCGGCTCGACAGCACCAGGTCGGTGTCGCCCCTGGGGGTGGCCGAGGGTGCCCGGGTGGTCGACACCACCGGGCGCAAGGTCGAGGACATCGTGGACGAGGTGGTGACATGGCTGTGAGCCAGACGACCGAGGCCGGCGACGGGCCGCGAGCCGGCCGCGGCCGAGATGCGGGTGGACACCCGGTTCACCCCCATCTACCGGTTCCTGCGGGTCCTCGTCCACGGCCTCAACCGGCTCTTCTTCAGGACGACGGTCGAAGGGTCCGACTTCGTCCCCGACACCGGCCCGGTGATCATCGCCCCGGTGCACCGTTCCTTCATCGACTTCTTCGTGGCTTCCGAGGTCACCGACCGGAAGCTGCACTACATGGCCAAGGACAGTCTGTGGAAGAGCGGGCTGCTGGCCCGGATCCTTCCCGCCGTCGGCGCCTTCCCGGTGCACCGGGAGTCGGCCGACCGGGAGGCGCTCCGCCGCGCCCAGCAGGTGCTCGAGGCAGGGGAGGTGCTGATCCTCTTTCCCGAGGGCGAACGCCGGTCCGGGCCGGTGGTGGAGGATCTGCACGAGGGCGTCGCCTTCCTGGCCGCTCGCACCGGGGCCACGGTGATCCCGGTCGGGATCGGTGGTTCGGCCTCGGTGATGCCCAAGGGGAAGCGGCTGCCCCGGCCCCGGCACATCCACCTGGTGGTGGGCGAGCCCATCGCGCCCCCGGCCCGTACCGGCGGGGGCCGCATCTCGAGGAGCCGGATCCATCAGCTGACCGACGCGCTGACCGAGTCGATCCAGGCCCTCTACGACCGGTCGGTGGCCGTCACCAAACGCTACTGAGGCAACTGAACCGGTCGGGTCGGACCCGCTCGACCGCGTCGGATCAGGCGCGCTGGCGGTTCTCCTTCATGACCCGGAGCCAGGTGGTCCCGATCACCCGCCCGTACTGCAGCCCGAAGATCAGGTTGCCGCCCTTCTTCGAGGTGCCCGACGCCCGCGGATGCCACACCGTGGGCTGCTGGGTGATCCGCCAGCCCCGGTTCGACGCGGTGATCACCACTTCGGCCGTCTGGTACTGGTCCTGGATCAGGTGGGGGGCGATGTCGTTGAGCAACTCGATCTTGAAGGCCCGGTAGCCGTTGGAGGAGTCGGTCAGGTCCTGGTGCGAGATGGCGTTGAGGATGGATGCGTAGAGCTGCACGCCGGCCTGGCGGAACCGGTCGGTGGTGTGGTCGACCCCGAGCCGGCGGGAGGCGATGACGAAGTCCGACTCGTCATCGAGCAGGGGCTGCACCATCGACGCCAGCTCGGCGGGATCGTTCTGGCCGTCGGCGTCGAGGGTGACGACGTAGCGGACGCCGTAGGACGCGGCCAGCTCGTAGCCGAGCTTGAGCGCCGCTCCCTGTCCCAGGTTCACCGGGAGGATGCAGGTGTACACGCCGGCATCGAGGGCCACACCGGCCGTGTTGTCGGTGCCGCCGTCCACGATGACCAGCGTCGACACCTCGACGTCCCCGACCATGGTGGGCATGGCCTTGAGCACATCGCCGATGTTCTGCTCTTCCTGATAGGCGGCGATCAGGCCCAGGATGGGGCCGAACCGGGCGTTCGGATACCGCTCGGCGAAGTCGGCCTTCGCCCGGTCGAGGGCGAACTTCTGGAGCTCGGCCACCCGTTTGCGCCCCCGCGAGTCGGGACGGGTGATCCACCGGTGGCGTTGGGTGGGGGACATCAGATGACGAACTTGGGGTTGTCGAAGACGGCCCGGACCCTGGCCTCGAAATGCGCCAGGGGCTCGGTGGGGTAGTCCGGGTCGAAGCTGTTCTGGTCCCACTCGTCGGCGAACTGCTCGGCCAGCTCGAACCAGGGTTCCTCCCGGTACCGCTCCCGCATGTCGGGGTCCAGGTCGAAGTGGTGGTAGTAGTGGCGGCCCTGGAAGTCCTGGTGGGCGGCGATGGCCGCCGTGACCTCGGGGCGGACGTAGGGGCGCAGGATCTCGGCGGCGATGCGGGGGTGGTTGGGCACGCAGACCGCCTTGCCGATGTCGTGGCACAGGGAGGCCACCACCATCTCGTCGTCGGCGCCGGCCCGCTCGGCCCGGGTGGCGGTCTGCAGGCAGTGGGTCAGCTGGTCGACGGCGAACCCGTCGTAGACGTCGGACAACGACTCGAGCATCGACAGGACCCGGTCGGCCACCCGGGTCTGGTTCTTCATCGTCTCGGTGCCGATCACCATCCACTCGTCACGGGTCGAGACGTCCATCCGGGTGAACGAGGTCTGAGCAGCCGTCGATGTCGTCATGGCGACATTCTCGCACCAAATCGTGCCCGTTGGCACCTGTGTTCAGCCGGCCAGCTGTTCGAGCACGTCGGAGGCCGCAGTGTCGCGGTCCTCGGACAGCACCCGGGTCCCCGTTTCCCCGCCGTTGCCATCGGGCGCCGGCCGCAGGACCGACGGGCACGCCGTTGACCAGGCACAGCGCGGCCTCGAGGCCCCGCAGCAGCTCGCGCAGCTCGGGCGGCGGCGGGAAGTACTCCTCTTCGACGGTGACCGGGGACCGCTGCACCCCGTGGACCGGATTGAGCCGCTCGACCACCGCGTCGACCAGGGCCTCGGGCGCCGATGCACCGGCGGTGACCCCGACGGTGCCGACCAGGTCGTCGGGCAGCTCGGAGGCATCGTTGACCCGGACGACCCGGGGACAGCCGAAGGCCACCGCCACCTGTTCGAGGGCCACGGTATTGGACGAGTTCTCCGAACCGATGACCACCACGGCGTCGACCTGCCCGGCCACCGCCTTGAGCGCCGCCTGCCGGTTGGTGGTGGCGAAGCAGAGATCGCTGCGATTGGGCATCCACAGATCGGGGAACCGCTCCCGGGCCCGATCCACGATCCCCGCCCACTCGTCGTGGCTGAGGGTGGTCTGGGCCAACAGGGCCACCATGGGTCCGGCGCCGTCCTCGTGGTCGAGGTCGAGCTCGTCCACGTCGCTCGACCCGTTCGAGCAGGCGCACCGACTCGGGGGCCACGGCCATGGTGCCCACCGCCTCCTCGTGGCCGTGATGGCCGACGTAGAGGATGGTGTACCCCTTGCGGGCCCGGACCTTGAGCTCGTGATGGACCTTGGTCACCAGCGGGCAGACGGCATCGACCACCACCCGGCCCTGGGTTCGGGCGGAGGTGACCACCCCGGGTGCGGAGCCGTGGGCCGACAGCATGAGCGGGGCGCCGGCGGGCACCTCGTCGACATCGTCCACGAAGACGACCCCCTGGGCCCGGAACTGGTCCACCACGTGACGGTTGTGGACGATCTCGTGGTAGCAGTAGACCGGCGGCTCGAAGACCCGGACCATCCAGGCCAGGGCCTTGATCGCCTTCTCCACCCCGGCACAGAAACCCCGCGGCTCGGCGAGCAGCACTCGATCGACGGGCACCACCTCAGGCTACCGGCGCCCGTGGCACCGCCGGACCGGCCGCCGGGACGGGCCCGGGTGCCGCCTGGGGGGCCGGAGGGACCGGGTAGCCTGGGACGATGTCGGCGCCCAGAGTGACGACGGCACCCAAGGTCGTGGCCGTCTCCGAATCATCAGCGGCCGACCTGTCCGGCCTGCGCCCCGGTGACGAGATCCTCCTCCTCAACGGCCGCTCGCCCCGCGACGTGATCGAGTACAGCCTGCTGGTGGACGAGCCCGACCTCGATCTGGTGGTCCGGCGCCGGGGGACGGCGGAGCCCTTCACCATCCAGGTGGCCAAGGAAGCCGGGCAACCCCTCGGTGCCGAGGTGTCCTCGGCCGTCTTCGACCGGGTGCGGACGTGTGACAACCACTGCGAGTTCTGCTTCATCCACCAGCTCCCGAAGGGGATGCGGCGCAGCCTGTCCCTGAAGGACGACGACTACCGTCTGTCCTTCCTGTACGGAAACTTCACCACCCTCACCCGCTTCACCGAGATGGACCTCGAGCGGGTGCTCACCGAACGCCTCAGCCCGCTGTTCGTGTCCATCCACTCCACCGATCCCGACATCCGGGCCGACCTGCTGCGCAACCGCCG
Source organism: uncultured Acidimicrobiaceae bacterium (assembly GCA_963812885.1). Classification (GTDB taxonomy): domain Bacteria; phylum Actinomycetota; class Acidimicrobiia; order Acidimicrobiales; family RAAP-2; genus Bog-756. The sequence goes on along the minus strand of CAWEWZ010000012.1, from coordinate 201,487 downwards.
CGGTGCCACCAGCCTGAGATGGCTGCAGGCGCTGCTCGAAGGGGGCATCGAGGTGCACGGCCAGGTGGTGGTCTGTCCCGGCCGCAACGACGGCGAGATACTCCACGACACCCTGGCCGGCGTGCTCGACCGCTACCCGACCCTGGCCACCGTGGCCTGCGTGCCCCTCGGGGTGAGCCGCTTCTCCCACGAACCGGCCATGCGGCCCCACACCATCGAGGAGGCGGCCGCGGTCTGTGACGCGGTGGAGCTGTGGCAGGACACGTTCCTGACCGCCATCGGGAGGCGGATGGTGTTCGCGGCCGACGAGTACTACCTCATGGCCGGCCGGCCCTTCCCGCCGGCCCACACCTACGAGGGCTTCCCCCAGCACGAGAACGGCCTGGGCATGGCCCGCGCCTTCGAAGCCGCCTTCGGCGGGGACGAGCGGGCGGCGCTCGGCGTGCGTCCCGGGTTCTTCGCCGCCGTGGACGGTGCTCCGGCCGCCGGCTACCGGGCAACCCGGTCGGAGGTCACGTCCGGACCGGGCCCGGGGACAGCCCCGGTCGCCGTCCTGACGGGGGAGTACGGCGCCCTGGTCCTCGGTCCGCTGGTCGACTCCCTGGCCCGCGACGACATCCGGCTGGTGCCGGTGGCCAACCGGTTCTTCGGCGGCAACATCGGCGTCTCCGGCCTCCTCACCGGGTCCGACCTGGTCGACGTACTCAACGGCCAGCCCGAGGGGCACCGGTACCTGTTGCCCGACTCCTGCCTTTCGGAAGGCCGGTTCCTCGACGACCTGACCATCGCCGATCTGCCCCGGCCGGTCGAGGTCGTCCCCACCGACGGTCTCTCACTGCGACGGGCTCTCGACGGTCCGGTCCCGTCGACCGTCGACCCGGTGTCGAGCCGCTCGGCACCGTCCATGCCACCGGCCCGGGTGCCGGTCGCCCTGGGAGCAGCCCCCCGATGACCGCCGCCGTAGCCGAGGAGGTCGGAACCGGGCGCGAGCGGCCTCTGGTGGTCATCGCCGGACGGCCCAACGTCGGCAAGTCGACCTTGGTCAATCGCATCGTGGGCCGGCGGGCCGCCGTCGTCGAGGAGCGTCCCGGGGTCACCCGCGACCGCAAGGAACTCGATGCCGAGTGGTGCGGGCATCCCTTCACGGTGGTGGACACCGGTGGGTGGCTCTCCTCCACCGACCCGCTCGACGCCCAAGTCAGTGCGCAGGCCGAACGGGCCATCGCCGAGGCCGATGTGGTCCTGTTGGTGGTGGACGTGACCGTCGGTGTGATCGACGAGGACATGGCCGTCGCCCGGGTGCTCAAGCGGTCGGGCCGCCCGGTGCGAGTGGTGGTCAACAAGGTGGACTCGTCTCGAGCGCGAAGCCGACGCCTGGGACGCCATGGCCCTGGGCCTCGGCGACCCCTGGCCGATCAGCGCGCTGCACGGGCGGGGGACCGGGGACCTCCTCGACGATGTGGTGAGTTTGCTACCGGCATCCCGGTCCTCGGGCGACGGCCCCGGCCGACCGGCCACCGACCTCGACGGTCATGGGCCCGAGGGTGGTCCCGAGGCCGGGTCGATCCCGAGGGTGGCCCTGGTCGGACGACCCAACGTCGGCAAGTCCACCCTGTTCAACCGGCTGGTGGGTGACGAGCGGTCGGTCACCCACGACGCCCCCGGCACCACCAGGGACGCGGTGGACACCGTGGTCAAGACCCCGGACGGGACGGTCTGCTTCGTCGACACTGCCGGGATGCGGCGCAAGTCGCGGACCGAACGAGGCACCGAGTACTTCTCGGTGCTCCGTGCCCTCGACGCCCTGGATCGGGCCGACATCGCCCTGCTCATCATCGACGCCACGGCCGGGGTCACCCATCAGGACCAACGGCTGGCAGAGCGGATCGGGGCCGCCGGCTGTCCCACCGTCGTCGTACTCAACAAGTGGGAGCTGATCGCCACCGAGGACCGCGACGACATCCTGATCGACATCGGCGACCGGCTCGCCTTCTTGGGCGACGCGCCGGTCCTCAAGATCAGCGCGCTGTCCGGACTGGGAGTGCACAACATCCTTCCCGCGGTGGCCGCGGCCGAAGAGGCCTACCACTCGAGGATCCCGACCGGGGAGCTCAACCGGGCCCTCAAGTCGATCCAGATGGCCCACCCGCCCGTCGGTGCCAAGATCCAGTACGCGGTGCAAGGCGCCAACGACCCGCCCACGTTCACGCTGTTCACCAACGGTCGGCTGCAGCCGACCTACCTCCGCTATGTCGAACGCGGGCTGCGCGAGCGCTTCGAACTGGGTCCGACGCCGATCAAACTGCGGGTCCGGGCCAAGGGCGCGAACGGCGGTGGAGGTCGGCGCCGATGATCCGTTCCCACGGCTGGTGCCGATCAGGTGGCGCCCTCAGAGGAGGGGCGAGCCGTGCCCTGGTGTGACCAGTGCGACCAGCGCCTGGCCGGCAGAGGAGTTGACCGAGGACGGGAAGTGTCCCGACTGCGGCTCGGTGCCCCTGGAGCACCGCAAGTCTCCCTGGTACTTCAAGTTCATGCTGGTGGCGAGCGTCGTCTACCTGGGATACCGGGCCTTTCAGGGTGTCACCTGGGTGGTCCATCACGTCTAGCCGGTCTTCGGCGGACGGGCCGCAGGTGGTGGCGGTCGTCGGGGACGATTCGGGGTTCAGCGGCGAAACTACCTATGATCTTGCCGATGACAGTCCAGCGTGGCCCAGAGTGACCCCGGCTGTGGATCTCAGCGGTGCCGATCTGACTGACGCCAACCTCTCGGGGGTGGACCTCCAGGGTCGGAACCTGGCTGGTGCGGCGCTGACCGGCGCCGATCTGACCGGCGCCAACCTTCGCGACACCAATCTGACCGACGCCGATCTGTCGGGCGCCCTCCTCAGCGGGACCGAGTTGACCGGTGCCGATCTGAGCGGTGCCGATCTGGGCCACGCCAACCTGCGGTTCCGCAACCTGGCCCAGACCACACTGACCGGTGCCAATCTGATCGACGCCGACCTCTCTGGTGCCTACCTCGGTGACGCCGATCTGTCGGGGGCAGACCTGAAGCACGCCAAACTGAGCGGTACCGATCTGAGCCGGGCCAACCTGACCGGTGCCAACCTGGCCCACGCCAACCTCTCGGGCGCATTCCTGATCGGCGCCGACCTCACCGATGCCGACCTGTCCGATGCCGACCTCGGCCGGGCCAACCTGTCCGACGCCAACCTCTCCGGCACCAACCTCACCGACGCCAACCTGGGCAAGGTCGACCTGACCGAAGTCGATCTCTCGGGGGCCGACCTCACCGGGGCCAACCTGGGCAAGGCCAACCTCACCGACGCCGACCTGTCCGACGCCGATCTGGGCAAAGCCAACCTGACCGATGCCGACCTGTCGGGGGCCGACCTGTCCAACGCCCGACCTCGGCAAGGTCAATCTGACCGACGTCGATCTCTCGGGAGCCGATCTCACCGGGGCCAAACTGAACGGTGCCGATCTCACCGGTGCCGACCTCACCGGCACCGTCCTCACCGACGCCGACCTCGGCAAGGCCAACCTGACCGAGGCCAGCCTCACCGGCACCATCCTCACCGACGCCAATCTGGGCAAGGCCAATCTCACCGATGCAGAACTCTCCGGGGCGGTGTTGACCGATGCCAACCTCTCCGGCGCCGACCTGTCCGGAGCCAACGTCACCGACGTGACCTGGTAGGGCAGCGAGCGAATCCGACGGCGCCGGCGGCCCTGCCGGCTGGTTCTCCTGTCCCGCCTACGGTGTCGGTTCCCCGCCTACGTGTGTCGGTCGCGGTTCTCCGACCGGCTGGAACTGGACGGAGGGATAGATCCGGGCCACCTCTCCGATGGCCGACCGCACGGCGCCGTCCCTGTCGTAGGCGTGTGCCTCGACGGTCACGGTGATCGTCCGCTCGTCGCCAGAGAAGCGGATCACCCTGTTGGCCGACCTCTGAACGTCGGTCAGGAACCGCCTGGACCGCTCATCGAGCGGATGCTGGACGATCACGTCGACCTCGAAGTGCATGGAGGGACCGTAGCGAACGTATGTTCGTAATTCAAGTGGTCGGGCTGAAGTTGCTTTCGGCTGCTTGTTCGGCTTCACCGGTGTGGGTTCGTCCCCGAATCGAGCTCGTCGGCGTGGAGGGCGTCGGACCGAGTGTGCCGGAGAACCTCCGATCAAAACGAGGGACGATCATTTTGCCGTGAGACTCTGGACGCCGGCCTGTGAACCCCCTGGGGCTAAGCCTTCGAAGCTTCGTCGACCCGCCCGAGTACCCCGACCGCCCACGACCGCAGTTCGGCTGACCGAGGGTCGTCATGGCCGGCGATCAGTAGCAGAACGACACCCTGGGGGTCGACGCCGGTTTCCTTCGCCCTCCAGACGACTTCGACGAGATTCTCGCCCGCCCGCATGACATCTTCTGCCGCCCGAGCCAAATCAGATTCGATGCTCATTCTCGCTGCCCCCTCTGTCTTGCACCTGCGTCCAAACCGACGGTCAACATGACCCTCGTATCCGACGATACCTTCGGGAATCGCCTACGGAAACGCAGCAAACGTTCGTTTTGTCTACACATCCGACGCAAGGGAAAGACCCTCGAACGACCCCAACAGGACCAATGGCTTCGCCGTGAAACTCGGGAACCTAGGCGACCGGCTCTTTGACCAACGTCACCGGGCGACACGGCCTGGATTTGCATGCCGAAAGGTTCCACGGCTGCGGAGTGGGGAGGGGGTGGACCAGTGCTCGGGGAGTCCCGTGCCTTGAGTAGGCTCTCGCAGGGTCACTTCAGATGCCTTGTTGGCGAGGTGTCAGCGGATGACCAGTTCTGGCCGGGACCTCAGCCGAAAGAATGGGGCTCTGACCAGGAGACGGGCTGTGGCGCAGCTTGGTTAGCGCGCTTGACTGGGGGTCAAGAGGTCCCGGGTTCAAATCCCGGCAGCCCGACGGAGAGGGGGCGGTTCGCCTTCTGGCGCCTCCATGCGCCTCCAGGCACCTCCACGCACCTCCACCGTCTCCACGGCAACTATGGGCGTCTCATCCCCGCCAGGTCGACCTGGCGACGCCGACCGCTATTGGAGCGGCGGGCTCGGCACGGGAACAGCTGACGACGCTGGCGACCAAGTGAAGAGCGACTCGCACCATTGGCGGCCACGCCTTCGCGGGATGCCGACGATCAAGAAGGCAGACAGAGCCGCGGTTTGGTTTTCAGCTCACTCGGGCGAAAGAATCAAGCCGCGATGGGGTAGCCATCAATTGCGGCCTGCAACCTTCTCTGCGCTCTCGACCGACTCGAGCTAACAGCCGTTCCAAGTTGCGTGGTTCAGTTGTGTCACTCGGGGCATTCTTGGGACATCGGGGCCCGCACGTTTCGATCTGCCCCTCACCGGTCTCGGGCGCCCTCGAATAAAGGGTAACGGGGCGTCAGGCACCTGGAGCGCGCGTGCGCACGCCCGCCTCAACAGGTGACAAGCGAAAAGACCGCCGTCCTCCGCCCACCAAGGGCGACTCGTCGGACGGAGCACGACTACCGCCAGGCCTGACTTCCTCTCCGTCGGCGGCGTAAACCCCGGCTCGTCCCTGCCGGACCGGGAGCCAAGGTGGCGGAACCCGGGCTCGGCCGGCCCGGCGTTCATACTCATACCCACTTCCCCCATAAAGATCCCTGCCCGTCCCTTACGACCTGAATGCATGTCGGGCCGCGTCATTCGCCATCGTCGAGTTCGGTCAAGGCTGGGCCGTTGAACGGGCCTCTCTACCAGCTGCCGAAAGTGTTCGGGGCCAGGTCACTCCCGCAGGGGCGGGCCGAACTCCCTGGCAGGAGGGAGTTAGGCGCAATTCGTCAGCTCGCGGGATTAGGGATGGCGGTACCCGCTCAACGGTCTGGTGGCCTCGGTGTCGTCCAGTCATTCGCGGGTCAAACCTCGGACACGAGAAACCCGAAGATGGTGAAGTACTGTATGTGGGAGGCGGCACGGGGGTGCAGCGGAAGTGGAGGCAGGGATGAATGCGCACGCGGGATATCTCCATCCCAAGAGACGACATATGGCGTTGAGGCTGTGTAGCGCTGGACTGCTGCTGACGGGCGTATTTTCCTTCGCCGCTGTCGCCCTGCCCGCCCACCAGGCCGGAGCGGCGACGGACACTGTGACCAACTGCTCAGGTAATCCGTCAACCGCAGGTTCATTGCCCAATGAGGTGGCGAATGCAGGTGCGGGGGACACCATCAACTTCGCGCTGTCACCGCCCTGTTCAACGATCGATCTTGCGTCCACGATCCAGATCTCGAACGACGTGACGATCACCGGGCCCGGAGTGGCCAGTCTGGTGGTCGACGGTGGCGGCACCACGGAGCCATTCCTCGTCTCGAGCGGCACGGTCTCCATTTCAGGTCTGACGATCCAGAACGGGAACGGGAACGGAACAGACGGCGGCGCAATCAACAACCTCGGGACCCTTACGGTGAGCAACAGCGTGCTCACGAACAACTCGGTAGCCGGAGCCGGTGGTGCCATCGAGAACTCCGGCACACTCACGGTGACCGACTCAACCCTGTCGGGCAACTCCGCCGGAACCAACGGAGGTGCTATCGACAACCAGGGTACTGCCACGGTGGAAGAGAGCACCTTGTCGGGGAATACCGCCGCTCGGTACGGCGGTGGCATCGAGAGCAACAATGCCACCCTGACCGTCGGGAATTCCACGCTGTCGGGCAACGTCGCCACCAACAACGACGGCGGCGGCATCGACATCGAGGACAGTGCCAGCCAGGGGTCGTCCACCATCGAGAACACCACCGTGACCGGAAACAGCGCCCCCTTCGGTGGGGGGATCCAGGACGATCAGGGACCCTTGACCATCGGGGCCACCATCGTGGCCAACAGCTCCTCGGGCAACGACTGCTTCCTGCAGATCGTCACTCCCACCGACCTGGGCTACAACCTCGACGACGACGGCAGTTGCGGGTTCACCGGTGGAACTGGCGATCTCTCCAACACGCCGTCGGGGCTCGACCCGACCGGCCTTCACGCCAACGGGGGGCCCACCCAGACAGTCGCCCTCGAGCCGGGTAGTGCCGCCATCGATGCCGTGAACGACGGTTCGCTGTGCCCGGCCACCGACCAGCGGGGCTCCAACAGGGGCGTTCCTTGTGACATCGGCGCCTACGACACCGACCTGTCGCCCACCATCAGCGGAGTGACATTCAGCGGTACCCCGGGCTCCCCGTCGATCACCGTGTCGGGATCCGGGTTCGGCACCGAGTCAGATCTGGGTAGCTCGTCCCCGGCGGGGTGCTCCTGGAGCGGCTCGGTCTATCCGGCCCCATCGATCGCATTGTCCGACAATGGGTGGACGGCCGGAGAGAACGGCGACTGCATCGGCATGAACATCCTGTCCTACTCGGACTCCTCGATCACGTTCACGCTGGGTTCGGGATACACCTTGGCCGGCTACTACGGACCGCTGACGAATGGCGACAGCTTCTCGCATGGTCGAAGGCGGGACCACCTTCAACGGAACCGTCCACTTCCAACACCAATTCCATCCCGTCGCCCTGGTCAGCGACCCGGGTCCCAACACGGTCACCCCGATCGACACGACAACCGGTGTGGCCGGGACCTATTTCGCCTTCAATACGAGCGAACCAGGTGACACCGCCATCACCCCCGACGGCTCCACCGCCTATGTGGCCGGCGTGAACTCCAGCACGGTCACCCCGATCGACACCTCCACCGACGCCGTGGGGAACCCGATCACCGTCGGCAACGGGACCGATGGCATTGCCATCACCCCCGACGGGACCACCGCCTACGTGGCCAGCTCCAACGACGACAGGATCATTCCGATCGATCTGGCCACCAACACGGCGGGGACCCCGATCCAACTTGAGGTCAGCCCGGTGGCAGTGGCCGTCAGCCCGCGACGGCAAGACCGTCTACGCGGTCAGTTCCAACGACGACTCGGTCACGCCGATCGATACGGCCACCAACACGGCCGGGAATGCCATCAACGTCGGGAACGGCCCCGACGCCATCGCCATCACCCCCAACGGCGCCACCGCCTACGTGGTCAACGCCACCGACGACGACGTCACTCCGATCACTCTGGCCACCGACGCCGTCGGGAGCCCGATCCCTGTCGGGAGCAATCCCAGCGCCATCGCCATCACTCCCGATGGCGCTACCGCCTACGTGGCCAACTACAACGACGGCACGGTGACCCCGATCACCATCGCCACCAACACCGCCGGGACCCCGATATCGGTGGGAACCCATCCCAATGCCATCGCCGTCACTCCGGACGGGACCACCGCCGAGGTCGTCAACCTGGGCGACAACACGGTGACCCCCATCGCCACCGGCACCAACACGGCCGGGCACTCCGATCAGCGCCGGAAACGATCCGTGGGACGTCGCCATCATCCCCGACCAGGCCCCCGTCGCCGCCCTGTCGGTCACCCCGGCCGACGCCGGCCAGCCCACCGCCTTCAACGCCTCGGCCTCCGTCGCGCCTTCGTCAGCCATCACCAACTACGCATGGAACTTCGGTGACGGGGCCACGGCCAACACGGCCGGGCCCACCACCACTCACACGTACGCCCACCAGGGCGACTACACCGCCACGGTGACCGAGACCGACGCGCAGGGGACCTCCCTGACCAAGGTCTTCACCGGACAGACCATGAGTCGGAACGGCGGACCTCAGGCCAGGACGAGCTCCACCTTCACGGTCGGCGTGGTGGCGACTGACTCGTGTGTGGTGCCCGGCTTCGGGTCGGCCCACTTCAAGACGGTGGTGTCCGAGTCAACCGCCCCCCCGTCCAGCATCGACGCCGGTGGGACCTTCCAGACCGGTTTCAACGTCCAGGTCACCATGCCCGCCTCGGTGGTCAACTACTTCGAGGGAACTCTCCATGCCACGTCGCTGACCGTCGGCGCGCAGACCGCCACCGAGAACGGACACACCTCAGGAGGAGGGGCGAGCGGGGCAGTGAGTCCGAACTCCGAATCGGCGTCGGCCACCAACCTGCCCCAGAGCGACGGCTCATTCCTCCCCAACACCCCCTACACCTACAACACCACCTACAACCCGGTGACCTGGCAGACAGGCCCCGGGACCGGTGTCGTCGACTTTGTGCCCGGGAGCCATCAGCGCCACGGTCACCTACGTGGCGAACCACATCCCGACCACCGAGACGATCACCTGTAACCCACCCAACGGGGTAGGCACCCTGGGCACGACCACCGTGAGCCCGCCACCGGCCACACCCACGTTCCAGGTACCTTCAACCACACCTCCGCTCCAGACTCAGGTGACGGCGGGAACCGACGGTGGCTGGGGGGCGACCATCGCCAACACCTCGACGGCCAGGGTCACCGGGCTCAGCGCCAGCGTGACGGTCAGTGACGGACATGGACCACTCAGCTTCGACCTGACTGGCATGGCCGCGTCCGGGACGAACTGCACATCCGCGGGATCCGGCAGGATCACCTGTCCGATCGGGAACCTGGCCGCCGGTACCTCGGACACCCTTGACGTCCTGGTCAAGACGGTTGGCCTCTCCTCCGGACTGGCCATCACCGGATCAGCCGTGATCACCTCGTCCAACGCCTCATCCCATACCACCGCGCTGGGATCGATCGGGGTCACCGTCCTCCAGAGCGGCAACAGTGCCAAGGCGGTGGCCGCGCCCGGGATCGCCGTCTTCAGCACCAAGAAGCCGCTGAAGACGGCCAAGGCGTCGATCACCCTGACCTTGCCCACCCAGAAGATCAAAAAGGCGACAGCCGAGCGGGCGGGGGCGATGGCGTTGGCGGTCTCGCTCGCCGGCACCGCGTCAACGAACCCTCCGCCGGTGGCGGTGACCCTCGAGTCCCTCCCCCCATCATCCGAGCCGGCATTGTGCCCGCCGACTGGGTCGCTCAAGTGTCAGGGCAACATCATCCAGGCCGTGGGCAACTTCTCCGCCTACACCAACAAGAAGGCTCCGATCGTCGCTGTGCTCAAGTTCTTCTACGGCCTGCACATCCCCACCGGGAGCGTCTACATGCTCAAGCCGAACGGCAAGAAGGTGGTCAAGCTACTGGCCTGCAAGAAGACCGGGGGCCTGTACAGCACCCCGTGCCTGGCGGTTCCCGAGCAGCACCTCGGCTCGGCTTCCCACGACACCCTCTACGCCCAGGACACCGTCTACTTCACCGGTGCCGATCCGGCCATGGGACGCCGCTGAGGGGAGACCTGCTCGTCGGGACGGCCAACAACACTCCGACTCACGAGAGTCGTGAGCCATGGCCACGGGAATCATCACGTGCCCGTGGCAACGGTTGATCAGGTCCGGGTCTTGCCGCCCAAAGCCGCCCCGACTTTGTGACGCTGACCGTCTTCGGACACGGCAATGTTGTTCCGGGAACGTCGCGAGTCACTGATCAACCGGGCCCGAGGTCACTTGGGCAGTGAAGCCAGGCGAGCCCAGTGCCACCGAGACCGATCGGCCGGCTCATCGGCCAACCAACACCGACGTGGCCCACCGGTGGGTGGAGATTATCCTCAAACTGTCGGGGACCGATCCCTGCTGGCCGTGAGGGAAGAGGGAGGATGTGTCAGAGGTAGTAGTGGGGTCTCACAAATCGACGTTGGAGCCGCCAGGCGAGCGGGTGCTGCCATCGGTCGACGAGTCCGGCACTGCTCCCGGGGATCGCAGATTCCGGCCTGATGTCGAGGGCCTCCGGGCGGTGGCCATTCTCCTCGTGGTGCTCTTCCACGCCGGCGTACCGGCACTGTCCGGCGGCTATGTCGGAGTGGATGTGTTCTTTGTGATCTCCGGTTTCGTCATCACCGGCGTCTTGTTGCGGGAACGGGTTTCATCGGGGCGGATCTCTCTTGTCTCGTTCTACGGCCGGCGCTGTCGCCGGATCATCCCAGCAGCGACAGTGGTGATCATCGTTACGGTCGGATCGGCCTACTGGTTCCTCGGCGTCGCCGGGGGTATCCCGACCGCCACCGACGGACGGTGGGCGGCCGTCTTCCTGGCCAACTTCCATTTCATTGCCACCGGGACGAACTATCTGACCTCGCAGCAACCCCCGTCGCCCCTCCAGAACTTCTGGTCCCTCGCCGTGGAAGAGCAGTTCTACGTGGTCTATCCCACATTGTTCCTGCTGGTGGCCGGAGCCAGGGTGCTCTCGTTTCGGTTGCGTCTGACCGTCTGCCTCATCGTGGTCATCGCCGTCTCCTTTGCCTACTCGGTCGTCCAGACTCACCACAATCCGATCGACGCCTACTTCTCACCCTTCACCCGGGCATGGGAGTTGGCCCTCGGCGCACTCGTTGCCGTGTGCACGCCATGGCTCCTGACGGTGCCGAGGAGCCTGGCCGCCTGTGCAACCTGGCTCGGTCTTGGGGCCATCGCCCTTGCCGCCTGCACCTTCACCTCCGGGACCGCCTACCCCGGCTCGCTGGTCGCCATCCCCGTGATCGGAGCGGCGCTGATCATTGCCGGCGGCATGAACGCCCAGGCCTTCGGTGTCGAGGCACTCTTGCGTCTCTCGCCGTTTCGCTGGTTGGGAAGACTCTCCTACTCGCTCTATCTGTGGCATTGGCCCATCTTGATCATCGCCGCAGAGTATGCGGGCAAGACGAGCCTCTCGGTCAAGGACAACCTGGGGTGGGCCGTGGTGGCCCTCATCGCCTCTCTGGTCACCTACGGCCTCGTCGAGAACCCCGTGCGTCACGCCAAATGGCTCTTACGGATCCGATGGTCGAGCATCGCCCTCGGCGTCGGACTGGTTGCAGTGACACTCGCCTCTATCACCATCGAAGCCAATCTCGCGGTCGGTACCGGACCGGAATCCGGCACTAACAGACCAGTGCTTGGACTCGCCAAAGGTCCCAACGTCCCACTCAGCACCGTCTTGGCCGCTGTCGCAGCCTCCGGCCACATCAAGGACTTGCCGTCGAATCTGAACCCATCCCTGAAAGCGATGGTGTCCAACCCGAAGGCCCACGTCGCTCCCGGGGAGTTCTTCGGCAGTTGTTCGCCCCAGCCATCCCAGACCACCGTGCCGGCCTGCACATTCGGCGACCTCAACGCGAGCCGCACGATGGTTCTCTACGGCGATTCGCACGCCGGAATGTGGTTCCAAGCCCTGGATGGAATTGCAACCCGCGATCGGTGGAGGCTCGTGATCCTTTTCAAGAATGGCTGTCCCGCCTCGCTCGTCTCCGTCGCTGATTTCGAGGGCTCCCGCGTGACGGCTTGCGACGAATGGCACCATTACGTCGTCGGCCGAATCAAACTGATCGGCCCTGAGCTTCTTATCGTCTCGCAGAATGAGAGATATGCCAGACCGGGCGGAAGCGAGTACACCGCCCAGCAGTGGCAACGATCCCTTGCCTACACGCTTTCGGAGTTGTCGACGCCCAAGACCCGGCAGGTTGTCATTGGAAACCTGGCGGTACCCTTGACCAGTGGACCCAACTGCCTAGCCCTCCACACAGACAACGTCCAGGCTTGTTCCTTACCACCGAAACCCGCCTTCACCCAATTTAATGAGGCGGAGAAACACGCGACAGAACGTGAGGGTGCGACCTATGTCGACGTTCTCCCTTGGTTCTGCGCCAAAACCTGCAGCCCGGTGATTGGGAATGATGAGATTTATTGGGACGATCATGTAACGGTGGGGTATTCGCTCTTTCTTGAAGGTGTTCTCGCGAAGTCCCTTGGTCTGCCCAATTCCTAACCGTCTGACCCGAATCTTCCGACACCCGACCTGTGGCGTCTCGCCCTGCCGGGGCCTCGGAAGCGCGTTGGCAGCACTCCGACGGCTTCACGTCGACCCGCCGCGGTCGGCTTCGGTGGCGGTCAGGCGTCCAAACACCCTAAGACGTCACGGACCACCCAAATCAGATGCCATTCGCACTCAGAGGTGAAGAGGCGCAACCATCGCATTCATCCCCTGCCTCATTGCCGGGACCGTTGCTTCGTCGAGTTCGGCTCGGTAGGAGCCTCTTGGGGGACGCTATTGTCGACCGTGAAGGGAAATTTCCAGCAACTGGCTGGAACCCGTTCGGATCCTTCGGTGAACGCTCGTGTCTCAGTTCGTCGAACCATTTGGATGTACTCACCTCGCTCGCTTGGCCTTGCGACCTTCGTTGTCTGGTTTTGCTTGATCGCTGCGATCGTTGAAGCAGGTCTGAAATCGGCCCGGTCCTCCTGTGAGACCGATGCGACATCCAGGCCTCTGCACCCGATCTCCACATCCAACCGGCTCCATCGTCATACTTGGTCGACGCAGCTCGACCCCATCCTGCGACTGCAGTCCACCGATACTCAGCGGGTTCGGTACAACGCACCACCCTCCCGCCCTGGTTCACGTCCACACACGTGGTGTACGCCTCGGGCCCTGGTGAGCTCAGTTTTGAGCCAACCATCCCCCTGACGCGACGACCACCGCATCAATCTTCAAGTTCCGTCCAAAGAACACGAAGGAGAAGATGCGGTGGAAGTCACCAACACGATGGGCGCGGCCGAGTTGCTGCGCAAGTATCTCGCCGAGGCCGACCCTGACCTGCTGCGATCCATGGTCCAGAGCTTCGCCGAGGCCCTCATGTCGGCCGAGGCCTGCGGGCTGTGCAACGCCGAGTATGGCGAGGTCACTCCTGACCGGGTGAACTCGAGGAACGGCTACCGATCCCGACGCTGGGACACCAGGGCCGGCACGATCGACCTGGCCATCCCGAAGCTGCGCTGCGGCAGCTACTTCCCGGACTGGCTGATCGAGCCCCGGCGGCGGGCCGAACGGGCCCTGGTGGCCGTGGTCGCCCAGTGCTACGTCGAAGGGGTCTCGACCCGCCGGGTCGACGATGTGGTCAAGTCCATGGGGATCGACCGGCATCTCCAAGTCCCAGGTCTCCGAGCTGGCCAAGTCCCTGGACGAGACGGTGGCGGCCTTCCGCAACCGGCCCCTCGACGCCGGGCCCTACACCTACATCTGGGTCGACGCCCTGACCCAGAAGGTCCGAGAGGACGGCCGGATCGTGAACGTGGCCGTGGTGGTGGCCACCGGGGTGAACGCCGACGGCCACCGGGAGATCCTCGGGGTCGACCTCATCACCACCGAGGACGGGGCCGGCTGGACCGCCTTCCTCCGGGGCCTGGTGGCCCGAGGGCTGTCCGGGGTGGCCCTGGTCGTCTCCGACGCCCACCAGGGCCTGGTCGACGCCATCGCCTCGGTGCTTCCCGGAGCCTGCCTGGCAGCGCTGTCGGGTCCACTTCGTGCAGCAACCTGCTCACCCGGGTGCCGAAGACCGCCCAGTCCATGGTGGCTACCCTCGTCCGGTCGATCTTCGACCAGCCCGACGCCGAACAGGTCCACGCCCAGCACGGCCGGGTGGTCGAGCAGCTCGCCGAGCGCTTCCCTGACGCCGCCAGCATGCTTGTCGAGGCAGAAGCCGACATCCTGGCCTTCGCCTCGTTCCCGAAGGAGCACTGGCGGCAGATCTGGTCCAACAACCCCCAGGAGCGGCTCAACCGGGAGATCCGCCGGCGCACCGACGTGGTCGGCATCTTCCCCAACCGCGCCGCCGTCATCCGACTGGTCGGGGCCGTGCTCGCCGAACAGCACGACGAGTGGGCTGTCGCCCGCCGCTACATGGGCATCGAGTCCCTGGCCAAAGCCCGGCTCCGGGTCATGGAAGGAACCAGTGAGGAGGTGAACCTGGCGGAACTCGCCGACGTCAGTTAGAACTACAACTGAAGATCGATGTGGTGGTCGTCCCTCCATCGCCGTCGTACCAGAGCGAGTTCATGTGGATCACGTCGCCCGCAGATGAGTATCGCCCGCAGACCGAGACTCGGCCTCGGATTCTGACCAGTGCACGGACCTTCCGCTGGCACCCGGAGCCAGTGCGTGAGGGGGACACTGGGTCAAAGTACCGACGTGACGCGCCACCTTGCCTGTGAACTAGCCTTGTCCCGGGTTCAAGGGGAATGAGGGCGTTATGACCAACCAGGGCTTTCGTCGACTGGGCATACTCGGGTTGGCAATCATCGTCGCAGTCGGGCTGTTAGGGATAGTCGTCGGCACCAAATCGGCTGCCGCGGGAACGCCTCCGACCTACGCGTGGCCCGAGGCGGCTCAGAATTCGTCGCTCACCGGAGTCTCAGCGGACCCTTCGTTGAATACCTCCGACGCAGCAAATCTTGGCGTGCGGTGGATGACCAATGTTGGCTCCGAGGTCCTGAGCTCGCCCGTCGTTGCCTACAACAGCACCTTGGGCGAAACCCTCGTCTATGTGGCCACCACCGCGGGCTTGATAACCGCCTACGACCAGGCTACCGGGTTACCGGTCTGGTCTGTCGACCTGGGTGGCTACATCACGAGCACACCGCTCGCCGAAGGGAACTACGTGTGGGTGGCTCCGCAAGACAGCGGCCGTGTCTACAAACTCGATGCGGCCACCGGTGCCACCCAGTGCTCGGCCTCGTCCGCCTTGCCCACGCCGCTGTACTCGTCGCCGACCCTTGCCACCCCGCCGGGCGGCAAGCCGACCCTCTATATCGGCGGAATGGACTCCGGAAAGGCAGATGGCTCGGTGGTGGCCATCGACGAGGCGTCATGCCATGTCGATTTCACGTCGAGCCCGATTCCTGGTCCCGAATACAGCGGCGTCTGGGATCTCATCAGCTACGCCGTGGACGCCACCGGCGAACCGCTGGTGCTCTTCGGCACCGCCGATGATGATTCTTCGCTCTATGCCATCGACGCCGTGACGGGGGCACTGGTCTGGCGGTTCTCCACCGTCATCAGCCAGGGTGACTACGACGTCGGTGCCGGCATCACGGTGTCGGCCCCGGGCGTCAACGGGTTTGCTGACGGCGTCGCCTACGGCATGAGCAAGCTGGGATATGTCTTTGCCGTCGATCTGACCACCGGGGGCCTCATATGGCGCTACGACTTCGGGTCCCCGTCCCTCTCCACGGCGGCCCTCTCGGGGACCAACCTGGTGTTCGGCGACGGGGGAGGCGTCATCTGCCTGAATGCCGTGACCGGTGCCCTGATCTGGCAGTCCTCGGCGGGTTCGAGTGTGCGCACCGACGGTTCGGTGGCCGTCGTGGGTCCCCCCGGCGGTCAGATCGTGGCCTACGGAGACCTCGACGGCACGTTCCGCGTGCTCTCGCTGGCGACAGGGGCCCAGCTCTACAGCTACCAGACAGGTTCGTACATCGCCGGAGGGGTGGCCGAGACGGACGGCAACTTGATCGAGGCCGGGGCCGACGGCTTCCTGTACGATTTCGCCCCCGGCGGAGGCAATCCCCCCGCGCCCAGTACGGCCGTGACCTCACCTCCACCCTCCTCGATCATCGCCAATCCGGGTGGGGCCCTCACCGTCTCCGGGACCGCGACTTCCGCCTCGTCCATCGGGCCGTGGACGTCGCTGTTCAAGAAAATGGTGGCGGAGGGAAATGGTGGGACTCGGCCAGTGGGACCTGGACAGCCGAGCCCTACCCCAACAGCGCAACGCTCAGTGCGCCCGGCAGTCCCAGTACCGACTGGTCGATGACGGTGCCCACCACCAACGCCGGGGAGGGCCTGGTCGCGTACGCCAGCGCGGTCGGCAGCAACGGCGTAGCCGACATCTCGGCCGAGCAATCGCTGCCCACCTCGTCCCGCGACTCCTTCACCATCCTGCCGAAGTCATCCTCACCGGTAGTCACTGTGGCGAGCCGCTGGGTAGCGATGGACGGAAAGCTTCAGGTGAGCGGCCACGGTTTCGGCCACGGGGAGGCGCTGACCTTCGCCTTGAACGGTCTGGCCGTCGGAACGGCGACGGCGACCTCGAGCGGCCTGCTTGCTGCGAGACAGTTGACCGTCCCAGGCACGGACACGTTCGGTCCACAGACGCTGGTAGTCAGCGCAAAGACCTCGGGGAAGCCGGTGACAAGTACCTCGGTGTACGTGACCAATGCATGGAGCCAGTTCGGCGAAGATCCCACCCATTCGAACACCGAACCCGACGACGCCGCCATCCTGCGCCACCTCTCGCTCTATGCGCCCGACTACATGGCTCCAGCCTGGAGCTTCAATGTCGGTTCGACCATTTCCGGGTCAACCGACGTGGTGGATGGAGTGGCCTACGTGGCCGACTCCCGAGGGGTGGTCTACGCCATCAACGTTCGGACCGGTCTGGAGAAGTGGTCAAGGAATGTATCGGGTACGTCCAAAATAGACACCACCCCGGCCGTCGTCCATGGTCTCGTCATCGTCGGCTCGGTGAATCAGCGCCTCTATGCGCTGAACGCGTCGACCGGCAAGGAGGTCTGGACCACTCTGACAAGGGGCGCCATCGAATCGTCGCCCGCCGCTGCTGGAGCGAACCTCTACGTCGGTGATGACAGTGGCGATGTCTATGCGCTGACAGGTTCGACGGGCAAGGTGCTCTGGCGAGCCAAGGCGGGCGGCGCGGTCAAAGGCTCCCCCGCGGTGGACACCGGCGCCGGTATCGTGGTGGTGGGCGACGCCAGCGGGGCGATCCGAGCGTTCGCCATCGGAAATGGGGCCGCCGGCTGGGTATACGACACTGCTAGCCCGGTCACCGCTTCTCCGATCGTGCTTGCCGGAACCGTCTATGTCGGTTCCCACAACGGCAACGAATACGCGCTCAATGAAGGCACAGGTCACCTCCGCTGGAAATACGCGACCGGTCACCCGATCATTGCTTCCGCTTCGCTCAAGGCAAGCTTTGCCGCGACCAAGTTCCCAACGCTGGTCGTGCCCTCGGGAAACTCGCTGCTCCTCCTGTCCGGGGCATCGGGGGTACTCCAGAGCGAGATCGCGCAACCGGACACGATCGAAGGGACGGCTAGCACCCTGGACTTCACCGTATCCGAACTGGCCAACGGTGACGTCGAGGGGGCCCGGACCCTGACCGGAGCCCCGCACGCCTGGTCCACCAGTGTCCCGACCGCACTGTCCTCGTCTCCCACCATTGTCAACGGCGAGGTGTTCGTGACCGGCAAGGACGGAACGGTCCAGTGTTGGACAGTGCCGGGGTCGCCTGCGGCGTGAATCCGGCCTCCGAACAGGCTTCCTTCTCACCAGTCACACCGAATGGCAACGGAGTGCGAAGAGCGCTATTGGAATGACACAATGAAATCGCTCACGTTTAGTCTCTAACCAGTCACGTTGAGTGGTTTCTCAACTTGTCGGGAAGCGTCGAGAGACAATCCCGTAACGGATTGGCTCTCGCCGAACGTTGAAGTGGGGCAGAGGAGGCTGCTTCGCCCCAATGTTCGATGGGGTCGAAGACAATGTTGAAGCTGAAAAGTCTCTTCCGGGCGCGCAGGCGTCGACTCAGCTATATTTTCCAGGAACGTGGGATCGGCGCCACGCTAGCGAGGGGGTTGTCAAAGAATGTTCCAGAACAAGTCCTGAGGATTCGGCTCATCCAATCCGGTCGCCTCGATGCATCGTCGCTCGGCGGCCGGTTCGGGGTCGCCTGCTCGCACTACTCACGTCGGCATTGGCCGTGCTCGGTCTCGCATTCGTCCCCCTGCTGTCGACCGATGCCGCGGCGGGGGCTGCCGTACAGGCCTTTTCGATCTCGACCAACCCTCAGATCGTCCCTTCATTCAACTCCAAGATTCACTATTACGCGATTCGATGCGCGGGCCATTCGAGTACGAAGGTCGTGACCACAGGATCGAAGCCAGTCACGGTCGGGGGAAAGCAATTCCAAAGACCGGTCAACGTCTCTGTCCCGCTCAAGACCGGACAATCACTTCAGATCACCTACGCCGGCGTGTCCTACTACATGCGCTGCCTGCCGAGTGACTTCCCCACCTATAGCGCAACCGTACCTGGGCATCCCACCGCCGCGGGCTATCTCCTCACCCTGGGGAAATACACCGTCGCCTTCGACAACTCCGGCGTGCCGGTCTGGTGGGACACGGGTGTAGGTACACCAGCCTTGACGGAACCGAATTTCGCCGAGTTCATCAGCCCGAGCACGATTGCCTGGGGCACGGCCAAGGGCTCGTTCCAATTCATCGGGCTCAACGGTCGGATCGAACACACTGTCGGTGGTGGACCGTTCCAGTTCGACACCCATGATTTCAAGGTGCTTCCCAACGGGGACTATCTGGGATTTGAGAGGGTCAACACCACTGCGAACCTTTCGTCGTGGGGCAAGGCGTCAAATGCCACGATCATGGACGATGTCATCGTCGAGATCAATCCCGCCGGGAAGATCATCTGGACCTGGAGTGCGGCCAGTCACATCAACGTCGCCACCGCGAACGTCAACTGGCGCGATCAGTATCCCGACGTGATCCACATGAACTCGCTCTGGTACGACGGGCATGGTGGAATCATCTTCAGCGCCCGGCATCTCGACGCGGTCTATCGGATCGACATGGCAACAGGAGCGATCACGTGGAAGCTGGCCGGAACTGCGACACCACAGAGCCTGAAGATCCAGCCGTCGCCGTACCCGAGAAACTTCTCCGGCCAGCACGACGCAGAGTTGCTCCCGGATGGTCAGTTCACCGTGCATGACGACGGCACCAGGGCCGGGCGGCCGGCGAGGGGACTTCGCTTTTCGATCAATACGTCAAAAATGACGGCAACCATCCTCCAGCAGGTGACCGACTCGAGGTCGAAGCCCGCGACGTGCTGTGGAAGTGCGATCCGGCTTCCGTCCCTCGACTGGATGATGTCATGGGGTTCCAACGATTACACAACCGAGCTCAGCCGCACCGGTGTGCCGCAACTCACGATCACCTACCCGGGCCTGTTCTCCTATCGGGCGGAGCCGGTTGAGGCGACGGTTCCATCGATGATGCAGGGAATGAACGCCATGGTGGCCCCACTGAGTCTGTGAGATAGAGGTTCTCATGGTGTACCGAGCGGCACCGCCGTTGGGCTGAATCTGCCCTGAGAAGTACCGAGGGGCCAGCCTTCAATCTCGATGGGCTGAGGTTGGGTCGGAAGAATCCGCTGGGCCGGGTGTCAGACCGCCTTCGGACTCCTTCGCCAGATCCGCCCTGGTCTCATCGTTTCGTAGGAGTGGGCACGCCACTTGGCGACCGACGGCGCCGTGTGAGCAGAAAGGTCGTCGAAGACGACGTGGACGTCACATATTGTTGGGAACCTGGAGGGAGTTCCCTGCGTTCCCATCGAAGTCGGGTGACGGTGGGCTCTGGCTCCGCTTCATCGGCGACGAGGTTGAGCCCGAAGGGGGGCGTTGGACGACCTTGATGGTGTCGACCTTCCGGTGTCGCATGGCAGGCCGTTCGGGGCCGGAGCTCTAGACCCGTCTCAAACAACTGTCAAGATCGCTCTTACTCGAATAGTAGGCAAGATCATAGCGCCCGAAATGCACCTGTTTGACCAGATGATACTCGTGTTTCAAGACGACCTTCTTCAGTCCCGACCGCCCTGGGAAGGCATCGAACGTAGCAATTACAACCGGCTGCTGTCGCAGAATTTCCCGCCCGACGACCGATTTGTCATTCAGTAGATTGGGCTCGTGAACACCCCACGGGTATTTTGCCTTCGACGGCGTATGTGTCGCGATCGTCCTGTCTGTCAATCCTCGAATATCAAGGATCGGAAGGCCCAGCCGGACAAATCCCAGATAGCCGATTTCGCTCGTTGCGACGAGTTGCCCGGCGTGGAGGCAGCTGAGCTCCTTGGGAAGATTTTCCCTGATCGCAATGCGCGGCGGGAATTCGAAGTCAGGCGGAGTAGCCATGAGCGCTGCGTCGCTGACGCTACCCAACGACCAGACAGGGGCCCGGACCGACGTGAGGGGGAGAAAAGAAGCCACAATGATGCAGACCGCCGCCAATGCCAGTAAGAACCGATTGGCGTGACGCCAGGTGAAGTGAGTCCTCAAGCGCGAAGCCACGAACACCAGGCCGAGGACTTCGACAATGGTCAGGGGGATGATGGCAACGGCCAGGAATCGCCCACCGGGCATCCAGTCCCCACCCGATCTCAGGATGTAGAGCACCTGACCGACCACGATGGCCGCAAGGTACGAACATCTTGGCGCCAGTTTGAGGATACCGACCACTCCCAGGGCAAAGAATCCGAGTTCGACCACGAGCACGAACGCCGCCAGGGCGTGAGGAAACGTCGCCGGGGCCGCCCCGTAGATGGGGGAAATCAGGTAGCCGAGACCGTACGAGAATGCCCGTCCGAAGGACAGGTCCTTCGCGTAGTAGGTGTTCGGAAGCGCGGAGTCGAAATAGATCAGACCACCCAGCATCACGAGCACAGTCCCGGCGACGGCGCCGCCGAACCAGACGATCCGCCGCCATACCTTGAGCGTTCGATCTTCAAGGAGCAAACCCAGCACCGCCATACAAACCAGTGGTGCGAGCGAGTCGATCCGGGTCAGGACGAGAGCGAACGCAAACGCCGCGGAGGACACCTGGGCTGTGGTGGGTCCGACGAGAATCAGCCGCCGGACCAATGCCATCAGGAGCCACACCACCAAGGTCGTCTCGAGGGCATTCCCCGAAGCGAATGAAAGGATCCAACTGGTTCCCATCGCGACGCAGGCGACTCGTTTGGACCAAAGGGGGATCGTGAGCCCATAGAGAAGGAGGGAAGCCTCCCGAAGGGCGAGGAGGCCGAAGACCAGCGAGGCAACCTTGAGTTTGAACAAATCGTCCCCACCAGGGATGACATACGACACTGCTGCTACCACGATGTCCAGCGGGCTCGTAAAGCCCTGGATGTGCTGCCCCGGATTGAATACGAGTCCATTGCCACGGACAAGATTTGCGGCATAGCGGAGAGTGATAAATGGGTCGTCGGCCGTGAATGCGAAGGTCCATAGGCTCGTCACCAGAAACGGCAAATAAAGGAATAGACCGACCTCTTTCAGCGAAGGGGACGACGGCGATGGTTGCCCTGACCCGTCAGCCCTCGGACCCGGCGGCGATTCATCGCGGTCGAGACCTTGGCCCGAGTCCGTACCGCCAAGATCGGTCCGGGTGGTGCTCATCGGCTGCCCCTTCATTTCGGTGTCGGGCACGGTACCAGTTCTATCCGTCGAGAGATCGACCAAGGCCATCGGTCAAAGAAGTCCACCGATCGTAGTTCTTGTCATACCGACGCGCTCAGGGCAGGTTGCCGGCCGAACGAGCCTGCGGCGCTTCGGGCGCTTGAGGTTCTCCGGATCGCGACCTCGGTACCTGCACTGGTGAACGACCGTGCTCAAGGGAAATTGTCTCCCATCAGGCCGGTCGTTGGTCAATTTTGGGGATCCCACGTGTAACGTTTCGCAGGAGGTCACGTTTAGACAGGGGGGAGAGGCTCTTCCCTTCGAGTGCCACTTGGGGGCTTCTTTGCTTTCCGACCCGAACCCGTGCACCCGGATTCGTCAGGCCGGCACCAGCCTTACTATGCTTCACAGTTGGCGGTCAAAAGGGGGCAGCATGATTTCTCAGATTCGTAATCGTTTCCCCGTTTCGCGTTCGGCGGGACGGGTCGGCAGGTTGGGTCGTTCCACTGCGGTACACCGGCTGAGCGTCACCGCGGTGGCATCGGCGCTGACGGTCGCCACCCTGATCAGCCCGGCAACCGCCGCTGCCCAAGCGAGCCAGGTCACACCAGCGGTATCGCCGCCCACCTACTCATGGCCATTCCCGGGGCAGAACTCGTCGCTCACCGGCGCGTCGGCCGACCCCTCTCTCAGCACTTCGAATGCCGCCTCATTGGGCGTGCACTGGATGACCAACGCGGGCTCCGAGGTCCTGAGCTCTCCGGTCGTGGCTTACAATTCCACCCTGAGCCAGACGCTGGTCTATGTCGTCACGACAGCGGGATTGGTTACCGCCTACAACCAGGCGACAGGCCTGCCGGTGTGGTCGGTCAACATGGGTGGTTCCATGGTCAGCTCACCGCTTGCCGAAGGGAACAGCCTATGGGTGGCAATGCAGCACGGCGGCCGAATCTACAAACTGGACTCGGCCACTGGATCGGTGGAGTGCTCGGCCTCGTCCCCGCTCATATCTTCGATCAATTCGTCGCCCACGATGGCCACCCCTCCGGGCGGCAAGCCGACCGTGTACATCGGAATCAACGACGTCGGTACGCAGAACGGGCCCGTCCTCGCCATCGATGAGGCCACCTGCGATGTCGACTTCTCATCTCACCCCGAACCTGGCGCCGGGACCGGCGGCGTCTGGAGTTTCGTCAGCTATGCGGTGGATGCCACCGGGGAGCCATTGGTGCTGTTCGGCACCGCCGACCCTGACTCGGCCGTCTACGCTATCGATGCGGTAAGCGGAAAGCTGGTCTGGCGGTACGCCGTCTACAACCCCCCGCCGGGCAGCTACGACGTGGGTGCCGGCGTCACGATTTCCCCCCCGGGGTCAATGGCTTCACCGACGGGGTGGCCTACGCCCACACCAAGTACGGCGACGCCTACGCGCTTGACCTCACCACCGGGGCGCTCATCTGGCAGTACGACTTCGGGTCGGCCTCCATATCGACGGCCGCACTGTCAGGCACCAATCTGGTGTTCGGCGATGGCGGCGGAGCGATCGACCTCAACGCAGTCACCGGGGCGCTGGTCTGGCAGTCATCTGGGGATTCGAGCACCCTCACCGACGGGGCCCCGGCCATCGTCGGACCCGCGGACAGCCAGATCGTGGCCTTCGGAGACCTGGACGGCACGTTCCGTGTGCTGTCGATGGCCACAGGGGTCCAGCTCTACGGCTACCAGACGGGGACCTATCTGTCGGCAAGTGTGGCCGAAACGGACGGGAACCTCCTCCTTGCCGGGGCCGACGGGTTCGTCTACGACTTCGCGCCCGGCGGAGGCAATCCGCCCGCTCCGACCACGTCGGTGACCTCGCCGGCGCCGTCGTCGACCATCCCCAACCCCAACGGTCCACTCACCATCTCGGGGACGGCGACCTCAGCCACGACCATCGGAGCGGTCGACGTGGCCGTACAGGAGAACGGCGCGGCGGGGCTGTGGTGGGACTCGGTCAGCGGGGCATGGGTCCAGGAGCCCTATCCCAACAGCACCACGCTCGCCACGCCAGGACAGTCCAGCACGAGCTGGTCGATGACGGTACCCACCACCCATGCCGGGATTGGACTCGAGGTGTTCGCCAGCGCCGTGGACAGTGACGGTGTGGCCGACATCTCGCCCGAGCAGTCCCAACCCACGACCTCTCGGTCCTCGTTCACGATCCGACCCAGTTCCTCCGCGCCGGTGATCACCCTGTCAAGCCCATGGGTGGCGATGGACGGCACCTTCCACGTGAGCGGCCACGGTTTCGGCCACAGCGAAGGAGTGAACTTTGCCCTGAACGGGATCACGGTGGGCTCGGCCACCTCCACCGCCACGGGCATCCTTGCCGACAAGGCGTTCGAGGTGCCGGCCACAGACAACTTCGGACCCCAGACCCTGGTGGCCAGCGGCAAGATCAATCACAAGCCGGCGACGAGTGCCACGCTGTATGTGACCAACTCCTGGAGCCAGTACCGCGGTGGGGCGGCCCACACGGGCAGCGAGCTCAATGATCAGGCCCTCAACCACCATCTGGGCCTCTTCCCGCCCAACTATCTCGATCCCGGCATGGAGCTTCAACGCCGGATCGGCGGTCGCCGGGTCCGTCGACTTGGTGGACGGTGTCGTCTACCTCGGCGACGCCCACGGAATGGTCGACGCCATCAACGTCATGACCGGCCTGCAGAAATGGTCGACGGATGTGTCAGGCACGGCGAAGATCGACACCACCCCGGCGGTGGTCGGGAACCTGGTCATCGTCGGGTCAGTCAACCAGCGCATCTATGCCCTCAACTCGACCACCGGCAAGCTTGTCTGGACAACGCTGCTGGGCGACGCCATCGAATCGTCCCCGTCGGCTTCGGGCGCCGAGATCTTCCTCGGTGCGGACAATGGTGACGTCTACGCCCTGCAGTCGTCGACCGGCAAGGTCCTCTGGACCGAAAAAGCCGCCGGCAAGGTGAAGGGCTCTCCAGCGGTCGATGCCGTCAGGGGGCTCGTGATCGTAGGTGACGGTACCGGCGTCGTCCGGGCTTTCGCCATGACCACCGGGAAGCTCCAATGGGAGTACACCGCGGGAGGGACGATCACTGCCAATCCGACCATCGCCGCCAACACCGTCTACGTCGGTTCGAGCAATGGGAATGTGTACGCGTTGCACGAGGGTAACGGAACACTTCGCTGGAAGTATGCCACCGGAGGCCCGGTGACAGTGCCGGTCACATTCCAGGGGGTGGATGTGATCGTGGCGGCCAAGACGTCGCTCCGCCTTCTGAGCGACGCCACCGGAAAGGTGCTTCAATCGATCCACGAGTCCGGGACCATTGTCGGAACTGCAGGGACAGTCAACTTTCTTGCCTCAGAATTGTCCAACGGCGGCGTGAGGGGCGCGAGACCCAGCTCCGGCGACCCCAATGCGTGGAACACAAGCTTGGCCACGACGCTGTCCTCGTCACCCACGGTGGTGAATGGTGAAGTGTTCGTGACCGGCAATGACGGCACGGTTCAGTGCTGGACGGTTCCCGGCTTCCCCGCGGTATAGCTGACACTTCAAGCAAGAGGGGGCACGTCGCCGGTCGCTGGCGATGTGATCGGGGAGCGGTGGAGTTGGGTGCGCTGACGGGACAATCGGCCCCGTGCTGCAGGTCACAGGCAGCAGATGGATGTCCAGTCCGAGTAATCGTCTCGGGCATTGTTCGGCGCTCGGACGGGGAGCGGCATCCCCAACCGGTGGCCGACCCTCCGACCGTCTAGAGTCCATAGCCAGATGGGTGGGCGCATGATCGGCTCTGATGCGTCGGATCCTGGGGGTGGAGGGCGCCGGGGTTCCACGCCGTGGTGGCTGGACTTGCTGGGCCTGGCATGGGTTGTGACTGCCGCTGTGGCCGTCTTGCTCCCTGCGCTCCTCCACGGTGCGTCCCTTGGACCGTACGGACTGATCTACCGGTTGGGGTTGGCTCGTCAGCACGCGATCGGCGTCCGCAATCCCTTCGGCGCCGACCTCGTCACCCAGATGATCCCGTGGACGTCGCTGGCGTGGAGTCAGGTCCATCATGGACAGCTCCCACTTTGGAACCCTTACAACGCCCTGGGTACCCCCCTTGCGTTCAACTGGCAGTCCGTTGCGTTCAGCCTTCCCGCGCTGTTGGGCTACCTGTTCCCGATCCGCCTTGCGTACACGGTGCAGGTTCTTGCCACCCTGGTCATCGGTGGCACCGGTGTCTATCTCCTGAGCCGAGTCCTCAGACTCAGCGTGCTGTCCTGTGCCTTCGCTGCCACCGTCTTCGAACTCAGCGGCTCCTTCATCGGATGGTTGGGTTGGCCGGTGTCGTCCGTGGTGTCTTGGTCGGGCTGGATCCTTGCCGCCACCATTCTCGTCCTGCGCGGGCGGAATCGGGCTCGATCCATCGCCTTCTTCAGTCTAGTGCTCGCGTGTGCGGTGTACGCGGGACAGCCGGACACGCTCGTCCTCCTCGCGTTCGTCCTCGCCGTCTTCGTGATCATCTTGGCGGTAGTTGGCTTTCCACCCGGTGCCGGGATCAGAATGCGGTTCCATCGGCTCGCTGATCTGGCGCTGGCCGCACTGGCCGGGCTCGCACTCGAGTGCGCCGCTCCTTCTGCCCGGCGTTCAGCTGTTATCCGCATCCAGTCGTGACATCGGTGGTGGAGCGTTCTCCTCGAAGAAGACCCTCCCGGTGAGTCAGCTCGTACCGATCATGATCCCGGGACTCAACGGATCGCCAGTTGGCTGGCAACGCAGCTACATCGGAACGGTCGCCGTCGTTCTGGCGGTGGTGGGTTTTCTACGCTACCGGCGGCGCCCGGAGGTGATCGCCGTCGGCGGGGTAGTTGCCGCGGCAGTGGTCTTGTGCTTCGTCCGACCTGTCGACTCCGTGCTCTATGCCAGCCCTTTCATTGGAGCCGTGCGGTGGGCGCGCTCAATGAGCTTCATCGAGTTCGGATTGGCCGTACTCGCCGGTGTGGGTATGGACGTGCTGATCCGCTGGTCCCGAAAACGCGCCCTGCTCCGACTGGCGGGCATCCTCTTTTCGGCGACCGCAGTCGGGGTGTTGCTTGTGTGGCTCACCCATCCCCGTGGAGACTCAATCCGAAGACAGAGCCTCCTCTGGGCCGGTGGAGGGGCACTGCTGGGGTTGGTTCTGATCGGCGTCCTCGAGGCGGTACGAAGGAGAAGCGTCAGGTTGGCCGGAGGGTCAGGCCCGCAATCGGGACGTCGGGTGCTTCTCGAGTGCGGGACTGTGGGCAGGGGTACTGCTCTTTGCATTCCAAGCCTCGTTCCAGATCGTCGCGGGAACGACGCAGTGGTCGTCGATTACGAAGCCGTTCCGTCCCACCCCAGCGGAGCGGCAGCTCGAGCAAACCGTCGGACGCTCCACTCGTCGGCCTCGGTGCCCGTGCGTGCCGATCGCACCACTCGCTCGGAATTCCTGCCAACGTGAACGTCGTCTTCGGCGTACACGAACTGGCCGCGTACGACCCGATGCTCCCTCGTTCCTACTACGAGGCATGGCTGTCCACCACCGGCCGGCAGGGCGGCTATCCCGGAACCTCCCGCTACTGCCCGGCTGTGACCTCGGCGGCGTTGGCCCGTCTCTATGGCGCGTCCTTCATCCTCGAGCTCCACGGCGCTCCAGGGCCCAGAGGGCGCGATCTTCGTCAAGGAAATCGGGGGTGAGGACCTCTATCGAGTTCCCGACGCAGGAGAAGCAACACTCGTCCCCGCACCATCCCCCGGTGGACTCCCATCCGAGCGCGCCGGAGGCACATCGGTGCCTGTCGGCCACACCAATCCAAGGGTGTGGCAGGTTCAGACCGAACGGGACCACCCCGCAGATTCTCCGGCTGCGGTTGGTGGACGTTCCCGGGTGGCATGCCACGATCGACGGCAAGCCGCTCCAGCTGATCCGATTCGCGGGGGTGATGCTTCAGGCTCGTATCCCTCCGGGGCACCACACGATCGAACTGCAATACTGGCCGGACACATTCACCGCCGGCATCGTGGTGGCCATGGTGACCGTCGTCGCTCTTGTCCTCGCACTCGCCCTCGGACACCATCGACGGACACGGAAGGTGTCGTCTGTGCAGGACGAGGACAAGGATGAGTTCCTGCCGGTTACAACTGACCGCCCCGGGTAGGCGGATCGAGACGGCGGCGGCGGCGATAGGACTCTTCGACCGTTCCCTGCACCAGCGCGACACCGAGCTCGATCTCATCGAGCTCGTTCGACAGCCTCAGCTCGGCGGCGGCCTTCTGGCCGCTGATGAGAACTGACCGGAGACGGGAAGCCTGATCCTCCGGCAGGAGGAAGGACATCTCCACGATCAAGGTGGACACAGCTTCCGAAGCGTCCATGTCGCCCAGGACCACCTCTTCGATGAGGAACTCGGAGTTGCGGAGCAACGCCTCGAATCGGTCCGCGGAGAGAACAGCGAATTGGGTGACGGGCACGGGGTCTCCTTCGATCTACGACGCATCTTGGGGCGCCCGTCAGGCCCCGTCAATTGCGACATCCAGGATTCTTGACACGCCGTGTGAGACCCGGCACTCAGTGTGAGAATGTCGGGAATCAGAGGGGGAATGGGCTCCGATGCTCGGGCCCCGGGCCTCCGCCTCAGGACGCCTTGCGACGGCTGGGCGCCTTGGGCCGCTCTTTGGCGGTGATGCTGGTGGGGGACTTCGCTCCTGCCCTCTTCCGGCTCGGCGCCGCCTTCTTGGCCGCGGCGCGCTTCTTGGGGACCGAGGTCTTCGGACCGTTGGTCGAGCGCCCGGCGCGGTCGCCATCGGCCTTGACGGAAGCGATGCTGGCGCTGAGCACGTCCATGAGGTCGGCGACCTTGGTCGTCGGGACCTCCACCGAACCCACGACGATCTCGTTTCCCTGCCTCTTGGCTTCGACCAGTTCCTCGACCTTCTGGCGATGCGTGTCGTGATAGCGCTCGGGGTCCCACTCGGACTCCATCGATTCGAGGAGCAGCTTGGCCATCGAGACCTCCCGCTCGTTCACCTCACCGGCGTCGGGAAGGGCGGGAAGATCCTTGGTCGGGGATCGGATCTCATCGGAGAAGTACATCGTCTCCAGCTTGAGCACCTCGTCGTCGGGGCGGATGGCCACCGGGTACTCCTTGTTCCGCATCACCAGCGTGCCGATGGCCACCTTGTTCGAATCGCGCATCACCTGGCGAAGCAATGCGTAGGCCTTGCCGGCGGCCTCACCCTCGGGAGCCAGATAGTAGGTCGACCGGTAGTAGACCGGGTCGATCGCATCGAGGTCGACGAAGTCGGTGATCTCGATGAGCCTCGAACGCTCCGGCTCGGCGGCCGCCAACTCGTCATCGGTCAGGATCACGTATTCACCACCACCGAGGTCGAAGCCCTTGACGATCCTGCCCGCCTCGACTTCGTTGCCGGTCCGCTCGTTTACCTTCTTGTACCGGATCCTGTCCGACGTACCCTCTTCGAGCTGGTTGAAATGGATGGCCTTGTCCTGCGTCGCCGGATACAGCCCCACGGGGACGTTGACCAGTCCGAAGTTGAGTGAGCCTTTCCAGATGGTTCGTGCCATACAGCTCCTTCGTCCAGGTCAGACCGGATCCGACACCCTGTCTCGGCCCCCCGAAAGGTTAGTTCGCTGGCTCTCTCGACCTCAAGAGGTCATTTGCCAGGGTCGATCCACAGCGTGCCGAGGACTTCTCCCGGCAATACGGGCCCACCAGGTTGGATGCGTCGCCACCCACCTCAGCTGTCGATCTGCCTGAACTGCCAATTCTGGAGGTCGACCCGGTGCGCAGCGCAGGCCTCCACCTCGATCACGTTGCCTCGGTGATCCAGGAATTCACCTGTTCCTTCCACCTGTCGGTCGCAGGGGAGTGCACCGCCCGTCACCGGATCGCGACACAACCGGAAGCACTGTCCCGGCTCGACGATGAATGCCGGAGCGTAGACATCGCTGCTGGCCGCCGGTCGGGACCTCAACGGGGCGACCGATGAGGGGTCCCGCCGTCCGGGGTCCCGGCCGGGCCCGGCCGACCGACGACCGGCGCGGGCCCACCGAACCAGCAGCGCGACGATGGCCAAGCCCGCCACCGTGGCCGACACGGCGATGGCGAGGATCATGGCTGGCGCATCTCGGCGGGTCCCCACCGGGAAGGGGCCAGCCCGGACGATGTCCTCGCTCGTGATCGCATCGGGCCGATCATCGCGCGCTTCTCGGCCCGGCCCGACCGGGGTCGGCGCCGCACGGCGCCGAAGTGACGATCAAGTGTCCAGACCGACCTGCCGATGCCATTCGCATGGAGGCAGACTCCGCTGAGCGGGCATCGGAACAGGTCGCCGCGCTCCTCCGCACCAGATACCTCTGCCAGCGCTGCTACAAGAACTGCCAGGTGCCGTGCCGGTTCACCGGGTCCGAGTTCCGCCAGCTGGTCCGGGTCGTGCGAGCCATATGCGAGGCCGAGTCGCACCAGGCCTGAGTCGACTCGACCGCTCGGGACGGAACCGTCCAACACCGTCCACCCCGGAAGCCCGGATTCGAAGCGCACCGATAGGCTGCCCGGCTGATGGCTCCGTCCCGCTCGTCGTTCCCGTTCGATCTCCCGGCCAAGACGGCCACCTACCTGCGCGGCGGTCTGGAGAAGCCGCGCCGGCGGCTGGTCAAGCTGCTGACGCCCCGGGCCGTCTGTGCCGAAGTCGGCGTCTGGAAGGGGGACTTCTCGGCATCCCTCCTCCGCCATACCAACCCGCAGTGCCTCCACCTGATCGATCCCTGGGCCTTCGAGGAGAACCAGCCGCTGGCCTGGTACGGCGGCCTGGCTGCCCGCTCGCAGGCCGACATGGACGCGATCTACGAAAGCGTCACCGCCCGGTTCGAGCGGGAGATCGCCGAGGGTACCGTCGTGATCGACCGCGCCCCCTCCACCGAGGCGCTCGGACGACTCCCGGATTCGGGATTGGACTGGATCTACATCGACGGGAACCATCTCTACGAGTTCGTCCGCGATGATCTGGCCGCCGCCCTGCCCAAGCTCCGGCCCGGCGGGTACCTCGCCTGCGACGACTACGGGCACGCCGGTTGGTGGGAGGACGGTGTGCGCCGGGCCGTCGACGAATTCGTGGGCACGGCATCGGTCGAGGTCGTGGCCAACCTGGGCTCCCAGTTCGTCATGCGGAAACCGGTCGGATAGCCGGAAACCGATGCAGAGTGACCGCTCGGCCACCGAGCGCGGCGTTGTCGGCCATTCACCCGAAAATCGTCACTTTTCGGGATACAGTGAGCGGTCCATCGGACGCGTAGGTTCGGTCGGGGGGAGTGCACCGACCGGCTCCTGGGGGGAGAAATCATGGCTCACCATCTTCCACTTCGGCTCATGATCTGCGCCGCCCTCGCTGCCTCAGCCTCCCTCGGCACGTTGATCGCCGCAGGTGGCACCGCCTCGGGGGCGACAGCCCCGCTCACCGTGACCTGCACCCACCTGTCGGGAAATGGAGTCAAACAAGCGCTGTCGGGCTGCACGGGCAACGGAGCGATAACTGCCGACGCCGGCAAGTCTCCGGCCAGAGGGACATCCGTGCTCTCGACCATGATGATCACCTGGTCGAACGGGAAGAGGACCCACGAGAACTACACGTACTCCGTACGCACGATGGACAAGGACACTTGTGCGGCCAAGGCGAAGTACTCCAAGGTTGAGCTGGTAACCGAACAAGGCAAGGTGGGACCGGTCGGCACCACCACCAAGGGCATGATCGACGGGGCGATCAGGGCCAATGTGTGCGTCTACAAGCTGACGGTGAAGCCCTATACCATCGTCGTCGTGAACCAGGGGAAGATCACGATCTGAGATGTCCTGAGCCGGCGGCCCTCATGGACAGAATTCGACACCACCGGTGGCGGCACGCCCCGGGCCCCGGACGATGAAGCGCCAGGTCAGAAATATCCTGCCCTTCAGTGGCGGAAGGATCTTGCGGTTCTCGGGCCGGTCACGGTCGTCGGGCTCTTCGGAGGACCAAGCAGGCCAGACTCCGGACGCGGTCGACGGCGAGGACGAGCTCCACCGGGCTCTCGGGCGCATCGCCGCCAACTGGTCGCTGGTCGAGATCGCGTCCGGACTGGTCCTGATGAGCCTGGTCGGCAGCCGCGACGAGGCCCTGGCCAGGGCGGTGGTGGCCGGTCAGCGCGTCGAGAACGTGTGGGAGACCGTCGAGTCGCTGCTCGCCACCCACGGGACCGAGACCGAACAGGAGCTGGCCGAGTTCAAGACCTGGCGGCGGAGGGCCAACCGGGACCGGAGGCGGCGGAACGAAGCCATCCACAGTGCCTGGTCGCTGACGTCGGAGGCCGGTGGCCCGTCAGCGTGGGACGTGATGAGCCAGAAGGCCAAGCGCGGCGCCCGAGCCGATCTGTTCCCCGGGGGGGTCTCCGAGCTCGAGGAGCTGGCCCGGGACATCGCCGATCTCGAGGAACGCCTCACCATCGTCCATGCCAGCATCCTCGTGGTCATGGACCGCCAGGACCAGGCCCGCAGGAACGCCCGCTGAACCAGTGGCCCCGGCCCACCGGTTCCTGACCCGACCCCCGACTCAGTTCCTGACCAACCGGTGGAGCTCGACAGCCCCCGGAATCCCGCTCAGGTGGTGGGGCCCAAGGGAGTGACTGGGCAACGCGGCACCCGAGGCCACGTCGGTGGTGGCCACCACCTCCCCGGGCCCGGCCGCCTTGGCGGCACGGCTGGCCAGATTGACCACGGGACCGAAGACGTCGCCGTCGCGGAGCATGACCTCGCCGCTGGCCAGACCCGCCCGCACCGGGGGAACGGTCGGATGGTCGTCGAACGCATCGGCCAGGTCGATGGCGATCGATGACGCCGTCAGCGGGTCGGGGGCGGTGTACATGATCTCGTCGCCGATCAGCTTGACGACCCGGCCGCCGCCCTCGGTGATGATCTCGGTGGCGATGTGCTCGAAGTCGTTGAGGGTCGCTCCCAGTTCGCTCATGGCGAGCTTCTCACCGAGCTCGGTCGAGCCGACCAGATCGACGAAGACCACGACGAGCTGGCGGATCTCGAATCCCACGTCGTCGGCATCGGAGGTGGTCAGGCGTCGGGCGATGAGCAGGTGCTGGCGCAACAGCGCGTCGAGGGCGGGGGCAACCAAGGGCAGCAACGCCGCCACCTCGACGTTGGCCCGGGCGACGCCCAACCCGACCGGGTCCTCGCGCTGGGCGGCCGGGGCCACATTGACCAGGAACGACGAGATCACCGCATCGGCGATGCGGGACATGGCCAGTCCGAAGACGCGTATCAGTTGCTCGCTGGCCTCCTCGCCGAAGACGGAGGTCACCTCGCCCATCCCCGAGGCGAAGCCGGCGAAGCCCTCGGTGAAGATGGGCACCTCCGGCTCGGGGTCGGGGATGCCCGCCGCCCGGGCCAGCGACCTCACGGCATCATCGGTGAGTCCCGACCGTTCCGCCACCTGCTCGAGCGTCAATGCCGTCCGACCCCGGATGGCCAGCACCCCGGCCAGGGCGGGAAGCGTGTCCTTGAAGGTCACCAGCTCCTCGGGCGTGGCTCCCAGATCGTCCACGAGATGCAGGAGGTCCAGCCGCAGGTCAGCATGGGCCGCAGCCGGGTCGTAGACCCCGAGGGCGACCAGGTCCTCCTCGTGCTCTTCCATCGTTGCACTGGTTACCACGCCGCCTCGTCGGCGCGGGTGATCGTCGTCGACGGCATCGTGACGCGACCCTGGTGGTGGCACCACCGTCGGAGCCCCCATTGCTACGCTTCAGCCTCATGAGTGGACCCGGTCGACACGGGCGCGCCTCCGATCGTGTCAGTCAGGGCCCAGACACATCCCAACCCAAGGTGCCGAACGAGGACGGGTTGCGCAGCCTCGGCGAGCTGATCGAACATCAGGGCGCATCGGCCGCCCGAACCGGTGGTCACGGTGCGAAGACCGGTACCGGCGGGAGTGGCCCACCCGTGGCCAACGAAGCAGGTCTGTCCGCCCTCGCCGAGGAGATGTCGCGGGCAGGCAGAGGGCGGGCCGGGCGGCGCCGGAACGCGCTCCACGCCAAACCGCGGCATCGGATCCGTCGGGTGGGCGTGATCGGACTGGTCGTGGTCCTGCTGATCGTGGCCGGAGGCGCCGGGTACACCTACTACCTCGCCCACGATCTCAAGCGCGAGGAGGTGAAGGGGCTGACCGGAGCCCTGACCACCGGCAAGGAGGCGGGAACGGAGAACATCTTGATGGTCGGCTCGACCTCGCGGTGCGCCCTCACCGTGCAGAACCCGGCCTACGGGTTGTGCTCACAGGGTGTGAACGGTGTGAACAGCGACGTGATCATGATCCTCCACGTCGATCCGGCCAACCACCGGTTGGGACTCCTGTCGATTCCCCGCGACCTGTTCATCCCCAACGCCCGGAGCACCGGGGCCAACAAGGTCGACGCCGGTCTGTTCCAAGGGCTCACCCAGCTGGTGTCCGCCATCGAGGAGGACTTCGGGATACCCATCCAGCACACCGTCTCGCTCAACTTCGACCAGTTCGCCAACGTGGTGGACGCGCTGGGCGGCATCAACATGGCCTTCCCGATGTCCGTCTTCGATGCATCGTCGGGGCTCAACGTGCAGGCCGCCACCTGCGTACACCTCAACGGCACCCAGGCCCTCGAAGTGGTCCGGGCCCGTCACCTCCAGTACAAGTCGGCCACCACCACGAGCACCTATGCCGAGAACTGGCCCCAGGAGTCACTCAGCGATCTGGCCCGCATCCGGCGGGACCACGAATTCCTCCGGGTGCTGGCCGCGGCGGTGGCCAAGCAGGGACTCGGCAATCCGATCGCCGACCTCAACCTCATCAACTCGGTGAAGGCCGACCTGACCTTCGACCAGACATGGCCGGCCACCGACATGGCCAACATGGTGCTCGACTTCCACACCGTCAATGTCAACTCGGTGCCGCAGCTCACCTTGCCGGTCGAAGTGGTGACCGATCCGGCCGGAGCCGGTGGGGGGCTCGTCTACAAGGGCGGGAGCTACGGTGACGTCGAGTTCCCGACCCAGGCCCAGGACCAGAGCGCCATCGACCAGGTCCTCGGGATCGGTGCCGGCATCGACTCGATGAACGGCAAACCGCTGCCCGCCCGGTCGTCGGTGTCGGTATCGGTGGTCAATGGGACGGGAGCGTACAACCAGGCCTCCACCACGTCGGCCGCTCTCGCCGCCCTCGGATTCCACATGGTCGGGCGTGGGCGATGCCACACCCGCCGGCGACGTCGCCGAGACGGTCGTGTACTACGGATCCAGATCCGAGGCCGTCGAAGCCGACGCCCAGGCGGTCACCCGGGCGATGACCGGCTCGGTCATCATGGCCTACGACCCGAGCCAGGTGACCGACGGGGCCGATGTCACCGTGGTCACCGGCACCCAGTTCGCAGTGGACGCCCCCGTGGCCCAGGCGACACCCTCCACCGCCGCCGTAGGTGCCCCCGGCGCCTCCGCCCCGACGACGGCTCCGCCGTCACCGACCACGACGCCGACGACCTCCCCCGATGCCAGCGCCATCGCCGCGCCGTCACCGACCACGTCCACGCTCGAGCCGTGGGACCCCCGGGCCTGCCCGCCGGGGGCCGCACCGACAGCACCGGTGGCCAATCCGACCTGACGACAGTCGCCCGAGCGCTCAGGCCCACCGGGAGACCCGGCCGGAGTCAGGCTCGGGTCGGAGGGTGATCAGCTCCTGGGCATTGTCGTAGAGGATCCGGCGACGTTCCCCGTCGTCGAAATTCTTGAGCTCCGACAGGTAGGCCATCGGCTCGGGGAGGGCCTCGACGTGGGGCCAGTCCGACCCGAAGATGACCCGGTCGGTACCGATGCACTCGGCCACCTGGTACACATCGTCCTCCCAGAAGGGATTGATCCATACGTGGCGCCGGAGCGTCTCGACCGGATCGTGCTTCCAGTAGCCGGGCATCTTGTTGGCCGTCGACCGGATCTTCTTGATGAGGTCGGGAAGGTACTCGGCCCCGTTCTCCACCGACGCCATCCGGAGGTTCGGAAACCGCTCGAAGTGGTTCTCGAAGATGACCGTCAGCAGGTAGTCGCGGATGGCCTGTTCGATGGCGAACGACTTGATGGACGGCTTCCACCCGCCGGTGAACGTGGCCCCGAACCCGTCGACGGCGTATCCGTTGGACGAACCACCGCTGTCGGAGGCGTGGACGACCACGGTGATGCCGGCCTCGTTGGCCAGGCCCCAGAAGGCGTCGAACATCGGCTCGAACGGGTTCCGCCGACCGACCGCCGTGGTCGGGGCCGCCGGCCGCATGACCACCGTGCGGGCGCCGTGGTCGAGTGCCCAGGCCAGTTCCTCGGCGGCCCAGGCCGGATCGGCCAGGGTGAGGTAGGGGGCGGCGAAGATGCGCCCGCGGTAGTCGAAGGTCCAGTCCTCGACCAACCACCGGTTGAAGGCGCGGAACATGGCGCAGACCGCCTCGGGATCGTGGGCCAGCGGTTCCTCGTAGATCATCCCGAGTGTCGGGAAGAGCAGGCACCCGGCCATGCCCTGTTCGTCCAGGACGGCCAGGCGGGCCTCGGGCTCCCGGTAGGCGGGCCGCACCGGTTCGCGGCGGGCCAGGAACTCCATCGGGTTCCGGCCCTCGGGGTTGCCCCGGAAGAAGTCGTGCATGGCCCCGGGGAGGGCCACCGGATCGAAGGTCGGGTTGGTGACGGCCCGGCTGACTCGCCCGCCGATGACGTGATAGCGCCGGCCGTTGATCTCCGACCACTGGATCACCCTGGTCCCCAGGGCCGGATCGAGATGCCTGGTGAAGGCGTCGAGTGCCTCGTAGTAGTGGTTGTCGGCATCGAAGACGGGATGGCCGAGCTCCCCGACATCACGCATCTGCTGCCTCCTCGCTGCTGGCCCCCGTCCGGGGTGCCCGACCATCCTACCGAGCACCGGCGGGGCGGCCCTTCGGGCATGCCGGTACTGACCTCAGTGCACCCGGCCGAGCTGCCATTCCATCAGCGGCGTCGTGCTGAGCGCCTCGGGCGAGGTGGTGTACGCCTCGACCAGCCACTGCGAGCCATGGCTCGGGGCCCACGCCGGTGACTGCGGGCGGATGGTCACCGTCTCCGAGTCGTGGGGCCCGAGGACCAGGTTGCCACCGTGACCGGGATACCAGAACCCGTCGGGATGGCCGCTGCCGATGGTCACCATGAAGTGCGGCGTCACCGTGTCCGAGGTCGTGTTGTGCACGGCCAGGGTCACCGCGTCGAGGGAGGTGGCGGCATGGGACGTGGCCACCGACCGCACACTGAGCTGCAGGGGTGGCGACCAGAAGGCGAGGACCCCCGCACACACCGCGGCCACCGCCGGGACGATCGCCACCAGTCCGACCGGCATCCGGAGACGCCCGCGGGCCCTGGCCACCGCGGCCCGGGGAGCCGGCGCCACCGACACGGCGGCGACGATGGCCGCCGGGTAGAGGTCGGCCAGATAGGTCGAGAGGCTGCGGGTGGCGACGAAGAAGGCCAGCGGGAGGAGGAGCAGCCAAATCCGCTTCATAGCCGGGTACCAGATGACCATGGCGGCCAGCTCGGCCCCCAGCACCAGGAGACCGGCCAGGGTGAGCAGGGGGAGCGAGACCCCGTGGGCGATCCCGTGGAGGACCAGCGTGACCAGCCCCTGACCGTCGGCGATCAGAGGTTGTAGGAAGGGGAGGAAGGTCCCCCGCGCCCAGGCGGCCGGTGACCAGATGACGAAGGGAAGGTTCACGACGGCGAACACGCCGGCGACGATGGCCAGGTACGGCACCACCGTCCGCACCGGGCTGCGCCCCGACCTCCGTGCCTCGAGGACGAGCCCCAGGGCGATGAAGGGCACGCAGAACCACGGGGTCTGCTTGATCGAACAGGCGAGGCCGAGGGCCACCGGGCCCATCCACCGGGCGACACCGGCGGACCGGCCGAGGCCGAATCGGTCCCAGCGCCAGACGGCCAGCACCAGGAAGGGCAGGAAGGCGGCATCGGTGCCCCCTGAGCTGAACACCCCGGTGAAGGCGGGAGCCAGGAGGAGGAGGGGCGCGATCCATCGGATCGAGGTCGGGAGGAGAACGAAGATGATCACCCCGGTGACGATCCACGCCAACAGGTCCATCCAGTCGACGACCTCGTGGTGGAACCCGAGGAGCAGGGCCGGCATCTGGAGGAGGATCGAGCCGGCCGGATAGGAGACGTGGTCCACGTGGCCGCCGCTCACCGTGTAGGTCCAGAATTGCGCCGGGACCTTCAGCAGGCTGGCCAACGACCCAAGGGTGACGGTGTAGGGATCGGTCCCGTGCATCAGGAGCCGGGCCCCGGCCTGGTTGAAGGCAGCCGAGTCCGTGCTGTAGAAGCGGCGGGCGTGGATCCCGACCCCCTCGTTGCCCAGGGTCGAGGCCACCACCGCCGCCAATGCCGACACCTGGATGACCGTCGAGCGGGGGCTCCCGACCAGCCATACGGCGGCGAACCCGACGATTCCGGCCAGCACCAGGAGCGGCGCGGCCAGGCCACCGAACGACCATGCCGACCACGACCCCCAGAGCTGGAAGCCACCGCTGATCACGCCCAGCCACACCACGCTCCACACGCAGCGTTCGGCCAGACCCGAGGGTCCGGAGGTGCCGTTGGTTCCGGGGTCGGGCGCGGCGCCCAGCTGGGCCACCACCATCGCCGCGGAGTCGCCGAGCTCGGCCGCGGTGGCCGGCTCCTCCGACTCCGACGGCGTGATGATCATCTTCCACCTCCGGCACGAAGCCGATCGAAGTTGTGCCGCACGCCGGACTCCCGCCATCCGCCCCATGTCGACAGGACCCCGGTCCGCCCGGGGCCGGGTGCCGCCCACCGTGATCCGGACTGTCAAACGATAACGTGCGCGGGGGGCTCCCACGGGTCGGTCCCCGGTTGGTTGTCGTTCACCCGGTTGCCGTAGGGTCGTCCGATGGCCATCTATCAGCTCGGAGATCTCGTCCCCACCGTCGACCCCCAGGCCTATGTCCATCCTGACGCCGTGGTCATCGGTGATGTGACGGTCGGATCGGAGGCGTCGGTCTGGCCGAGCGCGGTGCTCCGCGGCGACTACGGCACGATCACCGTCGGCGCCCGCACCTCGGTGCAGGACGGGACGGTCATCCATGCCGGACCCGGGTTCCCGACGGTGGTCGGTGCCGGATGCGTGATCGGCCACCTGGCCCACCTCGAAGGTTGCGTCCTCGAGGACGAGTGTCTGGTCGGCTCGGGATCGGTGGTCCTCCACCACGCCCTGGTCCGCTCGGCGGCCACCGTCGGTGCCAACGCGGTGGTCCCCAACCGGATGGAGGTGCCGTCGGGAGCCCTGGCCCTGGGCGTTCCGGCCACCATCCGTCCCGATGGGTCCAACCTGGCCCTGATCCGGATAGCGGCAGCCGAATACGTCGCCAATGCCCACCGCTACCGGGAGGCGCTCGTCAGGCTCGACTGAGGTCGCCGGCGCCGGCCGCCGCCGCGTAGCCGGTGCGGAACGGTCTACCGCCCATCCCCGACCGGCCGCGGTGGCGGGGTCAGAATCTGGGCATGGACGGGACCCTGACGTTCGAAGGCCAGACCGCCCCGGCCACCCGGGAGGCCATCGAGGCGCAGCTGGCGGCGGCCAAGCACTTCTGGCTCGACCTCGACGGGGTGGACGCCGAAGCCCGCGACCTGCTGCTCGATGTCTTCAAGATCCACCCGCTGGCCGTGGAGGATGCCCAGAAGTTCGGCCAGCGGCCCAAGCTCGAGGATTACAACGACTTCCTGTACATGGTCGTCCACGGGGCCGGTGCCGACCAGTCGTCGACCGTCGAGGTCCACTTCATCCTGGCCGAGCACTTCGTGGTCACCGTCCACCACGGTCGATGCGCGGCCATGGAGGATGCCCGCCAGCGGTTCAGCCACCGACCGGTCGATCTGCAGGCGCCGGGGGCCGCCCTGGTCTACCTGGTCATCGACCAGCTGGTCGACAGCTTCTTCCCCATGCTCAACGGGTTCGACAACCAGATCGACGAGCTGGAGGACGCCATCCTGGTCCAGCCCACCGATGCCCAGCTGGGCACCCTGTTCACCATGAAGCGCTCACTGATCGCCATTCGCAAGGTGATCACCCCCCAGCGCGACATGTTCGCCAGTATCTCCTCGGGGGTGGAACAGCTGCCCGGCGTCACCGACGAGGGGCTGCGCTACATGCGCGACATCTACGACCACCTCATCCGGATCAGCGACCTCGTGGACGGGTACCGCGACCTGCTGAGCGGCGTCATGGACACCCACCTGTCCACGGTGTCCAACCGGCTCAACGTGGTCATGAAGCAGCTGACCATCATCGCCACGGTCTTCCTGCCCCTCAGTTTCCTCACCGGCTTCTTCGGCCAGAACTTCAGCTGGCTGGTGGCCCACATCACCGGGAGGGTGCCCTTCATCGTCTTCGGGCTCGGCCTCGAGCTGGCGTCGGCGGCCGTCCTCCTCTACCTATTCCGAAAGCGCGGGTGGCTGGGGGGACCCACCAGCTGAAGGCGACCGGGGTGCCCCGGCGGCCATGACGCCGGCCCGCGAGCGGAACGAGAGCACCGAGGCGACCGAGGCGCACGAGAGGATCGAGGCGGCGCCGAGGAAACTCCCCACCGAGGCCACCGACAGGGCCGATCCGATGGAGAGGATCGAGCCCGCCGATCCGATGGAGAGGATGGATCCGGCCGAGTTGATGGACAGGATCGAGTTGGTCGAATTGATCGACCACCGCGACCGTCCCTTCGAATCGTTCACCACGCCAGTCTGGCCCCCCTGGCCGGGGTGCGCCCTCACGGCGTCGTGACCGGGTTCCCGGCGGTGTCGAGGACGTACCAGCGGCCACCGGCATTGGTGAGACCCTGCCCGGTGGCCTGGCCCGGCCTCCGGTCCGGCGGCCACAGATAGAGCG
The DNA here is from genome assembly GCA_963812885.1 of uncultured Acidimicrobiaceae bacterium. Taxonomy (GTDB): domain Bacteria; phylum Actinomycetota; class Acidimicrobiia; order Acidimicrobiales; family RAAP-2; genus Bog-756. The sequence continues at coordinate 160,454 of CAWEWZ010000012.1, read as the reverse complement.
GCCAGCCGTGGTAGGTGATCTGGGTCGTCCCGTCGGTACGGGGCGCGGTGCCGAGCAGCCCGGGCTCGATCCCCGGTCCCGCCACCGGTGCCGCCACCCCGGTCGGCAGGATGAGCGGTGGCCACTGCACGGCGCAGATGCCGTAGCACCGGGATGGAGTTCCCTGGTGGTCGGTGGCGTACATGTAGAGGGTGATGCCCTGGCCGTCGACCAGCACCGGGCCGAGACCTCCGACCGAGGCCACCTTGACCTCGTACTGCGGCCCGTGCTCGAGCACCGGCCGGGTGGTGGCGAAGGGCGTCGAGATGGCCGTCCCCGAAGCCACGCAGCCCGTCGACAGGACGGTGACCGACAGCAGGGCGGCGAGCGTCAGCCGGCGAGCGAGAGGGCGGGGCCCCGACCGGCACCCACCGGAGCCGGGTTCACGGTGGTGGGCTCGGGTCGGTGAACGTCTCGAGGGCCGGAGCCGGATACGGTCCCGTCCCCGGTCGCCAGCCGGCGGCCAGCTTCTGGTCGGCGACGCCGCCTTCGGCCCACACGTGGCACGAGTCGCGGGCCCACGGGCTCCCGCCCCCGGACAGGAGGTCGACCAGCCCGCCGGCGGCCACCTCCCGGGCCCGCCGGGAGGTCACCGCCTGGACCACCACCGGCCCGAGGGAGCGGGCCAGCTGCTCGAGATGGGTGCAGCCCTTCGGCCCCGCGAACCGGGCCTGCACCTCGCGGGTGTAGCCCCGGGTCACGCTGAGGCCCTCCAGTTGACGGAACGCGCCGACGATCCCCGGGCACTCGGCGTGGGGGAACGTGTCCATCCGGGCCCGGGCCTCGGTGATGGTCATGTCGGCGATCCGGACAGTGACCCGGAGCTCCATCTCGTGCACGGTGGCGATCGATGCCCCGTCGTCGGCCCAGGGTCGTGTGTCACGGAGCCGGCCGACGATCACCAGCTCCTCACCGACCTCGAACGCCTCGTACTCGATGGACCGGCGGTGCAGCGGCACCGGGTCAGCCGGCACCTCGGCGGTCGTCACCGAGGCGCGGGGAGGTCGACGATGTCGTAGGACCAGACCTCGCTGTGGACACCGACCGGTGGGGGATCGGTCTCCGATCCCGGGGCCGGAGAAGGCGCGTCCGTGGATGTCGTCCCCCGGTGACCGTGGGCGAAGGCGGGCGATGACACCCATGCGTTGAAGGACTCCTCGTCGCGCCACCGGGTGAGCACCAGCCACACGTCCCGGCTGTCGTTGGGCTGGAGGAGCTCGAACCCCTCGAATCCCTCGGCATCGTCGACGGCTCCCGCCCGTTTGGCGAACCTCCGGGCCAACTCGTCCCCGGAGCCCTCCCGGACAGTGATGGCGTTGATCTTCACGACGGTCATGACCCGATCATTGCCCGACCGACCACCGGGTCCAAATCAGGCATCCCGGAGGCGGCGGCCACCCCACGTCACACGCACGTAATTACGGTTGTGTGATACCGTGAATACGCAGGTTGACCGTAAGGTTTTGCTTCACGGTGAACCTCTGATCGAGGTGGAGGAAGAGAAATGGTCACCGACAGGGTCGACGCGGCATCGGAGGGAGGGCCTCCCGAGGTCCCGGACGAGGGATTCCGGGGCGCCCAGGTCTGCACGCTGGTGGGCATCACCTACCGGCAGCTCGACTACTGGGCCCGCACCGACCTGCTCCGTCCGTCGATCACCGACGCCACCGGCAGCGGGAGCCAGCGCCGTTACTCCTACAGCGACGTTCTCGAGCTGAAGGTGATCAAGCGCCTGCTCGATGCCGGTCTCAAACTGCAGCAGGCCCGCCAGGCCGTCGAGTGCCTCCGGGGCGATCTGGGTGGCGATCTGGCCTCCTCCCAATTGGTCCTCGTGGGGAGCCGGTCGGTGCTGGCCCATTCGGACGGCGACATCGTGGATCTCCTGGCCGGGGGCCAAGGGGTGTTCAACATCCTGCCGCTGTCCGGCGTCGTCTCCGAGCTCGAGGCGGCCATCGTCGACCTCCACAGCACGGACACCGCGGCCACCGATGCCGGGCCACGCCCTCAGGGTCATCCGGCCGCGGACTACCTGTCGTCGGCCGAGGCCGCCGAGCGTTGAGCCCGACGTCCGGTCCGGAATCGAATCCGCTTCTCACCGTGACCCGGTTCGCCCACGAGTCCGAGCGGCGGTTCGCGCGGATCCTCGACTTCTACGGAGTCCTGTGGGAGTACGAGCCGGTCGAGTTCGCGCTCGACTGGGACGAGGACGGTCACCCGATGGCCGGCTTCCGTCCTGATTTCTGGCTTCCCGAGCCCGGGCTCTTCGTCGAGGTCACCACCCTCAACCAACGGCTGGTGACCAAAAAGAACGGAAAGGTCCGCCGGTTGGGCCAGCTCTATCCCGAGGTCCGGGTCACCCTCTTGTACCAGCGGGACACCCTGGCCCTGCTGGCCAAGTACGGCCTGGCCGGTGAGAGCGGTTCCCGCACCGGTATCGCCCGCACCGCCTGAACACGTGCCCCGGTAGCCTCGTGGACGTGGCCGACACCCCGACGGCGCTCGGTGAACAGCCGCCTGCGACCAGCGCCGATCCGCTCCTGCACACCGCGCTGATCGACGCCCACCGGAGGCTGGGGGCACGGCTGGTCGAGTTCGGCGGCTGGGAGATGCCGCTCTCCTACGGTGAGGGCACGCTGTCCGAGCACCGCGCCTGCCGCCGCGATGCAGTGCTCTTCGATGTGAGCCATCTGGGCACGGTGAGAGTGGAGGGCGCCGATGCCTTCGATCGGCTGCAGGGCGCACTGGCCAACGACCTGCGCCGGATCGGGCCGGGACGGGCCCAGTACACCCACCTCCTCGACGATGCCGACGGGTCGGTGGTCGACGACATCATCGTCTGGTGGCTGTCCGACGACGTGTTCGACGTGATGCCCAACGCATCGAACACCCGCCGGGTCGAAGAGGCCATCGGCGGTGAGGACACCACCCGGGCCCGCTGTGTCATCGCCGTCCAGGGCCCACACGCCCGGACCCGGCTGGCCACCGTGGCCCCCGATGCCGCCGCCGTGCCCCGTTTCGGGGTCGCCCCGTTCGTCTGGGAGGGGGTGCCGTGCGTGGCCGCGGGAACCGGCTACACGGGCGAGGACGGCGTCGAGTGCGCCGTACCCGTCGACGCCGCCGACGCCCTGTGGACGGCCCTGCTCGGCAGCGGCATCAAGCCCGCCGGCCTGGGGCGCGTGACACCCTGCGCCTGGAGGCCGCCCTGCCCCTGCACGGCCACGAGCTCGGCCCGGGCATCACCCCGCTGCAGGCCGGTCTGGGCTGGGTCGTCGGCTGGGACAAGCCCGCCTTCCGCGGTCGTGCCGCCCTGGCCGCCGAACGGGAACGGGGGGTGGCCCGCCGGTTGGTCGGGTTGTCCACCGAGGGGCGCCAGCCCCCGCGCCGGGGATCGGCGCTCAGCCAGGATGGCCGGCCGGCCGGGACGGTGACCAGTGGGAACTTCTCCCCGATGCTCGAGCACGGGATCGCCCTGGCCCTCGTCGGGTCCGAGTTCGGTCCCGAGCCGTCGATGGTCTTCGAGATCGAGCAGCGGGGCCGGTCGATCCCGGCCACCGTGGTCACCACTCCCTTCACCCGACCCGGCCAGTGGGCATCGGGGCGCTGACGGGCGGGCCCGGCCCGCATTGGGCCTCAGGCCCCGTCCTCAACTAGAACCAGGAAGACAGCACTGGAGGAGACGCCCTGTGGGCACCTATATCCCGCACACCGATGACGAGGTCGAGCGCATGTTGGCCTTCCTCGGCCTCTCCTCGATCGACGAGCTCTTCGACGTGGTGCCCGAGGCGCTCCGGCTCCAGCACGGCCTCGAATTGTCCGCCGGCGTGGGGGAGCCCGACGTACTGGCGGCCATGGAGGGCTACGCCGACCGGAACCGGGCCCGCTCCGACCGCCTGGTCTGCTTCGCCGGCGGTGGCGCCTACGACCACGAAATCCCTTCGGTGACCCGGGCCCTGGCCGGGCGCTCCGAGTTCGTCACCTCCTACACGCCCTACCAGCCCGAAGTGGCCCAGGGGGTCCTGCAGGCCATCTTCGAGTACCAGACCATGGTGGCCCGGCTGACCGGGCTGCCGGTGGCCAACGCCTCGCTGTACGACGGCGGTAGTGCCGCCGTCGAGGCCGTCAACCTGGGCGTGGCCGCCTCGGGCCGCGGCACGGTGTGGGTGTCCGCCGGCATCCATCCCCACTGGCGCCAGATGCTGGCCACCTGTGCCGCCGGGACCGGGCATCGGCTGGTGACCGTCCCGCTGGCCGACGGACTCACCGCCTGGCCGGGCGCCGAACGGGAGCAGGACGATCCGCCCGGTGTCGTCATGGTCGGCTACCCGAACTACCTCGGATGCATCGAGGACCTGGCGGCCGCCCGGGCCCTGTGCGATCGGACCGGCGCCATGCTGGTGGTCGGGGCCGATCCGGTGGCGGCCGGCCTCCTCAAGTCGGCCGGACAGTGGGGTGCCGACGTGGTGGTGGGGGAGGGTCAGGTCTTCGGGACCACGCTCGGGTTCGGCGGCCCCTACCTCGGGCTGTTCGCCTGCACCTCCGACCACGTGCGCCGTCTGCCCGGCCGCCTGGTCGGGGAGACCGTCGACGTCGAGGGCCGGCGGGCCTACGTGACCACGCTGCGGGCCCGAGAACAGGACATCCGTCGCGAGAAGGCCACCTCCAACGTCTGCACCAACCAGACCCTGATGGCGGTGACGGCGGCCATCCAGCTCGGGTGGCTGGGCACCGGCGGCCTGGTGGAGCTGGCCCGCCGGTGCGCCCAGGCCACCAGGTACACCCGTGATGCGCTGCTCTCCCTCGATCGGGTGGAACCGTACGCCGGGGCCCCGGTCCTCCGCGAGTTCGCCCTCCGGCTCCCGATCCCCGCCTCCACCGTCATCGACCGGATGGCCGACGCCGGCTTCCTGGCCGGCATCACGTTGGGCGAGGCATTCGACGACGGGGAGCACGGGCTGCTCGTCTCGGTGACCGAGCGCCGGACCCGGGACGAGATCGACGCCTACGTGACCGCCCTGGCCAAGGCGGTGGCCTGATGACCGACATTGCGGCCGTACCGGCCCGAACAGCCGCCGGGGGCAAGGCCGACAGCGCACCCCTGTTGGGCAGGGCGAGCGAGCCCACACTCTTCGAACTGTCCCATTCGGGCCGGCACGCCTGGTCGTTCCGGACCACCGGCGTCCCCGAGGTCCCCCTCGACCAGTTGGTCCCCGATGGCCATCTCCGCGAGGACCCGGTCCTGCTGCCCGAGGTATCCGAGCGCGACCTGGTGGGCCACTTCACCCGGCTCTCCCACCGGCAGTTCTCGGTGGACCTCGGCGCCTACCCGCTCGGCTCCTGCACCATGAAGTACAACCCGAAGGTGTGCGACACGGTGGCCGGTCTCCCCGGCCTGGCCGGGGTCCACCCGGGGGCGCCGGCCTCCCTCGCCCAGGGGTGGCTCGGGCTCATGGTCGAGCTGGAGGAGATCCTCTGCGAGATCACCGGGATGGCCGCCGCCACCCTGCAGCCGGCCGCCGGCGCCGCCGGTGAGCTGACCGGGCTGCTCCTGATGCGGGCCTGGCACCAGGCCAACGGGTCCGACCGGCACAAGGTGATCATCCCCGACTCGGCCCACGGGACCAATCCGGCGTCGGTCACCCTGGGCGGCTACGAGGTGGTCACCGTCCCGAGCGACGAACGGGGCTGCGTCGACATGGCCGCATTGGCCGAGGTGCTGGACGAGGACGTGGCCGGCATCATGCTGACCAACCCCAACACACTGGGGCTGTTCGAAGAGGACATCGCCGCCATCGCCGCCGCCGTCCACCAGGTGGGAGGGCTCCTCTACTACGACGGGGCCAATCTCAACGCCATCCTCGGGGTCGTACGCCCCGGCGACATGGGATTCGACATCGTCCACATGAATCTTCACAAGACGTTCGCCACCCCGCACGGGGGAGGGGGGCCCGGAGCCGGACCGGTGGCCGTCTCGGAGCGCCTGGTCCCGTTCCTGCCCGGACCGCGGGCGGTGCGGCTGGAGTCGGACGACCAGACCCCGGTGTTCGGATGGGCCCACCCACCCCGGTCGATCGGACGGATGCACACCTGGCACGGGAACGCCCTCGTCCTGGCCCGGGCCCTGGCCTACATCCTGGTCAACGGGGGAGACGGACTCCGGCAGATCGCCGAGACCGCGGTCCTCAACGCCAACTGGATCCGCCGACGGCTGACCGGCACCTACGACGTCCCGTTCAACCGTCCGTGCATGCACGAGACGGTGCTCTCGGTCCGCTCCCTCAAACAGGCCCACGGGGTCCGGGCCCTCGACGTGGCCAAGCGCCTCCTCGAGGAGGGGTTCCACTCGCCGACGGTCTACTTCCCGCTGATCGTCGAGGAGGCGCTCATGATCGAGCCGACGGAAACGGAGAGCCCCCAGACCCTCGAGGCCATGGCCCAGTCGCTCGAACGCATCGCCGAGGAGGCCGCCACCCACCCTGACGGCTGGCTGGCCGAGTTCCCCCGCAACACACCGGTCCGACGGGTGGACGAGGCCCGGGCCGCCCGCAACCTGATCCCCACGTTCGACGCCCGGCCCTGATCACGACGGACGCATCCTGTGGACGGCATCTTCACCACCAAGTTCGTCGATCCCTACCTCCGGTTCCACAAGTACATCTACGAACGGACCGACGGGCGGGTCGGGAAGCACAGCAACCGGGTCCCGGCCCTCTTGTTGACCACCACCGGCCGGAGGACCGGCCAGGCCCGGACCCACGGACTGACCTACTGCCGCGACCGGGGTGACTACATCGTGGTCGCCTCCAACGGCGGGAGTCAGCGACCGCCGGCGTGGCTGTTGAACCTCCAGGCCGAACCCCGGGTCACCATCCGGGTGGGTCGCCGGGTGATGTCGGCCACGGCCAGGGTGGCCACACCGGAGGAGCAGGCCCAGCTGTGGCCGTTGGTCAACCGCACCAACCGGGGGATGTCCCGCATCTTCCACCCCGGAGTCCTCGGCCGCTACGACGTCTACCAGCGCCACACCACGCGGAAGATCCCGGTGGTGATCATCACCACCGCACGACCACCTACCGGTCCCGACGATGGGGTACCCGACCGCCCGTCTTCCTGACCGGCGCCCTTCCTGACCGGCGCGGTGCCGGCCACCGGGAGCGCTCAGTCGAGGAGGTCGGGCTGCTCCCGCACGATCCGTTCGAACAGCGGCTGGAAGCTGAACCAGCCGGCCATGTGCGATCCCACCTGCCGGCTGGTCAACTTGGCCATCTCGGCGTCGATGAGCACCGGCTCGCCGGCCGAGGAGGCCAGGAGCTGGGCCTGGCACGAACGCTCCATGGTGATGAACCACCACACCGCTTCGTCGACCGAATGGCCGACGGTCAGGAGGCCGTGGTTGCGGAGGATGGCGGCCTTGTTGTCGGCCAGCGCGTGGGCGATGCGCTTGCCCTCCTCGATGTCGAGCACCACGCCGGTGTAGTCGTCGAACACCGCATGGTCGTCGTAGAAGGCACAGACGTCCTGGGTGATCGGATCGAGCGTACGACCCAGGGCCGACCACGACTTCCCGTAGATCGAGTGCGAGTGGGCGGCGGCCACCACGTCGGGGCGGGCGGCGTGGATCTGGGAGTGGATGGCGAAGGCCGCCCCGTTGACCGGCATGTCCCCCTCGACCACCTCGCCCTCGTGGTTGACCAGGATGAGATCGGAGACCCGGATGTGACCGAAGTGCATGCCGAAGGGATTCACCCAGAAGTGGTCGAGGCGTTCGGGGTCGCGGGCGGTGATGTGCCCGGCCACTCCCTCGTCGAAACCGAACTTGGAGAAGAGCCGGAACCCTGCGGCCAGGCGCTGCTTGCGGTGGAGCCGCTCCTGGTCGAGCGAATCGAACGCCGCGTTGGCTGGGAACTTCACGATCTCGGGCACCAATGCCTCCTTCTGTCACCTCTGGGGTCCCGCCATTGGCTTCCCGGCGGCAGAACGCTGTCCGTCCATCCTAGGCGGAGGGACGTCGGACCGGCGGCCTGGCACCGGAGGAGGGGTCGGGTGGAACCGGGCCACGGAGGCCGATCGGGAGCCCTCCCGTCAGTCGGACAACAGTCACCGGCCTGGAGCTAGGCGGCGGAACCCAGCTCGACAGGCTGGCGACTGCTGCCCACAGACTAGCGCTTCCGCAACAGGTATTGCACGCAACACCTATTGCTCCTGGCGGGCCTGCTCGTGCGCCTGCTCCTGCTCCTGCTCCTGGCCTGCTCGTGCTCCTTGCGGATCAAGCCCACGTATCGCGAGATCAGCTGCCGGGAGACCCCCCAGGACTTGCTGAGGGCGTTGATCGACATCCCATCATCCAAGCCCGCGGCCACCAGCGAGATCCTCGACACGTAGCGGCACTTCTCGAACTCGTCGAGGGCCACCATGATCGACTCGCGGGTCTCCGCCGCCCGGGCCTTGTCCAGAGCCATCTCGACGGTATCGCCCTCCTCGAGACTGTGTTTGGCCCTGGCGTACTGACCTCGCACGAACACCAGTTGGGCGGAGAGATCGTCCAGCGCCACCATCAGCCGGTCGAGGTCGCCGATGGCCTGCGTCCGGCTTCCGCTCCTACGGCCCTTCCCACTGCCTGTCTTCCCGGTATCCGCCATATCCAGATATTAGGGAGTGGGCGCAGGCAATTGACGTCGCGATCAAAAGGACGACCATGAATCGGTGGACGGGTGGGCTGCCTCAGGTGTCGAGGGCCCCCCGAAGGGCGGACAGCCCATCGCGGTTGAGGGAATACCAGACCCACTTCCCGCGGCGTTCGCCCTGGATGAGACCTGCCTCGCTCAAGACCTTCAGGTGATGGGAGATGGTCGGTTGGCTCTTGCCGAGGGGGCCGACGAAGTCACAGACGCAGACCTCTCCCGAGGGTGAGGCGGCCACCATGCTCAGGATCCCGAGTCGGACCGGGTCCGACAACGCGGTGAACCCGTTGGCCAACCGCGTGGCGTCGGTTGGGTCGAGGGGGGCGGCGAGTACCGACGGGCAGCACGGGTCTGCCGTTGGCACCGCTGTCGTGGAGCGCGATCTGATCACCGGATCCGGGCCTCCCGTTCTCCCATTGACCTTTGTCAATGCATCGATCATAATCGATTGATTGACAGTCATCAATGCACCCCGGAGGTCCAACCCGTGTCCAGGCTCCAGCTCGCCCTCAACGTGGCCGACATCGACGAAGCCGTCGACTTCTATACCAAGCTGTTCGCCACCCAACCGGCCAAGCGCCGCCCGGGTTACGCCAACTTCGCCATCGACGCCCCTCCTTTGAAGCTGGTCCTCATCGAGTCCTCCGGAGCTGGCCACCATGGAGCGGCAGGGGCGCTCAACCACCTCGGGATCGAAGTGGAGACGCCCGGGGAGGTCAGGGCCACCACCCGGCGCCTGGCCGACGTCGGCCTAGAGCCCGACGTGCACGAAGGCACGACGTGTTGCTATGCGGTTCAGGACAAAGCCTGGGTGAGGGACCCCGACGGCGCGCCGTGGGAGGTGTACACGGTGCTCGCCGACGCCTCGGACGCCGACGGGCTCGGTTGTTCCGCCTCGCTGCCGGTCGGTTCCGACGCCGTCACACCCGGATCGTGTTGCTGAGGGACACGGAAACACCCGGTCGGCGGGGACGGGAATGACCGAGCCGGCCCTCTGGCGCCGTCTCGTCGCCGAGTTCCTCGGCAGCGCCTTCCTGGCTGCCGTGGTCATCGGCTCCGGGATCGCCGCTCAACAACTGTCTCCGGGCAACCCCGGTCTCGAACTGTTCGAGAACGCGGCTGCCACCGCGGCCGGCCTCTACACCATCATCCTGATGTTCGGTCCCGTCTCCGGAGGACACTTCAACCCGGTGGTCTCGTTGGTCGATGCGCTGTTCGGGGGAGTGGGCTGGAGATCTGCCGTGGCCTACATCCCGGTGCAGGTTGCCGGATGTGTCGCCGGTGCGGTGATCGCCAATCTGATGTTCTCGAAGGCAGCCGTCAGCCTCTCCACCCACGACCGGGCGTCGCCGGCCCACTTCCTGTCCGAGATCATGGCCACCTCGGGATTGATCCTGGTCATCTTCTCCTTGGCCCGAAGTGGCCGGTCCCGGAGTGCACCGGCAGCCGTCGGCGCCTACATCGGCGCGGCCTACTTCTTCACCAGCTCGACCAGCTTCGCCAACCCGGCCATCACCGTCGGACGGATGTTCTCGAACACGTTCGCCGGCATCGCCCCGGCGTCCGTGCCCAGCTTCATCGTCGCCCAGGTCGTGGGGGGCGCCGTCGCCGTTGTCATCATCAAGGTGCTGTATCCCGATATCACCCCCGCCGAGGCCTCCGACATCATGGTGCCGCACCATCTGGTGGTGTCCTCAACATCGACGGACAACCCATGACCGACAAGCCGGTCGTGCTCTTCCTCTGCGTCCACAACGCGGGCCGGAGCCTGGCCGCACGTGTGCTCCTCGATCACTACGCGCAGGGCCGGGTCGTGGTCGAATCGGCCGGTTCCGAGCCGGGGCCCGGCCTCAACCCCTCGGTGGTCTCGATCCTGACCGAACGCGGGCTGGATCCCTCCCGAGAATTCCCCAAGGCGCTCGCCGACGACACCGTCCGGGCGGCTGATGTCGTGGTCACCATGGGCTGTGGCGATACCTGCCCCGTGTACCCCGGCAAGCGCTACGTCGATTGGGAACTGGACGATCCGGCGGGGAAATCGGTCGAGGAGGTCCGACCGATCGTCGACGAGATCGACCGTCGGGTCCGGGCCCTGTTGGCCGAACTGGTCCCTTGAACTTCACCCGGCGACGATGCAACACCACTTCGGTCATCGATTCATCGGCCCGAGCCAGGAAGGCGCCGAGCAATTGACCCCCGAAGCCCCTTCGCGCCGGTACGGCCCCGAGGAAGTCGATTCGCCATCGCGGGACCTTGGGGTCGGGAAGTCGTGCCGTCAGCGCCAACTCGTCCCGGTAGGCGTGGATAGCGCGCCAGGTCGTCACCAACCAGCGGCCGATCACGATCGCCAGCCCGATTTTCACGATGAGACCGCCGTGCTCGCCGGTGAAGAGCACCACCAGCCACAGCGGGATCAGCAAAATGGCGCTGGTGATGGCGACCAGGACCAGCCCCACCAGGGTGGCCGTCGAGGCCCCGAGCAATTCGAGAATCAGCGATTGCCGCTCTTTCGAATGGAAGGCCACCGACCACAACAGGACGGCCCGGTCGTCGGCGGCGGCCATGATCCGGCCGGTCGCCCACCGATAGGCAACCTGCATCGACAACCCGCGGAAGAGCTCGACCGCTCCGAGCAGCGGCCGGTCCTCGTACTGGGCGAAGGCGATCACCAGCACCCCGAGCTGCCGGGGGAGCCGGGTGAGCGACATCCTCATACGGACCAATCGGCGAAGTCGGTCCGCAAGTTGTGCGGCCAGGATGGGCCTGCTCAGCAGCCATGTCCAGGACGGATGGCAACTCTCAGACCTCAGGCTCAACCTGAGCTTTACTTGACATAATATACATTATCGGCGTTGTCACACCTGAGCGCCCGGGCTTCGATCCCGATCCCTCGACCCTGGATCCGCTCTCCAGCCGCGTGGTTCCGACTGGCGACAACGACCGTTCAAGGCTCGACCCGACTCCGGCCTGGAGGACGCCACCGGGCGAGTGTGCTGCCGCTGGATCGCATTGGGCGCCCGGTTGGCAGAGACACCTGGGCTCCCGACGTCGTTGGCCACCGCCGGAACCTCGGTCGGCCGCAAATCCCCCGGACACCGCTCCATTGCCATTTCCGTCACGGTGACGTAACTACCGGATGATCGGTTCCGGCCGACCTGAGTCCGGCTGGTTCTGGAGCACGGACGGCTTCTCTCCGACTCGAGCTGCGGTCATCTCGGTGCCCGTCTGTGCCCCGCGTCAGTCAGTGAGCCGCTTCCGGCCGATGAGCCAGTAGAAGACCGAATTCCCGGGGTTGGCGATGATGGCCAGATGCCAGAACCGTTTGCTGCCCCGGAGGCTCTCCTCGGAGCGCTGCTTGAGGTCCCGCCAGGCGAACGTGGCCACCACGAGATCGATGGCCACGATGACAGCCAGGACAATCGGTCGTCGACTTCGTTCCATCCCCGGAGTATGCCACCAGCCTCCATTGCCGACCTCTAAAGAAGCCGGGCCGAGGGGTCGATCATTCCGGCATGGACGTTGACACCCCGTCGCATCCGGTACTCACGTTTCCGACCTGCAGCCGGCGTCGGGTACCGACCGGGACCGGCACCGCGGAGATCGCCAAGATCCCGGGCGCGGACAGCCCGATCCTCCGCGAGCTCCGCCGCATCACCAAGCGCCAGGAGAAGCGATGGAAGCGCGCCCGGCCCCGCACCACGGTGTTCCGGCATCGCACCATCTGATCGGCGGATTCACTCCCTGACCGGCTCCACGACCATTCCCACCAGATCACGCGCCGCGTCGCAGAGATGGTCGAAGGCCTCCTTGTACGCCTTGGCTCCCGACGTCCGGGCCAGGTCGGCATCGACATCCTCGATGGCAGTCTCGAGCCGGTACAGGCGGTCGTGCAGCTTGGCCAACTCCGACTCGGCCACCACCACCTGCCCGGGCGGGACGCCCAGTGCATCGCCTCGGGCCCGGGCTTCGTAGGCGCGCTGCCGGTGTGAACGGCAACAGAACCGGCGGGGACGGCCGGGCCCGGGACTCTGAGCCACCGGGCGATGGCACCACTCGCACCGGTCGCCGTCGGCCGATTTCGTCACAGTGACGACAGTACCGGTGCCGCTACGACCGCGGGTGCATACGGCCGGACGGCGCCGACGCCGCCAGTCGGTGCGGGCGGTCGGCTTACCGGGGGTCGAGGGCGACGACCGGGATGGCCCGGTCGGTCTTCTCCTGGTACTCGGCGAACCCCGGGTAGCGGCTCGCCTGCACGGCATAGACACGGGCCCGCTCCTCCTCCTCGAGCGGGGTGGCCACCACGTCGAGGGTGTCGGTGCCGACCTCGATGGTGACGTCCGGATTCGCAAGCAGGTTGTAGTACCAGTCCGGGTTGGTCGGCGCACCGGCTTTGGAGGCGAAGACATACCGCCGGCCACCCTCGTCCAGGTACATCATCGGATTCACCCGCGCCTTCCCCGACTTGGCGCCGACCGTGGTCAGCAGGAGCATCGGCGCCCCTTCGAACCCACCGCCGAGCTTGCCCCCGTTGGCCCGGAATTCCTCGATGATCTTCGTGTTGAAATCGTTCACCTCGGCCATGTCCTTCTCCTCGCATCGGGGTCTCGTCGACAGTGGTTCGGTCGTCCCGTCGGTCAGGACGGTCCGGCCGTGATTTCCGTCATCCTATGAGCGGACCCCTGGTGGGCGATCGCCCCGCCACCGCTCCTCCGCCACCAGCCCTCCCCCGCCACCAGCCCCCGCCAGCGACGCCCCGGGCCGACCTGCCGGGTATCCGGACCCCCGGGGTGATGTCGCGACCCGTCCGATCCGGCGGTAGCCTCGGGACGGAGCACCGCGATGGAATTCGACCCTGACGATCCGATCCTCGACGATCTGTCCTTCGACGATCTGTACGACGACGAAGCCTTCTTCCGCACCTGCGGGAAGTGCGGGGCCCGCACCACGCCGCGGTGGTCGGAATCAGCCTGCCTCGAGGAAGCCCGCCGGTACGGGTGGCGCCGGGTGGCCGCCTCCGAGCGGCCCGGGGCACGGAGGATGGATCTGTGTGGCCGGTGTGCGGACGAGGCCGGATTCGGACCGCCCATGGCCCGCTGGGGCTACTGACCGGCCTCGCCGACCGGGTCCACCCGGTCATGGGCGGGACCTGACCCGGTCACCGTCCAGGGGTGCCGGTCACCGTCGATCACCGTGACCAGTTCACTGAGGCCGGCCCGCTCGGTGGGGCGTGCCTTCCGTCCCGGGGCCCCGGGGCTCCCGATGTTGACCCAACCGAGGGTCTGCTCGTGCTCGGACAGCCCGAACAGGTTCCGGACCGGCTCGGTGTCCAGCACCGCCGCGCTCTTCCACACGGCACCGAATCCGAGGGCCACGGCGGCGAGCACGATGGCGTAGCCGGTGCACGACGCCGAGGCGACCTGTTCCCACACCGGCACGTTGGACGAGGGATCAGGTGAGGCGATCACCGCCACCGTGCACGGGGCGGCGAAGGCCTTCCCCCGCATCTTGGACACGGCGGCCTCGGGGACGTCCGGGCCCCGCACGAGGTGGAGCCCGGCCACCAGGGCGTCGCCCAGCCGGTCCCGACCCGGTCCGCGGAGCACGGCGAACCGCCACGGTTGGAGCCCGCCGTGATCGGGGACGGTGGTGGCCGTCTCGAGGATCCGGGCCAGGGCCTGGTCGTCGGGCGGCGAGCCGTCACGCGCCGGTTCGGCGCGGGGTGCGGCCAGCGCCTCGATCCGCAGTCCGGTGGCGGCACCCGCACCCGCGGTGGTGGTCACGTCCTGGTGCCTCCCTTCTCCCTCGGCTCTGGTTTCGGTGATCCACCGAGCGTAGATGCTCAGCCGTCAACCGAAACCCACGGTCGAGCACGCCCCGGTCGGGCCCCTCACCCTCCGGACGTCTGCTGCTCGGAGGAGGACGACCCCAGCGTGGCCACCACCTTCTTCCGGGTCCGGCCCCGGTAGAGGCCGATGGTGACCTGCTGGCCCGGCTTGTCGGACTGGATGGCCGTCCCCAGCTGATCGGCGCTGGTGATCGCCTTTCCGTCCAGGGACACGATCACGTCGCCCTGTCGCAGACCGGCGATGTCGGCCGGCGAGCCGCTGGTCACCTGGAGGACCACCGCGCCCTGGGTAGGGACGAAGTTGTAGGCGCTCCGTACCTGGCTGGTGAGCGTCTCGATCTCGACACCCAGGTACCCGGTGCCGCTCGGGCTGGAGCTGCCGATCGACTTGTTCCGCAGTTCGGGCAGGAGTTGGGTGATCTTGTTGGCCGGGATGGCGAACCCGATGTCCTGGGCCTGCGACGTGCCCTCCGTGTTGGAGGCCACCGCGGTGTTCATCCCGATGACCATCCCCGAGCTGTCGACCAGCGGACCGCCCGAGTTCCCCGGGTTGATGGCGGCGTCGGTCTGGATCATGTTGGTGAGGGTCTCGGTGCTGGTGCCCGTCGAGTCACTGGCCTGGACGGTCCGGCCCTTGGCCGAGATGATCCCCTGGGTCACCGTGGGGGTACCGGCGGAGAGCCCGAGGGCGTTGCCGATGGCCACCACCGCGTCGCCCACCTGGGTGCGGTCAGAATCGCCGTAGGCCACCGTGGGCAGGTTGGACTGGTTCTGGATCTGCAGGAGGGCCACGTCATTGACCGGGTCGGTGTCGATGAGGGTGGCCGGCAGCGCCTTGAGACTGCCGTACAGGGTGACCGTGATATCGGTGGCACCGGCGATCACATGGTTGTTGGTGACCACCTCACCGTCGGAGGTGATGATCATCCCGGTGCCCTGGTCCTCCTGGACACCACTCCCGCCGCCGAAGATCGACTGCGACGCCGGCTCGGGGGATTTGGCGTCGATGGAGACGACCGAGGGAAGCACCCTGTCCAGTACCGACTCGATGTTGGTGGTGCCGTTGAGGAGGGCGGGACCGGCCGAGATGACCTTCACCGTCGTCGATCCCCCGCCCCGTCCGACCAGGGCCACGATCCCGCCGCCGACCAGCGCGCCGACCAGGGCCGCGGCCAACGCCACCGGCAGCCACGTCCGGCCCGGTGACCGCCGGGCTCCGTCGGAGCCGTCCCCGGCCGTCGGGACGACCGGTGGCACCGGGGTGATCGGGCCCCACACCGGAACTGTCGACGTGGTCGGCCGGACGCTCGGGACCAACGGGCTCGGATCATGCTCGGGGCGACGAGCGTCGGCGCCGCCGCTGGCCGGTTGCTCCTGCCAGTGCGGTGGTAGGAAGACGGTGGACTCAGCCGGGCCCGCCGGGGTCGGGGCTTCCTCGGCCCCGGCGTCCCCCGCCCCGGGGTCGTCGCCTTCGGAACGTTCCATCACCTGACTCCTCGAACGGCGGCCTTCCGCCGGTTGTCGCCTCTGTCGTGGTCGGACCACCGTCCGGAGATATCGGTCATCGTACGATGGTGGATGAGCGTGAAACGAGCATTTCAGGGGGTTCTTAGCCCCTTCTTAGCCACCCCGCTCGGATCTTTTTCGCGTGCCGGGCGGTGACGGCAGTAGCCTGTCGCCCGGTATGGCCCATCGCATCGAAGTCGAACTCACCAGCCAGACCGGCGATTCCACCTGGACGTGGCGCGCCGCCGGGGCCAAGCAGCCGCGGGGTACGGTCGACGGAGCACTGGTTCCGGAGGGTTCGGGCGTGGGCTCGGTGCTCCGGGCCGAGGTCGAGACCACCTTGGACGGCACCACGGTGACTGCGCTGCTGGCGCCGAAGGGCAAGAGCGAGCCCCGGCCGGTCGAGCGGATCGAGATCCTCGGCACCCCGCAGCGCGGGCCGGACGTCAACGTGGTCCTCGCCTCCAAGTCCAAGCGCCGCCGGGACGAGGGATCGGACGGGCCGCGGGAAGGTACCCGCCGACCCCGCAGTGCGAGCTCGGATCGCAACGGTCGGGGCGATGGCGAGAAGCGCGGACGCGGCGACGGTGCTCGGCGGGAGCGCGGCGATGCCGGTGGCCCGGTGGGCCCGGCACCGATGGCGGTTCCCGCCGGCGGTCGGGCCCGGCCCGGCCCGGTGGACGTGAGTCGGGCGGGCGTGACAATCCGCGTCGGTTGGCCACGTCGACCACCTACCGCAACGCGGCCCTGGCCACCCTCAAGCCGGAACAGCTCCCGGTGGCCGAACAGCTCCTTCGGGGCGGCATCCCCTCGGTCCGCCAGGCCATCGAGGAGCAGAACACCCGGGCCCGGGCCGAGAGCAGGCCCGAGGTCACCCCGGGCCCGCTGCTGGCCATGGCCGAGCAGCTTCTCCCGGTGCTCAACCTGGCCACGTGGAAGGACCGGGCCTCGGTGGCCCGCGGCGCGGGCAAGGACGTCCCGCTCCGTGAGCTCCGGTCGATCGTGGCCTCGTCGTCGACGGTGACGCTCGACGAGGAGGGCGGCGAGATGGCCGCCGCTCTGCGCACCTCGTTGACCGAGCGGGTCACCGCCCTGCGCGAACGCTGGATCGAGCGGATCTCCGGCGCGCTCGACGACGGACGGGTGATCGATGCCGTTCGGGCCTCCATCCGGCCGCCGGAGCCGGCGGCCCGGCTCACCGCCGAGCTGGCCGTCCGGTTGGCCGAGGCCGCCGGGCGGGCCATGTCGACCGAGACACCACCGGCGGAATGGCTGGCTCTCCTCGAGGTGGTGGTCGACTCGCCGGTCCGCCGGACGGTCAAGCCGGCCGGTCTGCCCGCCGGGGCCGACGAGGAATTGTTGGCCGCCGCCCGGAAGGCATCCGGGTACGTCCCCGAGTTGGCCCGACTGATGGGGATCCCCATCCCGCCGCCGCCCGGCCCCCGTCGGCCGGTCCCGGCCCGGTCGTCCCCCGGCCGTCGGGCATCCTGATCAGTCGACCTCCCGGTACATGGTCAGCAGGCGGGCCTTGAACCCCGCCGATTCGTAGAAGTTCTTCGCCTCCCGGTCACCGGGCAGGGCGGTGCCGTCCACCCCCCGGCAATCCCGGGCCTCCAGCCAGGACAGCGCGGTGTCCAGCAGCAGCCGCCCGAGCCCCACTCCCCGCGCCCCGGGTTCGACGTAGCAGGCGTCGAGCACCCCCCGGGGCCCGAGGTCGCCGGCCTGCTCGACATGACAGACCCCGAATCCGGTGATCACGTCGTCGATGGTGCCCACCGAGACCAGGGCACGTTCGTCAGCCAGGAGTTCCTCCAGCCGCCCCAGGCTCCCGTCGACGGAGGGAGGGCGGCCGTCGGAGCCGACCAGGAGCGAGCCGCCCCGCTGGGCGGTCACAGCCTCCAGCAGCTCCTGGCCCATCTCCAGCAGACGGGGCCCATCGGCTCCGGTCGCCGGCCGCACGCCCTCCATCAGCCAGCCGGCGCCCGCCGGGCGCCGGCGGCCGACCCTAGGACCGCTCATCGAGGAGTTGGTCGACCCGGTTGAGGATCGTCCGCCGTCCCCGGGTGGACGCCTCGTAGGCGCGCACCGACACCAGCTCGACCCGGTTGAGTCCGTCGAGGCGCTGGACCACCTGGGACGCCGAGAGGGTGTCGAAGCCGGGGATGGACAGCGTCGACACCTCGGGGATGTGCCCGTTGCCGGCCCGGGGTGGCTGCGGAGCCAGAGGTTGCCGCGGGGCGGTGACCCGGGTGGCGCTCCCACCACCCGCCTGGGCGGTGCCGGGCGGCCGGGAGCGAGGGGTCCCCGGAGCCGTCGCCTTGTGGAACAGGCCCCCCGACCGCCGGCGGAACTCGTCGGTCCCCGCCTTCACCGCGAACTGCCCGACGGCGCGGGCGGACGACACCCGGACACCCAGCCGGTCGCGGCCGCGTGCCGCCAGCTTCGGGAGCTCCTCGACCACCGACACGGCGATGCCTGTCGGGATGAAGACCAGCACGTCGAGGATGCGTTCGTTCAGCGGCGGGGCGTCGGATCGTGCATCACGCGAATCGGCCATGGTCGGCTCCTGTCACACGCAGTCGCGGCAGAGCATCTTCTTCCGGTCCGCCAGCTGGTTCGGATGCTTGACCAAGAAGCACGATCGGCACACGAACTCGCCCGGCTGCTTGGGCAGCACCCGCTCCACGCCGTCACCCGTTCGGTCCTCGGGCTCGGGTGTGTCCTCGTCGTCCTCGACCTCCTCGACGACCAGTCGCTCCTTCAGGATGGTGTCCAGGCTGGCCTCGACGTCTTCGTCGTCGGGCTCCTCCTCGTCGTCCTCGTCCGACTCGTCCCCGGCCTTGGTGGCGACCTTGGCCCCGACCTCGGGGATGGCGACGGCCTCATCTTCCTCCTCTTCGACCACGACGACATCGGCGTCGTCGTCCTCGTCGGGAAGGGCCAGGCCGTCTTCGGCAATCAGGTCGTCGTCGACCAGCTCATCGAGCTCTCCCTCGATGAGATCGTCGGGTCCTTCGACTTCGTCGAGTTCTTGTGACATCTCGGTCCTTCAGTGGTGAGTTGGGCGGGAGCATAGACGGTCCGGTGCCGTCACCGTTCACCAGCAGCGCCTGCCCCGGCCGACGCCCCGGTTCGGCCCGGCCGCCTCGATCGTCGGTCCGTTCGGGAGGGGCCTTCCGCATCGGCTGTGTCGGCGGATCGGTGCGGCCCGGTCGGTCAGGCGGCAGGACCCAGGGGTCTTTGGCACCATTTCCCCGCTACCTCCGACTGGCGCCGCCGGTTGCGGGAAAATGTTTTCTACTCGATCCCCTGGGCCTCCCTCCGCCTCTCACAGCATCCCCCCCTCGAGTTGCACCCTCCGATCGATATCGTCGGGAACATCTTGAGGGGCGACTGGGACTGGGCGAACGATAGGCCACCGACACCGCTGGTCGTCAAATGAAATTCACCGGGCATCACCTGGGAGTTTGGGCAACCTCCCAGGTCAGGGGTTTGCAGGATTTCCGACCGCCGACATCGAATTTCTCTTTCCCTCGGCGCGGCGTTCCGCGTGCAGTCGCTCGAGATCCTCGGATCCGAAATCGACGTGCGCCATGGCCTCGGCCAACAGACGGTGGCCGGCCTGGTCGGCGATCAGCCGGTGCATCTCGTGAGCCACCCAGCGGTAGCTCGGATGACCTTGGGGCCCGGAGCGGAGCTCGATGAGATGCATCGCCTCGCGGGCGTTCATCTGCATGGTGTAGCGGATGCGGTAGGCCAGGGCGACGGCGTAGGCCGCCTGGGCCGGGAACGACGGCGCCAGCACCTCGGCGAGCTCGCGGGACCGTTCCAGCGACGCCACGTACCGGTCCTCCAAGCCGGCTTCGGCGACCACGTCGGGGACGTCGTACCCCAAGCCGACGCCGAGGGACTGCCATTCGATGGTCAGCATCCGGTGGCGCTGCAGGTCGCGGAAGGCGCCGTAGTCGGTGACCACGTCGAAGCGGTAGCCGGTCCGCTCGAAGGCCCGGCCGGGGCGGTGCCTCCGGTTGCTGCGTTCGCCCACGTAGGCCCGCAGCAGCGACCGCCGCTCCTCGGCGCCGAGGAGGTCGACACGTCGCCGCACCTCCTCCTCCGGACGGTCGGTCAGGGGGGCGCAGATGGCCGTGATGACCTTCGACTCGCCGTCGGGATCGAAATCGAGCAGGGTCACCGACGGGCGGCCGGATGGCCCGGTGGGCGGGGTCTCGTCCGCCGCCACCAGATCGGGGAAGAGGCGTTCGACCATTTCGCCGGTCTCCCGCCGGGTGGTGTCGAGGTACTCGGACCACGCGCCCCCCCGGTCGGGCGCGGTCGACCCGCTGCAGGAACGACGGGATGACCTTGCGCAGCTCCTCGAGCATCAGGTCGGCATACTGGCGGGCCTCGGGGAGCGGATGCGAGCGCATCCGGAGGAGCAGCATCTCGTAGGACTGGCCGGTCCCGTAGATGCCCACGTTGGACAGCGAGGCGGCCGGCAGGAGGCCCCGGAGGGCGTCGAGGGCCTTGGCCCGGACCGCCTGGCGGTGGACGAAGTCGGAGTCGCCGGCCTGGCGGGGATGGCGGATCCCCAGCCACGCCTTGGCCGCCTCGAGCAACTCGCCGTAGGTGTCGAACATCCTGTCCATGTCGCCCACGTACCGGGCCCCGAGCGGCGAGTCGAGCAGACCGGGGTCGCGGTAGTAGCGGTAGTGGCCGGTGGTCAGCCGCTGGTTGTAGGCGATGTACCGGGTCGACTGCTCGAGGTAGGCCATCAGCCGGCCCCACTCCAGCACCTTGGTCAGGACGTTGGACGCCTGCTCGCAGGCCAGATGGACCCCGCCCAGCTGGGCCACGGAGTCGTCGCCGTACTCGAAGAAGACCTTCTCGTAGAGCTCCTCGGCCCGGGTGACCCCGACGGTGGCGTCGACCGTGGCGTCCCCGCTGATGTCCAGCTCCCCCACGAACTCGTCGAGGAACAGCCGCCGCAGGCTCTTCGAGGACCGCGAGTAGCGGGCGAACAACGCTCCTTTGACCACTTCGGGCAGGTTGACCAGGGCGAAGACCGGCCGGTCGAGGTTGGTGACATACCGGCGGAGAATGTCTGCCTCGTCAGCGCTGAAGGTCTCCACGGCGTAGGGGAACATGCCCGGATCACACTACGACGGCACCGGCGGGTCAGGCGCGGACCCCAGTGACGCCGGGTCGTCGGCGCCCACCACCCCCCGCCGCAGGAGGGCCACGGCCAGCTGGGCGGCCTCCCGGGTACCCGGTTCGGGGGCCACCTGGGCCAGCTGGCGCACCAGGTCGATCACCTGGCGGACGTTGCGGACGAAGTCCCCGGGTGCGATGTCGGTCTCCCGGAGGACCGAATCGAGGGTCGCCCCCTTGGCCCAGGCGATCACCGCCCGGGCCAGACCGGGGTCGGGGCGGCGGGTCCTCCGGAGGCCGACCCGCCGTTCGTCGGCCCGGAGCCCGGCGGCCAGGCCGTCCAGCCGGGCCAGCCGGTCGACCACCCGCGCCTGGTGCGGGGCGGGGTTGTCGTCGCCGGCCCGTCGGGCCTCGAAGGTGAAGGCGGAGACCACCCCGGCCAGCAGCGCCGGGTCGAGCCCGTCGAGCAGCCCGCGACGGAGGGCCTCGGTCACCAGCAGGTCCGACTCGTGGTAGATCGATCCGAGGGCGTGCCCGGCCTCGGTCATCCGCCAGCCCTCGATGAATTCCCGCTCCTCGAGGACGGCCAGCCGCCGGTCGAGCTGGGCCGAGAGGGACACCGAGCCCTCCGGGGCCTGCCACTGGCCGTAGGAGGCGGCCAGCAACCGGTGGGCCTCGTCCCGGGTCCACCGGCGGACCAGGTTCACGGCCAGGTTGTAGGTGGGATGGAACGACGAGACGAGGTCGGGGGGCGGCGCCACGGCGGTCCGGGCCACCAGGCTGAACGGCGTGGCCGGGGACCAGAGCACGAAGGCATGGCCCACGGTGTCGATCCCCCGGCGGCCGGCCCGCCCGGTCAACTGCTGGTATTCGCCCGATGTCAGGGCCGAGGTGTCCGCACCCCGGAATTTGGCGAACCGCTCCACCACCACCGTCCGGGCCGGCATGTTGATACCGAGGGCCAGGGTCTCGGTGGCGAAGACCACCTTCAGCAGGCCCTCGGAGAAGCACTGCTCCACCGCCTGGCGGAAGGCGGGCACCAGCCCGGCGTGATGGGGGGCGATCCCCGCCTCCAGGGCGGCCGACCACGGCCCGTAGCCCAGGGTGGCCAGATCGTCGTCGTCGAGCCGGTCGACCGCCGCCTCGGTCAGCTCGCGGATCCGCAGCCGCTCTTCGGGCGTGGTCAGCCGGATCCCGTCCTGCAGGCACTGCCGGGTGGCGTCGTCGCAGGCCGCCCTCGAGAAGATGAAGGTGATGGCGGGAAGCATGTCCTCGGCGGCCAGGTACTCGACCACCTGCGGTGCGCCGGGGGACCCGGTGACGGTGGCCCGGGTTCCGGCGGCGACGGTCGTCGAGGACGGCGCCGTCGGGGTTGGCCTTCCCGCCGCGGAGCAGCGGCAGCACGGTGAGCCGATCGCTGCCCCGCTGGGCGATGGCGAAGTGATGATGGAGGGTCACCGGTCGGTGGGTCTCCACGATCACCCTCGTCGTGCCGCGCACCGAGGTCAGCCAGGCCCCGAAGTCGGTGGCATTGCTGACCGTGGCCGAGAGACTCACGAAGCGCACCTCGGGCGGGGCCAGGACCAGTACCTCCTCCCAGACCGAACCCCGGTAGGGATCCTGGAGGTAGTGGACCTCGTCGAGGATGACCACGGCCAGATCGTCGAGGAGCGAGGAACGGGCGAAGATCATGTTGCGGAGGACCTCGGTGGTCATCACCACCATCGGCGCCCCGGCCTGATGGGACACGTCCCCGGTCAGCAGCCCCACCCGGCCCTCGCCGTAGCGCAGGGACAGTTCGGCGAACTTCTGGTTGGACAGGGCCTTGATCGGCGTCGTGTAGAAGGCCTTGCCCCCCGCCCTCACGGCCCGGGCGGCGGCGTACTCGGCGATCAGGGTCTTGCCCGATCCGGTGGGGGCGGACACCAGCACCGACTCCCCTCGGTCGATGGCGTCCATCGACTGTCGCTGAAACCCGTCGAGGGGAAAGGACAGGCCGGCCTCGAAATGTTCCCGGAACCCCTCCCCCACCTGGTCACCGGCATCCGGGGCGGTCCCCCGGATGCCTCCGGGGGTCATCGCCCGAGGAGCTTCCCGATGAGGATCGACATCTCGTAGAAGAGGTACATGGGGATGGCCAGGGCCATCATCGAGAAGGGGTCCGAGCTGGGGGTGACCACCCCGGCCACCACGACGATCCCCACGATGGCCCAGCGCCGCCAGGAGGAGAGCTTCTTCGGGGTGAGCACGCCGGCGATCTCGAGCGACACCAGGAGGACCGGGAACTCGAAGGTGAGACCGAACACGGTCATCAGGAGCACGATCAGGCTGAGGTACTTGGTCGGGTCGAGGATCTGGGTCAGCGACGGACCCCCGATGTTCTTGAGCCACGCCAGTGCGTGGGGGAAGGTGATGTAGGCCACCACGCAGCCCAGCGCGAACAGGAGGATCGAGGCCACGATGAAGGGGATGGCGTAGCGCTTCTCGTTCCGCTTCAGGCCCGGGGTCACGAACCGCCAGAACTCCCACAACAGCACCGGTGCGGCCAGGGCCATCCCCCCGTAGGCGGCGATCTTGACCCGGAGGGCGAGCCCGTCCAGCGGTCCGGTGATGTAGAAGCCGCAGCGGCGGGGTGAGATCTGGCAGTAGGGATGGCTGAGGAACGAAAGGATCCACGGGTAGAGCAGGAAGGCCGCCGTACCGGTGATGAGGAAGGCGACCACGCAGACCAGTACCCGCGACCGCAGTTCGGTCAGGTGCTCGACCAGCGTCATGGAGTCGGGCTGGGGGCGGGCCTCGCTCCGTCGCTTCAGTGAGATGGCCATGGTTCTCGCGTTCGAACTGATCCGTGGGACGCCCGAAGGGCCGACCGGGTCAGTTCATCCCGGGGTCGTCGGGCACGGCCCTGCCTGATGATCGGACCTGGTGGACGATTCCGCCGGGATCTGAGATCAGCACCCCAGGGACACCCGGCGGCTCCTCGGAGGCATGCACGGTCCCCGCCGGTCGATTGGGACCGGCCGACGGTTGCACGGCGTCTCCGTGCACGTCAGGAACTTCGGAGCCGTTGACCGTCCCGGATGTCGTGCCGTTGTCGGCACCGTTGGTGTCAGCCGAGTTGGCACTGTGGGAGTCGGCCAGCGTGTCGAGGAACGACAACGGGGAGCGGACGGCGTGGGTGATGGTGTCGGTCGAGGGGAGGTCGGGGAAGGTGCCCCGCACCTCGCCCTCCAGCCGCTCGCGGAACTTGCGGAAGTCGCCCCACAGCCCACCGATCTGCTTGGCCACCTTCGGGAGCTTGTCGGGACCGAGGACGACGAGGGCCACCACCAGGATGACCAGCACTTTCGCCGGGCTGAGAAAGGGCACGGCACCGAGTGTACCGGCGTCCGGCACCGATTTGCGCCTCGGCCACTCCGGCCCGGTCCCGGGTCGCTCACCCGGGCGGCGAGACCGGAGGTCCCGCGGACCGGCGAGGAAGGGCGGCGGGGTGATCGCCTCGGACCCAGGCCCACCGCCACCAGGAGCACCACCAGGACCACCGCCACCGCCGACAGGAGCACGATCCAGCTGAGATCGCTGAGGGGCCACACCACGAACGCCATCTTGCCCACGATCAGATTGCCGGGGATGGGGCCGAAGTAACGGCTGTCCTCCGAGTTGGTCCGGTTGTCGCCCATCACGAAGTACTCCCCGGCCGGGACCGTGTAGGGATGGGCGAGACTGAAGGCGTAGGGAACGGGGCTCGGCGAGGTGGTCGGGAGCGGTCGGGGCAGCCAGGGTTCGGCCAGTGGCTTCCCGTTGATGTAGACCCGCCCGTGGACCGACGAGATGATGTCCCCGGGAAGCCCGATGACCCGCTTCACCAGGTCGGAGTAGTCGGCCCGCTCCAGAGGCGGGCGGCGGAAGACCACGATGTCGCCCCGACCGACGCCGTGGAGGTCGTAGCTGAGCTTGTCGACCACGATGCGGTCGCCGACCTGCAGGGTCGGGAGCATCGATCCCGACGGGATGAAGAACATCTGGGCCACCCAGGTGCGCACCCCCACGGCCAGCAGCAGAGCCACGGCGATGACCACCAGCCATTCGATCCACCACCGCCGCGACCGGGGCGTGACGATGGACGCGCCGCCCTCGAGGTCGCCCACATCCAGGCTGGGCACGGGGATCGGGGCCCGCAGTGCCGTGGCCACCGAGAGGGCGGGCGGCAGGGTTGGACGGGAGAGGTCGGATTGCACCAGGTCGCGAGGCTACTCCACGGGCCCCGCCCGACCGCCTCCCTAGAGGCCCTTGATGTGGCTCAGCGGCCAGACGACGGCGACCGCCCGCCCGACGATCAGCGACTTCGGGATCGGCCCGAAATACCTGCTGTCCTCGGAGTCGGTTCGGTTGTCGCCCATCACGTAGTACTCGCCGGCCGGGATCTTGACCGGGCCGGGCAGGTCGAACTGGGGATGGGCGTCCCCGGGGAGGGCGCCGGTGTAGCTGTCGGGCCCGGGCGGGAGCCAGGGCTCGTCCAACCGCTTCCCGTTGATGTAGACGTGGCCGCCCCGGGACGAGATGGTCTCCCCGGGCAGGCCGATCACCCGCTTGACCAGATCGGCGTACTCCTGGTCCTCGAGGGGGGGACGGGCGAACACCACGATGTCCCCGCGGTGGATGCTGTGGACGTCGTAGCTCAACTTGTTGACGATGATCCGGTCGCCGATCTGGAGCGTCGGGTACATCGAGAGCGACGGGATCGAGAACGACTGGACCACGTAGGTCCGGAGCACCAGGGTGCACAGGAGCACGGCGATCAGGATGATCGCCCACTCGATCACCGTCCGGTAGCCGCGGCGACCCAGCGGTTCCGGCGTGACCTGGTCGCCGCCCTCGTCGAGGAGCAGGCCAGATCCAGTCGCAGAGGTCAGATCGCCGGTGGGTTGACTCACAACCAGAGGACGCTAGTTCACGCCGGGTCGACGGAGGCGTCGAGGTCGGGCTCCGGCCCGTGCCCGGAGCTGGTCACAGGCCGGCAATGAGCTTCTCGACCCGCTCGTCCTTCGACTTGAAGGGATCCTTGAGGAGCACGGTGCGCTGGGCCTGATCGTTGAGTTTCAGGTGCACCCAGTCCACCGTGAAGTCCCGGCGACGTTCCTTGGCCTTCTTCACGAACTCGCCCCGGAGGCGGGCCCGGGTGGTCTGGGGCGGGACGGACATGGCCGTGACGATGTCGGCGTCGTCGCAGATCCGGTCGAGCTGGTCGTGGCGCTGCAGGCGGTAGTAGAGGCCCCGGGTCCGGTCCACGTCGTGGTACTGGAGGTCGAGCAGCGACACCGCCGGGCTGTGGAGCGAGAGCCCGTGCCGTTCGCGGTACCGGTCGATCAGGCGGTACTTGGCCACCCAGTCGCACTCCCGGTGCAGCGACAACGGGTCCGACTCGAGTCCTTTCAGGCAGTGTTCCCACATGTCGAGGGCCTGATCCTCCTGGGGCGACAGGCCCTGCCGATCGCGGTAGCGGATGGCCCGCTGGAGGTACTCGCCCTGGATGTCCAGCGCGCTCATCTCCCGTCCGTTGGCCAGGCGCACCGGTCGCCGGCAGGTGATGTCGTGGCTGATCTCCCGGATGGCCCGGATCGGGTTCTCCAGGGTCAGGTCCCGCATCACCGTCGAAGGATCCTCGAGCATCCGCAGCACGATGCTGGTGGCGCCGACCTTGAGGAAGGTGGCGTACTCGCTCATGTTGGAGTCGCCCACGATGACGTGGAGCCGACGGTACTTCTCGGCGTCGGCGTGCGGCTCGTCCCGGGTGTTGATGATGGGCCGGCTCCGGGTGGTGGCCGAGGACACGCCCTCCCAGATGTGCTCGGCCCGCTGGCTCAGGCAGAAGACGGCGCCCCGGGCCGTCTGCAGGACCTTCCCGGCACCGGCGTAGGCCTGCCGGCTCACCAGGAACGGGATCAGCACCTCGGTGTAGTGGGCGAAGTCGTCCCGCCGGCTGGTCAGATAGTTCTCGTGGCAGCCGTAGGAGTTGCCGGCCGAGTCGGTGTTGTTCTTGAACAGATAGATGTCCCCGCGGATGCCCTCCTCCCGCAGGCGGGCCTCGGCCCCTTCCACCAGCGACGAGAGGATCCACTCCCCCGCCTTGTCGTGCACGACGAGCTCGGCGATGGCATCGCACTCCGGGGTGGCGTACTCGGGGTGGCTGCCGACGTCGAGATAGAGCCGGGCACCGTTCTCGAGGAAGACATTGGAGGAGCGGCCCCAGCTCACCACCCGCCGGAAGAGGTAGCGGGCCACCTCGTCAGGACTCAAGCGTCGCTGCCCGCGCAGGGTGCAGGTCACCCCGTATTCGTTCTCCAAGCCGTAGATACGCTTGTCCATCACCCTCACGGTACCGTGGAGACGGCGCACATCCACGTACCCGCAGTTGGCGGCCGTGGCCGGCGACCTGGTTCGCTCAGCCCAGCAGGTTCTCCAGTTCGACGTCCATCAGCCTGCGGAAGGCCCTTCTCCCGTTGCCCTGGGCCAGGACGGCCACCTCGAGATCCGAACCTCCGAGGGTCTGGTCGGGACCCGAGAGCGAGTTCACCGCCGCCCGCAGCGCCTCGGGGAGGGCCCAGTCCGCGACCCACTGCTCCTCGAGCCGCTGGGCGATGGCCTCGGTCTCCCCACCCAGCACGGCGTAGCGGTCCTCGTCGGTGATGGTTCCCTCGTAGGCGATGTGGTACAGCTGGTGCGGTCGCAGCCCGGCGCCCAGCTCGGCCACCAGGATCTCCACCTCGAGCGGCTTCATCTCATGGGTGAACACCTGGCCGAGATACTGGGCGTAGAGGTTGGCCAGCGAGCGGGCGTCCACATCCTCGCGGCTGTAGGCATAGCCCTTGGTGTCGGCGTGGCGGATACCCGAGACCCGCAACTGGTCGTACTCGTTGTACTTGCCCACGCCGCCGAAGGCGATCCGGTCATAGATCTCGCTGATCTTGTGGAGGGATCGGGAGGGATTCTCGGCCACGATGGCGATCCCCGTGTCGTAGACGGTGGCGATGAGCGACCGCCCCCGGGCGATGCCCTTCTGGGCGTACTCGGCCCGGTCCTTCATCACCTGCTCGGGGGCGACGTAGTAGGGCATGGTCATGGCTGCCGGCCCTCCGTCCTGCGCCGCTCGATGAGGGCGGCGAACCGCTCGGCCACCTCGTCCTCGGGCACGGTGGCGAAACCGTCGGCGGTGACGGTGGCCACCAGCGGATAGATCCCCCGGATCAGGTCGGGACCGCCGGTGGCGGAGTCCTCGTCGGCCGCTTCGTACAGCGACTCGATGGCCAGCTCCACGGCATCGTCGCGGGCCATCCCCGGCCGGTAGCCGAGCTTGATGGTCGTGCGGGCATCGCGGCCACCGGACCCGGTGGCGTTGTGCTCGGTCTCCTCGTAGTGGCCCCCGGTGACGTCATAGGTGAAGATGCGGCCGGTGCCGCGGGCCAGGTCGTACCCGGCGAACAGCGGGACCACGGCCAGCCCCTGCATGGCCATGGGCAGGTGCTCCCGGACCATCTGCCCCAGCTGGTTGGCCTTCCCCTCGAGGCTCAGCACCACACCTTCGACCTTCTCGTAGTGCTCGAGCTGGGTCTGGAAGAGCCGGACCATCTCGACCGCCGGCCCGGCGGCGCCGGCGATGGCCACCGCCGAGTACCGGTCGGCGGGAAAGACCTTCTCCATGGCCCGGTGGGCGATGACGTGGCCCTCGGTGGCCCGCCGGTCGCCGGCCATCACGATGCCGTCGGCGAACCGAAGGGCCACGACCGTGGTGCCGTGCCGGAACTCGTCGGCCCACCGCGCCCGACCCGGGCGTCGCCCCGGCGTGCCCGGCCGCCATCGTCGAGCGCATGGGGACCTGCAGCCGGCGCATCAGACCGGCGAAGTCCGGGCCGGGATCGTCGGTTGTCGAAAACAGCGGCAGCGTCACCGGGGCTACTCGCCGCCCTTCTGCACGTAGTTGCGCACGAATTCCTCGGCGTTGTCCTCGAGCACCTCGTCGATCTCGTCCAGGAGATCGTCCAGCTCCGCCTTCAACTTGTCGCCGGCGGCCGACCCGGCGGGAACCTCCTCCACCACCTCGTCGGCCCGCTCGGTCGTCGTCGTCTTCTTCTTCTGTTCTCGTTCAGCCATCTCGTTCAGCCATCCCCTACTCTCCCTAGCTGTTCAGTCTGTCTAGCTGTTCAGTCTGTCTAGCTGCTCAGTCTGTCCAACAGCTCGGACGGACTCGCACACACCTGCAGCAGATCCTCCACATGCTCGGCCGTGCCCTTCAGAGGATCCATCATAGGGACACGTCGCAGCGGGTCCGCGCCCAGGTCGAACACCAGAGAATCCCAGTTGGCGGTGACCACGGCCGACGGCCACTTCTTGAGGCACTGGCCCCGGAACCAGGCCCGGGTCCTCCGGGGCGGCTCGGTCACCGCCGTCGCCACCGAGTCCTCGTCCACCAACCGCTCGGTGTCCAGCCTGGCGAACAGCGACCGTGACGGCCGCAGGTCGTGGTACTGGAGGTCCAGGGCGGCCAGGCGGTGGTCGTCCCAGTCGCAGTGGTGCCGGTCGCGGTAGGCCTCGATCAACTGGAGCTTGGCCACCCAGTCCAGCTGGCGGGCCAGGGACATGGGATCGGTCTCCAGGCCGTGGAGCACCGACTCCCAGCGACGCAGCACCTCCTCGCCGATGTCCTCGTCCCCCATGCATTCCAGCCCCCGGTCGTCGGCGTACTTGCGGGCCAGGGAGAACAGCTCCCACTGGATACCGAGGGCGGTGGCGGTGGACCCGTCGGCCATCGGCAGCGCCAGGGTGAAGGTCCGGTCGAGGGCCACGTCGTGCATGGCCCGCACCGGATCGGCCAGGGCCAGGCTCCGGCTCCCCGAGACGTCGTCCTCGATCATGGCCAGCACCAGCGACGTCGTGCCCACCTTCAAGAAGGTGGCCACCTCGGCCAGGTTGGCGTCGCCCACGATGACATGGAGCCGCCGGTAGCGCTGCGGGTCGGCATGGGGCTCGTCTCGGGTGTTGACGATGGGGCGCTTGAGGGTGGTCTCCAGGCCGACCTGCTCCTCGAAGAATTCTGCCCGTTGGGAGATCTGGAAGTCGACGCGCCGGCCGTCGTGGGTGGACGTCTCCGCCCCGACCTTCCCGGACCCGGCGAAGATCTGGCGGGTCACGAAATGGGGGGTGATGCCGGCCACGATGCGGGTGAAGGGGGCGGCCCGGTCCATCAGATAGTTCTCGTGGGCCCCGTAGGAGTTGCCCTTCCCGTCCGAGTTGTTCTTGTAGATGACCACCCGGGAGCCGTCGTGCACGGCCAGGTCGGCCGCCTCCATGGCCCGGGTCAGGATGAGCTCGCCGGCCCGGTCGTAGCGGAGGCACTCGAGCGCGTCACGGCACTCGGGGGTGGAGAATTCGGGGTGGGCGTGATCGACGTAGAAGCGGGCCCCGTTGGTCAGCACCGTGTTCACCAGATGGGTCTCGACCTGGGGCGGCATGGCCCCTTCGCGGGCGAACCCACGGGCGTCGTTGCCCGGAGCCTCGTCCTCGAAATCCCAGCCCGTCTGCTGGCGGGCCACATCGTGGGCGTACGCGTTGATCAGCACCGACGAGGCGGCGATCGGGTTGGGATCGCCGTGCATCACCTGGATGCCGTACTCGGTCTCTATTCCACAGACCTTGGGGATGGCCACGCAATCGACCCTATCCCGGCCGGTGGTCAGAGATACTGACCGGTCCCCACCCGCTCGATGGACCGTCCACCCTTGGTCTCCTCCTGGTCGCTGATGAGCGTGCGGATATAGACGATCCGCTCCCCCTTCTTGCCGGAGATCTTCGCCCAGTCGTCCGGGTTGGTGGTGTTGGGGAGATCTTCGTTCTCCTTGTACTCCTGGCGGATCGACTCCAGCAGGTCATCGGTGCGGATGCCCCGCTTCTCCTCGGCGATGGCCCGCTTGATGGCCAGCTTCTTGGCCCGGCGGACGATGTTCTCGATCATCGCTCCCGAGGAGAAGTCGCGGTAGTACAGCACCTCCTTGTCGCCACCCTGGTAGGTGACCTCCAGGAAGCGGTTCTCCTCGTCGTTGCGGTACATCTCGGCCACCGTGGACTCGATCATGGCCTGGGTCGCCTTGGCCGGGTCGCCACCCCCGAGCGTCCGCACCTCGTCCGCATCGAGGGGCAGGTCCGGCGTCAGGTAGCGGGAGAAGATCTGGGCCGCGGCCACCTCGTTGGGCCGCTCGATCCGGATCTTCACGTCGAGGCGGCCCGGGCGCAGGATGGCCGGGTCGATGAGGTCCTCGCGGTTGGACGCCCCGATGACGATGACGTCCTTGAGCGTCTCGACACCGTCGATCTCGGCCAGCAGCTGGGGAACGATGGTCGATTCCATGTCCGAGCTGATGCCGGTCCCCCGGGTCCGGAACAACGAGTCCATCTCGTCGAAGAAGACGATCACCGGCACGCCCTCCTCCGACTTCTCCCGCGCCCGCTGGAACACCAGGCGGATCTGCCGCTCGGTCTCCCCCACGTACTTGTTGAGCAGCTCGGGACCCTTGATGTTGAGGAAGTAGCTCCGGGCATTGTTGTTCCCGGTCACCTCGGCCACCTTCTTGGCCAGCGAGTTGGCCACCGCCTTGGCGATCAAGCGTCTTCCCGCACCCCGGAGGGCCGTAGAGCAGGATGCCCTTGGGCGCGGGGAGCTTGTGCTCCGAGTACAGCTCCCGGTACAGGTACGGGAGCTCGACGGCATCGGTGATGGCTTCGATCTGATCGTCGAGCCCACCGACATCGGCGTAGGTGACGTCGGGCACCTCCTCGAGGACGAGCTCCTCGACCTCGGGCCGGGCCAGCTTCTCGATCAGCAGACCGGTGCGCGACTCCATCAGGATGGTGTCACCGGCCCGCAGCTTGACGTCGATCAGGGCGTCGGACAGCTCGGCCACCCGCTCCTCGTCGGCCCGCCCGAAGACGAGCGCCCGCCTGCCGTCCTCGAGCACCTCCTTGAGCACGACCACTTCGCCGGAGCCCTCGCCCTGGCGGGCCAGGATCACGCTGAGGGACTCGTTGAGCACGACCTCGTTGCCGCGTTGCAGGTCGTCGATCTCGATGTCGGGGTGCAGCGACACCCGCATCTTGCGGCCTCCGGAGAAGACGTCGACGGTGCCGTCCTGGTTGGTGCCGAGGTAGGTCCCGTAGGCCGCCGGCGGCTGGGTCAGCTTCTCCACTTCCTCGCGGAGATTGGCCACGTGCTCCTTGGCCGTCTGCAGCGTGAAGGTGAGCTTCTCGTTCTGGGAGATGGCCTGGGCCAGCTGACCCTTGGTCTCGAGCAGTTTCTCCTCGAGGGTCTGGACCCGACGCGGGCTCTCCTGGAGGCGCCGGCGCAGGACCGTGACCTCCTCCTCGGCGGCTTGGGCCCGGATCCTCAACTCGTCGAGGTCGTCCTCGGCCGTGTCCCCCTGCCGGTGGTCGTCGGCACCATCGTCGAAATCAACCGTTTGAATCACCTCGCTCGAATTGCACCCCTTGTTGGCGACCCTACACCGGCGCCTGTAGGTTCAACGCGCCATTCCGGTCACCGACCGGCGTCGAATTTCCGCCTTCTGACGCACCGTCAGTCACCAACTCCTCGGTTGCGGATAGCATTGAGGACCGAGGTGCGGGAATTCGGCGTCCCGGATGGGGCCGGGGCTGCCGGACTTCGCCGACCCGGACCGACGAGAACAAGCGTAGGAGTGACGTCACTGATGAAGGTCTGGATTGACCAGGATCTCTGCACGGGCGATGGCCTCTGCGAGGAGATCGCGCCCGCGGTGTTCACCCTGCTCGACGACGGTCTGGCCTATGTCAAGGAAGACACCGACGTCAAGAGCGAACCCGGTGGCTCGGCCGGGATGGCGGCGGTGCCGGCCGACCTCGAGGACGCGGTGGTCGAAGCGTCCGAGGAGTGCCCGGGCGAGTGCATCTTCATCGAGCAGAGCTGAGACCCAGCCCGGTCGCCGGCTCAGGCCCCGGTCGGCCCGGTCGGCTCCTCGAAGGGCAGAAGCAGGCGGGCCGTGGTCAGGAAGCCGGTATGGCCCACCATGCGGTGGTCGGGGCGCACCGAGCGGGGCTCGATGTGCCAGGTCCGGTGCAGCACTTCGAGCGTGGAGGCCAGCCCGAACCCGCCGTCGTCGAGGGCCGCCCGCAGCTGTGAGGTCTGGTTGATGGAGGGCAGGTAGGCGCACAGGATCCCCCCCGGCCTCAGGGCCTTCGCCGCGTGGGGGAGCACCTGCCACGGTTCGGGAAGGTCGAGGAGGATCCGGTCGAGTCCCTCCTCGGCGATGCCCTCGTAGACGTCACGGATCTCCACCCGGTAGCGGTCGCTCCCCGCCCCCATGGCGGCCACATTGCTGCGGGCGCGCTCGGCGAAATCCTCGCGGAGCTCGTAGCCGATGACCTCGGCCCCGGCCCGGAGCAGGGCCATCGAGAGGGCGCCCGAGCCCACGCCCGCCTCGAGCACCTTCATCCCGGGGGCGATGTCGGCTTCGATGAGGATGGCCCCGAGGTCCTTCGGGTAGATCACCTGGGCGCCGCGGGGCATCTTGAGCACGGCGTCCGACAGGGTGGGCCGGACGACCAGGAACCGCCGGCCGGTGCTGCCCAGGACGGTGGATCCCTCCGGGATGCCGATCAGGTCGTCGTGTTCGACGATCCCCACATGGGTGTGGAAGGAGGCCGACGGCCGGAGCGTGATGAGGTACCGGCGCTCCTTGGCGTCGACCAGCAGGATCCGTTCGCCGGCACCGAGGATGCTCCGGTCCCTATCGGGCCCCACGTCGCTCAGCGGCCGGAGGACTTGGTCGAAGCCGGGCTGCTCGCCTTCACGATCAGGCGCTCCCCCGGCTTCAGTTTGGTGCGGAAGATCACGTCGTCCTGATGGCGGGCCCGGTTGAGCATCCACACGGCCACCCCGACGACCACCCAGGCGCTGTGGTAGCCCCGCAGGCCCCGCCCGAACGCCTTGACCTGGATGTAGCGCAGCAGGGTGTCCATGGCCTCAGACCCGTCGGACCTCGACGACCGCCGAACGGCGACGGCCGCTCCGCCGCCCGATCAGGAAGATCACGGCCACCAGGGCCACCCCGACGGCCAGACCCACGGTGACGGCCTGGGAGCGGACCGACTCGAGCTCGTCGGAGGCATCCCCGGTCAGCTCGCGGAACTTGGCCTCGATGTCGTCACGGGTGATCGGCTTGGTCGGTGAGCTCATGGGGTCTCCTTGTCGGGTGCGTCGGCGGTCCGTCCCTGTCCCCGGCTCACTGCCTTCACGGCGAGGGCGGCCACCAGCACGACGGCCACCGTGCAGATGAGGTACGGGACCCATGACCAGTTGCCGGCGAACGTGGTCCCCGTCTCGGTCTGGAGGAACCGGAGGAAGGCCACCGAGAGGATGACCAGGCCGATGGCCAGGGCCACCGATCCGGCCACGCCGAAGGCGATGAAGCGGCCCAATCCCTTGAGTGGATCGAGCGTCTCCTGCTTGACGTAGTCGATGACCAGTTGGAGCGTCTCGCTCCCGGTCGTGCGGAGGCCACCCAGTCCCTTTCCTGCGCCACTTCGACCTCGGGCCACGGTCCTCCTTGGACTGGGCAGGATCCGGCCGGCACCGTGCCTGGCCCCGACCTGCTGGTTGATGGCCCCAACTCTAGCCAGCCTCCACCGACCGACTGATCGACGGGGCCGGACCGGAGCCGCTCGCCGGGCGCTCAGCCGCGGTCGGTGAACAGATAGGTCGAACTGGCCCGGGCCACTGTCGTCCCCCGATCGTCCACCACCTCGGCCTCGGCGAAGGCGACCCTCTTGCCGCCCGAGACGACCGAGGCGGTGCACTCGAGGACGGCGCCGACCCTGACCGGCGCCAGGAAGCTGGTCTTCATCTCCACGTTGGAGGAGAACACCTTCCTCCCCGCCGCCCGGGCGAAGGTGACGGTGGCCGACCCCATGGCCGAGTCGGCCATGGCCCCGAGGAAGCCGCCCTGGATGATGCCGGCCGGGTTGGCGAAGCGTTCGTCGGCCCGCATCCGCCACACCGTCCGCCCCGGTACCGCCTTGTCGATACAGGTCATCCCGAGGGTCAGCTCGCAGTTGGGTGGGACTTGGATCCGCTGATCAGGCACCATGTGACGCTACCTCCCGCTCGCTCGTCGATACTGGAGGCATGAGCGATCGATCCGACGACCAGCGCGGTCCGGCGGTCCTCCTCGGCGAGGCGGCCGAGGACTGGACCGGGGACGCGGTCTTCTACGAGTACTCCGCCGCCGCCGATCCGTTGGAGGCGGGGACGATCACCCCGGTCCCGGTCCACCGGTTCTCACCCGGGCTCCACGCCGGGTCCACCTCCCGCATCATCCCCCTCGATCTCTCCGGGGCGCTCGGCGTCCCCTATCCGGCCACCAGCCCCGGTCTCCTGGCCTCGTTCGTGGTCATCGGCCCGGGTGATCGACTGGCCACCGTCCCCGACGCCACCAGCGAGCTCTACTACTGCCTCCGGGGGCGGGGACACAGCGACATCGAACGGTCGTCGCCGTCGGAGGGGACGACCTCGGCCCGGATGCAGTGGGAGCAGGGCGACGTCCTGACCCTGCCGGCCGGGTGCACCACCGTGCACACCGCCGACTCCTCCGACCCGGCCGGCGTGCTCCTGTACCGGGTGACCGACGCCCCACTCCTCGGCTACCTGGGAGCGACGGCCACCGAGGCCCGCTTCGAGCCCACCCGGTTCGACGGCGGCGAGGCCCGGGCCCGGCTGGCCGAGGTGGAGCGCGATCCGGAGGCCCTCCTCCGCAGCCGGGTCAGCGTGCTCCTCGGCAACCGGTCCACCCCGCAGACCCTCACCGCCACCCACACGCTGTGGGCCATGGTCGGCGTCCTGCCCGCCGGGCGGGTCCAGCGGCCGCACCGCCATCAGAGCGCGGCCGTCGACCTCATCACCGAGTGCTCGTCGGGCTGCTACTCACTGATCGGGTCGCGGCTGGATGCGGAGGGCGCCATCGTCGATCCCCAGCGGGTGGACTGGGAGCCGTGCGGCGCCTTCGTCACCCCACCGGGCCTGTGGCACAGCCATCACAACGAGTCGGACCGTCCGGCCTACCTGGTCCCCGTCCAGGATGCCGGACTGCATACCTATCTCCGCTCACTCGACATCCGGTTCTCCCCGACCGGCCCCTGAGCCGACATGCCCTTCGCCAGCGCGCTCTCCGAGCACCCGGTGGCCACCCAGGCCACCGGCGAGGTGGCCGGCGCCGTGCTGGAGTCGATCGGCGAGCGTCCCGACCTGGTGGTGGTGACGGCCACCCGGGCCCACGCCGGCGCGCTGGAGGACATCGTCCGCACGGTGGCGGCAGTGCTCCATCCGCTGGCCATGCTCGGGTGCGCGGCCGAGTCGGTCGTCGGGACCGGCCACGAGATCGAAGAGACCCCGGCCATCGCACTGTGGGCCGGCCGGGTCGGTCCGCTGGCCCAGGTCCGGCTGCAGGCCACCCGGCTGGCCGACGATTCGTGGCACTTCGACGGGTGGCCCGAGCGCATCGGGTTCGAGCCCACCGCCCTGCTGCTGGTGGCCGACCCGTTCACCTTCCCGGCCGACGGATTCCTGACCTGGCTCGAGGAGGCCGAGCCCGGCCTCCCGGCCATCGGCGGCTATGCCTCGGGCGGGCGGGGTCCAGGCGGGACCCGACTGGTGGTCGGTGATGAGGTGGTGACGTCGGGGGCGACCGCCGTTCTCGTCGGGGGTGGCGTCGACATCGAACCGCTGGTGGCCCAGGGGGTCCGGGCCTACGGCCGACCGCTCACCGTCACCCGTTCCGACCGCAACGTGATCTACGAGGTGGCGGGCGTGCCGGCCATGGAGTGCCTGGTCGACCAGATCAGGAGCAACCTCGACCCGGCCGACATCGCCGGTATCGAATCGAACGGCCTGCTCATGGGCAGGCTCATCGACGAGCACGCCCATGACCCCGGGCCCGGTGACTACCTGATCCGCAACGTGGTGGGGGTGGACCGGGCCACCGGCGCGGTGGCGGTGGAGGACCGGGTACCGCTCGGCAGCACCATCCGCTTCCATGTGCGGGATGCCATCGGTGCCCACCGCGAGCTCGTCGACCTCCTGGAAGGCCGCCACGCCGAAGCGGCATTGATCTTCACCTGCAACGGCCGCGGAACGAGGCTCTTCGACGAGAGCCACCACGATGCCGGGCTGTTGCGCCGGTCGCTCGGCCCGGTGCCGGTGGCCGGATTCTTCGCCGCCGGCGAGATCGGCCCGATCGGCGGGGCCAACTTCGTGCACGCATTCAGCGCATCGATGGCCCTGTTCCGGGATCACTGAGGACCACCGGGCCGACCCGGCCCCGCCGTCGACCAGGGCGCACTCGGCCGATAGGGTGACCGCAATGACAGAGCGCGCCCTGGACGTCACCGACCCGGAGGGCTACGGCGATCTCGACCAGCTCGGGATCAACGTCATCCGCGGACTGGCCATGGATGCGCCCCGGGCCGCCAACTCGGGTCACACCGGCACGGCGATGGCCCTGGCCCCGCTGGCCCATGTGCTGTTCACCCGGGTGATGAACCACGACCCGTCGGATCCGGACTGGCCCGACCGCGACCGGTTCGTCCTCTCCAACGGGCACGCCTCGATCCTCCTCTACTCGATGCTCTACCTCACCGGCTACGGCTTGACCCTCGACGACCTGCGGGCCTTCCGGCAGTGGGGCAGCCGCACACCCGGGCACCCCGAGCACAACCACACCCCCGGCGTCGAGGTCACCACCGGGCCGCTGGGCCAGGGCGTGGCCGACGGGGTGGGCATGGGCATCGCCGAACGGTGGCTGCGCACCAATTTCTCGCCCGAGGTCTGCGATCACCACACCTTCGTCATCGCCGGCGACGGCTGCTTCGAAGAAGGGATCTCCCATGAGGCCGCGTCCCTGGCCGGCCATCTCGAGCTCGGCCGCCTGGTCTACGTCTACGACGACAACCACATCACCATCGACGGGCCCACCGAGCTCTCCTACTCCGACAACGTGGCCGAGCGATTCGCGGCCTACGGCTGGTCGGTCGACAACATCGGCGAGGTGGCCAACGACCTCGAGGCCCTCGAGGGCGCGCTGGTGCGGGCCCGGGCCGAAGAGGACCGGCCGTCACTGATCATCCTCCGCAGTCACATCGGCTATCCCTCCGCCCATCTGATGGATACGGCCAAGGCCCACGGGGACCCGTTCCCGCCCGAGGACATCCGGCTGACCAAGGAGCTGCTGGGACTGCCCCCCGGCGAGACCTTCTGGGTGCCCGACGACGTCATCGACCTGTACCGGCGGTGCATCCCGCGGGGACGGGCCCGGCGCGACGAGTGGCAGGGGCGTTTCGACGCCTGGACGGGGGACAAGGCCCGGTGGGAGGCGGCCCAGCAGGGCCGCGGCCTGCCCGGTTGGGAGGCAGCCCTCCCGGTGTTCGGGCCCGAGGACGGGCCCATGGCCACCCGCAAGGCGGTCAAGGCCTGCCTCGACGCCACCGGCGGGATGATCCCCGGTCTCATGCCGGGGGCGGCCGACCTGACCGGCAACACCGGCATGGGCATGGCCGGTGCCGTGGCCCAGTCGGCCGAGGAGCCGGGCGGGGACCTCATCCACTACGGCATCCGGGAGCACGGGATGGGCGGGGTGATGAACGGGATGGCCGCCCACCGGGGCATCGTGCCGGTGGGCGGCACCTTCTTCGTGTTCAGCGACTACATGCGCGGCGCGGTGCGCCTGGCCGCGCTCTCCGCCATGCACGTCATCTACTCGTGGACCCACGACTCGATCGGTCTGGGCCAGGACGGCCCCACCCACCAGCCCGTCGAGCAGCTGGCCGCCATGCGGGCCATGCCCGACCTGCGGGTGGTACGCCCGGCCGACGCCAACGAGACGGCCCAGGCCTGGCGCATCGCCGTCGACAGCGACGGACCGACCGCCCTGATCCTCTCGCGCCAGGAGATCCCGGTGCTGGCGGACACGGCCCGGCTGGCCCCCGAAGGGGTGGCCCGAGGGGCCTATGTGCTCCACGATGCAGCGAGCGGCCGACCCGGATCTCGTTCTCATCGGCACCGGCAGCGAGGTCCATCTCTGCCTGGCCGCGGCGGACCTGCTGGCCACCGCCGGCATCGCCGCCCGGGTGGTGTCCTTCCCGTCATGGGACCTGTTCGCCCTCCAACCCGATGCCTACCGGCAGGAGGTGTTCCCGCCGGGCGTGCCCCGGTTGGCGGTCGAGGCGGCCTCGTCGTTCGGCTGGGAGCGCTATGCCGACGCCACCGTGTGCATCGACCGGTTCGGGGCGTCGGCCCCGGGTGACGTCGCCCTGCGGGAACTGGGCTTCACCCCCGAACACGTCGCCGAGCGGGCGACCTCGCTGCTCGCATCCGGATCGGCGCCGTGACGCCGGTCCTCCCGGCCCCCCACTCCCCTCGTCACCGGCGGGCCGCACCGCCCCCCGAAAGGACATCCGTGACCACTCTGCACGATCTCTACAGCCACCAGGGCCAGAGCCCCTGGATCGACAACCTGCGGCGGGACTGGCTGGAGGACGGCACCATGGCCGGCCTGGTGGCCGACGGCATCCGCGGAGTCACCTCCAACCCGACGATCCTGGCCAAGGCCATCGCCGGCCAGAACACCTACGACGAGCAGTTCGGCGAGCTGATCAAGACCAAGTCGGTCGAGGACGCCTACTGGGACCTGGTCATCCAGGACATCGATGGTGCCCTGGCCATCTTCCGACCGGTCTTCGATTCGGCGGACGGCGGCGACGGCTTCGTGTCGATCGAAGTGGCCCCGTCACTGGCCCACGACACCGAGGGGACGATCGAGGCGGCCCGCCTCCTCCACCGGCGCATCGACCAGCCCAACGTGCTGGTCAAGATCCCCGCCACCGAGGAGGGTGTTCCGGCCATCCGCCAGATGATCAGCGAGGGGCGCAGCATCAACGTGACCCTCATCTTCAGCATCGACCGCTACGGCGAGGTCATCGAGGCCTACCTCTCCGGCCTCGAGGCGCTGGTGGCGTCCGGGACCGAGGACCTCTCGCACGTGGCCAGCGTGGCCTCGTTCTTCATCAGCCGGGTGGACACCGAGGTGGACCGCAGGATCGAGTCGGCTGCGGCCACCGCCGACCACGGGGACGAGCTCCTCCAGCTCCGGGGCCAGGCGGCCGTGGCCCAGGGTCGTCTGGCCTACCGGTTGTTCACGTCCCGCTTCACCGGACCGCGCTGGGAGGCCCTGGCCGCCCGCGGGGCCCGGGTCCAGCGCCCCCTGTGGGCATCGACGTCGACCAAGAACCCGGCCTATTCGGACCTGCTCTACGTGGACACGCTGATCGGCCCGGACACGGTGAACACCATGCCCGAGGGGACGGTGCACGACTTCTTGGACCACGGGGTGGTGGCGAGGACGGTGGACACCGACCTGAACACGGCCGAGCACGTGATCAACCGGCTGGCCGGCGCCGGGATCGACATGGAGGACGTGGCCCGGGTGCTCGAGGCCGAGGGGGTGGCCTCGTTCGCCAAGTCGTTCGACGAGCTCATGCAGTCCCTGTCCGACAAGGCCAACGCCCTGTCCGGCGGGTAGTGCACCGGGGCCGAACGGCCCCGCCCCGGATCGACCACAGAGACCACCCGGACAGAACCCGGATAGAGGAGACCACACATGAAGATCGCCATGATCGGCCTGGGGAAGATGGGGGCCAACATGACCCAGCGTCTCATCGAGCACGGCCACCAGGTCGTCGCCTTCGACCTGTCCGAAGAAGCCCGGACGGCGGCGGCCAAGCTCGGAGCCGAACCGGCGGCGACCCTCGACGAGGTGGCGTCGAAACTCACCGCCCCGCGGGTGGCGTGGGTGATGGTGCCGGCCGGGGAGGCCACCAACTCGACCATCACCACCCTGGCCGGTCTGTTCGAGTCGGGGGACGTGATCATCGACGGCGGCAACTCCAATTACAAGGAGACGGCACCGCTGGTGGAGCAGCTCGCCGCCCGGGGCATCGCCCTGGTCGACGCCGGGACCTCCGGCGGCATCTGGGGACTGAAGGAGGGGTACTGCCTCATGGTCGGAGGCACCAAGGAGGCGGTGGCCCTGGCCGAACCGGTGTTCATCTCCCTGGCCCCCGAGGGCGGCTACGCCCACGTCGGACCGCCGGGTGCCGGCCACTTCGTCAAGATGGTCCACAACGGGATCGAGTACGGCCTCATGGAGGCCTACGCCGAGGGATTCGAGATCATGTCGGAGGCGCCCGAATTCGATCTCGACCTCCATCAGATCTCGGCCATCTGGCGGTACGGATCGGTGGTGCGCAGCTGGCTCCTCGAGCTCGCCGAACGGGCGCTCCGCCCCGACTCCGGCTTCGACCAGATCGAGGCGGTGGTCGTCGACTCCGGTGAGGGCCGGTGGACGGTGGAGGAGGCGGTCAACCGCGGGGTGTCGGCCCCGGTCATCTCCTCGGCCCTCTTCGCCCGGTTCGCCTCCCAGAAGAAGGACGCCTTCGGCCTGCGCCTGATCTCCGCCCTCCGCAACCAGTTCGGGGGCCATGCCTTCACCACCGCCGCCGGGACCCAGGGCGGCGAGACGTTCACCCCCAAATGACCGACGGACCCAACGGCCAGACGCCACCGGCCGGACCCGACGGCCGGACGCCGGCCCCGGCCCCGGCCAAGAAGCAGCGGCCGCGTCCCCCGGTCCTGTCCAAGGTGCCGCCGGCCGCGCTGGTCATCTTCGGCGCCTCCGGGGACCTCACGGCCAGGAAGATCCTCCCGGCCCTGGCCCGGTTGGCCGACCGCGGTGTCCTCGACGACGGCTTCACCCTGATCGGGGTGGCCCGCACCGAGTGGAGCGACGACGATTTCCGGTCCCACGTGACCGAGGCCACACCCGGCTGCGGGCCCAAGTGGCGATCGCTCACCGAGCGGTTCAAGTACATCGCCGGGGAGTACGACGATGCCGACACCTTCAGCCGGCTGAAGGACTCAGCTCGACGAGGCCGACCGGATCGACGGCACCCAGGGCAACCGGGTCTACTACCTGGCCACCATCCCGAGCGTGTTCGGTCTGGTGGCCCAGTCCCTGGCCGACCACGCCTGCACCCGGCCGGGCCCGGGAGGGTCGTTCGTCCGGGTGGTGGTGGAGAAGCCCTACGGCCGCGACCTGGACAGCGCCATCGCCCTCGACAAACAGATGCACGCCGCCTTCGACGAGCCCCAGATCTATCGGATCGACCACTACATGGGCAAGGAGACCGTGCAGAACGTGCTCGCCCTGCGGTTCGCCAACGCCATCTTCGAACCCATCTGGAACCGGCGGTACGTCGAGCAGGTCCAAGTCACCGTGGCCGAGAGCCTGGGCGTCGAACACCGCGGCGGGTTCTACGAGACGGCCGGGGCCCTGCGGGACATCGTGCAGAACCACGTGATGCAGGTCCTGGCCCTGACCATGATGGAATCCCCCACCAGCACCGACGCCGACCGGATCCGCGACGAGAAGGTCAAGCTGCTCCACGCCATCGACATCCCCACGCCGGACGAGGCCGTGGACAAGTCGGTCCGGGGCCAGTACACCGAGGGCTTCATCGACGGCGAGAAGGTCATCGGCTACCGACAGGAACCCGACGTCTCGCCCGAGAGCGAGACCGAGACCTACCTCGCCCTCCGGCTGCGGGTGGAGAACTGGCGATGGGCCGGTGTACCCATCTTCGTACGCACCGGAAAACGGCTCCCGGCCCGGGTCACCGAGGTCGCCCTCACCTTCAGGCAGGTGCCGTTCCTCCTCTTCGACCACCGGACCAGCCGCGACCTCCGCCCGAACACCCTGATCCTCCGGATCCAGCCCGACGAGGGGATCAGCCTCGAATTCGGGGCCAAGGTCCCCGGGGAGAAATTCCACATCCGATCGGTGGCCATGGACTTCTCGTACGCCGAGGCCTTCGCCGGTGCCGAGGCGGCCGACGGCTACGAACGGCTGATCCACGATGCCATGGTCGGCGACGCCACCCTCTTCATCCGCTCCGACGAGGTGCAGCAGGCTTGGCGGATCGTCGATCCCTACCTGCAGGCGTGGTCGGAACCCGGCGGGGCCATGCACTTCTATCCGGCCGGAACGTGGGGACCGCACATGGCCGACCTGCTGGTCGAGCGGTCGGGGGACGAATGGCGGAACCCCGAGATCGACCTCGAGCTGAGCGGCGGTCGGCTCACCGAGCTGCCCCAGTGAGACCGCGGTGAAC
The DNA here is from genome assembly GCA_963812885.1 of uncultured Acidimicrobiaceae bacterium. Taxonomy (GTDB): domain Bacteria; phylum Actinomycetota; class Acidimicrobiia; order Acidimicrobiales; family RAAP-2; genus Bog-756. The sequence continues at coordinate 116,939 of CAWEWZ010000012.1, read as the reverse complement.
GGCACCGTCGACATCGTGGCCTCGGTCCCGGATGCCTTCGCCAACCTGGTGGCCGCCCGGCTGGCCGCACCGCGGGACAGCCGGTTCTCGCTCTTCCTCTCCGGCGGGCAGACCGCCCGCCAGGCCTATGAGCGCCTGGCCGAGCTCACTGGCCCCGGACCCGACGGTGGTGCCGACAGCCCCCGGGTCCGGGTCGACTGGACGACGGTCGACGTCTACCTGGGGGATGAACGGTGCGTCCCGCCGGACGACGCCGACTCGAACCACCGGATGATCGCGTCGGCGCTGCTCGATGCCGTGGGCCCGGTGGGGTCCGACCACCCGATGTACCGCTCCGGGGCGCCCGACGCCGCGGCGGCCGCCTATCAGTCGGAGATCTGGCCGCTGGACGGGTTCGACCTCGTCCACCTCGGGCTCGGGCCCGACGGACATTGCGCCTCGCTCTTCCCCGGCTCGGAGGCTCTGGCCATCCACGACCCGGCCGTGCTGGTGGCGGCCAACCGGGATCCGCGCGCCAACAACCCCCACGACCGGGTCACCCTCACCCTGGCCGGCATCGCCCGGGCCCGGACCGTGGTGTTCACCGTCTCGGGGTCGTCGAAGCGCGACGCGTTCGCCGGCGTGGCCGCGGGAGACGATCTCCCGGCGGCCCGGGTCACCGCCGGCGAGGTGCTCTGGCTGGTCGATGCAGAGGCGGCGGCCGGAGCCCGCCTGCCCGGTTAGGGCGTCGGCCTGCTCCGGTAAGGTGTCGCCGATGCCCGCCGACCCGGCTCCCCCCTCGTGAGCGCTGCCGCCCCGACGCCGGGAGGCGGCGGCACCGGTCACCGCGCCAGCCCTGAGCAAGTCCCGCGCTCTGAACTCATCGCTCTGACGGTGGCCGACGTGCAGGCGCGGGCCGGCCGGGTGCGCGACGAGGCCCACGGCAACCGGATCACCTTCTCCCCCAAGGTGTTCATCCCCCTGACCATGCTGTGCCGGGACCGATGCGGCTACTGCACCTTCGCCAAAGCCCCGGCCCGGTTGGATTCGCCCTACCTCTCGATCGACCAGGTACTCGAGATCGCACACGCCGGCCGGGCCGCAGGATGCCACGAGGCCCTCTTCACCCTGGGCGAGGGACCCGAGGACCGCTACCCGGTGGCCCGTCAATGGTTGGAGGACCACGGGTACACCTCCACCGTCGACTACCTCGAGGCGGCGTGCCGGGCCGTGGTCGAGGAGACCGGCCTGCTGCCCCACGCCAACGCCGGCGCCCTCGACGCCGAGGCCCTCGCTCGCCTCCGTTCGGTCACGGCCAGTCAGGGGATGATGATCGAGTCCCTCAACCCGGATCTGGCCGCCCACCGCTCGGCTCCCGACAAGACCCCGGACCGGAGGCTGGCCACCCTGGAGGCGGCCGGCGTCGGCGGGATCCCGTTCACCACCGGGCTCCTGGTGGGGATCGGCGAGAGCCGGGCCGACCGGCTCGATGCCCTCGAGGCCATCGCCTCCAGCCATCGGCGCCATGGCCACGTGCAGGAGGTGATCATCCAGAACTTCCTGCCCAAGCCGGGCACCTCGATGCACACGGCCCCGCCGTGCCCGACCGACGAATTCCTGTGGACCATCGCCGTCGCCCGTCTCGTGCTCCCGCCGGATGTCCATCTGCAGGCGCCTCCCAATCTCTCCGACGACCTGGCCCCCCTGATCGCCTCGGGGATCGACGACTGGGGAGGCGTCTCGCCGGTCACCGCCGACCACGTCAACCCCGAGCGGGCCTGGCCGGCGCTCGACGTTCTCCGGGGCGCCACCGAGGCGGCCGGGTTCACCCTGGCTCCCCGGTTGACCCTCTACCCCGAGTTCGCGCTGGATCCCGACCGTTGGCTGGCCGAGCCGATGCGCTTCCCGGTGCTCGACGCCTCCGATGCCGAGGGACTGGGACGTGACCATCCCTGGTGCTCGGGCGGAGAGGTGCCGCCACCCCTGTTGCTCGACCCGCCGGTGGTCACCATGGCCAGCGCACGCAGCGCAGTGGGTGAGGTGCTGGCCGGGGTGGCGCTCGGCCAGACCGTCGGCGAGCAGGAGATCGTCACGCTGTTCGCAGCCCGGGGCCCCGAGGTGCGGTCGGTGGCCGAGGTGGCCGACCAGCTCCGGCGCCAGGCGGTCGGTGACGAAGTGACCTACGTGGCCAACCGGAACATCAACTACACCAACGTCTGCACGTTCAAGTGCAAGTTCTGCGCCTTCTCCAAGGGACCGCTCTCGCTCAACCTGCGGGGCACCCCGTACCTGCTCGAGCTCAGCGAGATCTCCGACCGGGTGCGGGAGGCCGAGGAACGGGGCGCCACCGAGGTGTGCCTCCAGGGAGGCATCCATCCCAAGTTCGACGGTGACTACTACCTCGAGGTGATCAAGGCGGTCCGGGAGGCGTCGGCGACGATCCACATCCACGGGTTCACCGCGCTGGAGGTGACCGAGGGCGCCCGCCGGTCGGAGATGCCGTTGGCCGACTACCTCGTCCTCCTGCGCGACGCCGGGCTCAAGACACTGCCCGGTACCGCGGCCGAGATCCTCGACGATCCGGTCCGCGCCGTCCTCTGCCCGGACAAGATCAACACCGAGGAGTGGCTCTTCGCCCACCGCACCGCCCACCAGGTGGGTCTGCGATCCAACGTGACCATCATGTTCGGCGCCGTCGAGCAGCCGCAGTCGTGGGCCCGCCACCTGGTCCGGACCCGGGACCTGCAGCGGGAGACCGGCGGCTTCACCGAGTTCGTGCCCCTGCCCTTCGTGCACATGGCCACGCCCATCTATCTCAATCGGCGGGCCCGCCGGGGACCCACCTTCCGCGAGACGCTCCTGATGCACGCGGTGGGTCGCATCGCCTACCGGGGGGCGATCGACAACATCCAGATCAGCTGGGTCAAGATGGGGGCGGACGGCGTCCGACAGATCCTCCGGGCCGGTGTCAACGACCTCGGCGGCACGCTCATGGACGAGAACATCTCCCGGGCCGCGGGGGCCAGTCACGGCCAGATGATGGACCGCGACCAGTTCGCGGCCATCGTCGCCCCGCTCGGGCGCAGCCTGGCCCAGCGGACGACGCTCTACGGACGGGTGACGGGCCCGAGCGGCCACGCCGAGCCCCTTGCCGCCGCCTTCTGAGTCCGTCGAGCGGTCGAGATGACGCCGCCCGTCGCAGACTCGACCCCGGGGTCCGGCGGCTCCGGTCACGCCATCGACGCCGCCGCCTCCCGGCTGCTCGAGGAGCTGGCTCCGAGTGACACGTCGGCCACCCAGAAGCGCCTGTACCGTTCGATGCTCGAGACGGTGGCCGCCCTGGCCGCCGATCGCACCGAGGTGATCGATCTCAAGGTGGCCGACAGCGCCCTGGCCGAGATGGCCGAGGCCTTCCGGGTCTTCCGGCCCTTCCGCCGGCAGAAGAAGGTGACCATCTTCGGCTCGGCCCGCACCCAGCCCGACCATCCCGCCTACCGCAGCACCCGTGACCTGGCCGCCTCGATGGCCGGCTCCGACTGGATGGTGGTCACCGGGGCGGGGCCGGGGATCATGGCCGCGGGCATGGAGGGGGCCGGGCGGGACAAGTCGATCGGGGTCAACATCAGGCTCCCGTTCGAGCAGGGGGCCAACGCCTTCATCGCCCAGGACCCCAAGCTGGTCGAGATGCGGTTCTTCTTCACCCGCAAGCTCATGCTCATCAAGGAGTCGGACGCCTATGTCGTCCTGCCCGGTGGGTTCGGCACCCTCGACGAGGGCTTCGAGTTGTTGACCCTCCTGCAGACCGGGAAGGCCGAGCCGGCGCCGGTCGTCATGCTCGATGTCCCCGGCGGCACCTACTGGCGGGGCTGGGACGAGTTCCTGCGGTCAGAGGTCGAGCCCCGGGGCCTGGTGTCGGACGACGACCGCTCGTTGTTCATGATCACCGACGATGTCGGCGAGGCCACCTCGGAGATCCTCGCCTTCTACCGCAACTATCAATCCTGCCGGTGGGTCGGCGACTTGTTGGTCGTCCGTTTGAGGGTGGCTCCCGACCGGGCCGCGCTGGCCGACCTCAACCGCCGGTTCGCCGACATCGTGGCCAGTGGCGCCATGCGGATGTCGAAGCCCCTGCCCCCCGAGCGCGCCGACGCCGACAATCTGGACTTCCCGCGCCTGGTGTTCCGGTTCGACAAGATCCATTACGGCCGGCTCCGCCAGTTGATCGACATACTCAACCGGCTCCCCGGCGTGGAGGCCTGAGCGGAACCGGACGAATCAGGCTGCCGCCGCGGGTGGCGGTCGCTGATTGCGCCCGCCGTTGTGGTGCGGGCAGAGCAGCCGCCCGTTCTCCTGGGTGGTGGGGCCACCGAGGGCCCAGGGCTGGATGTGGTCGGCCTGGCAGAACGGAGCGGTGACCTCGCAGAAGGGGTGGGTGCACTGTTGGTCCCGCACCTCGATGGCCCGGCGGGTGCCCCCGGTGAAGAGCCGGCTGGTGGGGCTGATCTCGACCCGGCGACCGGGTGCGAACACGGCCCGCTCCAGATCGGCATGGTCCAACCACGGCAGCAGTGAACCCGGGGGAACCACCGTGCCGTTCTCCAGTTGGCAGATCCTCCCGTGGAGTGTTTCCCACCCGACGAGGACGGTGAAAAGGGGTGCGGGCCTTCTGGCGTTGCGGGGACAGCTCTTCGAGCGGACGGCCATCTCGACGAGGGCGTCGGCCCGGCGCTGTCCGGGGGTTCGGGCCAGGTGGTCGCCCGGTCCCGGATCACGACCGAGGATCCCTTTGGCCTCGGCCCGGTCGGCCTCGAACAGCTCGTGTTCCAGCCGTTCGAGCTCTTCGGACACGATGGCGCCGTGCATCGGATCGAGGTTCATGGCCCCGAGCCAGGTCCCGCCGAAGCTCTGGACCAGGTACACGTCGCGTCGGCTCCGGCGACGCTCGGCGTCCTGGTCGGCACCGTCGGGGTCGGCCAGCTGCTTCCAGTAGGCGGCGGCCCGGACGAACTCGGCAAAGGTCAGTCTCCGGGCCTGGTCGACCAGCAGCGCCTCATCCCGGGCCAAGGCCTCCTCGGTCTCCGGGCAACGGAGGGAGATCATCACATCCACGTGGGCTCCGGTGATGTCCCCTTCCACCCAGGCCCGGGTGGTCTCGGGCAGGAACCGGAGCTCCCGACCCTGGCGCACCCGGCGCCGGGCTTCGCGTCGCGGGACCCGGCATCGGGCGGTGATCCAGGCCACGGCGGTCTGCGCCCCGTCGGGCGCCCAGTTGCCGGCGGCATCGAAGGCGGCGGTGGCTTCGCTGACGATGGCCTCGACGGTGGCCAGGTGACGGTGGATCGAAACGATCGACTCGGTGTCGGCCAAGGCCGTCGGGTCCGTCGCTCGCAGTCGTTCGAGCACCTCGGTGAGATCATCAAGTACCACGGAAGAAGTCCAGCACCAGGGTGTGACACCCCTCGATGGTGGCGAGACGGAGCGCGGGAACGGGCCGCGAAACAGCCGCGGCCATGGGCCACAGGTCGGGGCGGAACGGGGTCCCAGCGGGAGCCGATGCACGGCAGAACACCCTGGTCAGGACCTACAGAAGGAGTCCGAAACCTCCGCCGACGCCGCCTACGGCCCCTCGTCGAAGGCGGCGGCCGACGACGGACCGGCCAGCAGCTGCACGGCCTTCTCGACCGAACGCCGGGCCCGGGTGATCCGCTTCTCCTCGGCGGTCACCGCCGGATCGGGATCGTTGCCGGCCCGCACCGAGTCGGACGCCTCACGCAACCGGTCGAGGGCCAGGTCGGCGAGCTCCTCGGCGATTCCCGACAGCCGCTCGGCGATGTCGGCCGGATCGGTGCCCACCGATCAGCGGGCGGTCTTGATCTCGACCTCGACCACGTCGAGTTCGCCGGCGGCGTGCTGGGACCGGAGCACCTTCTTGTCGAACTTGCCCACGCTGGTCTTGGGCACCTCGGCGATGAACACCCACCGCTCGGGGAGCCACCAGCGGCTGACCCGGTCGCTCAGGAACTCGACCAGCTCGTCGGCGGTGAGGGATCCGTCCTCCTCCACCACGACCGCCACCATGGGGCGCTCGCTCCACCGTTCGTCGGGGACGGCGATGACCGCGGCTTCGACCACCCCGGGATGGGCCATCACCTCGTTCTCCAGCTCGACCGACGAGATCCACTCGCCGCCCGACTTGATCACGTCCTTGGTCCGGTCGCTGATCTGCATGAAGCCGCGCCGGTCGAGCGAACCGATGTCCCCGGTGCGCAACCAGCCGTCGTGGAACCGCTCGGGAGCCGGATCGCGGTAGTAGGAGCCGCAGATCCAGGGGCCACGGACCTCGAACTCCCCGACCGAAACACCGTCGTTGGGCAGGATCGATCCGTCCTCGGCGGCCACACGCACCTCCACCCCGGGGACCACCCGGCCGGTCTTCGACCGCCATTCCATCTCCTCCTCGGGTGGCGTGCCCCGCGGCGGGAGGGCCAGTGAGCACAGCGGGCTGGTCTCGGTCATCCCCCAGCCCTGGACCATCTCGATCCCGAGCTCGTCCCGGAATCGCTCGATGAGCTGCCGGGGCACGGCCGCTCCCCCGGCGGTGATCATCCGCAGCGAGGACAGGTCCACCGTGTGGGTCTGCGCGTAGCGGAGCAGGTCGCTCCAGATGGTGGGCACCCCGGCCGAGAGCGTGGGTCGGTGCCGGGCGATGATGGCGGTGAGCGGCTCGGCCTGGAGGAACTGCTGGGGCATGACCAGGTCGGCACCGGTCAGGAACCCGCCGTAGGGGGTCCCCCAGGCGTTGGCATGGAACATCGGGACGATGGACAGCACCCGGTCGAGCTCGTTGATCCCGAGCGACGAACCCGAGGTGATGGCCATCGAGTGCAGGAAGGTCGACCGGTGGCTGTAGACCACGCCCTTCGGGTTGCCGGTGGTTCCCGACGTGTAACACATGGCCGCGGCCTGCCGCTCGTCGAAGGTGGGCCAGTCGTAGCCCGGTTCCTCGGCCTCGAGCAGCTCCTCGTAGGAGAACGTCGGCCCGAGCGCGCTGGCGTCGCCGTCCCCGGCCACGATGATGTGCTTGACGGTGGTGAGCTCGTCCCGCACCCGGGCCAGCAGCGGGATGAGCATGGCGTCGACGATGATCACCTTGTCCTCGGCGTGGTTGATCACGTACGAGAGCTGCTCGGGGAACAGCCGCAGGTTCAGGGTGTGGAGCACCGCCCCCATCCCGGGAATGCCCAGATAGGCCTCCAGATGGGTCTGGTTGTTCCACAGGAAGGTGCCCACCCGGTCGCCGTCGCCCACCCCGAGCCGGGCCAACGCCCGGGCCAGTCGCTCGGCCCGTTCGGCCACCTGGGTGAACGACGATTCGATGGCCTCCCCGGCCGGCCCGGTGATGGTGATCACCTGGCTGTCGCCGTAGACGTTCTGGCCGTGGCGGATGATCCCACTCACCAACAGCGGAGCATCCTGCATGGTGCTCAGCATCGTTCCCTCCCCTGTCCCACACCGGATTGCCGGATAGACGAGCATACCGACACCGGTTGGCCCCGATTGCCGGGCCCTTGGGCCTTGTTTCCGCCGCCCTCCCCTGCTCAACTGGGTTCGGCCTCAGTTGCCCATCTGATCGGTCGAACGCCGGCGCAAGGCGGGTCGAGCCCGGCCCGCCCGGCACGTCGCCCGGCACGTCGACCGTCCAGGGCGCTCCCTCTGAGCACGGCTGCTCACCTCGACCCACCCGGTGAAGGCGTGGAGGTACAGAGATGGGCAAGCTGGTCGGTGCGGCCGTCGTGGCACTGTTGGCGATGACGGTGGGGTTGGTGACCGTGGCCGCGGTCGGCGGTGCCTCGGGCTCCGCCGGGTGCTGGGGCGGGCGGTGACCGAGGAGTGGCCGCGGGCAGGAGCGGCGGCGGGCAGGCCGCCGTCCCGCCCGACTGGTTGACGCTCTACCGGAAGGCCGCGGCCACCTGCCCGGGGCTGTCCTGGTCGGTGGTGGCCGCCATCGGCACCGTCGAGACGGGGAGCGGCCAGTCGACCGCGCCGGGGGTGTGGTCGGGCGCCAACCCCGCCGGGGCCGAGGGCCCGATGCAGTTCGAGCCGGCGACCTTCGCCGCCTACGCCACGGTCGGACCCGGGGGTGCCCGACCCCCGTCGCCCTACGACCCGGTCGACGCCGTCTACTCGGCCACCGCCATGCTGTGCGCCGACGGCGCCGGGTCGGCCGCCACCCTCCGGGCCGCGGTCGACGACTACAACCACTCGGCGGCCTACGTGGACACCGTGCTCACGCTGTCCCTCTCGTTCCAGCAGGACCCGACCACGCCGGGGACCGTGGTGGCCGCCCTCTCGTTCGCCGCCCGGCAACTGGGGACTCCCTATCTATGGGGCGGCACCGGCGTGGGTGGCTTCGACTGCTCGGGGTTGGTCCAGGCTGCGTTCGCCCACGCCGGTGTCGTGCTCCCCCGGGTGGCCCAGGACCAGTTCGACGCCGGGCCGGTGGTTCCCCCCGGATCACCGGCCGAACCCGGGGACCTGGTCTTCTTCGGCGGCAGCGCCTCCACGGTGTCGACCATGTCGGGATCTACGTGGGCGAGGGCGAGATGATCGACGCCCCCCACACCGGCACCGTCGTCCGCTTCGACGACGCCGCCCAGGCCGACCTGGTGGGGGCCACCCGGCCGGGCTGAGCACCGGTGGATGGCAGCCCCCGCACCGACCGTCAGCCCATCGTCTTGGCGCCGTCGATGGCCTCGCGGAGGATGTCGGCATGGCCGGCGTGCTGGGACGTCTCGGCGATGATGTGGAGGAGCGCCCGGCGGGCCGTCCACTCGGCGCCGGCCTCGAACCAGGGCGCCTCCGGCAGCGGGTGGGCGGCATCCAGCGAGTCCAGCGAGAGCACGACGTCCTCGGTGCGACGGGCCACGTCGTCGTAGGCCGCCAGCAGGCCGGCCAGCGTCTCGCCGTCGGCCATGCGGAAGCTGGCCAGGTGGGCCTCGTAGGCCGCCTGGTCTGCCGACCCGATGGCGGTGGGCCCCTTCACGATGAAGTCGGCCCAGCCCTCCTCGGCCCGGGCGACGTGCTTGATGAGGCCCCCGAGACAGAGCTCGCTCACCGTCGTCCGCTCCGCCGCCTGCTCGTCGGTGAGCCCCTGGACGGTCTGGCGGAGGAACCCCCGTGCTTCTCGAGAGTGGCCAGCAGGTCGGTTCGCTCTTGGTCTTGGATGGTTCGTGGGTTGGTCATGGGGCCATCCTGCTCCCCTAACCTGGCCATCTAGTGGCCAGTTTGAACCGAATCGGGCGATCGACGCAGAAATTCCCCTCCGTCGAGATCCCCAGCGACCTCCGACCGTGTCGGCGGACCTACCCTGACCTGCGATGTTTCAGGGCGGATGGTCCCGAGTTACCTCCCGGTAATATGTGATGCGGTGGCCCCGTCGAGCATGGTTTCCGCCGACCGCGCTCCGGGGCCGCCAGCTCATTCGGCCCCGATCGTCCGGCCCGAGCTCGTGCATCCGGCCTGGGACCAACCCACCCCGCCGACCTCCAAGGCCTAGCGGAGGGCGAGTTGCCCGGGCACGATCGGGGCCGGCAGGTCGGTCCGGCCCATCAGGTACCGGTCGACCGAGGCGGCGGCGGAACGGCCCTCGGCGATGGCCCACACGATCAGGCTCTGGCCGCGGGTCATGTCCCCGCACACGAACACCCCGTCGACGTTGGTCGACCACGACTGGTCGGCGACCACACTGCCCCGGGCGTCGACCTCGAGCCCGAGCTCGGCCACCGCCCCGTTCCGCTCCGTCCCGAGGAACCCCATGGCCAACAGCACCAGCTCGCACGGAAGCTCGAACTCGGAGCCCTCGACGGGGACGAAGTCGGGGCGGCCGTCGTCGCCGAACACCACCTCGACCTGCTCCCCCCGGAGCCCGCGGACACGACCGGCGCCGTCGTCCAGGAACTCGGCGGTGGTCACCGAGAAGACCCGCTCGCCACCCTCTTCGAGCGCGGACGACGTCCGCAGGATGAGGGGCCAGGTCGGCCACGGGTTGTCGCGGGTCCGGCCGGCCGGCGGCTCGGGCATGATCTCGAGCTGGTGGACACTGAGCGCCATCTGGCGGTGGACGGTGCCCAGACAGTCGGCGCCGGTGTCCCCGCCGCCGATGATGACCACGTGCTTGCCCTCGGCGGTGATCGGCGACTCGTCCAGCAGCCCTTCCTGCACCAGGTTGGAGGGCTTCAGGTAGTCCATGGCCAGGTGGATCCCCGAGAGCTCGCGCCCGGGGATGGGCAGGTCGCGGGGCAGCGTGGCCCCGCCGGCCAGCAGCACGCTGTCGAACTCGTCGACCAGCGACCGGGCGCTGACCACGGTGGCGTCCGCCGACGACGCCCCGGCAACCTCGGGCGCGCTCTCCCCCACCGAGATCCCGCAGCGGAACTCGACACCCTCGGCCCGCATCTGGTCGAGGCGACGGTCGACCACCGCCTTCTCCATCTTGAACTCGGGGATCCCGTACCGCAGGAGCCCACCGGGCTTCTCGGCCCGTTCGAACACCACCACCCGGTGGCCGGCCCGGGCCAGCTGCTGGGCCGCGGCCAAACCGGAGGGGCCGGATCCGACCACCGCCACCCGCTTGCCGGTGGAGGTGGGGTTGACCACCGGGACCACCCGCTCGTCGGCCCAGGCCCGTTCCACGATCTCGTACTCGATGCGCTCGATGGTCACCGGGTCGTCGTTGATGCCCAGCACGCAGGCCCCCTCGCACGGGGCCGGGCACAGGCGGCCGGTGAACTCGGGGAAGTTGTTGGTGGCGTGCAGCCGTTCGGCGGCCTCGGACCACTCGTCCCGGTAGACCAGGTCGTTCCACTCGGGGATGAGGTTGCCCAGCGGGCAGCCCTCATGGCAGAAGGGGATGCCGCAGTCCATGCACCGCGCCCCCTGGTCGCGGGCCGACTCGACCGGGAACGGCTCGTAGACCTCCTTCCAGTCGCGGAGGCGCACCGGCACCGGCCGACGGGGCGGCAGCTGCCGCCCGTGCTTCAGAAATCCCTTCACGTCACCCATGGGCCGCCTCCATCACCGCCTCGTCCACCGAACGGCCCTCGGCGATGGCCAGCTCGGTGGCCTCGAGGACCCGCCGGTAGTCCTTGGGCATCACGGTGACGAACTGCTCGGAGGAGCTGACCCAGTCGGCCAGGATGCGGTCGGCGACCACCGAGCCGGTTTCCTCCCGGTGCATGGTGATCCGGTCCTTCAACCACATCCGGTCCTCCGGTGACAGCGGATCGAGGTCGACGGTGTCGTGGTTGTACATGCCGACCAGCGATCCGTGCGGGTCGTAGACGTAGGCCATGCCGCCCGACATGCCCGCTCCGAGGTTGCGCCCGGTCGGTCCGAGCACCACGACCCGGCCACCGGTCATGTACTCGCAGGCGTGGTCGCCCACGCCCTCGACCACGGCGATGGCCCCGGAGTTGCGGACACAGAACCGCTCGCCGACCTGGCCGCGGAGGAACACCTCGCCGGCGGTGGCCCCGTAGAGGATCACGTTGCCGGCCACGATGTTGTCCTCGGCCGCGAAGGGCGCATCCTCGGGCGGGCGGACGATGATCCGACCACCGGACAGCCCCTTGCCCAGGTAGTCGTTGGCGTCGCCCAGGAGCCGCATGGTCACTCCCTTGGGCACGAAGGCGCCGAAGCTCTGCCCGGCGGAACCCCGGAAGGTGAGGTCGATGGTCCCCTCGGGCAGCCCCGCCCCACCGTGCCGGCGGGTGATCTCGTAGCCGAGCAGCGTCCCCACCGTGCGGTTCACATTGGTGATGGCCAGTTCCGCCGTCACCGGCGTGGCCGAGTCGATGGCTGGTCGGCAGGTATCGAGGAAGGCGTGGTCGAGGGCGCGGTCGAGACCGTGGTCCTGCTCGTTGATGCAGTACCGCACGGCCCCGTCGGGCAGCTCGGGCTGGACCAGGATGGGCGACAGGTCGAGCCCGGCGGCCTTCCAGTGGTCGATGGCCCGGGCGGCGTCGATCAGGTCGACCCGGCCGATGGCCTCCTCCAGCGAACGGAGACCGAGGGCGGCCAGGTACTCGCGGACCTCCTCGGCGATGTACTCGAAGAAGGTCTCGACGAATTCGGGCGTCCCCGAGTACCGGGCCCGGAGGGTTGGGTTCTGGGTGGCGATCCCCACCGGGCAGGTGTCGAGGTGGCAGACCCGCATCATCACGCAGCCCGAGACCACCAGCGGCGCGGTGGCGAACCCGAACTCCTCGGCCCCGAGGAGGGCACCGATGACCACGTCCCGGCCCGTCTTCATCTGCCCGTCCACCTGCACGACGATGCGGTCGCGGAGATCGTTGGCCAGCAGGGTCTGCTGGGTCTCGGCCAGGCCGAGCTCCCAGGGGATCCCGGCATGCTTCAGGGAGGTGAGCGGGGCCGCCCCGGTGCCACCGTCGTGGCCGGAGATGAGCACCACGTCGGAATGGGCCTTGGCCACGCCGGCGGCCACCGTTCCCACCCCGACCTCGGCCACCAACTTCACGTGGACCCGCGCCCCGGGATTGGCCGACTTGAGGTCGTGGATGAGCTGGGCGATGTCCTCGATGGAGTAGATGTCGTGGTGGGGCGGGGGCGAGATGAGGCCCACCCCCGGGGTGGAGAACCGGGTCTTGGCGATCCACGGGTAGACCTTGGTCCCGGCCAGCTGGCCCCCCTCGCCGGGCTTGGCCCCCTGGGCGATCTTGATCTGGATGTCGTCCGAGTTGACCAGGTACTCCGAGGTCACGCCGAACCGGCCCGAGGCCACCTGCTTGATGGCGCTCCGGCGGAGGTCGCCGTTGGCATCGGGGGTGAACCGGTCCGAGTCCTCGCCCCCCTCCCCGGTGTTCGACCGTCCCCCGAGACGGTTCATGGCGATGGCCAGGGTCTCGTGGGCCTCGGCGGAGATCGACCCGTAGGACATGGCCCCGGTGGAGAACCGGGCCAGGATGCCGGCGCTCGGCTCCACCTCGTCGATGGGCACGGCCGGCAGCACGCCGGTGCGCAGGTGCATCATCCCCCGGAGGGTGGCCAGGTGGGTCGACTGCTCGTCGACCGCCCTGGTGTACTCCTTGAACACCTCGTAGCGCTTGGACCGGGTGGCGTGCTGCAGCTTGAACACGGTCTTCGGGTTGAAGAGGTGGATCTCCCCTTCCCGGCGCCACTGGTACTCGCCGCCGACCTCCCGCTCGCGGTGGGCCAGCTCGGTGGGCCGGTCCAGATGGGAGAGTCGGTGCCGGCTGACCACCTCCTCGGCCAGGACGTCGAGGCCGACCCCGCCGATCCGTGACACCGTGCCGGTGAAGTACTCGTCGACGACCTCGGCGGCCAGGCCCACCGCCTCGAACACCTGGGCCCCGGTGTAGGAGGCCACCGTCGAGATGCCCATCTTGGACATGACCTTGATGATGCCCTTGGACGCCGCCTTGATGTAGTTCCGCTGGGCCTGGCGCGAGGTCACCCCGGTCAGGTCCCCCGAGCGGATCATGTCGTCGATGGACTCGAAGGCCAGGTAGGGGTTGATGGCCGCGGCACCGAACCCCTTCAGGAGGGCCATGTGGTGGACCTCACGGGCGTCGCCCGACTCGATGACCAGGCCGACCTGGGTCCGGGTCTTGTTCCGGACCAGGTGGTGATGGACGGCGGCCACCAACAGGAGCGACGGGATCGGGGCCAACGTGGCCGTCGAGTTGCGGTCCGAGAGCACGATCACGTCGGCTCCGCCGGCGATGGCCTCGCTGACCTGGGCCCGCACGTTCTCGATGGCGGCCCGCAGGGCCTCTCCGCCGCCCGAGACCTCGAACAGCCCGTCGATGGCGAAGGCGCTGAAGCCGGGCGTGCTGCCGTCCTCGTTGACGTAGAGCAGCTTGGCCAGGTCGTCGTTGTCGATGACGGGCATGGGCAGGACGATCTGGCGGCACGAGTCGGCGGTGGGTTCGAGCAGGTTGGCCTCGGGGCCGAGCGTGGACATCAGCGAGGTGACCAGCTCCTCGCGGATGGCGTCCAGCGGGGGGTTGGTGACCTGGGCGAACAGTTGGGTGAAGTAGTCGTAGAGGAGCCGGGGCCGGTCGGAGAGCACGGCGATGGCCGTGTCGGTCCCCATCGAGCCGTTGGGCTCGCTCCCGGTTCTGGCCATGGGCTGGAGGATGAGCCGCAGCTCCTCGTTGGTGTAGCCGAAGAGGCGCTGACGCCCGATGACCGAGGCGTGCTGGGGGGTGAGCATGGTGCGCGGGGGCAGGTCCTCGAGCTCGATCTGGCCGTCGTCCAGCCATTCGGCGTAGGGCAGCTCGGCGGCCAGGGCATCCTTGATCTCGTCGTCGTCGACCATCCGGCCGAGCGCGGTGTCCACCAGGAACATCCGCCCCGGCTGCAGGCGCCCCTTGCGCACCACCTTGGCCGCCGGCACCTCGAGGACGCCGACCTCGCTGGCCAGCACCACCAGTCCGTCGTCGGTGACCCAGTACCGGGCCGGCCGGAGGCCGTTGCGGTCGAGGACGGCGCCGATCACCGTGCCGTCGGTGAAGGCCACCGCGGCGGGGCCGTCCCACGGCTCCATCAGGGCGGCGTGGTAGCGGTAGAAGGCCCGGCGGGCCGGGTCCATGGTGCGGTGGTTCTCCCACGCCTCGGGGATCATCATCAGCACGGCGTGGTGGAGGGGACGGCCGCCCAGGTGGAGGAGCTCGAGCACCTCGTCGAAGGAGGCCGAGTCGCTGGCCCCCGGGGTCACGATGGGGAAGGCCCGCTCGAGCCCGGGAATCAGGTCGGACCGGCACAGGGCCTCGCGGGCCCGCATCCAGTTGCGGTTGCCGGCCAGCGTGTTGATCTCCCCGTTGTGGGCCAGGTACCGGTAGGGATGGGCCAGCGGCCAGGACGGGAAGGTGTTGGTGGAGAAGCGGGAGTGGACCAGGGCCAGGCCGCTCGTCACCCGTTCGTCGGACAGGTCGGGGAAGAAGTCGGTCAGCTGGTGGGAGGTGAGCATCCCCTTGTAGGTGATGGTCCGGGCCGACAGGGAGACGAAGTAGCAGTTGTCGATCTCGTGCTCGGTCCGCTTGCGGAGCACGAAGGCCAGGCGGTCGATGGCCAGCGCCGGGTCGGAGCCGCTGAGCGAGCGTGCCCGCCGAGGGGGCCACGAAGAGCTGGTGCATCGACGGCATGGCCGCCTCGGAGATCGAACCCAGTGAGTCGGTGCGCACGGGGACGGTACGCCAACCGAGGACCTCGAACCCCTCCTCGCCGGCCAGCTTGCCGACCGACCGGCGGGCGTCGGCGGCCTCGTCGGGGTCCCGGGACAAGAAGGCGATACCGGTGGCGTAGTGGCCACGGGAGGGCAGCTCGAAGCCGACGGCGTCGACGTAGAAGTCGTGGGGGACCTGGATGAGGATCCCGGCCCCGTCCCCACTGTCCTCCTCGCTTCCGGTGGCCCCCCGGTGGGCCAGGTGCTCGAGGGCCGAGACCGCCTGGCGGACCAGGGTGTGCGAGCGCCGGCCGTGGAGGTCGGCCACCAGGGCGACCCCGCAGGCATCATGTTCGAACCGCGGGTCGTAGAGTCCGCCGACCGGCGCCCTCGGTGGGCCGTCGGGTCGGTGGCGCAGGCGCGGTGGGCCGACCGCGGTGGCGGTGCGAAGGGCGTCGGCCTGGGTTCGGCGAGGAGTCGTCATCGGGTCGCTCCAACGAGGGAAGTGGATCTACCCACCCGGGACGACGTTGGCCCATGTGTGGTCCGAAGATTGTACACGCCCTCCAGGCGGTATCGGGACCTCGGGAGCGCTCGGGCCGCCGGTCGGCGGCGGCCGCCACCAGGCCTGCGGCTCCGGTCGGCGAGTTCGGGACCGCCCGTAGCATGGGCCCATGCCCGACCAGGACGCACCTGACGTCATCGTGGTCGGGGGCGGCGTGATCGGACTGGCCGTGGCCTGGGAGGCGGCGACCGCGGGCATGGCCGTCACCCTGATCGACCCCCGGCCCGGGCGCGGGGCCGGCTGGGCGGCGGCCGGCATGCTGGCCCCGGTGGGCGAGGCGCACTTCGGGGAGGAGGCCCTCACCGCCCTCAACGTGGCCGCGGCGCGGTCGTGGCCGGCATTCGCCCGGGCCCTCGAGGAGGCGTCCGGGCTGCCGGTCCACTACCTGGCCTGCGGCACGCTGATGATCGCCCTCGACGGTTCGGACCGGGCCGCCACCGACGACCTGCTGGCCTACCACCAGTCCCTCGGCCTCACCGCCCGACGGCTCACGGCGACCGAGTGCCGCGGATCGGAGCCGCTGTTGGCTCCCGGCGATCCGAGGCGGAGCCGACCTGGCCGAGGACCACCAGGTCGACAACCGCCGCGTCCTCGACGCGCTGGTGGGCGCCTGCCGGGCCGGCGGGGTCACCGTCATCGAGGAGGAGGTCGACGCCGTCGAGATGCGGCGGCGGCGGAGCCGGCCGGGGTGGTGGTGCGGCACGTCGGGTTCCGGGCCGCCGGCACCGTCGTCGTCGCCGCCGGGTGCCGCTCCGGGCTGCTGGCCGGCATCCCCGACCGGCTCCTCCCCCCGGTCCGGCCGGTCAAGGGCCTGACCCTGCGGCTGCGGGCTCCGAGCGGGGTCCCCGGTCTGGCCCGGACCGTGCGGGGCCTCATCCACGGCCGGAACTGCTACCTCGTCCCCCGGGTCGATGGATCGGTCGTGGTCGGCGCCACCGTCGAGGAGAAGGGCTTCGACCTCGCCGTGCAGGCCGGGGCGGTCGGGGACCTGCTCGACGACGCCCGCCGGCTGGTGCCCGTACTCGAGGAGTACGAACTGGTCGACACCACCACCGGACTGCGGCCCGGCTCGCCCGACAACGCACCCATGGTGGGGGCGACCGAGGTCCGGGGCCTGGTCGTGGCCACCGGGCACTACCGGAACGGCTTCCTGCTGGCCCCGTTGACCGCCCGCGAGGTGGTGGGAGTCATCGCCGGCCGGACCTCGGCGCCGTGCGGGGCCTCCGGGCCGTTCGCCCCGTTCGGACCCGCCCGGTTCGCGGCGGAGCCCGACCGACGGGAGGCGGGGCCCGCCGGGGAGCGGAGCCGGTCGGAGATCAGCGGGTGAGCGCCGCCCTGGTCAACGGGGCGCCGTGGGACGTCGCTCCCGGGGCCACCGTGGCCCAGCTGGTGTCGGCGTGGTGTGCGTCGCCGCGGGGCATCGCCGTGGCCCGCAACGGCGACGTCGTCCCCCGGAGCCGCTGGGAGAAGACGCCGGTGATGGCCGGCGACCGGATCGAGATCGTGACGGCGGCCGCCGGGGGGTAGACGCGGGCCGGGCCCGTCGGCCATGGCGATACCGTGGGAAGCGATGGATGCTTCCCCCACCCCGTCGGCGGCGGGCGACGCCGGTGATCCGGACGTCCCGCTGACCATCGCCGGTCAGGAGTTGGCGTCCCGGCTGCTCGCTCGGCACCGGGGGGATGGCGAGCCCGGAATCGCTCCGCCAGGCACTGGTGGAATCCGGCAGCGTCATGGCCACGGTGGCCGTGCGCCGGGTCGACCCGACCACCCGCCATTCCCTGGTCGAGCTCCTCGGCGGGCTGGGCATCGCCATCCTCCCCAACACGGCCGGTTGCTTCACCGCCTCGGAGGCCGTCCTCACCGCCAAGCTGGCCCGGGAGGCGTTCGAGACCGACTGGGTCAAGCTCGAGGTCATCGGCGACGACCGGACGCTGCTCCCCGACACCGTCGAACTGGTGGCGGCGGCCGAGGAACTGGTCGACGAGGGCTTCGTCGTCCTCCCCTACTGCAGCGACGACCCGGTGGCCGCCCGCCGTCTCGAACAGGCCGGCTGTGTCGCCGTCATGCCCCTCGGGTCGCCGATCGGGAGCGGTCTGGGCATCCGCAATCCCCACAACATCGCGCTCATCGTCGAACAGTCGTCGGTCCCGGTGGTCCTCGACGCCGGCGTGGGCACGGCCTCGGACGCCTGCCTGGCCATGGAGCTCGGGTGTGACGCGGTGATGGTGGCCTCGGCCATCACCCGGGCCCAGCGACCGGCGGCCATGGCCCGGGCCATGCGCGAAGCGGTCAGCGCCGGCCGGGCGGCACGGGCCGCGGGTCGGATCACCCGGCGCTTCCATGCCGACGCCTCGAGCTCCTTCGAGGGCATGATCGATCGGTGAGACAGCCCGGCAACCCGCCGGTGGCCCTCACCATCGCCGGCTCCGACTCCGGCGCCGGCGCCGGCATCCAGGCCGACATCAAGACCATGGCCGCCCTGGGGGTGTTCGCCACCACCGCGGTCACCGCCGTCACCGCCCAGAACACGGCCGCCGTTCGGGAGGTGTCCCCGGTGGACGACGCCATGGTGGCGGCCCAGATCCGGGCCGTCGTCGACGACCTCCCGGTGGCCGCGGTCAAGACCGGACTTCTCGGCACCACCGCGGTGATCGGGACGGTGGCCTCCCTGGCCGCGGCCGGCGATCTTCCCCGCCTGGTGGTCGACCCGGTGATGGTGGCCTCCACCGGCCGGACCTTCGTCGACGACGGGTGCGTCGACGCCTACCGGCGGCACCTGCTCCCCCACGCCCTGATCGTCACGCCCAACCTGTGGGAGGCGGCCCTGCTGGCCGGCGTGCCCTTCCCGGACGTCCGGGACGTCGACGCCATGGCCGAGGTGGCCCGGCACATCCACCGGTTCGGCCCGTCATGGGTGCTGGTCAAGGGGGGACACCTCCCCGGCGTGGAGTCCCGGTCGGAGGGTCCCGCGCCCGGCCGACGTGGCCGACGTGCTCTTCGACGGTCAGGACGTCGTCGTCCTCCGCGGTCCGAGGGTGACCACGGCCAACACCCACGGGACGGGGTGCTCGCTGTCGGCGGCCATCGCCGCCGGCCTGGCCCGGGGCGACGACGTTCCCGGCGCCGTGGCCGCGGCCAAGGAGTTCGTGCACGACGCCCTGGTCGGTGGAGCCAACTGGCAGCTCGGCCGAGGGCACGGTCCGCTCGACCATCTGGGATGGTCCCACCGACAGGAGACGTAAAAGTGGCCGGGTCGTAACGACCCGGCCACTTTCTCCCCCCCAATCACAGGATCGTTGCTGATACTGGATCAGGCACCCCTCCTCACGACGGGCCACTGTTTGCTCGTCAATGCCATTGGCATTGTGAAGCATCCGGATGCAGAAGTAAACCCTGGCCAAAAGCCAGTTTCACTTTCCGTATTTGTCTAAATACTCTGTGTGGCCATTTGGTCCTTCTCCGGCCTTCTTCCGACCCTTCCGGCGCCGAACGGGGCCCATCCGGAGCCGGCGCCGCCGGAGCCTATGTTGTTGGTCATGGAGGATTCCGTCGAGCGGAGCCTGGCCCGGGTCATCGCCTCGGGCCGGGTGGCCATCGGTGCCTTGGCCATCGCCGCCCCCACCCTGATGGCCCGCCCGTGGATCGGTGAGGCATCGGCGGGGACCGGCGCCCGGCTGCTGGCCCGGACCATGGGCGGCCGCGACCTGGTGCTCGGGATCGGCGCCCTGCGGGCCCTCGGGGTCTCCGACCAGGAGGCGCGGCCGTGGTTGGCGCTGGGCGGGACGGCCGACGCCGTCGACGCCCTGGCCACCGTCATCGCCTTCGGAAGCCTTCCCCGCCGCACCCGTTGGGGTGTCCTGGCCATGACCGTGACCGCCGCCATCGCCTCCATCCGGGTGGCGGTGGCCCTCGACACGCTCCCACCGGTTCGAACGGCCGCCACCGGGAGCACACCGGCCCCGACCTGAGCCCGGGACCACCGGACCCGACCGCTAGCATGAGGCCACCATGGCCGGTCGTGCTCAGGAGCTCACCGCGGTGCCGGAGGAGGAAGCCGAGGCCATCGATCCCGGCCACCGGACCTATCAGCCGGTGTCCACCCGCGGCCCGGCCCTCATCGTTCTCGGCATCGCCGTCTTCATCGTGGTCATCGGGACCGTCGCCTCGGCCCTGGCCACCTCGGGGGCGCCCCCCCGGACCCACCGGACCGTCACCATCGCCGACGGGACGGTGGTCCACCTGACGCCGGCCACCACGGCCATGAAGTCCATCGTCAGCGCCGGCCAACCTCCCGCCGACATCATCGGCAACATGATCGTCCCGACCGGGAGCCCGGTCGTCCGCACCGTCGACACCGATCAGGGCGCGGCCCAGTTCGACCGAACCGTCCTCTTCACCTCCGGACTGTCGGCCGACCAGGTGGTCGACGTCTACCGGACGGTGCTGCCCCAGATGGGCTGGCAGATCATCTACCACGGGGACGGAGCCCAACGCGGGGGCCGGGGCACCGAGGTGCTGGCCAAGCGGGGCAGCGGCGACGGCTTCTACTGGGAGGTCGGCGCGGTGGTCTCCCCCACCACCTCGGCCGGCGTCACCCCGTTCTCCGTCGAACTGTTCGAGCTTCCCGACGACAACTGAACGGGCTCGGACCCGGGTCCGCCGGCCGGGCTCCCGGGGACGGCGGGGTCGTCCGCCTGGTTGAGCATCCAGGCCCAGACGAAGAGATTGATCGGGTAGAGGACGTAGCCGACCCGGGTGGCGGGAGCCAGGAGGATGGCGATGAGCATGACCCATCCGGTGAGGGCGGCGGCCGCACTCACCGTCCGGGGGGGTCGGCGGATCAGGTGTCGGATCAGGACCGCCGCCCCCACCAGGCCGGCCACGGCCACGTAGAGCCGGTGCTCCCCCGGGAAGAGGGCGACGAAGATGTGACCGGGCATGGCGCTGGCCGCCGGTGATGACACCCCGGCCAGACCCAACGGGAAGCGGATCACGTTGTCGGTGAAGGCCGGGAGGTTCCGCAGGGCCACCGGGAGGACCACCGGCACCGTCACCGCGACGACGCCGAGCACGTAGCGCCCGATGGCCCGGCGCCGGTGCAGGTCGGCGACCACCCACAGGGCCAGCAGGGCCAACGGCCAGGCGGTGAACTTGAGCGATGATGCCGCCCCGAGGGCCAGTCCGGCCAGGACCGGTCTCCGGCGCTGGAGCGCGGCCAGCCCCAGCAGCATGAGCGCCACCACCGGCATGTCGTCCCCCCCGGTGGCCAGGGGCAGGGCCGCCGTGGGCAGCACGCTGAGGACCTGGAAGGAGCGGAGCCGGGCATCGGTCGGCGGCCGGAGCCGACTGAGGGCGAAAAGGGAGACGAGCAGGGTGAAGACGAGAAACTGGATGCGGGCATCGGTCAGTCGGGCTCCCGCCTTGCTGCCGCGGTCGGTGCTCGAGAGGCCGAAGACCACCATGCCCGGGAGGTAGGGGTAGTACAGCTCGTAGACCGGTTCTGCCTTCTGGTGGATGAGGATGTGGCCGTTGCGGTCGACCTCCCGGTACGGGTCGCTGCCGTGGGCGGCGCGGGCTCCGGCCTGTTCCACCACCACCACCTCGGGCTGGACGTGCAGGGAGGGATTCCCCTCCGAACGCCAGACGACCTCCAGGGCCAGCGGAACCACCGTGGCCCCGAAGAGGACGATCAGGAAGGCGGCCACCCGGACCGCCCGCCACCCCCGGCCCGGGGTCCTCCCCGCCGTCCGCCGGGCCACTACGATCATGAGCAGGGTGGCGACCAGGTAGGGCCCGAAGGCCAGTTGGCCCCACTGCCGGTAGAGGGGGATGCCCATGGCCAGGGCGGTCACGCCGGCGAAGGTCGCCGAGCAGGCGTAGAGGACGGCGTCGCGCCACTGGGGGGACAGGCGCTGGCCCGCCTCGAGGGCCCGCCGGGTCGTCGGCGGAAGACGCCCCCACCTGGTCCCGCCGGTGGACGGCTCGCGGTGCGTCCGCAGGCGGTCGGTCGGCACGGTCGAGGGTATCACCGGGGTAGGCGGCCCACGCGACCCCCCAGGTGGCCGTCCTTCGCCCGCGGCAATGGTCAGCGGGGCGGGGCGGGGGGTTGGCCTGCGGCCCCGTCGACGAACAGGGTTCGGTAGAAGTCGAGCTCGGCGCCGAGGGCGGCCTCGATGGTGTCGGCCCGGCGGAAGCCGTGGGATTCGCCGGCGAAGACGGTCAGGGTGCAGGGGACTCCCTGCTCGCGCAACCGATCGGCGAACCGGCGGGACTGCGACGCCGGGACCACCGGGTCGTCCTCGCCCTGGAGCAGGAGGACCTGACCCGACACCCGCTCGGGATGGTGGACGGGCGACCGCTCCCGGTAGGTGTCGGCCGCCTCGGGCCAGGGGCCGACCAGCGAGTCGATGTAGCGGGACTCGAAGTCGTGGGTGTCGGCGGCCAGCGCCTCGAGATCGGTGACCCCGTACCAGGCGGCGGCCCCGGCGAACCGACGGGACCGGATGAGAGCGCCGAGGGCGGTGAGCCCGCCGGCACTGGTGCCGCGTATGGCCATCCGGCGGCCGTCGACCAGACCCGCCTCCTCGAGGGCGTGCGCATAGTGGGCACAGTCGTCGATGTCGGCCTCGCCCCACCGGCCGTCGAGGGCCCGCCGGTAGGAACGCCCGTAGCCACTGCTGCCCCGGTAGTCGACGACGGCCACGGCCAGGCCCCGCGACGTGAAGAACTGGACCACCGGATCGAATCCCACCTCCGCCGACGAGGTCGGCCCCCCGTGGCAGAAGACCACCAACGGTGGCCGGGCCCCGGCGGGGCCGGAGCCGCGGCGGTTCGCCGGGGCGAACAAGAGCCCGGGGACGGGGCCGGCCGGGGTCGCGGCGGTGAACGGCCTGGCCACGGAGATGTCGGCCACGGAGATGTCGGCCACGGAGACCCCGCCCGGAGGGCCGGCCGACAGCCGCCGGGCCGGGAATCCGCCGTCGGGCGGAAGCTCGAAGACGGCCTGGGCCTCGGTGGGCGTCGAACCGAGCACACATACCCGTTCGGGGACCGGCCCGTCACCGGCACCGGTGACGACCAGACCGGCGATGCTCACACAGGGCTGGTCGACGACGTCGATGGTCCAGTACCGCTGGCCGGCGACGGGCCGGCGGAGCCGGACCACCTGGTCGCGCCCGTCGGCGTGCATGCGGCAGACCAGGGAGCCGTCGCCGGCTTGGGCCATGGTCGACTGGCCGAGGACCCAGTCCGGCGCGTGGAACTCGGAAGCCACGTCGACCAGGGCGACGGCCTTCCCGGCCCCGGCCAGCTGCTCCGGAGCCAGGAGATGGGGGGTCCACCATCCGCTCCGGTCGTCGACGAAGACCAGGCTGCCGTCCCGGGTCCACCACGGCTGGCCCACCGATATCCCGGGACCGCCGGCGACCCGCCGACCTCCCCGGACGCGGACCGAGCCGGCGGCCTCCTCGAGACGGGCGAGACGGATCTCGGAGCTGTCCCAGGGCATGGAGGGGTGGTCCCAGGTCATCCAGGCCAACCACCGGCCGTCCGGTGAGGGTCGGGGGGCGGTCACGAAATCGCCGTCGTCGATCAAGGGAACCACCGACAGGGATCCGTCCACGGCCACGGCCACCAGCCGGTGGCCGGTGGTGCCCCCCGTCGTCTTCTCCTCGACGGAGAGGAGCCACCGGCCCGACCCGCTCAGCCGCCCGTCGCCGTAGCGGAGGCTGCTGCCGGCCGGAGCCACCGGGGTCAGGGCGGTTGGGGCGGTCGGGGCGGACGTCCCGTCGACGGCGGTGCGGTACCAGCGCTGGTCGTCCTGGTCGACGTAGAAGAGGGTGGCGCCGGCCACCGTGGCCGCGCCTCCTCCGTACTCGTGGACCCGGCTGCGCACGCTCACCCCCTCGGGGGACACGTCGCCCGGCTGACCCCCGGGCCGGCAACGGACCACCACCTGGCGGCCCCCGAGCTCAGGCCGGCTCTCCGACCAGTACACCGAGTCGCCGTCGTACTGCAGCCCGCCGCGGCTGACCTTGCCGGCGGCGACCGCCGAGACCGACCAGGGTGAGGGCCACCACCCGAAGGCCGGCCCGCCCGCCGGCTCGTCGGTCGCCCCGGCCCCGGGCTCAGGCTCGCCGCTCATCGACTCAGTACGGTACCGGCAATGAGCACGCCCGCCGCACCCACTCCGCCCACGACCGGGTCTCCCGACCAACCGGCTCCCCCCGAGTTCGCCGCCTACGTGGTGACCAGGAGCGGCGATTCGGTCGTCGGCGCGGTCAGGACCGTGGGCCTCGCCGATCTGCCGGCGGGGGACGTCACCATCGGGGTCGACTGGTCGGCGGTCAACTACAAGGACGGCATGGTCACCCGCCCCGGCAACCGGGTGGCCCGGATCTCTCCGCTCATCCCCGGCGTCGACCTGGTGGGGACCGTGCTCGCCTCGGACGACCCCTCGGTGGCCGTCGGCGCCCAGGTCATCGCCCACGGCTACGACCTGGGCGTGGCCCACCACGGCGGGTTCTCGCAGGTGGCCCGGGTGCCGGGGAGCTGGGTGGTCCCCCTGCCGGTGGGCCTCGGTGGCCGGCAGGCGGCCACCATCGGCACCGCCGGGTTCACCGCCGCCCTCTCCCTCCACCGGCTCGAGCACCAGGGACTTGGGCCCGGCGACGGCCCGGTGCTGGTCACCGGGGCGTCCGGCGGTGTCGGCAGCATGGCCGTCTCGCTGCTGGCGTCGCGTGGGTACGAGGTGGTGGCCAGCACGGGCAAGCCGGAGGAACAGGAGTACCTGGCCGGGTTGGGTGCCGCCCGGGTGATCGGTCGCCACGAACTGGAGAGCGCACCGGATCGGACGCTGGGCGCTGAGCGGTGGGCCGGTGCCGTGGACTGCGTCGGCGGTTCCACGCTGGCGCTGGTGTTGCGGACCCTGCGTTACGGTGCCGCCGTGGCGGCCAGCGGGCTGACCGGGGGAGCCGCCCTGGAGACGTCGGTCTACCCGTTCATCGTGCGCAACGTCTCGCTGATCGGGATCGACACCGTCTCCACCCCGATCGCCGAACGCCGCCAGGTGTGGACGGAGATGGCCACCGCCTACCCCGCCCGGCTGCTGGAGGACATGGTCCAGCGGGAGCTCGGACTCGACGAGCTCGGGCCCGCCCTCGACCTCATCCTGGCCGGCGGGGCCAGGGGCCGGATGTTGGTGAAGCCCGGCCCACCGTGACCGGGTGTCAGCCGCCGGGTGGTGCGGTCGTCTGGGCCCCGGGGCCGGTGGCCGAGAACACGGGTGACACCACCAGCGTCCCACCCCCGCACGGGGACAGCGTGGCCGTCAACACGAGGTGGTCGAAGGCGTTGGGCGGGGTGACCTCGAGCGAACCCGAGCTCGGGCAGCTCGTCTCGTTGCCCACCGGGACGTCCGAGTAGCCGATGTTGAAATAGGCGGACTGGCCCTGGGCCAACGTCACCGTGGTCGGGGCGATGGTGGTGAAGCCGTAGCTGCCGCCCCGGACGACCTTGGTGGGCAGGGGCGAGCCGGACGGACCGAGGAGCTGGAGTCCGGGATAGCCGCCGAGGATGCAGGCCGCGGCGGCCGTGCTCTTGAGAGCGACGGTGGTCTCGATGGTGCCGGCGGCGCCACTGCTCCCGGACGACCGACCCCTGCAGCGCAGCCGTGGCACAGCGGGCGGTGCCGGACGATGTCGTCGGAGAGCCGCCGGTCGTCGAGGTGGTCGGCTTGGCCGTGGTCGCCGGGCCCGGGCTGGTCGTCGAGTGGGTCGAGGTCGTCGGGCTGGAGGAGCCCGACGAGCATGCGGCCAGCGTCGCCCCGGCGATGAGCAGCGCGACGGCCACGCCCCCGAAACGTCGTTCCATGGTCGGTCTCCTCCCGTCGGACGGCGTCTCCGGTCCGAGGAGCAGGCTAACCGCCGTCGGGACCCGGACCCGGGATGTCGTTGGACCTGGGATGTCGTTCAGCCCGGGATCTGGTCAGGAGGAGAAATCCTCCGGACGGATGGAGTCGAGGAAGTTCCGGAACTCGCCCACCAGCTCGTCCGGGTTGGAGTCCTCGTCCTCCTCGGTGTCGTCCTCGTCCTCCTCGTCCACCGCCAGCATGATGCCTTCGCTGTCCATCAGGTCGTCGGCCACGAACAGCGGGGCCCCCGTGCGCACGGCGACGGCCACCGCGTCCGACGGTCGGGACGACACCGGGATCTCACGCTGTCCGTACTGGAGGACGATCTCGGCGAAATAGGTGGCCGTCTTCAATTCGGTGACCACCACCCTGACCACGTCGGCCCCGAGCGCATCGAGGAGATCGCGGATCAGGTCATGGGTCATCGGGCGGGGGGTGTCCATGCCCTGGAGGGCGAAGGCGATGGCCGTGGCCTCGGGAGCCCCGATGAAGATGGGCAGGGTACGGCCCAGCCCTTCCGACTCCTGGAGGAGCAGCACGGGCGTGTTCGACTGAAGGTCCACACGCACCGCCCGAAGCCGGACTTCGACCATGCCCGCAAACTTACTCGGCAGCGACCAGATGTGCGATCAGGGCCCGGGCACCCTCGGCGCCCGCGGAGGCCGTACGGGTTGGGCCGGTGAAGGTCCGAGCAGGTCAGCCGCCGGTCAGCCGTTCAGAAGGTCGGCAAGGGCGTTGCGGAGCAGCGCGCCCCTGAGCTGCTGACCCAGCAAGGACAGCTCGTCCACCGTCTCATGGGCCCGGGCCCTGGCCTCCGGATTCCGTTGTCTGACCAGCGGGAGCACGATCTGTTCGACGAATCCCGCCTCGCGGTCGGCGGCGTTCTTGTAGAGGCGGAGATGACGGGGTTCGATCCCGAACTGGGCGAACCTGGCCGCCGCCGTGGCTACGGCCAGGGCATCCTCGTCGAAGTACTCGAGACCGGCGACCACCATCGGGTTGAGCAGCCCATACTCCTGCAGCTCGAGGATCACGCTGACCTCGAGGCCGGACGACGCGGCCAGCTCGTCGGCCGACATGCTGACCCCATCGCCGCCGGCCGGGGCCGCCGGCCGGTTCCCACCGGAGGCCGGCGCCTTGGCTTCGGGGGCCGGAGCCGGGGCAGCACCGGTCTGGCGGCCCGGTGACGCGGTGTCGTCGTGGTCGCCCGGGGTCGTCCTCGCTCGGCGCGGCCGGGCCGACGCCGCCGCCGGCGGCCGCGGATCCGACTTCGCCGTGGGCTTGGCGCCCGGCGCGGCCGCGGTGGCCGGCTCCGGGACAGGAGCACGGTCGGCGGCGCGGCCGCGGGACGGGTTGGACGGAGGCGCCGCGGCCACCGCCGCCAAGGTGGACGCAGATCCACCCGGGATCGCAGTTTGGGATCCGGACGACCCGGGGACGGTGTTGAGCGAGGATTCGATGCCGGGCAATGTCGGTCCGCCGGTCAACCTGGTCGCCGGTCCCTCCCCCCGGGTCAGCGGATCCCCTTTGGCCGCGGCGTCGGACGACACCCGTTGGCCGACCAGCACCGGCTCGTCGGCGTGATGCCCGCCGTGGGTGGCCGAACTGCGTCGCTCGGCCACCTCCGCGGTGGCCGGGGGGGCCGACTCGGCGAGGCCGGCCGCCGCCGGGGCCGGCGAGTCCGGCGTTCCGGGTTCGTCGTCCAAGCGGTCCTTGATCACCTTGAGGGGCAGGAAGTGCTCCCGCTGTTGCCGGAGCACCCAGCGCAGGCGCTCCACGTCGTGGTCGTAGAACTTCCGGTACCCCGAAGGGGTCCGTTCCGGATTGACCAGCCCCTGGCTCTCCAGGAAGCGGATCTTCGAGATGGTGACGTCGGGGAATTCCTGGCGCAGGAGGGTCAGCACGTCGCCGATGGACAGATACGACCTGCTGCTCATCGGCCCTCCACGCCGATCGCCACGAAAGGCGCTGCTCGCCTCATTCGCCCGACGCCACCAGGTACAGGAGCTTGAACTTCCCGATCTGCACCTCGTCCCCGCTGGACAGCCGGGCCTCTTCGATGCGCTCGCGGTTGACGTAGGTCCCGTTGAGCGATCCGACGTCCCGAACGGTGGTGACCTTGTCCCGGGTCACGAATTCGGCGTGGCGGCGGGAGACGGTGATGTCGTCGAGGAAGATGTCGCTCTCGGGGTGACGCCCCGCCTGGGTGATGTCCTTTTCGAGCGTGAACCGCACGCCCACATCCGACCCGCGCTTGACGACGAGGAGGCCGACCCCGCGCGGGAGCTCGAGCAGCCCGACCGGGTTGTCGTCGTCGGCCCCGTCGCCGAGCTCCTCGATCGGGTTGATCGAGACCGAGGTGTCGGGGGCGGACGTCACCAACGCAGCACCGCACGACGAACAGAAGTTGACGCCGGCTGGATTGAGATGGCCACAGGTCGGACAGAACACGCCAACCACGGTAGTCGCTCCCATCTCTCTGCTCTCGAGGGTCGTCACGCCTGGCTGCGATGCTCAGCTGTCGATGAGCTGGCGATAGCCGCTCGAGTCGAGCAGCGATTGCAGCGACGACGGATCGGCGGGGACGATCTCGCAGATCCAACCCTCCCCGTAGGGGTCGGCGTTGAGCGTCTCGGGTGCGTCGGCCAGCGCGGCATTGACCGCCACCACCTCCCCGGCCACCGGCGCGTAGATCTCCGATACCGACTTCGTCGATTCGACCTCACCCAGAAGGCCTCCGGCCTCGACGGTACTCCCTTCACTCGGGAGGTCGACGAAGACCACATCACCGAGGGCGTCCTGGGCGTAGTCGGTGATCCCGACCCGTATCCGGTCTCCGTCGGGACGGGCCCACTCGTGGTCCGTGGAGTACCGCAGTTCGTCGGGCACGTTCATAGGTGCGGACGATACCTGACACACCCGTCCGACGCCCAAGCCGCCGCGGCGGCCCCGACGGCCCTGTTCGACCGGACCATCACGGTCGCTCGCCCCGTGATCAGCGCAGGAGCTGCTCGAGGCGGACGACGTACTCCTTGGCCCTGGCCTCGGCGCCCGAATCGGTGCCGGCCTCGGCCCACACGTGGGTCAGCGGCTCCTCGGGATCGGGGAGCACGAGCGCCCAGCCGTCGTCCTCGATCACCTTGACCCCGTCGACCAGGACCAGCTCACGGCCCTGGGAGCGCTCGACCAGGGTACGCATCACCATTCCCTTCTGGTCCCACGGGGTGTGCACGGCCTGGTGGACGACGTGCACCGGGGGGAGCTCGGCCACCAGCTCGGAGAGCTTGAGGTCGGCGGTGGTCAACAGGGCCACCAGGTTGACCAGGGTGGCGGCGCCGTCGTAGGCGGGAAGGAAGCTGGGGAAGATGAACCCTCCCGACTGGCTGGCCGCCAGGGTCACGTGCTGGGAACGGGCCACCTCCATGAGGTGCGACGCCGACAGCTTGGTCCACACGATCTCGGCGCCCGCCTTCCGGCAGATCTCCTCGGCGGCCCGGCTGGCCGCCACCGGCAGCGCCACCCGGGCCGACGGTGTGGCTCCCGTCACCAGCTTCAGCAGCACGAGGAGCGCCTCGTCGTCGGTCAGGGCATGACCCTCGTCGTCCACCACGGCCACGTACTCGCCTCCCGGGTCGAGCACTGCTCCGAGATGGGCACCCGAGGCGCGCACCAACTCGGAGACACGGACCGCACTGGCCTGGCGGTCGAAGCCGACCGCCCCCGCCGTGTTGGCATAGGGGTTGACCACCAGCACCTCGGCCTCGAGCTTGGCCAGAAGATTGGGCATGACGAAGCTGGTGGTCCCGTACGAGTAGTCGAGGACCAGCTTGAGCCCGGCCGACCGTGCATTGGAGAGGTCGACCGATTCGATCAGGGCCGCCGTGTAGTGCTCCAGCGACCGGGGCGGGAACCCGATGTCACCGATCTCCCGGGCCAGCACCCGTCGGAAGTCCTCGCGGTGGTAGAGCCGCTCGATCTTGCGCTGCGTGGTCTCGTCGACGTCGATGCCGTCCTTGTCGAAGAACCGGAAGACCACGGACTGGGGGTCGTCGGGGGCCAGCCGGACGGTGACGCCGGCCATGCTGGCCGAGGAGGTGACCTGGAACCGGGTGCCCGGGACGGTGGCCGCCTCGAGGTCGTCGACGTTGACCCCGGCGGCGTTGCAACCCACCATGATCGCCCGCTTGAGGACCCGGGCGGCCCGACTGGTGTCGCGCGAGGTGGTGATGGTCGCCCCCTTCTCGAAGGTGGAGGCCCAGGCCATCGACAGCCGGACGGCCAGCTCCGGGCTGATGTCCACGTTGGCCAGCCCCCGGACCCCGTCCCTGCCGAACAGGGACCGGGCCCCCATCGACTCCCAGACGATGGAGGAGTTGACGGTGGCACCCGCCTCCACCGTCTTGAAGGGATAGATCTTCACTCCGGCCTTGATCTCGGCGTGGGCGCCCACCAGGCACTGGTCCCCGAGGACCACCCCCTCCTCACACCGGACCCCCTCGCGCAGATCCGAGCCCCGGCCGAGCACGCTGCCGTCGACCCGAACCCCGGATCCGAGATAGGTGTTGTCGTGGACCACCGAGCGCTGCAGGACGGCGTTGTCCCCGATCCGGACGTTGCGGCCCAGCGTGCAGTACTGGCCGAGCGTCGCCCCGGGCCCGATCACGCAGTTGTCACCGATCACCGCCGGACCTTCGATGACGACGGTGGGATCGATCTCTGCCCCCTTGCCCAACCACACCCGGGGCCGGAGCTGGAAGCCGTTGATGTCCACCTGCACCCGTTGGTCGAGGATGTCCTGGTGG
This sequence comes from uncultured Acidimicrobiaceae bacterium, assembly GCA_963812885.1. GTDB lineage: Bacteria > Actinomycetota > Acidimicrobiia > Acidimicrobiales > RAAP-2 > Bog-756. The sequence continues at coordinate 86,475 of CAWEWZ010000012.1, read as the reverse complement.
GACTTGAGGTAGGCCTCGAGCGTCCCCACGTCCTCCCAGTACCCGTCGGCCACGTAGCCGAAGAGCGGCTTGCCCGCCGCCAGGGCTTGGGGGAACGACTCCCCGGAGAAGTCCACCGCCTGGCCCTCGGGGATGAAGTCGAAGATCTCCGGCTCGAGCACGTAGATCCCGGTGTTGATGGTGTCGCTGAACACCTGGCCCCAGGTCGGCTTCTCGAGGAACCGCTCGATCGAGCCGTCCTCCCGGGTGATGACGATCCCGAACTCGAGCGGATTGTCGACCGCCTTCAGGGCCAGAGTGGCCAGGCCGCCGCGCTTCTCGTGGAAGGAGACCACCTCAGCCAGGTCGATGTCGGTGAGCACGTCGCCGGAGATGACCAGGAAGCGCTCGTCCAACTCGTCGCGGGCGTTCCGCACCGAGCCGGCCGTCCCGAGGGGCGTGGACTCGGTGGCGTAGACCATCCGGACCCCGAACTCGGATCCGTCCCCGAAGTAGGTGCGTATGGCGTTGGCCATGAAGGCCACGGTCACCACGATGTCCTCGAAGCCGTGCTGGCGAAGCAGGTTGACCACGTGCTCCATCATCGGGATGTTGGCCATGGGCAGCATGGGCTTCGGCTGGTTCGAGGTGAGCGGGCGCAGCCGGGTGCCCTCGCCACCGGCCATGATGACCGCCTTCACGACGACGACCTCTCCGCCCGCGACCGGCGCCCTTCGGCCAGCGCTCGGCGGGCCAGCGGGACGTACGACCCGGCGGCGATCCACGCCAGGGTCAGCCCGATGATGCCGGTGACCCAGGCGATGACCCGGATCGGCTCCTGCCACTGGGCGGTGCCGTCTCCGAGCAGGAAGGCCGGGTACGAGAACATGAGGGCGAAGGTGCCCGCCTTCCCCACCCACAGGACGTCGATCCGGGTGGCGCCGAGCGAGGCCAGGAGGAGCACGGCAGCCGACACCACCACCTCGCGGGCCAAGGTGACCACGCCGAACCAGACCGGGACGGCGCCGTAGACGATGATGGAGACCACGGCGGTGACCACCAGGATCCGGTCGGCCACCGGATCGAGCACCTTGCCGAAGGTGGACACCTGGTGGTAGCGACGGGCCACGAACCCGTCGACCCAGTCGGTGGCGCCGAGCACCGCCAACAGCACTGCGGCCGCCGTCTGGTGGGTGGTCCCGAAGAGGAGCCAGACGAACAGCGGGATACAGGCCAGCCGGACCATGGTGATGGCGTTGGGCACGGTGACGATCCGGTCGAGGCCGGGATCGTCCGACGGTTCGCCTACCGGGCCGGTGATCGAACTCCCCCTGACTTCCTCGCCCACATGCTGCACGTGCCCGAGTCTACGAGCAGGGTCGCCGGGAGGTGGACCGATGCCGGAGGGCGGCCGAACCCGGGGGCGCGGTGCCCTCGACCTCGCTCCTAGCCTGGACCTTCGATGCCGACCGTGACCGAGAGGGCGAAGGACGGACCGTGATGCACCGGCCCGGGGAGGACAAGGGGATGGGACCGGGGATGGTCGCGCTCTTCGCCGTGGCCTGTGGGATCTCGGCGGCCAACCTGTACTACGCCCAACCCCTGCTCCCCCTGATCTCCCGGGACCTCCGGGCCGGTTCGGGCACCACCGCCCTGGTGATCACCGCCGCCCAGATCGGCTACGGGCTGGGGCTGGCGCTGATCGTCCCGCTCGGCGACATCGTGATCCGCCGGCGGCTGGTGCCCGGCATCCTGCTGGTGGCGGCGGCCGCCCTCCTGGCCGCATCGGCCGCTCCCGCCATCCTCGTCCTGATCGTCGCCGTCGCCGTGGCCGGCCTGTGCTCGGTCGCCGCCCAGATCCTGGTCCCCTACGCCGCCACCCTGGCCACCGACCAGCAGCGCGGACGGGTGGTGGGCACGGTGATGAGCGGGCTGCTCCTCGGCATCCTGCTGGCCCGCACCTTCTCGGGGTTGATCGCCGAAGTTGCCGGTTGGCGTGCCGTCTACGCCTCGGCCAGCGCCATGGTCTTCGTGCTGGCCGTCGTGCTGAGCCGGCGCATGCCCGCCGAAGGAAGGCGGAAGTCCCTCCCCTACGGCGCGTCTCCTGGCCTCGGTCGGTCATCTCATGCGCACCGAACCGCTCCTCCGTCTCCGTTCCGCCATCGGGGCGCTGGCCTTTGCCACGTTCAACGTGATCTGGACGAGTCTGGCCTTTCTCCTGGTGGCCTCCCCGTACCACTACAGCGAGGCGGTGATCGGACTGTTCGGACTCCTCGGGGCGGCCGGTGCGTTGGCCGCATCCTTCAGCGGCCGGCTGGCCGACCGGGGCCTCGAACGCTGGGTCACCGGGGGATCGCTGACCATCATCGTGGGATCGATGGCCGTCCTCATCCTCGCCTCGAGCCGGCTGTGGGCACTGGTGGTGGGCATCGTGCTCGCCGATCTGGGCATCCAGGCCGTGCACATCCAGAACCAGCACCTCATCTTCTCCATCGATCCCTCGGCCCGGTCCCGGCTCAATACCGGCTACATGGTCTCCTACTTCATCGGCGGGGCCGTCGGGTCGGCGGCCACCGGGTTGGCCTGGGCCACCGGCGGTTGGCCGGCCGTCGTCATCCTCGGGCTGGTGTTCTCCGGTGCCGGGTTGCTCCTGTGGGCGGCCAGCCAGGTGGCCACCGGCCGGCGGGCCGGCCCGGTCGGGGCCACCCCGCCGGGCACCCGCACCTCCCCGGCCACCTGAGCAGGTCCACCCGCGCTCCGGCCCGCACGGGACAGACTGGTGCCGATGAGGAACACCGCCCGAGTGGACCGCCTGGTCGGGGCCGGGGTGGTGCTGCTGTTGGTCGGCCTGCTCGTCGTGGCCCTGGTCCGGCGATCCGGTGACGCCCACTCGGCCTCCCCCGGGACCCCCCGGCCCGGGGCGGCACCGGCGGCGACATCGACGCCCCCGACCTCGAGCCCGGCCGCCACGACCAGCTCCTCCATCCCGCCCGTGGCCGGGCCGGTGTCGGCGGTGGGCGACTCGATCATGCTGGACATCCAACCGGAGCTCGAGGCGGACATCCCCGGGGTGAGGGTCGACGGGCTGGTCAGCCGCCAGTTCGAGACCGGGATCGGCGTCGTCCAGGCCGACCGGGCCGACGGGACGCTCGGCAACGTGTTGGTCGTCGAGCTCGGGACCAACGGGACCGTGACCCCGTCGGACTTCGACGCCATGATGGAGGCGGCCGCCGGGGTGAAGCGAGTGGTGTTCGTCAACGTGGATGTGCCCCGCTCGTGGGAGGTGTCGGACAACGCGGTGCTGGCCGCCGGGGTGGCCCGGTTCCCGGGTGTGGCCCTGCTGGCCGACTGGAATGCGCTCTCCTCCGGGCACCCGGAGTGGTTCACGCCCGACCAGGTCCACCTCGAGCCGGCCGGAGCGCAGGCGTTGGCCACCTTGATCACACAGAACGCGTAGGCGCCGGCCGGGCGGTGATGTGCTACGCAAGTGGCCATGCCCCGATTCGAACCGTTTGCCGGTCTCCGGTACGACACCGCTCGGGTCGACATGTCCGCGGTGATCGCACCCCCCTACGACGTCGTCGGTCCCGAGGACCGGGCCCGTCTGGCCGGTCGTCACAGTGCCAATTCCATCCGGGTCGAACTGCCCGAGCCCGACCATCGGGCCGAGCTCGACCGCTACGCCAACGCCGCCCGCCAGCTCGAGCGGTGGCAAGAGGACGGCATCCTCGTCCGCGACCCGACACCGTCCTTCTACGCCTACCGGATGACGGCGCCGAACGGACACGGCACCAACGGCGTGATCGGCGCGCTGGGCATCGACGATCGGAGCGCGGCGGAGACTCTCCCCCACGAGCTGACCCTCCCCAAGGCCAAGAGCGACCGCCTCGAGCTGCTGCGAGCCACCCGGGCCAACCTGTCTCCCATCTGGGGCCTGTCGCTGAGCGCCGGTCTGACCAAGACGTTCGAGCGCGACACCCCGCCGCAGGCGGCGGCCACCGACGAGGACGGGGTTCGCCACGAGCTGTGGGTGATCGACGAGCCGGCGCTGGTCGACGCGGTCCGTGAGGCGGTGGGGACGTCGCCGGTGGTGATCGCCGACGGACACCACCGCTACGAGACGGCCCTCACCTACCGCCGCCAACGCATCGAGCACGACGACGGCGCCGGGCCGCAACCCAGCGACGCCGATCTGATCATGGCCCTGGTCGTCGAGCTCGCCGAGGACCAACTCGACGTGGGACCGATCCACCGGGCCCTGTCGGGCCTGCCCGACGGCCTCGACCTGGTGGACGCCTTCTCTTCGTGGTTCGACGTCACCCGCGCCGGTGACTTCAACGTCCGGACCACCGGCGCGCTCGGCCAGTCGGGGGCACTGGCTCTGGTCATGCCCTCGGGTACCTGGCTCCTCTCCCCCAAGGACGGCACCCCCGAAGCGGCCGGCTCCGATCTGGACTCGTCGATGGTGGCGCTGGTGATCGCCGAGTTGCCCGACCACGAGCTCGAGTTCTTCCACTCGTGGAAGGACGCCATCGACGCGGTGGCCACCGACCGGGCGCAGGCGGTCGTGCTGCTCCGGCCGGTCACCGTCGAACAGATCGCCGTCTGGGCCCGGGCCGGGAAGCGCATGCCCGCCAAGAGCACCTACTTCCATCCCAAGCCACGCACCGGGATGGTGTTCCGGACCCTCGACGTCCCGACGTAGGCCGCGAACCGACCCTGATCACCGGCCTCCGGGCATTATCCTGGCCTACCGGCCGAGCACCAGGCACGACGATCCCGAGGGGGAGCAGGTGATACAGAGGCGGAGCGCGGGATGGGTCTGCCTGGCGGTGCTGGTCCTCGTCGGCTGCAGCTGCTCGTCGCCGTCGGCGGCGCCGGCGGTGGCCCACCGGCCCTCCCGTCCGTCGACCGGCGAGACGAGCACGAGCGTGGCGCCGGCCACCACCGCGCCGCCGTCGGCCGTGCCCACCACGGTGCCCATCCCGACCCGGCAGGCCCCGGGGTGGAGCCCGACGCTGACCACCCTCCCGCCGGGCGGTGGGTTCACCTCCCTCTCCTGCATCTCGGACACCTTCTGCATCGCCGTCGGCGGAGGCACCAGCGGAGATCCATCCGAGCTGACCGCCGGGTCGGGCGTGGCCCAGTCGTGGGACGGCGCCTCGTGGTCCGATCCCGCCGTCTACTTCCCGGATCCGGCCAACGGGCCGGTCACCGCGCCGGTCCTGCCCGCCGTTTCCTGCACGTCGGGACCGTCGTGTGTGATCGCCGACGGGTCCGGGCACGTGAGCACCGGCGACGGCACCACCTGGTCGGTGCCGTCGCCGATGCCGCCGGCCCCCTCCTTGCCGTCGAACCCGGCCGACCCGGGAGCCGGGCACCCCGGATCACGGTCGGCCGCGTTGTCCTGCCCGTCGCCGGCCTTCTGCGCCGCGGTCGACAACACCGGACAGGCCTTCGCCTTCGAGGGCGGGACCTGGCGTCCGCCGCAGTCGTTCGGGGTCCTGGGCGGCAGCCGCCCCGTCCCCCGCCCTCTACCAGCCAGGGCAGAGTCGGGATCTCCTGTCCCACCAGTTCCTCGTGCACCGCGGTGGTCGGGCAACTCGGTGCTGGGTTGGAACGGCTCCTCCTGGACACAGCAGCCGGCGCCGTGGACCACCTCCTTGGCCGCCTCCGACCCTACGGCCATCGCCTGTCCCACCACGTCGCTGTGCTTCATCGTGAACGGGACCGGGGTCTCGGCCGGTCGCCTGGGCGGCCCGTGGTCGGGCCAGGAGCCGGTCGACGGCAACGGGCAGCTCGACTCGATCTCGTGCCCGTCCGCCACCTTCTGCCTCGCATCGGACGCCAGCGGTTCGGTGGTCACGTGGAACGGTGCCACCTGGTCGGGACCGAACCGGGTGATTCCGGCCGCCGCCGAATATCCGGGGATCGGGACGACGGTGTCCTGCCCGAGCCCGGAATTCTGCATGGTCCTCAACAGCGACGGCGACTATGCCACCTACTCGGGGTCGGCGACTCCCTAGAACGGCGGCCGGCCCGACCGCGGTCAGCGGGTCACGCCGGCCAGTTCGGCGAGGGTGGTGACCGTCCGCCAATTGCGCGTCGTGGCCGTGGTTCCCAGTCGTCGCTCGAGATAGGTGTTGTTCAACTTGGTCTCGCCGTAGCCACCCGGGCAGTGGAGGTAGACGTGGGTGGCGCCCATCTCGAACCTGTCGTGACCGAACCGGCCGGTCAGCCCTTCGAGCTCGGCCACCTTCTCGCGCCCGGGCCGTGCGGCCAGGAAGGTGACGTGGACCGTCTTCGGGTCGACGCCGTCGGCGGCGAAGGGGTTGGCGTCGAGCAACTTGCGCAGCTGGGGCGCCGTCCGGACCAGGACAGGCACGTCCAGGCCCAGATCGGCGACCATCCGCTGGCTGATGGCCTGGGCCACGGTCGGGCCCGATCCGGAACCGGAGAAGATCACGTTCCCGCTCTGCACGTAGGTGGTCACGTCGCCGAAGCCGAGCGAGGACACCAGGTCGCGCAGATCGGCCATGGCCACCCGGTTACGGCCCCCTACGTTCACGCTCCGGAGCATGGCCACGAACCTGGCCACGGTCGTCCTGATCCCTCGGCGTCCTGGGTCGGCGGTTCAGGCTCGGACTAGTCGACGGTCCACGACGAGCCCGAGCGCAACAGCGCGGCCAGGTCGCCGGGTCCGCGCCGGGCGGTGGCCTCGTCGATCTGGCGGGCCATCCCCTCGCCGTACTCGGGACGATCGACGTCGCGGAACACGCCGATGGGCGTCGGCTCGTACGGTCCCCGGGACAGCCGGCTCAACTGGAAGGCGAGCCCGGGATTGTCACGGCCCTCGTCGTGGACGAGCAGCGCCGATTCCCCCACGTCAGCCACCTCGACCACGTCGAGCGTGCCGTCGCGCTGGAGCACGACCCCGTGCTCGCCTTCGGGGCCGAAGCGGATGGGCTCACCGTGGACCAGGGGGATGAGCATGTCGGCCCGGTGGTCCTTGCCGGTGATCTGTTCGAAGGCACCGTCGTTGAAGACGTTGCAGTTCTGGTAGATCTCGACGAAGGAGGCACCCTTGTGGGCGTGGGCCCGACGGAACACCTCCATCATGTGCTTCCGGTCCATGTCGTGGGTGCGGGCGACGAACCCGGCCTCGGCCCCCAGCGCCAGGCTCAACGGGTTGAAGGGCTGCTCGAGTGAGCCGAACGGGGTCGACTTGGTGACCTTGGCCATCTCCGAGGTCGGCGAGTACTGGCCCTTGGTGAGGCCGTAGATCTGGTTGTTGAACAGGAGGATGGTGAGGTTGACGTTGCGGCGCAGCGCGTGGATCAGGTGGTTGCCGCCGATGGAGAGCGAGTCGCCGTCACCGGTCACCACCCAGACGTCGAGGTCGGGCCGGGTGGTGGCCAGCCCGGTGGCGATGGCCGGCGCCCGCCCGTGGATGGAGTGCATCCCATAGGTGTTCATGTAGTAGGGGAACCGGGCCGCGCAGCCGATACCGGACAGGAAGACCGTGCTCTCCCGGCGCACCCCGAGCTCGGGCATGAGCATCTGAACGGCGGCGAGGATCGAGTAGTCGCCGCACCCGGGACACCAGCGGACCTCCTGATCGGAGGACCAGTCCTTGCGGGTGGTGAGCGGGACCGGGACCGAGGTCTCTTCGGCGTTGGCGAGGTCGGTCATCAGTCGGACACCTTTCCGGTGGCGGTGGCCCCGTTGGCGGGAGCGGTCCCGTGACCGTTGGACAGCGACCCGGGCGATGATCCCCCGGCCTCGGCGCCCCGCGGGTCGGGGTCGGATCCTTCGATCTGCTGGAGGATGGCCGCCTCCATCGCCGCCGCCCGGAAGGGGATGCCCTGCACCTGGGTGAAGGGGATGGCGTCGACCAGGTACTCGGCCCGGAGCAGCCGGCTGAGCTGGCCCAGGTTGACCTCGGGCACCAGCACCCGTCGGTAGCGGCGCAGGACCTCCCCGAGGTCGGCGGGGAAGGGATTGAGGTGGACGAGATGGGCCTGGGCCACCTTGTGGCCCCGGGCCCGGACCCGCTGCACCCCGGCGGCGATGGCCCCGTAGGTCGATCCCCACCCGATGACCAACACCTCGGCACCGTCCTCGTCGTCGACGTCGGTCGGAGGGATGTCGTTGGCGATGCCGGCGATCTTGGCGGCCCGGAGCCTGGTCATCCGCTCGTGGTTGGGGCCGTCGTAGGCGACGTTGCCGGATCCGTCCGCCTTCTCGAGCCCGCCGATCCGGTGCTCGAGCCCGGGCACGCCGGGCGGGGCCCACGGGCGGGCCAACGTGTCCTCGTCACGGATGTAGGGCCAGAACACCTCGTTGCCGTCGGCATCGGTGTGATTGGTGGCCGTGGCGAAGTCGGGTTCGATGTCGGGCAGGTCGTCCATGTCCGGGAGACGCCACGGCTCGGTGCCGTTGGCCAGATAGCCGTCGGAGAGGAGCATCACCGGCGTGCGGTACTTGACGGCCAGCCGGACCGCTTCGAGGGTGGCCTCGAAGCAGTGGGACGGGGTCTTGGCCGCCACGATGGGAAGGGGCGCCTCCCCGTGGCGCCCGTACATGGCGTGCAGGAGGTCGGCCTGCTCCGTCTTGGTGGGGAGCCCGGTCGAGGGACCTCCCCGTTGGATGTCGATGATGAGGAGTGGGAGCTCGAGGCTGATGGCCAGGCCCATCGTCTCCGACTTGAGATCGATACCCGGCCCCGAGGTGGTGGTGACCCCGAGCGCGCCACCGAAGGCGGCGCCCAGGGCGGCGCCGATGCCGGAGATCTCGTCCTCGGCCTGGAAGGTCCTGACCCCGAACTGCTTGTGCTTCGACAGTTCGTGGAGGATGTCCGAGGCCGGAGTGATCGGGTAGGTGCCGAGGAACAGCGGGAGCCCGCTGCGAGTCGATGCTGCGATGAGACCCCAGGCGGTGGCCGTGTTGCCGGTGACATTGACGTACTCACCCGGCTCCAGCATGGCCGGCTTCACCTGGTACGAGGACTCGAACAGCTCCGCGGTCTCCCCGAAGTGGAACCCGGCCTTGAAGGCGCGGAGGTTGGCCTCCATGACCAGCGGTTTGCCGGCGTACTTCTCCTCGATCCAGCGGATGGTCGATTCGATCGGGCGGGTGTACAGCCAGCTGATCAGACCGAGGGCGAAGAAGTTCTTCGAGCGCTCGGCATCACGCGGCTTGACCCCGGCGTCCTTCGAGACCTCGGTGGTGATCGAGGTCATCGGAACTTCGTACACGGTGTAGGCGGCCAGCGATCCATCGGCCAACGGACTGGTCTCGTAGCCGGCCTTGGCCAGGTTCCGCTCCTCGAAGGCGTCCACGTTGACGATGACCGTGGCACCCTTGGGGAGCGAGTCGAGATTGGCTTTCGAGCGCGGCGGGGTTCATGGCCACCAGCACGTTGGGGGTGTCGCCCGGGGTGGAGATGTCGTGGTCGGAGATGTGGACCTGGAACGCCGACACCCCGGCCAGCGTCCCGGCCGGAGCGCGGATCTCGGCCGGGAAGTCGGGGAAGGTGGCCAGGTCGTTTCCGAGCAGAGCCGAGGTGGTGGTGAAGCGGTCGCCGGCCAGCTGCATGCCGTCGCCGGAGTCTCCGGCGAACCGGATCACGACGCGATTGAGCAGTTGGGGGGTCTTCGGGTCGGTCGTGGTGTCGGACACCATGCTCCTCTTCGTGCTGATGGGCTGCGCTTCAGTCGCCGGACTCGTACTCGGCGCTGCTAGATATCGTCAGTGTTCGCCCGGATGAACACCCTGGACCCCGGATTCGGTGCCACAGGGCCAGTCTACCGTCGGACCCGGCCCGAGAGCGTGCTCACCGGGACCCCCGCTGGCCCTGACCCCGGGCCGCCACCGACCTCAGGCGATGGTGACGGATTTGTCCAGGTAGACGTCCTGGACAGCGTGGATGAGGGCGGCACCCTCGTCGGTCGGCCGCTGGAACGCCTTGCGGCCCACGATGAGCCCCGATCCCCCCGCCCGCTTGTTGATGACGGCCGTACGGACGGCCTGGGCCAGGTCGTCGGCCCCCTTGGACTCGCCGCCCGAGTTGATCATGGGGATGCGCCCGGCGTAGCAGTTGACGACCTGCCACCGGGTCAGGTCGATGGGGTGGTCGGTGGTGAGCTGGCTGTAGACCAGCGGGTCGGTCTTCCCGAACTTGAGTGCGTTGTAGCCGCCGTTGTTCTCGGGCTGCTTCTGCTTGATGATGTCGGCCTCGATGGTGACGCCGAGATGATTGGCCTGACCGGTGAGGTCGGCGGACAGGTGGTAGTCGGTGTCCCCCACTTTGAACGCCGCGTTCCTCAGGTAGCACCACAGCACGGTGAACATGCCCAGCCGGTGGGCCTCGGCGAACGCCTTGGACACCTCGACGATCTGGCGGTCGGCCTCTTCCGAGCCGAAGTAGATGGTGGCCCCCACCCCGACGGCGCCGAGATCCGAGGCCTGGGTGACGCCCCCGAACATCACCTGGTCGTAGGTGTTGGGGTAGTTGAGGAAGTCGTTGTGGTTCAGCTTCACGATGAAAGGGATCTTGTGCACGTAGCGCCGGGAGACGATGCCCAGTCCACCGAGCGTGGTGGCGATGGCGTTGCAGTCGCCGGCGATGGCCAGGTCGCAGAGCTTGGCCGGGTCGAAGTAGGCGGGGAACTTGGCGAAGCTGGCGGCACCCGAGTGCTCGATCCCCTGGTCGACGGGGAGGATCGAGAGATACCCGGTGCCGGCCAGACGTCCGGTGTTGTAGACGAGGCCGAGGTTGCGCAGGACGGTGGCGCTGCGGTCCGAGTCCATGAAGATCTGATCGAGGTGGTCGGGACCGGGAAGGCGGAGGAGCTCGGCCGGGAACGCCTTGGCCGTGTGGTTGAGCAGTGAGTCCGCCTCGTCGCCGAGAAGTTGTTCGATGGTCATGGCACCCAAGCCTAACGGGCGCTGCGTGACCGGTTCGGCGTCCGCCGTGCCCTGGTCGGGGGGCCGAGCGACTCGAGCCGGTCGGCCACGTCGTAGGCGTCCGGGTCGGCCGCGGCGATACGGAGGAAGAGCTCGCGGGCCTTGGCCAGGTCCCCCGACCGCTCCATCAGGTCACCGAGCACGTACCACTGGCGGAGATGCCGTTCGGCCGGGTTGCGGACCAGCCGGCCGGCACCGGCCTCGACCAGCAGGGTCACCGCGGAGGCCAGGTCCCCGTTGTCGGCCCGGGTCCCGGCCAGGACCAGCCGGCCCTCGGACAGGACCTCGGGATCGGGCGACCCCTGGCGCAGCTCGGTGTACAGCGCCTCCACCCGCTTCGGCCGCCCGAGGGCGCGGTGGCAGTCCATCCTCACCGGATGCTGGTCCACCGACCCGGTCAGTGCCGAGAAGGCCTCGAGGTTGGGAAGAGCCGCCTTCCAGTACCCCTGGTGGTACTGGCTCAGGGCCAGCAACTCACGCGCCGAGGGGGCGTTGGGAACGGCATCGACCACCGTCTTGAGGATCCGGGACGCGTCGCGGTAGCGCTCACGCTCGAAGGCGCCGATGCCGGCGGCCATCCGCTCGCTGATCCGGGCCCGGAGGTGGTTCCAATCCGGACCGGCCGCCGAGGCCAGCTCGTTGGCGATGTCCGGCGCCAGCTCGGCCGGGGCCGGCACCGATCGGTGGGCCGGCGGTCGCAGCTTCTCGGTGGCGGAGGCGGGTCCCCGGCGGCGGTTGTCGGTCCTGACCCACTGCTCGGCCACGAACTCGTCGGACCGGGTGCGCGAGCCACGGCGACGTTCGGGCGAATCGGGGTCCGCCTTGTGCGGTGGTCCGGTCCGCACCGTGCTGGCCCCCCTGCGGGCCACGCTCCCCCACCCCTTGCGGACCACCGGCGGGCCGGAAGACCGTCCGTTGTACTGACGGTCCTGCGGGCCATCCGACGGCGCCCGGTCCCGGTTCGGAGCGTCACGGCGCGGGGGCCGACCCGGTTGGCCGGAGCGGGCGGGGCCTGGCCGCCCACCGGACTTGGCCCGGCCACCGGTGCCGCCCGGGGGCCGGGGGCCGCCATCATCCCGTCGATAGCCGGTCCCGCCTGCCCGGCCCGTCGTCCGACGTCCGGAAGCGTTCCCGTCACTGGCTCGTCCCCGGCCCGACCGGGGGCCGCCGGCCCGCTCGTGGGGACGTCCGCTCTTGCCGCCGGTGCCTCGCGGACGCGGGGACCCAGGGGGGTTCGGCGCTGCCATTCGATGGAGTGTACCGGTCGTGAAGAACGGCCCCACGGCCAGATCCCGCCGGGACGACCTCTTCCCGCCGTTCCGGTGGCCCCGCCACCGGCCGACGCTCAGCCCGGGATGACGTTGTGGACGGTCGCCACCATCGGTTCCTTGAGCTCGACGCCGAGCTCGCCGAGGATGGGCATGAGCACCCCACCGAAGGCTTCGAAGTCGGCCTGTGACTCCCAGATGTCGAACACCTGGATGGCGCCGTCGGATTCGAGGGCGACGTGGTAGGTGCGGCCCTTGGGCGCACCCGCCCCGGCTGCCTCCAGTTTCTTGATCGCTTGGTCGTACTTGTCCGGGGTGAATCCCCCGTGCATGAAGTAGATCCCGAGTGCCATGCTCCACCGACCTTTCGCGAAGCGATTGTCCGCCCCAGCGACAGTAACGGAGCGGCGTCCGAGCGGCAACCGGCCGTTGCCCCGGGTTTGCAGCTAGTTGGCGAACACCACGGTGCGGTCGCCGTTGATCAGCACCCGGTCCTCCAGGTGCCAGCGGAGCCCGCGGGCCAGCACAGACCGTTCGATGTCCCGACCGATGCGCAGGAGGTCTTCCACCGTGGCGGCGTGATCGATGCGGCTGGTGTCCTGTTCGATGATCGGCCCGGCATCCAGGTCGGCGGTCACATAGTGGCAGGTCGCACCGATCAGCTTCACTCCTCGTTCGAAGGCCTGGTGGTAGGGCCGGGCACCGGCGAAGGAGGGCAGAAAGCTGTGGTGGATGTTGATGATCCGCCCGGGATAGCGGTCGCAGACCTCCCTGGGCAGGATCTGCATGTAGCGGGCCAGGACCATGGTGTCGGCCCGAGCCTCGTCGAAGCGGGAGACGATGTCGTCGAAGGCCTCACCCCGGTGCCCGGTGGCCACCGGAATGTGGAGGAATTCGATTCCGTGCCACTCCACCAACGGACGCAGGTCGGGGTGGTTGGAGATCACTGCGGCTATGTCGCAGTGCAGATTGCCGCTCCGCCACCGGTACAGCAGGTCCGCCAGGCAGTGGTCCTCGCGACTGACCAGGATGACCACCCGCTTGCGGACGTCGGTGTCAGTGAGGTGCCAGTCCAGCCCGTACTCGTCGGCGACATCGGCGAACTGATCGCCGAACTCGTCGGGGCCGAAGGCCAGGCTCTCGGCCAGGATCTCGATGCGCTGGAAGAACTGGCCGGTGGCCAGGTCCCCGTGTTGGGCCGCCTCCACCACCCATCCCCCGTGGGAGGCGATGAATCCGGTGACCGCGGCCACGATGCCCGTCCGGTCGGGGCAGGTGACGGTCAGGACCAGGCGGCGCATCCACCCATCATGGCCGGACCCGACCCGACACCGGGACACGCCTGACCGGATCCGCCGCCCGCCGGCCCAGAACCCGGAGGATTCGTCACCGGCAGGGAGCGCGCCTACCGGTCAGGCCGAGATCGAATCTCGCACCGTTGAAACCCCGGCGGATGTCGGCGGAGCAGAATTGGGATGTCTTCAGGCTGTATTCGGCATTGAAGACCGCCTTGTGGTGCTCGTATGGCGACAGGCCGCCGCATGTCGAGAATTGGTTGCACTGCTCGGTCAGGACGGCGTCGGCCAGTGGGTACATGTCCTTTGCGTAGCTGTCGCCGGTGTCGTCGGGGTTCTTGATCCACCAGCCCAGTCCAAGGCCGTGCATATAGCCGGCCAACGTGGTCATGTACCGCTCCTCGTTCGCCTTGGTCAATCCGTAGCCCGTGCTGTCCGTGTACTCGTCGTCGATGTCCGTCTCCACGGCGTCGAATCCCTTGGCCGCGCACTGGTGGTCGATCATGGATTCGATGATGGACACCGTCTTGGTCGACTTGATGTCGAGATAGTTCTCCGGATAACCGGGCACCTTGCTCCCGAGGAGCCCGGCGGTTTGGAACTGCCGGTAGTAGGTGGTGGTCGTGTGCTCCTGGGCCGCGGAGTAGTAATTGCCGGCGGCCCCGACCTCGATGTAACAGACCACATGCTTGCCCCGGGCGTGCAGTGCGGCAACCGTGCTGGCGGGGTTGATAATGCCGTCGATGTCGAAGATGACAGGTGGCGGCGCCGGCTTCCCGCTGGGCAACGAGTCGTGGGTACCCATGTCGACGGCGTTGGAGACCTTGAGCGGATGATCGAGTTCCCACTGCCAGGGTTGGCTGCTCACCGGCGGGACCCACCATGAAGCTGCCTGCGCTCTCGACACCGCCACCGCCACCATCGCCGACGCCACCAGAGCGCTGACGGCCACAAGACCAATGGCCGTCCGCATCCGCTTTCCGGGACTGTCACCAGGCACGATCGACCTCCCCTCCATGGCCACCTTACCGTGGGCCGCGGCCGGCGGCCGAACGTTGACCACTGCCTCCGTCTCCGGGTTCAGTCAGCCCGACATCACCGTTTCGAGCCCGACCCCCGGAGCCTCCCGCCCGCCTGCCTGGCCGCCGAATCGAGGAAGGCCCGCACGCTCGGCCGCACCACGACACGCTCGGGTGGACGGCGGGCGTCGGTCGACGTCAGTTTCCGGGCCACACCCCAACCGTCGTGTTCTTCGAACTCTCCCCACCGCGGGTTCGTCTGGATGAGAAGCTCCCATACCTTGCGCACGTGCGGCTCGCTGGCCACATCCGCGGTCATCGTCGAGACCCTGGCCACAATGTCCGGAGCCGTCGAAGAAGCGAAGGACCAGTCGAGGTCGTCGACGACGACCACGCCACCCGGGATGACAAACCTGTCGAGCAGGAGGGCGGCGAACCCGTCGACGAACCAGTCATGGGCTCCGTCGAGGTAGACAAGACCGTAGCGCTGCACGTCTCCTTGCTCGAGCTGCTGCTTCATCCACCAGACATAGCCGTTGTCGGTGAACAGCAGATCGACGTGGTCCGCAACTCCGGCCGTGCTGACCGTCACTTCGGCCCGTGGTCGCCGGTGCCGGGCCGACAGATTGTCGACACAGACCGCCCTCCGATCCCTCTGAGCTGCCAGCGCACCCAGATAGGCACTTCCCTTGCCGTAGGCGAACCCAAGCTCCAAGATGTCACCGACCGGACAGGTATTCCACAGCCGCTCGAGCGTTCGGGCCTGTTCCAGTGTCATGTACGGCGTGTCGTGGACTGCCTGATCGATCGCCTCAACCGATATTCGCACGGATCCCTCCCCTTGCTTTTTACATTGCCATCACCAGTTCATTCCGTGCTCCATTTACTGTTTCTACGATCGTCCGACGACGGCCAGCCGTCGCTTAATCTTTCCGACCATTTGCTGCCATTCGTCCGGGATTCCGCCCAGCATCGACAGCACCCCGACGTAGAGCACGACTTGCCCGGCAGCGAGCGCGGCGGTGACCACCAGTCCCCGTGACGCCGACGACAGTCCCACTCGGAACAACAGGATGCAGACCATCCCGACGACGGCCGGACGCACGAGGATCCTCCCGAGCGGAATCCGGAGCCCGACGTCCCGTCGGAACACGAGATACACACCACAAAGGGTCACCAACTCTGACACCAGATAGGCCGTCGCGGCACCGTCGATCCCGTAGACGGGAATCACGATCACGTTCATCATCACGTTGACGGCCAGTCCCACAATGCTCACCACGACCATCTTGTGGTGACGGTTGCGGGCGACGCTGGCAAATCCGAGGGCAGCGTTCAGATAGGAGAACACGCAGGATACGGCCAGGATCGAGAGTGGCACCGCGGCGGCGGCAAACTTCTCGCCGGCCAGGACCCGGATCACTTGCGATCCGAAGCAGAGGGTTCCCGTGGCCACCAGGACACCGGCGGCGGCGAGGTAGCGGATGGCCCGGTCGACGATCTTGCCCAAGTTGGCTTCGGTGGCCGTGGTCATCGCCGGCAGGAGGCTCGTCATGAAGATACTGGGGACGAGGAGGAAGAAGTTGATGACGGCGTAGGCGACTCCGTAGATTCCGACATTGCTGGAGGTAGACATGATGCTCAAAATGATCAGATCGGCCTTCAGGTAGAGAAGGTTGACGATCTGTATGATGCCGATGCTGAAGGACTGGGCAACAATCGTCCGCCAGTGTTTGAGGTTGAACCTCGGACCGAATCGAACATTTCGGCGGGTGACAATGAACGTCATGACTCCGGTGACGGCCGTGGCCACCAGATATGCATAGACGCAGGCGATAACGTCCCATCCGAGCCAGAGAGCGACGATGATCAATCCCACGAAGAGAACCTGTTGCACGAGGCTGATCACTGCGGTCACGTGGTTCCGGACGCCAGCCACGAAATACCCGAGGCAGACGCTTCGAAGCGCATCGAACGGAACCGCGCAGGCGGCAATGACGACGCAGTACCGCAGGTTGGCGTCCGAGTCCGAGTAGGCGAGAAACCCGAGGAACGACACGATCGGCACGAACACGACGCTGAGCGTGAGTCGGAGTCCCAGGTTGTGACCGAGGATCGATGCCGCACGGTCTGGCCTCTTGGCGATCTCGCGTCCGGTGATGGCGTTGACCCCGAGGTCGGCGAGCAAGCATGGCGGAGGCGACGAATGAAATGGAGGCGACGAAATCTCCGTACTGGGACGGTCCGAGCCTTGTCGTCATCAGTCTCAGGGAGATCGTCCCGAGTAGGGCCACGAGAAGATTGCTCGAGAGCACCGATGTCGTGGAGATCAGGACGCGGCGGCGATAGACGTCGGGTGAGAGCGGCGCATCGGAACCGGTCCCATGCCCGGTCGGATCCGAGTCGGCTGGGACACAGGTCTCGCCGGCCGTCACCCGTCGGCGCAGGGGCACCGACACCCGTGGAAACTGGACAGCTGATGTGCGGTCAGAGGCGGTCACAGCGGCCAGACCTTCCCTGCCAGAAGTCGACGTAGGCCAGCGCCAGGGCGCGAGAGGTTCCGAGGGCGGCGCGATATCCCCTGTCCTTGAGTGACCGCTTCACTCTCCAGGCGGACTCCCGCAGACTGGTCCACGTGAGATCGAGTCGGGTGCGGCCTGTCTTCTCATTGAAGAGTCGGAGGCGGTTACGGAGGAAGTAGTACTCGTAGATCTTCGAACCCCACCCTCCCGTCGTGGCGCTGATGAAATGGGTGGCTCTCGCCTGGGGGACGAGTCCGACGTGATGGCCGGCGTCCTTGAAGCGCAGCGTCCACTCGGTCTCCTCCCAATACAGGAAGTACGACGGATCCATGTAGCCCACCTCGTCCACGACCGCCCGCCGCACCAGCATTGCGCAGCCGGTCGGCCGACCCGTGCGGGTCACTCCAGTCGCCCGTTTCAAGTCGGACCCGTCCCCGCCGACGTGGTCGAAGTGGCCATGGGCGAGGTCCAGTTCGGCTCCTGCGTACCAGATGTCACCGGATGAGCCGCTGAGGATGACCGGGCTGACGACTGCCAATTCCGGGTCGGCGTCCATGGCCCCGAGCAAGGACTCGATGCACCCGGAGTCGACGGAAGCATCGGGATTGAGAAAGAAGAGATAGTCCGGATGCAGGGCCTGCGCAGCACGGATACCGAGATTGCAGCCACCGGCGAAGCCGAGGTTCTCGGCCTGTTCCAACACCGTGGCGTCGGGGGCCATCGATCGCACCAGCGGCACGGTGCCGTCGGAGGACGCGTTGTCGACCACGAACACCGAGGACGGAGCGCTCGATTCCTCGAGAGACCGGAGGCATTCGGCCATCGTGTCGGCACAATTGTGGGTGACGATGATGGTGGCCAGGGATGCGCTCATGGCCCACCTCGCAACCCGACATCCTGGCGGTAGGTGGCCAGGGACAGCGGGGTGTCGGTCAGGGGAATGACCGCGGTGACCGCGGGATTGTAGAAGATCGAGTTGTAGATGACGTCGTGGTTGCAGATGATCGAGGCCAGCCCGGCGACGTAGGTCGGGTCGTCACCGGCACCCCCTTGGGAAGGCGGGGCCAGGCCCCACTCGGGGATGCTCATCGGCTTGCCGTGTTCCTGGGCGAAGGCGGCCACGGCGTTGAGGCCGTCGGATTCGTTGCTGAGCTTCCTCCAGCGCTCCTCGGGGGTGAGGCGGGACGGGCTGACACCGGAGTCGTAGGCGTCGATCCCGACGATGTCGACGGCGGTGTCGCCCGGGTACCACTGGTCGAGGGGAACCGGCTCGACGTGCTGGTTGACCGTCCAGTCGAAGAGGAAATGGGCTCCGGGCACCGCTTTCATCGCCCGGGCGATGTTGGCCCAGTACCGGGCCCAGTCCCGGTACTGGGACGGATCCGTGCCGAGGTCGCTCTGGGGATCGTTGTTGTCGTTGGCCTCGGCACCCAGTCGGATCACCGAGTCGCCCAGTCCCTCCCGGACCAGGTTGGTGGCCAGCTGGGTGGCGTACTGGTCGTAGTGGCCGGCGGCCCCGAGCTCCCGCCAGTCGGAGGGGGCGTTGTCGGGGACCATGGACTGGGTGATGATGATCCGGCGCCCGGGCACCGCCCGCTTCCAGGCCATCCAGTCGGTATCCGGCCGTTGCCGGCTCGCCCACCACACGTTGGTCCAATCGGACCAGGTCGGATTGGTGCTGTTGTAGAGGAGGACACAGTTGAACGTCGTCCCGGTGGCCGCCTCCAACTTGGCCAGAGCGGCCAGGCTGTCATCGGGATAGGCACAGTTGGACTTCGAGTTCCCACTCATGAACTGACCGTCGGGCTTGAGCCACAGGCCGGCTCCGAGCAGAAGGCAGGCGGCGACGGCGATCACCAGCATCCACGTGGTCCGCTTCATCGTGCGCCCCCTCGACGTTGGTCGCTTCTGCCGGTCCGACCGCGGTTCACCGATAGACCCTCGCTCCCGGACTCGAGTACACAACGCTCTTCACATTCGTCAGGAATTTGTTCGGGAACCGGTAGGTGGAGGTCTTGTTGTCCTCCGTGCCGTATGTCCACCCGGCGATGTTGTACCCGGTGGCCAACACCCAGGCCCCCTGATCGATGGTGGCCGGGGTGAGGTCGATGAGCGGGCCTCCGGTGTATCCGGTTCCGGCCCAGATACGGAGTTGTCCGTACTCGTCGGTCCAGATGAGCGCTCGTGGCCCGGCCGTTGCCACCAACCATTTGGAGGCGGCGACTTCCTGATCCGTCATGTAGAAGGCGTTGTATCCGGGGCCGGAGTTCTGAAAGAGTACGGCGCCGCCGTTCCCGACCTGGTTGGCCAGCCCGGTCGAGTAGACGCCCACCACCAGCAGGCCGACGGCTGCCCCGACGGTGGCCAAGGCACCGATCCGACCGATGAGCCACTTCATGGCCACGGCAAAGCCGACGCTCAGGACGATGCCGGCCTGGATCTGCGCGCGCGACTGGTTGTAGAAGACGGCCAGTGTTCCGCTCACCCGGATCAGCGCCAGAAACCCGAGGACCGCCAGTTCCAACACCGCAACCTCGAGGGGCACCCCGGAACTGAAGCGCCGCATGCTGGCCTGGATCTGAGCCCGGGTCCGGCTGTAGAACACCGCGAACGGCACTGGAGAGCGCCGGCGGCGGACCAGCGCCACTGCGGTGCCCACCACCACGATGACGAGGAAGAGCTCCGCCATGGCCGTGCTCGCCTGGGTGATTCCGTTGAGCAGGGCGCCGTGACCGAGACCGTCCCGCCGTTGTAGCGGGGCGGGGGCGGCCGGGTACTTGGCGGTGAGTGCTGCGGGATAGCGGTTCAGCCACGGCTGAGACGCCAGGCTCACGTGCTTGGCCAGGCGATAAAAGTTGGACGGGCTGGTGACTTGGGCAACGTTGCCATCGAGCCAACGGTGGAGGATCGAGCCACCGAAACTGGGGAGAAGATTGGGGCCCTGCTGCTCGAACGAGGCCACGAACAATGATGCATTGCCGGTGGACGCGGTGATACTCACGTCCCAGAGCAGGATCATGACGATACCGCTCAGCACGAGTGGCAGGTTGATGACAGCCCGGTTCGGCCGGCTGCCGGCCAGGAGGCGCCGAAGCAACCGGATGATACCGAACACCACCCAGGTGACAGCGAGCACGATGACTGTGATGTACGACGTCGTGTAGTGGGACACGACCGTTGCCCCAAGGATGGCCATCGCCACCAGCGTGCGCTTCCGAGGCCGGATTCCTCCATCGAACAGGACCACGAAGAGGAGCGCGAAATAGAACAGCGCCACCTCCTGGCGGGCGATGGAGCTCAGTTGCTGGGCGAACTGGCTGAGTACGATCAAGTAGACGGTGGCGATCATCGCCGGGCGGGCCGGAACCCATCGACGGGCGAATCCGTAGGTCAAAGGCGGAACCGCAGCCAAGAGGAGCGGATAGAAACCCTTGAACAGATAGGTGCCGGATATGGCGGTGGTCTTGACCAGAACCCCCGGTAGTGCGGTGATGCTGAGCATGGCGGCGTAGGGGTCGCCGTTGGTCGGCGGCATCCAACGGCCCGCACCGACGGTGGCCGAGAAGCGCTGGAACTCCCGCTGAATATCGGAACCGAAGAGGTGGTTGCTCCGGTAGGTGTAGAGGTAGACCAGGGTGAGCCCGGCGCTGAACACCATCATCTGGACGCGGCTGTCGGACCAGACCCCCGCCTGCCACAGGGCCGCACCGAGCAACGCCAGAGTGGCCAGGACCACGACCAGGACCAGCGCCCCACCCCGACCGGCGTTCAGGCGTTCGATGCCGGCTATTCCGGCCAACGGAAGGATGATGCACACGAGGGCCAGGACGGTCGATGAGCGCGACCAGTGGCATTCCACGAGCGACAACACCGGATCGCCGCCCCTCGGGCAGGCCAAGGCAGCGACCATGACAATGGCATTGATGGCGACGGCGAGGGGCACGGTCTCCAGAGGACGCGGGACACCGAGGTGCGGCAGCAGTGCGCTGGCCACCAGCGCCCATCCCATCAGCGTGGCCAGGCCGGTCCCGACGACGAGTGCGAACTGGGACACCCGGCTCTCGAGATCGACCCGAAGGGCTCCGACAATGGTGGCCCCCGGGAGGACGATGACCAGTACCAGCGCGCAGAGTCTGCTGGCCAGAAACAGATGGCTGGACACGATGGCCACATCGAGCACAACGAGCAGCACCGCCGTCGCTCCCACCTTGGGCAGTGGTCGAGCCGGAGATGCGGAGGGTTGTCTGGGTCGGTCCGTGGCCGGATGCGGTAGCGCCATGGCCGTCGATGGTTCGATCACCGATGGCATGGTGATGGATGGCGCGCTCATTGGCCGGTGCCGTCTGGAGCCGGGGTAACGTGGAATTCCAACGGCGCCAGATTCTGTCCGGGCGCGCTGATCCTGACGGTGGCAGTGGCCCGGAAGGGGGGCATCGGGAAACGGACGGGAATCGTGACCGTGGCTCCCGGCCGCAACGTGGCCGAGCTGTGGGCCATCTTCTGACTGGGAAGTCCGGGGCCGGAGAGCTCAGCGATCCACGGTTGACGGATGACGGCAGCCGTGGAGTTGGAGATGGTGAAGACGAACGAGATCGGAGCGCCGGCTTCCACTTGCACCGGGAGGGCCGTCGGGTCCGGCAGCGACAGGGCAACGTAGCGTTGGGGGCCGGCGACCATTCCGAGGTCGCGTAGGACCGGACCTCCGGCCTGGATGAGCACCCCTCCGCCGACCAGGAGGGCGAGGGCGACTACCAGTGCACCCCATCGGTGCGGCAGAGCCCGTGTCGGTGCCGGCTTGTCCGCGGCCGCGACATTCACGGCACCGTCTCGGCGGCAGTCATCGACGGCCACGGTGCCCACCGCTCGTCTACCGCCACCTCATAGGCGGCCCGGGCGGCGGTGGCCACCGCGTGCCAGGTCTGTTGGCGGGCGAACTGGGTGGCGCAGTCGGTCATCTCCTCCAGCTGGCCCGAGCTGAGCCGGTCGACCCGATCGAGCGCCTCAGCCAGACCCGCATCT
Organism: uncultured Acidimicrobiaceae bacterium; assembly: GCA_963812885.1. Lineage (GTDB taxonomy): Bacteria > Actinomycetota > Acidimicrobiia > Acidimicrobiales > RAAP-2 > Bog-756. Next base: position 64,405 of record CAWEWZ010000012.1, on the reverse strand, counting down.
GTGTTGACGAATCGCATGGTTGCCCCGTCGGGCAACTCGGCGAACTCGGGGATGGCAGGCACCACGATCGGACGTCCCGCTCCGAGGGCCAGCAGCACCGAGCCGCTGTTGGCAACGGCGGTGAACGGGAACACGGCGATGTCGGTGGCAGCCAGATGGTCGCCCAGCTCGCTCTCGGACATCCACCCGATCCGAAGCCGCACCTGCGGACCGGCCGTGTGGGCGAGTTCCTCCAACCGGGCCCGATAGGCGTGATCGGGACAGGCCCCGGCCACCAGGTACCACGGACCCCCGGGGCGCGAACCGGCCTGGGCGAGTAGGCGATGGGTCCCCTTGTACGGCCGCAGGGCTCCCACATGGGCGATGACCAGCGAGTCCGACGGCAGCCCGAGACGCGCCCTGGCTGTTTCCCGGCTCGGCAGGTCGCGGTATCGGTCGGTGTAGGACCCCTGGGGTCCGACAGCGACGCTTCGTGCGCCGAACTCCCGGACGGCGGACGCGGTGGCGGACGAGTGGACGAGTACCACCGAAGCCGTTCGGGCCAGGGACCTCCGGGCGGCCAGGTCGTCGGCAAAGACCTGTTCGTGGGGCAGGACATTGTGTGCGGTCCAGACGACCCGGAGGCGCGCCCGGTGGGCCACCCAAAGACAGCCGTTGAACCACGCCTGGGCCACCCGCCGGCCCCAGGCGCTCGACGTCGCCCACGTGGGCACGAAGTCGTAGACCCAGTGGATGTGCAGCACCTGGGTTCCACGCAGCCGGCGCCACACCAGCTGCGCCGGTCGGACCAGGAGATTGAGCGTCTGGGAGCCGGTGGGACCATCGAGGTAGGAGACGTCGACGCCTTGTCGGCGAAGTTCGGCGTGGAGCAGCTCCTGATAGGGATTCGCATCCCTGGGAAGGGCCGCCACCTTCACTTGTCGGCTCCACGGGCAATGGCCGTGAGCTCCCGCAGGCCGCCGATGCCCTCGGCAAAGTGGCAGGCGACCACGCGGAACGGGTAGGGACGCTTTCTCGCTCGCCACAGGGGTACGGCGATCAGGAGCAGATAGCTGCGGTAGCGCAACGCCAACGGCAACCCGACGATGTACAGCGGGTAGAGGACCGGGACCGGATCGCGGGTCAGGAGGGCGCGCTGCCGGGAGCGGTGCTTCCGGTAGAGCCGGATGCGGGCTTGTCCGTACTGCCGCGACCGCTTGAGCTGTCGGCGGAACGTCCCCCAGTCATGATCCACCACGGCGTCGGCCACATAGCGGATCCTGATGCCGTGATTGACCAGCCTCCAGGTGAAGTCCACGTCCGACCCGTATTCGAACTTCTCGTCGAATCCGCCCACTGTCTCGATGAGCTCACGCTTGAAGGCCAGATTGGCGGTGGGTGCCTCCTCCACGTAGCGCGGCACCGGCGCACCTCGCTCGGGCGAGTAGACGCTGTCGCCCTTCGACATCGGCCCACAGGTGACGCATTCCCCCTCGGCCACCATCGGTGCGATCAACCGGGCCAGCCAGCCCTCGCTCGGGATGCACCCGGCGTCGGTGAAGACGATGATCTCTCCCAGCGCGGCGTGGACTCCGGCATTGCGCTGATGGGGAATCGATACGCGCACTCCGGCCGGTGGGGTGAAATCGATCCACCTCACCGAGGGATTGGCACTGGCCACGTGGGCGAGGCGGCCCTGCGACGCATCAACAACCATCACCTCGACATCGTGATGATCCCGTATCTCATCACTGCCGATGTGCACCGCCAGGGACGCGAGAGTATCGGCCAGCTTTTCCTCATCCTTGGATATGACGATGATCGAGATCTTCATGGTTGCCCACCTCCGGAGGCCATATGACGACGGGCCCGCAACCATCCGGATGCGAAGCCCAGGTTGGATGCGCCCTCCTGGAGAATCTGCACGTACGCGTAGGTCAGTGGTTCGGCCGACCGGGATCGGAAAGCGCGGACGAACCAGCGGGGCGAGAAGAGCAGTGGGAGGGCGAGCGTCGGCAATAACCAGCGGCGGCGCGTCGGACCGAGCAGCAGGGCGGCGATCCACAGCATGGGCGCCGGATAGATCGTCGGGCCCCAGCGATCGTGTTTGGCGTGATTTCGGGCGTTGCCCTCCCCGTATCCCCTGGCCCGCAGCAGGACGTCGAGCAGACGGACGTCGTAGTCGTGCTCGACCACCGCGTCGGGCATCAGGCGAATCGACGACCTCGGAAAGGCCTGGTGCACCCGGTAGCAGATGTCGCCGTCCTCCCCGACGCGGATCGCGGAGTCGAAGCCGCCGAGGGCGTCGAAGACCTCGCGTCTGAAGGAGAGATTGGCTCCGGCGAGCAGGTAGGCGTCGCGGACACCCGTGCGCTCCTGGGGAGCGATGTTCTCCCGGGCGTAAAGCCAGAATCGGTACAGCAGGGACGAACTGCGACCCAGCGTCGCCTCGAGTGGGCCAAACGGCTGCTTACAGATGGAGTAACGCTCGAGGCACCGGGCTCGGCTCGACCCGACGACCGGACCACCTGCGGCCACGACGCTCGGATCGCGGTAGGCGGAGAGGAGCGAACCGGCCCACCCCGGCGCGGGGCGGCAGTCGTCATCAGTGAAGGCCACGACCGGGGCACGGCTGGCCGCCGCTCCGGTATTGCGGGCCGCCGCGGGCCCCTGGTTGGCCGAATGGCGAAGCAGCCTGGCCCCGCCTCGGGCCACCTCTGCTTCGTCGATGGTGGGTATCGAGCCGTCGTCGACGATGAGCACCTCGAGGCGGTCACGGATCGTCTGACGCCCGAGTGCGTCGAGGGTGGCGCCGAGCCGGTCGGACCGGTTGTAGCTGCACACGACGACGGACATGTCGGGCCGACCGGTCACGCCGGCACCAACGAGACATAGATGGCACCCAGATCGTCGGCCAACGACTGCCACCCGGGCATGGCCCGGCCACGGACCTGCTCGGTGGGCAGTGGGCAGGAGAGAGCCCTGTCCAGGGTGACGGCCAGCGAACGGGCAGTCGGTCCGCACAGGTAGCCGGTCACACCATCTTCGACCAGATGCCGGGCCTGGTTGCCTTCGTGGTCGGTGGTGACCACCTGGGTCCCGCAGGCCAGCGCCTCGGCCACTGCGATTCCGAATCCCTCCCGGGTCGTCGGCAGGGCGAAGACCGTGGCGCTCTTGATGAGGGCGAAGACCGACTCTTGAGACTCGAGTCGTCCGAGGAACTCGACATCAGTACCCAGCCCGAGCCGGTTCACCAGCTCGACCAGGTGTGGTTTTTCGGGCCCTTCCCCCACGATGGCACAGCTGAAGCGGCGGTGGCCCCGTTCCGTCAGTGCCCCGAGCGCCTCGATCAGCATGTCCGCACCCTTGTGGGGCAGGAGTCGGCCGACGAAGACGATGTCGTAACAACGCCGAGCGGGACCGACCAATCCGATGGCGTCGACGTCGATTCCCGACGGCAGGACGGCGATCGTGTCCCGATCGACACCGGCTGCCGTCATGCTCGCCGCTGTCTGTTCCGTGGGGACGATGAGACGGTCAGCCAGTGACACCACGAAGCGCTCGAGGTGTGCCGCCATCTGGCCGGCGCGCCCCAGATAGGACCGCCAGTAGGTCTCCCCCCACCACTCGTGCCAGGTGACGACCAGGGGAATACCCCGAAGCCGAGAGATGACCTTCAAGGGCACCAGTTGGAGGTACGGCATGTGGTCCGCATCGATGATGTCGGCCTCGACGGTGAGGAGCCGGGTGCAGGCCAGGGCGAACATGAGCGCCTGGATCAACGATCGGCGCTCGCCGGCGTACATCCCCCATTTCCGGCAGATGGCGTGCAGCGAGACGCCGTCCTCGCGGCGATCCCGGGGGCCGTCCCACCAGTGCATGGTGAAGACATCGATCTGCACATCGGGGCCGGCGAGGCGTCGGAGCAACTGGTGGAAGCGAACCTCCTTCCCGCCCTTGAAATAGGGATAGAGGCCATCGGTCACGACCGCCACCCGCAGAGGTCGTACCGATGACCTCTCCACTGGCGCCGACCTGATCGGACTTCGCCCCTTTCTCATGCCACCGTCCCCCCGCCGGAAGGAGGGCGCAACGATGTCGGGATGCCCGTCACCCGGCCAACCAGGTAGGCACCGAGGAAGGCGGTGTTGGTCACCGTGGCCAGAGCGAAGCGTCCGACCTCGCCCTTGATTTCGAACTTTCGCGCCATATGGAATCCGGAGGCGGCGAGGAGATAGGCCCAGGGAGCGGACCAGGCCAGCCGCCGGTCGAGGCCCCGTCGGGATGCCGTCATGCCCAGGAACACGGCACTGAACTGGCCGGCGAGGACCAGGTCGGGCAGCCTGACCTGCCGGTAGCGGGCCAACTGGCGCGACGCCCCCCGACCGCTCTTGTACAACCAGCACAGCGAGTCAACGAAACCCTTGGCCTCCCGATGCTCCACGATCAGTCCGGCCAGGGTGCGGCTGCTGAGTCCGGACTCCTCCATCGACCGGTTGATGGCCACATCCTCACCCTCGGTCAGCGACGGGTCGACCCGCACCGACTCGAATACCCGGCGCTTGTAGAGACCGTTGTTCCCGCTCACCGGAATCGTCGGGGGTACCGGCCGGGGGCGCAGGGCGAATCGACTGCAGACATAGCTGACATCACCATCGGGTACCGCGATTCCTCCCACCGCGTCGGCGCCGTGGATATCCATAGCCGTCCGGCTCTCCTCCAACCAGTGTTCGGGCAGCACGATGTCCGCATCCACCATGGCGATCAATGCGCCGCGAGCGGCGCTGATGCCGGTGTGGCGCGCCGCACCGCGGCCGCGGTTTCGGGGATGCTCGATCAGCCCGATCTCGGGCCTCTCGGTGGCCAGCTTCGCCACCAACGAGGGGGTGGCGTCAGAGGATCCATCGTCCACGACCACCACCTCGAACGATGCGTCACCGACTTGTGAAGTGATCGATGTGAGGCAGCGGGCGATATTGGCCTCCTCGTTGTAGGCGATGACGACGAACGACACGTCGGGATCGGTGGAACGGCCGGGTCCATTCATAGAGGCATCACGGCTCCAATGAGCTGATCGTCACGGACAGAGATGATTCAGTTCGACTCAGGCGTCCAGCGCCGGGGCTTGCCGTGATCGGCAGAATCGATCGCCATCGGGGTGGCAGCCACCGAGGTCCGATCCCAGTTCCGGGAGCGGGGAGCGCGGGGAATGATGGAGCCGCTCAGGGTCAGGCCGGAATTATCATGGGCCGGATTCCGTTCGAGTGGTTCCGTCGCTCCGATCGGTTCTGTTTCGGGCACTTCGGGGCTGAGCGGAGGGGTCGCCGGCAGCGGCGTCGGCCGGATGCGGCCACGCATTCGCACCCGGCCGAGCACAGCGAGGCAATCGAATCCGTCGCGCCAGGTGATCTGCTTTCCCTGCGCGTGCGACCGACCGACATAGGAGACGGGGACCTCGAAGGGGCGAAATCCCCGACGGAGAAGCTCTCCGGTTATCTCCGAGTCGAGTCCGAATCCAACGTGTTTCAAATGCAATTGACGGAACAGGGGCAGCGGGAACATCTTGAGGCAGGTGTGAAGATCGGTGAGGTAGGCCCCGAACAGCACATTGGCGGCAAACGTGGTGGCCCGGTTTCCCAATGCGTAGCTGAACGATGGGAACAGGGTGTTGATACCGAACACCCGGGTGCCGAACACGACCTCGGCCCGTCCCTCGACGATCGGTTCGAACATTCGAACCAGGTCACACGCCCGATATTCATGGTCGGCGTCGAACACGACCATGTGGCTCCCGGTCGCCGAGGTGGCGCCATTCAGTACCGCCGCACCCTTGCCCAGGTTGGCATCGTGACGACGAAGACAGACACGCGGATCATCGATCTTCTGGAGCAGTTCGGGGGTCCGGTCCGAGCTACCGTCATCCACCACGATCAGTTCGAATCGGTGGCCGAGCTTCATCTCGAGGATCTCGGCCACTGCCCGTTCGATCGTGCGCTCCTCATTGTGGGCGGGCATCACCACTGAAAGCGAGAAGTCCTCGGCCTCGGTCATGCCGGGCTGCCCGACCCGCCGGATCTCGTCAGAGCTGGTCACCGGATCACCGCCCCATGGGCTGCATCCAGCGGGCCGAATCCGCAGGCCCGAGGGACGGCCCTCCCGTTTTGCGCCTGCGCCGAATGAAGCTCCCGACCGATTTCGCCATCTGCTGCCCCTCGCTGTAGAGCCGGGAGCGCTTGGGATCCCGACCGTCGCTATTCATCTCGCCCGATCCGGAGTTCCGTTCGCTCTCAGCGATGGAAGCCGGTTCGACACTGCATGGATCCGCCACATGACGCCGACGGAGATTGCTAACCACTGTGAGCGGTTAACTCACTACTCTCTGCGCTTGAGTATTACTTCGGACGACGGGGGCGTCAAGGTGGTTTCGGCAAGATTCATCCCGATCCGGCGGCAAACAACATTCAGAGGCAATGAGATGGACCGAGGTGACGAAACAAGACGAAACAACGAGTGGACGGCCGGAGGTTCGGGTGTCCCCGCACTCCCTACCGGCGTCGGATGCTTATGGAAACGACGCGCCGACGACGATCGACGCAGCCGGGGCAACCGCCCATGCGTCACCGAAGGGCCGGGCGCTCCCGTCGCTCCCGATGATCCAGTATCCGGCGCCTGACGGTCCGACCAAGAGCGATACCGCGGTACCCGGCACCTGCGAACCGTAGAACTGGGCATCGCCGTAGGCGAAGATCCCACCGTCGGCGGCCACCAGCCAGTAGCCACCGCCGTCGGGGGTGGCGGCCATACCCACGATGGGCTTGTTGAGCTGCAGGTTGCCGGTCGACCCGTAGAACCCGGCATCCCCGTAGGCGAAGATCCCGCCGTCGGCGGCCACCAGCCAGTAGCCACCGCCGTCGGGGGTGGCGGCCATACCCACGATGGGCTTGTTGAGCTGCAGGTTGCCGGTCGACCCGTAGAACCCGGCATCCCCGTAGGCGAAGATCCCACCGTCGGCGGCCACCAGCCAGTAGCCACCGCCGTCGGGGGTGGCGGCCATACCCACGATGGGCTTGTTGAGCTGCAGGTTGCCGGTCGACCCGTAGAACCTGGCATCCCCGTAGGCGAAGATCCCGCCGTCGGCGGCCACCAGCCAGTAGCTATCCCCCTCAGGAGCAGCGGCCATTCCCACGACAGGCCGGTTGAGGGCGGGGAGCGGAGGCACCACGGTGCGGGCCCCGGTGGTGCTCACCGCGGTCACCGCCCCCCGGTCGCTGGTGAACAGCAGCTGGGTCGGATCGACATCCTGGCGGTAGGTGGCCAGGGACAGTGGGGTGTCGGTCAGGGGAATGACCGCGGTGACCGCGGGATTGTAGAAGATCGAGTTGTAGATGACGTCGTGGTTGGAGATGATCGAGGCCAGCCCGGCGACGTAGGTCGGGTCGTCACCGGCACCCCCGTGGGAAGGCGGGGCCAGGCCCCACTCGGGGATGCTCATCGGCTTGCCGTGCTCCTGGGCGAAGGCGGCCACGGCGTTGAGGCCGTCGGATTCGTTGCTGAGCTTCCTCCAGCGCTCCTCGGGGGTGAGGCGGGACGGGCTGACACCGGAGTCGTAGGCGTCGATCCCGACGATGTCGACGGCCGTGTCGCCCGGGTACCACTGGTCGAGGGGAACCGGCTCGACGTGCTGGTTGACCGTCCAGTCGAAGAGGAAATGGGCTCCGGGCACCGCTTTCATCGCCCGGGCGATGTTGGCCCAGTACCGGGCCCAGTCCCCGTACTGGGACGGATCCGTGCCGAGGTCGCTCTGGGGATCGTTGTTGTCGTTGGCCTCGGCACCCAGTCGGATCACCGAGTCGCCCAGTCCCTCCCGGACCAGGTTGGTGGCCAGCTGGGTGGCGTACTGGTCGTAGTGGCCGGCGGCCCCGAGCTCCCGCCAGTCGGAGGGGGCGTTGTCGGGGACCATGGACTGGGTGATGATGATCCGGCGCCCGGGCACCGTCCGCTTCCAGGCCATCCAGTCGGTATCCGGCCGTTGCCGGCTCGCCCACCACACGTTGGTCCAATCGGACCAGGTCGGATTGGTGCTGTTGTAGAGGAGGACACAGTCGAACGTCGTCCCGGTGGCCGCCTCCAACTTGGCCAGAGCGGCCAGGCTGTCATCGGGATAGGCACAGTTGGACTTCGAGTTCCCATTCATGAACTGACCGTCGGGCTTGAGCCACGGTGAGCCCGTCTGTCCGCCGGCGGGAACGATGGTCAAGGACACCAGGGCGGCAACGACACACGCGGCAGTCGTCCACACAACCTTTGCGCTGATGCGCTTCACGTGTCTTCACCCTGCCCCTGCGAGCCGTGCCCGTAGCATCGGCAACCGCGCCGCGTGGGTTGAGCAAAAGATGCCGACGCGACAGGCACGGACCGCGCACCGGCCGCGTTCGATCGCACGACCCGACCCTGCCGCCGGCTGGTCCCGGTAATGTCCGGCGATGGACATGTCGTTCCGAGAATCGGCGGTTGACCCGGAGACACGTTTCCTTCATCATGGCTGTCCATGGCGGCCGCTTCGATCGGCGAGAGGTTTGATCCCGGGCGGAACGCGCTGAACTTCTTGCGGCTCTGCTTCGCATTGCTGGTGATCTTTTCCCATTCGATCATCCTCGGTGGCTATCGCTCCGAGACCTTGTGGGGGCATGGAACGCTCGGCGACATCGCCGTCGATGCCTTCTTTGCCGTTTCAGGATTCCTCATCGCCGCGTCGGCGACGAGGAACGGCGCACTTCGTTATCTTTGGCAGCGTTTCCTTCGGATCTTTCCCGCCTTCTGGGTGTGTCTCGTGGTCACCGCCCTCCTGGTCGCTCCGATCGGTTGGGTGGCAGAGGGCCGCTCGCTGAGCTCCTACTGGTCCGCCCCGGCGGGCCCGATCCACTACGTGGTGGTCAACTGGTTCCTCCGCATGCACACCTACGACATCGCCGGCACACCCCGCCACGTCCCCTACCCGAGCGCCTGGGACGGCTCCCTATGGACCCTGTTCTATGAGTTCTACTGCTATTTGATGGTCGCATTCCTGGCCGCCACGACCATCATCCGTCGTCGAGCCCTGGTCCTCGTGCTCTGGGGATCCTCCATGGCGGTGGCCATCGGCGCCGCAGCCGCCGGCATTCCGACCTTCGAGGACAAGCCCAGCTACGATCTCATCCGATTCGTGCCCATCTTCTTCGCCGGTGTCGTGCTGTGGCTCTATCGGGATGTCATCCCCGACAGCAGAACCCTCTTCCTCGCCGCCGCCGCCGTCTTCGTGGGCGGTACCTTTCTGAGAAACCCCGAGGTGCTGGCCGGTCCACCGCTCGCCTACCTGTGCCTCTGGGCCTCGATCCACCTCCCGGGCAAGACCATCGGCTCGAAATACGACATCTCCTACGGCACCTACATCTACGGGTTCATCGTGGCTCAGGTCCTGGCCGTGTGGCACGTCTACCGCTGGGGTTACCTGCCCTTCACCTTCCTCACCGTGGTGGTCACCCTGGCCATCGCCGCCATCTCCTGCGTGGCCGTCGAACGTCCGGCCCTCCGCCTCAAGCGCCTCAGGTTGGGACATCGCCCCGTCGCCCTCGACCCGTCACCGGCCGCCGCCTTCGGCCGAGCGGTCTCCCCGGACAAACCGACGGTGTCTTCGGGCTTCAGTGGGGCATGACCGCGGCGATCGTCAGCGGCACCGAACCGAGCGCAGTTGTGCCGGCCAGCTCTGCCGGTCGACGTGCCGGGCGCGCGATTCGCGGGTCCACGGCGGATTCATCGCCCGGCACCAACCTCGTGATGTTCGGCGTCGAGCGCCGACTCGGGTGCGGCCAATCTCGATCACGTCACCCTGGCCTGAACATCGATGGGTTCCGAACCCTGGTCGAATGAGATCTGGAAGAAGGTGGCCAAAAAAGGGGGCTCCAGATGCCGCCGCAGAAGCGGCCGAGGTGAGTGCCGAGATGGAGATCCCCTTGGCCACCGTCTGTCGGGTCACCCAAGCGCCCCGGTCCACCATCTACCACCGCCGGTCTCGAGGTGACGCTCTCGGCTGCCGACCGGGTCCAAAGACCGAGGTCCCAGACGACCAACTCACCGAAAAGATCCGGCAGGTGATCACCGACTGCCCCTTCGCCGGGGAGGGCCACCGCAAGGTCCGGGCCCACCTCCGCCGGGAACACCAGCTCCACGTGGGCAAGAACCGGGTGCTCCGGCTTATGCGGAACGCCGGTCTGCTCGCCCCCCAGCGGGTGGCCAGACGTCGACGTCCGCGGGTCCATGACGGCCGGATCATCACCGATGCCCCGAACGTCCGCTGGGGCACCGATGCCACCATGGCCTGGACCAGGGACGACGGTTGGGTCTGGGTCTTCGCCCTCCTCGACCACTTCGAACCGCGGGTCGCGAACGCGACGATGCCCCCGCATCGGCGGGGGCATCGTCTGGAGAAATCCCGGCGGCGTCCTACTCTCCCAGGGGGCTACCCCCCAAGTACCATCGGCGCTGGCGGGCTTAACTGCCGTGTTCGGAATGGGAACGGGTGTCTCTCCGCCGCCATGGCCACCGGAAACTGTGCGCTCTCCGGGGCTCGAGGACGCTCCCCCGCCGAGGGGACATCCGAGCCCGACGTGACCGGACATCGGTCACCCCTGAGCGTTCCATAGCGAGCACGAGCAAGTTCCCAAGCCCTCGGCCGATTAGTACCGGTCAGCTGAATGCGTTGCCGCACGTACACTTCCGGCCTATCAACGTGGTCGTCTGGCCACGGGCCTTACCAGGTTAACCCTGTGGGAGATTTCATCTTGGAACGAGCTTCGCGCTTAGATGCTTTCAGCGCTTATCCCACCCGAAGGTCGCAAATCAGCAGTGCCCTTGGCAGGACAACTGACACACGAGAGCTTCGTCCATCCCGGTCCTCTCGTACTAGGGATAGCCTTCCTCAAATCTCCTACGGCTGCATCGGATAGGGACCGAACTGTCTCACGACGTTCTAAACCCAGCTCGCGTACCGCTTTAATGGGCGAACAGCCCAACCCTTGGGACCGGCTTCAGCCCCAGGATGCGACGAGCCGACATCGAGGTGCCAAACCTTCCCGTCGATATGGACTCTTGGGGAAGATGAGCCTGTTATCCCCGGGGTACCTTTTATCCGTTGAGCAACGGCGCTTCCACAAGCAACCGCTGGATCACTATGCCCTGCTTTCGCACCTGCTCGACTTGTAGGTCTCGCAGTCAAGCTCCCTTGTGCCATTGCACTCGACGGCTGATTGCCAACCAGCCTGAGGGAACCTTTGGGCGCCTCCGTTACGTTTTAGGAGGCGACCGCCCCAGTCAAACTACCCACCTGACGCTGTCCCTGATCCGGATAACGGACCGAGGTTAGGGTTCCGGCACATAAAGGGTGGTATTTCAAGGTTGACTCCACACTGGCTAGCGCCAACGCTTCAAAGTCTCCCACCTATCCTACACAATATGTACTAAAACTCAACAGCAAGCTGTAGTAAAGGTCCACGGGGTCTTTCCGTCCTGATGCAGCTAACGAGCATCTTTACTCGTACTTCAATTTCGCCGGGTCTGTGGTTGAGACAGTAGGAAAGTCGTTACGCCATTCGTGCAGGTCGGAACTTACCCGACAAGGAATTTCGCTTGGACTTGTTACTACCAATCAATCGACTTCTCTTGATTGGTGGGCCGGTCGTTTCCGCCGGCCTCCCTATGTCGCCATAGGGCCCGGACCATATCTTCAACTCACGATGACTCATGAGTTGGTCGGCGTATGGTCTCTGAGGATTCTCAGGAATTCGGATGGCTTTCGACGATTCATCGTCTCCGCGATTTCAGCGATCTCTATCAATCCTGAAACCGTGAGGTGCTTTCGCTCCTCCATGAGACGCAGAACCGTCACGAACTTCTCGAAGCTCTTGCTCTTCGAAGTCCGCAGCTGGTGCTCTTGGAAGAACGGGACGATCACGTCCCGCAGATCAGCGAATCTCCCCACGTAGTACCGGGCCAACGGCTCCCGATGGTTATCGTGTCTCTGATTCACGTACACCTTTCCGCACCCGAAGGAACGGACAAGGTCTTCCAGAACATCTCGACTCGACACTGATTGGACAACCACAAACGTGGGCTGTACCTGCCAGTGAAGCTTCGTGTTGTGATTTCTGAAGATCGGGACGCTGAAACAGCCCTCCCCATCGACGAAACCAGCTATCCATCCGCAGGTCCAGAGTCTTTCCTGCTGATTGTCCGCACCTCTCACATTGTCACTGCCGTCCATACTGCGACGATACGAAACAGATGTATCAGTCTTGAACGACGAGTAGTGGAGGATTCATCGGATTTTCCAGCATATAGCCGACTGCTCATCGCATTGTCGCCAATGCGTGGGGCAGCACCCCTTTGCCTGCAAAGGGGCATCCCTACCTTAGGACCGTTATAGTTACGGCCGCCGTTTACCGGGGCTTAGGTTCAGAGCTTCGCCCGAGGGCTAACCCTTCCCCGTAACCTTCCGGCACCGGGCAGGCGTCAGAGCGTATACATCGTCTTTCGACTTCGCACGCTCCTGTGTTTTTAGTAAACAGTCGCTTTCCCCTATTCTCTGCGGCCCCTTCAGACTCGGAACGCGAAGTTCGTCATCCTAGTGAGGCCCTCCTTCTCCCGAAGTTACGGAGGTATTTTGCCGAGTTCCTTAACCACAGTTCTCCCGATCGCCTTGGTATTCTCTACCCGCCCACCTGTGTCGGTTTGGGGTACGGGTTCCGTGCCAGCTCGCTAGAAGCTTTTCTCGGCAGCATGGGATTAGTGACTTCACCTGGTGTGGCTCGGCATCGCGTCTCAGAGTTCATGAGGTCCGGATTTGCCTAGACCTCCTCCTACACGCTTACCCCAGGACAACCAACGCCTGGGCTCACCTACCCTCCTGCGTCCCTCCTTCGCTTTCCGCCACCGGGTCGGTCGGTTCGCCCCGAAGGACAGCCCCTTAGGACACCGGTATTGGAATTGGCGCGGACACGGAAGTACTGGAATATCAACCAGTTGTGCATCGACTACGCCTCTCGGCCTCGCCTTAGCTCCCGACTTACCCTGGGAGGATTAGCCTTCCCCAGGAACCCTTGGGCTTACGGCGGAGGGGTTTCTCACCCCTCTCTCGCTACTCATACCAACATTCTCACTCGACCACGCTCCACAACGGTTTCCACCGCCGCTTCTCAGCAGGATCGACGCTCCCCTACCACTCCCACACCGTGACTCCCAAGCGTCAATACGGCATCCTCGGCGCCGAATCACCGAAGTGACTCATTGCCCTGGATGTCCGATGCTCGGGCGGTATGGAAATCCGCAGCTTCGGCTTTTGACTTGAGCCCCGTTACATTGTCCGCGCAGGACCACTCGACCAGTGAGCTATTACGCACTCTTTTAAGGATGGCTGCTTCTGAGCCAACCTCCTGGCTGTCTTTGCGTTCCCACATCGTTTTCCACTTAGTCAAAAATTAGGGGCCTTAGCTGGCGGTCTGGGCTGTTTCCCTCTCGACTAACGAAGCTCATCCCTCGTAGTCTCACTGCCAGGCTCTAAAGCATCGGCATTCGGAGTTTGATTGGGGTCAGTAAGCTTGTAGGCCCCCTAGCCCATTCAGTGCTCTACCTCCGATGCTGAACGCCCGACGCTGCACCTAAATGCATTTCGGGGAGAACCAGCTATCACCGAGTTTGATTGGCCTTTCACCCCTAACCACAGGTCATCCCCCCTGTTTTCAACCAGGGTGGGTTCGGCCCTCCACGGGGTCTTACCCCCGCTTCAGCCTGCCCATGGCTAGCTCACTCGGCTTCGGGTCTACAGCATGCGACTAATTCGCCCTATTAAGACTCGCTTTCGCTTCGGCTCCCCCTCGCGGGTTAACCTCGCCACACACCGTAACTCGTTGGCTCATTCTTCAAAAGGCACGCCATCACGGCCGGCACATAGTGCCGACGACGCTCTGACTGATTGTAAGTCAACGGTTTCAGGTACTATTTCACTCCCCTCCCGGGGTACTTTTCACCTTTCCCTCACGGTACTAGTTCACTATCGGTCGCCTGTGAGTACTTAGCCTTACGAGGTGGTCCTCGCAGATTCACGCCGGCTTTCCCGGATCCGGCGCTACTCGGGAAATCCGATCGGAGTCCAAAGTCTTTCGTGTACGGGGCTGTTACCCTCTGCGGCGCATCTTTCCTGGATGCTTCCACTAGACAATTGGATTTGTAACTCCGTGAAGGTTCTGATGCACCTTCTATCGGCTCCCACAACCCCGAATTGGCAACGCCATCAGGCTTTAACACCAACTCGGTTTAGGCTCATCCCGTTTCGCTCGCCGCTACTCAGGGAGTCACTGTTGTTTTCCTCTCCTCGGGGTACTGAGATGTTTCAATTCCCCCGGTTCCCTCCGCTGGTCCTATGCATTCAGACCAGGGTGACACCCCATGACGGGTGCCGGGTTTCCCCATTCGGACGTCCACGGATCCGCGCTTGGTAGGCAGCTCCCCGTGGCTTATCGCAGCCTCCCACGTCCTTCTTCGGCTTCAGGCGCCAAGGCATCCGCCGTTGACTCTTTATAACTTGGAGAACATAGATGCTCGTGCTCGCTATGGAATTCTCAAGGTGCGCACAGCGCCCGCACCGGACCCAGACATCAAAGAACAGACCGATGAATGGACGTGATACGGGCGGGCGAGCGGCCGACCATCCGTTCATGCGGAGGGTCGGCGTCGCGTCGGAGGGCGGAATCGCCCCGGGCTGCCCAAACGGGCAGGAACCGAGGGTCACTCCCTCAAAACGGAATAGTGATGCCCACTGGCAACTCCAGAGCCCGCAGGCCTCACGGACGGGACATCCGAAGATGTGCGGTCCGCCAGGGGCAGGGTGAAGATGACAGCGAATAGTCAGTGATCGACTAGGAGTATCCGGGTCGAATGACCCAGACAGTGACTCCTTAGAAAGGAGGTGATCCAGCCGCACCTTCCGGTACGGCTACCTTGTTACGACTTCACCCCAATCACCGACCCCACCTTCGACGGCTCCCTCCTAAAAGGTTGGGCCACCGGCTTCGGGTGTTGCCGACTTTCGTGGTGTGACGGGCGGTGTGTACAAGGCCCGGGAACGTATTCACCCCGGCGTTGCTGATCCGGGATTACTAGCGACTCCGACTTCACGCAGTCGAGTTGCAGACTGCGATCCGAACTGAGACTGGCTTTGGGGATTAGCTCCTCCTCGCGGATTAGCGACCCGTTGTACCAGCCATTGTAGCATGTGTGCAGCCCTGGATATAAGGGGCATGATGACTTGACGTCGTCCCCACCTTCCTCCGAGTTGACCCCGGCAGTCTCCTACGAGTCCCCGCCATTACGCGCTGGCAACATAGAATAAGGGTTGCGCTCGTTGCGGGACTTAACCCAACATCTCACGACACGAGCTGACGACAGCCATGCACCACCTGTTTAGGACCCCGAAGGACACCGTATCTCTACGGCTTTTCCCTAAATGTCAAACCCAGGTAAGGTTCTTCGCGTTGCATCGAATTAAGCCACATGCTCCGCCGCTTGTGCGGGCCCCCGTCAATTCCTTTGAGTTTTAGCCTTGCGGCCGTACTCCCCAGGCGGGGCACTTAATGCGTTAGCTGCGGCACAGAAACCGTCGATAGGTCCCCACACCTAGTGCCCAACGTTTACGGCGTGGACTACCAGGGTATCTAATCCTGTTCGCTCCCCACGCTTTCGCTCCTCAGCGTCAGTATTGGCCCAGACCACCGCCTTCGCCGCTGGTGTTCCTCCTGATATCTGCGCATTTCACCGCTACACCAGGAATTCCGTGGTCCCCTACCAAACTCTAGCCATGGCAGTATCGAATGGCGACTCCAGGTTGAGCCTGGAGGTTTCACATCCGACTTGCCAAGCCGCCTACGAGCTCTTTACGCCCAATAAATCCGGACAACGCTTGCCCCCTACGTATTACCGCGGCTGCTGGCACGTAGTTGGCCGGGGCTTCTTCTGCAGGTACCGTCACAATCGTCCCTGCTGAAAGAGGTTTACAACTCAGAAAGCCTTCGTCCCTCACGCGGCGTTGCTGCATCAGGCTTTCGCCCATTGTGCAAGATTCCCCACTGCTGCCTCCCGTAGGAGTCTGGGCCGTGTCTCAGTCCCAGTGTGGCTGATCGTCCTCTCAGACCAGCTACCCGTCGAAGCCTTGGTGAGCCGTTACCTCACCAACTAGCTGATAGGCCGCGAGCCCCTCCCGAAGCGGAATCCATTTCCTCACCAAGCCATGCGACTCGGTGGGGATATCCGGTATTAGCACCGGTTTCCCGGTGTTGTCCCGGTCTTCGGGGCAGGTTGCTCACGTGCTACTCACCCGTTCGCCACTTGATCTTCACCAGTATTGCTACCGGTTGGACCTCGTTCGACTTGCATGTGTTAGGCACGCCGCCAGCGTTCGTCCTGAGCCAGGATCAAACTCTCCATTGAGACCTCGTCCGGACCCGAAGGCCCAGCCGAAATCGAAGAGCTGACCTCGAGGACACTGATCCTCTCGGTCAACTGAATACTGGCAAAGAACAGACATTGTCCGTTCAATGCTTAATTGACTAGCGATCTCGGGTTTCCCCGCGATCGCCCGCACTGACTTTTGGCTATCACTATTCCGTTTTCAAGGAGCGACCGGGCACACGCCGATTAGGCGTTGGTGCCGGAAATGACCACATGCAGAGGCAAGAGCCCCATTCTGTAGTTGCCCGGCGACGCCCTCACAGGTCGTTCACCAGGACTAGTCACACTATCCCATATGAAGGGGTCGTGTCAATCGGCTGCCCGTCGTGAAGACAGGCACAACCGTCCGGATCGGCAGGTGATCCTCCTGCAGGCTAGCCGGCCGGGCGACCTATCCGTCCACGTTCAACCGACGTAGCCGTCCAGGACGGTGTGGCCGGCCTGGTTGCTGACCCAGACGGTGGTGATCTGGCTGGCCGGGACGGCGCAGGACAGCTGAACCTCCACCGGACCCGGTCGTCCGGTGGTCCGGTAGCTGCCGGCCACCCACCAGCGGCCGGACGTCGACTTCATCGACACTGTGAGGATCTGGCCCGGCGTCTGCCCCGACTCGCGGAGCGTGGCCCGGGTGCCCCACGACTGCGTGGTGAGCGAGACCGAGGCCACCACTCCGGGCTGGCCGGTCATCGCCACCGTCCGGGTCGGCGGCGCCGGGCTGGCGCTGAGGGCCATCACCGCGACGGCCGCCGCAGCCACCGCGGCCACCCCCGCCCCGATCCCCGCCACCCGGCTCCACCTACGGTGCCCAGCCCGAGCTGGCGCCTCGTCGATGGGTACCGGCGCCGGCGGCGGCTCAGCAGACGTCCCGGGGTCGGGCACCGTCGATCGGGCTCCGATTCGCTCGACCACCCGGGCCGGACCGGCCACCCCTGCGCCCGGCCGGTCGAACTGGGACCCGTCCAGCAGGGTCAACGCCCCCGCCGCGCTCCTGACGTCGGCACGATCCCCGCGGCACTGCTCGCAGTGCTCGAGGTGCTCGGCCAACGCTCTGACTTCGTCCTCGCTGGCCCGACCGATGGCCTCCATCGCCATGATCCCCTGCCACTCGCCACACCCCTGCCCGGTCATTCTGCCCATCCCATCTCTTGCAACGTAAGCCTAAGTGCCTTGAGGGCGTAGAAGAGCCGGCTGCGCACGGTCCCCTCCGGGACCGCCAGCCGGTCGGCCAACTCTTTGCTGGTTCGGCCGCGGAAGTAGATCTCGATGACCACGGTCCGGTGCTCCTCGGTCAGTTGGCGGACCGCCTCTTCCACCTGCCACGCCACCATGGCCTTTTCGACGTGGTCGACGATCGGCTCCGCCTCCTCGGCCATGCGGGCGTCCCGGATCTCGTGGCGCTGCCGCGACCTGGCCATGTCGACGAGCAGGTTCCGCTCGATGGAATACAGCCAGGTGCGGAGGGAGCCGAGTGACGGGTCGAACCGGTGGCGCGATCGCCAGGCCCGGACGAACGTCTCCTGCACCGCTTCCTCGGCCAGGTGGGAACTCCCGAGCGCCCGCCGGGCGAAGCCGGTCAACTCCGAGCGATAGGCCACGAACGCGTCGTTCAACGCCTGCTCGTCCGCCACCATCGGGCTGGGCTCCGGAGCGCCGGAATCCGACGGGGTGGAGCCGTGGGACACGGTCACCAAAGGAACCCTACCGGCCTTCCGGCGCGCGGCGCCGAGCTCGACGGTCCTCAGCTCAATAACCGTATCCACCGGAGGATTTCGCGGTGGTCGATGGGGATTGGGTCGCGGGCGTCGATGCGGCCGAGGGCGCCTTGACGACGAACCAGATACCGTCGAGCCCTTGGCCGGTGGCATCCCCGGCCTTGGTGTCGCCGGTGTAGGTGTAGAGGGGCATCCCCTTGTAGGTGACCTGGTGCGAGCCGTCCGTGCGCATGATGATCCCGAGGTCGGAACTCGGGATCCCGCTGCCCCCGGTGGCGGTGGTGGCGCCGGTGGGGACGGTCAGCGGGGGCCACAGCGAGGCACAGCCGCCGGTGCACACCGACTTGTTGGTTCCGTCCGGGGTGTACCGGTAGAGCGTCATCCCCGAAGGGTTGACGAGCACGGTGCCGAGGGACCCGACGCTGGCCGCCTTGACCGAGGCCGAGCCCGAGCCGGTCGTGCCCGCAGTCACCGCCCCTCCCCCACCACTGGTCGTCGGGCTGGGCGTGGCTCCGCTCGATCCGCATGCGGCCGCCACCAGCAGTAGCAATCCGATGGCGCCGCCGGCCAACCACCGTGAGGAATTGACCGACCCCGGGATCGTCTGGCTCAGGCGTGTTCTCATTGGCGTGACCTCTCGTGCGTAGATTTCGCTCTCATCGCCGCTTTCGGGCGTTTCCTGTTTCGTTGGGCAAGTATTACGTCGGAAACAACCGGTTTGTTCACCGGGCGGCCAACGTTTTGTTCGGCGACGCCGCCGGTGTGGAGCACGGCACCGTCACCGGACTCGGCTCGGTCACCCGAACGTGAAGTCGTAGGCCTCGACCCCGGGAGACACGGTCAGCGTCAGCAACGCCTGCTGGTAGGGACCATCCCCCACCAGCTGATAGAGCTTGGGCTCGCCGCCCACCGCCACCGTCCGGGTCCGGACCCCGTTGACCGTGACCCCGACCGTGCCCGTGCCTCCCAACACCAGGTAGACGTGCTCGGCCTCGAAGTTGAGGGTCAGGGTGGCGTCGGCGCCGGCCGTGGCCTCCTCGGCCCCGACCGACCACCGTCCGCCGTAGGCGTAGTCGTCCGGTGGGACCATCCCGGGCGGGGCATAGGAGGTCATCTGATCGTCGTGCACCGTCTGATCGGCCAGCGCCGTCTCCTGTCGGAAGCCCAGATAGGACTCCGGCGTGGTCGGCTCCGTGGGCGTCAGGTCGGGAATGTCGGTCGGTCGGGGAAGGTGCACCGTCGGATCGGCGGCCACCAGCAGCTGCCGGATCAGTGACTCGGTCCGGCCGTAGTTGCCCTCGCCGAAGTCGACGTGGCGTATGTGCCCGGTGGCGTCGATCAGGTACTCGGCCGGCCAGTCCTCGTTCTCATAGGCGTCCCACGTGGCGTAGTCTGTCGTCGATGGCCACCGGATAGCGCACCCCGAGCTGCTTGGCCGCGGCGACCACGTTGGAGGGCACGTGCTCGAAGGCGAACTCGGGGGTGTGCACGCCGATGACGGTCAGGCCGTCGGACCCGTAGGCGCGGTTCCAGGCCTCGACATGGGGCAGGGTTCGCTGGCAGTTGATGCACGAGTAGGTCCAGAAGTCGAGGAGGACCACCCGCCCCCGCAGCCCGGCGATGGACAGCGGCTTGTGCCCCGGGGTGTTGAGCCATGTGGTGATCCCCTGGATGGGAGGGGCGGGGCCGCATTCCTGGAGGGTGGGATCGGCGTCGGTACACGACGCCAATCCGCCATCGGTGCTGTTGCCGGTGACACCGGCCAACGCCCGCGTGGCCGACGCATTTCCCTCGATGTGCTGCTGCAGGGCGTCGGTGTACCCGGGCACGGCTCGCTGTAGACCGTCGGTCAGGTTGAGGGCGAGCACCAGCGGCGGTGAGAAGCAGCACCACCCCGACGGCCCGCCGGACGAGGGCGGCCCTCGACCGCAGGAGTCGCATCCGGCCGGCGAGACCCTGGCCCAGCAGAGCGAAGATCAACAAGGGCACGGCCGCACCCAGGGCGAAGGCGGCGGTGAGGATGATGGCCCCGGCACCCAAGCGGTGGGAGGCACCGACGGCGGTGATGGCGGCGAGCACCGGACCGGCGCAGGGGACGAAGACCAGACCCAGGCTGAGACCGAGGACGAATCCCCCGCCGTCGCTCCGGTGACGGCCCCGGCCGAGGCGCACGAAGGGGACTTCGAGGAGCGCGCCGACCGCGGGGATGACCAGCCCGAGCCCGACCAGCCCGAGCACGATCAGGCCGATCCACCGCAATGCGTCGAGCGGGAGGCCCAGCGCGCCGAGTATCCACGACCCGACCAGCGTGACGACGGAGAAACTGAGGACGAGACCCCCGACCACCGCGAACGGGCGGCGGCGTCGGTCGACCGGGGCCCGCCCGGCCGGGCGATCGGGCATCGGTCCTCGCCGACCGTGCGGACGCCGTCGAGGTGACCACGGCGACCGATCCGACACCGTCCGGCCCCCCGCACCGGCGACGTCGAGCGGGCCGGCCAGCCGGTGGCGGCCGCACCGTGACCCCGCCGGCGTCGATGGCCCGACGGTCTCGTCGACCAGTCCACTGGCCGCGCCGGCGGCGAACACCACCGGGAGCACGGGAAGGATGCACGGGGAGATACCGGTGACCAATCCCCCGAGAAACCCGATGAGGATCAGCACGATCATCGGGCCAGCTTTCCACGGGCCCTACCGGAGGCAGCGTCAGGGATCACCGAGGCCATCGACCTCCGGCCCCGGCGCGGCCATCGGCGCGGCACACCCCGCATCCCGACAGGACCGGCGCCGCCCGCCCCGCCTTCAGCGCCCGCCGGGCACGCGGTCGCGGTCCGACGCCAGTCGGTGCACGAACCGCTCCAGTTGCGCCTGAACCGGTACCGGTCCTGCACCACCCGGCGTCGTCCGGCGGGTGACGGCCACCCCGGGATCGAGGAGAGGGACGACGTCGGTGCCCAACGCCGGATGGGCCTCCACCAGCTCGGCCAGGGGGACGTGCCGTTCGAGCGAGTCGCGGACCAGTCCCCCGACCACGGCGTGGGCCTGTCGGAAGGGCATGCCCTGTTCCACCAGCCACTCGGCCAGATCGACGGCCGCCGCCGCAGGCCCGTCGGCCGCCGCCTGCATACGGGCGGCATCGAAGGTGACCGTGGCCAGCAGGCCGGAGAGCGCGGCCAGCGCCAGGCGGGTCTGGGCCACCGAGTCGAAGAGCGGCTCCTTGTCCTCCTGCAGATCGCGGTTGTACGAAAGGGGGAGGCCCTTCAGGGTGACCAGGAGCCCGGTCAGGTTGCCGATGAGCCGGCCGGACTTGCCCCGGGCCAGCTCGGCGACGTCGGGGTTCTTCTTCTGGGGGAGCATCGAACTGCCGGTGGCGAACGAGTCGTCGAGCACGGCGAAGCCGAACTCCTCGCTGGTCCACAGGACCAGCTCCTCGCCGATGCGCGACAGGTGGATGCCGACGAGGGCGAGGTCGAAGAGAGCCTCGGCGACGAAGTCGCGGTCCGAGACGGCATCCAACGAGTTTTCGAACCGGGTTCGGAAACCGAGGTCGGAGGCCACGCCGTCGGGATCGAGGGGCAGCGATGAACCGGCCAGGGCACCGGCACCGAGCGGGGAGACGTCGAGCCGCTCCACGGTGGCCAACAGTCGGTCGACGTCCCGCGACAGCGCCCATCCGTGGGCCAGGAGATGATGGGCCAGGAGCACCGGCTGGGCCCGCTGAAGGTGGGTGTAGCCGGGGAGGTAGACGTCGCCCGCTTCCCGGGCCCGGTCCAGCAGTACGTCCTGGAGGGCGATGATCTCCGAGGCCAACGCGGCGAGCTCCCGCTTGGCATACAGCCGGAGATCGGTGACCACCTGATCGTTCCGGCTCCGGCCGGTGTGCAGCTTCGCACCGGCGTCGCCGGCGATCTCGGTGACCCGGCGCTCCACCGAGGTATGGATGTCCTCGTCGTCAGGGGCGAAGACGAACGCTCCCGAGACCAGCTCGT
The DNA here is from genome assembly GCA_963812885.1 of uncultured Acidimicrobiaceae bacterium. Lineage (GTDB taxonomy): Bacteria > Actinomycetota > Acidimicrobiia > Acidimicrobiales > RAAP-2 > Bog-756. Next base: position 42,192 of record CAWEWZ010000012.1, on the reverse strand, counting down.
GCTCGACCTGATCGAGCGCGGACAGCAGCTCGGCCACCTCGGCCTGGTCGAGCAGGCCGCCGCGGCCCAGTCCCCGCACGTGGGCGCGGGACCCGGCCAGGTCGTCGAGGGCCAGCTCCCTGTCGACCTGAAGGCTCGACGAGTACGCCATGACCACGTCTGCCGTCTCCTGGCCGAGCCGCCCGTGCCAAAGCGTCATCGGGAGGGACCGCCGGCCATGCCGCCCCCCTCCTGCACGGCCGACCAGGTGGCCACGCCCTGTCCCCAGAGTCGGACGAAGCCGGCGGCGTCCTCGTGGTGGAAGGTGTCGCTGGCGTCATAGGTGGCCAACCCGTAGTCATAGAGGCTGACCGGGCTGCGGCGGCCTTCCACCCAGCACCGGCCGGCGTCGAGGGCCAGGCGGACCTCGCCGGTGACGTGACGCTGCGACTCGAACACGAAGGCATCCAGCGCCCGCTTGAGCGGTGAGAACCACAATCCGTCGTAGACCAGCTCCGACCACCGCGGCTCGAGCCGGGCCTTTTCATGGTGGAGATCGCGCTCGAGGGTCAGATCCTCGAGATCGGCGTGGGCCATGAGGAGGGCAAGGGCCCCCGGGCACTCGTAGGTCTCCCGGCTCTTGATGCCGACCCTCCGGTTCTCCACCATGTCGAGACGACCGAACCCGTATGAGCCAACGGTTCGGTTGAGCCTCGGCGATCAGTGGCTCGGGGTCCAGCCGTACCCCGTCGACCGACACCGGTACGCCGGCCTCGAATCCGATCACGATCTCGGTCGGCCCGGTGGCCGTGGGCCGGGTCATCGTGTACACGTCCTCGGGCGGCTTGTTCCAGGGATTCTCGATCACCCCGCACTCGATGGCCTTGCCCCAGAGGTTCTCGTCGATCGAGTACGGCTTCTCCTTTGTCACCGACAGGGGGATGTCCCATTTTGCCGCGTACTCGACACAGTCATCGCGGGAGAGTCCCCACAGACGGGCCGGGGCCACGACCTCGAGGTCGGGGGCCAGAGCCCGGGTTCCGACCTCGAAACGGACCTGGTCGTTCCCCTTCCCCGTGCAGCCGTGGGCGACGGCGCCGGCGCCGTGCTGGCGGGCTTCGGCCACCAGGTGCTTGACGATGACCGGTCGGGACAACGCCGACACCAACGGATACTTCCCCTCGTACTTGGCGTTGGCCATGAGGGCGGGGACGCAGAAATCCTCGGCCATCTCGGCCCGGGCGTCGACGACCACCGCCTCGACGGCTCCGGCGGCCAGGGCCCGGCTGCGGATGGCCTCCCAGTCCTCACCGCCGGACTCCGATGCCTGGCCGACGTCGACGGCCACGGCGATCACCTCGACATCCCGGTTCTCGATCAGCCATCGGACGGCCACCGAGGTGTCCAGTCCGCCGCTGTAGGCAAGAACAACTCGCTTCGTCATGATCTATCCCTTGTTCGTGGTTTCTTCGGTGGGCCCGGCCTCGCCGCCGATGCATGCGTTGCCGGTGTCGACCAGTCGGTCTCGAGACCGGCCACGGTGGCCAGGCGGTCGGCCACCGAGGCACCGCCCGATGTCTCCGAGGCCACCACCAGCACGGTGTCGTCCCCGGCGACGGTCCCGATCACTCCGGCGAAACCGCTCCGGTCGAGGGCCGAGCCCACGACATGGGCCGAGCCCGGCGGCGTCCGCAGGACGACCAGATTGCCCGAGTAGTCGGCCTCGACCACCCACTCGCCGAGGACCCGGCGGAGGTGATCCTCGGGGGCGACCTGATGGGACGGCAGCTCGGGCAGGGCGTAGGCGGTCTCGCCGCCCGGCAGGCGCACCTTGAGGGCACCGAGCTCTTCGAGGTCCCGCGACACGGTGGTCTGGGTGGCGTCGATCCCTTCGGCGGCCAGCAGTTCGACCAGATGGGCCTGGCTGCCCACCGCCTTGGTCTCCAACAGCTTGGTGATCCGGTGCTGCCGTTGGTTCTTGGTCATGGCAAGGTCAGACCCGGCGTCGAACCGAGCCCCCTCACCCACGCCAGTACACCGCGCATGGCATGCATCCGGTTGGTGGCCTGGCGCCAGACCACACTCTGCCGGCCGTCGACCACCGCGGCGCTGATCTCCTCGCCCCGGTGGGCGGGAAGGCAGTGGAGCACGACGGCGTGTTCGGCCGCCGAGGACATCAGGCGCTCGTCGACCATGAACCCGTCGAAGGCGGCCCGACGGGCCGCGTGCTCGTCCTCCTGGCCCATCGACGTCCATACGTCGGTGTAGACGGCATCCACACCGGCGACGGCCTCGGCCGGATCGGTGGTCACCAACAGCTCACCGCCGAAGGACCTGACCAGTTCGACGTCGGCCGCCGACGGACCGTAGCCGACCGGTGAGGCCACCCGGGTCGCGATGCCCTGCATCGACGCGGCGATGGCCAGCGACCGCCACACGTTGTTGGCGTCGCCGATATAGGCCACGGTGCGTTCGGTGAGCGAGTCCGCCCCGAACACATCGCCCAGGGTGAGCAGGTCGGCGACGGCCTGGCACGGATGGGCCAGATCGGAGAGGAGGTTGACCACCGGTACGGCGATGCCCTCCTCGTCCAGGGCGGCGGCCATCCTCACCAGCGAGGTGTGGTCGACCACCCGTGCGCACACCACGGAGTGATAGCAGGCCAGGGTGCGGGCCACGTCGGCGGCCGACTCGCGTTCGTCGATCCCGACTTCGAACCCCTGGATGTACACCGGATGGCCGCCCAGGGCGACGACGGCCATCTCCGAGCTGTTCCGGGTGCGGTTGGACGGCTTCTCGAAGACGAGGGCCACGCCCTCGCCGTCGAGGACACGGGGGAGCTCGGCCGGATCCATGCGGGACAGGGCGAGCACCGCATTCAGACCGTCGGTCCCGAAGTCGTCCACCTCCAGCATGTGCCGGGCCGGGAAGGGCGCCCCCGGAGGGCCCACGAACTCAGCGGCCATGGGAGCCTCCGGCGGGGGCCGTTGGGCCGTGGTCGGACTCGGCCGTCCGGGCCAGCACCGGCCCGAGGATGGCCACCGCCCGGTCGATCTCCTCGGCGGAGACGAGGAGGGAAGGTGCGAATCGCAGGACGTCGGGCTTGGGTGCATTGATGACCAGGCCGTCGTCGAGCGCCGCCCGGCACGCCTGGCCGGCGAACCCGCCGGTGAGGACCGCGGCCAGCAGCAGGCCCTCGCCCCGCACCGACGCGACACCGGGGAGGGCCTCGACCCCGGCCCGGAGCCGGGCCCCGGCGACGCGGGCCCGGGCGGGGACGTCTTCGGACTCCATGACCGACAGGGTGGCCCGGGCCGCGGCCATGGCCAGCGGCTGCCCGCCGAACGTGCTCCCATGGTCGCCGGGCACGAAGGCGGCGGCCACCTCGGCCCGGGCCCAGCACGCCCCGACCGGCATCCCGTTGCCGAGGGCCTTGGCCATGGTCACCACGTCGGGCTCCACCCCGAGGTGCTGGAAGCCGAACCAGCGCCCTGTCCGGCCGAGGCCGGTCTGGATCTCGTCGGCCATCAGGAGGATGCCACGGTCGGTGCACAGCTGGCGCAGCCCGACCAGGTAGTCGGAGGAGGGCACCACCACCCCGGCTTCCCCGAGGATCGGTTCGACCAGGACGGCGGCCACCCGGGTCGGGTCGCACAAGTCGTCCATGGCGTCGAGGTCGTCGAAGGGCACGTGATCGAAGCCCTCGGGCAGCGGCAGGAACGGTTGCTGCTTCTCGGGTTGCCCGGTGGCCGACAGGGTGGCCAGGGTGCGCCCGTGGAAGGCGTCCCAGGTGCTGACCACCGCGAACCGGCCCGGTCCTGCCCACCGGCGGGCCAGTTTGAGCGCGCACTCGTTGGCCTCGGCCCCCGAGTTGCCGAAGAACACCTGACCGCCGGCCCGTTCCGCCCCTCCGCCGACCAGGCGGTCGAGGGTCACCGCCACCTCCGGACCGACGGTGTTGCCGTAGAGGTTCGACACGTGGGACAGCGTGCGGGCCTGGGCGGCGATGGCATCGGCCACCTCCGGGTGGGCATGTCCCAGCGAGGTCACCGCCAATCCCGACAGGAAGTCGAGATACGGTTTGCCGGCCAGGTCGTAGAGCACCGATCCTTCACCACGGGCGAAGGTGACCGCCGGTTCGGCATAGTTGTGCATGAGGGCGGAGCGGTCGGGCGGGGTCAGGTCGGGCGGTGTCATGTGGATGCACTCACCATGGTCCCCACCCCTTTGTCGGTGAACACCTCGAGCAGGAGCGCGTGCGGGGTACGCCCGTCGAGGATGTGGGCGTGGCTCACTCCCGAGCGCACGGCGCGGGCGCAGGCCTCGACCTTCGGGATCATGCCCCCGGTGGCCGCGCCCGAGGCCACCAGCCGGTCGATGTCGGCGTCGGTGACGCGGTGGATCAACGTCGACGGGTCGTCAGGGACGGCCCGCAGTCCGGCCACGTCGGTCAGGAACACCAGCTTCTCGGCTTCGAGCGCGCTGGCCAGCGCGCCGGCGGCGGTGTCGGCGTTGATGTTGAAGGCCTGGCCCGACTGGTCGGTGCCGATGGTGGCCACCACGGGAATGAGTCCCTGGGCCAGCAGTTGGTGGACGATGACCGGATCGACGTGCACCACGTCACCGACGTAGCCCAAGGCTTCCGAACGGGCGGTGGCGGTGATCAGATTGGCGTCCTCACCCGACAGCCCGACGGCCAGCGCGGCGTGCACGTTGATCGAGCTCACGATGTCGCGGTTGACCTTGCCCACCAGCACCATCCGGACCAGGTCGATGGTGTCGGCATCGGTGACCCGGAGGCCGTCGAGGAATTCGACCTCCTTGCCCACCCGCTCCATGAGCGCGCCGATCTGTGGTCCGCCGCCGTGGACCACCACGGGCAGCATGCCGACGGAGCGCATGAGCACGATGTCCTCGGCGAACGAGGCCAGCGCCGATGCCTCGTCGATCTCGTCCTCCCCCGGCTTGGTGCTGAGCACGTTGCCGCCGTACTTGACGACCACCACCTTGCCCCAGAAGCGCCGGATGTAGGGCAGCGACTCGACCAGCACCGAGGCCTTGTCCCCCGGAGCCAACGGCCCCCCGGCGCTCACCGGCCCGGAACCGGGATGAGCCGCGGCGGTCACGAGGTCGTCCGGTTCTCGTCGATGTACCCGTGGCCGAGGTCGACCCCCATGACCACGCCGTCGCCGTCAGCCAGACCCAGACGGCAGTGGATGTCGATCATCCCTCCGGCCAGGTGGAGGGCCACCGCGGCCTCGTCGTGGACGGCCGTCACGCCGTCGCGGCAGACGGTGACCCCTCCGTAGTCGATCTCGAGGTGGTCCATGTCGAAGTCCACCCCGGCCGAGCCGAGTTCGCTGGCCACCCGGCCCCAGTAGGGGTCCTCTCCGTTGAGGGAGCACTTGACCAACAGCGAGTCGGCCACCTTGCGGGCGGCCCGGTGAGCCTCACCGTCCGATCGGGCCCCGGTCACCCGGACCTGGAAGATCTTCGAGGCACCCTCGGCGTCGGCCAGCATCTGGCCGGCCAGGGTGGAGCAGGCCTCGGTGACCGCGTCGACGACGACATTGGGGTCGGCCGCACCCGAGCGTCCCGAGGCCATGAGGACGACCGTGTCGTTGGTCGAGGTGCAGCCGTCCACGGTCATCGAGTTGAACGAGTCGCGCACGGCGATGCGCAGGAGGTCGGCCAGCGGACCCGGTTCCACGGAGGCGTCCGTGGTCAGGAAGGCCAGCATGGTGGCCATGTCCGGCGCCAGCATCCCCGCGCCCTTGGCCATGCCGGCGACCGTGAACGTCGGATGTTCGATCAGCACCGTCTTCGGGCCCGAGTCGGTGGTGAGGATCCCGGTGGCCGCATCCTCGGCCGATCCGGCCGACCCGGACCGGGAGGCCACCAGCGTGGGGAGGCCGTTGGCGATGGGACCCATCGGCAATGGGATGCCGATGAGACCGGTCGAGCACACCAGGACCTGGTCGACTCGAACCCCGAGCCCGAGCGCGGTCAGCTCGCACATCCGCAGGGCGTCGGCCCGTCCCCGGCTCCCGGTCGCCGCGTTGGCGTTGCCGCTGCTCACGACCACCCCTGCCGCCCGGCCCCCGTTCGATCGCAGGTGGTCGCGGCTGACCTGGACGGGGGCGGCGGCAGCCCGATTGGAGGTGAAGGTGGCCGCCGTGGGGACAGGAGCGCCGTCCGACGTCGCCACCAGGGCGAGGTCGAGGGCCCCGGACGCCTTGATGCCCGAGGCCAGTCCGGCAGCCGAGAATCCCTCGGGCGTGGTGATGCTCATGGATAGACCCCGGCCACGGGAAGGCCGGCCTCCTCGGCCAACCCGAGAGCCAGGTTGGCGCACTGGACCGCCTGACCCGCCGCCCCCTTGATCAGGTTGTCGATGGCGGCCATGGCCAGCACCCATCCGGTGCGTTCGTCGACCCTGACCGTGACGTGGGCGCAGTTCGATCCGCTGGTGGCCTTGGTCGACGGGGGACCGTCGGTGACCACGACGAAGTGCTCGTCGTCGTAGGCCTCATGGAGGATGGCCATGGCGTCGGCGGTGGTCATGCCGACGGCTCCGGCCGCGGCCACCGGGCGCCCGTAGCAGGTGGCCAGGATCCCCCGCACCATCGGGGCCAGGTGGGGCGTGAACAGCACCGGCGCGCCCAGGCTCTCCTCCATCTCCGCGGTGTGCCGGTGATCGAGCAGGCCGTAGGCGACGAAGTTCTCGTCCACCGTGCCGAAGTGGAGGTGCTCGGACGGCGCCCGCCCGGCCCCGGACACCCCGCTGGCCGCATCGACGATGAGCGGGAGGGGTGCGGGCCCGTCGCCGTCCGTCGGCCCCGACGGCCCCGGGACGCTCAGCAGCCCGGCTCGGATCAGGGGCCAGAGGGCGAGAATGGCCGCGGTCGGATAGCAACCGGGGGCGGCGATCAATCGGGCCTCCCGGAGCTCGTGGCGGTGCAGTTCGGGCAACCCGTAGACGAACCGGCCCAACAGGTCCGGTGCCGTGTGGACCTCCCCGTACCAGGTCGGATAGAGCGAGGCCTGGCCCAGACGGAAGTCGGCGGCCAGGTCGACGATGACGCCGACCGACGAGATCAGCTCAGGCACCAGGTGCTGGGACCGGCCATGGGGCAGGGCCAAGAAGACCAGATCCAGTCCGTCCAGCTCGGCCACTCCGGTGGCCGAGTACGAGAGATCGGGGTAGGCGGCGGCCAGCGAGGGGGTATGGCCGGCCACCGAGTCGCCCCGGTGTTCGCCGGCGGTGGCCACCGCCACCTCGAACTCGGGATGGGTGGCGCACAGCCGCAGCAGCTCCACGCCGGCGTACCCCGACGCACCGACCACGCCGACCTTCATGCTGCCTTCCCGCTCATGGTGCGCTCTCCGTGTGGTTCCGGCCTGGCGGCCGCCGGCTGGGGTGACTGCAAGTATATTCATATCTTCGCATGCTTATGCAAACATGGTCGGAGCCGGCGGGAACCCACCGCGGAAGACACGCCCCCACCCTTGACCGCCCCCCGCCCGCCTGGGTACCGTCGCCGGCAGCGCCTGTCGTTTCATCCCGGTTCGCCGATCTGCGGGAGACAGCCGGCTCGGTTGGCCCCACTGCCCGAACCCGGAGAGCCCACCTTGTCATCGCCGCAACCGTCATCGCCGCAACCGTCATCACCCGGACCGTCATCACCCGTCCCCGCAGCCGTCGTCGATCTGGCTCCCGAGCCCCTGGCTCCCGAGGACGGGGGCTTCCTGGTCGGAGCCCTCGTCGACCGCCTCCCCGAATTCGTGCCCGTCTATCTGGCCATGGTCGAGGCGTGCGACGACGACCCGGGTGAGCCGGTGGTCCTCGCCGAACTGGCCGACTTCGTGGCCGAACGGATGACCGTCCTCGAAACCGACCGGCACCTGCTCGAGCGGGCCCTCGCCGTCATCGAGGCCCACCTGGCATCGGGGGACCCAGCCGGCTCCGGCGCCACCGACGAACTGGTCGCACTGGCCTTCTTCGACTCGTTCTCGCCCGAGGACCGCCGGCACCTGGTCCCCTGGCTGGGGCCGCGGTCCTTGGCCGCCCTCGAATCCCTCGATGCGCCCGAGTCCCGGGTAGGCCCGACTCAGCGCAATCGGGCCCCGTGCTCGGTCTCCACCGCGTCGATGCAGGCGGAACGGAACCGGCCCATCTCCTCGTCGGTGAGCGTCCGGTCCAGGGCACTGAACCGCAGCCGGAAGGCGAGGCTCCGCGACCCCTCCTCCACCGACGGCCCCCGGTAGACGTCGAACAGCTCGACCCACTCGAGCAGATCCCCACCCGAACGGCGCAGTGTCCGCTCGACCGAACCGGCCGGCCACCGACTCCTCGACCACGAAGGCGAGATCGATGTCCGACGACGGGAAGCGGGTGATCGGCCGGGCCTCCTCGGACCGTCGGGGTATCCGCTCCCGGTCGAGCAGGATGCCGATGTCGAGGTCCAGCCATCCCGCCCGCCGGGGTCGCCCGTCCGGGTTGACCAGTCCGAACTGGGCCGCGAGGTGCGGGTCGAGCTCCCCGACGGCGCCGACCGGGGCCTGCCGGCCGTTGCCGGACGCGGCTCGGTCGATCACGACGGCCAGGGAGGCCGAGCGGTGGCTGTGGAGCATCCGGGCCGATGGCCCGAGCTCCGACGGGTCACCGAGCACCCAGTCGTCGATCCGCAGCGCGTCGGCGACGGTGGTCCACGCCGCCATCGCCGTCCACGCGTCGTCGCCCTGGCGGGCGAAGATGGCGCTCAGCCGCTCGGCGATGTCGGCCGCCGGTCCATCGTCCCGGTCGCCGGACCGGTCGTCGGCGATCCGGAACACGCTACCCACCTCGAACAGCTGCACCTCGCCCTGCCGGCGTTCGGTGTTGTAGACCACCGTCTGCACCAGCCCGCCGGCCATCGACGAACGCAGGAAGCGCTCCGATTCGACCAGCGGGTTGGTGACCTCGACATACGGCGGGTCGAAGCCCGAATTCCTCTGATCGGACTCGCTCACGAAGGTCGACGTCCACACCTCGTGGCACCCGAGCCCGCACAGGACGTCCTTGACCAGCCTCCGGTCGCGCTGGAAGGGGGTCAGGCGGCCCGGCTGCGGCCACGACGGGGTCCGCCGCGCGATCCGTGAGTACCCGTAGGTCCGGGCCACCTCCTCGGCGATGTCGGCCTCGCCGGCCGGCGCCGGCCGGATGTCGGGTCGGAAGGTGGGCACGGTCACCTGCAGCGGCGCATCGTCCTCCGCTCCGGCGGCCACGGCCTCGATGCCCAGCGGAGCCAGCAGACCGGCCATGTCGCCGGCCGTGAGCTCGCTCCCGAGCAGGGCGTTGATCCGGGCCGGACGCACGGTGAACATCACCGGGGCGGGCACCGCCCCCCTGATGTCGATCTTCCCCGGATGCCACCGTCATGTCGTCGCCCCCGGTGAGGGCCAGCAGCTCACAGAACCGCTCGGCGGCGCGATCGATCCCCTCGGGATCGCAGCCTCGCTCGAAACGGGCCGAAGCCTCCGTCCTCAGACCCAGGCGCTTCGAGGTCCGGGCGATGGCCATCGGATCGAAGTACGCCACCTCGAGGAGCACCTGTGATGTCGCGCCACCGATCTCCGAGGAGGCGCCGCCCATCACCCCGGCGATGCCCACCGGCGATCCCTCGGCGTCGCAGATGAGGCAGTCCTCTCCGGTGTCGCCGAGCCCGGGACCGGGCAGGCCCACCGTCCGTTCCACACCGTCGAGCGTCACCACGGTCTCCCCCGGCCGTGCCCGTCGCACGACCAGGCCGTGACCGGGGAGCCGGTCGAGATCGTAGGGATGGGTGGGTTGCCCGAGCTCGAGCATCACGTAGTTGGACGCGTCGACCACGTTGTTGATCGGCCTCATCCCGGCCAGGGTCAGTCGTCGGGCCAGCCAGCCGGGCGAAGGCGCGGGCCGGACCCCGGTGACCACCCGGCAGACCAGCCGGGGACAGAGGTCGGGGTCGTCGACCCGGGCCGAGGCGAGGGTGTCCACCGGCGGCCCCTCGGGACGGTCCCGGGCCGGGGGTTCGGCTCCCCCGGCATCGCCGGTGACGGCCCGCACCAGATCCGCCGTCGCCGGTATGGCGAAGGGCAGACCGAGCCGGGCCGCCAGGTCCCGGGCCACCCCGGCGATACACCAGGCGTCGGGGCGGTTGGCCTCGACGGCGATGTCGAAGACCACGTCGGGTTCGACCCCGAGGGCCTCGGTCAGAGGGCGGCCCACGGCGGCCAGTTCGAACTCGTTGAGGCGCAGGATCCCCTCGTGGTCGTCGGACAGCTTGAGCTCGCGACCCGAGCACAGCATCCCGTTGGAGACGACCCCCTTCATCTTGCGGCGGCCGATCTCGAACCCGCCCGGGAGCACGGCACCGACCGGGGCCAGCGGGACCAGATCGCCCGACCTCGAAGTTCCAAGCCCCACACACCACCTCGACCGGACCACGGCCGTCGTCGACCACGACCAGCCGGATCCGGTCGGCACCCTCGATGGGATCGATGCGCTCGACCCTGACGACCACCACGTCGCCGAGGCCCTCGCCCACCAGCTCCGTCTCCTCCACCACCAGCCCGAGGTCGTCGAGCGTGGCGGCCAGGGCCACGGCATCCCCGTCGAAGGGGGCGAAGTCTCGAAGCCACGAAAGCGGTACGCGCACGTCCGTCCCTTCAGCGCTCGTGCATCAGAATTGACGCAGGAATCGGATGTCGTTCTCGGTGAGGGCGCGCATGTCGGCGATCTGGTGGCGCATCTGAGCGCACCGGTCGATGCCGAAACCGAAGGCGAACCCGGTCCACTCCTCGGGATCGATCCCCACCGCGCCGAAGACGGCCGGGTCGACCATGCCGCAGCCGCCGAGCTCGATCCATCCGGTCTGCGAGCAGGTCCGGCACCCGTCGCCATGGCAGATGGTGCAGGTCACCTCGTACTCCGCCGACGGTTCGGTGAAGGGGAAGTAGGCCGGGCGGAGCCGGGAATGGATGTCCGGACCGAAGTAGGCGGTGGTGAACACCTCGATGGTGCCGGCCAGGTCGGCGAAGGTGATTCCCCGGTCCACCACCAGGCCCTCGATCTGGTGGAACACCGCCAGGTGGCGGGCGTCGGGCGTGTCCCGGCGGTAGCAGCGCCCGGGCATCACCGCATGCAGAGGCAGGGTGTCGTCGGCCACCGCCCCCTCCATCAGGTGGACCTGCACCGGCGAGGTGTGGGTACGCAGCAGGGTCGACTCGGGCGCACCCAGGTTGAGGTAGAAGGTGTCCCACATGCTCCGCGCCGGATGGGCGGGCGGGATGTTGAGGGCCCCGAAGTTGTACCAGTCGGTCTCGATCTCCGGTCCCTCGGCCACTTCGAAGCCCATGCCCACGAAGACATCCTCGAGCTCGTCGCGGGTCAGCGACACCAGGTGGAGATGGCCCCGGCCCGGAGGCCGGACATGGGAGGCGGCGATGAACTCGGACAGGTCGATCCGGCTCTCGGCCATCTCCCGGGCCAGCTCGTCGGGCGGCGATCTCGCCCCGTCGCTCCTCGATGAGCGCCTCGACGGTCGAGCGCGCCTCGTGCAGTCGCTTCCCGGCTTCCCGACGGGCATCGGGGTCGAGACCACCGAGGGCCCTCGACGCCTGCGCCAACGGCGACTTCTTTCCGGTCAGCGAGGTGGCCACCCGGCGGATGGCCTCGGTCGAATCGGCCTCGGCCACGGCCGCCCGGGCCTCCTCGATCAGATCGTCGACCTCCAGGGGTGCGGTCATCGTGGGTGCCCCCCGCCCCCGCCGCCCATCGGTGTCTCCGGGGTCAGGGGTGACCGGTCCATTCCCGGCATCGTAGGACGCGGCACCGGGTCATCTGGGGAAGCGCCGGCCGGGGCCGTGCTCGAGCCGGCGTTGACGCAGGGCTTCGAAGCAGACGACCGCGGTGGACACGCTCACGTTGAGCGACTCGGCCCGGCCGACCATGGGTATCGAAATCCGCTCGTCCAGCTCACCGGTCACCGACCCGGTGAGCCCGGAGGCCTCGTTGCCGAAGACGAGGGCCACCCGACGGCGCCAGTCGAAGCGGGAGTAGTCGGTCCCGCCCCTCACCTCGGTGCCCACCGCGGTCATCCCCCAGCCGCGGAGTGCCCCGATGACCGAGGCGGCGTCCCCACCGACCACCACCGGCGTATGGAAGATCGACCCCGCCGAGGCCCGCACGGTCTTCGGATTGGTCGGATCGACCGTCCCGTCGCAGCAGACCACCGCGTCCACCCCGGCTGCGTCGGCGGTCCGGATCATGGTGCCGGCGTTGCCCGGATCCCGCACGTCGACGCACACGACGACCATCGACGCATCCTTGAGCTCTTCCAGACGGGCGGGGACGAACCCCACCACGGCCACCACCGGCTGGGGCGTGACCGTGTCCGAGATGCGCTCGATGACGCCCGGGCGCCAGATCGAAGACCCGGACCCCGGTGGCGAACACCTGCGCCACCACCTCGGCCACCGACGCGTTGGCCCGTCCCTCGGGAGCCACGTAGACCGATTCGACCGGCGCCCCCGAGGCCAGGGCCGTGGACAGCAACTCGGCCCCCTCCACCACCAGCGCGTGCTCCGAATCGCGCAGGCTGCGCTTCCGCAGGAGCTGCCTGACCCGGCGTACCCGATGATGGGTGAAGGCCAGCCCGGTCTGGCTCAGGAACCGGCCTCGACAGTGGCCGGATCGCCGGCCAGTGCGTCGGTGGCCACCCGCACCAACGAGGCGAAGGCTTCGGGCTCGGTCACCGCCAGGTCGGCCAGCACCTTGCGGTCGACCTCGACGTCGGCTCGGTGGAGCCCGGCGATGAACCGGCTGTAGCTGGTCCCGTTGAGACGGGCGGCGGCGTTGATCCGCTGGATCCACAGCTGGCGGAAGTCGCCTTTGCGGGCCCGGCGGTCCCGGTAGGCGTACTGCATCGAATGCATGACCTGCTCGTTGGCAGCGCGGAACGAACGGCTCTTGTTGCCGTAGTAACCCTGCGCCTGTTCGAGAACGGCGCGATGGTGCTTCTTGGCGTGTACTGCGCGCTTGACACGGGCCATGGGTGACTCCTTTTCGTGAGTGGGCCTGATCGAACAACTGGATGTGAACGCCGGTGCGGTCCCGGAGCACCCGGGACGACGGTGGCAACCGACCGGCGTGCTGGGACGGCGCCGGCCACCCCGGCAACCGACGCTCCGGCGGAGCATCGGTTCGGTGTCCGCCCGGCGGGGACGGACCTTGCCGGTGCTAGCGGCCGAGCAGCCGCTTGACCTGCCGGGCGTCGCCGGGAGCGAAATCCGTCTCGCGCCCGAGGCGGCGCTTGCGGACGCTCGACTTCCCCTCCAACAGGTGGGAACGGAAGGCCTTCCGACGACGAAGCCGGCCCGTCCCGGTCACCTTGATCCGTTTGCGGGCGCCGCTGTCAGTTTTCATCTTCGGCATCGTGGTCTTCCTCTCCTACGCTCGACTCTGTCGCCGGGGCTTGGTCCCCCGACGTCTCCGCGGCCGCACTGCCGCTTCCTGCAGCCGGCGTCCGCGCTGCCGGCGCCCTCACTGCCGGCCACCTCGGCCCCGGCCACCTGGTCCTGGGGACCGGCCGCCTCGACGGTCGGTCCCGGCCTGCCCTTCGGAGCAGCGCCGTTCCCCTCGTGGGCCGGACCTCTCGACGCCGCCGACTGCTTGGCCCGCTTGTCCGGTGCCAGCACCATCACCATGTTCCGGCCGTCGAGGCGGGGCACCGCCTCGGACTTGCCCATCCCGTCCATCTGCTCGGCGATCCGGTCGAGGATCTTCTTCCCGAGCTCGGGGTGGAAGACCTCGCGGCCTCGGAACATGATGGTGATCTTGACCTTGTGACCCTCCTCGAGGAACTTGGCCACCTGCCGGGTCTTGGTGTCGAAGTCGCCGGGCCCGATCTTCGGCCGGTACTTCATCTCCTTGATCCCTACATGGACCGCCTTGCGTCTCGACTCCTTGGCCCGCTGGGCCGCATCGAACTTGAACTTGCCGTAGTCCATGATGCGGCACACCGGTGGATTGGCCCCCGGGGCCACCTCCACGAGGTCCAGGTCGAGCTGGCGGGCGATGGCCAGTGCCTCGGGCAGCAGTTTGATCCCCAGCTGCTCCCCGTCGGGGTCGACCAGGCGTACTTCGCGGGCGCGGATGCGATCGTTGATGCGGGTCTCATTGGTGGTGACGGTGGCTGCTATTCGACTTCACTCCTCTGTCTTCGGGTCACGGACCTCCCGTGCCCTGTCATGAAGGAGCGGAGCCACCACCGGCCACACCGACCACGGTCGGCTGCCGGTCCCGTAGACCCGGCGCATGGGTGCGAATGGCACCATGGCCGGGTGGGAGTCCTCAACTGCCGGACTCCGCTTCCTCGTCTATCAGTGCTTTAGGCTACCAGTCGTGAGCTCACTTTGGACACCCGATGGCGAACGTCCGGTCCCACGGCCCGGCCAGACGGCGGGCGGCGATCCACCGGCGGGCGGCGGCAGACCCCCCGGGGACGGCTCCGGACCGGACGACCCGCCCGAGGTGGACGAGGAGGAATTGGCCCGGCAGATGGCGGCGATGCGGGCCGAACTGGCCAACTCGCCGGTCGAGGTGGTGGTGGCCAACCACTGCTACGGGCTGTTCGAGCTGGCTGCGGTCTACCTGTCCCAGCAGCCGGCCATGCTCACCCAGGCCCGCCTGGCCATCGACGCCCTGGGCGCCCTGCTCGACGGGCTCGACGGCCGCCTGGGCGACGCCGAACAGCAGCTGAAGGACGGCCTCAGCCAGCTCCGGCTGGCCTATGTGCAGATCGACGGGGCCCAACGGGCCGGGGCCCAGGTGGCCTCGACGGCCGGGGTCAACGGGGAGTCGACCGGCGATGCCGGGCCGGCGCCGGCGGACGCTGAGACTGAGAACGACCTCCCCGGGTGAGCGGGGGCATCGACGGCACTCCGAACCCGTCGGCCGGTCCACCGGAACCCGGTGAACCGACGGTCGGAGGTGGCCCGCCGGCCACCGGACCGGGGTCCCTCGGCGGTATCGACAGCTCCCGTGTCCGCAGCTTCGTCGGGCTGTCCATCGGACTGGTCGGCCCCCGGGCCAACCTGGCCGTGTCGGGCGTGCTCATCACCCTCTTCGTCCAGCAGCGGGCCTCGGGCGCGCTGGCCGTCACCTTCGCGCTGACCGCCGACCGGCTGGTCAGCTGGCTCACCTATCCGGTCGCCGGCCGACTCAGCGACCGGACCCAGAGCCGGGTGGGTCGGCGGACCCCGTACATGGCGGGCAGCCTCATCGTGATGGGCATCGCCACCTGGATGTTCACCGTGGTCAGCGGGTACTGGCTCCTCGTCCTGATGATCCTCATCGCCGGTCAGGCCTCGGCCACCTTCACCCTCACCAATGTGGCCGTCGTCCCCGAGGTGTTCGGCCGGAGCCGGTGGATCAAGGCCCTCCTGCTCACCACGGTGCTCGGCACGGTGGCCAGTCTGGTCATCAAGGGCACGGTGATCACCAGCTGGAAGCAGAACGATCCCTCCACCTGGAACCTTCCCTTCCAGGTGGCGGCCGTGATCCTGGTGGCGGTGGGCATCGCCGTCCTCGTCCTGGTCCGTGAGGCGCCGACCGCCTCCTACGGCGCCGAGATCGACCGCAAGCAGCGGGACCGGCCCGCCCGCGACGAGCTGCGCGACATCATGGCGGGGCCGAACGCCAAGGTGTTGATCGGAGGTTCGCTGCTGTTCTGGTCGGGCGTGGGGTCGACCGCCTACGTGGCCATCCTCTTCTTCCAACGGGTGCTGCATGCCGGGGCCAGTGCCCAGACCATCGCCGGCCTGGCCACCGGTCTCCCGGTGTTCTTCATCGGCATCGCCCTCGGGATCCCCCTCAGCCGCTGGCTCTCCCCCATGCAGCTGGCCGTGGGCGCGCCGCTGGCCGGGGCGGTGCTGGCCGGGGTCCAGTACTTCGACACCCATCTGTGGCAGGCGGTGGTCCTGAGCTACATCGGCGCGCCCTTGGTCGGTGCCTACATCATCGTCATGGCCCCGTTGCTCCTCCAGCTGTTGCCCCGGGCCGGCGGGCTCGGTGAACGGATCGGCGTGCTCCTGGCCCCCTTCAACCTGTGCAGCGTCGTGCTGGCCTACGTCGCCGCCGTCGTCATCGACGCCACCGGCAACTACCGACTGATCTGGGTCTTCCCGGCCGCCACCGGGGTGGCCCACGCCATCGTCAACTGCTGGCTCAAGTACCCCGCCCGGCGCAGCACCAGCCCGGACATGGTCAAACGGCTGTGGCAGTGGAGCGTCGTCCAGGCCGAGTCCATGGCCGAGTCGGGCATCGTGGCCGGACTGCTGGCCGCACCGCTCCTCGGGGTGGTGACCGAAGAGGACGCCGACAGCGCGGTGGTCATCGACATGGCCCGGAACATCCTCGGCAATCCCTATGAGGAGGCCCAGCCCGACGATGGAACCGGGCACCGGGCGATGCCCGCCCTCGGCCCGGCCTCCGACGAGCCCCCCGGAGGTCAGTCGCTCCCTGGGGCGGCGGGGACGACGGCGTGGCCGGGGTGCTCCAGGTGGGCGGAGGCCCACCGGACGGCCGCGCCAACGGCGACAAGAAGTCCGGCCGGGGCGAACCCTGGTCGCCCGGTGCCCCGGGCTCGGCGGACCCGACCCCGCGGGTCCCCGACGGCGGTGTCCGGTCCGACACCGCCGATGGTGCGGGATCGCCCGGCTTCCGGCGAGGAGGGTCCGGCCCCTCCCGGTCCCCCCGGGACCGATCCGCCCTCGGGGTGAAGGACCACCGCCTGGGTGAGGTCGGCCCGCACGGCGGCGGGTTCGAGGGTCGACCCGGGCGGCACCACACCGGGCAGCGGCCTGACCGACCGGGCCTCGAGGCGCCCGAGCCGTCCGGCCGACACGATGAACGCCACCACCGTCCCCACCGCGATCGTGCGGGAGCCATCGGTGATCGCCGTGCAGTGGAAGCCCAGCCGGCGGCCGGGACCGTACTCGACGACGCCCAGACCCCGCGGTTCGTCGAATTCGATCACGTCGCCGACCAGCGGGGTGGGCCCCACCGGCGGCGGATCGACCGGTCCGGTCCAGGCCGGGGAGGTCAACGGCGGGCCCTCACGGCTTCGATGCTCCCGCCGCCAGCGCCGTTCAATGGACGATCTTCGACAGGGCCAGTTCGATGATGTCGGTCGCCCCCCGGTCCTTCAGCGCCGGGATGAGGACGTTGATCTCGGCCTTGGGCACCACGGTCTCCACCGCGAACCCCCCGCCCCCGAAGAGCTCGGACACCGTGGGGGAACGAAGCGACGGCAGCAACTCGATCACGCCCGGGAGCTGCTCGGCGGCCACATTGAGCTTGACCAGGACCTTGCCCCGGGCTTCCAACGCACCCTCCAGCAGGGTGAACAGCTGGCCCATGGCGTGCCGCTTGTCGGGATCCTCCACGGCCGCGGGATTGGCGATCAACTCGGTGTGCGAGACCAGCAGCGTCTCGACGATCTTGAGCCCCGCGGCCCGCAGGGCCCCTCCCGTCTCGGTGATCTCGACCACACAGTCGGCGATATCGGGCACCTTGGCCTCGGTTGCGCCGTAGGAGAGGCTGATCTCGGCCTTCACCCCGTGCTCCTCGAAGTAGCGGTGGGTCAGCTCGGGGTACTCGGTCGACACCCTCACCGCGCCGGCGGCCCCCGAACCCGAACCGGTCAGTTCCGACACCGACGACACCGGCGAGTCGACGGGAACGGCCAGGACCACCCGGATCGGATTGGCGGTGGCCTTCGAGTAGCGGAGCACGCCGAGCGAGGTCACGTGGCGCCCACGCTCCTCCACCCAGTCCCGCCCGGTGATACCGATGTCGAACAGCCCGTCGGCCACGTAGAGCGGGATCTCCTGGGGCCGCAGGATCCTGACATCGGTGATCCGGGGATCATCGATGGAGGCCCGGTAGTCGACATCGGAGGAGCGGACCACCCCCAGGTCGGCCGAGGCGAACAGCTCCAGGGTGGCCCGCTCGAGTGAGCCCTTGGGAAGTACGAGCCGCAGCATCAGCGCTTTCCGACGGAGAACCCGACCCGGTGCCCGGACGCGACCGACGACACCGACTCCAGCAGGTTGGCCGTGCTCACCGCGGTCAGCGCCGCCTCCCGACCTTTGTTGGACCCGTCGTCGGCCGAGCGCTCGAGTGCCTGGTCGATCGTGTCGGTGGTCAGGACCCCGAACACGACCGGGACCCCGGTGTCGAGCTGTACCCGCTGGAGTCCCGACGCGCACTGGCCGGCGACGAACTCGTAGTGACCGGTGTCCCCCCTGATCACCGCGCCGAGGCAGATCACGGCGTCAACTGCACCGGATCGGGCCAGCTGCTGGGCCACCACCGGGAGCTCGAAGGCCCCCGGCGCCCAGGCCACGATGGCCTTGGACAGGTCGCACCCCGAGGCCTCGAGGGTGTCGAGGGCCCCGGTCAGCAGGCGGTCGGTGATGCCTCCGTTGAACTCGGCGCAGGCGAACCCCACCCGGAGGTCGGGTCCGGATCCGGGACCGGCACCGTCGAGGGCGGTCCCCACCCGGGCGGCGGCTCGTTGTTTGGCGTCGGAGGGCAGCAGGGTCAGGTCAGAGGACGTCATCGAGGCCCTCGAGCAGGTGGCCCATCCGTTCGCGTTTGGTCCTCAGGTACTCGATGTTCTCCGGAGTCGGCGTGGGTTGGAGGTTCACCCGCTCGACGATATCGAGACCGAAGCCCTCGAGCCCTCCGTACTTGGTCGGGTTGTTGGTCATCAGGCGCATGGTGGTGACCCCGAGGTCGACCAGGATCTGGGCCCCGATGCCGTACTCGCGGGAGTCCGCCGGCAGCCCCATCTCGAGGTTGGCGTCCACCGTGTCGTAGCCCTTCTCCTGCAGGTTGTAGGCCCGAAGCTTGTGGGCCAGGCCGATGCCCCGTCCCTCATGGCCGCGCAGGTAGACGATCACCCCGCTGCCGTTCTCGGCGATGGCGGCCATGGCCGCCTGGAGCTGGGGCCCGCAGTCGCAGCGGGCCGAGCCGAACACGTCCCCGGTGAGGCACTCGCTGTGCACCCGGACCAGGGTGTTGGGCTGGCCGTTCACCTCACCCATGACCAGGGCCACATGCTGCTCCCCGTCGAGCACCGACTCGTAGGCGTACACGGTGAACTCCCCGAAGTCGGTGGGGATCCGGGCGCCGTCCAGCCGGCGGACCAGCTTGTCCTTCTGCCGGCGGTAGCGGATCAGCTCGGCGATGGAGATCAGGTGCAGGCGGTGCTTGTCGGCGAATTCGAGCAACTCGGGCAGACGGGCCATACCCGTCTTGTCCTCGCTGACCACCTCGCACAGCACACCGGCCGGGGACATCCCCGCGGCCCGGGCCAGGTCCACGGCCGCCTCGGTGTGCCCGGCCCGCTTGAGGACGCCGCCGGGCCGGTACCGGAGCGGGAAGATGTGACCCGGCCGGTTGAAATCGGAGGGCCGGACGTGCGGGTCGGCCAGGGCCTTGATGGTGGCGGCGCGGTCCGAGGCGGAGATCCCGGTCGAGGTCCCGTGGCGGTAGTCGACGCTCACGGTGAAGGCCGTCCGCTGGACCTCGGTATTGGCGGTGACCATCAGCGGGAGGTCCAGGTGCTCGACCCGCTCCGGGGTGAGGGGCACGCAGATGAGACCGGAGGTGTGGGCGAGGAAGAAGGCGATCTTCTCCGGTGTGACCGCGTCGGCGGCCATGATCAGGTCGCCCTCGTTCTCGCGGTCCTCATCGTCCACGACGACGACGATCTCCCCGCGACCGACCGCCTCTATCGCATCCTCAACCGATGAAAAGGGCATAGACCCTTTGTCTCCTTGTTTCTGTTCTCCGTAGGGCTGCACGGCCGGCAACCGGCCCTCGACGCAGCTCGGGCCGAGAACCTGCTGTTCTCTATGTCGGCCCACACAGCGCTGGCCTTAGGCAATTTCTGGCGGCGACCCAAAGGCATCAGTGTTCCGCGGCGGACACTTCGACCTTCAAATCCCCCTCCAGGCTAGTCACCGAGCGCACCTGTCCCCGCCACAGGCGCCCGATGGTGGCCGCCCCGGGGCCGGTGAACAGTGGCCGTCCGTCATCCCCTCCGAACAGGGCGGGAGCCAGATACAGGACATACCGGTCGACCAGACCGGCATGGTGAAAGCCGTGGGCCACCGTCGGGCCGCCTTCGACCAGAAGCTGCACGATCCCGCGGGCGCCGAGGTCGTCCAGCACCTTCCCGAGGTCGCCGCCGACCTCGAGCACCGGTTGGACGGCCGCACCCGCCGGCGCCCGCCCCAGCACCACCCGGGTCGGCTGTTGGTCGGAGGACCGGAAATACGGGTCGTCGGGCGGCAGCCGGACGGTCGAGCGCGGGATCGTCCACCCTCACCGTGCCCGCCCCGACCAGGACGGCGTCGGACTGGGCCCGCAGCCGGTGGACGTCGCGGCGGGCGGCCGGGCCGGTGATCCACCTGCTGGTCCCGTCCGGTGCCGCCGTCCGGCCGTCGAGCGAGGCGGCCAGCTTGAGCACGACCCAGGGCCGTCCGGTGCGTCGGTGCTTCAGGTACGCGGCCAGTTGTTCGCCGGCCGCCTCGGCCCCGATCCCCACCTCGACCTCGATGCCGGCGGCCCGCAGTCCGGCGATACCACGCCCGGCGACCAACGGATCGGGGTCCTCGACGGCCACCACCACCCGTCGGATGCCGGAGGCGATGATGGCCTCGGTGCAGGGCGGAGTGCGGCCGTGATGGGCGCACGGCTCCAGCGTGACGTACAGCGTCCCCGATCGGGCCCGCCGTCCGGCCGCCTCCAGTGCGGACACCTCGGCATGGGGCCCACCGGGCGGGGCGGTGGCGCCGGAGAACCACGCGCCGCCGGCCCTCGATGACGCCGGCACCACGACGGCTCCCACCCACGGGTTCGGTGCCGTCCGGCCCCGGGCCGCCTCGGCCACCTCGAGGGCGCGGCGCATCCACTCGGTATCGCCCCCGCCGGCCGGATCCGGACCGGCGGTCAGGACGGCGCGCCCGTCACTGCGTCCACCGCGGCGCGCAGGATTTCGGTCGCCGCCTCCAGAGGGTGGGCCCGACCGAACACCGCCGATCCGGCCACGAACACGTTGGCCCCCGATCTCGCCGCCTCGACGACGGTGCGCTCGTCGACGCCGCCGTCCACCTCGACGTCGAGGGTCAGGCCGGCCCGATCGGCCGCCTGTCGGACCCGCCGGACCTTGGGGATGACGTCGGCGATGAACGACTGGCCGCCGAAGCCGGGGAACACGGTCATGCACAGGATCAGGTCGACCCGGTCGAGGAAGGGCTCGATCGCCTCGAACGGCGTGTCCGGGTTGGCCGCCAACCCGACCCGGAGACCGAGGTCGCGCATCTGGGCGATCAGTGCCCCGGTCTCACCGACCTCGACGTGCACGGTGCAGCCGTCGGCCCCGGCGTCGCGGAAGGCCTCGAGGTAGCGGGCCGGCTCGGAGATCATCAGGTGGGTGTCGAAGAACAGGTCGGTATGGTCCCGGAGGGATGCCACCACGGGCGGGCCGATGGTCAGGTTGGGGACGAAGTGCCCGTCCATCACATCGACGTGGAGCCAGTCGGATCCCGGCGCGACCTGGTCGATGGCGTCGGACAGGGCCCCGAAGTCGGCGGAGAGGATCGAAGGGGCCACCCGCATCTCGGGCACGACGGGCGACGACACCATGGCGACCGAGCCTATCGGCGGCACCGGTCCGGCCGGCGTCCGCCGGTTCACTCCCCCAGCCGCTCCCCGGGTCGGGGACGGACGCCCCGGAGCCAGTCACCGGCGTCCATCGGTCGCCTGCCTTCGGGCTGGACGGTCACCATCCGTACCCGGGTCCCGCCGCCGGCGGCCACCTCGGGACCGTCGAGTGAACCGGGCGGAACCGAACCGTCGGCGCCGGAGGCACCGGTGGCCCGGAGGACGGTCAGGCGCCGACCCCGGAACGTGGTCCAGGCTCGACCCAGACGGATCACCCGGCGGATCTGGGTGCCGGGCTGGTCCCACTGCAGTTCGAGCTCGGCGGGCAGGATCTTCTCGGCATAGGACGGCTCCCCGATCTGGTCGCGGGGGACCGGCAGTCCCTTCAGCCCGTGGGCCAGGTGATCGGCCAGCAGCCGGCATCCGATCACCACCAGGCGGGACCGGAGCTCGTCGGCCGTCTCCTCCTCGTCGATCTCGGTCTCCTGCTCGGCGTAGACGGGTCCGGTGTCCAGCCCTGCCTCCACCGCCATCAGGCAGACCCCGGTCTCGGCGTCGCCTTCGAGGATGGCCCGCTCCACCGGCGCCGCCCCCCGCCACCGGGGCAGCAGGGAGAAATGGAGGTTGACCATCGGGAGGTGGTCGAGCACCGACACCGGGATGATCCGTCCGTACGCCACCACCACCCCGAGCTCGGCCCCGGCGCCGACGACGTCGCCGAGCGAGTCGGTGACCTCGAGACCCAGGTCGAGGGCGGCCCGCTTGACCGGGCTCGGGACCAGTCCTCCGCCCCTCCCCCGCCGCCGGTCCGGCCTGCTCACCACCAGCACCACGTCGTGGCCGGCGTCGACCAGCGTCCTCATCGGCAGCACGGCCGCGTCGGGCGTTCCCAGAAACACCAGTCGAGCCATGGGCTGGGACGCTACCGGCCGCGCCGACGCCCGGATCAGACTTCGCGTTCGCTGCCGGCCGACACCAGCTTGGCTTCCATGGCCGCGGTGTCCAGTCCGAGGGACCGATCGCGTAGGACCCGGAGGGCGAGCTTGCGGGCGTCCTCCTCCAGGCGCTCGACCATGAGCACGCCGTCGAGGTGGTCGATCTCGTGGAGGAACACCCGACCGAGGAACTCGTCGGCCTCGATGGACACCTCCTCGCCGTCCAGCCCGTACCCCCGGATGTGGACCTCGTTGGGCCGGACGATGCCCAGCCGCAGACCGGGGATGGAGAGGCAGCCCTCGTCGTGATACCACTCCCCGGCCGACCTCGACCACGGTGGGATTGACCACGGCCTGGGGTCCCTCGCCGACGTCGTACACGAACAGCCGCTTCTGGACCCCGACCTGGGGGGCGGCCAGGCCGGCGCCTTCGGAGTCGTACATGGTCTCCACCATGTCGTCGGCCAGCCGGACCAGCGATCCGTCGACCTGCTCGACGTCGCGGGCCACCTGCTTCAGGACCGGATCCCCATAGACACGGACGGCATAGGCGGACATGGACCCATTCTACGGGCTGGTGTGGACATCCTCACGTGTCGGTGGGATCGACCTCCACCCGCAGCCGCTCGGCGGGCCGGGGCGCCGCGGCCAGCGCATCGCACAGGACGGTGTGGTCGGGCGCCCTGACCAGCCAACGCTCGGGGTCGACCGAGGACAGGGTCACGTCGCCCCCGACCCGCAGCCGCTCGGCGTAGACGGCGGCGCCCGGGCCCCGCAGCACGGCCAGGGCCCCGAACGGCGGGAGCTCGAGGGCCGAGCGCAGCTCACGTTCGGGCGCGGCCAGCAGCATCGGGTCGGCGTGGGCGGCGGCCTGCAGCGCCTCGTGGTCGGGCATCCGGGTCTGCACCAGCACCCGACCCCCCGATCCGCGGGTGCCGACCAGTCGGGACGCCCGGGCCAACAGCGCCAGCGTCTCCTCGCCGGCGCCGAACCTCGGGGCCAGGAGATGCTGGTCGACGTCCAGGAAGGCCACGACGCCGGCCCGGCTGACCCGATGCAGGGCGGCCTCGGTCCCCACCACCAGTCGGGCTCCGTCGACATCGCCCGGCGCCGCCTTGGCAGTGATCTCGACGGCGTCGACACCGGTCAGTGCGGTGAGCTCCTCGGCCGCCCGGGTCACCCCCACCCGGAGCGACTTGAGGCGGTTCGAGTCGCACACCGCGCAGACGTCGGGACGGGTGTCCCCGCACCGCCGGCACTCCAGCCCGCCACCGGCCTCGGACTGGACCATGGCCCCGCCGCACCGGGTGCAGCGGACCAGGGTGCCGCACCGGGCACAGGCCAGGAGGCGGATCCGCCCGGTCCGGTTGAGGATGCACACCACCCGGCCTTCGGGTGGCTCCAGCGTCGAACGCAGGACCTGGACCAGCCGTTCGGAGAACAGACCGGTGCGGGGATCGTCGGCCGTCCGGTCCACCACCTCGACGGTCGGCCATCCCCTCCGCTCGAGGGGTCGGTCGCGTGGTGACCAACCTCCTTCCCTCGGTCATCGTCACCGGAGGGCACGGAGACACCAGCACGATCGGCGCCTCGTCGCGCCGGGCCCGTTCCACGGCGACGTCCACCGCCGACCAGGTCGGAGACCGTTCCTCGCGGTACGCCTCGTCATGGGCGTCGAGCACGACGGCGGCCCGGACCCGGCCGATCGGGGCCCACGCCGCCGCCCGGGTCCCGACCACCACACCCTCGTGCCTCCACGCCTGCTCCCACATGTCCGGCATGAGGGCGACGTCCACACCCGACGCTCGCAGACGGGCCGCCGCCTGCTCGGCCCGTCCGTGGGACGGGGCCAGCACCAGGACACCGGCCGGTCCGGTGCGGTGGATCACTTCGAGCACGACCAGCAGGGCGTCGAGGGCGGGCGCCAGACGCACCACCGAACACCGGTCACCGGAACCGAAGGCGGCGTCCACGATGGCCACCGCCCCGCCCCCGGGCGACGGCGGGCGTCGTCCGTCGGGGACCCGCTGCCCAGCGGCGTCGGGGCCGGCCCGGGCCGACGGCACCTCGCGCCGGCGGACCACATGGTTGGGGGACGCGGTCCCGAGGAACGAGGTGACCGGGCCCGCCCAGCGCCACGCCGCCCACTCGGCCAAGGACACCACGGACGGTGGGGGTCCGACCCCGCTCGAACCGGAGAGGGGTTTGACCACCACCTCGGCCGTGGCCCCCACGTCGTCCTCGACCACCCAACCGCCGACCCGACGCCCGTGGAGGTCGATCCGCACCCGGCTGCCCACGCCCACCTCCGGGGCCAACGCCGGGGGCACCGAATAGTCGAAGCGGCGGTGGATGGCCGGAACGTCGGGCACCACCCGGACGATGCGCTGGCCGGCGGGCGCCGCCGCCCGACCGGACGGCCGTCGGCGCTGTTCGGGGACCGGCGTTCAGAGCCCGAGCGCCTGCTTCAGGTCGTCGGCCCGGGACGTGTCCTCCCAGGTGAACTCCCTCTCGGCCCGGCCGAAGTGCCCGTAGGCGGCCGTCTTCCGGTAGATGGGCCGCTTGAGATCGAGATCCCGCACGATGGCCGCCGGCCGGAGGTCGAAGACCTCGTCGACCACGGTGGCGATCCGATCGGGGTCGCACCGCTCGGTTCCGAACGTCTCCACCAGCACCGACACCGGACGGGCGACGCCGATGGCGTAGGCCACCTGGACCTCGCACCGGGTGGCGGCGCCGGCGGCCACCAGGTTCTTCGCCACCCACCGGGCGGCGTAGGCCGCCGAGCGGTCGACTTTGGAGGGGTCCTTTCCGGAGAATGCCCCCCCACCGTGCCGGGCCATGCCGCCGTAGGTGTCGACGATGATCTTGCGGCCGGTGAGACCGGTGTCGGCGTGGGGACCGCCCAGTTCGAAGACGCCGGTCGGGATTGGCCAGGATCCGGAGACGGCTGGCGTCCAGCTCCGGGGGCAGCAGCGGGTTGATCACGTTGTCGCGGAGGTCGGGAAGGAGCAGCGTCTCGAGATCGACGCCCGGGTCGTGCTGCGTCGAGATGAGCACCGTCTCGAGGGCGACCGGCCTGCCGTCCTCATAGGTCACGCTGACCTGGGTCTTGCCGTCGGGGCGGAGGTAGGGCAGCACCCCGACCCGCCGCACCTGGGCCAGGCGCTGGGCCAGGCGGTGGGCCAGCCAGATCGGGAGGGGCATGAGGTCGGGGGTCTCGTCGCAGGCGTAGCCGAACATCATCCCCTGGTCGCCTGCGCCCTGGGCGTTCAGGAGATCCTCCCCGCCGGTGCCCGCCCTGACCTCGAAGGCGTTGTCGACACCCTGGCCGATGTTCGGTGACTGCTCGTCGAGCGACACGATGACGCCGCAGGTCCTCCCGTCGATCCCGTAGGCGTCGTCGTCATACCCGATGTCGAGCACCGTGCTGCGGACGAGCTTGGGGATGTCGACGTAGGTGGTGGTGGTGATCTCGCCGGCCACCAGCACCAGCCCGGTGGTCAGCAGCGTCTCGCACGCCACCCGGCTCTCGGGATCCTCGGCCAGGAGGGCGTCGAGAACCGCGTCGGAGATCTGGTCGGCCATCTTGTCGGGATGGCCTTCGGTGACGGATTCCGAGGTGAAGGTGTATCGGGTGCTCACGGGTGTTTCCATTCTGATTGGGGGCACTCGCCCTGGACGACCGACAGCAGCGAGGGGCTCGGATGGACGGATGGACCGGGACCCCCCACCGATGACCTACCGGTCATCGTGCCGACAACAGCGCGCCCACCCTATCCAAAATGGCATCGGCCACAGCGGCCTTGGTGCGCAGGGAGACCGTGGCCACCGACCCGTCCGCCCCGAAGATGGTCACTTCGTTGGTGTCGTGGTCGAACCCGGTGCCGGCGGCGGAGACGTCGTTGGCCACCATGAGGTCGACGCCCTTGCCGGTCAATTTCGCCACCGCCCGTTCGGCCACCTGATCGGTCTCGGCGGCGAAGCCCACCAGGACCTGGCCGGGACGGCGGCGCCTCCCGAGCTCGGCCAGGATGTCGGGAGTGGCCTCGAGGACCAACTCGGGAACGCCGTCGGCCTTGTGCAGCTTGGATCCGTTGACCACCTTGGGCCGGAAGTCGGCCACCGCCGCGGCCATGATCACGACGTCGGCCGGTTCGGCGTGACGGAGCACGGCCCGTTCCATGTCCGCGGCGCTCTCCACCCGCTCGACGGTCACCCTGGCGTCCACCGGTTGGGCACTCGAGGTGACCAGCACCACCTCGGCGCCGCGGCGGGAGGCGGCGTCGGCAACGGCATGGCCCTGCTTTCCGGAGGATCGGTTGGTGATGAACCGCACCGGGTCGATCGGTTCACGGGTGCCGCCGGCCGACACCACCAGGCGGATGCCGGTGAGGTCGCCGGTCGGGCCACCGTCGATCACCGCCGTGTCTCCGGTCATGCCCAGTGCATCGAGCACGGCGGTGACGATCACCGACGGCTCGGCCAACCGGCCGGATCCGATGTCTCCTCCGGCCAGCCGTCCCTGTTCGGGGGGGACGACCCTGACCCCGCGTGCGCGCAGGACGGCCAGGTTGGCTTGCACGGCGGGGTGCTCCCACATCTCGGTGTGCATGGCCGGGCACACCACCACGGGGGCGGCCGTCGCCACCAGCGTCGCCGTGAGGAGGTCGTCGGCGAACCCGCCGGCGTACCGGGCCAGCAGGTCGGCAGTGGCCGGGGCCACCACGATGAGATCGGCCCGCTGTCCGAGTCGGGTATGGGGAATGGGCGAGGCCTCGTCCCACAGGCTGATCTGGGCGGGTTCCGACCCCAGGGCGTCGAAGGTGGCCTTCCCGACGAACCGGGTGGCCCGCTCGGTCAGCACCGGTGCCACGTGGATTCCGGCGTCCACCAGCCCCCGGCAGACCTCGACCGCCTTGTAGGCGGCGATGCCCGCGCCCACACCGAGCACCACGAAGGGCTTGTCCCCGCCCGACGGTGGCGTCACTCCCGTGCCTCGCCGACGGTCGATCCGACTGCACCCATGATCATTCCGCCCCTCGCCCGACCGGTCCGGACGGACTAGTCGCCGGTCGGTTCCGAACCGGGCTCGGCGCTCTCGGTCTCCTCGGCGCCTTCACCTTCGAGGAGCGCCAACGCCGCCGCCTCGGCCAACGCCACTTCCTCGGGGTCGGGCCGTGTGTAGGTGGCCTTCCCCGCAGCCACCTCCTCGAAAGCGATGGACAGGGGCTTGCCCGAGGCCGAGGCCACCTGCGGCGGCACCACCACGCCGAGACCCTCTCCCAGCGAGTTGTAGTAGCTGTTGACCTGGCGGGCCCGACGCGAGGCCAGAGCCACCAGGGTGAACTTGGAGTCGACCTTGTCGAGCAATTGCTCGATGGCCGGGTCCATGAGAGTGATCTGAGTCTGTGCCATCACGATCCTTCGGGTCGGTCGTCGGGTGCGGCATCGGGGGTCGCGTCGGGAGCTCCGGCGGTTCCCGGGACGGGAGGCTCGCCCTCTCGGGCGGCGACACGGTAACGGTCCACTATACCGGCCACCTCGGCAGTGGCCTGCGCAATGTCGTGATTGACGACCACCTCGTCGGCGATGACCAGGCCTTCCTTCTCCTCGTCGGCACCGGTGCGCAGGCGTTCGGCGATGTGGGCCTCGTTGTCGCCCCGGGCCCTGAGCCTGGCCTCCTGGACGTCCGGCGAGGGGGCTTTGAGCAGGATCAGGGTGGCGTCCGGTCGCAGGCTCCGGACCCGCCGCGCCCCCTGGAGATCGATCTCGAGGAGCACGTCGCGATCGTCGGCCGACTCGGTCAGGGGCGTGCCGTAGAGATTGCCGAGGAACTCGGCCCACTCGAAGAACAGGCCGGCCGTCGATGGCGGCCTCGAAGGTGGGCCGGTCGACGAACACATAGGCATCGTCGGCCTCACCGGGACGACGCGCTCCCGGTGGTCCACGATCGGCTCAGCCGCAGCAGAGGATCGGCGGCCGCCAGCTCTACGGCGATGGTGCCCTTCCCGACGCCACCGGGCCCGAAGAGGACGAAGGTCAGGGGTCCGGACCCAACGGCGGCCCGGGCCGAAGCGTCGTCGGTCAGCGAGCGGTCTCGCGGAGGAGGGCCTCCCGCTGATTGCTGCCCAGGCCCTGCAGCCGTCGGCTCTCGCTGATCCCCACCGTGTCCATCAGTCGCCGGGCCTTGACCTTGCCGAGGCCGGGAAGCGACTCGAGTACCGAGAGCACTTTCATCTTCCCCACCGTCTCGTTGGAATCGGCGGTGGTGAGCAACTCGGACAGGGTGATCGAACCCAACTTGAGCTTCTCTTTGACTTCGGCCCGCTCACGGCGGACCTTGGCTGCCTTGGCCAGGGCGGCCTGGCGCTGTTCGGGCGTGAGTGCGGGCGGTTGCGGCATGGTCGAGACGATAGCGCCTCTGCGGGCTCAGGTCATCCACGACCAGCGGCTCGTGCCTCGGAGGGCCCGGCCGGGCGGCCGACGGCACGATTTCCGGCCCGGGGCCGGTGACCAGGGAGAGCGGATGCTCAATACTGTGGCGGTGGTCACAGTCGATCTCAACGCCGATCTGGCCGAGGGCGACCGGCTCTCCCCCGTCGACCTCGCCATCCTCGACTCGATCACCAGCGCCAGCCTGGCGTGCGGATTCCACGCCGGGAACCGCCAGGTGATGCGGGCCACGGCCGAGGCCGCGCTGGAGCGCGGTGTCGTGATCGGAGCCCACGTCTCGTACCGTGACCGGGACGGGTTCGGCCGGCGCGCCGTCGATGTGTCGCCCGGACAGCTGATCGACGACATCGTCGAGCAATGGACCGTCCTCGATTCCGAAGTGGGCGCCGTCGGTGGGACGGTGACCTTCGTGAAGCCGCACGGCGCGCTGTACAACCAGGATGGGTCGTGACCCGGCCGTCGGCGACGCGGTGGTCGAGGCCGTGTCACGGCTCGCGCAGCCGGGTCCTGGTGGCCCAGTCGGGGACCGGTGTCGTCGGTCGCGGCGCGGCGGCCGGGCTGCGGGTGGTGGCCGAGGGCTTCCCCGACCGGGGCTATCTGGCCGACGGCGGCCTGGCCCCGCGCCATGGGCCCGGCGCCCTCGTCGACGACCCGGCGGTCGCCGCCCGACGCGCCGTGTCGATGGCCGGGCGCGGTGGCATCGAAGCCGTGGACGGGACCTGGGTGCCGGTCGCCCTGGAGACCCTGTGCATCCACGGCGACTCGCCCGGTGCCGTCGAGACGGCGCGGCAGGTGCGGTCGGCCCTCGAGGCCGAGGCGATCGCCGTCCGTCCCTTTCTCGTCACGCCGCAGGCGTCGTGAGACCGG
Organism: uncultured Acidimicrobiaceae bacterium; assembly: GCA_963812885.1. Taxonomy (GTDB): domain Bacteria; phylum Actinomycetota; class Acidimicrobiia; order Acidimicrobiales; family RAAP-2; genus Bog-756. The sequence goes on along the minus strand of CAWEWZ010000012.1, from coordinate 12,195 downwards.
ACGATCGACGGACAGGTGACCGGGGGCGGTGATCCCCCGCGTCGGTCCCTATGGGGACCGTGCCCTGCTGGTCGAGGTGGACGACGTCGCCTCGGCCCACCTGGTCGCCGCGGCCGTCGACCGGGCCCGACGCCGCGGGCAGGCGCCCGACGAGATCGAGGAGGCCGTGGTCGGATTTCGCAGCGTCGTGGTCCACCTCGACCGGCTCGGGAGACGCCGTCGTCCCCATCGAGGAGTGGCTGACCGATCTGGTCTCCCGGCGGGATGCCGGGGCCTCGGACGCCACCGGCCGGGAGGGCCGGGCAGGACGGCGCGTCGACGTCCCGGTCACCTTCGACGGCCCGGACCTCGGAGCGGTGGCCGCCATCGTCGGCGAGACGCCGGCCGCCGTCGTCGAGCTCGCCTGCGGTACCGATCTGCAGGTGGCCTTCCTCGGGTTCGCCCCCGGGTTCCCCTACCTGGTCGGCCTGCCCCCCGAGCTCGCCACCGTCCCGCGGCGCACCACACCCCGGGTTTCGGTGCCGGCCGGCTCGGTGGCCCTCGCCGGCGGGTTCGCCACCGTCTACCCGGGCACCACCCCGGGCGGGTGGCACCTGCTCGGTCGCACCCCGGTCCGGCTGTTCGACCCGGACCGTTCCCCCTACGCCCTCCTGCGCCCCGGGGACACGGTCCGCTTCACACCTGTGCCACCGGACGGCGACCGACACCGGTCGGACGGGACGGCCCTCGAATCCGCCGCGGGCCGGCCCCCGCTGGCGGCGCGCACCAGCCGGTACGTCGAGATCCTCGACCCCGGGTTGCTGAGCCTGGTCGAGGACGGCGGCCGCCGACAGATGGCCGCACTGGGGATCCCCCGGGCCGGGCCGGCCGATCCCGACTCCATGCGGTTGGCCAACCGCCTCGTGGGCAATCCCGACGGGACGGCGGCCATCGAGGTGACCGCCGTCGGGCCCACCATCCGGTTCGCCGACCGGGCCCATGTCGCCCTGGTGGCCCCGTGGCCCGACGGTCAGGAGGTGCTCGTCGACGGGCACCCGGTGGCCGCCGGTGCCGTCGTCCCGGTCGAAGACGGGCAGGTCCTCACCGTCGGCCGGGTCCAGGGCGGGTTGCGGGCCTACCTGTCGGTGTCCGGAGGGTTCGACGTCCCCTGTGGTCGTCGGGTCCCGGTCGACCGACCTGTTGTCGGGGCTGGGACCGGGACCGCTCATGACCGGTGACCGCCTCGACCTGGGGGTGCCGACCCGACCCCACGGACATCTGGTGACCGCCCCCGGGACCGGCGCGCCCGACGGCCCGGTGACGGTCCGGGTGGTCGAGGGACCCCATCCCCTCCCCGGGATGGGACGCCGGCTCCTCACCTCGGGACCCTGGACGGTCGGCGATGCGTCCAACCGGATCGGAGTGCGGCTGACCGGTCCGCGCCGGTCGTCGGGCTCCGGTCGAGGGCCGGATCCCGTCCACCGGCACGGTGACCGGAGCCATCCAGCTCCCGCCGGACGGGAACCCGATCATTCTGCTGCCCGACCACGCCACCGTGGGGGGGTACCCGGTCATCGCCTGCGTCATCGGTGCCGATCTCCACCTCGTCGGCCAGCTCCGCCCCGGCGACACGGTGGTCTTCGTCACCGTCGACCGTCGGAGGGCACGTGACGAGTGGGCCCACCGGGAACGAATGCTGGCCGGGCTGGTGGCCGGATGGTTCCCGACCGAGGCGGGGACCTAGAGATCCCGGCCCATGGCCACCCGCGGCCAGCCCAGGTGGCGCTGACGTTCGGCGGCCAAACGGGCGGCGAGCTCCGGCCCCATGTCCGCCTCGTGCCGCGTGACGAATCCGCACCGGGCGTAGTACGGGCCGTTCCAGGGGACGTCGCGGAAGGTGGTCAGCGTCACCGCCGGCAAGCCGCGCCCGGCCGCCCACGTCTCCAGATGGTCGATGAGCGACCGGCCGATCCTCCGGCGTCCGAAGCCCGGATCCACCGACACCTGCTCGATGTGGGCGCAATCGTCGACCAGATCGGCGATCAGAAAGGCGATCGGTCGGTCGGTGGGATCGGTCGACACCCAGGCCCGTCCGGCCCGCCGGTACTGCTCCAGCAACTCGACCGGCGGGGGTTGCTCATCGGCGATGAACGACATCCCGATTTCGGCGAAGAGCACGCCGGCGCCCACCTCGATGTCGCGGACTGCACCGAGCTCGTCGGGGCGGACCGTCGGATGGGATGCGCTCCATCGGCCATGGCCCGATTCTCCACCGCCACCTGCCGGCCCGCCAGGTCGACCCCGGTCCGGCCGGCGGGGTTCGGCCGGTCATGCGCCGGGCCGTGGCACGATGGGTGCAATAGTGGGAACGACCAGGGGGCCGAGACCCTCGGCCGACGAGAGGAGCCGGAGTGGGCGACGCAGACCGAACCGGTCAGGACGGGGACGCCGGGGCCGGCGGCTCGGACGAGGACGAGCTGTTCCAGTCACGGGAGGACGGCCAGCTCCACTTCATCAAGGAGACACAGGCGACGACGTTCCCGGTCACCGCCCCGGTCAATGCCACCCCGCTCGAGGAGGACGAGCCCGAAGGGGTCATCCCACCCAGCCCGCTGTGGGCGATGAAGGAGCGCCGGCATGAGCAGTGGCCCCATCTCTTCGGTCACCCCGATCGCATCCGGGCCTGCATCGGGAGCGGCGACGCCGCCGTCTACGCCATGGACGACGGGAAACACCACTGCATGATCGGCCGCCGGGTCGGCGCCACCACCGACGGCTGCACCTACAGCCTGGTGGCGCGGATCCCGAAGGACACCTACCGATCGCTGTCGTCGGGCGCCATCTCCGGAAAGCAGGCCTTCCTGGCCGGCTCGGATGTCGGCCTCAGCGGCACCGTCGACGGGCCGGGGATGGCCAACGTCTTCGACGTCGACTTCTACGACGGGCCCGACGACATCCCCGCCGAGTACCTGCCCCCGAGCACCTTCATCGAATTCCCCCAGGACCTGCCCACCGCCGACCGCTGACCGGGAGCAGACCGGCGCGGCGTCACCGGAGGGATCCGGCCAGCTCCCCGCAGGTGGCCTCGGCGGCCCGCCGGAGCGACCCGGCGTCGGGCCCGGCCGCCAGCAGCGAGCGCGACACGTTGGCCAGCACGCTGTGGGGCGGACAGCCGGCGAACAGGCGGGCCGCGTCCTCGACCGTCGCCCCCTGGGCTCCGAGGCCCGGGGCCAGGATCACCCCACCCAACCCGGCCAGGTCGAAGGTCGAGGGCGCCAGGGTCGCCCCCACCACCGCCCCGACCGTGCCGGCCACGGCCAGGCCCCCGTGGTTCAGCTCCCGGATGGCCTCGAGGAGGGCGTCCTCCACCGACGGGCCGTCCGCGCCGTCCGGCCCGACCGTCGATGATCGCCTCCTGCAGGGACCGGCCCTCGGGGTTGGAGCTGCGGACGACCACGATCACCCCCCGGTTGGACGCGGCCGCCAGATCCAGGGCCGGTCGCAGCGCGCCCAACCCCAGGTAGGGGGTCACGGTGACGGCGTCGGCCACCAGTGGGCTGCCCGGATCCAGCCACGCCGTGGCGTAGGCCTCCATGGTCGATCCGATGTCGCCCCGTTTGGCGTCGGCGATGACCAGGAGGCCGGCATCGCGGGCCGCGGCCATCACCGATTCGAGGGCGCCCATCCCGCCCGAGCCCCATCGCTCGAAGAACGCCACCTGGGGCTTGACCACCGGCACCACACCGGCGAACGCCTCCACGCAGCGGAGGCCGAACGAGCGGAGCCCGTCGGCCGAGTCGGGCAGGCCCCACCGATCGAGGAGCGCAGGAGAGGGGTCGATGCCGGCGCACAGCGGGCCGGTCCGGGCCACCGCGGAGGCGACGACCCCGGCAAACCCGGTCGGTCCGGGTCAGCCATGGGCCGCACTGGTCAGTTCGCCCACCCGGCGGACGCCGTGCCGGGCGCACCATCGTTCGATCTCCCGCAGGATCCGGAGGGGGGCCCGAGGGTCCCGGAACGTCGCCGATCCGACCTGGACGGCATCGGCCCCGGCCATCAGGAGCTCGACGGCGTCCTCCCCGTTCATCACCCCGCCAACGCCGATGATGGCGGCGTGGGGATGCGAAGCCCGCACGTCGAAGACGGCGCGCACGGCGACGGCGTGCACCGCCGGTCCCGACAGTCCGCCGCCGGCGGCACCCGAACCCAGGACCGGCCGGCGGGTCTCGACGTCGATGGCCATGGCCAGCACCGTGTTGATCAACGTGACGGCTTCGGCCCCGGCGGCCAGGGCGGCGCCGGCCACCTCGGCCACGTCGGCCACCGTCGGGCTCAGCTTGGCCCACCGGGGCAGCGCCGGACAGGACTCACCCACGGCGGCGACCACCGCGGCGGTGGCCGAAGGCGAATGGGCGAACATCCGGCGCCGGTCCTCGACGTTCGGACAGCTCACGTTGACCTCGAGGGCGGCGATGCCGGGGACACCGGCCAGCGCCGCCGCGGCCTTGGCGAAGTCCGCCACCCGCTGACCCCAGATGCTCACCACCACCGGCACCCCGGCCGCGATGAGCTCGGGCAGATCCCGGTCGATCCAGGCGTCGATCCCGGGGCCCTGCAGCCCGACGCTGTTGATCATCCCCGACGCCGTCTGGTGCAGGCGGGGAGGAGGGTTGCCCGGCCACGGGTCCACGCACAGGGACTTGACCACCACCGCGCCGAGCTCGGCGAGCGGGAAGTAGGCGCCGAGCTCGGCGGCGTGGCCGGCGGTCCCCGATGCCGTCATGACCGGGTTGGCCAGCTCGAGTGAACCGACCCGTGTCGACAGGTCGACGTCTCCGGCGGTGACGGCCCGCCACGCCCGCCCCACCCGGGCGGCGGTCCCGTCGCCGGCCGGTGCGTCGGTCACCGGCTCATCCCCGGTGGTACTCCTGTAGCGACCGCACGGCGAGGGGATGGCTGGCCCAGTCGGCGATGCCGGCCGCCGCCGCCCGGGCCGCGGCCACCGTGGTCAGACAGGGTATGAGGTGGGCGAGGGCGGTGGCCCGGATGTGCACGCCGTCGGCCCGGGGACCACGCCCCCGGGGCGTGTTGACCACGAGCTGGACCTTGCCACCGGCGATCAGGTCGACGGCGTCGACCACTCCGGGGTGGGAGTCGCCCACCTTGGCCACCACGGTGGCCACGGGGATGCCTTCGGCCTCCAGCATGGCCGCGGTTCCCGACGTCGCCGCCAACTCGAATCCGAGGGCATCGAATTGGCGGGCCACGTCCAGGCCGGCGGCCTTGTCCCGGTCGGCCAGGGACAGGAAGACGGTCCCTCCGGCCGGCAACCGGCAGCCGGCGGCGATCTGGCTCTTGGCGAAGGCCAGACCGAAGGTGGTGTCGATGCCCATCACCTCACCCGTCGAACGCATCTCGGGACCGAGGAGGGTGTCGACCCCCGGGAACCGGTTGAACGGGAGCACCGCTTCCTTGACCGAGACGTGGCCGGTGACCGGTTCGACCAGCAGCCCCTCCCGGCGGAGCTCGGCCAGCGTCGACCCCACCATCACCCGAGCCGCCACCATGGCCACAGGCACGCCGGTGGCCTTGGCCACGAAGGGAACCGTCCGGCTGGCCCGGGGATTGGCCTCGAGCACGTAGGCCCGATCGTCCTTCACCGCGAACTGCACGTTGATCAGTCCCCGGACCTGGAGCGCCTCGGCGATGGTGCGCACCATCCGTTCCAGCTCGGCGACCACGGCGGGGGCCAGCGTCTGGGGAGGCAGCGCACAGGCGGAGTCGCCTGAATGCACCCCGGCCTCCTCCACGTGCTCCATGACCCCGCAGACGACCACTTCGCCGGTGGCGTCGCGCACCGCGTCGACGTCGACTTCGACTGCGTCCTCGAGGAACCGGTCGACCAGCACCGGACGTTCGGTGGTCACCCCGCCCTCGCGCCCGAGCGACCCACCGACCCCGGACATCCCCTCGACCGCCTCCACCAGCCGGTCGTCGTCGTAGACGATCTCCATGGCCCGCCCGCCGAGGACGTAGGAGGGCCGGACCAGCACCGGATAGCCGATCGACGAGGCCACCTCGACCGCCTCGGCCGGCGTGGTCGCCGTGCCCCCCGGGGGTTGGGGGATACCCAGCCGGCGACAGAGGGCGTTCCACTGCTCGCGGTCCTCGGCCAGGTCGATCGACGACGGCGAGGTGCCGAGGACCAGCTCCTCGGGGATGCCGGCCGCCAGCTTGAGCGGGGTCTGTCCGCCCAGGCTGACGATGACGCCCACCAAGCGTCCCTCCCCCACCGATGCCCGGCGTTCGGCATCGAGCACGTTGGCCAGGTCCTCGTGGGTCAGTGGCTCGAAGTAGAGGCGGTCCGAGGTGTCGTAGTCGGTGGAGACCGTCTCCGGGTTGCAGTTGACCATCACCGTCTCGTAGCCGGCCGCCCGGAGGGCGAACGACGCGTGGACGCAGCAGTAGTCGAACTCGATGCCCTGGCCGATCCGATTGGGCCCCGAACCCAGGATGATCACCCGTTCCCGTTCGGACGGTCGGATCTCGTCCTCGTCCTCGGTGGTCGAGTAGTGGTAGGGGGTGTGGGCCTCGAACTCGGCGCCGCAGGTGTCGACCGTCTTGTAGGTCACGCCGACACCGAGGGCGGTGCGGGCGGCCCGGATGTCGCCGGCGGTGACGGGTTCGCCGAACAGATAGGCCAGCTGCTGGTCGGAGAAGCCGAGCCGCTTCAGCCGGCGCCAGGCCCTGCGGTCGAGATCGTCGACGGTGACCCCGAGGGTCACCTGGAGGTCGAGCGCCATGCGGGCGTCGGTCACCGCGGCGATCTCCGAGAGGAACCAGGGATCGATCCCGGTGAGCCCGGCCAGGCGTTCGACGGTGACACCGCGGCGCAGGAGCGCCTCGAGCTGGAAGATCCGCTCGGGAGTGGCCAGGGCGGCGCGGGCCTCGAGCTCATCGGTGGGGATCGCATCGAGCTCGACCTCGGCGGGATCGGCGTTCAGTCCCGACCGGCCCTGCTCCAACGAACGGACCGCTTTCTGCAGGGACTCGGGGAAGGTCCGGCCGATCCCCATCACCTCGCCGACCGACTGCATCCTGGTCCCGAGCTGATCGGTCGAGCCCGGGAGTTTCTCGAAGGCCCACCGCGGAATCTTGGTCACCACGTAGTCGATGGTGGGCTCGAACGAGGCCGGCGTGGCTCCGGTGATGTCGTTGGTGATCTCGTCGAGGTGGTACCCCACGGCCAACCGGGCGGCGATCTTGGCGATGGGGAACCCGGTGGCCTTGGAGGCCAGGGCCGACGACCGCGACACGCGGGGGTTCATCTCGATGACCACCTGACGGCCGTCGACCGGGTCCACCGCGAACTGCACGTTCGACCCACCCGTCTCGACGCCCACCCGGCGGATGCAGGCGAAGGCGGCGTCGCGCATCGTCTGCAGCTCGACGTCGGTGAGGGTCTGGGACGGGGCCACCGTGATCGAGTCGCCGGTGTGCACCCCCATCGGGTCGAAGTTCTCGATGGAGCAGATGACCACGCAGTTGTCGGCGCTGGTCGCGCATCACCTCGAGCTCGTACTCCTTCTGCCCGGCGATCGACTGCTCGATGAGCACTTCGTTGACCGGCGAGGCGTCGAGGCCCTCCGAGGCCAGCCCGACCAGGTCGTCGCGGGTGGCGGCGATGCCGGTGCCCGCCCCGCCGAGGATGTAGCTCGGGCGGACCATGATCGGGAACCCGATGGCGTCGCCGATGGCCACCGCCTCATCCAGGGAGTGGGCGAAGCCCGACGCCGGGACGGCCAGCCCGATCTCCTGCATGGCCGCCTTGAACCGCTCGCGGTCCTCGGCGGTGGCGATGGCCTCGGCGTTGGCCCCGATCACCTCGACCCCGAACTGGTCGAGCACGCCCCGCTCGGCCAGGGCCATCGTCAGGTTCAGCGCCGTCTGGCCGCCGAGGGTGGGGAGCAGCGCATCGGGTCGCTCCCGTTCGATGATGGCGGCCAGTACGTCCGGATCCAGCGGCTCCACGTAGGTGCGATCGGCCATGGCCGGGTCGGTCATGATGGTGGCCGGGTTCGAATTGGCCAGCACCACCCTGAACTTCTCCTCGGCCAGGACCCGGCAGGCCTGGGTCCCGGAGTAGTCGAACTCGCACGCCTGCCCGATGACGATCGGGCCCGAGCCGATGACCAGGATCGACTCGATGTCGTTGCGCCGGGGCATCAGCGGCCACCGCCCGAGTGGCGCCCGGCGCCGGTGGCGTCCATCAGCTGGCGGAACTCCTCGAACAGGTAGCGGGCATCGTGGGGACCGGGACCGGCCTCGGGGTGGTACTGCACGCTGAACACCGGGACGTCCCGGCTGCGGAGTCCCTCGATGACCCCGTCGTTGAGATTCACGTGGGTGATCTCGGAACCGTCCAGTGAATCGGCGACCACGGCGAAGTTGTGGTTCTGCGAGGTGATCTCGACCCGTCCGGTGGACAGCCGCCGCACCGGGTGGTTGCCGCCGTGGTGACCGAAGGTGAGCTTGTAGGTGGAGCCGCCGAGCGCCGAGGCCAGCAGTTGGTGGCCGAGACAGATCCCGAAGATCGGCACCGTGCCCCGGGCCGCCAGGTCCCGGATCTCGCCGATGATGGCCGGCAGGGCCGCCGGGTCCCCCGGACCGTTGGAGAGGAAGATCCCGTCGGGCTCGAACCCGAGTACCTGGTCGGCGGGCGTCGAGGCCGGCACCACCGAGACGGTGGCCAGCTCGCCCAGTTGGCGCACCATGGCCTCTTTGATCCCGAAGTCGTAGGCCACCACCCGGTAGGGCCCCGACCCTCTGGTGACGATCTCCTTGGTGGTCACCGCCGACACCAGGTCGATCCCGTCGGTGGACGGGGCCGAGGCCGCCGCCGCCTCCAGGTCGGCCAGGCTGGCGGTGCCGAAGGCGCAGGGCATCGCTCCCTGGTCGCGGAGATGACGGGTGAGCCGCCGGGTGTCGATCCCGGTGATGCCGGGGACCGAGCGCCGGATGAGGAATTCGTCGAGGGACCCGGTCGAGCGCCAGTTGCTCGGACGGTCGCAGAGATCCCGCACGATCACCCCGCGGCAGTGGGGCCGGGACGCCTCGTCGTCGGTGGGATTGACCCCGTAGTTCCCGATCTGGGGGTAGGTGAAGGCGATCACCTGGCCGGCGTAGGACGGGTCGGTGATGACCTCCTGGTAGCCGGAGAGCACGGTGTTGAACACCGCTTCCCCGGTCGCCACCCCGCCCTCGGGCGGGGCGCCGATGGCCTCGCCCTCGAACACGGCCCCGTCGGCCAGCACCAACGCGGCCTCGGCCCGGTGCACGGCACCACTCCGACCGGTCATCGCCTGGCCTCGCCGTCGACGACCACCGCTTCACCCCGGAAGACGGTGTGCCGGACCTGCCCGGTCAGCTTCCGGCCACCGTAGGGCGAGTTGCGGCTGCGGCTGGCCAGGGCGGCGGGGTCCACCGTCCAGGTGGCCGCGGGATCGATCACGCAGAGATTGGCCGCACCGCCGGGCACGATCGGGCCGCCCTGGTCCCCGCCGTGGGACGGGTCGAGTCCGGCGATCCGGGCCGGCTGCCAGCTCAGCAGGGCCAGGAGGTCGCCCATGGGCAGGGCCAGTTCGCCGATGGCCAGGGAGACCGCCGTCTGCAGGCCGAGCATGCCCGGGGGGGCCTGATCGAAGGGAAGGTCCTTGAGCTCGGGCGGATGGGGGGCGTGGTCGGTGGCGATGGCGTCGATGGTCCCGTCGGCCAGCCCGGCCTTGACCGCCTCGACGTCCGACTGCGGGCGCAACGGTGGGTTGACCTTGAAGCCGGCGTCGTACCCCGAGGTGCAGGCGTCGGTGAGGGTGAAGTGATGGGGGGCCGCCTCGGCGGTGACAGCCAGCCCCTCGGCCTTGGCCCGGCGGACCATGTCCACGGAGGCGGCGGTGGACAGGTGGAGGAAGTGGATGCGGCCCCCGGTCGCCCTCACCAGGGCGATGTCCCGGGCCACCATGACCTCCTCGGCCACCGCCGGCATCCCCGGGAGCCCGAGGCGGCTCGACCATTCCCCTTCGTGCATGGCCCCGTTGCCGGCCAGGGACCGGTCCTCACAGTGCTGGGCCAGGGTGGCCCCGATCCCCCGGGCGTAGTCGAGGGCCCGGCGCATCAGGCCGGCCGATTGGACCCCGGCGCCGTCGTCGGTGAACAGGCGCACCCCCAGGTCGGCCAGTTCGGCCATCGGGGCCAGGCGCTCGCCGGCCCGGTCCACGGTGATGGCCCCGGCCACCGCCACCTCGGCGGTGGCCCCGGCGGCGAGCTCGAGCACGTTCCGCACCGCCTCGGCCGAGTCCAGCGCCGGCTCGGTGTTGGGCATGGCCACCACGGCCGTGTACCCACCCAGTGACGCGGCCCGGGTGCCGGTCTCGATGGTCTCGGCCTCCTCGCGGCCGGGCTGGCGGAGATGGGTGTGCAGATCGACCAGGCCCGGTGCGACCACACCGCCGGCGGCGTCGAGCACCAGCGGCTCCCTTCGGGCCGTCGATGTCCTCCTCGACGGCGGTCACGATCCCGTCGGCGATCATCACGTCGGCCGCGCCGCTCGCCGGTCTCGTCGACCACGGTCCCGCCCCGGATCACCAGGGTCGGGAGGGCACCGCGGTCCAGGCCGTTCCGATCCGCTCAGGCACGGTGGCCGCCCTCGATCGGTCCTTGGCCGAGCAGGAGGAAGAGCACGGCCATCCGGATGGCCACCCCGTTGCTCACCTGCTCGGTGATCAGGGCGGCGGGGAGCTCGGCCACGTCGGAGGCGATCTCCACCCCGCGGACGATGGGTCCGGGGTGGAGGATCAACGCCCCGGGCTGGAGCATGGCGGCGCGGCGGGCGGTGAGTCCGTACCCGGCCGTGTACTCGCGCAGGGTGGGGACGAACTCCCCGCTGCCGCGCTCGGACTGCACCCGGAGCAGCGAGACCACGTCGACCTTGGGCAGCACGTCGTCGAGGTTCTGGTTGACCGCGGTGACCGGCCAGCCGACCAGTGAGGGCGGGAGCAGCGTGGTCGGTGCCACCAGGGTGACCTCGGCGCCCATGGCCGCATAGGCGGCGATCTGGGACCGGGCCACCCGGCTGTGGCGGATGTCGCCGACGATGGCCACCTGCAGCCCGTCGAACCGGGCCAGCCCGGCATCCCCCCCGCCCAGCGCCTGGCGGACCGTGTAGAGATCCAGCAACGCCTGGGTGGGGTGCTGGTGCCAACCGTCGCCGGCGTTGATGACGACGCAGTGGTCGACCCACCCGGCCACCCGGGCCGGGACGCCCGAGGAGGAGTGGCGGATGATCACCGAGTCGATCCCGATGGCCTCGACGGTCTCGATGGTGTCGCGCAGGGACTCGCCCTTGTTCACCGACGAGGATCCGGCCGAGAAGGAGAGCACGTCGGCGGACATCCGCTTGGCCGCCGTCTCGAACGACATGCGGGTCCGGGTGGAGTCCTCGAAGAAGAGGGTGGCCACAGTTCTGCCCCGCAGGGTGGGGACCTTCGGGTTGGCCCGTCGGCCCACTTCGGCGAAGGAGTCGGTCACCCGCAGCACCTCGGCGATCTCCTCGGCACCGAGGTCGTCGATGCCCAGGAGATGGGTGGGGAACGGGCTCACCGGCTGACCAGGTCCCCCAACGACACCCCGTCGTCGGAGACATCCACCATCTCGTCCCGGCTGGTGGGGAGGTTCTTGCCCACGTAGTCGGGCCGGATCGGGAGCTCACGGTGACCCCGGTCGACCATCACCGCCAGTTCGACCAGCTGGGCGCGCCCGTACTCGCCGAGCGCGTTGAGCGCGGCCCGAATGGTCCGGCCGGTGAACAGCACATCGTCGACCAGGATGACCGTGGCCCCGGTCAGATCGAAACTGATGTCGGTGGCGGCTTCGGGGAGCACGGGGCGCAACCCGATGTCGTCGCGGTAGAAGGCCACGTCCAGGGTGCCGACCGGGACGTCGGTCCCTTCGAGCTCGGAGAGGGTTCCGGCCAGTCGACTGGGCGATGGCCACGCCGCCGGTCTGGAGCCCGATCAGGACCAGGTGCTGGAGCCCGCGGTTCCGCTCGATGATCTCGTGGGCCATGCGGGTGATGGCCCGGTGCACGTCGGCCGCCGACATCACCTGGGCACGGGGAACGAACACAGCACCCCGCGGTCGGGTATGACTGCGCTCACGTTC
>CAWEWZ010000011.1:0-456772 GCA_963812885.1 uncultured Acidimicrobiaceae bacterium | reverse complement strand
GGCCGAGCTGTTGCGGGCATGAACCGCCCGGGAGGATCGGCGCCATGCTTGCGGCCTCGACATCCACAGCATGTCGCCGCACGCGAAATCTGGCCGACCCAGAGCTGCCTCACACCCATGCAACCAGGTGAGAATCCCGAGACCTCCGGTCGATGCGGTCGATCGTGGCCTGCCCAGCTTTCGGAAGGCGACCGTCTACGATCGGGCTCTCATGTCACCGGCGTCCGCACCTCAGGTCCCGGCCTCGCCGAGCAACGATTCGCTGGCCAAGTGGTCCCCGGTCCTGTGGGGCTTGGGCATCGTCTCCACCGCATGGGCGACCGCCGGAGCGGTGGATCTGGCAACCCGCCGCCAGCTCGACATCGCTGTCTACCTCTTGGGCGGGAGGAACCTCGTCGACGGTCGGCTGTACCAGGTGGCGCTGCCGCAACTGCCGCACCTCCCGTTCACCTATCCGCCCTTCGCGGCCCTGGTTTTCGCGCCACTGTCCGCCCTGCCCCAGAGGGGGGCCCAGGTGATCTGGGCCCTGATCAACGTGGTGGCCCTGTTCGCCATGGTGGCTCTGGCCCTGCGGGCAGCCCGCCCCGGGCTCGGGCGCCAACGGCTCCTGATGTGGTCCCTGGTGCTGATGCAGCCGGCGTACTGGATCGAACCCGTCCACCTCACCTTCGGCTTCGGCCAGGTCAACATCGTGCTGGCGGCCATGGTGCTGGGCGACTTGACCACTCGGCTCCGCGTGGGGACCCGGACGCTGCCCCGCGGTGTCCTGGTGGGCATCGCCGCCTCGATCAAGCTGGTGCCCCTGGTCTTCGTGCCCTATCTGTTCCTGACCCGCCAGACCCGGGCCGCCTGGGTATCGCTGGGCACGTTCGCCGTGTGCTCAGCGGTCACCGCCGCCACCGATCCTCGGGTGTCGTGGTCGTACTGGACCAAGTACGCCTTCGACGCCAAGCGGGTGGGTGGGGTCTTCTACATCAGCAACCAGAGTCTGCGAGCCGTCGCCGATCGCCTCGATCACCGGGTGGTGTCGACCGGCCTGATCACCCTGGCCAGCGCGGCCGTGGTGGTGGGCGGCCTCCTGTTGGCCGCCTGGGCCTACCGATCGTCGTCGTCCTATATCGGGATCCTTGTCTGCGCCACCACCGGGTTGTTGGCCTCGCCGATCACCTGGGCCCACCACATGGTCTGGGTGGTACCCATCCTCATCTGGCTGGTCCTGGCCCCCGACCGGCCGCGCGGTGGCCTCATCTGGGCCGTCGCCGGCTACGCCCTCTTCTGGTGGGCCCCCATCTGGAGGGTGCCCAACGGCGGGAACAATGAGCTCCACGAACACGGGTGGCAGCTGCTCGAGGGGAACTCGTTCTTCGTGGCCGCCGCGGTGTTCATGGTCGGGGTCGCGGTCATGCTGTGGAGGCGCCGGCGGGTCGGTGATGCCGGTGATGCCGGTCATACCGAGCCGTCCGACGTCGAACCGGACGTCACTGGGGAGTTCCCAGCCTCCAGAACTGCAGCGGGCTCGTGCTGAGAGCATTCGGGGACGAGGTATAGGCCTCCACCAGCCAGTAACCACCACGGACAGGCGACCACGTGTAGAGGCCGGGTCGCAACTTGACGGTGGTCGAAGCGCCGGGGCCGAGCACCAACGGTGACCGCGCCCCGCCGGTGGTCCAGAACCCGTTCGGGTGGGACGCCCCGATCGACACCATGAAGTGCGGAGTCACTGCGTGGTCGGTGGAATTGTGGACGAGCACGGTCACCGAGTCGAGCTCCTGAGTGGCGTTGGATGTCCGGAACCCGGTGACCGTCAGATCGAGCGGGGCCGAGGTGAAGGCCACGGCGCCGATGACCACCGCCACGGCGAGGGGAGCAGCCACCGCCAGACCCGCTCTCCATCTCCTGGCCGGAGATGGCACTGCTCGTGGCGCGGCGGCCGGCGCGGCAACGGTCAGAGCGCCCACGATGGCCACCGGAAAGAAGTCGATGAGGTAGCTCGACAGGCTTCGGGGCGGAACGAACAGCACAACGGGTAACAGAAAGAGCCAGCTCCGTTTGAGCACGGGGAACCAAAGCACAAAGGCAATCAGCAGGGCCAGGTAGACGAACGCCCCGGCCAGGGACAACAGGGACAGGCGCACCCCCCCCGTGAGCCCGTGCAGCGCGAGAGTGACGACGCCTTGACCGTCGGCCACCAGTGGGTGGGTGAACGGGAGCAGCATCCCGTTCCACCACGCCACCGGGCTCCAGATGATGAACGGCAGATCGACGAGCACGAAGATGCCGACCACGATCCCGAGGTACCGCGCCGCCGGCGGCCAGGGGTTGCGGCCCGATCGGTGGGCGACCAGGGCCACCCCGATCACGAGGAAGGGGATGCAGAACCACGGTGTCTGCTTGATCGAGCAGGCGATGCCCAGGGCTACCGGGCCCATCCACCCGGCCACGCCGGACCCCCTTCCGGTGGCGAACCGGTCCCAACGCCAGACGGCGAGGATGAGGAAGGGCATGAACAGGGCGTCCGTGCCTCCGTCGGAGAAGAGGGCGATCAGCAGGGAGGTGAGGGCGATGACCAACGCGAACCAGCGCAGGGTGGCGGGCACCATCACGAAGAGGAGAATGCCGGCGATGAGCCAGGCTCCGAGGTCCATCCAGTCGACGATGGCATGGTGGAACCCGAGGGCCATGGCCGGAACGTCCAGCAGGAACGAGCCGGCGGGGTAGGAGACCTGGGCGATGTGGCCGCCGTCCACCGTGTAGGTCCAAAAGGCCGAGGGCGTCTTCAGCAGAACGGAAGCCGACTGCATGGACGCCGTATACGGATTGTTGCCGTGGAGGAGCACGCGGGCGGCCACGTGGTTGAGGGCGGCGGCATCGGTGGCGTAGAACTGACGGACGTGGATGGCGGCCGCCTGCGGGAGGCCGACGGTGACCAGGGTGATGGCCAGGCCCGCCCACTGCATGGGCCGTGAGTTCGGATTGCGGACGATCCAGACGGCGGCCGTGCCCCCCAGCCCGGCCAGGACCAACAGCGGGGCGAAGGCGCCGGCCGGTGCCCACGACGACCACGATCCCCAGAAGCCGAATCCGGCCACCAGCACGCTGAGCCACACCAGAGTCCATCCGCAACGGAGCAGGGTGGGGGTTTGGTCGGGGGTGCCCGGGTCTGCGACCTCGATCGTCGCCGTCCCCCTGGGCGCCGCCCGAGTCACGGGAAGACGCGCGATTGAGAACATCTCGAGGTACGTCATGGCGATCAACGCGCAGGTCGAGGTGGCGAACACCCAGGCATAGGACCGTCCCCGCAGGCGGGTGCCCACGGCAATGATGAGCGGGAACGCCACCATGATCATCCGAGGTCGCAGACCCACCGGAGCCGAGACGGCCACCAGGGCCGCGGTCAGCAGCCCGTAGATGAGGACCGGTGCCGGCTGACGCTCCCGCACGGCCATCATCGCGGCGATCACGGTGACGATGGTCCCGAAGAAGAGGATCTGGCCGGTGATGGTGGGACGGACGGGGTTGAAGATGAAGGTGGTGAGGATGTGCACCGGGTACGCCAGGGACGGGTAGCTCTTCCAACCACCCCGTTCGGTGAGACGCCAGGCACTGAGATGGCCGGTGTGGGCCCACAGGTAGAGCATGTAGGCGATGAATCCCAGCGGGGCCAGGATCGGGGCGACGAGCGATCGCCAGGTGCGGTCCCGGAGGATGGCCCTTCCAGAGGACCAGGCGCAGCTGATGACGAAGGCGAGGGCCACGGGGGAGGCGGCCGTCGCCAGCAGTCCGAGCCCACCGGCCAACCACCACTGACGTCGCAGCAGGGCCAGCAGCCCGAAGGCCACGCAGGTGATGATGATGCCCTCGGAGTACCCCATGCTGAATACGAAGGTCCCGGGGAAGACCACGAACAGGAGGGTCGCCCTCGTCGCCTTCTCGGCACCGGCGAACTGGCGGGCCAGCATGCCCACGGCGAGGACCGCGGTCAGCCCGGTGACGCCGCTGATGACGATGGACACCGGTATCGGCGAGATCGAGGTGATGTCGGCCAGACCCCGGATGACCAATGGGAAGACCGGGAAGAAGGCGATGGTGTTGCTGACCACATGGCCGTCGTGCAACGGAAGCTGGCTGGGGTAGCCGTGGGTGGCGGCCTTGACGAACCACTTGCCGTCCCACCGGTACAGCGCGGTGTGGAGGAGGTTCGGGTGGACGAACACATTGGCGACGGCCGTGCCGATGAGGGTCAGCGCCCGCAACGCCAGATAGACGACGAACGGCCAGAAGAGGTACCAGTGCCGCAGTCCACCCGGTTCGGCCTCGGTTCTGGGCACGACATCCGGCAGGGGAACCGATGGCGCCGGCTCCTCGATCGTGACCGGCGAGCGCAGACTCGGTGCCTCCAGGTCAGGTGACATAGCCGGACACTACTTTCCGCCAATGGCGATGCCAGATCAACCAGGCGCAGCCGGCCAGAAGGAGAGGGGCGACGACGAAATAGTCGCTGCCTCCGAGCATCGGCGCTCCTCCCGGGCCCACGGCCAGCATGGCCAGACCGGCCACCGCGGCCAGGAGGACCGACCGCTGGAGGGCGGTGGCGGCCAGCACGGCCAAGCCCCACATGAGATACCAGGGCCAGACGGTGGGACTGCCGATGACGATGAGGAGCAGGGCCAGGCCCAGGATGCGTACGACATCCAGCTTGTGGGCGTTCCCCACCAGCCAGACCGTACCGGCCACGGCGATCATTTCGCAGACGATCTGGGTGGCGGTCACGGTCGGACTCAGCCGGATCGGGATCCCGACTCCGTGCAGGATCGAGTGGACGAAGGTGCCGAGGGACACCGAGGGTGAGGACAGGACCCGCAGCTCGGTGGGTACGTGCAGTGCGGTGGGGCTGAGCCACGTCCACCCGAAGCCCGAGGCGATCGTGATGCCGACGACCACCACCACGGGGACGACGACGGTCTCGGCGGCGATACGCCATCGCTTGTTTTGCCCTGGGCCATGCGGAACTGGTCCACGCCGATGAAGACGATGGCGGCTGCGGCCGGAAGTTTGATGGTGGCGGCGAGGGCGCACAGAGCGACACCGGCGGCCAGTCGGCCCTCCATGGCCAGGGTGATCCCCGCCAGCAGCAGCCCGACCATGAGCGCGTCGTTGTGACCCGAGGCAATGAAACTGAAGAGCGCCAAGGGGCTCAGCGCACCGAGCCACAGGGCCAGCCCCGGGTCGTTCCCGAGGCGGCGGGCGAGCCGGGGGAGTGACACCATGATCATGACCACGCCGGCCAGCTCGATCAGCCGAAAGGCCAAGACCTGCGCGACCAGCGACGACCCGGCCACGGTGGCCACCACCCGGCTGACCACCACGAACAGTGGGCCGTAGGGGGAGGCGGTATGGCGCCACACCTCGGCCACCGAGGCCAGGAGGTGGGGATTGCCGAGCGCCGCCGGGGCCGCGATGTAGGGATTGTGGCCCTGGTTGGCCAGTAGCCCCTGGGCGATGTAGCTGTAGATGTCGCGGCTGAAGATGGGCGGACCCACCAGGAGGGGTAGACCCCAGAGCGCCAGGATGACCCAGGCCCGGCTCACGGTGAGTCGCCCGGCCCGAGCATGGACGCCGACGCCGACCCAGCCGGCGATGAGCACGAGGACGGCGCTGTAGAAGCCCACCCTCGGGAGGGTCCCCACCTGGGCCGGAACGTTGAACCACCAGCCGGTGTCGCCGGGTCGGGGAATGGCTCCCAGGCTGGTGCCCATGATGGCCAGACCGATGGATCCGAGAGTGCCGACGCCGATCCACACATTCATCGACCGGAGCCCGTGGCTCACGTCTGTCCTGCTGGTGACGCCTGGTCCGCTCACGGCGGTGGGCACTCCCACGATGCTCTTCTTCCTGGACCCCGCGCGAAGACGGCTCTACCCATGTACGAGCAGCAAACGCTACCCGCGGAAACGGCCGACCTGGGCTCAACCTCCCCGAACCGAGTGCTCCGCCTGGGCGCTCCCGTCCCCGGCGAAGGCCGGCCATCCCGCCGGACGGCCAGACAAATTTCACCGGTGGGTCTCTGAAACAGGCTCCGCCAGACGTCGGTCAGACGGGTACCGTCAGGCCGCCGCCGATCCGGCTGATCGCCCGGGTCATGCCCCGGTCATTTGATGGCCAAGGCGTTGGCCGACGATCCGATCCCGCCCCGGACATTCGTCGGCGCGGCGGTGAGGAAGGCCTCGTAGTGTCCATCCCGACGGCACGACTCGGCCAGGTCCTCGAGCCACCAGAGCTCACCGAGGGCCATACCGAATTGTCCGATGAGGATCCGGTGCAGGAATCCGAAGGGCATGGATTCGGGGGCCACGTCGATCGGCCACACCTCGACCGAAGGATTGTCGGAAGCCACGGCGGCAATGTGTGCGTTCCACAAATAGCGGGCCATGTCCTCGTTCCTGTCCAGGCCGACCGCCGCCAGTTGGCTTGGCTCGGCCAGGCGTTCACGCGCCGCCTTGTCCTGACGCCGGTACCAGCGGAGGAATCCGGTATGGAGGAGGAGAACATCGCCGGGCTGCCAGGTGATACCGGCGGCCTGGCGCGTCTCCTCGAGTTCGTCGACGGTGATGGGGCGGGGACTGGCCGGTTCGAATCCTCGGCCCGCGCCACCCAGGGTCGTCTCGATATCGAGGAGCACCGCCCGGCCGGCAATGCCGCGCTCCGCCCAGCGCTCGACGGTATCGCGCGACCCGGTCTTGATGTCGTCGGCGGTGGCGCCGTTGTAGAACTTGTCGGCGTCGTAGGCGACATGACCCAGCGAGTCCCACTGGCTCGACGCCTGGGGAAAGTAGTTGTCCAGTTTGTCGTCGAAGGCGGCGTTCCCGCCTATCGGAATCACGGTGTGCTCGAGGGCACCGCGCCCGAACATCGGCGGGTCGATGGCATCGAGCGGAGCATTGAGACTGAAGACCTGGCCCGTCCGGATGAGGCGGGCCGCGGCAGCGACCCGTTCGGGGGTCTGGAGCGTGAGCAGCCCGATCGAATCGGATGACCCGAAGAGGCCCCATGCCGATCGACCCCCGCCGGGGGCGGGAGGCAACTCGTCGTAGTCGGGAAGATCACTCATGACTGCATGCGGTGCGGTCGCGGCCGACAGTCAGAGCGTACGACCGACCTCGTCAAACCGCCGTCCTCCGTCCATGTAATCGAACGCACATCATCTCTCGTCACCGGGGGTCCGCTCCTGATCAGGACCGGCCGAGGGAGTGGGAGTCGGCGGCCCTGATTCTGGCCAAGTACTCCCCGGAGTCGCTCTGGAACGGTCTGATCCCGCCAGCTTGCCACGGACGGACCCATCCATTCGTTGGACGTTGCCCGGCAGGCTGGCCGAGGCCGGTTCACCCCGGCAGGTGCCCGTCCCCAGGGCTGGTGATTCTCCTCCCGTCGCCAGCGGAGATGCCAGACTCCTCGTCGTGCCGCCCCATCGAGATCTGGCTGCGTTCGATGAGCGCGCCGCGACCTACGACCAGGGCCGTCACGCCCGGCTGCACCATGAGATCTCGACTCGAACCGCGGCCCTGGCCGCGGCGACGGTGGCGGCACCCGGCCGCGTCCTCGACGTCGGATGCGGCACCGGGTATCTCCTGCGCTTGCTGGCCACGTGTTATCCCAGCGCGATCGGGTTGATGGCTGTGGACCCGGCACCAACCATGGTCGAGGTAGCCGAGGCCACGCCCCACGATGCCCGACTCGGGTTCGCCGTCGCGGTGGCCGAGCGCCTTCCCCACCCCGATCGACACCTTCGATCTGGTGGTCAGCACGACCTCGTTCGATCACTGGTCGGATCAACGGGCCGGGTTGGCCGAATGCTCCCGGGTCCTGAAACCGGGCGGGCGCCTGGTTCTCGTCGACCAGTTCTCCCTGTGGTTGGCACCGACCATGCTCTTCAGCCGTCGAGGAAAGGCGCGCACCGCGGCGACGGGCCACCCGGCTGCTGGAGGACGCCGGATTCAGCTCGTCCGAGTGGCACGACCTCTACGCCGTCATCATCAAGGCCGTGACCGCGCCGGTGTGAGGTCGGGGCTAGGGCTCACTGGCGGGCAGGATCGAACTCCAGTACCTGGGTGAGCCGGATGTTGTTGCCGGAAGGGTCGCGGAAGGATGTGTCGATACCGTAGGGCTGGGCGGTCGGCGGATCGTTGAATTCGACCCCGCGTGTCGACAACTCGTCGTAGCTGGCCTGGCAGTCGTCGGTCTGCAGGAACAGGGTGCCCCCGGCCCCCTTGGCCACCAGGTCGCCGAGTTGGGCGCTGCCTGCCGCGTCCAGCATCGGGGCACCGGGGATCGGCATCAGTACCAGGCCGACATCGTCCTGGCCGCTCGGCCCCACGCAGAGCCAGCGGAAGTTCCATGCCTCCATGGTCACGTCGGCCCGCACCTCCCAACCGAGTACCCGGGTGTAGAAGTCGAGCGCCTCGTCCTGATCGTGCACCCAGAATTGGGCGTTGGCGATGGTGATCATCGTGACCTCCTGGCCGAATCGGTGTCTCCGTCGAGCCTAAGGGGTGGTGCTGGCGACGTCTTCTCGAAACGTGCGGTTCCGCGGTCGGGCGTAGGACTGCGCAACGCACCTCGGGATGTGGACGTGCCACGCGGCAGGCGGGTGGCTGGCTCGGTAGGCAAGGGGGGTCTGCCCGAACATCCGGCGAAAGCTGGTGATGAACGAGCCGACGCTGGTGCAGCCGACGGAGAAGCAGATATCGGCGATCGACCAGTCGCTGGTGCAGAGCAGTGCGGCTGCTCGCTCGAGGCGGCGAGTCAGCAGGTACTGGTGCGGTGACTCGCCGAAGGTCTGCTTGAACCGGCGGCTGAAGTGGGCGGAAGACAGGCCGGCCTCGGCGGCCAGGTCGCGGACGGTCAGCGGGTCCGAATAGCGGGCGTCAGCGAGGTCTTTGGCCCGGAGCAGGTGGCGGGCGGGAGGCACCTCGGGCACCGCCTCAGTATGCCGCCTGGGATCGACGGCCAGAGCCCCCGCTCTACGAGGGCAGTGCCCCGCCGTGATGGTGGTCGCGACCGGGCTCGTCCCGATCCGACACCACCCTGCGAAGATTGGCCAGGAGCTGCTCCATTTGTTCGTGCTCGACCACCAGGTTGCGCCGCGACCCGTCGCGAACATCGGTGACCAGACCCGCGTCCCGCAGCACCTTGACATGATTGCTGACCGTCGGTTGGGCCAGTCCGAAGGCCAGGGCGATCTCGCTGACGGTGCGCGGACCGTTGCGGAGTGCATCCAACATGGCCAGCCGGGTGGGATCCGAGATGGCCTTCAACCGGCGGGCGAGCGCTTCGGTCCGAGCCCGCGCCTCCGCCCCTGTGGTGTCGGCGCGCACCCCGATGACCACCACGCCGGGAAGGTCGACCAGCAGCCCCTTGTGCGTGAAGAAGGCCGGGACGACGACGAGCTCACCGTCGGATCCGAGATCTTCCACGACGCGGTCGAGGAGCCCGCCGAAGTCGCACTCGCTGCGGGCCACCTCGTGCCAGTCGGCCCCCTTGGCGGCCAGCTCGCTGCGGGTGGCCACCGCCACCTCCACTGCACCCCGGCCCGAGCGCTCCCATTCGGGGCGGATCGCCTCCCACATGTCGCCAACCAGATCGACGTAGGCGTCGCGCAACGGCCCGGATTCCCGAAGCCGGTCGAGCCGGTGCAGGATCACCCTGCGGTCCTCCGCCGTCTCCGACAGCAGCGGCAAGTCGTCCGAAGGGGCGGCCTCCATGGCGCACAGCTCGTCGAGCCGGGCGATCAGTTGGTCGCCATCGGTCGAGAAGAGGAGTCCGCCGGAGTGGGCCAGCACCATCAGCTCCATGAACCCGCCGCAGCTGGTCTCCTCGCCCGGTCCCCACATCGCGTCCACCCGAGCCTGGAGGTCGGGGTGGTCTTCGTAGACGGCGGCAACAACCGGATGGTCGAGGCGGTAGTCCTCGTTCTCGCCCGAAGCCAGAGCCCACTCGATCTCGATGGCCACCGACGCCCGAACCGAGACCCGGAGTGTCCGCGAGGTCGGAAGGTCGGCGTGGATCAGTGGCATAGTTCTATAACTATATAGAGATATTCTTGACAATGTCAAGCATTTGCCCTAGATTTGGAGCTATGGAGATGCACCCGTGGGTCGCAGAGCAGTTGGTCGAGAACCGGAGGGCAGAGCGCGAGCGCGCCGCCTCCGGTCGCCGACGTTCACCCCGGGACAACCCCACGCGGTCGATCCCGGTCGAGCCGCGTCCACGCCGGGCCCCGGCGCGCCTGGTCGGCAGTCTGCTCATCGGAGCCGGTCGACGGTTGGCCGGACCGGATGCCCTGGCCGCGGCCCTCGACGCCTCGCGGGTCGGACGCGGCCGCTCCCCGGCCTGAGCCTGCCCCGCCGGCCTGACCCGACTGAGTGGGTTGACCCCCCCCGCCCCCTCGGCCGCAAGCGTTCAGGGCCGCATCATCACTTTGATGCAGTCAGCGCTCCGTGCCGCCGCCGCCGCATAGGCCTGCGGCGCCTCGGACAGCGGGAAGGAGTGGGTGAAGATGCCGTCGGTGCGGAGGCGGCCGTTGGCCACCAGGGGGACGAGCGTCCTCCAGGTCCGGTGGACCGGCGCCGTGGTCATCCGCAGGCTGACGCTCCGGAACAGGCCCATCAGGACGGGCAACGGGTAGGGCTGGAGATCGTGGACGCCGATCACCGAAACCGTGCCCCCAGCCCGGACGCTGGCCAGCGCGTCGTCGAGCGTGGTGTCGCTGGCCACGGCGTCGATCACCGCGTCGGCTCCCCGCCCGTGGGTGGCCTCCATGACGGCGTCCACGGTCGGCCCGTCGATGGGCACGGCCCCCGAGTCGGCCGCCAGGGCGCGGCGGCCCGCAACCGGGTCGGCGGCCAGCACTCGGCCCGCGCCCATGGCCAGCGCCGAACGCACGGCACACAATCCGACGGCACCGAGGCCGAGCACGACCACCGTGCCCCCCGAGCGGGAATTCGGCCCGTTCGGCGCCGATCCAACCGGTGCCCAGGTTGTCGGTCAGCAACAGGGCCGACTCGTCGTCCATCCCCTCGGGGATGCCCAGCAGCTGGAAGTCGGCCGACGGAACCGCCACCGCCGATGCCTGACCGCCGGGGAGCGTCCCCGACCCGAACACCTTGGGGCCCTCGATGCAGGTGACCGGATCGCCCGTGGCACAGCCGGCGCAGTACCCGCACCCGGCCACGGATGCGGTGAGGACCCGGTCCCCGGGCCGGAAACGACGCACCTCGGGACCTACTTCGGCCACCGTTCCGACGAACTCGTGCCCGACGGCGATGCCCGTCGCCCACCGGGATGTCCCCGTCGTAGAAGTGGAGATCCGATCCGCAGATCGACGTGGCCTCCACGACGACGACGGCGCCGTCGGCACCGGGTAGGACCGGGTCGCCGGCGTCGTCCACCCGGACCTGGTGGGTCCCGGCGATCACGACCTGGCGCATGGCTCCTCCGACGACGACCCCGTGGACACACCGACAATCACACTGGCAATGTAGACACAACCACGTGTAGACACAATTGCAATGTTGTGTACCAGGGCGCAGCTCGTCGGTGCACCGTGCCGCCTCGAGAAAGGGCCACGACATGCGCAACCCCCATGCGGGCGAGCCGTTCGACACGTCCGATGACGACATCGCCGCCGCGCTGCTCGACGTCAGCATCCCCACCCTGATGCTCTCCCTGGTCCACATGTCCGGAGATCCCGAGCTCATCCGCGGGCGGCTCCGTCCGGCGGGGCTGTTCCTCAACGAGGTCCAGGGGTACATGACCGAAGAGGACAAGGCGGAGGTCCGGGACATCGCACTGGAGGTCATCCGCGACTACCGGGACCGCGGCTGCCCCGAGCCCGAGCCGATCTCGGCAGCCCTGCTGCACGAGATGATGGGCTGGCTGGTGTGCGAGGAGGTACCGGCGGAGTACGTCCCGATGCTGATGGAGGAGATGGAGCTGGACGGCGCCGACCAGCGCCGGGTTGCGGTCCCTGCCGACCAGGCGTCCCGTGACGCCTTTCCGGTCGTCGTCATCGGCTGCGGTCAGTCCGGCCTGCTGGCCGGCATCCGGCTTCAGGAGGCCGGAATCCCGTTCACCATCGTCGAGAAGAACGCAGGAGTGGGCGGTACCTGGTGGGAGAACTCGTACCCCGGAGCGCGCGTCGACGTCGGCAACCACTTCTACTGCTACAGCTTCGAACCGAGCGACGCGTGGACCGAGTACTTCGCCCGGCAACCGGAGCTCCAGTCCTACTTCGAGTCCGTCATGGACAAGCACGGCATCAGGCCGCACGTGCGCTGGAACACCGAAGTGCTCGGTGCCCAGTGGGACGACGACGACGGTACCTGGTCCGTCGCCGTCCGAGCCGATGACGGTACCGAGTCGACGCTGGTGGCCCGCGCCGTGATCTCCGCCGTCGGCCAGCTGAACCGGCCGCACGTCCCCGACATCCCCGGCCAGGAGCGCTTCTCCGGCCCTTCGTTCCACTCGGCCCGATGGGATCACACCGTCGGTCTCTCCGGAAAGCGAGTGGCCATGATCGGCGCCGGGGCCAGCGGGTTCCAGATCGCCCCGGCCATCGCCGCCGACGTCGATCATCTGACTGTCTTCCAGCGCACCGCGCAGTGGATGTTCCCCAACCCCAACTATCACGAGGTGGTGGGGCCGGGCGTGCGATGGGCGCTGCGTCACCTGCCGTTCTACGGGCGCTGGTATCGCTTCCTCATCCTCTGGCCCGGCTGCGACAAGGGTCTCGAGGCGGCCCGGGTCGATCCCGACTATCCCGACCAGCAGCGGGCGGTCAGCGAGATGAACGAGCTCACCCGCCAGATGTTCACCGAGTGGATCGTCAGCCAGGTCGGTGACGACCCGGAGCTCATCGCCAAGGTGGTGCCCGACTATCCGGCCACCGGGAAGCGCACCCTTCAGGACAACGGCAGTTGGCTGCGGACGCTCACCCGTGACAACGTCGAGTTGGTCCGTACCGGCATCGACCACATCGAGGCCGACGGTGTCGTGACCGTCGACGGCGAGCACCACCGCGCCGACGTGATCGTCTACGCCACCGGCTTCCACGCCAATCGGGTCCTGTGGCCCCTCGCGATCACCGGCCGGGACGGGACCGACCTCCGCACGCTGTGGGGCGAGCGGCCGGCAGCGTATCTGGGTATCACCGTGCCCGGGTTCCCCAATCTGTTCTGCATGTACGGCCCGGGCACCAACCTGGCCCACGGCGGCAGCCTCATCTTCCACTCCGAGTGCCAGATGCGCTACATCACCCAGTGCCTGGAGGAGCTCATCGTCGGCGGCCACCGGTCGATGGAGCCCCGCCCGGACCGATACGAGGACTGGCACCGGCGATGTCAGGAGGAGATCAAGAAGCTGGTCTGGTCACAGCCGTCGGTCAAACACTCCTTCTTCAAGAACCGGTACGGGGAGATCCACGTCCTCAGTCCGTGGCGTCTCGTCGACTATTGGGGTTGGACCAAGCAGCCCGATCTGGGCGACTTCGTGATGCAGTGAGCCGCGCAGTGACCACGGCCAACACGAGCACCAGCTCCAGCCCACCGGAGGCCCGGTCCGGCGCGGGCGGCCGCGACCGCCTGCTGGCGGCGGCAGAACGGTGCCTGCGGAGATCCGGCATCCGTCGGACGACGGTGATCGAGATCGCCCACGAGGCCGGGATGTCCCGCGCCTGGCTCTATCGACACTTCCCCGACAAGGCGTCGCTGGTGGTGGCGGCGTTGGCCCGGACCGACGAGCTGTTCTGGGCCGACGCCCATGCCCGCATCTCGAGGGTCGAGGGTCTTGCCGCGCAGGTGGCCGAAGCCGTCCGGATCTCACGCCAGCACCGGCCGGGGGCTCTCCTCCTCCGGCTCAAGGCCGAGGAGCCCGAGGTCTACGCCGAAACGGTGGGTACCGGCCTGCGGGCGATGATGCCGGGCATGGCCCGGTTCTGGCACCCCTATCTGGAGGCCGCCCGTTCCCGCGGCGAGGTCCGGCCGGACCTGGACATCGCCAGGGGTGGTGAGTGGGTGATGCGGACGGTGCTTTCGCTCGTCACCGTGCCCGGCGATGCCGTCGACGTCGACGACCCGGCCAGCGTCCTCCGCTTCGTGGACGAATTCCTGCTGGCCGGCCTGCGCTGACCAGGTCCCGCAGGCGGCGGTGGGGCATAGGATCGGTCCGATGACCGAGGTGCCCTCGAACCGGACCACCCTGGCCGGCGTCATTGCCGTGCTTCGGCAGGCCGGTTCCCTCGAGGAGCCCAACGAGGAGATCACCGGGCTCAGCATCCTCCACCACGGGTTGCAATGCGCGGCCCACCTGCGCGATTCGGACCCCGATGATCCTGAGCTCCAGGTGGCCGGACTCCTCCACGACGTCGGCCATGTGCTGATGCCCGGGTGCGAGGACATCCATGGCGCGGTGGGGGCGGCATTCGTCCGCCCGGTGTTCGGGGACCGGGTCGCGGTCCTCGTCGAGAGCCACGTGCCGGCGAAGCGCTTCCTGGTCACCGTCGACCAGTCCTACCGGGACCGACTGTCGGAGGGCAGTGCCCGCACCCTGGTGGCCCAGGGCGAGGCGATGACCGCTGACGAGCTCGCCCGCTTCCGGTCGTCGCCGTGTTTCGATGCCGCCGTGGGGCTCCGGCGGGCCGACGAGGCCGCCAAGGACCCCCGGGCGGAGGTCCCCGGGCTCGACGAGTGGCTGCCCACGTTGGAGACCGTGGCCCGTTGAGGGCACGGCTCCGACCCAGAGGGGCCCGGTGAGAGTCCTCTTCCTCGTGCTCGACGGCGTTTCCCCCCGGCACGTGAACGATGCGCGTGATGCCGGTCCTGACCTCCCTGGCCCGTTCCGGCGGGTGGTGCCGCGACGGCGGGATCGGGGTACTGCCCACCTCGACGTACCCCAACCACGCGACATTCGTCACCGGCGTGGCACCCGAGCCGACACGGGATCGTCGCCAACGAGATCCCCACCCCCGACGGCCTGGTCCCGTCGTGGGAGCGCGGCCTTTCGTCGCCCACCCTCTTCGATGCCATGAGGGAGGCGGGGCGGTCGAGCGCGGCGGTGTTCGGCGACCATCACCTGGTGGGCGTCACCGGGGCCCTTACGGCCGACACGGTCTGGCCCGATGGCGCCTTCGTCGACGGCGTGGCCCTCGACGTGCTCGGCTACGCCAAGGACCGCGAGACCACCGAGCGGGTGCTCGGGGCGGTGGCCGGCGATGCTGAGCTGATCGTCGCCCAGCTGAACGAGTCCGATACCGCCGCTCACATCTTCGGCCCGGACAGCCCGGAGGCGCTGCGTCGCTACGGCCGGGCCGACGCCCTGGTCGGATCGGTCACCGAGTGCATGCGGGGCGAGTGGGAGAGCTGGGTCGTCATCGTGGTCAGCGACCACAGCCAGGAGGCGGTGACCGTGTCGGCGCCCATCGACCTCCGCCCGCCGGCGGCCGCGCTCGGGTTGACCGGCCTCGCGGTCGACGACGGCGCCGTGGCCGTCGTCGGAGGCGAGATGGCCCGTGACGGCCGGTGGTTGACGCAGGTGTCGGGAGTGGAAGGGACCCGGCGGCTGGGTGACGGGACCGTCCTCGCCTGGTCCGAGGCCGGACGCTGGTTCTCGTCGGTCGAGTTCCCGGTCCGGGGTGTGCACGGCAGCCCGCGCACGGCTCCTCAGGTCGCCGTGGTGACCGGTGGCCATCCCGCCGCGGCCCGGCTCGGAGCGGCCATCGGCCTTCGCCGGCCGGCGTCCACCTGGTGGGCGACGGCGGTGTCCGACCTGTTGGGGGTCACCGTGCCGACGGACCTGGCGCCCGCTCGCTGACCGACGCGACCCCCTGTGGAGAAAGTGCCGGCGCAGGCTCAAGCTGTGCCTGGTTCGGGTCGATGCCCACGCCATGGCTCTGCGTTCGGACAAGCTCGGCGTGGGCCTGGACGGCCCCGCCACGGTCCGCCGGTCGATCCAGCGGCTGTGCGAGCCGGGCGTCGTGCAGTCCGTGGTACAACCGGTGGTCCGGCCGTCCGACCAGCTCATCGTGGGATACGAAGCGCTGGCCCGGATGCCCCTCGAGCCCTCCCGGTCGCCCGACTGGTGGCTGGCCAAGGCCGAGCAGTTCGGGCTCCGTCGTCATCTGGAGGTGGCCTGCCTGGTCGCCGCGGCCGCATTGGGCGCAGTCCCCGACGAGCGGCTGTTGTTCGTCAACCTCAGCCCGTCGCTGCTGGCCGACCCGGACGCCCTGAGCCTCCTCGACGACCTCCCCGACCGTCTGGTGATCGAGTTGACCGAGCAGGAAGCGGTCTCGGACTACTGCCTGCTGCGGCACGACCTCGAGCCGTGGCTGGCCCGGGGTGTCCGCATCGCCATCGACGACACCGGAGCGGGGTACTCCAGTCTTCGCCACGTCATCGAGCTCACCCCGGACTTCCTGAAGCTGGACCGGGAGCTGGTACGCGACCTCGACACGCGACAAGAACCGCCGCGCCCTGGTCAGCGCCATGGTCGCCTTCGCCAGCGAAGTGGGCACCAGCGTCATCGCCGAGGGCGTGGAGACCGAAACCGAGTTGGACATCCTCTGCGAGGCCGAGGTGCACCTGGTGCAGGGCTATCTCCTGGCTCGCCCGGGTCCGGCCTGGCCGACCGTCGCCTCCGGGCATTCGCCGGCCGGGTCTCCGTCGGTCCGTGGGTCGGCGGTGGGGCCGTCACCGCACCAGCGTCTGGCCGACGCCTTGAACCGGGCGGTCGATTCGCGTCGGGCCTGTGGGGTGGTCGTCGAACATCTCTTCGCCCAGGGCCAGGTGATGCCGAGCGTCTACCTCGAGCACCGCGGCGAGCTCCGGTGCATCGCCCAGCGCGGCCTCTGGCAGATCCTCGACGGTCTGCGCGGAGTCGCCGGGATCACCGGGCGGACGTGGATGACCGGGACACCCATCGTGGTCCCGGACGTCTCGGACAGCCCCGACTACCTGGAGGCCATCCCCGGCGTCGTGTCCGAGATCTGCGTTCCCGTCAAGGTCGGGGAGTCGACCATCGGCGCCCTGAACATCGAGTCCCTGGTCCCCCTGCCGGCCGGCCAGCTCGAAGAGCTCGAACACTGCGCCGCGCTGTTGGCCGAGCGCCTGCACGCCATCGGCGACACCCCGGTCGAGTCGGCATGGGACCGGACCGTCAACGCCTCCATCGCCATCTCCGGGATCACCGACGAACCGCACATGCCCGAGCGACTGGTCCACTGCATACGGAATGCGTCGCAGATGGACTCGGCCGCGCTGGTTCTCGAGACGACGGGCGGGCACGCAATGGCGGCGGCCACCGGACCCCTGGCCGAGGCCCTGTTCGAGCTCCGACCCCGCCGACCTCGGCGCGCTGTGTTCGCTGGTCGGTGAGATCCGGTCCTGTTACACGGGCTGGGACGCCTTCGGCCGGGGCTTCGTGGGGACCGGCTCCCTGCGCGACGGCGGGGCCAGGGCGGTGGTGGTCCTCCCCTTGTGGGCCCACCGGACCCGGGTGGGCAGCGTGCTGCTGGCCCACTCCCGACCGGTGCAGCTGACCAGCGAGGAGATCAGGCCGCTCGAGATGCTGGCCGACCACGTGGCCTCGGCGCTGGTCTCCAGCGGACGCTCCGGGTCCTACCTGCCCTGCTGACGGTCCACCGGGTCGACGCCGGCCGGAGTCCGACCGGTCGACCGACGGGTTCTTATAATCCGTCAGATGCCCTCCACCGACACGTTCGAACAGGCCGTCGACCAGTTGATGGTCCGGGAGTTCGACGAATCTCCCCGTATGGCATCCATGGTCGGACGGGACGGTTTCGACGACCGGCTCGACGATCTCTCCGCCTCCGGCTTCCAGCGGCGGGACGACGGTGACGCCCGCTGGCTCCGGCGCTTCCAGGAGTTCGACGTCGCCGACCTTTCGTTCGAGCAGTCGATCGACCGGGCGCTGGTCATCGCTCGGCTGGAGCGCCGTCTGGCCGTGGCCGGATGGGAGGAGTGGCGTCGTTCCCCGGAGGCCTATCTCGAGACGGGGATCACCGAGCTGTTCCTCCTGGCCATGCGGTCCGAGGACGAGCTCACCGACGCCGCCGTGGCCAGGTTGCGCGGCATCGGGGCCGTGCTCGAGGAGGGGGAGCGGAATCTCGACCCGATCCTGGCCAGCCGGCTGATCGTCGAGCGCGGCATCGCCGAGTGCGTGGCCAACATCGGATTCGCCCGGACCGAGGTGGCCCAGCTGGCGGACAAGCCCGACAATCAGAGACGGCTGGCCGAGGCCGGCGAGGTCGGTGCCCGGGCCTATGAGAGATTCGCAGATCACCTCCGGGAGGTGGCCGCCGCGTGCCAGCGGCACCTATGTGTTCGGCGAGGATCGCTACGACGAAGTCCTCCAAAAGGGGGAGCTGCTCGACACCGACACCAGTTCACTGCGCGAGCAGGGATGGGAGGAGTACCACCGGGTGGCCGGCCGGATGGGCGAGGTGGCGGCGCAAATCAGCGGGGGCTCGAGCGACTGGGCCGCGGTGGTGCGCCAGCTCCAGCAGGTCCACCCGACGTCGATCGAGGGCATGCGGGCCGAGTACGAGGCGGTCTGCCTGGAGGCACGCCGGTTCATGATCGACGAGGGACTGGTCACCGATCCTCCCGACGAACGGTGCGAGGTGGTTCCGGCTCCTCCCGCCGTGCGGGCCACGCTGGCGGTGGCCTGCTACATCGCCCCACCCATGTTCAAGCCGTCCCGGGTGGGCTACTTCTTCGTGCCCTACCCGGTGGACGCCGGGGACACCGAGGAGATCGACGGCCTGCTCGAGAGCAACGCCACGTACTCGATGGCCACCACCGCCGTGCACGAGGCCTACCCGGGGCACCACTGGCACCTGATGACCACCAAGGAGGCGCGCGAGGTGCGCAGGATCTTCACCTCGGACTACTTCTCCGAGGGTTGGGCCCTCTACGTCGAGGGGATGATGCGGGATGCCGGCTTCTTCACCCCCGAACAGGAGCTCGGCCAGCTCGAGGCCCGCCTGTTCCGGGCCGCCCGCATCGTCGTCGACACCTCGCTCCACACCGACCAGATGTCGTTCGACGAGGCCGTGTCCTTCATGCACGAGAAGGCCCTGCTGCCGTTGCCCACGGCCCGTTCCGAAGTGGCCCGCTACTGCGCCTGGCCGACCCAGGCGTCCGCGTACCTGACCGGTGCCATGGCCATCGAACGGGCGCGGGACGACTGGGTGGCCGGCGGAGGCGCCCTCAAGGACTTCCATGATTCGTTGGCCCGGTCCGGATGCATGCCCGTCCCCCTGGCCGTGCAGGCGATCACCGGTACCATCGGGGCGTTCGGATCGGCCTGACACCCCGCCGTCGGAGGAGACGCCATGACTGATGCCGAAGAGTTCTGCAACCACCTGGCCCAGGTCCAAGAGGTCGTACCGTCATCCAACGGCTGTGAGGACTGCCTGCGGGTCGGTGGTCGGTGGCTGCATCTCAGGGTGTGCATGCTCTGTGGCCACGTGGGGTGCTGTGACAGCTCGCCGGGTCATCACGCCACGACCCACTTCGACGAGACGGGCCACCCGCTGGTCCAGTCCTTCGAGCCGGGGGAGGACTGGTGGTGGTGCTATGTGGACGAGTTCGCCTTCGCCGTCGAAGGTGCCCCGGATTTCGAGCACTCCTGAGTCGGGGCCAGGCATGTGCCCGGGCCTGTGACCCCGACGTCCCCGACGTCTCGCGCCTCCCGCACCTGCCGCACGCCCCGCACGTCCCCGACGCCCCGGCGGCAACCGGCGGCGCACGCCGGTGCTGGCTCTGGTGGGAGCGGTGGCCACGCTCTCCGGCTGTGCACTGGTGTCCACGCCGGTGCCGCCCCCGTCCACGACTCGTCGCTGGCGCCGCCGGGGGCGATGGGCTACGTGGTGTGCCCGAACGCGGTCACCCCGGTCGAGCTGGCCAACCATGTGGCCGAGCCGGCCATCAAGCTTCCCATCTCGGGCACCCCCGACCTCGGCGACTTCGCCGTCGCCGTGTCGCCGGACGGCCGATGGGCCTACGTGGTGACCAGTGACGGGGTGACCCCGACACCGACGTCGGGCCACACCACGCTGCCGCCGGTGACCACGGGGGCGACGACCACCACCGGCACGGCGCCGTCCGGGGTGCGCGTCCAGAACGTGGTCATCCCCATCGACCTGGTCACCCAGCAGGCGGAGAAGCCGATCAAGATCCCCGGCCAGGGGGGCACCCACGCCATCGTGGTCATGCACGGAGGCCGGACCATCCTGGCGGCCAGCGGGAGCACCATCGTCCCGGTCGACGCCGTCACCCACCAGGTCGGGCACACCGCTCGACCTGGGCCCCGGCCACACCATCTTCGGCATGGCCCTCGGTCCCACCGGCCCGACGCTCTACGCCCTGGTGGCCGGGGGTGTGTTCCCGGTCGACACGGCCAATGCCACCGCCGGGGTCGAGATCCCCACCCGGCTGTCGGTCTCGTCGGTGTACTCGCCCCACGGCATCGCCGTCACCCGGAGCGGGACCACCGCCTACGTGGTCGGCCAGGGCGGGACCGACTACGGCGGGCGGGTCCTCCCCATCGACACCGCCACCGGCGCCACCCAGACCATGACGGGATTCGACAAGTACGGCATCGCCGATCCGGCGGCCGTCGCCGTCGACTCCGCCGGCACCACACTGCTGGTGGCCGACGCGGCCAACAACTGGGTCAATCCGATCTCGGTGAGCCATTTCTCCCAGCCCGATCCCCCGGTCAGGCTCCCGGCCCGGACGGGGGACGGGTCGGGCACCGGACACCCGACCGACATCGTGTTCGGTCCCGGTCGGACCGGCGCCTTCGTCGTGGACGGCTTCGACGCGGTGATCCCCTACCGCCCGGGATCGCCGAGGTTCGGACAACCGATCGCCGTGTGCACGGGGGCGTCGTCGATGGCGGTGGCCCGGGCCCCGTGACCGGCACGATGGGACCGGATGGACGGCTGGCTCAGCCGGCGGGCCGTTCGACGTCGAGGCCCGAGGCCCTGACCGCCGCCGCCGCCTCCTCGGACCGGTAGATGGCGGGCTTCTCGCCGGCCGCCTCGAGCAGCTCGTCGAGGGCCGGGGGGATGGCCGCGGTCAGGTTCCAGAGGAGGGGTATCGAGTCGGGGCAGGCGATGATCCCCCAGTAGAGGACGCCCCGGTAGCTCATGACGGTGATGTTGAGGCCCATCCCCTCCATCACCGGTCCGAGCGGGAAGCCGGCCTGGAGCTCGGCGCCGCCCAGGTAGAGCGGGAAGTCCGGCCCCGGGACATTCGAGATGACCAGGTTGGCGATGGGGCGGTGCCGGTTGGCCAGGCGCATGGCCGAGTAGAGCCGGGCGCCGCTGGCGAACACGTTCGGGGTGGCGTGCTCGGCCCAGTTGAGCAGCATGTCGGCCCCCAGCGCGTTGTGCTCGTCCTTGGCCCCCTTGGTGCCGTCGTGAATGGCCTGCAGGCGGTCGAGGGGCTCGTCGAGGTGGGCGGGCAGCTGGACGAACATCGACGACACCTGGTTCGAACCCTTGGGCGAGTCGATGTCGGGCCGGACCGACACCGGCACCACGGCCACGAGCGGCTTGTCGGGAAGTTCGTCGCCGTCGACCAGGAACGTGCGCAGGGCGCCGGTGCAGACGGCCAGGATGACGTCGTTCACCGTGCTCCCGGTGGCGTTCTTCAACCGCTTGACGTCGTCGAGCCCGATGGCGGTGAAGGACACGTTGCGGCGCCGGGTGAGGGCGGTGTTGAACGAGGTCCGAGGAGCGGACAAGGGGAGGGCGGCGTTCGAGCGACCGGACCGGTCGGGGGTTCCCAGCCGGATCCTGCGGACGTTGAACACCCGCTGGCTGGTCCGGATCACGTCACGGACCATCTCGAAGGGACGCAGGGACCGGGCCACCCCGGCCTGGGCCATGAGCTCGAGCGCCGAGGGGATCCGCTCGTCGACCGGGGCCTCGGGTCGGGCCTCCTCGGGTGCCGGATCGGGTTCGAGATCGAACAGCACCGAGAGCAGTTCGGCTCCCGACACCCCGTCGACGGTCGAATGGTGCATCTTGACGACGACCCCGACATCACCCTCGGCCAGTCCCTCCACGATCCACATCTCCCACAGCGGTCGGGCCCGATCGAGCTGGTGACCGGCGATCTCGCCGGTCAGCTCGGCGAACTCGAGCAGCCCCCCCGGCCGGGGACCGCCGCCCGCCGGACGTGGTAGTCGATGTCGAAGCCACGGTCGTCCACCCACACCGGGTGGCCGAGGCGGAACGGCACCTCCACCAGCCGGCGCCTGAACACCGGGGCGGCGGGGATGCGGTCGGCGATCCGCTCCTTCATCCGCTCGAACGAGTAGCCGTCCGGAACCGTCGACGGGTCGAAGACGAGGGCCATGGCCACGTGCATGTGGAGGCTCGGGGTCTCGAGGTAGAGGAAGCTGGCATCGAGTCCGCTGAGTCGTTCCATCGCCGTCCTTTCCTGTCCGGCCGTCAGGGTCTTGCCCTCCGGCCGGCCCGGTCCTTTCCTGCGCCGGCCCTCATGGCCGCCCCGCCCGGTCCGGTTGGCTTCACTTCTCTGGTCGGACCGTGTTTGATGGAGGGGTGGCCTGGGTGTTCCTCGCAGTCAGCATTGCCTTCGCGGT
Organism: uncultured Acidimicrobiaceae bacterium; assembly: GCA_963812885.1. GTDB lineage: Bacteria > Actinomycetota > Acidimicrobiia > Acidimicrobiales > RAAP-2 > Bog-756. The sequence continues at coordinate 434,086 of CAWEWZ010000011.1, read as the reverse complement.
CCTCGTGGTCAACGCCTACCACCCGGTGAAGCGGGAGCCGTTCACCGTGGCCAGCTTCGCGCTGGGCTGGATACCCGGTGAGCTGCCCGTACAGGTCGCTGCCTTCGAGGCCGCCGCCGCCGCCGTCCTCGTCCTCAACGGCGGCCTCCACGGCTGGCCGGGCTGGGTGGGCCTGGTCGTCGCCGTCGGATCGGTGGCCGGGCTGGCCCAGCTGGCGGTGATCGCCCACCGATCCGGGGCCCTGGTCGAGGAGGCCCTCGACCAGGCCAGCGGAGGGCCGATCGAGGTGGCCGGCTTCGATCCGGCCCCGCTGTGGAACCGCTGGTGGCGGCTGGTCATCGCCGTGCCGTTCCGTTGGCACGGCATCAAGAGGGTCAAGAACATCGACTACTGGGGCGACGGGAACTACCGGCACAAGCTCGACATCCTCACCCGTCGGCCGGTGGGCACCGGGCGGGCTCCGGTGCTCGTCTACATCCACGGGGGGGCGTGGGTCATCGGGGACAAGCGGGAGCAGGGCATCCCGATGATGCACGAGCTGGCCCGGCGGGGATGGGTGTGTGTCGTCATCAACTACCGCCTCAGCCCCCGGGCCACCTGGCCGGCCCACATCGTGGACTGCAAGCGGGCCGTCGCCTGGGTGCGGGAGCACATCGCCGACTACGGGGGAGACCCGGAGTTCGTCGCCGTGTCCGGAGGATCCGCCGGCGGCCACCTTTCGTCGCTGCTGGCCCTCACGCCCAACCGGCCCGAGTGGCAGCCCGGATTCGAGGACATGGACACCTCGGTCGACGCCTGCATCCCCTGCTACGGCGTCTACGACATGACCGTCGACCCGGAACTGTCGGGCGCCTACGGTGCCGGACTCCTCGACCTGCTCGAGCGCAGGGTGATGAAGACCAGGAAGTCGGACAACCCCGAGCAGTTCGAGCAGGCGTCGCCCGACCACCGGGTGACCGCATCGGCGCCGCCCATGTTCGTCATGCACGGGGTCAACGACACCCTGGTGCCGGTGGCCGTGGCCCGCCACTTCGTGGCCGAACTGCAGCGGACCTCCGAGGCGCCGGTCGCCTACGTGGAGCTGCCCCGGGCCCAGCACGCCTTCGACGTGCTGGCCTCGATCCGCTGCCGGCACACCACCATGGGCGCGGTCCGGTTTCTGGAGGGCGCCCGGGCCCGGGCCGGTCACGGGATGCCCAGGCCGGTGCCGTCCTCCGATTTCTGAGCGATCCCGCCTGAAGTGCTAGACACACAGACGAGTTTCTGACGTAGAGTCACATATTCATATTTCCGTCATGTTGCCCAGGGGACGGCCAGTTCCCGCCCGACGTGGCCAAGACCGAGATCAAGGGGGAGCCTTGGGTTCTGCATCGTGGAAGACGCGCTTGGCCGCGCTGACGTTGGTCACGGTGGTAGCCGCCACCGCGGTGGCATGCAGCTCCACCAACTCGACGACGACGACAACGGCATCGGGCGGGAAGGCGAGCATCGGCAACCGGACGGTGCCGTCCAGCGCCTTCAGCGACCACACCGGCATCACCGCCACCAGCATCAAGGTCGGCAATGTCTCCACCCTGGCCATCGGTGGCCTGTTCAAGGGCGCGCTGGTCGGGACCCAGGCCTACGCCGACTACGTCAACTCGACGGGCGGGGTCAACGGGCGCAAGATCACCGTCGACAGCGCCGACGACCAGTACACGGGGACCGGCAACAAGGAGGCCACCCAGAACGCGGTGTCCACCGACGCCGCCCTGGTCGGCGGGTTCTCCACCTTCGACAGCTTCGGCGGAACGGTGCTGGCCCAGAACCCGGGTGTCCCTGACGTGACCCAGGTGCTCGACCCGGCCACCAACGCCCTGCCCAACGTGTACAGCGCCGTCCCCCTCGAGGGCGGCTGGGAGGAGGGCGCGCTGCAGTACTACTGGAAGAAGTTCGGCTCGGCGCCCCTCCAGCACGTGGGCACCCTGGTGGCCAACCTCCCCTCGCCCGAGGCCGACTGGGCCGGTGAGAAGTACGTCATGGAGAAGGTCGGCTACCACGTCGTCTACGACGCAACCTACGGCGACACCCAGTTCGACTTCACCCCCAATGTGATCGCCATGAGGAACGCCGGCGTGAAGGTGCTGTTCATCGACCAGATGGCCGAGGTCTATGCCTCGGCGCTGCTCAAGAACCTCGTCCAGCAGAACTTCCACCCCCTCGTGGTGATGGGCGCGGCCACCTACTCGACCGCCCTGATCCCCGCCGCCGGCGGGCCCGGCCGCGGTCAACGGCTCCTACTTCGACCAGAACGCCTCGCTCTACCTCGGAGGGGACAAGGACTCGATCCCCGCGGTGTCGACCTTCCTCCACTGGGTCAACGTGGCCTCGCCCGGGTTCCACGCCGACCTGTTCACCCTCTACGGGTGGCTGTCGGCGCAGCTCTTCGTCCAGGCCCTGAAGGACGCGGGCTCCAACCCGAGCCGCGGGTCGATCCTGACCGCGCTCTCGAAGGTCACCTCGTTCAACGGTGGGAACATCGTGACCACCAGCAACCCGGCGGCAAGGTCGACGTCCAATTGCTATCTGGTCGGCCAGGTGCTCAACTCACAGTGGACCCGGCAGGACAACCCGCCGATCAACAGCCCGACCCACGGGTACCGGTGCGACTACTCCTACGTGGCGCCACCGAAATCCTGAGCGGGGTCGGGGGCACCGGAGCCGTCTGATGTGGTCCATCGGGGAACGGGGTTGATGGGGTTGATGCGGTGAGCAACTTCCTGCAGTACAGCGTCTTCGGCATCATGTTCGGTGCCGGGTACGCCATCGCCGCCACCGGTCTGGTCGTCACCTACACCACCTCGGGCGTCTTCAACTTCGCCCAGGGGGCCGTCGGGATGGTCGCCGCCTTCTGCTACTGGGGGCTGGTCACCCAGGACCACGTGAACATCCTGGTGGCCTTGGTCATCATCCTCGTCGTCGGCGCCTCCATCTCGGGGGCGCTGGTCGAGCGGGTGCTCATGCGTCGGCTCCACGGGGCTTCGGCCGAACGGCCGGTGATGGTCACGCTCGGCCTGCTGGTCATCCTCACCGGGTTCGCCACCGTCACCTGGAACCCGAGCACCCAGCATCTGGTGGGCAACATGGTGAACGGGCAGTTCCGGCTGGTCGGGATCAACATCCAGTACCAGGAGGTCCTGATCATCGGGGTGGCCCTGGCGGTGGCCGTGGCCCTGCGCCTGCTCTTCTACTCCACCCGCACCGGGGTGGCTCTCCGGGCGGTGGTCGACGACCCCGAGCTGCTGGCCATGTCCGGCGCCTCCCCCAACCGGATGAGCCAGTACGGATGGATCCTCGGGTTCGTCATGGCCGCGCTGGCCGGCGTCCTCCTGGCGCCGACCCAGACCACCGGTCTGAGCATCCCGGCCATGACCCTCCTGGTGGTCAACGGCTATGCGGCGGCCATCGTCGGTCGGCTCAAGAACATCCCGGTCACCTTCGCCGCCGCCATCGGCATCGGGCTGGCCGAGAACTACGTGATCAGCTATCTGCTGCCCCACCTTCCCCAGAGCCTGGTGCCCGATGTGACGCTGGCCCTGCCGATGGTCTTCTTGTTCATCGCCCTCGTCACCCTGCCGTCGGTCCGGCTCCGGGCGGTGGGCCGGCTGACCAAGGCGCGCATCCCGCGTGTGGCCGGCGGCCGCGAGTCGCTGCTGGCCGGCGTCGGCTTCTTCGTGGTGGCGGTGGTGATGGCCCTGGTCTTCAACAACAAGCCGTTCGAAGGGACGACCGTGCTCACCCTCGGGGGCGTGGTCATGACTCTCGGGATCGTGGGTCTCTCGCTGGTGCTCCTCACCGGGTACTCGGGCCAGATCTCCCTGTGCCAGTTCTCCTTCATGGGCATCGGCGCCTTCATCATGGGCAAGGTGGCCGGTGGCGGCTCGGTCCTCGGCCTGGTGGCGGCCACCGTGGTCTGCGCCGCGGTCGGGGCCCTGGTCGCCCTGCCCACCATCCGGCTGCGCGACCTGTACCTGGCCCTGGCCACCTTCGCCTTCGCCGACGCCGTGGCCAACGGGTTCTTCCTCGACACCCACATCTACGGATCCGGGGGCGTGAACGTGGGGCGGATCGTCCTCCCCGGACTGTCGTTCGGCGGCGACGCCTCCGAGTTCCTTCTGGTCACCGTCTTCTTCGTGGTGATCGCCTGGATCGTGCTGGCCATCCGCCGTTCGATGTTCGGTCGGCGGCTGGTGGCCCTCAACGACTCACCGGCCGCCTACGCCACGGTGGGGCTCAACATCGGTTTCACCAAGGTGGCGGTGTTCGCCATCGCCGCGGGCATCGCCGGCCTGGGTGGGGCGCTGTACGGCACCGTGCAGGAGACGGTCGGAACCTCCGACTTCGACTTTTTCGCTGGCATCATCTTCGTCCTGTTCGTCACCGTGTGGAGCATTCGGACCGTCTCCGGGGCCTTCCTGGCCGCCCTCACCTACGTGGTCCTCAACCAAGTGTGGCCGAACGGCCTCGGCCTCTTCGCCGGTGCCGGCATCATCCTGATCGGCCGGGCCGCCGGCGGAATTCTCGGCATCGAGTTCATCCAGAACCTCCTGCCCTGGGGCAGGCGGGGTGGGGATGCGGTGGTCGGGCCGGCCGCGCCGGTCGGCGGCACCTTCGCGGTCGGAGGTGGGACCCGTGCCGCCAGTTGAGGAGTCATCAGCGGACGAGTCGCCCGCTGAGCCGTCGCCCGCTGGGCATTCGCCCGCTGCGCCGGCCGCGGAGTCGCCCGCTGAGCCGTCGCCCGCTGAGCAGTCGCCCGCTGAGCCGGCCGCGGAGTCGCCCGCTGAGCAGTCGCCCGCTGAGCCGCCCACTGGGTCACCGGTTCAGGGATCGCCAGGAGGCGGATCGGCGGGAGGGGCGGCCCTGACCGTGTCGGAGGTGGCGGTCCGGTTCGGCGGCGTCTCCGCCCTCAGCGACGTGAGCCTCATCGTCCGGCCCGGGACCGTCACCGGGTTGATCGGTCCCAACGGCGCCGGCAAGACCACCCTGTTCAATGTGATCAGTGGACTGCAGGCTCCCGGCCGGGGCACGGTCCATCTGTTCGACACCGATGTCACCGAGATGAAGCCCCACCATCGGGCCCGGCTCGGGTTGGCCCGGACCTTCCAACGCCTGGAATTGTTCGGGTCGCTCTCCGCCGGCGAGAACGTCCAGGTCGGACTCGAGTCGACGCAGCGGTGGTGGCACCGGAGCCGGTGGGGCCGGCTCCACCGGTGGATGCCGTCGAAGCGCCGGTCCCAGGCAACGGGTGGGGACCCCGAGGGGAGCGACGTCACCGTCGCCCTCGATCTCGGTTCGGCGGATCCGGCCACCCGGGATCGGCTGCTCGAAGGGGTGGGGCTCGGCGGGCGCGGGGAGCAGAACGCCGCCTCCATGTCCACCGGTCTGGCCCGGATGGTCGAGCTGGCCCGCGCCCTGGCCATCAGGCCGAAACTCCTCCTGCTCGACGAGCCCGGATCGGGCCTCGACGAAGTCGAATCCAACGCCCTGGGTGAGCTGTTGACCAAGTTGGCGGCCGGTGGCATGGCTGTGCTGCTGGTCGAGCACGACATGGAGCTGGTGATGCGGATCTGCGACCACATCTATGTCCTCGATTTCGGCGACATCATCGCCTCGGGCACGCCCGACGAGGTCCGTCACGATCCGATGGTCCAGGCCGCCTATCTGGGCGAGGCCGCGCCGGCCTCCAACGGGGCTCCGGGAGCACGACGGTGACCGACGTGACCGAGGTCCCGCCCCCGGCGGCCCGGCAGCTCCCGCCCAGCATCGTCCTCACCGGGGTGCGGGCAGCCTACGGCCGGATCGAGGTCATCCACGGCGTCGACCTGGTCATCCCGCCCGGCAGCGTCTTCGCCCTCCTCGGCCCGAACGGGGCCGGGAAGTCGACGCTGCTGAAGGTGATCAGCGGCCGGATGCGGCCGACGGCCGGGCAGGTCGTGATCGGGGACGAGCCGGTGGGCAAGCGCCCGCCCGAGAAGCTGGCCCGCAACGGCATCTGCGCCGTGCCCGAGGGCCGGGGCATCTTCCCCAACCTCACCGTGCGCGAGAACCTCCGCATCTGGACCTACCGGGGCGGCATCAGCGCCAAGGAGGTCGAGGACAGGACCTTCGCCTCCTTCCCCCGGCTGAAGGAGCGGCGGAGCCAGATGGCCGGGACCCTCTCGGGCGGCGAGCAGCAGATGCTGGCCATCTCCCGGGCTCTGGTCACCGATCCGAAGGTGCTGCTGCTCGACGAGTTGTCCATGGGGCTGGCCCCGCTCATCGTGTCCGAGCTCTACGAACTGGTCGGCAACCTGAGCGGCCAGGGGATGACCATCCTGCTGGTCGAACAGTTCGTGACCACCGCACTGTCGGTGGCCACCCGGGCCGCCATCATGGTCCACGGTCGCGTCCAGCAGGAGGGCACGCCGGCCGAGATGGCCGACGCCGCGCTCGGCGTCTACCTGTCCTGAGCCCTCCTCACTCCTCCCTGAGCCCTCCTCACTCCTCGGGGGCGAGCTCCACCTCGACCGCCGGTTCGTCGGATGCGGCGGTTTCGCCGGTTTCCAACGTGATCACGCCGCCGGCATCGCGCAGGTCGCCCTCGGCCGACAGCAGGGCGGCGATGCGCCCGGGGGTGTCGACCACGGTCAAGTTGGCCACCGGCGAGCGCATGGAACGCTTGGCCGTCGACTTGGCCTGTCGGACCCGACCGAGCACGCCGGCCACGACGTCGAGGACGGATTCGCCGTCCTCCAGCCGATCGGTGGCCGCCGGGCCGAGCTCGACGACGGTCGGCCACGGAGCGGTGTGGATGGATCCCTCCTGCCACCACGACCACACCTCCTCGGTGACGAAGGGGAGGATGGGGGCCAGCAGTCGCAGCAGGACGGACAGGGCACCGGCCAGTGCCGCCCGGGCCGACGCCGTCCCCGGGTCCCTGGCCTCGCCGTAGGCCCGGGTCTTGACCAGCTCGAGATAGTCGTCACAGAACGACCAGAAGAAGGCCTCGGTGCGCTCGAGGGCCCGGGCGTAGTCGTAGGCTTCGAAGGCTTCGGTGGCCTCGTCGACCACCGAGGCCAGACGGGCCAGCATGGCCCGGTCGATGGGGGCGGTGGCCGAGCCGATCGGCGGGGCAGTGACCGTGCCGTCCTCGGCGGCGATCCGGCCCAGGGCGAACCGCGAGGCGTTGAGGACCTTGATGGCCAGGCGCCGGCCCACCTTCATCTGGCCCTCGTCCACGGCGGTGTCGGTGCCCGGGCGCCCGCCCGCCGCCCAGTAGCGCAGCGCGTCGGCCCCATGCTTCTCGAGAAGGGGGAGCGGGGTGACCACGTTGCCCTTCGACTTCGACATCTTCTTGCGGTCCGGGTCCAGCACCCACCCGGAGATGGCCGCATCCGACCACGGGAGCGCGGCGTGCTCGAGCTCGGAGCGGACCACGGTGGCGAACAGCCAGGTGCGGATGATGTCGTGGGCCTGGGGCCGGAGGTCCATCGGGAAGACCCGACCGAACAGGTCAGGATCGTCCTCCCAACCGCCGGCGATCTGGGGGGTGAGCGACGAGGTGGCCCAGGTGTCCATGATGTCCGGGTCCCCGGTGAACCCTCCGGGCCGTCCCCGTTGGGCCTCGGAATACCCCTCGGGAACGTCGGTGGACGGATCGACGGGGAGCCGGTCCTCGTCGGCGAAGATCGGACTGTCGAAGACCGCCTCGCCGGCCTCGTCGACCGGGTACCAGACGGGGAAGGGCACCCCGAAGAACCGCTGCCGGCTGATGTTCCAGTCGCCGTTGAGCCCCTCGACCCAGGCCCGGTAGCGGTGGGCCATGTAGGCCGGATGCCACCGGAGCTCGTCGCCGCGGTCCAACAGGCGCTGGCGGAGCGGGAGGGTCTCGACGAACCACTGGCGCGACGAGACGATCTCCAGGGGACGCTCGCCCCGTTCGTAGAACTTGACCGGATGGGTGATCGGGGTCGGATCCCCGATGAGGGCGCCCGATTCCCGGAGGAGCTCGACGATCCGGGTCTGGGCCTGCTTGACCGTGCGCCCGGTCAGCTCCTCGTAGGCCGCGGCCGCTCCATCGGGGTCGTCGGACTCCCAACCCTCGGCGCCCCAGCTGACCGGGACCAGCCGGCCGTCGCGGCCCACGATGGTGCGGGTGGGGAGGGAGAGCTCGCGCCACCAGACCACGTCGGTGGTGTCGCCGAAGGTGCAGACCATGGCGATTCCCGAACCCTTCTCGGGATCGGCCAGCTCGTGGCCCACGACCGGCACCCGCACCCCGAAGAGGGGGGTGACGAACTCGGTGCCGAAGAGCGGCCGGTAGCGCTCGTCCTCGGGGTGGGCCACCAGCGCCACGCAGGCGGCCAGGAGCTCGGGCCGGGTGGTCTCGATGTCGACGGCCCCGTCGCCGCCGACCCGGGGGAACCGGATGCGGTGGTAGGCCCCGGGGCGCTCGCGGTCCTCCAGCTCGGCCTGGGAGACGGCGGTCCGGAAATCCACGTCCCAGAGGGTGGGGGCCGTGCGCTGGGCCACCTCGCCGCGTCGGGCCAGGCGGAGGAACCCCCGCTGGGAGACCCGTTGGGCCCGGGTGGAGATGGTGGTGTAGGAGTAGGACCAGTCGACCGAGAGGCCGAGCATCCGCCACAGATGTTCGAAGACCAGCTCGTCCTCGGCGGTGAGACGGTGGCACAGGGCCACGAAGTTGGGGCGCGACACGGAAACCGGATCCTTGCCGGGCTCGGCCGGGGGCTCGAAGTCGGGGTCGAAGGGAAGGCTGGGGTCGCACCGCACGCCGAAGTAGTCCTGGACCCGGCGTTCGGTGGGCAGACCGTTGTCGTCGAACCCCATCGGGTAGAACACGGCGCGGCCGCGCATGCGGTGGAACCGGGCCACCGCATCGGTGTGGGTGTACGAGAAGACGTGGCCGATGTGGAGCGACCCGGACACGGTGGGCGGGGGCGTGTCGATGGAGTAGACCTCGGCGCGGGTCGCCGTCCGGTCGAAGGCGTAGGTGCCCTCTGCTTCCCACCTCGCCGACCAGGCCGCCTCGAGCCCTTCCAGGCCGGGCCTGTCGGGGATCCCCGAAGGGGTGGCCGCCCGAGGGGTCGGTGGGTTCGCGTCGCTGGCCATGATCGGGTTACCGTACCCTGCGTGCTCCAGCTCCACGACACGGCGACCGGGGAGGTCGCGCCGCTGCGCCTCCGCACGCCCGGACGGGTCTCGGTGTACGTCTGTGGGCTGACCGTCGACGGAGAGCCCCATCTCGGCCACGGGCGGATGGCGCTCGTCTTCGATGTCCTCCGGCGTTACCTGGTGTTCACCGGGCTCGAGGTCACCTACGTGTCCAACATCACCGACATCGACGACAAGATCATCGACGGGGCCGCCGCCGCCGGAGTGCCCATCGACGAATTCACGGCCGTCAACGAGGCCCGGTGGTGGGAGATCATCGACGCCCTCGGGGTGCTCCGCCCCGACCAGACTCCTCACGCCACCGCGTTCGTGGACCGCATGATCGACCTGGTGGCCGACCTGGTGGCGCGGGGGGTGGCCTATGAGACGGGCGACGGGGTCTATCTGTCGGTGCAGGAGGTTCCCGGCTACGGGCTCCTGGCCCACCAGCCGCTCGACTCCCTGCGGGCCGGGGCCCGGGTGGAGGCCGACGAGGACAAGCGGTCACCCCTCGACTTCGTGCTCTGGAAGAAGGCCAAGCCGGGCGAGCCCTCGTGGGAGGCGCCGTGGGGGGACGGGCGTCCCGGGTGGCACACCGAGTGCGTGGTGATGTCGCTCGACCTGCTCGGGGAGGGGTTCGAGCTCCACGGCGGCGGCCAGGATCTGATGTTCCCCCATCACGAGAACGAGCGGGCCCAGGCCGTGGCTGAGGGACGGGAGTTCGCCCGCCACTGGATGCACAACGGCTGGGTCACGATGGACGGCGAGAAGATGTCCAAGTCCCTCGGGAACTTCACCTCGTTGTCCGACCTACTGGAGCGCAGTGACGCCCGTTCTTACCGCTTGCTCGTGCTCCGTTCCCACTACCGCTCACCGATCGAGGTGACACCGGGGACGGTGGCCGACGCCGAGGCCGGGCTGGCCCGTCTGGACGAGATGGCCCGGCGGTTCGAGCTGGCCGATCCGCTGGCCGGTGGGCCGGTGGTCGACCCCGGGGCCGGGGTCGGAGGCGGAGGGCGGAGGGCGGTCGGCGGATCCGGTGCGGTCGGCGGGTCCGGTGCGGTCGGCGGGTCCGGTGCGGACGGGGGTCCGGTGCGGTCGACGGGGCCGGTGCGGTCGGCGGGCTCGACCTCGACGCCGTGGCCCGGTTCCGGGAGCGGATGGACGACGACCTGGACACGGCCGGCGCCCTGGCCGGGGTGTTCGACCTGGTCCGCCGGGCCAACGCGGCAGCCGATGCCGGCGATACCGCCGCGGCCCGGCGGTCGGCCAACACCGCCGCCCTGCTCAGTGCGGCCTTGGGGCTGCCGTTGCGCACCGGATCCGGGGACGAAGTGGATCCGGCCGGCGCCGAGCTGGTGAGGCGTCGGGACCAGGCCCGGGCCGACCGGGACTGGGCCCTGGCCGACGTGCTCCGTAGCGAGCTGGAGTCGCAGGGGTGGGTGGTCGAGGACGGGCCCGAAGGGACCCGGATCAGGCGTCAGTGAACGCCGTATGAACAGGTGCCCGAGAGGCCTCTCAGCAGTTGATCCTGGGCCGAGGACTGCTAGCGTTTGGCTGGTAGGGAGTCTCCTTCGGTAGGTGGTCGAAGACCCGCCCGCAGGTGGGTCGGAGGCAATCTCGCGCTGGGGCTGCCTGCGCACTACACGTGTGGAGGAAAGGGGAATGCCACCGTGGCTTCCGGAACAGTCAAGTGGTTCAACGCTGAAAAGGGCTTCGGCTTCATTTCACAACCGGATGGCGGGGCCGATGTATTCGTGCACCACACCGCAATCCAGATGAATGGCTTCCGCTCCCTCGAAGAGGGTCAGGCGGTCGAGTTCGATCTTCAGGAAGGACCCAAGGGGCTCCAGGCCGTCGATGTACGCCTGGCCCAGCCTGCGTAGCACCGGCTCATTCCTCCCGGGGCCCCAGGCCCACCCCGCTGAGCTGGGACGCGGGTTGTTCGCGCCCTGCCGGCGCCCCTGCCCCGTGCCTCAAGGTCTTGGTTACGCCGACGGGCTCGGCGGCACGGCCGGACCCGCGTGCCCCTCGGCCCCCGGTGCCCACGACCCACGCTGCCGTGCTCCTCGCCCCGGGCCGAACCCCGATCCGGCCCGCCCGTTCGGCCAGGTCTCGGCCTCGATCCACCGGGGTGGTGGCATCACCGCCCGTTCTTGGTTACTATTGAGTAACTACGAAACATCTGCCGGCCGAAGGGGCCGGTTGACGGTGCGGTCCTCGGACCGTGCCGGCGTCCGAGAGGCGCGAGAGGCCCTCCGGGGCCGGAACGGAGCACGGAACGATGACCGATTTCTCCCTCGACCTGAATGAGGATCAACTCCAGATCCAGAAGTGGGTCCACGACTTCGCCGAGAACGTCATCCGGCCCGCCGGGCACGAGTGGGACGAGCGAGAGGAAACCCCCTGGCCCATCATCGAGGAGGCCTCCCGGATCGGCCTCTACTCGTTCGACTTCATCACCCAGTGCTTCGCCGATCCCACCGGTCTGTTGCTGCCCGTCGCCAACGAGGAGATGTCCTGGGGCGACGCCGGGATCGCCCTGTCGATCTTCGGGAGCACGCTGGGCCTGGCCGGGATCGCCGGCAACGGGACGCCCGAGCAGTTGGTCGAGTGGGGACCCCAGTGCTTCGGGACGCCCGACAAGATCCAGTTGGCCGCCTTCGCCGTCTCCGAGCCCGACGCCGGCTCGGACGTGTCGTCCCTGCGCACCCGGGCCACCTACGACGAGGCCAAGGACGAGTGGGTCATCAACGGGACCAAGACCTGGATCACCAACGGCGGTATCGCCGACATCCACGTGGTGGTGGCCTCGGTCGATCCCGAGCTCGGGTCGAGGGGACAGGCCAGCTTCATCGTGCCGCCCAACACCCCGGGCCTGTCCCAGGGACAGAAATTCCAGAAGATGGGGATCCGGGCCTCCCACACCGCCGAGGTCGTGCTGGACAACGTGCGGGTGCCCGGCCATTGCCTCCTGGGCGGCAAGGACAAGCTCGACGAGAAGCTGGCCCGTGCCCGCGAGGGGAAGCGCTCGACCAGCCAGGCGGCCATGAAGACGTTCGAGGCCTCGCGCCCGACGGTGGGGGCCCAGGCCCTCGGCATCGCCCGTGCCGCCTACGAGTACTCCCTCGACTACGCCAAGGAGCGTCAAGCCTTCGGCCGGGCCATCATCGAGAACCAGGCCATCGCCTTCAAGCTGGCCGACATGAAGACCCGGATCGACGCATCCCGGCTGCTGATCTGGCGTGCTTCGTGGATGGGCCGGAACGGCAAGGAGTTCACTGCGGGGGAGGGCTCGATGTCCAAGCTCTTCGCCGGCGAGACGGCGGTCCACGTGACCGAGGAGGCCATCCAGATCATGGGTGGCTACGGCTACATCCGCGAGCACCCTGTCGAGCGCTGGCACCGCGACTCGAAGATCTACACCATCTTCGAGGGGACTTCGGAGATCCAACGGCTCATTATCAGCCGCGCCATCTCCGGCATCCACATCAACTGATCGCGGCGAGGGTGTCGGGTTCCGGGTCGGCGGCGGTCGGCCGCGGCGCTCTCGATGGGGGCGTGAGCGACGACGTGGGCGTTGCCGCCGGAGTTGAGGAGCGCGATCCGACCGTGCGGCCCACCCGGTTGCTCACCCTGTGCACGGGAAACGCGGCCCGTTCGGTGATGGCGGGGGCCATGCTCCAGGCCAGGTCGCTCCAGATCGTCACCGCCGGTACCCATGTGGTGGAGGGGCAGCCGATGAGTAGGAGGACGAAGGACGCCTTGACGTCTGTCGGACTCCAGGCCGACGGTCACCGCAGCCACCAGCTCACCGACTGGGATGTCGAGGACGCCGATCTCATCCTGGCCATGGCCGGCGAACACGTGTCCTACATCCGACGCCAGTACCCATCCGCCGCGTCGAAGACCGCTTCGATCAAACGGCTGTGTCGCGACTTGCCGCCCGGCCCTCCTTCGCTCGGGGAACGGATGGCTTCGCTCGGGCTGGCCGGGCTCCCGGTCGAAGCGTGGGAGGACGTTGAGGACCCGGCCGGCGGGGAGGACGAGATCTACCGCGCCTGCGCCGAGGAGCTGGCCGGTCTGTGCGCCGACCTGCTTCCGCGGCTGTCCTGAGACGCTGGTGAGGCAGTCGGGCTGTCCGCCGCCCCCCTCCACGGGACGGTGCCGCCGTGATCCCCGAGTGCGTTCGCGGCGGTGACCCCGCCGTCTCACTCCTCGACGGTGAACAGCGGCGGGTCGGTGGACCCCGGGGAGGAAACGGCCGGGCCCTTGGTCGGCCCCGCCCTCGACTTGCGGCCCGGGATCCGGCGGCCCGGGGTCCGGCGGGCCTTGGGGTGCTCGGGTGGTTCGAAGGTCCACTGCCCCGGCCCCCCGGCCAGGACGAAGCCCTGGTGGGTGCGCAGGTAGTGGTGGTAGCGGCACAGCCGGGCCAGGTTGTCCATGGACAGCGGCCCCCCGGCGGCGTGGTCGACCTGCCAGTGGTCGATCTCGAGGCCCCGGGTGGCATCACAGCCCGGGGCCACACAGCAGCGGTCCCGTTCCACCAGGGCGGTGCGCAGCGGGGTGGGCAGGGAGCGGCCCATCCGGCAGATGGTGGTCACGTCCACCCCGTCGGAGACGATGAGGTCGACCCAGGCGTCCCCCATCAGCTCGGTGGCCGTCCGCACCGAGACGGGGCCGACGCCGGGGATCTCACAGGTCTCCCCGTTGGCCACCGACCCCCGGCGCAGGGCGGCCAGGTCCACCCGGACCTGGACCATGGCCCGGGGCTCGGGGGGACCCGAGCACCCGCCCCGGCAGCCGCCCCGGCAGTCCGCCCTTGGGATCACCGCCCTTGGGATCGCCGCCCTTGGGGTTGTCGCCCTTCGGGCCAGCCCCGGACCGGGAAGCGGGCAGGAGGCCGCGCCCGGTGACCAGGGCCACCAGGGCGTCGGCCGCATAGGCCTCACTTGGCTCGTGGACCCCGGCCGTGCGGGAGGCCCGGAAGAAGCGGTCGGACTGGCGGGTGAGCGAGGCCAGGAGGGAGGCGCCGGCCTCGGGGGTGAGGAGGGCGTCGAGGCGGAAGGCCCCCTCCTCGTCGGTCCAGGTGCGGCACCGCCGGGCGGCGTGCACGGCGGCGTGGGCGGCGTCGGCGTCCTCGGCCCGGCGGCCCTCGGCCCGGGCCCGCAGGCACCGGTCCTTCAGTTGGCGGAAGGTGTCGGCCTCGGCCCCCCGCACCAACTCGGCTTCCTTCTGCGGGTTGCGCCTGACCGCCCCGGTCACCAGCTTGGCCCGGGACGGGGTGAGCTTCCCGCCCCGCAGGGCCGCCTCCACCCCGGGCTGGGAGGGGAGGGCCTCACCCACCTTCAGGACGTCGGCCGCCTCGCCCACCGAGGCCCCGGTGACGGCGGCCAGCCAGTCGGCCGGGGACCGGTGGCCGAGGGACAGATGGGCGTGGCACTCGGCGGCCCGGGCCGCCACCAGGGTCTCCCCGGCGGCGCACAACCGCTTGCCCCGGGAGAAGGCGGCCACCAGCGAGGCGGCGTCGTCTCCGTCGTAGCGGGCCGCCTCACAGGTCGAGACGAACGAGGCCACCACCTCGATGGCCGCCAGCAGGGCGCCGGCATCGGGAGGGTCAACAACGGGAGGGGCGCCGGCACCGGGTCGGCCGGCCGGTCGCCGGCCCGACTGCGCTGTGGAGGTCCGATCCGCCATGCCCCCATCCTGCCCGGGCGGTGTGACACTCGTTCAGGGAGCACGAGACGGCATGAAAGTGGGCATGAAAAGCCGGCATGAAAAGCCAGCATGAAAGCCAGCATGAAACCGGCATGAAAGACAGCATGAAAGACAGCGCAGAAACACGACGCCGGCGAGCCAGCCGGTCCAGCGGAGCCGGATTCAGCGGGGACCGGATCCCGGGGCCCGGGTCCCCCGGAGACGAAATGAGCGCGCCGGCTCCCTCAGCCGGTATGGCCGACCGAGGCCGTTGGGTGGCGCCGCGAGATGTCGACGCAGGCCTCGCACACCTCTTCGGGGACCACCCCGACCTTCATCAGGTAGCCGAAGACGATGCAGCCCAGGCAGATGGCGAAGGCCGACTCGAGGAGGGCGGCAGTGGCCAGCAGCGCCACGACCACCCAGGTGGCGGCGGCAAGATGGAACCCGAACCACAGCACCAGGGCCGTGGTCGAGAAGGCGACCCCCATGGCTTGGGCGAAGCGCTTGGGTGGCCCGGGCACCATCTTCGGGCCCCATGGGAGTCGGGGAGCGATGACCCGGGTGGCCAATTGGCCGAGCGGGCTCAGCCTCGGGCCGGTCAGCACCCGGGCCCAGAACCCGTAGGCCAACGGCACCAGGATCCATGGCTGCTGGAAGGCGATGGCCGCCACAGCCATGACCAGGACGCCGGCAGCCACCGTCCTGGCCGCGTACTCGTTGACCGGATTTGGGAAGCTGAACACCCACATAGTTTACCGGCTGTATCGGCTTTTAGCACCGGCGGCCACCATGACTTTCGACCGCTGACCGGCGTCCCATCCACGCCCATCCAGTCCCAACGCCCGCCCAACGGGCTCAGGCGGCTGACACCGCGCCCCGCAGGAGATTCAACCCCTCGAGGCCGGGGAGGCGGTCGACCCGTCGATCGATGCGGTCGGCCATGGCCACCCCGTCGGGGTCCCCGAACAGGTACGTGCTCAGGAAGGCGACCTCCTGGTCGGGCAGCACGCCACTGCCCACCGGGGCCCAGAAGTGGGTCAGGGCCCAACGGGTGAGGCGTTGGGCGGCCCGGCTGTCGGCCAGCCTCGACTTGGCCTGGGCGGCGTAGAAGTCGATGTGGCGGCCTTCCTGCTTCATGATCCGCCGGAGGAGCTCGCTCAGCGTCGGGTGGCCGGCCAGCTTGGCCAGCCGCGCGTAGGCCGCCTGGGTGGTCCACTCGTTGACCGCGCCCCAGGTCATGTGCACTGCGGTGAGATGGGGCGTGATCCTCGATGCCAGCTGGAAGGTGATCGGCTTCCAGGCGTCCCCTCTCGGGAGCCGCTGGCGGAGCGCGGCGATCCTTCCCTTCCCAGACGGCTCGTCGTGGGCGGCCAGAATGGCGGCGATGGCCTCCCCGTGCCAGAACTCCTCGTAGTTCCACAGGGTGAGGAACGACGTCACCTCGGGATCGCGGTGGGCGCGGGTGACGAGCACGTCGCGGAGATAGCAGACCGTGTGGTTCTCCACGTCGTGCATGTAGCGGAGGCACCGGAGGGCCTCCTGGCCGAGAGGTTGCTGGCGGAACGTGTCGAAATCGATGTCCTCGACCTCGAGCTTCGCCGAAAGCCGTTGGTAGTTGGTCATATCGAAGGTCATGACAGGTGTTCGTCGCCGGCCGGATTCGGGATGAGCCGTCTGCCGGTCACCCGGCTGGTCATCCTGCCCGTCATCCGGCTGGTCATCCGGCAGGTCATCCGGCTGGTCATCCGGCGGAGCGGTCGGCGCCGAATACAGTGAGGTGATCGAACTGGAGCAGGCGAGCGACGCCAAATTGGTGGTGGCCGTCGGTCGTTGGCATGAGCCTGCGCTGGCCGAGATCTACCGGCGCCACGGCGGTGCCGTGCACGCGCTGGCCCGCCGGATCCTGCGCAGCGACCCTCCGGCCGAGGAGATCACCCAGGAGATCTTCCTCGATCTGTGGAAGCAACCCGAGAAGTTCGATCCCCAGCGCGGCACCCTGCGCTCCTACCTGCTGGCCCGCACCCACGGGAAGTCGGTCGACTTCGTGCGTTCCGAGGAGGCCCGGCGGGCGCGTGAGGAGCGCACGTCGCGAGAGACGGCCACCGCCGGCTACGACATCGATCACGAGGTGTGGGACATGGCCGTCGCCGACCAGGTGAAAGCCGCGCTCGGTGCACTGCCCGATGACCTCCGCCGGCCCATCCTGCTGGCCTACTTTGGAGGCAACACCTACCGGGAGGTGGCGCAGATCCTCGACGAGCCCGAGGGAACGGTCAAGAGCCGTATCCGGTCCGGGCTGGGCCGGCTCCGGATCAACTTGGCCGAACTCGGAGTGAAGCCGGCAGGAGCAGAGTCGTGAGCACCCACGAGACCGAACCCACCCACGAGGAGATCCAGGAATTGCTGGGCGTCTACGCCCTCGACGCCGTGGACCCCGAGACGGCGGCGATGGTGGAGCGGCATCTCGGCGAGTGCGTGCGGTGTTCGATGGAGGTGGCCCAGCACCACGAGGTGGCCGGGTTGCTGGCCAACTCGGGAGGAGCGTCCCCGGCGGAGCTGTGGAGCGGGATCGCCAGCCGGCTCGACGGGTCGGCCCCGCCCTCGTGGGAGCGATTGGCCAAGCGGCTCGAGGAGGAACCCGCCCGCGTCGACCCGGTGGGGCGAGGTGACGGACCCGGCCGCCGGCAACGGAGGGGGACGTCATCCCCATTGGTTCTGGGAGCAGGCGGGGCCGGACGGCCGTCAGGGCCGCGTTGATCGTGGGGGCAGCCGCGGCGGTGGCCGCGGTGGCGCTTGGCGTGAGCGTCGACCACCTCAACCATCAGGTGAGCGCCCTCCAGGGCTCGACACCCCTCACCCGGGCCGAGCAGGCGGCCCTCGATGCCCCCTCCACCAAGCAGGTCCTCCTCCGGGCGCCGTCGACGGGGACGACGGCAGTCGGCAAGGTCACCGTGATCCTGACCAGATCGGGAACCGGCTTCGTGGAGGCAGGGGGATTGTCGTCCCTTCCGGCCGACGAGACCTACCAGCTCTGGGGGGTGATCGGAAGCCGGACCATCTCGCTCGGCCTGATGGGATCGAAGCCGCGGGTGGTCCCCTTCAGCGTGGCCGGCAACGCGCCGGTCAGTGCCTTCGCCATCACGGCCGAGCATGCCGGAGGTGTGGTCCGGCCCAGCCATACCACCGGTGGCGTCCGGCGAGGTCACCGCCTAGGCTGCGTCGGAGGCGGACCGGTCGAGCTCAGATGCGATGGACCTGGCGCAGCCCGGCCCAGGCGAAATCGGCGAGGCGGGTGGCCAGCCGGGCGGCCTCGGCCCGACGCCCTTCGACCGAGGCGGCCCCCCCGTCGCCCGGGCCGCCGCCGGCATCGTTCTGGCGGCGGTTGGAATCCAGCCAGTGCCGGCTGGCCCCCTCGGCCATGCCGACCACGGCATGGGCCAGGAGGAGGCGGTGCTCGGGGTCGAGGCCGGCGTCGATCAACGGATCGATGGCCTCGGCGATGGTCTCCTCGACCCGGCGCAGGGCAGCACCGAGCTCGAAGTCGTCAGGGGCGTCACGGCCGTAGAGGAGACGGAAGGCGGGCTCGTTGTCGGTCATCAGCTCGAAGTAGGCGGCAAAGCCCAGTTCGACCTGCTGTCGGGGGCCGGAGGCGGTGGCCGTGGCCTCGACGATGCGGGTCACCAGCTCCCGCGAGACCACGTCCATGAGCTCGAGGTAGAGCGCCCGCTTCGATTCGAAATGTTGGTACACGAGGGGTTTGGTCACGCCGGCCGACTCGGCGATGTCGTCCATGGTGGTGGCCGCATAGCCGTGCTCGGCGAAGAGGGAGAGGGCGACCTCGAACAGTTGCCGCCGCCGGGCGTCTGCGGTCAGTCGCCGCCCGCTCGGGACGGCCTGACCGGAGGCCTGACCGGGGCCGGGATCGGTCTGCGGTGTCTCGTCCGCCGTCAGGGCTCCGCTCATCCCGGTCATGGTACTCGGGGGTCGGCCCCGGTCACCGGGGCCGTCGGCGGTCGGCCGGTCACCGGAGCCGTCGGTCGCCACCGGACGATGCTCAGATCTCGGGGAGCACGGCGGCGATCCTGTCGGGCAGGTCGTCGAGCGAGAAATGGGCCGCCGCCACGGCGAGGTTGCCGTCCAACAGGGCGGGATCGGGAGCGTCCAGCCATGTGCGGAGCCGGTCGGTCTCGGACAGGGAGAACCAGTCGAAGCCGAAGGCGGCGAGCTCGGCCGCCACCGGGTAGGAGCCGATGGCCAATGGGCGCCGGTGGACGACCGACTCGATGGTCGGATTGCCGAAGCCCTCCCAGGTGGAAGGCAGGACGACCACGTCGCAGGCCCGATAGGCGTCGTGGACCGTGGTGCCGGCTGAGTCTCCCGGCGTGCCCAGGACGACCGGGCACCCCGCCCCGGCCACCAGGACGTCGAGCTCGGGTCCGAACCCGTCCTCGGCCGGACCCAGCAGCCAGTAGACCGCTTCGAGCTCAGTGGCCACGGTGATGCCGGCGGCCACGTTCTTGCGCGGGATGGCCCGGGTGGGCTGGAGCACCAGCCGCTGCTCGTCCCCGATGCCGAGCGCGCCGCGCAGCCACCGTCGGCGTTCGTCGTCCCTGCCACCCCCGTCGCCTGTGGCGGTCGAGCCCGCCGGGCCGGTTGGCCGGCCGGGCTGGGCACGGCGAAGGTGTTGTACACGGTGGTGGCGCCGATGCCGTGTTCGGCCAGTTGGTGCCGACTCAGTTCGTTGATGGTCACGTGACTCCAGCGCCGATCGTCCGGTGGGGGCGGGTTGTCGAGGAACTGCTCCCGCTGCCACGGAAGATCGTGATGGTGGAGGATGGCCGGCCGACCGGCGAGGACCGACGCCACCTGGGCTGCGGCCTCGGGGTTGAGCGGGAGGGAACACAGGTTCTCGACCACCACCAGGTCGGCATCGTCGAGTGCCGCGGCCAGGGCTCGGCCGGTCCGGCCCTTCGGCAGCTCCGATGGCCAGCCCGTCGAGCAACCGGTCGACCGGTCCGTCACCGGCCACGGTGACGGTGGTGAACCCGAGCCTGCCCAGGGCCCACTGCCATTTGGCGGCCTCGATGGAGACCCCGTCGGAGCCGCCGAGGCGGAAGGAGAGGATGGCTGCGGTCGGAATGGCGTCACCGTAGTGGTCACCGTCCAAGCCGCGACCCTCACGGACAACAGCCGGGCACACGGGTTAGCGTCGTCCGGTGACCGAACCGCAGGAACCGACCGAACCGCAGGAACCGACCGAACCGCAGGAAACGACTCCGACACGGATCTCCTGGCCGAGCGGCGGGGCCCCGTCCTGACCCTGACCATCAACCGGCCCGAGCGGCGCAACGCCATGACCTGGGAGGTCATCGGCGGGCTGCGCCGAGGAGGTGGCCCGGGCCAAGGCCGACCCCGCGGTTCGGGTGGTCGTGCTGACCGGCGCCGGCGACCAGGCCTTCTGCGCCGGAGCCGACCTGACCGGCATGGTCCCCCGCGATCCCGCCGACCCCGCCGTCGGCGCCGACGGATCCGACGGATCCGACGAGTACGCCAGTCACCACCTGGCCCGGGGCTGGCTGGCCGAACTGTTCGAGGAGATGTGGCACCTGGGCAAACCCACCATCGCCCGGGTGCAGGGATGGGCCATGGCCGGCGGGTTCGGCCTGGCCCTGGCCTGCGACATGGTCATCGCCTCGGAGCGGGCCCGGTTCGGGGCACCGGAGCTGAACGTGGGTCTCTGGCCCTACATGGTGACCGTCCCCATGCTGCGGTCGATGCCCCCGAAGAAGGCGCTCGAGCTGATGCTGACCAGCCGGGTGGTGGGGGCCGAGGAGGCCGAGCGGATCGGCTTCGTCACCAAGGTGGTGCCCCACGACCGGCTCGACGCCGAGGTGGCCGAGATGGCCGCCGATCCTGGCTTCGAAACCTCCGGGCGTGATGAGAATGGGTCGCGAATCGTTCTACGCTGTGCTGGATTCAGCGGCGACCGAGGCACTGCCCTACCTCCATGCCATGCTGACGGTGACCAGCCAGACAGCCGAAGCCGCCGAGGGGATCGCCGCATTCATCGAGAAGCGGCCGCCGGCCTGGCAGGTGGCCATCGAAGACACCGGACACCCACCGAGACCCGAGGAGCTCCTGAATGGCGAAACGAGCACTGATCACCGGCATCACCGGCCAGGACGGTTCCTATCTGGCCGAATTCCTGCTCGGCCAGGGCTATGAGGTCTGCGGGATGGTCAGGCGGTCGAGCACGCTCAACTTCGAGCGGATCGCCCACATCCAGGACCAGATCACCCTGGTCGCCGGCGACCTCCTCGACGAAGTGTCGATGATCAACATCCTCCGGGACAACCACCCGACCGAGGTCTACAACCTGGCCGCCCAGTCCTTCGTGCAGACATCGTGGAGCCAGCCGGTGCTCACCGGGGAGACCACCGCCCTCGGCGTGACCCGGGTGCTCGACGCCATCCGGATCGTCGATCCGGAGATCCGCTTCTACCAGGCCAGCTCGTCGGAGATGTTCGGCAAGGTCCTCGAGGTGCCGCAGAAGGAGTCGACCCCCTTCTATCCCCGCAGTCCCTACGGGGTGGCCAAGGTCTACGGCCACTGGATCACCGTCAACTACCGCGAGAGCTATGGGCTCCACGCGTCGTCGGGCATCCTCTTCAACCACGAGTCGCCGAGGCGGGGCCTCGAGTTCGTGACCCGCAAGGTGACCCACGGCGTGGCCCGGATCAAGGCGGGGATCGACGAGAAGCTGGCCCTCGGCAATCTCGACGCCCAGCGCGACTGGGGGTTTGCCGCCGACTACGTGCGGGCCATGTGGTTGATGCTCCAGCAGGACCAGCCCGACGACTACGTGGTGGCCACCGGCGAGACCCACTCGGTGAAGGAACTGGTGGAGCTGGCGTTCTCTGCCGTGGGCCTCGATTGGGAGCAGCACGTGTTCATCGACGAGCGCTTCCTCCGGCCGGCCGAGGTCGACCTCCTGGTCGGGAACCCGTCCCGGGCCGAGAAGATCCTCGGTTGGCACCGCGACGTCGACTTCCCGGCGCTCGTGCAGATGATGGTCGAGGCCGACATGGCGCTGGTGAAGAGCCAGCTGGTGTAGCAGGCTCCCGTGGCCGGACTGGCGGCGATCCACGCCGACCCCCTGGGTCTTCTGGTGGCGTTCGGCGCGGGCATGCTGTCGTTCCTCTCCCCGTGCGTGCTGCCCCTCGTGCCCGCCTACCTGTCGATGGTCTCGGGACTGTCGGCTGCGGAACTGAGTGCGCTGCGGACCGAGCCGCGTCCGGCCTTGGTACCGGCCGGCGCCGGCGGGCCGGTGGCGGACGTGGCCGGCACCGCTGACGGGCCGCTCGCGGATGTGCCCGGCGACACCGAACAGCCGGGTCCGTCCGGCGTCCGGCCCGACGGAGCCGGGTCCCACCGCCGCACAACTACAACAGGAGCGGAGCCGGCTCCTCCGCGGCATGCTGGCCTTCATCGCCGGCTTCACGGTGATCTTCACCATCCTCGGGGCCTCGGCCTCCGCGGTCGGACGGCTGTTCCTCACCCACCAGCGAGCGCTGGAGACGGTGTCGGGCATCGCCATCGTGGTCTTCGGGGCGATGCTGGTGGCCATGGCGGCGGGTGCCGGACTGCCCATGGCCCTGTCCGGCGAACGGCGCTTCACGGTTCGACCCTCGGTCCTGGGGGCCTGGGCGCCGCCGGTGATGGGGATGGCGTTCGCCTTCGCCTGGACGCCCTGCATCGGGCCGGTCCTGGGCAGCGTGTTGGCACTGGCCGCGGGCACCGGGGGGTCGGCCACCGGGGGGATCGCCCTGTTGCTGGCCTACTCCCTCGGCCTCGGCGTGCCCTTCCTGCTCAGCGGGTTGGCCTTCGGGCGGATGACCGACGCGTTGGCCCGGGTGCGCAGCCGGCTCCGGGTGATCGACCTGGTGGGGGGCTCGGTGCTGATCGTCTTCGGTCTCCTGCTGCTCACCGGCACACGTGGACGTGATCTCGGCCCATGTGTCGGAATGGCTCCGTGACCTGCATCTGAGCCGGTTGTCGACCAGCTGAGTCGCCGTCCGCCTGGGCGGGGTGCGCCGACCGGCGGTGACGCCCCGTTCGCGGCCGACCCCCGCCTGGCCCCTGACCCCCGGGCCCCCGTAGCATGAGCCACGGCTATGGCCCCACCAGCCCCTCCCTCCCCAGCGATCTCCCTCCACGACGCCGTGGCGTTGTCCGGACGCTTTCCCCTGCTCGCCGGGGTCGACCTCGAGGTCGCCCGCGGGGAGACGGTGTTGGTCGAGGGGCCCAACGGTGCCGGGAAGACCAGCCTGCTCCGGGTGTGTGCCGGGCTGGTGACGCTGGCCTCGGGACGGGTCGAGGTGCTCGGGTTCGACCCGGTCCGCCAGCGGAACCGGGTCCGCAGGCGAGTCGGGATGCTCTCCCATGCCTCCCACCTCTACGACGATCTCACCGTGCGGGAGAACGTGCGCTTCGCCGTCCGCGCCGCCGGTGGGGACACCGGGCGGATCGACGGCGCCTGCAGCCGGCTGGGGTTGACCGGCCGGCTGCTCAAGACGAGCGCCTCCAAGCTCTCCGCGGGCCAGCGTCGGCGGGTGGCCCTGGCCGTGCTGGCCGCCCGCTGGCCCGAGCTGTGGCTGCTCGACGAGCCCCACGCCGGTCTGGACGCCGCGGCCCGCAGCATCCTCAACGAACTGGTCACCGAGGCCACCGACTCCGGTGTCACCGTGGTGATCGCCTCCCACGAGCCCGAGTTCGTCGAGTCCCTGGCCACCCGGGCCGTGGTGGTGACCGGGGGTCGGGTGACCGCCGAGCGAGCCATCGGTGCGGTGGCCCGGCCGGCGGCGCCGTCGGCGGTCGACCCCGTCCCCACCCTCCCCGGCACCGGGCAGCCTCCCGGGGGACAGGTCGCCCATGTGGCGTGACACCGTCCTGGTGGCGGGCAAGGATCTCCGCATCGAGGCGCGGTCCCGGGTGGCGCTGTCCCAGGTGGCACCGTTCGGGATCGTGGCCCTGGCCATGTTCGCCTTCGCCCTCGGGCCGGACCGCGCCCTGATGGCCAAGGGGGCGCCGGGTCTGTTCTGGGTGGCCGTGCTCTTCTGCACGGTGCTGGCCGTGCAGCGGAGCGTCTCGGTCGAGTCGGTCGACGGGGCCCGGGACGGCCTCCGCCTCTCCGGGCTCGATCCGGCCGGGCTGTTCCTGGGCAAGGCCGCCGCCGTGGCCGCCCAACTGGTCGTGCTGGAGGTGGTCCTCGGTATCGGCGTGACCCTCCTCTACGGGGCCCGGATCGAGCAACCGTGGCTCATCGTCGCATCCTGCGTGCTCGGAACGGTGGGGTTGGCGGCCACCGGCACCCTCTACGGCGGGCTCTCGGCCGGGATCCGGGTCAAGGAGACGCTGCTGCCCTTCCTCCTCCTGCCCATCGCCGCCCCGGTCCTGTTGGCCGGCACCCGCATCTGGCAGGCGGCCCTGGCCGGGGGCGTGCCCGCCGACGGGGGCCAGTGGCTCCGGCTGCTGGTGGTCTTCGACGCCGTCTATCTGGCTCTCGGGGTCGTGGTCTACGGACCCATCCAGGAATCGGCATGAGCCCGGACCAGCGTTCGCAGGGCCCACCGCTGGGCTCCGACCGGGCCCGCTGGACGGTCCGGGTCATCGGCATCGCCGCCGCGGTGTCGGTGGCCGCCACCGTCTGGCTCGGACTGTGGGTGACCCCGCCCGACGTCACCAAGGGCAACACGGTTCCGGGCGACCTGGTCCGGCTTGGTCTACATCCATCCCGGGGTGGCCTGGGTGGCCCTGTACCTGGCCTTCGGCCTGGCCGCCGTGGCCAGCCTGCTCTACCTGTGGCCGCGCACCCGGTCGATGTTCTGGGACCGCCTGGCCGCGGCGTCCGTCGAGGTCGGCGTGGTGTTCAACGTGTGCACGCTCATCTCGGGGTCGATCTGGGGGAAGCCGACCTGGGGGGTGTACTGGGCCTGGGATGCCCGTCTGACCCTGACCGCGGTGCTGCTGGTGCTCTTCCTCGGGTACATGGCCCTGCGCCGGGTGCCGGCCGAGCCGGAGAAGCGGGCCAAGCGCAGCGCCTTCGTCGCCCTGTTCGCCGCTGTCGACATCCCCCTCGTCCACTTCTCGGTGCTGTGGTGGCGGACCCTCCACCAGGGCGCCACCGTGCTCAACTCCAACCTCTCGCCGACCATCCACGGCTCGATGGCCTGGACGCTGCTGCTCAGCTTCGTCGCCCTGACCCTGGTCTTCGTGTGGATGCTGCTCGTGCGGTACCGCATCGGAGTGCTCGAGGACTGGTTGGCCTCGAGCGAGCTCGACGTGGCCCTGCGCGAACGGCAGGGCGAGGGGATGGCTTCCGACCGCGGCGAGGACCGGCTCCGGGCGCCGGTCCCGCTCACCGTGGGCGCCGTCGATGCCGGGCGCCGTGCCGGTGCACCGACCGGCCGACGATGCCGACGCAACCGATCGAGCGGGCTGGTCGATTCCGATCTCCCGGCGGTCCCCGAAGGAGCCCGATGAACTACGTCATCGCCGGGTACACCATCGTGCTCACCCTCTTGTTCCTCTACGCCCTGCAACTGGTCTGGCGCCGACGGCGGCTCACCCGTACGGCGACCCGGGTGGCCGCGTCCAACGCCCGGATCGAGCGGGCCGGGGACGGGCCGTGACCTCCGGCCCGCCGGTCGGGCCGGACCCTGCCGGTGCGAACGACCCGCATGGCGGCGTCCGCCGATACGGGCCGGTCACCGCCTCCGGTACCTGGTCGTGGGTCTGGTCCTGGCCGGATCGCTGATCTTCCTGGTGGTGAAAGGACTCAGCTCCGCCCTCAACTTCTACCTCCCCGCCGACCAGGCCATGGCCCAGCGGGCCACCCTCGGGACGCAGACCTTCAACCTCGAGGGGCTGGTCGAGCGGGGCTCGATCCATTCGACGCCGAACGGGGTGGACTTCGTGGTCACCTCGGGGTCGACCAGGCTCGAGGTGGTGAACACCGGCAGCCCGCCGCAGCTCTTCCAGCCGGACATCCCGGTCATCGCCGTCGGCCACTTCAGCGGGACGACCTTCGTCTCCAACCAGATCCTGGTCAAGCACTCGTCGAACTACATCGCCGCCCACCCCGGCCGGGTCACGGCTCCGAACGGGAGCAAGCGATGACGGGCCGGCCGACTGGCAGTCACCGCGTCGCCGGTCCGCACCGGTGAACGGAGCATTCGGGCACACCGGGGTCCTCCTCGGGTTCGTGGCCGCCGTCGTGGGCATCGTGGTCCTGGCCACCGGGTTGGCCAAGGGCCGCACCTCGGTCGTGCGCAACGGCCAGCTCTACGCGCCGCTGATCCTGTTGGGGGGCGTCATCGCCCTGGGCGCCATGGAGCACGCCCTCCTCGCCCACGACTTCTCCCTCAGCTACGTGGCCCAGAACAACAGCCGCGACACGCCCGTCCTCTATTCGATCACCGGCCTGTGGTCGGCCCTGGCCGGTTCCATCCTGTTGTGGGGCGTGGTGCTCGGCGGGTACGCCACCGCCATGGTGTGGCGCTTCCGGCGTCGCTCGGGGGACGACCTCATCGCCTGGGCCACCCTCGTGGTCTACGTGGTGGCCGCCTTCTTCTTCGGGCTCATGCTCGGTCCCGCCGATCCTTTCCGGCACGTCGCCGGGGCCGTGCCGCCCAACGGCCCCGGCCCCAACTCGCTCCTCCAGGACAACCCGCTGGTCCTCATCCACCCGCCCATGCTCTATCTCGGGCTGGTCGGGTTCACACTGCCCTTCGCGTTCGCCATCGCCTCACTGATCACGGGAAGACTCGATGAGGACTGGCAGGGTGAGACCCGCCGCTGGACCCTGTTCGCCTGGGCCTTCCTGACCATGGGGATCCTGCTCGGGGCGTGGTGGTCGTACGAGGTGCTCGGTTGGGGAGGCTTCTGGGGGTGGGACCCGGTCGAGAACGCGGCCCTGCTGCCCTGGCTGGTCGGCACCGCCTATCTCCACTCGGTCATGGTCCAGCAGCGGCGCGGGCTGCTCCGGATCTGGAACCTCTCCCTGGTGGTGGCGGCGTTCAGCCTGACCATCCTCGGGACGTTCCTCACCCGTTCCGGAGTGGTCCAATCGGTGCACGCGTTCTCGGACTCGACCATCGGTCCGCTGCTCCTCGGCTTCTTCGGCCTGGTCGTGGTGACCGGGGTGGGACTCATCGCCTGGCGGGGCGACCGGCTCCACTCGGTGGGGGGCATCGATTCGCCGGTCAGCCGCGAGGGGGCCTTCCTGGCCAACAACGTGCTGTTCGTGGGGTTCGCCGCCGTGGTCCTCCTCGGCACCGTCTTCCCCCTGCTGTACGAGGCCCTCAATCCGAGCTCCTCGGTCACCGTCGGGGCCCCGTACTTCAACCGGTTCTTCATCCCGGTCGGCCTGGCCCTGCTCTTCCTGATGGCGGTGGCCCCGGCGCTCCCGTGGCGGAAGACCTCCCTCGAAGTGATGCGCGGCCGCCTGGCCGTGCCCGCCGCCTTCGGGGTGGTCGTGGTGGTGGCCTGCGTCCTCGGCGGGATCCACGGCATCGAGCCGCTGCTGGCCTTCGGGCTCGGCGCCTTCGCCGCCGGATCGGCCGTCCGGGCCCTCGTCCTGTCGGTCCGGGGCGCCTACCGCGGGACCCGCTCGGGCGGTGCCTCCCCGGCCCGGTCGGCGGCGGCCGGGTGGCGGGGCTTCGTCGGCCGGGCCAACGGGGGCATGGTCGTCCACATCGGTGTGGTGGTCATCGCCATCGGACTGGCCGCCGCCACCTCGTTCCTCCACCGCGGCGAGCTGCACCTGTCGAAGGGGCAGTCGGCCACGTTCGCCGGGCACACCATCGCCTTCGTCGGCACCCGTCAGGTCACCTCGGCGTCCCACTCGGCATTCGAGGCTGTGCTCCGGGTCGATTCCGGGGGGACGTTCTACTCCGGCCATCAGCCAGTTCGGCAGCGGGACCCAGGCGGTCGGTACCCCGGCCATCGACTCCAGCTGGAGGAACGACCTCTATCTGACCATCGACAGCATCCCGTCCACCGGCACCGCCTGGACCTTCGGGGTGGTCGAGCAGCCCCTGGTCATGTGGTTGTGGATCGGGGCCTTGCTGGTCGGCTTCGGTTCGGTGCTCTCGGCCATCCCCGGCCGGCGTCGCCGTCCCACCGATCCGGTCTCCACTCCGGTGGTGGCTCGAACGGCCGCCGATCCACGACGGCCCGGGACGCGTCTGGACGAACGGAGACGGATCCCCGACCCGAGGCGGAGCCGCGACCGACCCGCTTCCGGTGGGTGCCGGAGACCAGGGATGACCTCCAC
Source organism: uncultured Acidimicrobiaceae bacterium (assembly GCA_963812885.1). GTDB lineage: Bacteria > Actinomycetota > Acidimicrobiia > Acidimicrobiales > RAAP-2 > Bog-756. The sequence continues at coordinate 405,861 of CAWEWZ010000011.1, read as the reverse complement.
CGCCGTGGTCCAGGAGACCGAGCACCCGTCGGGTCGCGACCCGACCAAGGGTCGGCATACCGCCCGGTGGGTGGCGGTCGGTGTCCTGGTCATCGCCGCCGGCCTGATCGCCGTGCTGGCCACCCGGCCCCCGGCCGCGGTGGACGAGGTGCAGAACCCGGTGGTCGGAAGGATGGCCCCGCCGGTCAGCGGCGAGACGTTGTCCGGCACCCACTACGCGCTGCCCCGCGTGCCCGGGAAGTTCGTGGTGCGTCAGTTTCTTCGCCAGCTGGTGCGAGCCCTGTCAGACCGAGGGCCCCGATCTCGTCGCCTTCCAGTTCCAACACCACCGGCGTGGTGACGCCACCGTGGTCAGCGTCATGTTCAGCGACAGTGCCAGCAACGCCAGAGCGTCCCAGGCGCGACTGGGGGTGACCTGGCCGACCATGGCCGACAACGGGGGTGCCATCGCCCTCGACTTCGGAGTCCGGCAGCTCCCTTCGACATTCGTGATCGCTCCCGACGGCCGGGTGGTCGCCTCCATCGTCTCCCCGGTCACGGCCGCCGAACTCGACCAGGTGATGGCCAAGGCCCGGGCGGAGCACGCGTGACCGCCCGCCGCTTCCCGCTGTGGACGCTCCTCGGCATCGTGCTGGTGGTGGCCCTGGTCGTCGGGAGCGGGGTCCTGTCGTCGTCGCCCCCGACCGCGGCGCAGCGGGCCTACGCCATCGAGTCGTCGATTCGCTGTCCCAGCTGCGAGGACCTGTCGGTGGCCGAATCGAGCGCGTCGACCGCGGTGACCGTGCGGGCGACGGTGACCCAGCAGATCGCCGCCGGCCGGACCGACCAGCAGATCGAGTCCTATCTGGTCGACCGCTACGGGACCTCCATCGTGCTCGATCCTCCGGCCCGCGGCTGGTCGCTGTTGGTCTGGTTGCTCCCGGTGGTGGTCGGCCTGGTCGCCCTGGCCGCCCTGGCCCGCGTGCTGATCCGCCGTCGCACCGTCAGCGATCCGGATCCCGACGGACCGGGTGGTGATCCTCCGCTCACTCCGGAGGCGGCCGAGGAGCAGCGCCGCTTCCTCGTCCAGTCGCTGGCCGACGCCGACGCCGAATACCTGGCCGGCGACCTCTCGGACAAGGACTACCTCGCCCTGCGCCACCGGGACATGATCAGGCTTTCCTCGATCACGGCGATGACGGCGACGGCGGCGACCACGGCGACGACTCGGCAACCACGGCGACTTCGGCGACCGACGGCGCAGTCCGACGAGTTCGGCGGGCCTCGCCACCACGGTGGCGGTGGCCGACGATCCCGCACTGCAACCCGGACCGACCGGAACCGGAGGTGACCATGAGCCGGCCGAGGAATCCGCGTCGGCCCCATCGCTCGGGACGTTCGCGTCGGAGCTGGTGGTTCCTCGGGGGAGCGGTGGCCGCCTTCGCGGCCGCGCTGATCCTGGCCGTCTCCCTGTTCGCCACCGATCGCCAGCCGGGCCAGTCGGTCACCGGGAGCTTCGCCCAGACCCCGCAGCAGCAGGTCGAGGAGTCGCTGGCCCAGGCGGCCACCGACGAGAACCAGGGCCAGGTCGACCAGGCCGCGCAGCTCTACCAGTCGGTGCTCACCAAGCACCCCGACAACGAGGTGGCCATGGCCCAGCTGGGTTGGCTCGAGTACCAGTCCGGGCGAGGGGGGCGGAATCCCTCGTTGATCAGCGACGGGCGGTCCAAGCTAACTCGGGCCGTGAGCCTCGATCCGACCGACTATGCGGCCCGGCTCTACCTGGGGACGGTCCTCCTGCAGGAGGACGGCGACGCCACCGGTGCGGTGGCCCAGTACAAGCAATTCCTGGCCGACCGTCCGCCTGCGGTCGATCGTCGAGCAGGCCGCGCCCGAAGTGCGCCAGGCCTTCCAGAAGGCCGGCGTCCCGGTTCCACCCGCGGTCGGTGCCTGAGCCCGGTCCGGTCGATGCCGGACGAGCGGCCCGGACGAGCTGCCCACGGCGAGCGACGATCCCACGGCGACCGGACCCACGGCGAGCGGATGCTCTCGGGTGAGCTCTACCTCGGGAGCGATCCCGGACTGGCGGCCGGTCACCGGCGGGCCCGACGGCTGACCGAGGAGTTCAACCGGACCACGGTGGACGCACCGGCCGAGCGGACGCGGCATCCTGCGCGAGTTGCTGGCCGAATTCGGCGAGGACAGCGAGGTGCGCCCTCCGTTCCACTGCGATTACGGCTCCCAGATCCGGATCGGTGCCCGGACCTTCGTCAACTTCGGGCTCGTCGCCCTCGACCCGGCACCCATCAGCATCGGCAGTGACGTGCAGATCGGACCGAACGTCCAACTTCTCACCGCCACCCACCCCCTCGATCCCGATCTCCGGCGGGCCAAATGGGAATCGGCCCTCCCCATCGTCGTGGCCGACAACGCCTGGCTCGGTGGCGGGGTCATCGTCCTGCCCGGCGTGAGCATCGGAGAGGACGCCGTGATCGGGGCGGGTGCGGTGGTGACCAGGGACGTGCCCGCCGGCGCCGTCGCCGTGGGCAACCCGGCCCGGGTCATCCGGCGACGAACCGACTGAGAACCGGCCGAGGCGGCCCGACGTTCCGCCGGCCCGTCAGGATGCGGCCCGGCCCGCCAGGGGCGCGGTCAGCGCAAGGGCGTGGGTGAGGCGATCTTGATCGCCATCTGCTCGGTGTACTTGACCGATCCGAGCGGGCCCGCCTGTTGGGAGACGTCGACGGACTCGCGCTGGTCGAGGATGAGCCCGTTCTGTGGGGATACCCAGTAGTCGTTGGGATTCGTCCCTGACTCGGCGCCGGTGAACGCAGGGTCACCCTGGTGTGGATGGCCGGTACCTGATGGCCGCCGACGTTGACCGAGGTCTTGCCGACCACCACGCCGGAAGAGGTCACTCGCTCATGGGTCGAGTGGCACACCGTGTGCCACTGTTCGCCGGTACGCAGGTGAGGTGGGACCAGGTAGGTGTCGACCGGGCAGTGGATGACGTCGGTGGTCTGGGTGCCGGCGATGTTCTCGTAGGACAGCGCGGTGGTGATGCCGTAGGCCCCGCCACCCAGGGGGCACTCCACCAGTCCCTCCATGTGCTCCTCGAGCGGCTCCCACTTGTCGGTCGCGCACTTCTGATCGGTCACGATCATGTTGGTGGCCGTCGGGAACTGCCGGTTGATGCCGGCGAAACTCAGCTGCTCGTGGCCCGACGTCTGGTAGCGGTACACCCCGGGTGGCGGGAGGTGGGCGCCCCCGCTCGACTGCCCGGGGCGCTGGTCCTGCCGGTAGAGCCGCAGGGCCTGGCGCAGGTTGACCGGCGTGCTGGTGTCCCGCAGGACGAAGAACCAGACCCCGGCGACCACGCCGACGATCAGCACGGCGATGCCGGCGCCCAGGACGAGGAACTTGTGGTTGGCAAACCAACTCAGTACTGGCATATCGAGCTCAGATTAGATCCGATCGGCCCGCCGGCTCCCGTCGGGGAGGAGGGGCAGGTGAGAGGCGTACACGTGCCTGTGCCTCTTCCGGTCCGGCCGTCGGATGCCCGATGGCCGGGCGGGTGGCGGATGCGCCGCTCGCACCGGGTGGAGTCACACCGGGTGGACTCACACCGGGTGGGCTCGCACCCGGTGGGCTCATTCCAGGTGGAAGGTGAAGATGCGGTCGGCGTCGATCCTCGCGAACACGTTGGCGTCGAGGAACGTCCCCCACTCCGTGCCGTACTGGGGTGTGTAGATGCCGAGCACCACCTCCCGGAGGCCGGCGTTCTCCGGGGCCTGCATGTCGAGGACGGTGGCCCGGCCGTGGACGGTCACCGCCAACTCTTCGCCGGGAAGGTGGGTGGCGCTGACCTGCGGCCGGCGTCGGATGTGGCGGACCCGCACCGAGTCGGGGGCCGATCCGAAGTGGAACGCCCCGCGGTAGAAGATGCCGTCGACGGGCCCGACCAGGGGCCGGTTGTCCGATGTCACGGTGGCCAGGGCCAGAAGGCGCATGCCGGTGAGCCGGTCGCTGACCTCCCGGGCGCTGAGCCGGCGCTCGGGGGTGATGATCTCCCGGAGGTGGTGGCCCGGCACCGTCGTGGCTCCGATCGATGACGCCCTGGAGCACCCTCAGGTCTTCCTCGGTCTCTTCCACGGCTCGTCCTCCGTTCGCCTCTGCCGGCCACCGGACGGTGCCCGGGTGACGACCAGATACTGCGTCGCTCTCAGGCCGACGGCAAGATCCCGGGGCGACGGACGACAATCCGGCACTCCGGATATCGCCCCATCGTCCCGCCTGTGTGACGATGGTGGTCATGGACAGCGAACGGGTCGTCTTCGAAGGCTTCGAGGGGCTGAAGCTGGTCGCCGATGTTCGCGGCGACCCGGACGCCTGCCCCGTGCTCTTCCTCCACGGAGGTGGCCAGACCAGGTATGCCTGGGGCTCGACGGCCGAGACGGTGGCCGCCCAGGGCTGGCGGACGGTGGCCATGGACCTGCGGGGTCACGGCGACAGCGACTGGGCCGACAACGGTGACTACTCCTTCACCGCCTTCTGCGCCGACTGCGTGGCCGTGGTCGACCAGTTGGGGAGACCCCCGGTCCTGGTCGGGGCGTCGTTGGGCGGGATGTCGGCCATGCTGGCCGAGGGGACGAGTGACCGCACCGTCTCGTGCGGCCTGGTGCTGGTGGACATCACCCCGAAGACCAACGCTCCGGGTATCGAGCGGATCAAGACGTTCATGCTGTCGGGGGTGGACGGATTCGACTCGCTGGAGGACGGCGGCCGAATCCATCGCCGCGTACACCCCGCAACGGAAGCGGACCATGAATCCGGAAGGCCTGAAGAAGGTCCTGCGCCAGCGGGGCGATCGCTGGTACTGGCATTGGGACCCCCGGTTCATCGGTCATGGGCGGACCGAGGTGGTCCCCGACCGTCTGGCCGGACTGCTCGACGTGGCCACCAGCAACATCCACGTGCCCACGCTTGCTTGTCCATGGACTGCTGAGCGACGTGGTGACCCAGGACGGTGTGGACGACCTGCTGTCCCAGATCCCCGGGGCCACTGTGGTCGCCGTCGATGGTGCGGCCCACATGATCGCCGGCGATCGCAACGATGCCTTCTCGAATGCCGTGATCGATTTCCTGCAGGACCGTATCCGACCGACGGTCGGGTAGCCGCCGAGGCGCCGAGCCGTAGCCGCCCGTCAAGCCGCCATGCCGCCGAGTCGCCCCGCCATCGCACCGAGCGCCGACGCCGGCGTTGTCATCCGGCCCGGTGGACCGATCAGGGAGCGATCACCGCCTTGCCCCCGATGGAGCGATCGATGAGACCGGCCATCACCCGGGCGGCGTCGTCGAGGGCAAAGGTCGCCGGCCGGGTCGGATGGAGTCGACCGGCGCCGACCAGGTCCATCAGCTCGCCGATGAGCTCCCGATTGCCCAGCGGGTCCTTGAACGTCCACCCGCCCCAGTCCACCCCGACCAGGGTCCTGTTGTTGAGCAGGACCTGGTTGAGCGGGATCGACGGGATCGGCCCGGAGGCGAAGCCGATGACGCAGAAGCGCCCGAGATGCCTGGTGGCCCGGAGGGCAGGTTCGCTGTGCTGACCTCCGACCGGGTCGACGACCACATCGACCCCCCCGCCCGAGATCTCGCGGGCCCGGACCTTGAGGTCCTCGTCCTCGTAGGCGATGGTCGCCTCGGCCCCGATGGCCAGTGCGGCTTGGAGCTTGTCGAGCGTCGATGCCGCGGCGATGACCCGGCCCCCGAGCGCCGTGGCCACGTCGGTGGCGGCCAGGCCGACGCCGCCCCCGGCGCCGAGCACCAGCACCCATTCGCCAGGCACCAAGGTGGTCCGCCTGGTCAACGTGAACAGCACGGTGCAGTAGCTCTGGATGAGCGTGGCCGCCTGGTCGAAGTCGATCGTGGCCGGCATCGGGACCAACGAGAGCGCCGGCACCACCACCTGTTCGGCGAAGCCACCGAATCCGGTGAAGGCGATGACACGGTCACCGGGTTCCACGCCGGTCACCCCCGGTCCGGTGGCGACGACCTCACCGGCGATCTCGCTTCCGGGAACGAACGGCACCGGTGGCTTGATCTGGTAGCGGCCCTGGCAGATCAAGCCATCGACGAAGTTGACCCCGGCGGCCCGGACGTCGATCAGCACCTGGCCCTCACCCGGGACCGGTGGGTCCTGCTCCTCGATGACCAGTGTGTCGAGAGGTCCGAGCTCATGGCAGACGACGGCGCGCACGGCCAGAAGTTAGCCGCCTTCCCCCGGCGCCTGTTCCGGTCAGCTCCGCAACGACCGCAGGCCGTCGACGACCCGCGGGAAGGCGGCCTCGAACGCGTCGATGTCGCCGTCGGTGGTCGACCATCCCACCGAGAGGCGCAGCGATCGTTCCCCGTCCACCCCCATGGCCTCGAGAACCGGTGACGGCTCCAGCGTCTCCGACGAGCACGACGAACCGGAGTGGACGGCGATGCCGGCCTGGTCCAGCCCGAGCAGCACCGGTTCGGCCTCGACGCCGTCGACGCCCAGGCAGAGGATGTGGGGCACCCGGCCGACCGGATCGCCGAACGTGGTCACCCCGGACGACCCTTCGGCCGCCAGCCGGGCCCGGTCGGTCCATGCGGCGGCCGGCCATCTCCTCCGCGGCGAGCGTGTCCGGATCCGGCCAGCTCGGCGGCCGCGGCACCGAACCCGACGGCGGCCACCACGTTCTCCAGTCCGGCCCGCCGGGCCCGCTCCTGTTCGCCACCGACCATGAACGGCTCGAGCCGGAGCCCACGACGCACGATGAGGGCACCGATGCCGGCCGGCCCGCCGAGCTTGTGCGCGGAGATAGACACCAGATCGGGTTCGATCCCGTCGAGGTCGACCGGGACGTGCCCGGCGGCGGCGACCGCGTCGACGTGGGTGCGGATGCCGAGACGGCGACAGTGCTCGACGACCTCGGCCACCGGTTGGAGGGTGCCCACCTCGTGGTTGGCCCATTGGCAGTGGAGGAGCGACGGGGTCCTCCCGTGTCGGGCCGCACTCTGCTCGATCGCCTCGGCCACCGCATCCACCTCGATCCGCCCCAGGCCGTCGACGGCGATGGTCACGACCGGCCCCGATCGCTCGGAGGCGTCCCGAACGGCCGAGTGCTCGACAGGAGAGCAGGCCACCGGTCCGGGGTCGTTCCGGGTGGCGCCCCACACGGCGGCGTTGATGGCCTCGGTTCCTCCCGATGTGAACACCACCTGACGGGGCCGGACCGTCAGGAGCCCGGCCACCTGCTCCCGCGCCTCTTCCAGTTTGGCCCGCACCATCCGACCCTCGGTGTGGACTCGTCCCGGATCGGCGGTGATCCCCGATGCGTCCCAGGCGGCCATGGCGTCACGGGCAACCGGTCGGACCGGTGAGGTGGATGCGTGATCGAGGTAGTGACGGGCCAATGGCTGGGCTCGCCGGTCAGACCACTGCGGCGCAGGCGTCGTCGCCGCGGGCGCGCGACGACGACAGCACAACCGGAACGGTGCCGTCGGCATCCTCGCCGCACAGTCCGGCCAGCAGCCCCTTCACCATGCCCCGGTCCACCGCGCACAGGACCGGATACTGCGACGCGGCGTTGCCGAACGGACAGTTGTCGGCCACCACCGCGGTGGTCGAGCCCTGGTCTTCGGCATGGGCGGCGAAGCCGTGCGCGGTCAGTGTGTCGGCGATGGCGTGCATGGCCGTGCGCAGCGATCGCTGCCCGTCACCGGGGGACATCTGGCCGGCCAGTGTGCGACCGTACTCCTCGCCGACCCGTTCGGCCATGCCCTCCGCCGCCACCGGTCCGAGGAGCTGGAGGGCCTCCTGCAGCAATAGGACCAGGAGGTCGTCGCGACGGGTGAGGAGATCGAGGGTCGGATCGTTGCCGATGGCCCGGAAGCGCTTGGAGGGGCGTCCGGCTCCGTTCCCGGCGGTGCGCTCCATGGTCACCTCGACATAGCCGCCGGTGGCCAGTCGTTCGAGATGGTGGCGGGCCACGTTGGGGTGGAGGGAGAAGCGGCCGGCGACCTCGCTGGCCGTCGTCCCCGGGTTCGAACGGACGAAGAGGTAGATCTCCCGCCGGGTGGGATCGCCGAACGCCGCGGTGACCGCCGTGACCGCGGCCGAGAAGTGACTGTCCGATTCGGAGGGGCCCGTGTGGTCCGGTGCCTCCATGGGCGAGGTGACCAGGGGAGTGAGGCTGTCCGGGGCCGGTGGCACGTCCCCTAGTCTACCGGTGACGGCGAAATTCCCCGAGGAGAACCTCCATGTCCATTGACGAGTCCCAGGTCACAGCGGCTGTGGCCGCGGTGATCGACCCCGAATTGCGCCGTCCGCTGGGGGAGTTGGGCATGGTCGGCCCGGTGCAGGTGAAGCGCAAGAACGTGGCCGTCGAGATCGCCCTCCCGGTGGCCCACTATCCCCAGGTCGACGAGTTGATCACCCGGGTCGAGAAGGCGGTGGGCGGGGTGGCCGGAGTCGCCGACGTGACGGTGGGCCAGGGCCTCATGGACGAGGAACCCCGCGCCCGCCTCCGGATGCTCCTCCGGGGTGAGCCGGTCGACGGTGGCGCGCCCGAGGGCCACGACCACGGTCACGCCCACGGCGATCAGCTGGGGCACGAGGAAGGTCGGCCCAACCGGTTCATGCTGCCGCGATCGAAGACGCGGATCCTCGGCATCTCGTCGGGGAAGGGCGGGGTCGGGAAATCATCGGTCACGGTGAACCTGGCCGTGGCCCTGGCCCGGATGGGGCACGACGTGGGGATCCTCGACGCCGACGTCTACGGGTTCTCGGTTCCGGGGATGCTCGGTGTCACCACCGATCCGCTGATCATCGGTGACCTGGTCGTGCCGCCGACGGCCAACGGTGTCCGCTGTCTGTCGATGGGGTATTTCGTCCCCGACGACACTCCGGTGATCTGGCGCGGTCCCATGCTCCACAAGGCCCTCGAGCAGTTCCTGGTCGACGCCTACTGGGGCGAGCCCGACTATCTGCTCATCGACATGCCCCCCGGCACCGGTGACGTCACGCTCTCACTGGGCCAGTACCTCACCAAAACCGAGGTCTACGTGGTGACGACGCCGCAGCCGGCGGCCGAGCGGGTGGCCCAACGCTCCGCCTACGCGGCCCGCAAGTTGAAGCTCGCGGTTCGGGGGGTCATCGAGAACATGAGCTGGTTCACCGGCGACGACGGGAAGCGGTACGAGCTGTTCGGCGCCGGGGGAGGCCAGCAGCTGGCCGGTCGAGCTCGGCGTCCCGCTCCTCGGCCAGGTCCCACTGGTGTCCGCTCTGCGCGAGGGTGGGGACGACGGGGTGCCGGTGGTCATCGCCGAGCCGGACGGCGAGGTGGCCGGGGTGTTCGCCAGGCTGGCCGAATCCATCGTGGAGCTCGGCCCCGCCCGGGTCTACCGCCGGGAGCTCACCATCCGTTGACCGGGCGCTCCCACCCCGACCGGGTGGGAGCCATCCCGCTGCGGCCGTCGCGGTCGCGGACCACGCCGAGCACCTGGTGGATGGCCAGGCCGCCGTCGTCGAATCCGTTGGCCGACGCCGCCATGTACAGCTTCCAGATGTTGGCCCGGCCCAATCCGACCAGCTCGACCGCCTCGTCCCAGTGGGACTCGAGGTTGGCCACCCAGTGGTGGAGCGTCCGCGAGTAGTGCTCGCGCAGCGACTCGACGTCCCGGACCTCGAACCCGGTCATCTGCATGGCCCGGACCACCTCGGCCACGTCGAGCAGCTCACCGTCGGGGAACACGTAGCGGCCGATGAAGGTCCGGCCCCCCAGCTTCGACCCGCCCGGCTTGGAGATGGCGTGGTTCAGCAGGCGCCCGGTCGGCACCAGCAGTAGCCGGAGGGTCTCGAAGTACCGGGCCATCTGGCCGGTACCCACATGTTCGAACATGCCGATCGACGAGATGGCGTCGAACTGTTCACCGCGGAGATCCCGGTAGTCCTGCAGGCGGATCTCGACCTGATCGGTCAGTCCGGCCAGCTCCACCCGGCGCCGCGCCTTGTCGACCTGCTCGCGGCTGAGGGCGACCCCGGTCACGGTGGCCCCGTGATGGCGGGCGGCATGGATGGCCATCGAGCCCCAGCCGCAGCCCACATCGAGCAGCCGGGCTCCGGGGTGCCGATCGAGACCCAGCTTGCGACAGATCAGTTCGTGCTTGGCCGCTTGCGCGTCCTCGAGGGAGGCGCCCTCGGTCTCGAACCGGGCGCACGAATAGGTCATGCTCGGGCCGAGGACGAGCCGATAGAAGTCGTTGCCCACGTCGTAGTGGTGGCTGATCACCGCGGCATCCCGGGACGGCGAGTGGAGCCGGCCCGCCGGTCGGCACTCCTCGGGCGGCGGGGGGAGCGGCGGCCCGAGGGCCCCCAACCGCCGGGCGGCGTCGACGACGGCGGGGAGGGACCGCAGTCCCATCCTCCGGAGATCGCGGGGTGAGGCGTCGTGCAGGACCCGCAACAGGGTGTAGATGTCCCCTTCGATGACGAGGTCGCCGGCGACGAAGGCCCGGGCCACCCCGAGCTCGCCCGGGGCCCACAGAATGCGGCGCAGGGCATCGACCGACCGGATCCGTATCGTCCCGATCCCGTCGGTGGGACCGATCCCACTCCCGTCCCAGAACTCGAAGCGCACCGGTGCGGTGGTACCCACCAGTGCTCTGATCAGCGGGGCGAGAGCTTCTGCGGCGCGGCCCGGGGGGGCCGCCGACCCGGCCGCCATCCGCCCTCCGCCCGGTTCCTCCCGCGGGAGGAAGGGACGAGACCTGGGCGCCGGGGTCGTGCCCGTTGCCGGTGGCTGGTTCGACACCTCAGTGACCATCGGCGGCCTCCTTGACCGGCCTGCCCCCATCGACGAACAACGTCGATCCTATTGGGCGACCCGGCCATCGCCACCGGCCCGGTCAGAGCCCTGTCTCGGCGGCCACCCTCCCTGACCGGACCGCCTTCACCAGTGCCTCGTGATCCCGCTCGTTCTGGTCGGCGTAGGCGGCGGAGAAGTCGGCCATGGCCTCGTCGAAGACGGTGCCCTTCCCCAGGTAGGCGGCGATGGCGATCCAGTCGCCCGACCTGGCGTGGGCCCGGGCCAGGGTCGCCCCGCACATCCGGGCGTAGGTGATGGCGCCCGCCACCCGGAGGGTGTCCACGTGGGCCGAGCCCTTCCAGTCGTGGAGCTGACGGATGTAGTAGTCGCGGGTGTGGCCGTCGATGTCCTTGGCCCGCTGCCACCCGAGGAAGATGTCACTGGCCGTCTGCATGAGGCGCTGGCCGACCACCACCCGCTGACCGTGGTGGGCGTACGCGCTCCGACCGGCGAAGCGCTCCAGCACCGAGTGCTGGGCCTCCTTCGCCTGGAGGATCAGCGGGTCGCGTTCGTCGACACCCATCATGAGGAACACCCAGGCCCGGGTACCGACGCTGCCGACGCCGACCACCTTGCGGGCCATGTGCACGTAGTGGAACTCCTCCAGCGGATGGTGTTCGTCGGCCAAGGTGCGCCGGTAGCGCTTGATCAACTTCCGCAGGGACCGTTCGCTGCGGTGCCGGGCCTCCTCGGAGAGCACGAGATCCTCGAGCGGGACCAGCAGCGGCGGATCCTTGACGAAGCGAACCTCACCGTCCACCTTCCGGGTGAGTTTCTTGAAGGCGCGGAGGCTGTCGCGGGTCCGGGCCTTGGCCACGTCGAGCACGGCCTCGTTGCCTTCGTTCCTCCCCAACCGCTCGTCCGAGTCCTCGGTGCGGATCCATTCGAGCATCTGACCGATCTCCATGTGCGAGTACCACACGTCGAGCGTGCTCATCTTGGCCGCCGTCCGCATGCCCTGCCGGTACTCCCTGGCCGCGGCCAGGACCACGTCGCGGCGGTCACTGCGGGAGAACCCCCTGGTCGCGACCGGCGACCTCGAAGCTGGCCGCCAAGCCGCTTGACGTCCCATTCCCAAGGCCCCGGAAGCGTCTCGTCGAAGTCGTTGATGTCGAAGATCAGCCGGCGCTCGGGTGAACCGAACACACCGAAGTTGGAGAGGTGGGCATCGCCACAGCACTGAACCGTGATGCCGGTATCCGGGGACGTGGACAGATCGTCAGCCATGACCATCGCCGCCCCCCGGTAGTAGGCGAACGGCGAGACGAGCATCCGCCCGTAACGGATGGGCACCAGCTCGGGCACTCTGGTGGTGGCCTGCTCCTCGAGGAGATGGACCGGATCGGGTCGGGCGGCGGTCGGTTCCCAGTCGCCGTGTGACGAGCGGGGCGCATGCCGTCGCCGAGACTTCCCCCGGGCCACCCGCTCATCCCGGCTCGGGCGGCGTGTCTTCCTCACCGACCTCGGGGGAGGGGCGTGTTCGTACGGGCGGTCGTCGTGGCCCATCGGAGGCAGACTACCGGTCGAGCCGATCCGGTCCCGGGGCGGTCCGCCGTGATCAGATGACGCACCGACCCAGCGTCAGGATCAACCCGACGCAGAGTCAGAACCGATTGGTGACCCCGATCCCAGCCGGCAGCTTTTCGGGATCCCAGCCCAGGAGGGCGACGGCCTGGCTGAAGGCGAACCGGTCGGTCATCCCGGCGACGTAGGCCACCGCGGCGCGGACGGCGGCCGGTTCGCCGCCGGTGAGGTCGGCGTTGACCGCGCCGCCGTCGGGGATGAGGTTGGGCCGGTCCCCGAAGTAGTCGACCAGGGCTCGCAGGACCGAGACCACCGACCGGCCCTGGGCCACCGAACTGGGCCGCAGGTAGATGTGCTCGTAGTTGCTGGCCCGGAAGGCGGCCAGCGCCTCGGCCTGCTCGTCGGCCATCCCGATGCGTCCGGTGGTCAGGATCGACGACACCAGGGCGTCGATGAAGGTACCCAGCTGCTGGCTGCGTCGATCGCCGCACCGCTCCCGCACCAGCGGGGGAAGGGCCGCCGGGGTCACGATCCCGCTCCTGACCGCGTCCTCGAAATCGTGGCAGACGTAGGCGATCCGGTCCGCCCAGCTCACGACCTCGCCCTCGGGGGTGGACGGTGCCGGCCTCGACCACGAGTGGTTGCGGATACCGTCGAGCGTCTGGCGGCACAGGTTGAGATGGGCCAGCGACACGTCGGCCCCCCATGGCGCGTGGTCGAACCCGCCGTCGAGGTAGGGGGAGAGGGCGTCCTCGCTGGCATGTCCTCCGGGCCCGTGGCCGCAGTCATGACCCAGGGCGATGGCCTCGGTCAGGGCCACGTTGAGGCGGGCGGCCCGGGCGATGGAGGTGGCCACCTGGGCCACCTCGAGGGCGTGGGTCAGCCGGGTGCGCTGATGGTCGTCGGGGAAGACGAATACCTGGGTCTTGCCGGCCAGCCGGCGAAAGGCCGGGGCGTGGAGGATGCGGTCGCGGTCCCGCTCGAAGCAGGTCCGCCACCGATCGGGGTCCTCGGGAACGACCCGGTCGCCGGCACCGACCGCCCTGGTCGCCCCGGGGGCGAGCCCGTCGGCCTCGATGGCCTCGCGGGACGGGCGCTCGAGCCCCGGGTCGGGATCCGTGCATCCGCTTCCGGCGTGGCTGTCGGCGTGGGCGAAGGTGACACCGGCGGCACCGCCGTGGCCGGCCATGGTCGAGGCCCAGCGACGGTTGCGGTCGTTCTCATCTGCTCTGTCCCCCGACCCGGCCCCGGTCGGGTGGCTGACGCTCCCTGATTCCACACTGATCAGTGTGCACCATGGCTGTGACCGTCGGGCGCCTCGGACCTTGTATCGTCGATGTCACCCGGCAGCCGGCAGCCTGCCGGAGCCCCGTCGAGAGGAGCGTGCCAGGTGGACGTGCGTATCGGAATCGTGCAGTCGATGAAGGAGCTCGACATCGAGTTGCCCGACGACGCCGACCGCGACAAGGTCCTGGCCGACATCGAGGCCGCACTGGCCGAGGACGGGACCATCCTCTGGCTGACCGACCGGAAGGGCCGCCAGGTGGGCGTGCCCGTGGCCAAGGTGGCCTATGTCGAGCTGGACCCGCCGAGCTCCGATCGCCGGGTCGGCTTCGGGATCTCCTGATTCCTTGCGCCCCGCCTCCCACCAGGTCGGGGCTCTGAACGCCGGGCCGCCTCCCCGGGTCGGATGAACTCGCTCCTCGATCTCAAGCTGGTCTTCGTGACCGGCAAGGGTGGCGTCGGCAAGACCACGGTGGCCTCGGCCCTGGCCCTGTTGGCCTCCCAGCGCGGGAAGCGGGTCCTCATCTGCGAGGTGGATGCCAAGGGCGACGTGGCCGGCTTCTACGAGGCCCCGCCCACCGGGTTCAACGAGAAGGAGATCCTGCCCGGCCTGTTCGCCATGACGATGGACACCGAGGCGTCGCTGCGCGAGTACCTCAAGCTGCAGTTGCGCATCCCGGTCGTCGGCCGCATCGGGCCGCTGGCCAAGGCCTTCGACTTCGTGGCCACGGCGGCGCCCGGGGTGCGCGAGATCCTCACCGTGGGCAAGCCCGTCTACGAGGTGCGCGAGCGCAACTACGACCTGGTGGTGGTGGACGCACCGGCCTCCGGCCACATCATCGGTCTGCTGGCCGCCCCCCAGGCCATCAACAACCTGGTCAAGGTGGGAAGCATCCGCTCCCAAACCGACTGGCTGCTCGACATCCTCTCGGATCCGCTGACCACCGGCCTGGTCGCCGTGTGCACGCCCGAGGAGATGCCGGTGAGCGAGACCATCGAGCTGGCCGAGCGGGTGAAGAACGAGACCACGGTGAAGCTGTCGGCGGTGGTGGTCAACCGGGTCCTCCCCGAGCTCTTCGGCCGCCAGGAAGAGGAGGTGTTCGACGCCTTGGCGTCGCCGGGCCCTTCGGCGCAGTTGAACGAGCTGGTGGGCGGGGACGCCGAACCGCTGCTCGAGGCGGCCCGCCTGGCCGTGACCATGCGGCGCACCCGATCGACCCATCTCGACCGGCTCCGTCGCAGCATCGACGAATCGGTGCCCATGCTCTATCTGCCCTACCTGTTCACCCGTTCCCACGGACTCCGGACCACCCGTCAGGTGGCGGCGTCGCTCGGCGAGGAGCTCGGCTACTGATGGCGGCGGCCCGGACCGAACGGGGGGACCGGAGGAAGGGATCGAAGACCCCGCCGGGGACGGCCAGTTCGATCGACGGGCTGCTGGCCGCCAAGGAGATCGTCATCGCCTGCGGCCCGGGAGGGGTGGGCAAGACGACCACCGCCGCCGCCGCCGCGGTCATGGCCGCCCTGCGCCACGGCAGCAAGGTGCTCGTCCTCACCGTCGACCCGGCCAAACGACTGGCCGACGCACTGGGCCTCGACGGCATCGGCAATACCGAGCACCGGGTCCCCGACGAGGCCTTCCGGGCCGCGGGGATCAAGCCTCGGGGACAGCTGTGGGCGGCCATGCTCGACACCAGGGAGTCGTGGGACGCGCTGATCAAACGGCACGCGCCGGACAAGCAGACCCGGGACGAGATCCTGGCCAACCCGCTCTACCAGAACATCGCCGGCCGGTTCGTCCAGAGCCACGACTACATCGCCATGGAGCGCCTCTACGAGATCCATTCCGAGAGCGACTACGACCTCATCGTGGTCGACACCCCGCCGACCAGGAACGCCCTCGACTTCCTCGACGCCCCGCAACGGATGGCTGACTTCTTCTCGTCGCGACTGCTCCGTTGGCTGATCGTCCCCTACCGGTCGCGCTTGGTCAACGTGGCCACCAAGCCCTTCTACCAGATCGCCGACCGGATCCTCGGGAACGGAATTCCTCGCCGACATCTCCGAGTTCTTCGTGCTCTTCCAGACCATGCACAACGGGTTCGTCGAACGGTCCGAATCGGTGGGCCGGCTGCTGGCCGACCGCCGGACTACCTTCATCGTCGTCTCGACGCTCGAGGCGGTGCCCGCTCCGCGAGGCGGAGTACTTCGCCGACCAACTCACCTCCCGCCACCTCCACCTCGGGGCCATCGTGCTGAACAAGGTGCTCCCGCTCTACCTCCGGGGCTCCGACGGTGCCGCCCTCGCCGCCACCATCAAGGAAGGGGCCCACACCCTGGCCGACGACCTCTCCCCGGGGCTGGCCGCCGTCGATGCGAGCCTCGGCGACACCGATCAGATCGCCCGGGTGCTCACCGAGGTGGCCGACAGCTATCTCAACTTCCAGGTGGTCGCCCTCCGGGAGATGGAGGAGCGGGCCCTGCTCTCGGTGATCCCCGACGTCCTGGCCACCGTGCCGTTCTTCGACACCGATCTGTACGACCTGGCCGGCCTGGTTCGGCTCGGCGAACAGATCTGGGAGTGACCCCGCCTGCCTTACGATGCAACCATGACCGACATCGTTGACCCCGAGCTCGAGCGGTACGCCACCGAGCACACCACCGCGCCTCCGGAGTTCCTCGAGGCGTTGGCCGCCGACCTGACGGCCACGCTGGAGTTCCCGGGGATGATGGTCGGCCGGCTCGAGGGCCGGTACCTCGAGATGCTCACCTTCGCCCTCGGGGCCCGCTCGGTTCTCGAGATCGGGACGTTCGGCGGGTATTCGGCCCTGTCGATGGCCGCCGGACTGGCGCCGGGCGGGCGCATCACCAGCTGCGAGATCTCTCCCGTCCACGCCGAATTCGCGCGTCGCCACATCGCCGCCAGCCCCTATGCCGACAGCATCGACGTGGTGGTCGGGCCGGCCATCGAAACCATCGCCACCCTGGACGGCCCGTTCGACCTGGTCTTCATCGACGCCGACAAGGCGGCCTATCCCGACTACTTCGAGGCGGTGCTGCCCAAGCTGTCCCCCCGGGGCCTGATCGCGGCCGACAACACACTGTGGAGCGGACGGATCCTCGACCCCGCCGACCGCAGTGAGGACACCGTCGCCCTCCGCCGGTTCAACGATGCCCTGGCCGTCGACCCGAGGGTGGTGGTGGTCCAGACCACCGTCCGGGACGGGGTCACCCTCATCCGGCCGGCCGGGTAACGCGGCGGTCCCGTCCGTGCTGGACTACCACCTCCATCTCTGGCCCCATTCCCAGAGCGACGCCGAGACCACCGTCGAACAGGTGGCGGCGTACTGCGACCACGCGGCGAAGGCCGGGGTCTCCGAGATCGCCGTCACCGAGCATCTCTTCCGGTTCACCCAGGCCAAGGACCTGCTCGGCGGGTTCTGGGACGACCTCCCCGGCGACGACCTGCGGCCGGGCATGGCCGCGTACTGGGACCACCACGCCCGGGTGGACCTCGACGCCTATGTGGAGGTGGTCGAGGCGGTGAAGGCCGAAGGGCTCCCGGTCGTGCTCGGACTCGAGGTCGACTTCTACCAGGACCGGATGGACCAGGTGGCCGGGCTGCTGGCCGGCTACCCCTTCGACGTCCTGCTCGGGTCGGTGCACTGGCTGGGGGCCTGGCGGTTCGACGTCCTGAACGACCCGGTGGTCATGGCCGAGTGGGAGGTCCGCGACATCGACGCCGTGTGGGACGAGTACACCCGGGCCATGGAGGAACTGGGGGAGTCCGGGGTCTGCGATGTCTTCGCCCATCCTGACCTGGTCAAGATCGCCGGGCTGGTGCCCGAGGTGCCCGACGAGTTCTACGACCGGATCACCGAGGCGGCGGTGCGGTCGGGGATGGCGGCGGAGCTGTCCTCGGCGGGCTGGAGGAAGCCGGTGGGTGAGGAGTACCCGGCGCCGCCGCTGCTCAAGCGGTTCGTGGAGCGGGGCGTTCCCCTGACCACGGCGTCGGACGCCCACGCCCTGCCCGACGTGGCCGATCGGGCCGGGGACCTGCGGGACCTCCTCCTCGGGGCCGGGGTCGACCGGTTGCAGGGGTTCCGGAGCCGACGCCCCTACGACGTCCCCGTGGCGGGGCTGGACGAGGGCTGACCGATGGCCACCCCCGCCGAACTGGCCTTCGAACGCACCGACCTGGACGACGTGCAGCTGGGCCACCTCCAGCGCCTGCTCGGGACCTGGGGGATCCTGGCCGATCTGTCCTTCTCGGACCTCGTCCTGCTGGCCCCGGTGGCGCCCGAGGCCCGGACCCACGACGAGGAGAAGATGGAGCTGGTCGTCCTCGGCCAGATGCGACCCTCCAACAGCGCCACCGTCGTCCAGCACGACCTGGTCGGGGAGACGGCCTGGACCGGTCAGTGGCCCGAGGCCGTCCTGGCCATCGAGTCGGGGGAGGTGACCAGGGGTGAGCTCGTGCTCGAGCCCGACGACGAGCCGGTGCGGATCCACTGCATCCCGGTCCGCTGCCAGGGGACCATCGTGGCCGTGCTGGTCCGACTGTCGGCCGGCGCCGGACGGCGCCCGGGCCACCTCGAGCGCACCTACCGGGATCTGTTCGAACGCTTCGCCATCATGCTGGCCGAGTCGACCTTCCCGTTCCCGAGCGAGGAGGTGGCCACCGAGGAGGCCCCGAGGGTGGGTGACGGGGTCGTGCTGGTCGACGAGGAGGGCCGGGTGCGCTACGCCTCGCCCAACGCCACCAACGCACTCCACCGCATGGGGATGTACTCGCAGGTCGAGGGCAGGCGCCTCACCGACCTGGGTATCGAGGAGTCCGCCATCGAATGGGCGTTGGCCTCGGCCCTGCCGGTGGTCGAGGAGGTGGAGCGACGTCCCGACGTGACGGTGCTCCTGCACTGCATCCCCATGGTGGCCGACGACGTGGTGACCGGCTGCCTGGTCCTCATGCGGGACGTGACCGACGTCCGCCGACTCGACCGCCTGCTCCTGTCCAAGGATGCGGCCATCCGGGAGGTGCACCACCGGGTCAAGAACAACCTCCAGACCATCTCGGCCCTGTTGCGGCTCCAGGCGCGTCGACTGCCTCCGGGCGGCGGGAGGGTGGCGCTGTTCGAGGCGGAGCGCCGGGTGCGGTCGATCGCCATCGTGCACGAGATCCTCTCCCGCGACCCGGGCGACCAGGTGCCGTTCGAGGAGATCGTGACCTCGCTGATCAGGATGGCCGAGGACTCGGTGGTCCAGTCACGTCCGGTGACCTTCGAGGTCGTCGGAGGACTCGGGGAGGTTCCCGCCGACGTGGCCACGCCGCTGGCCGTCGTCCTGGCCGAGCTGTTGCAGAACGCGGTCGAGCACGCCTTTCCCGACCCCGACTCCGAGGGTGAGGACGGGGAGGATCCGGCAGGGACGTCCGGCGGCAAACCGGCTCCGGCTCAGCCGGTCGGACACATCCAGGTCCATCTGGCCAACGATCTCGACAACCTGACCCTCGAGGTCATCGACGACGGAGCGGGCCTCGCCGCCGGCTTCGACATCGACGCCTCCGAGAGTCTCGGCCTGTCCATCGTGCGCGACCTGGTCCGCAGCCAGCTCGACGGGACCATCACCATGCGCAACCGCGGTGACATCCGGCCGGGGGAGTCGGGAACGGTGGTGACCATCGAGCTCCTGGCCACCGAGGTCCTGCGGGCCGGGCTCTAGGACGCCGGGGCAGCCCGACGGCGACGGGCGAGATTCAGGTGGCCCAGCGGCGGGAAGGGTTCAGACGGCGCGGGCGAGATTCAGGAGGCCCGGCGGCGGGCGGCCAGCCAGACCTTCCGCAGCTTGCGGCGCTCTTCTTCCGAGGTCCCACCCCAGACGCCCGACTCCTGATTGGTGGCCAGTGCGAAGTCGAGACACGGCTCCATGGCGTCGCATCCCCTGCACACCCGCTTGGCCGCCTCGATCTGGTCGATAGCCGGGCCGGTCGTCCCGATGGGGAAGAAGAGATCGGGCTCGGTGCTGCGACAGGCGGCCAACTGCCTCCAGTCGTTGTCGTCCCACTCGACCGTGCGGTTCCACATGAGGGCCACGTTGCTTCCTCCGCTCCCGTTCCCGAAATTCCCGTTTGTGATCTGTTTCACATAGCTCGGCGCCAACATGTCACCGGCCGTTCAGGGTTCGTTCACTAGAGTAATCAGGCGCACCCACGGTTGCAAGCAGTTTTGGTGCCTGGCGCATGCCCTTTTAGGCGGTTCCATGGGCCGGACGGGGATCGGCACGGAGGGCGTGGCAACGATGGCAGCGACGGCGATTCAGGCCCACCGGGGGAGCCCCGATCCGGAGGTGGGAATCCGCGAGAACACCCTCGACGCCTTCCTCCGGGCCCGTGACCTGGGGGCCGACGGGGTGGAGCTGGACGTCCGGATGACCTCGGACGGGGGACTGGCCGTCCACCACGATCCGGTCGTCGAGGGCATCGGCACGGTCAGCGGGCTGGCCGCCGTCGATCTCCCGTCCTACGTCCCGCTGCTCTCCGAGGTCCTCGACGTGTGCCGGGGCCTCGCCCTCAACATCGAGATCAAGAACCTCCCCGGCGAACCGGGATTCGATCCCGCCGATCTGGTGGCCCGTGAGGTGGCCGAGCTGGTGGTGGCCAGCGGCTGGGAATCGAGCGTGGTGGTCTCGTCCTTCTGGCCGGACACGCTCGAGGCGGTGGTCGACGCCCAACCGGATCTGGCCACCGGGCTGCTCCTGGCCCCGTGGTTCGACCCGCAGGAGGCCGTCACCGCCGCCGTCGCCCGCGGCTGCCGCGCCGTCCACCCCCACATCGACCTGGTGACGGAGTCGCTGATCGACCAGGCCCACGGTGCCGGTCTGTCCGTCGCCGCCTGGACGGTCAACGACCGGTCCGCGCTGGAGGCCGCCGGCCGGGCCGGCGTGGACACCGTCATCACCGACGACGTGGGCCTGGCTCTCGGCACGCTCCGGCCCTGACTGCGCACGCTCCGGCCCTGACTGCGCACGCGGCGTCCGCTGAGGCCTCGAATCCGGGGGGCTGGGGCCGGCGGCCGAAGTCCATCGGACCCCTGTCCGACCCGTTGCCGACACCTCGGCCCCCCGGGGTTCTGACCTGGGATCGCGGCCCGATTGGTCGAAGGGGCGGTTTTCAACAACAATGCACGCCCATGAACGTCGTTGTCTGTGTGAAACAGATCCCTGATCCGGCCGCACCACCGGCCCTGGATGCAGGGACAAAGAACCTTGTCCGAGAGGGAAAGCTCATTCTTGACGATTCGGACTCCTATGGCGTGGAGATGGCGCTCCAGCTGGCCGACGCCGCCGGCGGGGGCGAGGTGACCCTGGTCTCGATGGCCCCGAACGGTGAGACGTCAGGCCTGCGTACGGCGTTGGCCATGGGGGCGGCCAAGGCCATCCTGGTCAGCGACGACTCCCTCGCCGGCACCGACGCCCTGGGCACGGCCAAGGTGCTGGCCGCGGCCATCAAGCGCGTCGGGCCCGACCTGATCCTGGCCGCCACCGAGTCCACCGACGGCTACACCGGGACCACCCCGGTGCAGATCGCCGAACTGCTGGATCTGCCCTCGGTGACCTTCGCCAAGAAGGTCGAGGTCACCGGCGACTCGGTCAAGGTGGAGCGCCAGACCGAGGCCGGCTACGACGAAGTGGAGAGCCCGTTGCCCGTGGTGGTGACGGTGACGGCCGGTGTGGTCGAGCCCCGCTATCCGTCGTTCAAGGGGATCATGGCGGCCAAGTCGAAGCCGGTGGAGACGCTGACCGTCGCCGATCTCGGACTCGACGGCCAGGTCGGCGCGGCCGGTGCCCGCCAGGAGATCACCCAGGTGGCCGAGGCCGAGGCCCGCGCCGCCGGCGAGATCGTCGTCGACGAGGGCGAGGGGTACCAGCGGGTCATCGAATTCCTCGAGCAACTGAAGGTCCTGTAGGGATCGGGTAGGAGAACAAGCACACATGTCCGTCGACAAGATCTGGGTCCTCGCCGAAGTGGCGGACGGGGCCCCCATCACCACCTCGCTCGAATTGCTCACCCAGGCGCGTGCCCTGGCCGGGACGGTGGAGGCCGTCGCCTGGGGCGACACCACCGCGTCGGTGGCCGGCACGCTCGGGGAGTACGGGGCCACCACCGTGTACGACATCGGGGACCTCGGCGGTTCGCTTCCCGGGGCACCCGTGGCCACCGCCATCGCCGCCGCCGTCTCCGCCGGGGGCGGTCCCGACGCCATCCTCTTCCCGGCCACCTACGACGGCCGGGACATCGCCGGCCGCCTCTCGGTCAAGCTCGACCGTCCCGTCCTGACCAACGTCGTCGACCTGACCGAAGGCGACGGGGGGCTGATCACCCAGCACGCCATCTTCGGGGGCAGCCAGATGGTCTCGGCCCGGTTCACCGGCGACGGCCCGGGCATCTACGTCATCCGGGCCAAGTCGTTCGCGGCCGAACCGTCCGGCGGGGCACCGGCCGCGGTGGTCGCCACTCCTGCCCCCGACACCGGCGCCACCGGCGCGGCGAAGATCGTGGCCCACCACGTCGAGGAGCGGACCGGGCCCAAACTCGACGAGGCCGACGTGGTGGTCTCCGGTGGCCGGGGTCTCGGCGAGAAGGACCAGTACGCACTCATCGAGGAACTGGCCACCCTGCTCCATGGCGCGGCGGGGGCCAGTCGGGCCATCGTCGATGCCGGATGGGTTCCCTACTCGCACCAGGTGGGGCAGACCGGCAAGACGGTGAAGCCCACCGTCTACATCGCTTCGGGCATCTCCGGCGCCACCCAGCACCTCGTGGGGATGAAGAACTCGAAGAACATCGTGGCCATCAACAAGGACCAGGACGCCCCCATCTTCTCGGTGGCCGACCTCGGAATCGTGGGCGACGTGCACAAGGTGCTGCCCCAGCTGATCGAGGCGATCAAGGCCCGCGGCTGACGGGTCGACCGGCCCGCTGACCGGCGGGACCGGGTGGTCGAGCCCGGCCGGCAGGGCCCGGCGGAGGACATCGGGCGCCTCTGAGCGACCACCAGGGGTCGAAAGGGGCGTGCCATAATGATGGCCAAGATTCCCCCTCTTGCTCCGATCCCTCAGGGAAGTGATCCCCACCGCTCGATGCCGCCGCAGCCGTCCTGATCAGAACGAGAGGCTCGGTGGAGCGTCGGCCTGGCGCCACCTCTCGGTCGGCAGCCGTGTCGAACGACTGAACCCGGTGGGCGTCTGCCCGACGCGGGCGCACCGTGCCTAGACCGGTCGAGGGAACCAGCCCCTACCTGCCGGGGCTGGACGGGATCCGTGCCGTAGCCGTGCTGGCCGTGATCGCCTACCACCTCAACTTCGGGTGGGCGTCGGGCGGGCTGCTCGGCGTGCAGGTCTTCTTCGTGCTCTCGGGATACCTGATCACCGATCTCCTGGTGGCCGAGTACGGGCGCCACCGCGGGATCGGGTTGAAGCATTTCTGGATCCGTCGGGCGAGACGGCTCCTGCCCGCCCTCTTCGTCATGCTGTTCGTGACCGTGGGCTGGGCCACGCTGTTCGACCGGAGCCAACTGGTGGCCCTGCGGAGCGACCTGCCGGCGGGAATCTTCTACGTGAGCAACTGGTGGTACATCTTCCACCACGTCTCCTACTTCGCCAAGTTCGGCCCGCCGTCGCCCCTCGGGCACCTGTGGTCGCTGGCCATCGAGGAGCAGTTCTATCTGGTGTGGCCCCTCCTCATCCTGGCCGGTTTCCGATGGCTCCACACCAGGCGGGCCCTGATCCTGGTCACCCTGGCCGCCGCCACCGCCTCGGCCCTGGAGATGGCCGTCCTCTACTCCCCTTCCCCCGAAGCCGACCCGACCCGGGTCTACGACGGCACCGACACCCGCGCCTTCGCGCTGCTGATCGGTGCCGCGCTGGCGCTGTGGTTGCCGCGCAGCCGGCCCTTCGCCGCCGTCACCCCCAACGCCAGGCGACTCCTCAACATGGTCGGTGGCGCGGCGCTGCTCGGGATCTTCGCCATGTACTGGGGCACCAGCCAGTACCAGTCGTTCCCCTACGAAGGCGGCATGTTCCTGCTGGCGCTGCTCACCGCCCTGGTCATCGGCGTCACCGTCCACCCCGGGTCGCAGCTGCGGACCGTGCTCGGGTGGGAGCCGTTGCGGTGGGTGGGGGAGCGCTCCTACGCCATCTATCTCTGGCACTACCCGGTCATCGTCCTGACCACCCCCCTGAACGCCCCTCCCAACGTGGTGCGGGCCGTCATCCAGACCGCCGTCACCCTGGTCATCGCCGCCCTGTCGTGGCGCTATGTCGAACAGCCGGTCCGGCACGGGGCGCTCGGCCGTCAGTGGGAACGGATCAGGCAGCACAACTGGAGCCGGCCTCAGCTCCGCCCGTGGGGATGGGTGCTGGCCATCGGGGTGGCGTTCAACGCCGCGCTCTGCGCCCTCGGTCTGTTCGGGGTGGTCTCCGCGTCCGCCGCCGACCCCGCCTCGCAGATCACCAGGATCGTCCCGACCGCCCGTCACCACCTCACCACGCCTTCGACCACGATGCCCAAGACGCGCGGCGGCACCGTACCCACGACCACCACCACCGCGCCGCCGGCCGGCCACGACGTGACCGCCATCGGGGACTCGGTGATGGTCGATGCCGCCCCGTACCTCGAACAGCTGCTCCCCGGCATCGCCATCGACGCCCAGGTCGGCCAGCAGCTCTACCAGGTGCAGACCTCGGTGGGCCAACTCAAGGCCGAGGGAGCGGTGGGTGACCGCCTGATTCTCGAGCTCGGCACCAACGGTCCCTACACGGTCTCCCAGCTGGAGGATCTGATCAATTCCTTCGGCCCCTTGCGGAGGATCGTCCTCGTCAACACCCGCGTCCCGCGGCCGTGGCAGGACCAGGTCAACGAGACCATCGCCGCGGTGGCCGGGTCGTATCCGAACGCCACCGTCGTCAACTGGTACGGCGACAGCGCCGCCTATCCGCAGTACTTCTATCCCGACGGCGTCCACCTCGATCCGGCCGGGGCCAAGTACTACGCGTCGCTCCTGGCCCAGGCGGTCAAGGTGCCGCCACCCCCCCATCGCAACCAACGCTCGCGCCGGTAGTTCCAGCCTCCCCATCGCCGACGGCCTCCGCCGTCGGATTCACACCAGCGGCCACGGGTAGGGAGGCCGGTCCCCGAGGGGCTCGGGGAAGGTGCCGGTCTCGACCAGGTAGCGGGCGCGGTGGCGGAGGGAGTCCCGTTCTGGGCCCGAGAGCAGTCCCGCCACCTGGTCGGGCAGCTCGGAGGCCACGCCCTCCAGGTCGGCGAGGATGCCTTCGGGAATCAGGTCCTCGGCGAAGTCCCAGATCACCGTGCGCAGCTTGGGCTGCCGGTGGAAGCAGAGCCCGTGGTCGATCCCCCACAGCCGCCCGTCGGGCCCCTTGAGCACGTGGCCGCTCTTGCGGTCGGCGTTGTTGGCCACGATGTCGAAGGCGCACATGGCCTGGAGGAGGGCCTCGTGTCCGCCCTCGTCGTAGAGGGTGAAGTAGTGCTGGTTGTAGTCGGCCTCGACGAAGAGCTGGAGCGAGCCCTCACCGAAGGGGCCGTCCGGGCGCAGGACCGTGGGCGGTACGAGTCCCCAGCCGAGGGCCTCGGAGAGGGTGAAGGCGGCCACTTCGCGACGGTAGAGACCGTCGGGGAAGTCCCACAGCGACCGCTCGCCGCCGGCCGGCTTGTACACGGCGTTGAGCGGCTCGTCCCCGCTGTCGTCCAGGCTGACCAGGTAGGTCATGTTCGAGCTCCATGGCAGGCGTCCGAGCACGGTGAGACCGCTGGTGGTCAGCAGCTCGGTGGCGCTCTCGAGTCCATGAGCACCGCCGGGACTCCAGCCGGTCACACCGCCGGAGGACGGTGGCCGTTTGTCCGTGGACATTCGTGTCCCGAGGGATCGAGTGGCGATCCGCACAGTGGGCAGGGGGGCCGCCCCGACTCGACGAGCCTGGTGGCCTGGATGGCGAACGCCGCCGCCTGCTCGCGGGAGATGGACAGGCGGGCGATGGCGCCCGTCTCGTCTTCGGCGACCAGTTCCTCGATGACCATGATGACCCGATCGTCGGCCTCGTCGTAGGAGACGCCGACGGTGCCGACCACCCAGGCCGGCTCGGCCGGCTCCTCGAGGGGGAGCTCATCGGGCAGGTGGCCGGGCCGCGGCCGGTCCCGCACGATCTGGGCCAGGTAATCGGCCACCCCCGCCACCTGTTGCTTCTCGATCTTGAGGGTGAGCAGGACCGGCCCCTGCCGGCACTGGAGGAGAAAGAGGCGATCGCCCACCGGGCCCACCGTGCCCACCGTGATCCGCTCGGGTGACGAGAGGTCGTAGGCCTCGCTCACGCGATGGCCAGTTCGTTCAGCGAGGCAGTGGAGTTGACGGTGAGCACGTGGGGCCCGGCGGCGCTGAAGGCCAGGGCCGACACCGAGCATGGTGAGACCACCAGACGTTGGAACAGATCCAGCGGCGTGCCCGCCGCCGTGGACACCGCGGCCTTGATCGGGTCGGCGTGGGAGACGGCCACGATCGTCTCCCCCGGATGCAGCTGGGTGAGGCGGCCGATGGCCGAGGCCATCCGGGCCTGCATCTCGGGGAAGGACTCCCCTCCGGGAAAGCGGAAGCTGCTCGGGCACCGCTGGACCTGCGACCATTCCGGCTTCTTGGCCAGCACGCTCAGCTTGGCCCCGGTCCAGTCGCCGAACTCGCACTCGAGCAGTCCCCGATCGGTCCGCACCCGGAGCCCGAGACGCCGGGCGATGGGCCGGGCGGTCTCCATGGTCCGCTCCAAGGGGGAGGCGTAGACGGCCACCGGGGGCCGCCGACCCGCCGCCACCATGGCCTTCAGGCGTTCGCCGACCGCCTCGGCCTGGGCCCGACCTTGGTCGGAGAGGTGGAGGCCCGGGGCCCGGCCGGGGAGCACCTTGCCCGTGGTCGGCGTCGCCCCATGGCGGACCAAGAGCACCACGGTCGGTCGGCTGGGGACTTTCGCTCGGCTGGCCACGCCCGTTCACCGTACTCTGTCCCGACCCGGGCCCGACCCGGCGTCCGGTCCCCCGGCGGGGTCGGCGACGGCGGGCGCGGTGGCCTCAGTTGGACACGCCGGCAAGGGGCCGGACCAGGGGTTCGACCCCTTCGCACCCGTCCTGAGGCCCCTCGTCGTCGGGGGGTCACCGGGTCGTGGCTGTGGTCCTCGTCGGAGAGCTTGGACGGCCACCAGTTCCACCGGCCGAGGAGCACCACCACCGACGGCACCAGCAGGGTGCGGACGAAGAAGGTGTCGAGCAGGATCCCGCCGGCCAGGCCCAGGCCGATCTCCTGCACCTGGAGGTTGCCGGTGACGGTCAGGACGCCGAACGTCCCGGCCAGGATGAGGCCGGCCGAGGTCACGGTGGTGCCGGTGGCCTCGACGGCACGGCGGACCGCCACCCTGATGGGGGCATGGTGCGCCTCCTCGCGGATCCGGGTCATGACCAGGATGTTGTAGTCCTGCCCGAGGGCCATGATGAAGATGAACATGAAGAAGGGAAGGACGAAATTGATCCCGTCCTGTCCGCCGATGATCTCGAAGACCAGCACGGCCAGGCCCAGGGAGGCCAGGTAGGAGAGGCCGACGCTCACCACCAGGTACAGCGGCGCCACCAGGCTTCGCAGGACGATGGCCAGCAGCAGGGCCAGGACGATCATCACGATGGGGATGATCCGCTTCAGGTCGTTGCCCGAGATGCTGCCGACGTCGGCGGCCAGCGGGGCGTCACCCCCGACGCCGCTGGCCGTGGCTCCGATGGACCGGGCCACCACGCCGACCGCGGTGCGCACCGCGGGGACGGCGGCGGCGGCTTGGGTGCCGTCCGGGGGCCCGGCCCGGAGCGCGGTCTCGTACTGGATGGTGCGCCCGTCGGGGCTGATGGATTGCGAGGAGACCAGGTAGGCGTCGTAGGCCGCGGGCGACACCTCGACGCCCGGCGGTGGGCTCAGGGGCAGGCCGTCGGCCGGGCCCAGGGGCGACAGCAGGGCGTGGGCCTGGGCCAGTGCCGTCGGTGAGACCATGGCCCCGTTGGGATCCAACGGCCCGGTGACCGCGCTGAACACGCCCGGACCGCGACCAGGCCGTGCTGGGCCTCGGCCAGGACAGCCGGATCGCTCCACACCGGGGCGGCCAGTCGGAACAGCACGGTCGTCGGGTTGGTCTCGGCCGAGGGGAAGTCGGCGGTCAGGATGGCCTGGCCCCGGCCGGAGTCCGAGGTGGCCGGGGCCGGTTGGTCGTTGAATCCGTTGGGGGAGTAGGCGAGCATCGATGCCGCCAGCCCGACGAAGATGGCCAGCCCGATGGCCAGGGTGAGCACCGGCCTTCCCACCACCTTGCCGGCGATGCGGCCCCAGGCGCCGCCTTTGTGCGCTCCGACCTCAGGGATCCGGGGCCAGAACACGCTGCGGCCGAGCACGGCCAGGAGGGCGGGCAACAGGGTCAGGTTGGCGGCCAGGGCCACGGCGATCCCGATGGCCAGCGCGGGCCCGAGTCCCGTGTAGAGCCCGAACGAGGCCACGACCACCGTGGCCAGGGCCCCGATCACCGTGAACCCGGAGAAGGTGATCGACTCGCCCACTTTGCACAGCGAGAACGACACGGCGTCGTCGACGCTCTTCCCACGGCGGAGCTCCTCCCGCAGGCGGAAGATGAGGAACAGCCCGTAGTCGGTGCCCGCCCCGAGCAGGACCACGATGAGGAGGATCGGGGTGAGGTCGGAGACCTGCACGCCGAGGTGGGTGGACTCGGCGATGATCGGTCCGGCGGCGAAGAGGGCCACCGCCGAGGGGAGCAGCGCCACCAGCGGGGCCAGGAGGGCCCGGAAGGTGAGGAACAGCAGGGCCACGATGAACAGGATCGAGAGCAGCTCGGTGAGGGTCTGGATGTGGCCGTTCTGGTTCTGCTGGTCGACCGAGTTGGCCACCCCACCGGTCAGGTGCAGGGCCAGGTCGGGGGGCGGCTGGGACGTGGCGAAGGTCGATCGCAGTGCGGCCACCGTCTCGGCCTCGGCCTTGTCCCGCTCGGCCGAGGCCGCCGGGACCTGGACTTCGATGAGGGCCCGCCGGGCCTTCCCGTTGGTCGACGCCCCCTGATCGAGGACGGTGGTCACCCCGGGGATGGACCGCATGGCCAGCTCGACCCGGTCGATGGCGGTGTCGTCGGCCGCCGTCAGCGTCCGGCCCGAGGTGGCGGCCACCAACGTCGTGGTCCTCAGCGTCTTCGAGTGGAACGGGGCGGCCAGGTCCTGGGCCCGGACACTGGGCTCGGTGGCCGGAAGGAATTGGGTGTTGCTGCTCTTCTCGACGCTGGTGAGCGAGGGAAGGGACACAGTCAGGACCACGGTGACGATGATCCAACCGGCGATGATCAGCCAGCGAAACCGTACCGTGGACCGTCCCAGGGCGGCGAACAAGCGGAAATCCCTCCAGGGCTCGAAGACTGGACCCCAGAGGCGCAGACGGGCCACCGCGGTGGCCCATCCGAGGCAATGGGCTCTTCACTTTGGTGCCCCGACCACCGGTCCGAGCCCGGGCTCCTGGGTCCCAGCCTAGGCCCGGCGTGCAGCGGTCGTTCAGGGCCGAACGGCCCCTAAGCGGCAAATTATTACGAGATTTTCATTTGCTGGCCGGCAGGCGGCGGGGCATGGGGACCGCCGTCTCGGGCCACCGTCGCCGGCTGACCCGGGCCAGCTTGTGGAGCAGGGCGATGGCCCCGGGGTCGTCGTCCCCCGGCCTGGTCTCGAGGGCTCCGTCGGCGATCATCCGGTCGAGCAGGTCCCGGCCCTTCTCGGTGCGCACGATGGTCAGGGTCCAGTCGTTGAAGGCACCGATGCCCCCGGTCGAGATGTCGGCGTGCTCGGCCGCGAAATCGGGACAGGAGGTACAGCCCTCCCGGGTCCAGGCGTGGGCCTCCTTGAGCGGTATCTCGTGGTACCCGCCGTCACGGGTCCACACCTGGAAGACACCCTTGATGTTCATCTTGGCGATGTCGGCCCGGGCGATCCCGTATTTGGCCTCGAAGAGCTCGGGGAAGATGGCGTCGTCGAACGTCTTCGAGCACATCAGGCCGATGGTCAGGGCCAGACGCCGGGCGATCTTGCCCGCCTTGCGGGCCTGCATGACCGGCGGCGCCGAGGACTGGCAGCCCATGCCGACCAGGGCGATGCGCTCGGCGCCGGCCTCGATGGCCAGCGGGTAGGCCAGCGGGTTGGCCGAGTAGGTGTAGCGGGACCCGGCCGCGGCCAGCACCTCGGCCCGGGTGGTGGCCGCGGTGGGCACCGCCTTCCAGGTGCTGCCGTCCCCCTCGAGCGAGGAGACCAGGGCGGCGTCGATCACATCGTGCTCGAGGGCCCAGATGAGCAGGGCCGAGACCAGGCCGCCGTCCTGGCCCGCCTGGTGGGTCTCCGGGTCGGTGGCCCGCACCAGCAGGGTGTCGGTGGAGACGCCGGCCACCTCCTCGGCCGTCCGCTCCCGTCCGAACAGGTGGGTGTCGATCTCGGTCTCCCAGGTACGGAACCTCGGGCACGCCCGGGTGCACATCGTGCACCCCTTGACTCCGTGGGTGCAGCTTTCCGGGCCGCCTTCGGCATCGATGTGGAAGGGCTTGTACCTCCCCCCGGTGTCGTCGTAGGAGAGCACGTCGTACGGGCAGGCCACGATGCAGGCGGCACAACCGGTGCACAGGCCCGACGTCACGACTTCGGTGAACAGCTCGGCCCAGTGCGGCTTTTCGGGGGGCATGGCCTTACCCTATCGAGGCAACCCCGGGGGCCCGCGCACGGCTGCCGGCCGTCCCGGGTTGGCTACCCTGGCCTGAGTGCCGGAGCTACCCGAGGTCGAGAGCTACCGGCAGTTGGCCGAGCGTGCTGTCGGGCGGACCATCGCCTCGGTCGACCACACCCGACCCCTGGTTCATCAAGGGTGGAGCCGACGGCCCGACGGTCCGCCTGGCCCTGGACGGTCACCGACCGACGGCGGCCCGGCGCATCGGCAAGCTCCTGCTGCTCGACGTGGACGGGGCCCCGACCCTCGGGATCCGGTTCGGGATGACCGGCACCCTGGTGGTGGACGGCAGGTCGGGGGTCGACGAGCTCATGTACGCGCCGCGGCGTCACGACCCGGCGTGGGACCGGTTCTCGCTCGGCTTCGCCGACGGTGGGTCCCTGGTGGTCAACGATCCGAGACGGCTCGGTGGCATCCTCCTCGATC
Organism: uncultured Acidimicrobiaceae bacterium; assembly: GCA_963812885.1. Taxonomy (GTDB): domain Bacteria; phylum Actinomycetota; class Acidimicrobiia; order Acidimicrobiales; family RAAP-2; genus Bog-756. Next base: position 374,903 of record CAWEWZ010000011.1, on the reverse strand, counting down.
CCGACGTGTCCGGCCTCGGGCCCGATGCCGCCACCATCACCCCGGCGGTCCTGGCCGGGGCATTGCGCGGGTCGAAGGCCCCCCTCAAGGCCCGGCTGCTCGACCAGTCACGGGTGGCCGGCATCGGGAACCTGCTCGCCGACGAGACGCTGTGGCGGTCCGGCCTGTCGCCGCTGCGACCGGCCGGGTCCCTGACCACCGCCGAGGTGCGGCGCCTCCGACGCCATCTGGTCGGGACCATCGCCGAGCTCTCCGAGCGGGGCGGCTCGCACCTCGGGGACCTGATGGACGAACGCCACCCCGGGGGCCGATGCCCGGGCGACGGCGCCGAGTTGGTCCGGTCGACGGTCGGGGGCCGGACCTCGTGGTGGTGCCCTGCGCACCAGCACTGAGCCTCAGTGCCCGGCCGGGATCACTCCTCGAGCTCGGCCAGAACCTTCGCCGCGTGACCGTCCGCCTTCACGTGGTACCAGGGTCGGGCGATGGTCCCGTCCGGAGCGATGAGGAAGGTCGACCTGATGACCCCGACCGACTTCTTGCCGTAGAGGGTCTTCTCGCCCCATGCCCCGTAGGCCTCGCCCACGGAATGGTCGGCGTCGGTGAGCAGCGGGAACTTGAGCTTGTACTTGGTCCGGAAGGCGCGGTGCTTCTCGGCGCTGTCGCCGGAGACCCCGAGGACGCGCACCTTGGCCCGGGCGAAGGCGCGCAGGTTGTCGTTGAACTGGCACGCCTCCTTGGTGCATCCGGGGGTGTCGTCCCTCGGATAGAAGTAGAGGACGACCGGCTGTCCGGCGAAGTCCTTGAGCGACACCGGTTTGCCGTCCTGATCGGGCAAGGTGAATGCGGGTGCCTTGTCCCCGGCGGCGAGCTTTCCCATGGTGTGGCGTCCTTTCGCGAGAGGAGATCGGGTGCCGCCGTCAACCGGGGCACCGAGAGCTGCTGGCGCCCACGATGTCACAAACGCACGCCCGCGGGAGAGGACGGAGCGTGGGAGACTCGACCAGGATTGACTTCGAAGGGACGCCAGCCATGACCGAATCGAAGACCGGGCCCACCCCCGACCGCACCGTCACCGTCACCCTGACCACCGACCGGCCGGTCGGGCGGCGCACCAAGGTCTACGTGGATGGTCCCCGGGGTGTCCGGGTGCCATTCACCCAGGTCTCCCTGTCCGATTCCCCCGGCCGGGACGGGGACCAGCCCAATCAGCCGGTCCACCTCTACGACACCTCGGGGCCCGGCTCAGTGCCCACGGTGGGGCTGCCGCCGCTGCGCGGCCCGTGGATCGAGAGCCGCGGTGACGTCGACGAGTACGAGGGGCGGCCGGTCAACCGGCGTGACGACGGCCGGGCCGCGGTGCGCCGCCCCGAGGCCCGGTCGGAGATGGTCCCCCCGCCGGGCCGCCGGTCCCTGCGTTCGACCGGGGCGCCGGTCACCCAGCTCCACTACGCCCGGGCCGGCGAGGTCACCCCGGAGATGGAGTTCGTGGCCGCCCGGGAAGGCATGGCCGCCGAGGTGGTCCGCCAGGAGATCGCCGCCGGCCGGGCCATCCTTCCGGCCAACATCAACCATCCCGAGTCCGAGCCCATGGTCATCGGAGCGAAGTTCCTGGTCAAGGTCAACGCCAACATCGGCAATTCGGCGGTGTCCTCCTCCATCGAGGAGGAGGTCGAGAAGCTGACCTGGGCGACCCGGTGGGGTGCGGACACCGTGATGGACCTCTCGACCGGTCCGGACATCCACACCACCCGCGAATGGATCATCCGCAACTCGCCGGTGCCCATCGGCACCGTGCCCATCTACCAGGCCCTCGAGAAGGTGGACGGGTCGCCCGAGGAACTGACCTGGGACCTCTACCGCGACACGCTCATCGAGCAGGCCGAACAGGGCGTCGACTACTTCACCATCCACGCCGGGGTGCTGCTCCGGTACGTGCCCATGACCGCCCGGCGGACCACCGGGATCGTCAGCCGGGGCGGGTCGATCATGGCCGCCTGGTGCCTGGCCCACCACACCGAGAACTTCCTCTACACCCGCTTCGAGGAGATCTGCGAGATCATGGCCGCCTACGACGTGGCCTTCTCCCTGGGTGACGGTCTGCGGCCCGGATCGATCGCCGATGCCAACGACGAAGCGCAGTTCGCCGAGCTCCGCACGCTGGGCCAGCTCACCGAGGTGGCCTGGCGTCACGACGTCCAGGTGATGATCGAGGGCCCCGGCCACGTCCCCTTGCACAAGGTCGTCGAGAACGTGACCCTCCAGCAGGAGGTCTGCCACCAGGCTCCCTTCTACACGCTCGGGCCGCTGACCGTGGACGTGGCTCCCGGCTACGACCACATCACCTCGGCCATCGGGGCCGCGGTCATCGGCATGGCCGGTACGGCCATGCTCTGCTACGTGACCCCGAAGGAGCATCTGGGGCTCCCGAACCTCGAGGACGTCAAGCAGGGGATGATCGCCTACAAGATCGCCGCCCACGCCGCCGACCTGGCCAAGGGGCACCCGGGCGCCCAGGCGTGGGACGACGCCCTGTCCAAGGCCAGGTTCGAGTTCCGGTGGGAGGATCAGTTCAACCTGGCCATGGATCCGGACACGGCCCGGGCCTACCACGACGAGACCCTTCCGGCCGAGCCGGCCAAGACCGCCCATTTCTGTTCGATGTGCGGTCCGAAGTTCTGCTCCATGCGTATCAGCCAGGACGTGCGTGACTACGCCGAGACCAAGGGCATGGACCTGGCCACCGCCGTCGAGATCGGGCTCAAGGAGAAGGCGACGGAGTTCCGGGAGGCGGGGTCCGAGGTGTACCAGGAGGCCTCCACCACCTGATCGGAGCGGCCGCGGTCGCCTTTGACCTGGTGCGACGGGCATTCCGCGGTACACTGGCGTTCGTGGTGGGCACAGTGCCTTCCACCGGGGTCTTCCTCATCTCCGTTCTCCGACCCGTCGACGCGGGCCGGAACGATGGCCCGAGGCGGGCCCGCAGGCATTCGTGAATGGCACGGATGTCGACGGTCGGGCTCCGGCCGTCACCGAGATGAGAGAGAGCTTCAGAACCCCATGACAACCGTTATCGATCCGTCGGATCGCGTCCTCGATTCCGACGACGGACTGCTCGACGCCGGCCGGGGCGCCGCCGGCGATGCCCCGACCTTCGCCTCCCTGGGCGTCGATCCGGCCCTGGTCAAGGCGCTCGCCGCCCAGGGCATCACCCACACCTTCGCCATCCAGTCGATGACGGTGGCCGATGCCCTGGCCGGCAGGGACGTGTGCGGCAAGGCCAAGACCGGATCGGGCAAGACGTTGGCCTTCGGCGTGCCCCTGCTCCAGCGGACCATGGCGGCCAAGTCCACCGAGCCGGGCCATCCCCGCGCCCTGGTGCTCGTCCCCACCCGTGAGCTGGCCGTGCAGGTCAGCGAGGTCCTCGAGCCACTGGCCAAGGAGGCGGGCCTGCGCATCGCCGCCGTCTACGGAGGGGCGGACATCGAGCGGCAGGTCAAGAAGTTGCGACGCGGCGTCGACGTGATCATCGCCACGCCCGGCCGGCTGATCGACCTCGGCGACCGGGGCGAGCTCTCGGTGGCCGACATCGAGACCCTGGTCCTCGACGAGGCGGACCGGATGGCCGACATGGGGTTCATGCCCCAGGTGGAGTGGGTGCTCCGCCGTCTGGAGCGGGTCCACCAGACCCTGTTGTTCTCGGCCACCCTCGACGGCGCCGTCGACCGCCTGGTGAGCCGGTACCTGACCGATCCGGTGATGCACGAGGTGGCCTCGCCCAGCACCACCGTCGATGCCATGGAGCACCGTTTCCTCGAGGTGCACCAGATGGACCGGGTGAAGGTGTGCGCGGCCATCTGCCGGAACTCGGACAAGACCCTCGTCTTCGTCCGCACCAAGCGGGGCGCCGACCGGTTGGTCGAGCAACTCCGGAAGGAGGGCGTCAAGGCGGACGCCATCCATGGCGATCTCCGCCAGACCAACCGCGAGCGGACCCTCAAGGACTTCGGGGACGGCCGGCTTCCTGCCCTGGTGGCCACCGATGTGGCCGCACGCGGGCTGGACATCGACATGGTGGACGTGGTCGTCCACTTCGATCCGCCCGAGGACCACAAGGCCTACCTGCACCGGTCGGGTCGGACCGCCCGGGCCGGCGAGGCCGGGCTGGTGGTCACCCTGGTGCAGTGGAACCAGATCCTCGAGGTGGAACGCATCCAGACCCGGATCGGGCTCAAGGTGCCCATCGTCGAGATCTTCTCCAACGACCCCAGGCTGGCCAACCTGGCCGAGTGGCAGCCGGGCCACGACTGAGCCGGACCCACCCAGGCTCCCGGCCGGTCGACCGACCGGGGCTACGGTCGGGACAGGACCACCGAGGAGAGACCGTGTCCGACACCCACTTCCGTGCGCCGATGACGGTCGGCGCCGGCACCGAAGGCACCGAACGCATCCTGGTGGTGACCGCCCACCCCGACGACGTCGACTTCGGCGCGGCCGGATCGGTGGCGGTGTGGACCCATGCCGGCATCGAGGTCGCCTACTGCATCGTCACCGATGGCGACGCCGGCGGCTCGGACCGGTCGATCCGGCGCGCCGACGTGGCCATGATCCGCCGCCAGGAGCAATTGGATGCGGCCAAGGTGGTCGGTGTGACCGACGTGACCTATCTCGGGTTCCCCGACGGACGGCTCGCCGCCGACCTCGACCTGCGGCGGGCCATCACCGGGGTGATCCGCCGGTTCCGCCCGGACCGGGTGGTCACCCAGTCGCCCGAGCGCAATTGGTCGCGCATCTACGCCAGTCACCCCGACCACATGGCGGCCGGTGAAGCGGCCATCTGCGCCGTCTACCCGGATGCGCGCAACCCGTTCGCCTTCCCCGAGCTGGTCGAGGAAGGGCTCGAGCCCCATACCGTCCCCGAGATGTGGATCATGGCCACCGACCGCGCCGACCGGGTGGTCGACACCACCGACTACTTCGACCTCAAGTTGGCCGCCCTGCGCTCGCACCGGAGCCAGGTCGGTGACGGCGACCACCTCGACAACCTGCTGCGCACCTGGATGTCGGGCACCGCGTTGGCGGCGGGACTGCCCGACGGAGCGCTGGCCGAGGCCTTTCACGTGGTGGCGACCGGGTAGTGCCCGGCGCCGAGTCCGGCTCCACCCGGCCGCACCCGGCCGGAGGAGCGGCCGCCGGCCGCCGGTGGGCGATCATCCAGCATGTCGCCCACGAGGGACCGGGCCTCATCGCCGGGGCGCTCGACCGAGCGCGGCCTCCCGTACCAGGTGGTCCGGGTCGACCGCGGGGAGGCCCTGCCCGATCACCGGTCGATCGCCGGACTGGCGGTGATGGGCGGCCCCATGGGGGTCCACGACGGCGATGGGTACCGGTGGCTGGGCCCCGAACGGGAACTGATCGGCGAGATGGTGGACACGGGCCGGCCGGTGCTCGGCGTCTGCCTGGGGGCCCAACAGCTGGCCGCCGTCCTCGGTGCCGAGGTGACCACCGGGCCGGCGGACGAGGTGGGCATCGGACAGGTCGAGTTGACCGCCGCCGGCCGCACGGACCCGGTGACCGGTCCGGAGTACGGGGGACTGGGGGACAACTCGATCCCCTGTGTCCACTGGCACCGCGACACCTTCTCGCTGCCGCCCGGAGCGGTTCATCTGGCCGCCTCCCGGCTCTATCCGCATCAGGCCTTCCGTTGGGGGGAGGTGGTCTACGGCCTGCAGTTCCATATCGAGGTGGACCGGTCCCTGGCCGAGACGTGGCGGGCCCATCTCCCGCCCGGCGTGTCGTTGGACGGACCGCGGCTGGCTCAGGTGGAAGCGGTGGGCCGCCGCCTCCTGCGCCGGTTGGTGGGGCGATGGCTGGCGGCCACCGACCGACGGGGGCCGGCCCGTCGAGGCCACGGAGCTGATGTGAAGCCGGACACCCAGCGCACGGCTGCCGGCGGCCGGCGCCGGGGACGGCCGCGAGCCGGTCAAGCCCGCGCTCCGCGGCGTCTTCCACGAAGTGGCCTTCTTCGTCTCCCTGGTGTCGGGCGCGGCACTGGTCTGGGCCGCGCCGACCGCCGGTTCGCGGTTGGCGCTGACCATCTATGCCGTCTCCATCTCCTTGCTGTTCGGGGTGAGCGCCCTCTTCCACCGGCACACCTGGGGGCCGGTGGGGAGGAGGAGGATGCGTCGGGCCGACCATTCGACCATCTTCATCGCCATCGCCGGGTCCTACACCGCCATCGCCGGGATCGCCCTCTCCGGCTGGGCCCGCACCGCGGTGCTCGGCATCGTGTGGGGCGGGGCCATCGTGGGCATCGCCCTGCGCCAGCTGTGGCTCGACGCCCCCAAGTGGGTGGTCGCCCTTCCTTACGTGGTGGTGGGCTGGGCCGCCGTGGCCGTGCTTCCCCAGCTGCTCCATGTCCTCGGCGCCGCCGGATTCGCGCTGTTGCTGGCCGGCGGGCTCGCCTACTCGGCGGGTGCTGTGGTCTATGCCCTCAAGCGCCCGGATCCGGTACCGGGGGTCTTCGGGTACCACGAGGTGTTCCACGCCTGCACCATCGTCGGAGCCGTGCTGCACTTCGTGGTCATCGCCTGGTTCGTCCTGCCCCTGGCCGGATAGCGCCGGGCCGTCCCCTCAGCCGGCCATCTGACGGAGCATGTAGGGCAGGATCCCGCCGTTGCGGTAGTACTGCGCCTCCATGGGTGTGTCGATACGCAGCCGGACCTCGAACTCCACCCGACGGTCGCCGTCCTCGGCCGCGACGGCGACGGTCTTCGGCGCCAACCCGTCGTTGAGCGGGTCGAGACCGGAGATGTCGAAGACCTCATGTCCGGTCAGTCCCAGGGTGGCCGCGCTCTGTCCCTCCGCGTATTGGAGCGGGAGCACCCCCATGCCGATCAGGTTGGACCGGTGGATTCGCTCGTAGCTCTCGGCGATCACCGCCCGGATCCCGAGGAGGGCGGTGCCCTTGGCCGCCCAGTCGCGTGAGGAGCCGGACCCGTACTCCTTGCCCGCCAGCACCACCAGCGGCACCCCGTCGGCCGCATAGCGCACCGCGGCCTCGTAGATGGTGGTCTCTTCGGCGTCGGGCAGGTGGAGGGTGAACCCGCCCTCGGTTCCCGGGGCCAGCTGGTTGCGCAACCGCACATTGGCGAAGGTTCCCCGCACCATCACCTCGTGGTTCCCCCGCCGGGTCCCGTAGGAGTTGAAGTCGCCGGGTTCGACGCCGTGGTCGGCCAGGTAGCGGCCGGCGGGCGTCGACGGGCTGATGTTGCCGGCCGGCGAGATGTGGTCGGTGGTGACGCTGTCCCCGAGCTTGGCCAGGACCCGGGCCCCGGTCACGCCGGTGACCGGGGCGGGCGTCATGGTCAGGCCCTCCAGGAAGGTGGGGCGCAGGACGTAGGTGGAGTCGTGATCCCAGCTGAAGGTGTCCCCGGTGGCCGTCTCGACCCCCTGCCAGCGCTCGTCGCCGTCGAACACCGAGCCATACCGCTGGCGGAACATGTCCGAGGTGACCGAGGTCCGGATGGCCTCGGTGACCTCCTCGGGGGACGGCCACAGGTCGGCCAGGTAGACCGGCCGCCCGTCGGGGTCGTTCCCCAGCGGATCGGTGGTGAGGTCGATGTCCATGGTTCCGGCCAGCGCGTAGGCCACCACCAGCGGCGGGGAGGCCAGGTAGTTCATCCGGACGTCGGGATGGATCCGTCCCTCGAAGTTCCGGTTCCCCGAGAGGACCGACGCCACCGAGAGATCGTTGTCGCGGACGGCCTGGGACACGCCGGGCAACAGCGGGCCGGAGTTGCCGATGCAGGTCGTGCAGCCGAACCCGACCAGGTCGAACCCGATCCGGGCCAGGGGCTCGGTGAGACCGGCCCGGTCGAGGTAGTCCATGACCACCCTCGAGCCGGGAGCCAGGGTGGTCTTGACCCACGGCTTGGGTTCGAGGCCCCGTTCGACGGCGCCCCGGGCCACCAGACCGGCGGCCACCATGACCTGTGGGTTGGAGGTGTTGGTGCAACTGGTGATGGCCGCCACCACCACGGCACCGTCCCCCACGGTGCCCGTCGATCCGTCGCCGAAGGTGGCCGCACCTGACCGTTGGTCACGCCCGAGGGCGGTCCGGTACGAGGTCCCGGCACCGGCCAGGGTGACCAGGTCCTGGGGACGCGAGGGCCCGGCGATGCTGGGCACGACGGTCGAAAGGTCGAGCTCGATGGTCTCGGAGAAGACCGGCTCGACACCTCCGGCCTGATGGAACATGCCCTGCTCGCGGGCATACGCCTCGACCAGGTCCACGTGGCGGTCGTCGCGTCCGGTGAAACGCAGGTAGTCGAGGGTCACCTCATCGATGGGGAAGATGGCGCAGGTGGCGCCGTACTCGGGCGACATGTTGCCGATGGTGGCCCGGTTGGCCAGCGGCACGGCGGCCACGCCGGGACCGTAGAACTCGACGAACTTCCCCACCACCCCGTGCTGGCGGAGGAGATGGGTGATGGTCAGGACCAGATCGGTGGCCGTGGTGCCGGGCGCCTGCTCGCCGGTGAGGCGGAAACCCACCACCGGTGGGAGGAGCATCGACAACGGCTGGCCGAGCATGGCCGCTTCGGCCTCGATGCCGCCCACCCCCCAGCCCAGCACTCCGAGCCCGTTGACCATGGTGGTGTGGGAGTCGGTGCCGACCAGGGTGTCGCAGTAGGCCCGTCCGTCGTCGGTGGCGAACACCACCCTCGACAGGTACTCGAGGTTGACCTGGTGGCAGATGCCGGTGCCGGGCGGGACCACCCGGTACCCGTCGAATGCCTGCTGGGCCCAGCGCAGGAGTTGATAGCGCTCGATGTTCCGCTGGTACTCGATGTCGACGTTCCGGTCGAAGGCCCCGGGCTCGCCCGACGCCTCGGCGATCACCGAGTGGTCGATGACCAGTTCGACCGGGACCAACGGGTTGACCCTGCTCGGGTCACCGCCGAGGGTGCTGAGCGCATCGCGCATGGCCGCCAGGTCGACCACGCAGGGCACGCCGGTGAAGTCCTGCATGAGGACCCGCTCGGGGGTGAGGGCGATCTCGGCGGCATCCTCGGAGCCGAGCCCGTGGCGCTCGGGATGGTTGCCCCAGCCGGCCACCGCCTCGATGTCGGCGGGCCGGACGGCCACGCCGTCCTCGTGCCGGAGCAGGTTCTCGAGTACCACCTTGATCGAGTAGGGGAGCCTGGCCACGTCGTAGCGGTCGGCCAGCGCGTTGATCCGGTAGATCTCATAAGAGGTGTCGCCGACGGACAGGTTGCCCCGAGCGCCGAAGGAGTCGGGTGAGGCCGAGGAGGCAGGTGGGTGAGCCATGGTCCCATTCTGCTTCCCCCGGGCCATGACGGCGAGCCGGGGGAACACTGACCGGTGGCCCGGCGGTCCGACCGGTCGGCCGGCCTCCTCAGATCCGGGTGCGGTAGCGGTGGACGGCGAGCGGGGTGAGCACGATCAGCAGTCCGAACGACCACAGCAGGGACTGGATGACCCAGGTGGCCGTGGGCCCTCCGATCATCAGGGCACGGCAGGCGGTGACCGTGACGCTCACCGGCTGGTAGGTGGCGAACCCCTGCAGCCAGCTGGGCATGGACGACACCGGCACGAAGGCCGAGGAGGCGAAGGTCAGCGGGAAGAGGATGGGGAACGAGATGACCTGGGCCACCTCGCTGTTGGGGGCCGATAGTCCGATGACCGCGAACCCCCACGAGAGGGCGTAGGCGAACAGGAGGATGATCAGGATGCCGGCCAGGTAGGGGAGGACGCCGGTGGTGGGTCGGAACCCGACGAGGAACCCGACGATGGTGACGATGATCACGGTGAGGACGTTCCGGCACAGGTCGGCCGTGGTGCGGCCGGCGAGCACGGCCGAGCGGGCCATGGGCAGGGCCCGGAAGCGCTCGATGAGGCCCTTTTGGAGGTCCTCGGCCAGGCCGATGCTGGTCTGCACCGAGCCGAAGGCCACGGTCTGGACGAAGATGCCCGGCATCAGGTAGTTCACGTAGGTGGTGCCGGGGGCGTTGATGGCCCCGCCGAACACGTAGCGGAACAGCAGCACGAACATGATCGGCTGCACCGTGGAGAAGAACAGGGCCTCGGGGATGCGGGTGTAGCTGAGGATGTTCCGCTTGGTGACGGTCAGCGTGTCCGAGACGGCCCAGCGGACCCGGCTCCCGATCCTGTCCGAATGAGGGGCACCGGCGACAGTCGGGGCGACGACGGCGGTGGTCATGAGAATTCTCCTGTGGCAATCGGCGCCACCCGCGTGGCATCGCGTCTCCAACCGTGCCCGTCGGCCTCGGGCCCGTCTCCCTCGGTGTCGCCTTCCTCCTCGGTGCGGCGCCCGGTGAGGGCCAGGAAGACATCGTCCAGGCTCGGCTCGCGGAGGGTGAAGGTGGCCGGGACGATCCCGGCCTGGTCCAGCGAGCGGAGACTGGCCATGGCCGCTTCGGGACCCTGGTCCACCGTGACCTCCACGACGGTGCCGTTGACCGCCGGGACGTGGGGACCGAGCCCCGCCAGCAGTTGGACGGTGCGGGCGGCATCGTCGAGGGAGCCCAGTCCGACCTCGAGGACGGTCGCCCCGAGGTCGGCCTTCAACTGAGTCGGCGTCCCTTCGGCGATGACCCGTCCGTGGTCGAGGACCACGAGGGTGTCGGCCAGGCGATCCGCCTCCTCGAGGTACTGGGTGGTGAGCAGGACGGTGGTCCCGCCCCCGACCAACTGCTCGATCACCTCCCACAGGTCGTTGCGGCTCTGCGGATCGAGACCGGTGGTGGGTTCGTCGAGGAAGAGCACCGACGGTCGGGCCACGAGGGCCGCGGCCAGGTCGAGGCGCCGGCGCATCCCGCCCGAGTAGGTCTTGAGGGTCCGGTCGCCGGCGTCGGCCAGATCGAACTGCACCAGCAGCTCCTGGGCCCGCCCACCGACCGCGGACCGACGCAGGTGGTTGAGGTTCCCGACCATCTCGAGGTTCTCGCGGCCGGTCAGGTTCTCGTCCACGGCGGCGTACTGGCCGGCCAGTCCGATCAGGCTCCTGACCAGGCTGGCCTTTTTGGCCACGTCATGGCCGAGCACGAGGGCCCGCCCGCCGTCGGCCCGGAGGATGGTGGTCAGAATCCTCACCGCGGTGGTCTTCCCGGAGCCGTTGGGTCCGAGCAGACCGAACACGGTGCCTTCGGCGACGGAGAAGCTCACGCCGTCGAGGGCGCGCACTTCGAGCTTGCCCGTGAATGTCTTCTCCAGCTGTTCGGCTTCGATCGAGTACGGCATGCAGAGGCAATCCTGTCTGGTCGGGATCGAGGGCCCCGGAGCTGCCGACGATCAGGGATCACGGCCGGCTCCTCGGTTCGGGCGGAGCGGGTGGGCCGGCGCCAACCTGATCGGCATCATGGCTGTGACCGGCATCTTACGGGCGGGTCGCGCCGACCCGGTCCGGTCCGCCCACGGCCGGCTCCGTCACCGCAGTGGAGCGACGCGGGACCGGTCGCTTTGCCGGTCCGCCGGCAGTAGCCTCGCCCCATGGAAAAAGGCGACGTGGTGGAGGACTTCGAGCTGCCCGACGAGGACGGCGTTCCTCGGAAGCTGAGCGACCTGGCCGCGTCGGGGCCGGTGGTGCTGTTCTTCTATCCGGCGGCGATGACTCCGGGTTGCACGGCCGAGAGCTGTCACTTCCGGGACATGAAGGCGGAGTTCGACGCGGTCGGCGCCCAGCGGGTGGGCATCAGCGCCGACCAGGTGGAGAAGCAGAAGCGGTTCTCCGACAAGCATTCGTTCGACTTCCCGTTGCTGTCGGACCCCGATGGAGTGGTGGCCACCCAGTTCGGCGTGCGGCGCAAGGTCAAGATTCTCTCGCCGACCAAGCGGGCCACGTTCATCATCGGCCCCGATCTCCGGGTCATCGATGTCATCCAGAGCGAGGTCCGGATGAACCTGCACGCCGACCGGGCCCTCGAAATCTTGAAGGCGGGCGCGTCTTCCTGACCTGCGCGCCAGGAGCGCCCACCGTCCCAGCCCGGGCCGTCGTGCGATGGGAGGCTGTTCCCATGGCTGTCCGGTCGTCCCCCCCGTCCCGATGAGTCCCGTACCCGGATCCGGGCGCGTCGAGCAGTTGGCCCAGGCGGTGGCTGAGCGGGTGGTCAGCATCGTCATGGATGCCATCGACATCGACGCCCTCCTCGATCGGATCGACGTCGATGCCCTGATCAGTCGGGTCGACGTGGACAAGCTCATCGACCGGGTCGACGTGGAGAAACTGATCGAGCGGGTCGACGTCCAGAAGATCATCGAGCGGGTGGACGTCGAGCAGATCGTCGAGCGGGTCGACATCGACGCGCTGATGGAGAAGACCGAGTTGGGGAGCATCATCGCCCGCTCGACCACCGGGGTGGCCTCGCAGGTGCTCGACGTGATCCGGGCCCAGGGCGTGGGCCTCGACGACTTCTTTGCCCGGTGGGTCAACCGTATCCTGCGCCGATCGCCGCAGGATCTGCCTCTCGGTCCCCCCATGCTGGTCGGGCCACAGCCGCGTCCCGAGCTCACCGCGGGCACCGCCTGATGGCCCAGACGACCACCGCGGCGCCGATCGAGGGCCGACAGGGCCACTACGCCGGTGCCGTCAGCAGGCTGGTGGCCTTCGCTGCCGACGTGGGCGCCTCATGGGGCCTGTTCACCTTGGGGGCCGCCGCGCTGGCCTTCTCCATCCAACTGGTCACGGGTTCGTCGTTCAAGCTGAGCAACTACCAGATCGCCTCGCTGATCGCCGCGGTGATCTGGGAGTTCGTCTACTTCGCCTATCAGTGGACCCTCAACGGGAAGACGCTCGGGATGGCCGTCCTCGGGATCCGGGTGGTCAAGACCGACGGCTCGCCGATCGGCGCCCGGGAGGCGGTCCTGCGCACGCTCGCCCTCCCGCTGAGCTTCCTCATCCTCGGGCTCGGGTTCGTCGGCATCCTCACCAACCGGGACCGACACGCGCTCCACGACCGCCTGGCCGGCACCGCGGTGGTCTACTCGTGGGACGCCCGGGCGGCCCGGCTGCGCTGGCTGGCCAAGCAGGACCCGGTCCCGCCGCCCTGAGCCGTGGCCCCTTGTGCCAGGATCTCGGCGTGGACTCGGAGGTAGGGGAGAACCCAGGGTGCGGTGTGGTGACCGAGGCCGGTGTCGTGACCGCGGCCGGTGTCGTGACCGAGGCCGGAGGGTGACCCGGCTCATCCCGCCACCACCGTCGGTGGTGGCTCCCGGGGCCGTCCACCTGCCCCGGTGGCTCGATGCCGACGGCCAACGGGCGCTGGTGGCGTCCTGCCGCCAGTGGGCCGAGGAGTCCGGCGGTCTGCGGGCGCCCCGCATGCCCAGGGGCGGGACGATGTCGGTCCGGATCACCTGTCTCGGGTGGCACTGGTACCCCTACCGGTATTCGCGGACGGTGGACGACGGCGACGGCCGGCCTGTACCCGCTTTCCCCGCCTGGCTCGGGGATCTGGGCCGGCGTGCCGTGGCCGACGCCGCGGCCGTCGACCGGGGCGTGCTCGCACCGACCGGTGGAGGAGCCACCGGTGACATCGGCTGAGGCCGTGGCCTCCTATGTTCCCGACGTCGCCCTCGTCAACTGGTACGGACCCGGTGCCCGGATGGGCATGCACGCCGACCGCGAGGAGCCGAGCGCGGCCCCGGTCGTCTCGCTGAGCCTCGGAGATTCCTGCGTGTTCCGCTTCGGCACCGCCGAGAGCCGCGGGCGTCCGTGGTCGGATGTCGAGCTCGAGTCCGGCGATCTGTTCGTGTTCGGAGGTCCGGCGCGGCGTGCCTTCCACGGCGTGCCCAAGGTCCGTCCCGGCACGGGTGACCCGCACATCGGCTTGGATACCGGTCGATTCAATGTGACGCTGCGCGAGTCCGGACTCGCCGATCCCATGGTGACGGAGCGTGGTCAACGCAGCACGATGTCGCCAAATGCTTGCCGTAGCGGTTGAGGCCGATGGTATGATGCTCGGACCAACGAAAGGGGCAGAAATGAACGACAAGCGCACGTACGAGAAGCCAGAACTGCAGCGTCTCGGGCTTCTCCGTGACCTGACCAAGCACAACTTCAGCAACTTCAACGGCCCTAGCTGATCCGCTTGACGACCTTGGTCCAGCCGAACCGTTGACGTTGCGGTGGTAGGTAACGACCAGCGTCTTCGGTCGGCGGGAACGGGTCATGGTGCAGGAAGTCGAGCAGCAGGCGGTGCTCCTCGACATCGAGAGCGGCGAGTACTTCTCGCTCAACGATGTCGGCAAACGTGTCTGGGACCTGTGTGACGGCACGCGGACCGTGGCCCAGGTGGCCGACACCATCTGCTCCGAGTACGACGTCCCACCGGAGACCGCGTTGGACGATACCGGCGTGCTTCTCGAGCATCTCGCCGGAGCCGGTCTTGTCGTCGAGGCCTAGCCCACCGGACGCCACCCGGGTCGCCCGCCGCAGACCTCCCCCGCTCCTCCTGATCAGACTGGCGGCCATGGCCGTTGCCGCACCCCACCTGGTGCGCGCCGGTCTCCCCAGGCTCGCGCGATGGCTCGAGCCGGGCCGGCCACCCACTCCGCTCGACCCGGCCGACGCGGCTCGGATCGAAGCCCAGATGGAATCATGGGTCGATGCCATCATCCGGCGCGGGCCTCCTCTGGTCCGCCCCGGCTGCCTGACCCGCGGGGTGACCCTGTACTACGCCCTCCGCCGGGCGGGCGACGATGTCTCGCTGTGTTTCGGGGTCGGCGAGGACGGGGGACAGACCACCGGCCACTGCTGGCTGGACAAGGCCGGGCGACCGTTGCTCGAGCGGGTCGATCCCCTCACGAAATTCACCGAGGTGGTCCGCCTGACGCCGGACGGTGTGACCAACTGAGACCGGATCCGCAACCGGTCGGCCGATGACCGTCTTCATGCTCGCCGGCCTGGGCGTCGAGGTCACCGGTGGTGATACCGCCGTGGCCGACCTCGTCGAGTCCCGCCTCCGGTGTCTCGGGGCCGACGACAGCCATCCGGCCGACGTGGCCGTGGAGGTCCGTGGTCCGGGGGCCGACCCGAGCTGGATCCGCCGTCCCGAGGGTGCCGGCCGGACCGATCTGCGACCTACCCGGGGCCCAGATCGAGTACTTCGAGGGGCCGGACCAGATCTTCGTCGACTACGAGCACCGGGCCCGGCTTCTGTGCACCCCCGGCAGCGGCCTCGTGCAGATCGCGGTCACCGGTTCGGATCCGGGTGACGAGGTGCTGGCCAGCCATGCGCTGCTGACCGTGGCCCTGACCGAGACGGCCAAGCGCTTCGGTCGCTTCCCGCTGCACGCCGCCGGACTGGCGCTCCGGGGACGGGGGGTGCTCATCGCGGGGACGAGCGGCGCCGGCAAGTCGACCACATCGGTGGCCCTGGTACGGGCCGGCTTCGATTTCCTCTCCGACGACACCGTCTTCCTCACCTCGACCCCCGACGGGATCTGGGTGGCAGGATTCCCCGATGAGGTGGATGTGAGCGAACGGACGGTGGCCATGGTCCCCGAGCTCGGCCATCTGGCCGGCTCGCCCCTGGCGCCGGGCCGCGAAAAGCACAGCTTCCGGGCCCAGGAGGTGTACGGCATCACGCCGCTGGATGGTTGCCGCCCGGCCGTTGTGATCGCCCCTCAGGTGACCGCAGGTTCGGGCTCGGAATTCGAGCCGCTGGCGCCGTCCCAGGCGCTGGTCGGGCTCCTGCCCAACGTGCTCCTGACCGAGCCGCGGGCGACCCGTGCCCACCTCGAGCATGTTGGCCGCGCTGGTGGAGTCGGTGCCCTGCCTGACCTTCCGGGTCGGCTCCGATCTGGATGCCCTCGCCGCCTGCGTCGCCGACCTGTTGTCGTGAGCTCGCCCCGGACGTCCAGGGAGTCGAGCGAACGCCTCGGCCGAGTGCTGGTCGAGCTCATCCAGGAGTCCGGCGGCCCGGACGGCCGATCCGCTGGTCCTGCTCGACCGGGTCCCGTCCGACCGGTTGGTCGATCGGGCGTGCGACCACCGCGTGCCCGGGGTCGTCCACCGCTCCTTGTCCGAGCTGGGTGTCAGTGACCCCCGGTTCGTCGGGCTGCGGACCGCCTACCAGATGGCCACGCTCTCCCATGGGCGGTGCATGGTCGACCTCCAGACCATGGTCGGTGTGCTCGCCGAGCTCCCCCATCCCTGGCTGGTGGTCAAGGGACCGGTGCTGGTCGAGGTCGGCTACGGCGACCCCGGGGCGCGCCTCTACGAGGACCTCGATCTGGTGGTGACGCCCACCGATCTGCCCGCCGCGCTGACGGCGATCGAAGGGGCCGGCGGCCGGGTCACCGATCTGAACTGGCCGATGGTGGCGAAGCTGAGGCGAGCCGAGATCCCGATGCTGCTGCCGGACGGGATGCTCGCCGACCTCCATTGGCACCTGCTGGTCACGCCGGCGATCCGGTCGCGGTTCGCGGTGCCGATGGACGAGCTCGTCGAACGGAGGCGCACCGTCCGGTTGGGCGGGTTGGACGTGGCCACGCTCGACCCGGTCGATGGTCTCCTGTATCTCTGCCTCCACGGATCGCTCTCCGGAGGCAATCAACTGGTGTGGCTCAAGGATCTCGACCAGATGATGGACGGTGAGGTCATCGACTGGGACGAGTTGGTCCGGCGCGCCGTCCGGTACCGGGCGGGACTGGTGGCGGCCATGCAACTGGAGCGGGCACGGGTGGTCCTCGGTGCTCCCGTCCCCGAGTCGGTACCCGCGGCCCTGGCCGGCGACCAGGTCTGGTGGCGCTGGTGGCGGTCCAGGGAACGGTCGGTGGGCATGGCCCGGTGGGGAGGCGAGGACGATGACGACAGCCGGTTCGTCTCGGCCACATCGGACGGGAGCGTGGCCAGCGCCCTCCAGTTGGCCCGGACGGTGGCCGCGGACACGGCCATCCACTACTTCGGCCGCCACCGGCCGGCCGCGGCCGGGAACGGATCGCCGGGAGAGGGCGCCGAGGAGGCGGTGCCGGAGCTGTACCGCCCGGTCGGGTCGACCGGCGCCCGGGCCGAGTACGTGCGCCTGGTGAGCACCGGCCGCTGGACCTGACGGCTCCGACACCCGGGACGTGCCCGCTCGACGGTGTCCGGTGGACCGGTCACAATGGATGCGGTGCGACGTCCATCGGCCCGGAAGGCGAGATCGGCACCCCCCGACCTCACGGTGGTGGCCATCCCGTTCTTCTTCGGCTCCATGGCCGTCGAGTACGTCGTCCTCCGCCGGCGGGCCGCGGCCCGAGGAGGCATCGTCGGCCGGTGACTTCGAGCGCCGCGACACCGTGGCCAGCCTGGTCATGGGCACGGCCAGCCTGGCCGCCCCCTTCGTCCTTCCGCGCCTGCTCCGGCCGTTCACTCCCGGTCGGGGCCGTCTCGGGAAGCTGGTGGTTCTGGGCGCGGTGGGGGCGGCCGCGGCGGCAACCGTGGCCGACGCGGTCGTGCGGTCGGCCGGCCGAGACCGGACCGAGGTTGGCCGGGGGTGGCGGAATCGGCCTGGAGGGCGACCAGCCGGGTCCCGAACCCCCTGCGCTCCGGCGGGCCCGCCAGGTGGCCTCGATCGGCGGCGTGGCCGCGGTGGTGGCCGGAGGGGTGGCCGTCACCACGACGTGGTGGTCCCATCTGACCCCCCAACGTCTGTGGAAGTACCGGTTCCTCCCCGGGTTGAGCGGGCCGGTGGCCGTGGGGCTCGCCGTCCTCGGCTGGGACTTCATCTACTACTGGAACCATCGGTTCAGCCACGAGAGCCGGTACATGTGGGCCATGCACGTCGTGCACCACTCGAGCGAGCGGTACAACCTGTCGACAGCGCTCCGCCAGCCGGTGGCCGACGCCCTGGCCACCTCCATCCCCTACGGCGCTCTCTGCCTGCTCGGCATTTCGCCGGCCCTGGTGGAGACGGCGAGGGGCGTCAACCTGCTGTACCAGTTCTGGATCCACACCGAGACCATCGGGACCATCGGCCCGCCCGAGGCCGTCCTCAACACCCCGTCCCACCATCGTGTCCACCACGGGTCCAACCGGCAGTACCTCGACCGCAACCATGGGAGCATCCTCATCCTGTGGGACCGGCTGTTCGGCACGTTCGAACCGGAGGGTGAGCGGGTCGTCTACGGGCTCACCAAGGACATCAAGACGTTCAACCCGGCCGTCATCGCCAGCCATGAGTACGTCGCCATGCTGCGCGACGTGGCCGGGGCCTCGAGTTGGGGCGACCGTCTCTCCTATGTCGTACGGGGACCGGGCTGGCGTCCGGCGGCCGGCGGCTCCCGACCATCGGCGATGCTCCCGGTGGGCCCGGGGGAGGCCTCCGGGCCGAGGCAGCTGGTCCCCGCCTGAGGGCGGCCGGATCGGCGCCTCCCGTTGAGGTGTCCTCGGGTTCAGTTGAGTTCGGAGCGGGGCCAGGTCGCCGCCGATCCATCGGCCGTCACCTCGACCTCGGTGCCGCTGTCCATCGGTAGGCCACCGTCCGAACGGATGGTGATGGGAGTCTCGTCGGCATTGTGGGCGGCGACGGTGATCACCTTGTCGTGTCCGTGGAACTGGGTCCGGACGATGGTGGCCCGAAGTCCATTGCCGCCCATGTCCGTTGACAGGCGGAGCTGCTCGGGCCGGACCAGGGCCACGACCGGACCCGAGAAGGGTCGCTCGTCGGGAATCCGACGCCGGCGGAGGGATCCGAACGGCGTGATCACCGTGTCCCCGTCCACCGTGCCGCTGACCAGATTGGCATCCCCCAGGAACCGTGCCATGTCGGGATCGACCGGGTAGTCATAGAGCTCCTGGGGCGTGCCGAACTGGCCGATCGAACCGTTGCGGATGACCGCGACCTGATCGGCCATGGACAGGGCCTCGTCCTGGTCGTGGGTGACCAGGACGGCTGTGGTCTCCTCCGCCCGGAGCACGTCCTGCACGTCACCTCGCACCGAGGCCCGCAGCCCGGTGTCGAGCGAGGAGAAGGGCTCATCCAGCAGGACCAGGGCCGGACGGATGGCGAGCGCCCGGGCCAGGGCCACCCGCTGCTGCTGTCCCCCGGAGAATTGGTGCGGGTACCGGTGCCCCATGCCGGACAGGCCCACCATCTCCAGCAGCTGATCCGTGGTCCCGCCCAGCTTCCGCCTCGACCGCCGGACCCCGAAGGCCACGTTGGCCGCCACGGTGAGGTGGGGGAAGAGCGAACCCTCCTGCGGGACGTAGCCGATCCCCCGTTGCTCGGGACGGAGCGCATGACGGGCGTCCTCGACCTTCCGACCCCGAATGGTCACCCTGCCGCGGTCGGCCCGTTCGAATCCCGCCACCACCCGGAGGAGTGTGGTCTTGCCGCTGCCGGACGGACCCAACACGGCGGTCAGTGAACCTTCGGGCACGGTGAGATCGACACCGGTCAGGACGGGTGGATGCCGAACGACTTGTGGAGGTCCTCGACTTCGAGTCCGCTCACTCCATCACGGCGCGAGACGGCAGCCGGTCGAACCATCTTCCGAGGATATAGCTCGGCACCGCGGCGATCAGGATCATCAGGCCGGCGTAGGGGGCGGCGGCGGCGTAGGAGAGGTTGGTGGTGTAGGCCCAGAACTGCGTCGACAGGGTTTGGACCCCAGTGGGGATCATCACCAACGTGAGGGTCAGCTCGGTCACCACGGAGAGAAAGACAAGACAGAACGCGGCGGCCAGGCCAGGACCGACCAGCGGAAGGACCACCCGCCACCACACCGCCACCGGTCGCCTCCCGAGGGAACGGGCCACGTCCTCCAGGGCCAGGGGCGCCTGCGCCACCGAGGTTCGCACCGCCACCAGGGCAAGAGGGAAGAACATGATGGCGTACCCCACGATGAGCAGGGGGGTGCTCTGGTAGAGCGTCGGGACGGCGCGTATCGAGAAGTAGACCAGGGCCAGGGCGATGACCAGTCCGGGAATGGCCTGGACGATGAAGGTGCCCCGCTCGAGCACCATGGTGGAACGACGGGGTTGCCGTACCGCCAGCAGGGCGACCGGCAGCGCCAGCAACGTGGCCAGGACGCCGGCGGCGGCGGCGTAGCCCGCGGTGGTCAGCGCCGCCCCGGCCAGGGAGGTGGTGGCCGGCAGCGTGGTGCTCCCGCCGCGGATCATCCAGTAGATGACGACGCCCACCGGGACCCCGAGGGCCAGGCCGACCAGGACGACCAGGCTGAGGAGCGCCGGAATGGTGGCCCGGGCCAACGGTTGGGGAGTGCGGGCCCGCAACCCACGGGTGGTCCGGGTCACCCGGCCCTTCCCCCGAGCCAGGACATCACCGCCGAGGACGGCGAGGCTGAGCACTACCAGGATCATCGAGAGCGACGAGGCCACGGGAATGTTGTAGCTCCGTTGTGATTGGAAGAAGATCTCGGTTGTCAGGGTCTGGTAGCGGAGGACCTCGAAGGCCCCGTACTCGGCCAGCAGAGCCAATGACACCAGCACGCATCCACCGAGCAACGCGGCCCGCGCTTGGTTGAGGGTGACCCGGAAGAACACTTCCCAGCGCGACAGGCCCAGGGAGCGGGCCACCTCCTCCTGGCCGGGATCGGCCCCGCGGAAGGAGGCCGCCACCGGCAGGTAGGCCAGGGGGTAGAGGGCCAGGGTCATGACCAGCGAGGCGCCGAGATACCCGTGCACCGCGGGGGCGACGGACACCCAGCCGAAGCTGGTCACGAAGTCGGGGATGGCCACGGGCAGCACCACCAGGACGGCCCAGACGTGTCGGCCGGGCAGATCGGTCTTCTCGACCAGCCAGGCGGCGGCCGTCCCGATCACCGCGCAGCAGCACGTCACGGTGACGGCGAGCTTGACCGTGTTCCACACCAGCGTCAGGGTGAATTGGCGGAAGACCAGGTCTTCGATCTGCGACCACCCGGTCTGGGCCGCCTCGACCACCAGATAGACCAGCGGCAGGGCCAGCAGGAGCGCCACCAGGATGGCGCACGCCCACAGGAGGCGCGAGCTCCGGGATCGTCCCGCCACCGGCGTCGGAGCCGGCGCGCCGGGCTCGAGTCCGGCTTCGGCAACCGCCGTCAGCGCCACGTTCGGTCCACGCCGCTATTCGAGGCCGGCCTGTTGGAGCAGGGCGGTGGCAGTGGATCCGTCGCCGAGCTCGGCGATGGTCAGCGGCGCCGGCATCAGCGTGTCGAAGGGCTGGAGAGGCTGAGCGGTTGTGACCCCGGACCCCAGGGGGTACTCGAAGCTGTCGCTGTGGGCCAGGATCTCCTGACCCTGACGGCTGACCAGGAAGGCCAGAAACTGTTGGTCAGCGCTCTTGTGGGTACTGGTGTTGATGATGCCCGCTCCGGAAACATCGATGACGAAGCCGGGATCCCGGGGAGCGAAGGTGGCGAGGGCCGAATGCATGGCGTCGGCACCGACCTCGGCCCGCTGGCGGTACCAGTAGTAGTGGTTGATCACCCCGAGCTCCACGTGGCCCTCGTTGACCTCGTTCGTGAGGGTCTCGTTGTCGGGGAAGATGTTGCTCCCCGCGTTGGCCTTCACCGCGGCCAGCCATCTCGTCGCCG
This sequence comes from uncultured Acidimicrobiaceae bacterium, assembly GCA_963812885.1. Taxonomy (GTDB): domain Bacteria; phylum Actinomycetota; class Acidimicrobiia; order Acidimicrobiales; family RAAP-2; genus Bog-756. Next base: position 353,345 of record CAWEWZ010000011.1, on the reverse strand, counting down.
TCTCTGTGCCACTGGGCCTTTTGGATGGACACGACGATGGGAAAGAAGTCGGACTCTCCTTGGGCCAGACCGATCTTTCCCTTCCATCTGGGATCGGCCAGATCCATGATCGAGGTGGGGAGCTCAGCGCGGGTGAGCTCACCGGTGTTGTAGACCATCACGCCGACCCGGGCCGAGACGCCGACCCATTTCCCTTGGGGCGAGCTGTACTTCGCCGGAACCGCCGCCAGGGTGGACGGGTCCACGGGCGACAGGCGCCCCCTCTCCTGCAGGGTCTCGAGGGCCGGGGAATTCTCGGTGTAGATGACATCGGCCGGCGATGCCGAACCTTCGGTGAGGATCTGGTTGGCCAGCACGTCCTCGTCGTCGTTTCGGACCTTCACGGCGATCCCGGTCTTCTTCTCGAAGACCGCCACCAGTGCGTTGGTGGTCTGCTCATGTTGGCCGCTGTAGACGGTGATGGTCTGGGACGAGGAACCGCCCGACGGGTTCGAGCTACACGCAGAAGCGAGTACAACCAGGCCGAGGAGAACGCCCGCCCCGGCCAGCCCCAGCCTCGGACGCCCCTGCCCTGCTTTGGTGCGCATAAGCCAAAAGCTTAGGTACCCCTAACTATTGTCGTCAAGCGCCCTTGTGCCCCGGGGGTCCTGCGGTGCCTGGCGGCTTGGATAACTCCCCGTCGTCCTGACCGAGCATGGCCCGCCCGGATCTGGTCCGGAAGATCCATTCGTGGAGCTCACCCCTCCTTCGCCGACGGTTCCTCCCGTCGCTGATTCGGGCCGGCACCGTACCCGTCGAGCGAAATCGTGAAGTTGTGCACGCTTACGCGAAGCATGCGGCCTCCTTCGAATCCTGGGTCGTCGGCGCCGTGGTCCCGGTCGGCATCCTGTCTCCCGCAACGGCCCCGGCAAGCGCCCTCGGCAACAGCGCCCTCGGCAGAGCGCCTACGGCAAAGCGCCCTCGGCAGGACTCGAACCTGCGCACACGGCTCCGGAGGCCGATGCTCTATCCGCTGAGCTACGAGGGCGGGTGACCGGTGGGGAGCGTGCTCGGATCGGCGGACGCTCCCCCTTCGGAGTGCCAACTGTAGTGCGACCACCGGGGACCCGACCTCGGGCCACATGGCCGGTGGCTCGGGAGGACGTATCCTCGCTCGTAGATGTCGACCCGAGATCGCCTTGCCGAAGCCGTCAGCCGCGCCGTGAGCGCCGTCGCCCGAAAGGACGCGCTCGAGATCGACGTCGATCCGGCGTCGGTGCACCTCGAGCGCCCGGCCCGCCGGGAGCACGGCGACTGGTCGACCAACATCGCCCTGGTCACGGCCAAGAAGGCCGGGACCAACCCCCGTGCCCTGGCCACGTCCCTGGTGGCGGCGCTCGACGCCGCCCGCCCGCCCCATGTCATCGACATCGACATCGCCGGGCCGGGCTTCATCAATTTCAAGCTGGACGAGGGGTGGCTGCACGACGCCCTGTCCGAGCTCCTGGCCGAGGGGGAGGACGGCTATGCCCGGCCCGACGTGGGTCACGGCGAGCGGGTCCAGGTCGAGTTCATCTCGGCCAACCCGACCGGGCCGATCCATGTGGGCAACGGGTGGTGGGGTAGCTACGGCGACTCCCTGGCCCGGGTGTTGGCCCGCTCGGGCTACCAGGTGAGCCGCGAGTACTACGTGAACGACACCGGGGGGCAGATCAGGACCCTCGGCGAGAGCCTGTTGGCCCGCGTCCACGGGGAGCCGGTACCCGAAGGTGGCTACCAGGGCGAGTACGTGACCGAACTGGCCGCCACCTACGATGGACCCGACGACGTGACGGCTGCCGGTCGGTGGGCGGCAGCCGGGATCCTCGAGCACATCCGGGCGTCACTGGCGTCGGTGGGCATCGTCTTCGACGAGTGGTACAGCCAGGCCTCCATCGAGGAGAGTGGCGCCGTCGACGAAACCATCGACCTCCTGGCCGACAAGGGTCTGGTCTTCGAGCAGGACGGCGCCACCTGGTTCCGGGCCACCGAGCTCGGTGACAGCCGCGACCGGGTCCTGCGCAAGTCGAACGGCGACGCCACCTACCTGGCCGGCGACCTGGCCTACCACCGCGACAAATTCCTCGTCCGGGGATTCGACCGGGTCATCGACGTGTTCGGCGCCGACCACCACGGCCAGGTGGCCAGCCTGAAGGCGGGCGTCGAGGCCCTGGGCGTGGATCCGGACCGTCTCGAGGTCAAGCTCGGCCAGATGGTCTCGCTGATGGACGGGGACGAGGCGGTGAAGATGGGCAAGCGGGCCGGCAACGCCATCGCACTGGACACGCTGGTGGCCGATATCGGACCCGACGCCACCCGCATCCTCAGCCTGATGACGTCGCTCGATCAGACCAGCACCTTCGACCTGGCCAAGGTGCGGGAGGAGTCCACCGACAACCCCGTCTTCTACGTACAGATGGTCAGTGCCCGGATCGGGGGGGTGGGCCGGAAGGCGGTCGAGCGCGGGGTGGAGCGGGCCCCCCTGTCCGAGGTGGACCTGTCCCTGCTGACCCACCCGCGGGAGCTCGAGCTCATCCGCTGCCTCGAGGAGCTTCCCGAAGTGGTGGCCGAGGCCGCCGTCGATCGAGCACCGACCAAGGTGACCGCCTGGGTCCGTCGTCTGGCCACCTGCTTCCACGGCTTCTACCACGACTGCCCGATCCTGGCCGACGACGTCGACCCGCACCTGACTCAGGCCCGTCTGTGGCTGGTCGAGGCCACCCGGATCGGCCTCACCATCGGCCTCGGACTCCTCGGCGTGTCCGCGCCGGAGGCTCTGTGAACGATCCGTACGATCCGACGGTCATCACCTCGGGCGGCTCGGCCGACCCGATCGCGTCGAGCCTGCTGCCCATGACCGCCCAGGTCGGGGCCTCCGGTCGATTGCTGATCGGCGGTGTCGACGTCGTCGATCTGGCCGAGGAGATCGGGACGCCGTTGTTCGTCTACGACGAGGCCCATCTCCGGGCCACCTGCCGGCAGGCGGTCGAGGCCTGGGGCGACGGCGTGGCCTATGCCACCAAGGCCTTCTTGTGCCTGGCCATGGCCCGGCTGGCTCACGAGGAGGGCATGTGCCTCGACGTGTCCACCGGGGGCGAGCTGCACGTGGCCCTGTCGGCCGGCGTCCCCGCGTCCCGGCTGGTGCTGCACGGGAACAACAAGTCCGACGTCGAGCTGGCCTCGGCGCTGGACGCCGGTGTGGGCCGCATCGTGATCGACTCCTTCGACGAGATCGATCGCCTCGAGCGTCTGCTCGCCGACCGGCCCACCGGACCGCCGCGGGGGCGGCCCAAGGTCCTGGCCCGGATCACCCCCGGGGTGGAGGTCCACACCCACGAGTTCGTCCGCACCGGACAGGACGACTCCAAGTTCGGCTTCGGGCTGGCCGCCGGTGCGGCCGCGGTCGCCGTCGACCGGCTGTCGAAGCTCGCCGCCGCCGGGATCGTCGAGTTCGTGGGGATCCACGCCCATCTCGGCAGCCAGGTCTTCGCCCTCGCCCCCTTCGCCCGGGCCATCGAGGTGCTGGCCGAGTTCTTCGCTCCCCTCGGCCTTCCCGAGCTGGTGGTCGGCGGGGGCCTCGGGGTGCCCTACGTCAACGGAGAGGAAGCCCCGCCGATGGCCCAGTGGGCCGCGTCGGTGCGCCGGGCCTGCCGGGAGGCGGGTATCCCCGACTCGGTCCGGGTCACCGCCGAGCCCGGGCGGTCCATCGTGGCGGCGGCAGCCGTCACCCTCTACCGGGTGGGCACCATCAAGCACGTTCCCGGCCACCGGACCTACGTATCGGTGGACGGGGGGATGAGCGACAACCCGCGCCCGGTGCTGTACGGCAGCGGCTACGAGGCGTTCCTGCCCCGGGAACCGGTTGCCGCCCGCCCCGCGCCGGTCCGTGTCGTCGGCAAGCACTGCGAGACCGGCGATGTGGTCGTGGCCGAGGGCTACGTCCCCGATGATCTGGAGGTCGGCGACATCCTGGCCACGCCCGGTGACCGGTGCCTACGGGCACTCGATGGCGTCCAACTACAACAAGGTCCCGCGTCCCCCCGTGGTCTTCGTGGCCGACGGCGAGAGCCGGGTGGTCGTCCGACGGGAGACCTTGGACGACCTGATCCGTCTGGACGTCTGACCGGCGTTCCCGGCTCCGGTCAGGCGGTAGCGTGAGCGGGTGACCTTGGCCTCCTCCGACCGTGCGGTCCGCGTCGCCGTGCTCGGATGCGGGACGGTCGGGTCCGCGCTGATCGGCATGCTCGAGGACCGTGCCGACGCCCTCGCCGTGCAGAGCGGTGCCCGTCTCGAGGTCGCCGGGATCGCGGTGACCGACCTCTCGAGACCCCGTGCGGCTCACATTCCGACGGGACTGCTCACCACCGATCCGGCGGGGTTGGTGGTCGATCCGTCGATCGACGTGGTGGTGGAGCTCATCGGCGGCCTGGAGCCGACGGGGGCGCTGGTGCGTGCGGCCCTCGATGCCGGAAAGCCGGTCGTCACCGCCAACAAGGCGCTCCTGGCGTCGCCGGAGGGTGTGGCCCTGCGGACACTGGCCAAGGAGAAGGGGGTGGACCTGCTCTACGAAGCCGCCGTGGCCGGCGCCATCCCCCTGGTGCGGGCGCTGCGCGAGTCACTGACCGGCGAGCGGATCCACCGGGTGATGGGCATTGTCAACGGGACCACGAACTACATCCTGACCAAGATGAGCGAGCAGGGATCCGACTACGACGAGGTCCTGGCCGAGGCCCAGGCGCTGGGTCTGGCCGAGCGCGATCCCACCGCCGACGTGGAGGGTTTCGACGCCGCGGCCAAGGCGGCCATCCTGGCCGGTGTGGCCTTCGGCTACGACGTGGCCGGATCGGAAGTGATGCGGGAGGGGATCACCGGCATCCGGACCGTCGATGTCGAGTTCGCCGATCGGTTCGGGTACGTGGTCAAGCTCTTGGCCATCGTGGAGCGCACCGGCGACGACGCGGTGTCGGTGCGGGTCCATCCGGCGATGGTGCCGAAGACCCATCCGCTCGCCGGCGTGCGCGATGCCTTCAACGCCGTGTTCATCGAGGGGGAGGCAGCCGGCGAGCTGATGCTCTACGGCCTGGGGGCCGGGGGTCTCCCCACGGCGAGCGCGGTGGTCGGTGACCTCATCGATGCCACCCGGAACCTGCTGGCCGGGACGACCGCCCCGTCGCCCGATCGGATGCCGGCCCGCCTCCTTCCCGAATCCGAGCTGCAAGCCCAGTACTACGTGAGCCTCGAGGTGACCGACCGACCCGGTGTGCTGGCCGCGGTGACCAAGGTCTTCGGCGACAACCGCGTGTCGATCAGGTCGATGGAGCAGGAGGGCCGTGCCGGTGAAGCCCGGCTGGTCTTCGTGACCCACTCGGCCACCGAGGGCGACGTCCGATCGACGCTCGACGGCCTGGCCCGGTTGGACACCGTCGGCCGGATCGGCGGCGTGATGAGAATCGTGGGCGAGGACTCGTGACGGTGGGTGTCGGCTCGACGTCCTGGCGGGGGGTGATCGAGGAGTACCGGCGAGTTCCTCCCGGTGACCGAGGCCACGCCGGTCGTGACACTGCTCGAAGGGGGGACCCCTCTCCTTCCTGCGCCCCGCCTGTCGGCCCGGGTCGGGGCCAGGGTCGTCTTGAAGGTGGAGGGGGCCAATCCCACCGGTTCGTTCAAGGACCGCGGCATGACGGTGGCCATCTCCAAGGCCGCCGAGGAGGGTGCCAAAGCGGTGGTGTGCGCGTCGACCGGCAACACATCGGCATCGGCGGCCGCCTTCGCGGCGCGGGCCGGCCTGACCTGCGCCGTGCTCATCCCCGAGGGCCACATCGCGCTGGGCAAGCTGGCCCAGGCATTGATCCACGGGGCCCGGGTCCTCCAGGTGCGCGGGAATTTCGACCAGTCGCTGGCCATCGTGCGCGAGCTCGGAGAGCGCGCACCGGTCACGGTGGTCAATTCGGTGAATCCCTACCGGATCGAGGGACAGAAGTCCGGCGCCTTCGAGATCGTCGACGCGCTGGGCGACGCCCCCGAGGTGCACTGCATCCCGGTGGGCAACGCCGGGAACATCACCGCGTATTGGAAGGGATACCTCGAGTTCCGGGAAGCGGGCCGATCCACCCGGCTCCCGCGTATGCTCGGCTTCCAGGCCGCCGGAGCGGCGCCCATCGTGGAAGGTCATCCGATCGAACATCCCGAGACGGTGGCCACGGCCATCCGGATCGGGAATCCGGCCAGTTGGTACGGAGCCTCGTCGGCGGCTTCCGAGTCCGGTGGCGGCATTGCCGCCGTGACCGACGAAGAGATCCTGGCCGCCTACCGGTTCCTCGCCGCCGAGGAGTCGGTGTTCTGCGAGCCGGCGTCGGCTGCATCGGTGGCCGGTCTGCTGAAGACGGGCCTGCCCGACGGCGTCGGCGCCAATGCCACCGTGGTGTGCGTGCTCACCGGGCATGGACTGAAGGATCCGGATATCGCCATCAGCCAGATTTCGGTACCCACGGTGGTGGACGCCGACCTCGGAGCGGTCCTCGACGAACTGGCGCTGTAGGCCCGACGACAGACCGCGGCTCCGTGCTGCGCCGATGGCGCCGCCGGGCGCCGGAGGCTTCGGGCCATGGGCGTGTTGTTGCCGGAGTGGCCCGCTCCCTGTAGTATGAGTGCACCTTCGCTTTCCACAACGTGCCCTTCGGGCTTGTGGGCGGGACTTTCTGGTTCGCTTCGCACGACGCGGCCAGCCCGGAACGGCGTCGGGGGGGTTCGCAGGCGAGAGTCGATCTCGACGCATGCAAATCCCCACCCCTGAATCCTGGCAGCTGGAGTCAATCCACCTGCCAACGAGGACATTCGAAACGAGGATGCCGATGACTGCCGAACAGCAGCTCGAGCGCTCGGTGTTGGAGGGCAAGGAGCGAGATGAGCTCCACGCCATCGCCCAGGCACTGTCTGTGAAAACCAACTCCAGAACGAAAAAAGCGGACATGATCGATGGCATTCTCAAAGCCACCGGGGTGTCCACGGACGGCGGACCGCCCGGTTCGGCGAGCGGAGCCAACGGCGACGCCGCCGCCGCCTCGAGCAACGGAGACGGCACGGGTGGACCGTCGGCGAGCGGCCGGCGGCGGAGCACGACGAGTCGCGCCGCATCCTCGGCGTCGGCCAATGGCCGGACCGGGACATCGGAGGGTGAGACATCCCCTGATGCCGGGTCTGCCGACGGAGCACGCGAGGAATCCTCGGGACGCTCGCCGGGCAGGCAGCCGGTCGTGCACTCGTTCGGTCCGGCCGACGATGTCGAGCAGACGGCCCCGATCGATCTGGAGGACGACCTTGTCGACGTGGTCAGCGACACCGCCGACGCAGGAGCACACGAACGGCCGGCAGGGGAGTTCGGGCGGCTCCACCGGAGTGGACGACGCACCAGGCGCCTCCGCTGGTCAACCGGGCGGCGACGGCGGCCGTCAGGGGAATCAACCGGGCGGCAACGGTCAAGGCAACGGCCCAGGGAACAATCGCAACCAGAACAATCAGAACCGCAACCAGAACAACCAGAACCGCAACCAGAACAACCAGAACCGCAACAACCGCAACAACCAGGGTGGCGGTAACGACGACATGGGGAATCGTCGCAGCAACCGCCGCCGCCGCGGGCGTGACCGCCAGGGCGGGGGAGCCGAAGGCGATCTCCAGGGGGCCGGGGGCAATCAGGACCAGCAGTACCAGGGCGAGCTCATCCCGGTCCGTGGCCTCCTCGACCTGCGTGACGAGGGCTACGGATTCCTCCGCTGCGAGGGCTATCTACCGTCGACCAAGGACGTCTACGTTTCGATCAGCCAAGCTCGCCGGTTCGCCCTCCGCAAGGGTGACAGCATCGAAGGTTTCTGCCGTCCCGCCGGTAGCACGGAGAAGTATCCGGCCCTCCTGCAGATCGACACCGTCTCGTCCCTCGACCCCGAGGTGGCCCGCAGCCGTCCCCGGTTCGAGGACCTGACCCCGCTGTTCCCCGACGAGCGGCTCCACCTCGAGACCCCCGGCGACAAGGAGAACCTGACCGCTCGCATCGTCGACCTCCTGTCACCGATCGGCAAGGGACAACGTGGACTGATCGTCTCCCCGCCGAAGGCCGGCAAGACCACGGTGATGAAGCACATCGCCCATTCGATCGAGGCCAACAACCCGGATGTGCACCTGATGGTGCTGCTGGTGGACGAGCGTCCCGAGGAAGTGACCGACATGCGCCGTTCGGTGAAGGGCGAAGTCGTCGCCTCCACCTTCGACCGTCCCTCCGAGGAGCACACCGCGGTGGCCGAGCTGGCCATCGAGCGGGCCAAGCGCCTGGTCGAGTCAGGTCGGGACGTGGTCATCATCCTCGATGGGATCACCCGGTTGGCCCGCGCCTACAACCTGGCGCAGCCGGCGACCGGCCGCATCATGTCCGGTGGCGTCGACTCCGGTGCCCTCTATCCCCCCAAGCGGTTCTTCGGGGCGGCGAGGAACATCGAAGAAGGCGGTTCGCTGACCATCCTGGCCACCGCACTGGTGGAGACGGGCTCGAAGATGGACGAAGTCATCTTCGAGGAGTTCAAGGGGACCGGCAACATGGAGCTCCGTCTCGATCGTCGACTGGCCGAGCGGAGGCTGTACCCGTCGATCGACGTCAACGCCAGCTCCACCCGCCACGAAGAGCTCCTCTTCGACCGGTCGCAGCTCCAGCAGGTGTGGAAGCTCCGCCGGGTGCTCAACGCCCTGGCCAACGAAGGCAGCGCGGCAGCCGGTCTCGAGCTGCTCATGGACAAGATCCGCACCACCAAGAGCAACGACGAGTTCCTGGCCGAGATCGCCAAGGGGCCGGCTACCTGACAGAGGGGGCCGCCCCGACGAACGAACGGGCGCCTACCTCCGGTACACTCGGTGCGCCGCGGAGCGATGCCGTACGACATGGTGCCGTCCGACCCACCTGTTTCCGCCACGACGGGAGATTCAAATGAAGACCGACATCCATCCCACCTACGTCGAATCCTCGGTGCGCTGCTCGTGCGGCAATACCTTCACCACCCGCTCGACCAAGCCCGAAATCCATCTCGAGCTGTGCAACGAGTGCCACCCCTTCTTCACCGGCAAGCAGAAGCTGGTGGACTCCGGTGGCCGGGTCGAGCGCTTCCAGCGTCGCTACGCCAAAACCGGCTCCCGCAAGAAGTCTGCGGCACCGCCCGCATCCTGACCCGACCTGGTTCCGGACCGGCCCGAGGCCGCCGTGTCCTCGGACGCGACGCACCCGGGTCGGATGACCGTCGTCGGGTTGGCGCTACCCTTGGCCCGTGTTCCACGATCGCTTCAATGACCGCCTGAAGGAGCTCGAGCGGGAGTACGAAGCGGTCCTGGCCGAGCTCAACGATCCGACCCTGTCGTCGGATCCGACGCGCCTGCGAGACGTGTCGCGTCGGCATCGGGAGCTCGAGGAGGTGGTGGGAAGCTGGCACCGGCTCCTGGCCGCCGAGTCCGATCTCGAGGCGGCCCGCGAGATGCTCAACGACGCCGCCGGTGATCAGCGGGACCTGGCCCAGGCCGAAGTGGCCCAGGCCGAGGCGGACGTCTCCCGGCTGGGTGACGAGCTCCGCCTCCTGATGGTTCCGCGCGATCCGAATGCCGGCCGGAATGTCATCGTCGAGATCCGCGGCGCCGAGGGAGGCGAGGAGGCCAACATCTTCGCCAAGGACCTCTACGAGATGTACTCGCGCTACGCCGCCGCCCGGGGGTGGAACGTCGAGGTGCTGTCCTCCAGCCCGTCCGAGCGTGACGGACTGAACGAGATCACCTTCGTGGTCAAGGGCGAGGACGCCTGGCAGCGCCTCGAGCACGAGGGTGGACCCCACCGGGTCCAGCGGGTGCCGGTGACCGAATCCAAGGGTCGGGTCCACACGTCGTCGGCCGCCGTCGCCGTCCTGCCCGAGGCCAAGGAGGTGGACGTCGCCGTCGATCCGAGCGACCTCAAGATCGACGTCTACCGGTCGACCGGCCCCGGTGGCCAGTCGGTCAACACCACCGATTCGGCGGTTCGTATCACCCACATCCCCACGGGACTGGTCGTCGCCATGCAGGACGAGAAGAGCCAGATCCAGAATCGGGCCAAAGCCATGATCGTCCTGCGCTCGCGCCTGCTGAAGGCGGAGCAGGATCGCCAGTCGGCCGAGCTCTCCCAGCAGCGACGGAACCAGATCGGGGGCGGCGGGCGATCGGAGAAGATCCGGACCTACAACTACAAGGACAACCGGGTCACCGACCACAGGATCAATCTGACCCTGCACAAGCTGGACCGGATCCTGATGGGCGACCTCGACGAGTTGACCGATGCCCTCATGGCCGACAAGCGCTACCGGCAGCTGGACGAAGATTGACAGCGCCGGACCAGACCGTCGACCGCGCCCGCCTGGTGACATCGCTCGCCGAGCAGCTGGGCTCGCGGCAAGAGGCGGTGTGGATCGTCGACCACGCCGGAACCGGGCTGGCGCAAGGCCTGGCCGACCGGAGGAGGGCCGGCGAGCCCCTGCAGTACGTGATCGGTTCCTGGCCGTTCCGGACGGTGGAGCTCCGCGTCGATCCGAGGGTCCTCATCCCGCGGCCCGAGACCGAGCACGTGGTGGAGGTGGCCCTCGGCGAGCTGGACGGCATGGGCTGGGCCGAGGATCGGGTGGGCGTCGACCTCGGGACGGGTTCGGGGGCGATCGCTCTCTCGCTGGCCACCGAAGGAGGAGCCATCTGCCCCGGCCTCGAGGTGTGGGCCACCGACTCCTCGGTCGACGCGCTGGCGGTCGCCCGAGAGAACCTGGACGCCCTCGGCCGGAAGGATCCGACCGCCGCCGGTCGGGTTCGGTTGGTCGGGGGATGGTGGTTCGACGCGTTGCCTCCGGAGCTGCTCGGTCGGGTCGATCTCCTGGTCTCCAATCCCCCCTACGTGGCCGAGTCCGAGTTTCCCGATCTCGATCCGGTGGTCCGGGAGTGGGAACCCCGGGACGCGCTGGTGGCGGGGACCGGGACGGGGGGAGTGGAGGGCATGGCCGCCATCGAGGCGATCGCCGCCGGCGCCCCCCGCTGGTTGCGGCCCTCCGGAGCCCTGGTCATCGAGATCGCCCCGTCCCTGGCGGCCCCCTCGGTGGCTGCGGCCCGGAAGGCCGGCTTCGGCCGGGTCGCCACCGTGCGAGATCTGACCGGGAGGGTCCGGACCCTGGTGGCCCGGGGGTGACCGCGGATGCCGTCGCCGGCGGCAGCGTCGGGGACCGAGGAATGGGCCGCCGCCGTCGATGCCCTGCATCGCGGTGGGGTGGTGGCCGTGCCCACCGACACCGTCTACGGGCTGGCCGTCGTGCCGTTCCTGCCCGACGCCGTGGCACGGCTCTTCTCGGTCAAGGAGCGGCCGAGGGACGTTCCCCTCCCGGTGCTGGTCGCCTCCTGGGCGCAGGTGGCCACGGTGGCCGGGCCGCTGGACGGAGCGGCCGAACTGCTGGCCGTCCGCTACTGGCCCGGTCCGCTGACCCTGGTGGTCCCCCGGGAGAGCCGATTCGCCGCCGACCTGGGCGGACCCCCGTCGGCCCAGGCCACCGTCGGCGTGAGGTGGCCCGATCATCCGCTGGTCGGACGCCTGTGCCGCGAGCTCGGTCCACTGGCCGTCACCAGTGCCAATCGACACGGATCTCCGCCGTCGACCACGGCCGGGCGAAGTGGCGGCGGCGTTTGCCGGAGCCGACGAGCTGGCCGTCGATACTCGATGGCGGAACCTGTGACGGCACGCCCTCGACCGTCGTCGAGTGCCGGGGGCCGGCGACCCGGTGCATCCGCCAGGGTTCGATCGCGTGGGAGGAGATCGTCGCGGCCCCGCTCCCCGGGTCGGCTCCCGGCTGACCCGTTCCGCGGGTGCCGGCTCCGGATGGCGGGCCTCGAAGGGAGCGGAGACCCCTTGTCCGCTACCATGCGGTTTCCGAGGGCATTGAGCACTGGGGGAAGAAATTGGTGTTTTCGAGCATCGTCGTGGGCACTGACGGCTCTGAGACGGCATCCGAGGCGGTCGCCCTGGCCGTCCGCCTCGCCCGCCAGAGCAGTGCCAAGTTGCACCTGGTCGTGGGCGTGCATTCTTCCTCCGCGGCGACCGTCCCCGTCCCCGCGGGAGGGGCAAGCGTCTCGGACGCTTCCGGGGGTCCACTTCTGAGAAAGGCGGCGCAGAGCCTCCTCGAGCGCCTGTCCGAGACGGTGGAGGGGCTCGACGTGGAGATCCACACCGACGTCGGCAATCCGGCCGAAGTGATCGTCCGGTTGGCCGACGAGGTCGGGGCCGACCTCATCGTCGTGGGCAGCAAGGGCATGCGCGGCAAGCGACGGATCCTGGGTTCGGTTCCGAACAGCGTGGCCCACAAGGCCGGGTGCCACGTCCTGATCGCCAAGACCACCTGATGGCCCGGCCGGATCCGGCCGGATCCCCCGGACGGCCCGGGACGGGGTGGGGTTGACGTCCTCCCTCCGGACGGGGGACACTGGATACCTTATGGAAACTCGGTTGGACGTCCAGGCCCAGGTAATCATTATCGAGTAGGCACATGCCCGCCGGTATGTGCCTCTCGACCGTCCACATGGTGGGCGGTTTTTCAATTGCGGGAGGGCTGGGACGCACCGATTCCGGGGGCCGGGCCCACGGAGGCCGGACGGCTCCGGCGATGACCCCGGCGGCGGTCCGTCGAACCCGGTTCCGGCTGGAGTAGACCTCGGGCCAGGGATGGTCCGGCCGGAATAACGATCACAAGAGCACGAGAACGAGACAGCAGAGGAAACTGAGAACGGTGACGACGCACAGGCTGGCCATCATCGGTGGGGACGGGATCGGCCCCGAGGTGGTGGCCGAGGCGCTCAAGGTGGTCGAGGCGGCCGGCATCTCGATGGAGACGACCGAGTACGACCTCGGGGCCGACCGGTATGTCCGCACCGGGGAGATCCTCCCCGACCCGGTCCTCGCCGAGTTGCGGCAGCAGGACGCGATCCTCCTCGGAGCGGTCGGCCCGCCGGTGGGCTCCACCGCCGTCCCGTCCGGCGCCCTCGAGCGGGGCCTGCTGCTCCGGCTGCGGTTCGACCTCGACCTGTACATCAACATGCGTCCGTTCAACGGGGTTCCCGGAGCCCTGGCCCCTGAGTGTGATTTCGTGGTGATCCGGGAGAACACCGAGGGGACCTACGCCGGCGAGGGCGGCTTCCTGCGGCGCGGGACGCCATTCGAGGTGGCCACCCAGGGATCGGTCAATACCCGGCACGGCGTGGAACGGTGCGCCCGGTTCGCCTTCGAGCTGGCCTCGAGGCGGCCGCGACGACACCTCACCCTCGTGCACAAGACCAACGTCCTCACCTTTGCCGGCGACCTCTGGCAGCGCACCGTCGACGACGTGGCCGACGACTTCGCAACCGTCACCCGCGACTACAACCATGTCGATGCCACCTGTATCTACCTGGTCGAGGACGCCCTCCGCTACGACGTGATCGTGACCGACAATCTCTTCGGCGACATCATCACCGACCTGGCCGGGGCCGTTGCCGGTGGTATCGGCTATGCGGCGTCGGCGAACCTGAACCCCGACCGCACGGGACCCTCGCTCTTCGAACCGGTCCACGGGGCGGCCCACGACATCGCCGGAACCGGCAAGGCCAATCCGGCGGCGGCCATCCGGTCGGCCGCCCTCATGCTCGACCACCTCGGCGAATCTTCGGCGGCGCACAAGGTGTCGTCGGCGGTCGCCGAATTCATCGCCTCTGGACCGGATCCGACCCTCTCGACCGCCGCCATCGGCGACGCCATCGCAGAAAGGCTGTAACCATGCCCCTGACCCCGACGGACAAGATCTGGATGGATGGTGAGCTGGTGGACTGGGCCGACGCCACGGTGCACGTGCTCACCCACACCATGCACTACGGCTCGGGCGTCTTCGAGGGAATTCGCGCCTACCCGACATCCGAGGGGGTGGCCGTCTTCCGCCTGCGTGAGCACATCGAGCGCCTCCTCGTGTCAGCCAAGATCTTCATGATCGAGGTCCCGTACTCGTTGGAGGAGATCATGGAGGCCACCCGGACGGTGGTCCGGGTCAACAGGCTCGACGGCGGCTGCTACATCCGGCCCCTCGTCTATCTGGGCTACGGCGAAATGGGACTGAACCCGATCCCGTGTCCGGTCAACGTGTCCATCGCCGCCTGGCCGTGGGGTACCTACCTCGGAGACGAGGGCGTGGCCAACGGGGTGTCGGTCAAGATCAGTTCCTGGCGTCGCCACGATCCCAACGCCGTCCCGACCGCGGCCAAGGGCACCGGGATGTACGTGAACTCCTCGCTGGCCAAGGTGGAGGCCCTCAAGGCGGGCTACGACGAGGCCATCCTCCTGGCCCCGGACGGCAACGTCAGCGAGTGCACCGGGGAGAACATCTTCATCGTGCGCAAGGGTCGCCTGATCACCCCACCGACCTCCGACTCGGGGGCGCTCGAGGGCATCACCCAGCAGTCGGTCGAGACGATCGCCCGGGACCTCGGTTACGCCGTGTCCTACGAGCCGATCATCCGCACCGACCTCTACACCGCGGACGAGGCCTTCCTGACCGGTACGGCGGCCGAGCTGGTTCCGATCCGGTCGGTCGACGATCGGGAGGTGGGCGAAGGAAAGCCGGGACCGATCACACAGAAGCTCCAACAGACGTTCTTCGCCGCGCTCCACGGGGAAGTCGACCAGTACAAGGACTGGCTGGACTATGTCGAATGAAGGACCGACGCTGAACGACGACTCGTTCCCAGGGGGTCGGGCTCGGACCGGTCATGCCCACTCCCACGGCAACGGGCTGGTGCACAGCCATCCGCTGACGCCGGGGCAGCACGCCCACGCCGAGGGCAGGGAGGCCCGCGGGGCAGCGGCCGGGGGGGCGGCCACGACTTCGATCTGCCCGTCCTTCCCGTCCGCCGTCGATGTCTTCGACACCACCCTCCGCGACGGCTCCCAGCAGGAGGGGCTGTCGCTGACCGTGGACGACAAGCTGCGCGTCGCCGAGCAGCTCGACCACCTGGGCGTCACCTTCATCGAGGGCGGGTGGCCCGGTGCCAATCCGAAGGACGAAGAGTTCTTCGCCCGGGCGCCGACCGAGCTCTCGCTGTCGAGGTCGACGCTGGTGGCGTTCGGCTCCACCCGGCGGGCGGCGGTGAGGGCGGAAGACGACGAGACGCTCCGCCATCTGGTCAACGCCCAGACCGAGGCGGTGTGCATCGTCGCCAAGTCGTCGGAGATGCACGTGGTCGACGCCCTCCGGACCACCCTCGACGAGGCGGTGGCCATGGTGGCCGACTCGGTCGAGTTCCTCCGCTCCAACGACCTCAGGGTCTTCCTCGATGCCGAGCACTTCTTCGACGGGTACAAGGCCAACCCCGAGTTCACGAAGCGCATCCTCCGCGCCGCCGAGGAGGCCGGGGCGGAGACCCTGGTGCTCTGCGACACCAACGGGGGCAGCCTGCCCTATGAGATCGAGCGCATCGTGGCCGATGTGGTGGCTGGGTTCGAATCCCAGGTCGGGGTGCACTTCCACAACGACAGTGGTTGCGCGGTGGCCAACTCGCTGGTGGCGGTGGGCGAGGGAGCCACCCATGTGCAGGGGTGTGTCAACGGCTACGGGGAGCGCGCCGGCAACACCGACCTCTCGGCCGCCATCCCCGACCTGAGCCTGAAGCTGCGGAGTAGGCACCATCCCGTCCGAGCGGCTGGAACTGCTCACCCCTGTCTCCCATCACATCTCGGAGCTGGTGAACATCGCACCGAACCCGCAGCAACCCTTTGTCGGAGCCTCGGTCTTTGCCCACAAGGCGGGGCTGCACACCTCGGCTATCGCCCGGCGGTCCGACGCCTACGAGCACATCTCGCCCGAGCTGGTCGGCAACGGCACCCGGTTCGTCGTGTCCGAGATGGCCGGCCGCTCGACGCTGGCCATGAAGGCGACGGAGTTGGGACTGGAGCTCGATTCCCAGGCCATGGCCTCGGTGCTCGACTCCCTCAAGCGGCTCGAGTACGAGGGCTACCACTTCGAGGTGGCGGACGGATCGCTGGAGCTCCTGCTGCGCAACTCGACGGGCTGGGAGCAGTCCTTCTTCGAGCTGGAGTCCTATCGGGTCATCGCCGACCACGGTGACGGACAGTCGACCGAGGCCACGGTGAAGATCATCGTGGGCGACCAGCGGATCGTCGCCACCGCCGAGGGCAACGGTCCGGTCAACGCGCTGGACGGTGCCGTCCGGAAGGCCATCGGATCTCACTATCCCGCTCTCTCCGGAGTCCATCTGGTCGACTACCGGGTCAGGGTCCTCGACTCCGCCAAGGGCACCGGTTCGGTGACCAGGGTCCTCATCGACTCCACGGATGGTGACCGGACCTGGACGACCATCGGGGTCTCCGAGAACATCATCGCCGCCTCCTGGCAGGCCCTCTCCGACTCCATCGTCTACGGTCTGCTGCATGCAGGGGCAGCTGCGGGCTCCCCTGCGGTGGAATGAACCAACCGCGCCGTCGATCAGGAGCTCCACTGTGACCCAACCGAGTTTCGTGCCCATCGTCGAAGCCGACCAGGTACGTCCCGCCTACCGGCTCCAGGTACCCAGTATCTGGACCCAGTCGCGCCCCTCGGAGCTCCGGGGCGCCTCCCAGCCGACCGGCCTGCAGCTCGGCAGCCCCGGGTCCGGACCAAGGCTTCGCCCTCAAGTTGGCCAGGAGGTTCGAGGATCGCCTGCAACTCACCGAGGCCGAGTCCGTCGAGGACGCCATCTCCGGTTGCACGGCGGTGGCCATGCGCCGGTGCGCTCGGTTCGGACGGGCGCCCGCCGTCTACGACGTGTCCTTCGGATTCACGCTGTGGGGATTCCTGGGTGGCGCTCCCGACGATCTGATCGAGGCCCGGATCCCGCTGTTCCGGTCAGTTGCCCATCACTACAAGGCCCAGCGGGCCATCGCCGACAGTGTGTGCGAGGAGGCGCTCAGGCTCACCCCCGAGGCCGTGGCCGAGCGGCTCGGCCGGTGGCGGACCTTGGTGAAACTCCCGGAGCCTGACTGATCCGCAGCCGCTCAGTGGCCTTTCCGCCACTTTCGCTTGGCCGGTGCGGCAAACGTGACTCCGGCCGTCCCGGCCACCACGGGATCCCCGCCGCCCGGCGTCATCTTCCGCATCGAACCGCTGCGTGACGGACTGGGGGGTTGGGCCTCGTTCCGCTCGTCGTCGCCGTCGTACTTCACGGTGACGTTGTCGGCCAGATGCGACCCCTGGAGGGCCTTCTGGAAGAGATCCGGGAATTGGCGGCCGTCGGTGGCCGCCTTCACCGAGTGCCCCGGGCCTTGCCGCCGCTCGGGTTGCCCGGCGGGGGGACTGGGGACCCGACTGCCGTCGCTCGGGCTGCGGGCCGGCGGTCGGCCCCGCTCCAGAGCCGTCCTTGAACGACGGATGCAGCTCGGGCGGATACCACTTGCCATCGCTGGCGATCCACCAGCCTGGTCCCTCGGGTTTATCACTCACAGAACTGCCTCCGCTACTATGCGTGTTAATTGATACGCCGAATACTACCCCGCTCGACCTGTAATTGTCAGGGGATCATTTTTTCCGACACCGGCGAGGGGAGCTGGTTCCAATTCCGAAATTCGACCGAATTATTGGCTACAGGCGATAATTCGGCGCAATTTGGCCAAGAATGCGCCCGGTGACCGACCGGACGCCGCCGGGTGGGCTACGACACCGCTGAGTAGCTTGTGGGGATGGATTCACCCAATTTCGGCCTGGACGAGGCCCACCGGCAGTTTCGAGACACCCTCGCCAAGTTCGCCGCCGATCGGATCGCGCCCAATGCCGCCGAGGCTGATCGGGAGGCGACCTATCCACAGAAGTCGTTCGACGCCTGCGTCGAGCTCGAGCTCCCGCCCTGGGCATCCCGATCGAGTACGGGGGCGCGGGCGCCGACATGGTGACCCAGGCGATCATGGCCGAAGAGCTGGCCCGGGTCTGTGCCTCCACCTCGTTGACCATCCTGATCTCCAAGCTGAGCATGCTGCCCGTGGTCAACTGGGGCACCGAGGCGCTGAAGCGCAGGTACGTGCCCCGGGTGGCCTCGGGCGAGGTGCAGGGCAGCTACTGCCTGTCGGAGGCCGACGCCGGGAGCGATGTCGCCGCCATGAAGGCCAAGGCGGTACGCGACGGCGATCACTACCTGCTCACCGGCACCAAGTACTGGATCACCAATGCGGGCATCTCGGACCTCTACACGGTCTTCGCGGTGACCGACCCGGCGGCGGGGCGTCGGGGGATCAGCTGCTTCGTGGTCGAGGCGGATTGGGGTGTGGAGGTCGCTCCCCACGAGGACAAGATGGGACTGCGGGGAAGCCCCACCGCGGCTGTCTCCTTCGATCAGGTGCGAGTCCCGGCCGACAACCTGGTCGGCGAGGAGGGCATGGGGTTCACCATCGCCATGCACACGCCTCGATCGCAGCCGACCCGACGATCGGCGCCCAGGCGGTGGGCATCGCCCAGGGTTCCATCGACTGTGCCGCCGGCTACATGCAGGAGCGCAGGGCGTTCGGGAAGCCGATCGCCGACCTGCAGGGGCTGCGCTTCATGCTGGCCGACATGGCCATGCGCACCGAGGCGGCCCGGACGATGGTCTATCGGGCCTGCTCACTCATCGACTCCGGAGACCCCGAGGGTGAGCTGACCAAGATCGGAGCCATGGCCAAGTGCTTCGCGTCCGACACCGCCATGGCCGTGGCCACCGACGCCGTGCAGCTCCTGGGCGGCTACGGGTACGTCAAGGACTTCCCGGTCGAACGGTTCATGCGGGACGCCAAGATCACCCAGATCTACGAGGGCACCAACCAGATCCAGCGGGTGGTCATCGCCAAGCAGCTGCTGGGGTAGGCCGACTTCACCTCGGGTGAACCCCGGGCGGAGGAACCCCGGGCGGACCGAAGTTGATCGGCCCCCGGCGATGGGAGAGGCTAGGTCGTGGAGATCGACCGGGCGTATGACCTGTCCGTCCGGAAGGCGCGGATCGCAGCTTGACCGGTGCTGGCCCCGGGCCGGAAGACTCCGCCCCGACGATCCCCTTCGGGCCTGTGCTCGGCCTCCTGGTCGTGGTGGCGGTCGGCGCCCGCGTCGCCTACACACTGACGATCGGGCAACACCTGAAACTGGGCCTCGACGCCACCGGGTACATCCTGCTCGCCGCCGGACTGGCCAGTGGTCACGGCTACGCCAATCCCGCCTTCGTCTTCTCCGGCTTCAACAAGGCCACCGCCAACTTCGTGCCCGGCTATCCGCTCTTCCTCGCCGGGTTGCTCAAACTGGGCATCACCACCCGAACCGGGTTCCAACTGGCCGGCGCCCTGTGCGGCGGGTTGACCGTCCTGCTGACCGGATTCTTCGCCCGCCGGATCAGCGGACGGGCCAGTGTCGGCCTCGATCGCGGCCGGCCTGGTGGCCGTCTCTCCGGTATTGATCGCCAGCGACGGCTCCGTGATGTCGGAGACCATCGCCGTTCCGCTGACCGTCGGGCTGTTGCTGGCGGCGGCCTGGGCCGGCGAGAGTGCCTCCCTCCTGCGGTGGGGAGCGGTCGGCCTCATCGCCGGATTGTTGGTACTGGTCCGCTCCGAGGATCTCCTCACCGCCCTGCTGCTGGTGCCGGCCGCGGCCCTCGTGGCGCCCACGGCGAGACTCGGGCGCCGTGCGCTGCAGACGGTGGTGGCCGTGATGGTGGTGGGCGCCGTCCTCGCTCCCTGGGTGGTCCGCAACTACGAAACATTCACCCCCCACGTGTTCCTGTCGTCGAACGACGGGAAGACCTTGGCCGGAGCCAACTGCCCGACCACCTATCACGGGGCCCTGATCGGATACTGGGATTACTCCTGTATCGGCCACGACGCCCTGGCCAACTCCGACGAAGGCGAGTACGACAAGGTCACCCGGGCCGAGGGGACCGCCTATCTGCGATCGCACGCCGGGCGGGTTCCACTGGTGGTCGGGGCGAGGGTCCTGCGGGCGTGGGGACTGTTCGACCCGTGGCAACAGGCGAGGCTGGACGTTCTGCAGACCCGGAGCATCGGTTGGCAGCAGCTGGCCTGGCCGCCGTCGGTTCTGGTGCTGGTGGCGGCGGTCCCGGGAATCGTGCGCCTGCGCAAGGACCGATTGGCGCTGGTCCTGGTGGCCGGCCCGGTCGTCATCGCCACGGTCGTGGTGGCCACGACATTCGGCAATCCCCGCTACGTGGTGGCCGCCACCCCGTCGTTGTGCGTCGGGGTGGCGGTGACGGCACGTGGCGGTCGCCGACCGGGTCGGCCGGCGGCGCCATCGGGTCGAGCCGGAGAGCGGGTCGGGCCCGCCCCGGTCATCCCAGGTCGGGACGACCGACCAACTCCAGGCTCCGTCGCCAGAGCTCGAGCCGGGCTGACTCGTCGTAGGCCTGGGCGTTGGCCTTGGCCTCCCGGGTCCGGTCGAAGAACTTGCCGGTCGTGCCGTCGAGGCCCGGGTCGCTGACCAGGCGCAGCGTCGCCGCCACCCCCGCCTCGAGACTGTCGATGCTGTCCCCCACCTCGCGCAGGACCATCTTGGTGGGCATGTAGGTCGCCGGGTGGAGGCTGTTGACGGTGACCTCGGACGCAGGGACCCGATCGGCCAGCTCGAAGCCGAACATGATTTCGGCCAGCTTGCTCTGCTCGTAGGCCCGGACCCCGCTGTAGTTGCGCTCGAGCATGAAGTCGTCGAAGTCGAGCGGCTCCTGGCGGATGGATGCGACGTTGACGACTCGCGCCGGGGCGGAGCGCACCAGCAGTGGCAACAGCTCGAGGGTGAGGAGGAACGGGGCCAGGTAGTTCACCGCGAACCGCAATTCGTAGCCGTCGGCGCTGACCCGGCGGGTGCGACCCTCGGGTTCGCCGACGCCGATTCCGGCGTTGTTGACCAGCACGTCGAGTCGTTCCGTCGTCGTCCGCACGTCGTCGGCCAGCCGGCGCACCTGGTCCAGGTCGGCCAGATCGGCAATGAGCGCCAACGGCCGGGCCACTCCGGTCTTCTCGGTGATGCTCTCGGCGGTCAGGTCCAGCTTGTAGGGGTCTCGACCGTGGAGGATCACGGTGGCACCGTCCGCGGCCAGCCGGTGGGCGAGGGCGTGCCCCAGACCGTCGGTGGCGCCCGTGATGAGAACGGTACGTGGCTCAGTCATCTGGGTACCCCTTGCTTGGAGGCGGATGGAGTCATATCGAGCTTCGGACAGAGCCGGGCGACCGGCCGGTCGGCGACCCGCGAACCGAAGCACTCGCTCCGCGTGCGCCTACTCACCGGACACAGCGGTCGGGCACCGGAATGGCCGCAGAACCCGAACGTACTCAACCCGCCCCATGGTAGCGGGCCGGTCACGGTTCTCCGGGCACATTCGGTGCTGGCGGCGCCGGTCGTCGCCTCCCGGGATGGTCCCTACGAGGACTCGAGCGTCGTCCACCCCCGGCGCCGAAGCTCGACGGCCAACTGCTCGGCAGGAATGCGAGCCAGCAGCCGCTCGTCGGCGGATACCCGGGTCGCCGGGACGCCGTCCTCCGTGGTCCCGTCGAAGGCCTCGTTCTGAAGCCGGTCGATGAACCCGGCCGCCTCGGGACCGGTGAACCTGCCTCCGGCCTGCCGTTGGGTGAAACCCATCGGTCCCCGGGCGTCACGGAAGTCGACGTGCCCCGCCTCCTGCAGGAGAGCCAACAACTCCCGAACCTGCCGCGCCGACGCCGGTGGACCCGATGATTGACCGAACGCCATGAGGGCAGTCTTGCCCACCGGCGGGGTCGGCGCCGGTTTACTCGTAGATCATGACCCCGCGGATGTTCTTGCCGTCGAGCATGTCGGCATATCCCTGGTTGACCTCTTCGAGCTTGTAGGTACGGGTGACCATCGTGTCCAGGTCGAGCTGGCCCTGGTCGTAGAGCCGCAGGAGGTGGGGGATGTCGTACCGCATGTTGGCGGACCCGAAGATGGTCCCGACGATCTGCTTCTCCAACAGGGTCAGCCAGGTGAGCCCCAAGGTGACATCGGTCTCCGCCATCGGATGGATGTTGGTGACGACGACCCGGCCCCGCTTGGCGGCCAGCTGCATGATGGTCTCCATCAGGCCGCCCTGACCGACGCCCATGGTGCAGATGACCTTTTCTGCGTTCTTCCCCCAGGTCACCTCGTTGACCAGTGGCAGGGCCTCGTCGATGCTCGAGGCGGTGTGGGTGGCCCCGAACTTCGTGGCCATCTCCAGCTTGAACGGCACCGGGTCGATGGCGAAGATGCGCTCGGCGCCGGCCAGGCGGGCACCCTGGATGGCCGAGGCCCCGAGGCCGCCGATGCCGATCACGACCACGTCGTCGCCGGGCTGGACATCCGCGGCATAGACCGCCGATCCCCAGCCGGTGGTGACTCCGCAACCGACCAGGCACGCCTTGTCCAGCGGATAGTGGTCGAGGATCTTGACGCACGACGCCTGGTTGACCACGGTGTGCTTGGCGAAAGTGCCGAGGCACACCATCGTGGCCAGGTCCTCGCCGCTCGACGAGTGGTGACGGTGGGTCCCGTCGGCCTGCGCGCCCATCATGAGCTGGGCGCCGACGTCGCACAGATTCGAGTGACCACGAGCGCACGAGGGGCATTTGCCGCAGGCCGGGACGAATCCGAAGACCACGTGATCGCCCGGGCTCAGGCCCTCGACCCCGGGGCCGACCTCCTCCACCACGCCGGCGCCCTCGTGGCCTCCGATGACCGGGTACATGCCCCCGAGGTCGCCGGTCCTCATGTGCTCGTCGCTGTGGCACATCCCCGATGCGGCGATTCTGACCAGGACCTCGTCCGTCTTCGGCGGGTCGAGCCGAATCGTCTCGACCTTCCAGTCCTCACCGATGCCCCAGAGGATCGCTGCTTCCGTTTCCATGTTCACCTCATCTGGATCGAGCCCCACGACCGCCGCCGGCGCCCTCTCCCGTCAGGACTGGCGCCACATCTCCGGTGGCCGTGGGACGGTTGACCGTCCGTTTGTCGTTCTCGATGCTTACACAGATTAGGGGGACCGTTCAGGGCGAGCGATCAGTCGGCGACCTGGTGGGCGGCGATGTACTTGGCCGTCCCCGAGAGGAAGCCGGCCACGTTTCCTGCCTTTCCGGAGGCCAGATCTCCGAAATAGCCGGGCACGTAGACCTGCACGGCACCGCTGTCGAGGGCATCGAACACGCCGCCGACCAGTTCACTCACCGGAACCGCCTCCACATCGGCGGCCAGCACCGGGTCGTTATCGGGCAGGGAGAAGAGCTCGGTGTCGACCAGCCCCGGGTAGACGACGAGGACCTTGATCCCCGTCTCCCACAGATCGACGGCCATGGACTCGCTGAAGGCGGTGACCGCCGCCTTCGACGCGTCATAGGAGGACTCCCCGGGCGAGCTCAGCGTGGCCGCCACCGACGAGATGTTGACGATCCGTCCGCTGCCCCGCTCGAGCATGTGGGGCAGCAGGGCCAGGGTGAGCCGCACCGGGCTGAAGAAATTGATGTTCATCACCGATTCGACCGTGGCGGGATCCAGCCGGGTCACGTGGCGCCGCTTGGGGATGCCGGCGTTGTTGACCAGTACGTCGACGCCCCCGAGCTCATCGAGCGCCGCCGCCGCCAGGTCGTCGACGGCGGACGGATCGGCCAGGTCGCACACCCATCGACGCGAATCGGGGGAGTGGACGCGACAGCGGCTCAGCACTTCGTCGAGCCGGTCCTCCCGCCGGGCGCAGATACCCACGACGGCGCCGCGGCGGGCGAATTCCTCGGCCAGCCCGGCCCCGATTCCCGACGACGCCCCGGTGACCAGGACCCGTTGTCCGCTGAAGTCGATTGCCATGTTCCCCCAAAGTCCGCTGGAAATCCCCGCCCCGCATGTTAGGCAGAGAACCGGACCCGGCGTCCGAGGGTGACCGGTTCAGCCCGACTGGTGGATGGTGACGGTGAAGCCCGGGAACTGGCCGGGCGCGGGAGGTGGAATGGTCGCTCCGCCCTTCCCGCCGAATTGGTTGGTCAATTGGAGAACCGTGTAGTACTGCACGATCGGCCAGAAGCGCTGGGGGGCGATGTCCGAGCTCTGGCAACCGTTGATTCCGAGCCTGGCCAGCGACGGGGTGACCAGGTGATGGGAGATGGCGTAGGTGATCAGGCCGCCCCCCGATCTGATCCCGACACAGATGTCGGTGTAGGTGTTGTGCCCCTCTCCGGAGATCTCGACCAGTGCCTTGGGGCCGGGAAACGAGTCGTAGGTTCGCTTCACCGAGGCCGGGGGGACCACTTGGTCGCCCTCGGCGCCGATCAGCATCACCGGCTTGTCCGACGGCTTTCCCACCGGAGCCACCGGGGCCCAGCCGATGGCGGTGGCCACACGGGGGCCGTCGAGTGCGTCGAAGGCCGTCCCGCCTCCGGCCGAATGGCCGACGGCGGCCACGTGACGGGGATCGGCGACGCCGTAGAGGACCGAGGTGGGCTCGGCCGACGCGTGCTCGGTGGCGGAGAGCGAGGACTGCATGATGGACGAGTCCAGGGCGGCGGTGGGTTTGGACTTGGACCCCAGGACCTGGGCGGCGAGCCCTCGCTCGAGGTAGTCGGCGCTGACCACCACGAAACCCCAGGCGGCGATGCCGGTGAGCAGCGTCGAGTAGTAGAGGCGCTCGCCCCCGTAGCCGTGGCTGAACAGCACGATCGGGTAGGGGCCCTTCTTGGACGCCGGTGCGTCGGTGTAGGCGTCCAGGGTGGTCGAGGTGTTGTACTGGGCCGGCAGGATGCCCTGCACGGATTTCGGGAGGGTCGAGGCCTCGTTGTAGCTGAATCTCGGGTGGCCGGCCAGGGTGCTCGGGTCGGCGGGGTAGTAGACGGTGGCCAGGCGCTCACCGAAGACCGGGCCGGCAGAACCGAGGTCGAGGGTCGTCACCCCGACCGGGTGGGGCCCTCGGTGCTGGTAGGGGGGTGGAGCGGCGGCCGGGCTGCTCGACGAGCATCCGGCGGCGACCACCAGCGCGGCCACCAGGGCCAGTGCGAGCCTTCGAACCGACGACATCGTCCTCCCCCGGTTAGCGACCGATCGGACACTACTCCAGGGTGAATGGGCTGGTCAGTGACCGGCCCGGCGGCGCTCATTAGAACCGGTTCTATACTTGCCACCGCGGATTCGAGGCGGCGCTTGGTCGGCCCCGGACCCAGACCATTTCGTTCCAAGATCAGAGCTCGAATCGGCGAGCCCGAAACCTCCAAGGGGGACCCAGCATGGCCCAGCCCGTGATCGTCGAAGCAGTACGCACCCCGATCGGGAAGCGGAACGGTTGGATGGCCGGGTTCCATGCCGCCGAGCTGCTCGGGAATGCCCAGGTGGAGCTGGTCAAGCGGGCCGGGGTCGATCCCGGCGACATCGAGCAGATCGTCGGCGGCTGCGTGACCCAGGCCGGCGAGCAGGCCTCGAACGTGACCCGCACCGCATGGTTGAGCCAGGGACTGCCCTATGAGGTGGCGGCCACCACGGTCGATTGCCAGTGCGGCTCGGCCCAGCAGGCCAACAACTTCGTGGCCAACCTGATCAGCGCCGATGCCATCGATGCCGGGATCGCCTGCGGGGTCGAGGCGATGAGCCGGGTCGGCCTCGGGGCCAACGCCTTCAACGGCCCCGGCAAGTCGAGGCCGGAGAACTTCCCCTGGGACATGCCGGACCAGTTCGGGGCGGCCGAGCGCATCGCCCAGAAGTACGGCATCACCCGCGACGACGTCGACTGGCTCGGCTTCGAGTCGCAGCGCAAGGCGGCCGTGGCCGTGGCCGAGGGCCGGTTCGACCGGGAGATCGTCCCCCTCGAGGCCCCGGTGGTGGGCGCCGACGGCCCCACCGGCGAGAAGACGCTGGTCGCCAAGGACCAAGGCCCACGCGAGACCACGCGTGAGGGACTGGCCGGGCTCAAGCCCGTCCTGCCCGACGGCATGCACACGGCGGGCAACAGCTCGCAGATCTCCGATGGAGCCGCGGCGGTGCTGTGGATGTCGCAGAAGCGGGCCGGCGAGGCCGGTCTGCGACCCCGGGCCCGCATCGTGGCCCAGACGTTGGTCGGCTCCGATCCCTACTACCACCTCGACGGCCCCATCGCCGCCACCACCGACGTGCTCCGCAAGGCGGGGATGACCATGGCCGACATCGACATCTTCGAAGTCAACGAGGCCTTCGCCTCGGTGGTCTTCTCGTGGGGCAAGGTGCACGAGGTCGATTGGGACCGGGTCAACGTCAACGGCGGTGCCATCGCCCTCGGCCACCCGGTCGGTTCGACGGGCGCCCGGCTGATCACCACCGCGCTCCACGAACTGGAGCGATCGGACTCCAACCTGGCCCTCATCGCCATGTGCTGTGGGGGAGCGCTGGCCACCGGCACCATCATCGAGCGGATCTGATCCCGGTCGGGCGGCGCCCGACCGACTTTCCGGAAGTCGGCCGCCGAAAGTAGAATGTGTTCTAATTGACTGCTGGCCGGCCCCGCGCCGGCAGCCCGATGATCGATCTGCGGCGCCGCCGCGCCCGGTGGCCGAACGGCCTCGGTCCGGCGTCGACGGAAGGAGCGAAGGAGCACTGTGACCGGCACCGAACACCTGACCTATGAGCGATTCGGGTCCACCGCGGTGGTGACCATGAACCGGCCGGAGGCCAAGAACGCCCTCTCGGGCCCCATGCTGGTGGGCATGGCCGACGCGTGGGTGGAGATCGATTCGAACGACGACATCCGATGCGCCATCCTCACCGGGGCGGGCGGAACCTTCTGTGCCGGGATGGATCTCAAGTCGATGTCCGGACCGGGAAACGAGTCGGTCCAGCAGCGGATGGCCGAGGACCCGGATCTCCACTGGAAGGCACTGCTCCGGCACTACTCGCTGAAGAAGCCGCTGATCGCCGCCGTCGAGGGTTGGGCGGTGGCCGGCGGTACGGAGATCCTCCAGGCCACCGACATCCGGGTGGCCGGCGAGGGAGCCAAATTCGGTGTCTTCGAGGCCAAGCGGGGTCTCTTCCCCCTGGGGGGGTCCACTGTTCGGCTCCGGCGCCAGATCCCCTTCACGGTGGCCATGGATCTGCTGCTCACCGCCCGCGAGGTCTCGGCCCAGGAGGCCAAGGAGATCGGATTGATCGGACGGGTCGTTCCCGACGGGAAGGCGCTCGACACGGCGCTGGAGATCGCCGAGGTGATCGGAGCCAACGGCCCCCTGGCCGTCGAGGCCATCAAGGCGTCGGTGAAGGCGACCGAGGGCATCCCCGAAGAGGACGCCCTCAAGATCGAGCTCGAGCTGGGATGGCCGATCTTCGCCACCGAAGACGCCAAGGAGGGCCAGAAGGCGTTCGCCGAGAAGCGGCCGCCGAACTACCAACGCCGGTGAGCGGGCCCAACGGTTCGGACCCGGTCACCGAGGGCCCCCGTCAACGGCTGGCCGCCGCACTGCGGCCCTTGATCACCATGACCGTCTCGGCCGCGGCCGACGACGACGCTCTCGCCGCGGCAGCCGACGGCATCGAAGCCGTCTCGGCCGGGCTGGCGGCCAGGGCCCAGCCCGGGAAGCAACCTCGACGGCCTCCCGACATGTCGAATCCTCCTCAGGAGTTCTTTCCCAACAGTCCGATCACCGGCATGCTCAACCCGATCGCCCCGCCGGCCCGGGTCTGGGTGGTCGAAGGGGGCGAAGGAGGGTACCGGGAGATCCGGGGCGAGGCCTTCTTCGACTACCCCTACGAAGGGCCACCGGGCTGCGTCCACGGAGGGGTGATCGCCGAGACGTTCGATGAGGTGTTGGGTGCGGCCAACATGGTGGCCGACAACGCGGCCATGACCGGGACGTTGACCATCCGCTATCGCAAGCCGACCCCGCTCCGGACCGATCTGCGCATCGAGGCCCGTTGCCTCGGTCGCTCCGGTCGCAAAGTCCAGACCTGGGGCGGGATCTTCAACGGCGACCTCCTGACCGCCGAGGCGGAGGGGGTCTTCATCGTGGTCGGTCCGGCCCGGATGGTGGCCATCGCCGAGTCCAACCCGCACAGTACCGACCCGGTGATGCTCTCCGCCCTTCGAGCCGAGGCGGCCGCGGTGGCCGAGAGCATGGCCGGGAAGGCAGGCAGGACAGCCCCCGACGGGCAGGCCCCCGGCCACTCCTGACCGTCAGATCTTCTCCCGGCCCTCCCAGTAGGGATCCCGCAGCTTCCGCTTGTAGAGTTTGCCGTTCGGGTCCCGCGGCATGGCGTCGGTGAAGTCGATCGATTTGGGCGTCTTGAACTTGGCCAGCCGGGTGGCGGCGTACTCGAGGATCTCGTCAGCCAGCTCCGGCGAGGCCTCGACACCTTCGGCCGGCTCGATGACCGCCTTGATCTCCTCGCCCCAGTCGTCGTTGGGGATGCCGAAGACGGCCACGTCGCCCACCTTGGGGAAGCCGAGGAGCACGTTCTCGATCTCGGCCGGGTAGATGTTCGCCCCACCCGAGATGATCATGTCGATCTTCCGGTCGCGGAGGAAGAGATACCCGTCCTCGTCGATCAGGCCCACATCGCCGACCGTGAAGAACTTGCCGATGCGGTTGCTGTCGGTCTTCTTCTTGTCCTTGTGGTAGGAGAAGTCGCCGGTCTGCATGGACATGTACACCGTGCCGATGACGTTGGGCTCGTCGATGCGCTTGCCGTCGTCGTCGAAGATGGCGATCTCCGAGATCGGCCACGCCTTCCCGACGGTGCCCGGCTTGAGCAGCCACTCCTCCGCGGTCACCAGCGTCCCTCCTCCCTCGGAGGCGGCGTAGTACTCGTCGATGGCGTTCCCCCACCATTCGATCATCTTGTACTTGACGTCGACCGGACAGGGGGCGGCGGCGTGGATCATGTGCTCGAGGGAGGACAGGTCGTATCGGTTGCGGGTCTCCTCGGGCAGCGCCAGCAACCGGTGGAACTGGGTGGGGACCATGTGGGAACTGGTCACCTTGTACTTCTCGATGAGCTGGAGCATCTCCTCGGGGACCCACTTGTCCATCAGCACCACGGTGTGCAGCAGGTGGATGGAGGCTCCCGAGTAGCGGAGCACGGCGGTGTGGTAGAGGGGGGAGCCGACGATGTGGACGTTGGCGTCGTCCGGCTGGATCCCGAAGAGGAAGAGGATCCCCGACAGGCCGATGGCCACCTCCTCGGGGACGGCTCCACTCAGGGGTCGGAAGACTCCCTTGGGATTGCCGGTGGTGCCCGAGGTGTAGTTCATCACGTCGCCGATGGTGCGGTCGGCGGGATCGGAGGTGGGTTGCCCGTCGCGCATCCTGGCGTAGGAGTCGAATCCGGCGATCTCCCCGACTGCGAAACATCGCGACGACGGGAGCTCGGCCTCGTCGGCGGCGTCCACGGCCACATCGGCGAACCGCTCATGGGCGATGAACGCCTTGGCCTCCGAATCCTTCAGGATGTAGGCCACTTCCGGACCGATCAGGTGGTGGTTGATCGGGACCAGGTACCAGCCGGCCTGCAGCGCGGCCAGGTAGAGCTCGAACATCTCCACCCCGTTGGGGAGGAGGGTGGCGACGACATCCCCGGGCCTGAGGCTGAGGCCGCGCAGCCCGTGGACCACCTGGTTGGTCCGTCCGAGGAGCTCGCCGGCGCGGTACTCGGTCCCGTCGGGATCGACCAGGGCCAGCTTGTCCGGGTTCTCGTGGGCCAGTGCCCAGAATCCAAAATCGCCCATGGCGCTCTCCTACCCCCTCCGCCGCTGCGGCGGTTGCTTGCTGGATGTGGCCGGCTGGTGAGGCGTACCCGTGCGACCCCTGGGTGGCGCCGACCCGGTGGGGACGCTAGAACAGGTTCTCGTATATGGTCAACCTCCGCCGGGGCGTCAGGTCGACACGCTGGGAGTCTCCCGCAGCGGTGCGTTTCGTCCGAGGAGCACCACCGGCCATCCGATGACGCGGGTGGGAGCGAAAAGCAGAGAGGCAGTGGGCATTGACGGATTTCCTGAAGGACAAGGTCGTGGCCATCACCGGTGCCGGTGGTGGGATCGGTCGGGCGGTGGCACTGGCGGCCGCCGGGGAAGGGGCCAGGGTGGTGGTGGCCGACATCGGCGTCTCCTTGGACGGAGGGGACCCCACCAGCGAGGTCGCTGAGGCGTTGGTCGCCGACATCGAGGGCGCCGGGGGCGAGGCGGTGGCCGTGGCCGAGAGCGTGACCACCCTCGACGGCGGCGAGAAGATCATCGGCGCCGGTGTCGAGCGGTGGGGCCGGATCGACGGGGTGGTGGCGGTGGCCGGCATCCTGCGGGAGCGCATGCTCTTCAACATGTCCGAGGACGAATGGGACGCCGTCATCGAGACCCACCTGAAAGGACACTTCACGGTGTTCCGTGCCGCCGCCGCCGTCATGCGCAAGCAGGAGGGCGGCGGTTCGCTGGTGGCTTTCACGTCGGGAGCCTTCGCCGGAAGCGTGGCCCAGGCCAACTATGCGGCGGCCAAGGGCGGGATCGTCTCGCTGGTCCGTTCGGCGGCCGCCGGGCTCAGCCGGTACGGGATCACCGCCAACGCCGTTGCGCCGGTGGCCCGCACCCGGATGACCGCCCAGGTCCCCATGGACCTGGCCGAGAACGGCGATCCCGAGGACGTCGCCCCGCTGGTCGTCTACCTGCTTTCCGACCAGGCCAAGCACGTCACCGGTCAGGTCTATACCTCGGTGGGCCCGAAGATCGCGGTGTGGAACCAGCCCCGGGAGGTGCGGGCCATGTACGCCGACGGGAGGTGGACGCCCGAAGGGATCGCCGCCCGATTGGACTCGACCGTGGGCCAGGAACGGATGCCGCTCCTCGACCAGCTCGAGAAGTACCGGAAGGCCGCTGAAGCCAAGGCGGCCGCGGAGGCGAACTAGGGACCGGTCCCGATCAGCTGTCGTCCAGCACACAGAACTCGTTGCCCTCGGGGTCGGCCAGGACGATCCAGTCCTCGAGGCCGCTCTGACCGACTGAGACCTGGACGGCCCCGAGGGCCTCGAGCCGCTCCACCTCGAGCTCCTGGTCGTCGGGACGCAGATCGAGGTGGATCCGGTTCTTGACCGCCTTCGCTTCGGGGACGGCGAGGAAGAGGATCGGGCGGCTGGAGTCGTAGTCCGGGTGCAGGCTCCCCGGCTTCGACCCACACGTCACCGTCCTCGTCCACCCGCTCCTCCCAACCCAGCGCCGCGGCCCAGAATCTGGCCAGCTCCACCGGGTCCCGGGCATCGATGGTGACGGTCTCGATTCGCAGTGCCATGGTTGCCTCCTGGTCCCGGTTCCTTCCACCCGATGTCGGCCTGACGGCATCGGGCCCCGCCAGTCTTCACCCAGGCCGGGTGCCGGGCCACGCCGACTCGATCGCCGTCCCGGTCACCGGGGTGGCCAGCGGGCCGGTCGGCCGGGGGAGATACACCGTTTCGCACGCCACACTCCGTAGCATGAGCACCGGCAGGAGGCACCGGCATCGGTGCCCGCACTCTGCGTAATGCACGGAGGTCCCACTGTGGTTGCTTTGGCGATTGTCCTGACCGTCGTCGTGCTGCTGCTGGCCGTGCTCGTCGCCGGACTGCTGCGCAGCCATGCCGACATCCTCAAGGCCCTGCACGACCTCGGCGTCGGCGTCGGCGAGCCTTCCGGTGATCACGCCCACGCCCACGGCCAGGACGCCCACGGCCAGGCCGGTGCTCCGCGGCCCGGCGGGGCCGGAGAGATCGGGGTGCCCATCACGATGGGCCCACCCCTGCCCGGCGAACGGAACTCGACATCGGCTCCCACGGTTGCCGGGGTCACGCCCGGTGGCGATGCACTGGCGGTGGCCGTCACCGGTGGTGACCAGTTCACGCTCCTCGCCTTCCTGTCGTCGGGGTGCTCGACCTGTGCCGGCTTCTGGAGGGACTTTCGTCAACCGCACCAGCTCGGCCTTCCCGGCGACGTCCGGCTGGTGGTCGTCACCAAGGGTCCGGAGATGGAGATCCCCGGCGAGGTCGCCGCCCAGGCCGCTCCGGGACCTGTCCGTGGTCATGTCCACGGAGGCCTGGGGCGACTACGAAGTCCCGGGCTCCCCGTTCTTCGTCCTCGTCGACGGTCGATCCGGACGGCGCATCGGTGAAGGTGTGGCCAACCAGTTCCGTCAGGTCACCGACCTCGTGCGGCGCGCTCAGGTCGACGCCCGGTCCTTCACGACGGGCAGCCGGAGCCGGGCCTACGCCGAAGGTCTCGACGGGCCGGCGAGGGAGTTGGACAACGACCGGGAGCTGATGGCGGCCGGGATCATGCCCGGCGACCCGAGCCTGTACCCGTCGTCGTTGGCCGACCTGTACGGACCGATGGGTGCGGGAGCACCGCAGGGGTCGACGGCCCCCGGGCCGACCACACGGGCCGGTTGAGCAGTGGCCACACTCCGGGCCCACGGCATCGAGGCCCTGCTTCCCGGGGGGTTCGAGGGCCGGATCTTCGTCCGGCGGGCAGTGGGCGAAGGGGTTCCCTACCCGGTCGCCCACTTTGCCAACTTCGCCCTTCCCGAACAGGTGGCTGACTTCGGCGGTGGTGCGGTGAACCTCATGGGTGTCAACCACATCTTCGCCGTGCTGTTCGAGTACGGCCCCGAGAGTGTCGGCCGGCGTCTCTTCTCCAGACAGGGCATGCCCCGCGCCCTCACCCCTGCCGACTTCCGTCCCTATCTCCTGCGCCGGGGGTTGGGCGGCCAGTCGGGGACCCAGTGGTTCTTCACCGAGGCTGGCCGGCCCTTCACCTTCTACGCCGTGCTGGGCAGCCACGCCCGGCGGACAGCGCTGGTCCCGAAGGTCAACGCCCTCATCGGTGACCTCTCGATCGCCCCGACCGGTCCCGCCGCCGCGCCGGTTCCGCGTCTCCGCTCCGACGGGTGCCCGATGGAACTGATCGGCCTCTACCTGGTGGCCTGCACCCTCCTGGTCGCCGCCGGGGCGGCCAAGGCCGTGCATCCGAACGACACCGCCCGCGCCCTCGCCGCGTTGGTACGCCGGCCTCTGGCCGGAACCCGCCTGCTCGTCAGGGGCGGCTCGGTGGCCGAGGCGGTGCTCGGCTGCGTGGCCATCCTCTTCCCCCGGTCGGGGTCGGCATGGTTGGTGGCCCTGTCGTTCGCCGGGTTTGCCGCCTTCGTGGCTTTTGCCCGGCGGCGGGGCGGCGCCATCTCCAGTTGCGGCTGCTTCGGGACCCCGGACACCCCGGCCACCGTGCTCCATGTCGTCGTCAACGTGGGTCTGGCCATTGCTGCCGCCGCGGTGGCGATGGCCGCTCCGACCGGCACCATCGTCTCCCTCCTCGCCCGGCAGCCGGCCCACGGACTGCCGTTGCTGGCGGTCAGCGCGCTCTGCACCTGGCTCACCTATCTGGTCATCTCCGTGCTGGCCGAGCTCCAGGCCGCCCGCCGGCTGACCGCGATCGATTTCCGGTCCGAACCGTGATCTTCCCTCGGGAGGTCCCATCGACCATGGCCCCGACCCGATGACCGCCCTCGTCGAACGGGCATCGACATTTCTCGAGTCGAAGCTCTCGCGCCGGAGCTTCATCAACCGGTCCGCCTACGCCGGATCGGCCGTCGCCATCGGGGCCGGGCTGGACCTGGTGCTCAAGCCGGGGACCGCGTACGGACTGGTCTGCACGCTGCGGCAACGGGAGTTGTGGATGCGGCTCGACCTGCTGTGCCGGGTTCAGCGAGTTCTGCTGCTCGGTCAACGGCGGCTACAACTACTGCCCGGCCGATACGGTGATGGCCGGTTGGTGGAAGGCCGACAACTCGTCGTACTGCGGCGGCCCCCGCTACTACATGGACTGCAACTCGGTGTGCCAGTGCGACACCGGCTGCGGTGGCGGGTGGACCTTCTGCGAGCCGGGATGCGACGGAACCAATTGCGGATGCGGCCCGGACGGTTGCGATTCGTATCTCACCGGCTGCTTCCAGTTCCGGTACGGCCAGTGCAACCAGGATCTCGACTGCATCGGCCGCATCGTCTGCCGGGTGGTGGCCTGCGTCCCTCCCTGGGAGGTCGATCCCACCTGCACCACCGCCGTCGCCGTCGACGACGGGACCGCCGAGCAGAATGCCGCATGCTGGACGACGGCTCCTCCGTCACCGCCTCCACCTCCTTGTGCCTCCCCGCTCACCAGGTGCCAGGTCGCCGGGATGGCGTCGAGCGACGACGGTGCCGGGTACGCGGTGATGACGGCGTTCGGGAAGCTGTTCGTCTACGGAGACTTTCCCAACGACGGCGACGTGTCTGCGGCTGTGCTCGACAAGCCGATCGTCGGCATGGCCAGCCATCCCGTCGGCGGCTACTACCTCGTCGCCGCGGACGGGGGGATCTTCTCCTTCAGCGCTCCCTTCTACGGCTCGATGGGGGGTCAACCGCTCAACCAGCCGATGGTGGGGATGGCCTGTACGACATCGGGTCGGGGGTACTGGACGGTGGCCGCCGACGGCGGTGTGTTCTCCTTCGGGGACGCCCAGTTCCACGGCTCGATGGGCGGGCAGCCGCTCGACAAGCCCATCGTGGGCATGGCCGCCACCCCCACCGGCCACGGCTACTGGTTCGTGGCCGCCGACGGCGGTGTGTTCTCCTTCGGGGACGCCGCAGTTCCACGGCTCGATGGGCGGGCAGCCGCTCGACAAGCCCATCGTGGGCATGGCCGCCACCCCCACCGGTCGGGGCTACTGGTTCGTCGCATCCGACGGCGGTGTGTTCTCCTTCGGGGACGCCGCAGTTCCACGGGTCGATGGGCGGCCAGACACTCAACCAGCCCATCGTGGGCATGGCCGCCCCGACGCCCAAGCCGGCGCCCTCGAATCCGGCTCCCTCGAATCCGGCTCCCCCCACCGCGACCCCGGCGCCCCCGGTGGCGGCGCCGGGGTACTGGTTGGTGGCCGCCGACGGCGGGATCTTCTCCTTCGGCGTCCCGTTCCTCGGATCGCCGACACGACCCTGACGAAAGGATCCTCGTGACCGTCTGCATCACACTCACCGCATCGATCGTGGCGCTGGCCGCCGCCGTGCGCTCGACCTGGTCGCCGTGCGGACTCTCGATGCTGTCCACCATCACGCCCATCGGCGAACGGGCCAAGGGCCATTCCTACCGGTCGACGGCCGCATGGTTCGTCTTCGGTGCCGTCGTCGGGGGCGCCACCTTGGGAGCAGTGATGGCCGTGATGGCTCGTCGGGGTGCGCTCCCTTCATCTCCCGCCCACCGTGCTCGGATCGATCGCCTTCGGCGCCGCCCTGCTGGCCGCGGCATCAGACGCCGGCGTCGGTGGGGTGCGACTTCCCATTCACCGCCGGCAGGTCAACGAGCGGTGGCTCGACCAGTACCGGGCCTGGGTCTACGGGTCCGGCTTCGGCTGGCAGATCGGAAACGGGCTGTCCACCTACATCACCACCGCCGCCGTCTACCTGATGGTCGTCCTCGGTGCGCTCACCGCCGCTCCGACGGCCGCCCTCGCCATCGGCATCGGTTTCGGTCTGGTGCGCGGCCTGGCCGTGCTGATGACCCGCGACCTGGCCGGCCCCTCCGATCTGCGCCACTTCCACCGTCGATTCGCCGATGTGGGACCGGTCGTGGGCCGGGCCGTCGTCGCCGTCGAGCTGGGCACCACGGTGGTCGTCGCCGTTGC
Organism: uncultured Acidimicrobiaceae bacterium; assembly: GCA_963812885.1. Taxonomy (GTDB): domain Bacteria; phylum Actinomycetota; class Acidimicrobiia; order Acidimicrobiales; family RAAP-2; genus Bog-756. The sequence continues at coordinate 317,617 of CAWEWZ010000011.1, read as the reverse complement.
GGTGGGTGCTCCGGCGGACCTGGCCGTGGCCGGCGCCGCGGTGGCTGTCGCCGCCGTCACTCTTGTGGTCACGGCCAGGCAGCCGCGCCGGACCGCTTCCCCCGCCTACCTCAGCGCTCAGTCGCCATCCGTAGCCGCCAGCCCGACTTCGCCCCGCTCCGCCCCGGGCACGAGCTCGGCGTCGGGGACGGACGCAGGCACCAGTTCGGAGGGCTCGGGCTCGGCCTCGGGCTCCGGTGCCGGATCGCCGCCCTCGCCGCGCGCGCCACCGTCGCAGTGGCCCGATACGCGAGATCAGCAGGGCCGTGCCGGCCACCGCCAACGCGATGCCCGCCCCTTGGACCAGCAAGGACCCGAGGTGTCCGTCCTCGCCGAGCCACAGGTGCTCGTCGAGGAACCGCTCGATGCCCCAGAGGACCATGCCCACGCCGATGACGATGCCCGACGGGGGGAGGGTGCGGGGTCCCGGTCCGACCCCACCGTCGGGCACGACGGGTGCAGGAGCGGTCGTCCGCAGCCAACGCTCCACGAGCAGCAGGATCCCGAAGATGGTGAGGTCCTCGATGGCCTGGAAGATGGGCACCGGCAGCCGCCGGCCGACCTGACCCGCGTAGTACATCCCGAACCACTGCTCGGTCCGATGTCCGCCTCCGGCCACCATCAGCTGGGGGCCGAGTAGCCGACCGATGCCCCAGCACGCCATGAGCACCGGTGCCATCAGGTCGGCGAAGCGCATGAGTGGGAGCTGTGGGCAGCGCCGGCGGGTCGAGACCAGGGCCACGGGGACGGCGAACAACAGGCCACCGAACGACGACAGCCCCCCCTGCCAGATGGCGAAGACCTGGGGTGGGTGGTGGGAGTAGTACGAGAGGTTGGACAGGACGTGCAGGGTGCGGGCGCCGACGATGGCCGCCACGATCACCCACACGAACATGCCGGTCACCCACTGCCAGGGATAGCCGGCGTTCCTGAGCCTGCGTTCGGTGTACCGCAGGCCGAACCAGAAGGTCAGGGCCAGGCCGATGCCGTAGGTGTGGATCTCGAGGAACCAGATGTGGAACGCGACGGGAATCGGTCTCATGTGGAGGCGAGTCTCATGGGGCGGCAGGTCTCTTGGGGGTGGTCGAGGAGCTGGTCCGCGGCGGAAATCAGCTCCACCCAGTATGCCTCAGGCGCCCGATAGGGTGACACGCGGGCAGAGGAATGAAGAGCGTCGCGCCGGGCGGCGGCGCACGACGGAGTCTGGGGGACCTATGGGAACGCTTGCGGGCAAGGTGGCGATCGTGACCGGCGGGGGGTCGGGGATCGGACTGGCCAGCGCCACCCGCCTGGCCGGAGCCGGGGTCTCGGTGGCCGTGGTCGATCTCGACGGCCGGTCGGCCGAGAAGGTGGCCGGCGAGCTCGGTGGCCTCGGGCTCCAGGCCGACGTCGGTCGGCCGGAGGTGTGGCCGGGCATCGTGGACGCGGTGACCGCCCGCTTCGGTGGCGTCGACCTCGCCCACCTCAACGCCGGGGTGACCACCGGTGAGGCCGACATCACCAAGGTCACCGACGACATCTACCGCCGAGCCGTCGGGGTCAACGTCGACGGCGTGGTCTTCGGTGTCCGGGCCCTGGTTCCTGCGCTCTCGGCCCGGGGCGGTGGCGCCATCGTGGCCACGGCCTCCCTGGCCGGGCTCATCGGCTTCTCACCCGACCCCATCTACTGCCTGACCAAGCACGCCGTCGTCGGTCTCGTGCGATCGCTCGTGCCCCAGCTGGCCGAACGGCAGATCACCATCAACGCGGTCTGTCCGAGCATCGTGGACACACCGCTCATCGACGACATGCGCGACCTGCTGGAGGGGAGCGGATTCCCGCTGATCGACGCGTCGTCGGTGTCAGACGCGGTGTTCGCCTGTCTGTCGGGGGAGGAGACCGGTCAGGCGATGGTCATCCAAGCCGGCCGGGAGGCCATCCCCTTCCGCTTCCCCCGCCCGCCCGGGCCCCGGGCCGGAGGAGCGGTAGGTCAGATGCCCCCCTCCGGTTTTGCCGCCCACGACCAGGCCTGACCCATCGGTCGGTGGGGTGACGAGGGGTGGGGTCGGGATCCGGTCAGTTCGGGAGGGATCAGGTGACCCGGCCGACACCGGCGAAGTCGGAGCCGGTGCGAACCCCGGTGATCCAGACCGACGCACCGGTGTAAGGCGCTTCGATCATCGAACCTCCGCCCGACGTACATGGCCACGTGCTCGTCGCCTCCGGGACCGTAGAAGAGAAGGTCACCGGGTTCGATGTCGGCCAGCGGTATGTGGGTGGTGTCGTCGAACTGGGCGCCGGAGAAGTGGGGGAGGCTGATCCCCACCTGGGCGTACGACCACTGGACGAGACCCGAGCAGTCGAAGCCGGCCGGAGTGTTCCCACCCCACACGTAGGGGACGCCGATCTGGCTCTCCGCGGCCTGGACCGCCCCGGCGGCACCGGCGGCCAGTGGCGGCGCCGGGCCGCGGGTACCGGCACCGGCACGCCGACCGACCCGCCGGTGGAGCCGGACGGACTGGCCACCTGGGCGACCTGGGCCGCGGCCTGCGCCGCCTGGGCGGCGGCCACCCGGGCGTTGAAGGCGGCCGTGGCCGCCGCCTTGGCCGCCGCCGCCTGCTCAGCCTGCTGCTGCTGGACCAACTGCTGAATGTGGCTGTTGACGCTGTCCAGCGTGGACTGGTCCTGAGCTTCGAGGTTCGAGGCCTGGTTCTCCGACGCCTGCAGGCTGTTGCGGGTGTCGGTGGCCTGGGTCTGCTGCTGCCGCAGGGCGTTCTCGGTCGCCTGCAGGTGGGCTTGGGCGGTGTGCAGGTTGTCGACCGTGGTGGTCACGTTGCCGGTGGCGATCGACGAGTACTCCGAGCGGATGCCGCTCGTGTTCACGTTCGACGAGAACATCTGGGTGACCTGGTTGGTCGTTCCGCTGTCCGTGTAGTCGGCGATGGCCTGGGTGCGGAGATGACCCTCGTCCTTGTTCACCCTGGACTGGTCCTTGGTGATCTGCTTCTGGCTGGCCACGATCTGGCTGTTCAGCTGGTTGAGCCGGTAGTCGGCCGCCGTCACCTGGCCGGTCAATGACTGCGATCTGGGCCTGGGTCGCCTGGATCTTGGCCGTGATCGCCGCAGCCTGGGCCTTGGCGTCGGCGATCTGATCGGCCGAAGCGGGGCGCGACGACGCAATCACCGTGGAGGCGAGGCCCAATCCGGTGGCAAGTGCAACCGTCGAAATGATCCGTCTTCGGGTCTTTCGTCGGGCAGGGGGAGGCGCACTTGGCTCTGACGTCGAGTACTGCTCGGCGTGAGTCATATCGCCCTCCTGTCTAGTCCAATCGACCCCTAGCCACAAGGACCCCCCGGACATTTTCCCTTGTGAACAGGGACTTTCCCATCCGAGGGCCCCCGGGCGGGGACCAAAACCCGTCTCCGGCCCGGACCGGTGTGCGGGGGTATGGGCCCGGGGTATCGTCGTCCACCATGGGTGAGATCGTCGAATTCCCGAGCAACGGCGGTACCGGCAGCGGCTATCTCGCCGTTCCCTCCGACGGGGCCGGAAGGTACGGCCGGAATCGTGGTGCTGCAGGAGTGGTGGGGCCTGGTCGACCAGATCAAGCACACCTGCGACCGGTTCGCCGACGCCGGGTTCACCGCGCTGGCTCCTGACCTCTACCACGGCACCACCGTCCCGTTGACCGAGCCCGATGAAGCGGGCAAGCAGATGATGGCGCTCAAGATGGAGACGGCGGCCAAGGACCTCAGCGGAGCGGTGGACGAGCTCATCCACCGGACCGGCCGGTCGCAGGTGGGTGTGGTCGGCTTCTGCATGGGCGGGGGACTGGCACTGGTCCTGGCCACCCAGCGCGCCGACGCGGTCAAGGCGGTTGTGCCCGCCTACGGCCTCATCCCGTGGCCCGACGCCCGCCCCGACTTCTCGAAGTTGGATGCGGCCGTCCTCGGCCATGCCGCCGAAGAGGACGATTTCTTCACACCCGAGGCGGCCCGTGAGCTGCAGGCCGAACTGGCCGGCCTGGGCAAGAGTGTCGAGTTCCACTTCTACCCGGGAGCCGACCACGCCTTCTTCAACGAGGACCGCCCCGAGGTGTACCACCAGGCGTCCGCCGAATTGCTGTGGGACCGAACGGTCGCCTTCTTCCGACAGACGTTGGGTTGACTCCGACGAGCCCGGGTCCGTGGGGGTGACCGAGCCGGCGCTGGTCGAACGGTACCTGACGCTCGGCCTCCGACTGGGGCGCCACATCGACGGCCTGGTCGACGCCTACTACGGCCCGCCCGATCTGGCCGCCGCCGCCGATGCCGAGCCTCGCCGGCCGCCGGCCGGTCTGGTGGGCGAGGCGCGGGACCTGCTGGCGGCCATCGACGCCGGCGAGCCCCTCGAACCGAGTGCGGTGGGTGCCGTCGGAGGGGACGGCTCGGGTGCCGCCCGCCGGCACTGGCTCAGGGCCCAGGTCCGGGGGCTTCTGACCACGGCGCGGCGCCTGGCCGGGGAACCGATCGGCTACGCCGACGAGGTCGAGGCCTGTTACGGGGTCCGGCCCTCGAGAATCGACGAGGCCGTCCTCGAGGCCGCGCACCGCCGCCTCGACGAGGTGCTGCCCGGTTCCGGCCCGCTGGCCGAGCGACTGGTCACCTGGCGGGAGTCGCACGCGGTTCCCGTCGACCGGCTGCCGGCGGCCATCGATTCGCTGGCCGAGGATCTCCGTGAGCGGACCCGGGTGCTGTTCGGGCTGCCCGAGGGGGAACACGTCGATTTCGACCTGGTCTCCGGCCAACCGTGGTCCGGATTCAACTACTACCTCGGCGACCTGCGCAGCCGGGTGGCCGTCAACACCGATCTCCCGGTGCTGTCGACCGGGCTCGCCCACCTGGTGGCGCACGAGTCGTACCCGGGTCACCACACCGAGCACACCCGCAAGGAGGTGGGGTTGGTCCGGCGCCGGCAGTGGTGGGAGGAGTCCATCTTCCTGGTCGGGACCCCGCAGTGCCTCCTGGCCGAAGGACTGGCCGATCTCGGTCTCGAGGTGGTGATGGGCCGGCGACCGGAGGAAGAGATCGCCGCTCACCTCCGGCCGCTCGGGATCCGCTACGACGCCGAGGTGGTGGCGGCGGTTTCCGAAGCAGGAGAGGCGCTCGGTGCCGTCCGCCAGAACGCGGCCTTCCGCCTCCACGAGGACGGGGCCGATGCCGACGTGGTGACCGACGAGGTGGCCCGCTGGGGACTGCTGTCGCGGGAGCGGGCCGGAAAGGCGGTCGAGTTCCTGACCCACCCCACGTGGCGGGCCTACCTCACCTGCTACGTCGAGGGACTCCCGCTGTGCCGGGCCTTCGTGGACGGCGATCCTGCCCGCTTCGACCGCCTCCTCTCCGAACAGCTGACCCCGGACGGGTTGGCCGACCAGATCCGGGCCGACACCGCCGCCCACCGCGGTCCCTGACGGCGCCGGCGGGAGGCGCCGGCGGGGGGCCGGGCCGGCGGACCGCCGCACTAGGGTGATGCCGTCCCACGACCGGGGGGGCCGGACAACGGGGACCGACCGCCTCGGAGGGGAGAGAAGGTGACCGACATGAAGGCCCTGCAGGTGACTGCGCACGGCCGCCCGGGGGAGGTCCTGGCCGTACGCCGCGTGGCCCGGCCCGAGCCCGAGGCCGGAGAGGTGCGGGTGCGGGTCGGGGCGGCATCGCTCAACTTCAACGACATCGACCGGTGCCGCGGAAACCTGGTCTCGGTGCCCACCCCCCCGCCGTTCACCCTGGGGATGGATGTCTGCGGGGTCGTCGACGCCGTGGGCGAGGGAGCCGAGGCCTGGATGGGGCGACGGGTGGTGGCCATCACCAAGACGGCCCTGGGCGGGATCGCCGAGTACGCCATCGCTCCCGCCGTCTCCGTCTTCGAAGCCCCCGACCGGCTCGACGACGTCCAGGCGGCGGCCTTCCTGCTGACCTTCCAGACCTCGCACCTGGCCCTGTTCCGCCGGGGGCGGCTGACCGCCGGTGAGACCCTGGTGGTGCACGCCGCGGCCAGCGGTCTGGGCACGGCCGGGATCCAGCTGGGCAAGGCCGTCGGGGCCCGGGTCATCGCCGTGGCCGGCGGCCCTGACAAGGGTGCCCTGTGTGCGTCACTGGGTGCCGACGTCGTCATCGACCACACCGCCGACGATTTCGTCGAGGCGGTGCTGGCCGACACGGGCGACCGCGGCGCCGACGTGATCTACGACCTGGCCGGTGGAGAGTTCGTCGAACGTTCGTGGCGGTGCACGGCGCGCGGCGGTCGGTATCTGGCCGTGGGCTTCGCCGATGACGACGAGAACGGGATGAGCGGGCGGCCGCTGCGGATGGCGTGCATCGGCAACATCGACATCGTCGGGGTGATGCTGGCCTGGGTCGACGATGTCGACCCAGGCATGCGCAGGTTCGGGTTCAACCCGTTCGGGCGGAAGGAGGCCGACGAGATCCACGCCGACCTCCTGCGGCTGGTGGCGGAGGGCAAGCTCGAGCCCTACGTCGGTCGGCGGGTCACCATGGAGGAGGCAGGCGCCGCGCTCGACGACCACGAGGCCCGCCGGTCGCGGGGACGCACGGTCGTGCACGTCGCCGGATGACCGGGCCGGCGGCCGACGTCGACTACACCTGCCGCCGGTCGGCACCTTCGACGGCTGAACCCGGTGGACCACCGGTGCCGCGCACCGGTTGTCATTTGGGGCTCGCCCGGATATCGCCGTACCATCGGGGCATGTCCGAACGTTCCCGAAACCTTCCCCGCCGCTCGTGCATGTCCTCGCCCGGTTCGAACGAGCGATTTCTGGCCAAGGCCCCGACCGTGCCTGCCGACATGAGCTTCCTCGACCTGGAGGACTCGGTGGCCCCGTCGGAGAAGGAGGCGGCCCGGGCCAAGGTGGCCGACGCCATCAAGAACCTCCCCTGGGACGACCGGGTGCTCTGCGTGCGGGTCAACGCCTGGGACACCGAGTGGACCTACGGCGACGTCATCGACGTGGTCTCCAACGCCGGCGAACGGCTCGATGAGCTCATGCTGCCCAAGGTGCAGTCGGCCGCCGAGGTGGTGGCGCTCGACCTGCTCCTCACCCAGGTGGAGAAGAAATGCGGCCTGCCGGTGGGCCACATCGGCATCGAGGCCCAGATCGAGACCACCCGGGGTCTGATCAACGTCGAGGAGATCTGCGCCGCCTCACCCCGACTCGAGACCATCATCTTCGGTCCGGCCGACTTCGCGGCGTCGATGGAGATGCCCGTTCTCACCGGTGGGGTAGCCATCCCCGAGTATCCCGGCGACCACTTCAACTACGTGTTCTCGAAGATTCTCATGGCCGGACGGGCCAACGGCCTCCAGGTCATCGACGGCCCGTTCCTCAAAGTGCGCGAGCTCGACGCCCTCCGCGAGTTCTCGCAGCGCACCCGGGTCCTCGGCTACGACGGCAAGTGGGCCCTGACCCCCGATCAGGTCGGTGTGCTCAACGAGGTCTACTCACCGACCCAGGAACAGTTCGACAAGGCATGGGACATCCTGGACGCCTACCGCAAGGCCACCGAGGAGGACCGATCCGGTGCGGTCATGTTCGGCGACGAGATGATCGACGAGGCGTCACGCAAGATGGCCATCAAGTTCGTCACCCGTGGCGAGCGGGCCGGTCTGAGCCGCTCGCCGGGCTGAGGGTCCGGCCGCGCATCGGCGTTGCCGGCCCGGCTCAGAAGGTGAACTCGCGGTACCACTCCTCGAGCACGGTGTAGTCACCGTGTACGTCGACCGGGCTCAGGGTGGGACGGTGACACAGGGTGAGCTCGAGATCCGACGCTGTGCCGCTGACCGCCACGTCGGGTGCACCGGTCGCCGCCGGGTCGGGTCGGCCTCGCCGCACGCCGATCCGGTCCGACTCGATGCTCACCTCCCAATCCGCCCCGACATCGGTACTCCGCAGGCCCAGCACCCGGCCCGTGCCCCGGCCCGACCGGGGACGGGCGGTGACCAGGACGTCGAGGATCTCATTGATGCCGTCCACGGCCAGGTCGGCATCGATGGGCCCACAGGACCGGGTCGACGACTGGGCGTCGTAGCGATGGACGGCCAACTCGTGGGCACAGCGACGGGCGACGAACCCGGCGGTCCGGTCGGGCTCGAACCAGGTCCACACCGCGGTGCGAGGCGGTGTGGCCCGGAGCTCGTCGACCAGATGGCCGGTCAGTTCGGCGAGCCACGGGACGAGCTCCTCCCCCTCGGGAGGTTCGGGATACGGGGTCTTCGGCCGACCGGTGGCCTCGCACAGCACGTGGGCCCAGAACCCGCAGAAGCCGCCCACGTGCTCGGCCAGATCGGCCACCTTCCATCCCTCGCAGGTCGGTACCAGATCGTCGACCTCGGCATCCTCGAGGGCGGAGATCAGGGCCCCGCCCTCGGCGCTGACGGCATCGACGAGGGCGGCATTGTCCACCCGGCCAACGTACTCCGGCGGCCTCAGCCCTTGGCGTTGGCCAGAAGCCGGCGGGCGATCACCTTGAGAGCCAGCGTCTCATCGGCCCCCTCGAAGATGGAGAGCACCCGGGCGTCCACGAAGTAGCGGGAGACCGGGAACTCCTCCGCGTAGCCCATCCCGCCGTGGATCTGGAGCGCCTCGCGTGTCACCCACTCGGCCGCCCGGCACACGTAGGCCTTGACCATCGACGCCTCGAGACTGCCCTCGCCCTTGGACATCAGACGGGCCACCTCATAGGAGAACTGGCGGGTGGCCTGGATGAGCACGGCCATCCGGGCCAGCTTGGCCCGGGTCAGCTGGTACTCGATGATCGGTTCGCCGAACACCACCCGGTTGCGGGCATAGGCGAGGGCGGCCTCGTAGCTGGCCTGCATGACCCCGATGGCCCGGGCCGCCGTCTGCAGCCTGCCGTTCTCGAATCCCTGCATCTGGAGGTAGAAGCCCTGGCCCAGACCGTCCTCGCCGCCCACCAGGTTGGCGTCGGGCACGAACCAGCTCTCGAAGGCGACCTCGTAGGAGTGCATCCCCCGATAGCCGAGGGTGTCGATGGCCCGGCCCTCCATCCGCCCGGCGGTGCCGGCCGGGCGGCCGTCCCGGCCCGGCGGCTGGTCGACCAGGAAGCCGTGCCCTTCGCCCCGCGGCTTGTCCACGAGGAACAGCGAAAGTCCCCGATGGGCCCGGCTCCGGTCCGGATCGGTGCGAGCCAGCAGCAGCAGTACGTCGGCCCGGGCAGCGAACGTGCACCACGTCTTGACCCCGTTGATCAGCCAGCCGCCTTCGGTGGGCACGGCGCTGGTCACGATGTTGGCGACATCGGAGCCGAAATCGGGCTCGGTGACCGCCACCGCCCCCATCACTTCGGCGCTGGCCAGCCTGGGCAGCCAGGAGAGCTTCTGCTCCTCGGTGCCCCCCTTCACCAGGGCCCGGGTGAGGATCTCGGGCCTGGTGATCAGTGAACCGCCGGCACCCAGCGATCCCCACGAGAGCTCTTCGGTGGCCACCACCATGCCCATGTAGTCGGCCTCGCCCCCGGTGGCGAAGCCCCCGTATTCCTCGGGCACCGACATCCCGAAGCCCCCCATCTCTGCGATCCCCGAGATGATCTCCTCGGGGATGTCGGTGTTGGCCCGGTGGATGTGTTCGGCCCGAGGACGGATCTGGTCCTCGGCGAAGCGGTGGAAGGTCTCCCGCACGAGTTCGAAATCGGCATCGAGATGGCGGGACCCCTCCTGGTCGGCGAGGGCGGCCAGGAAGACCGGGTTCCGGTAGGCGGCCACGAAGGCCTCGACCGGTGCCATCCAACCGGGGTCGACCCCCCACTCGTGGGCGCGGCCGATGGTCCGGGCGGCCAGGTCGGCCACCGCGTCGGCGGCGAAGGCGCAGGCGATCCGGGCTTCGGTCTCGCCGTGGGCCCCGTAGGTCAGGACCGCCTCGGCCGTACGCACGGCGGCGGCGGCATGGGCCACGTCATAGGCCAGCACCTGGGCCAGGTCGGGCCCGCCGGCGCCGGCCAAGGCGTCCACCCCGGCCGAGACGATCGACTGGGCCACCCCGACGGCGTCGGCGGCGGCAGCCAAGTCGGGTGATTCGGGGGCGGTGGTCACGGGCCAAGGTTACCGAAGCGTCAGGACCGGGCGGCCGGCCGCAGCCGGTCTGTCCGGCCCTCAGGCCCCGGGTGCCTGAGCCACCACGGTGACCAGCGGCGGCAGGACCACCGGGTCGTCGCCCGGATCGACGTCGGTCACCAATTTGAGATAGTCGGCCACCGGCCCCGGGCCGGCACCGGCCGGGGCCTCGGCCCAGGCGTCGACGGTGACCAACCCGGCCTCGCGGGCCAGGGAGGGCAGCAGGGCGCCGATGTCGGGATGCCGCGCCGAGGGCATGGTGAACGGAGCCCCGTCGATGCGGCCCGCCGTGGTGATCGGCTCCTGGGCCACTACCCAGCCCCCGGGCCGGACCGCCCCCGCCATCCGGGTCAGGACCACGGCCGGATCGGCCACGTGCAGGAGGAGGAAACGGCAGAAGGCCAGGTCGACCGGCTCGGGCAGTCGCAGGTCCTCCCCGGCCTGGGTGATGGCCAGCACCTGGCTGTGGGCGGCGGCGGCCTCGGCGACCTCGTCCCGGGCCATCGGGTCGCTGTCCACCGCGTAGACCCGTCCGTCCCGGCCGACGATCTCGGCCAGCGCCACGGTCACGTCGCCGCCGCCGGCACCGACGTCCACACAGGTCCATCCCGGCCCGATGCCGAGCCGGTCGAGCGCGGTGGCCAGCGGTCGCCGGTAGACGTCGTCCCGCAGGCCCCGCAGCTCCATGAGGCCACGTTATCGGCCCGTCTGCACGGGGTGGTTCGGGAAGCTGCGTTCGGGAACAAGGGACCTCCGGGACCCGGTAACCTCACGTTTTGTGAGAGTGACCATGATGTTGTGCGATGCCGCCCAGGTGTCAGACGGCAAGCTCTACGTGCTGGGCGGTGGGTGGAGCATGACCGGACCGGACCCGGTCCCCTCGGCCATCGCCCTCAAGATCGACGTCGGATGGCACGAGGCGGAATCGGCCCATCACTGGGAGCTCTTCCTCGAGGATGCCGACGGGCGGCCGGTGCTGGTGGACACGCCCGAAGGCGAGCACCCGGTGGAGGTTCGCGGGGAATTCACCGTGGGGCGGCCGCCGGGGATCCCCGAGGGCTCGCCGATCGATGTCGCGCTGGCCGTCAACCTCGGGCCGCTGCCTCTCACCCCGGGGACCCGGTACACCTGGCGGATGGCCATCGACGGCGATTCGCAGACGGACTGGGTTCTCGGATTCACCACCCGTCCGACACTGGTCCGGGACTGACGACCCGGGGAGCGGTCCCCGGGCCAGAGCCGCGTTGGACACCGCGGGTGCCTCGTACTACACCAAGCCCCATGACCACCTACGACCGTCCCTTCGGGCGCTACTTCGAAGACTTCGAGCCCGGTGACGTCTACCGGCACTGGCCGGGCAAGACCATCACCGAGGCCGACGATCATCTCTTCTGCATGATCACCATGAACCACCACCCTCTGCACACCGACGCCTGGTATGCCGAGCACGAGACGGTGCAGGGCAAGAACGTCGTGGTCGGAAACCTGGTGTACTCGCTCGTGCTCGGGCTCAGCGTGCCCGACGTGAGCGGCATGGCCATCGCCAATCTCGAAGTCGAGTCGCTCATCCACCGGGCCCCGACCTTCCACGGGGACACCATCTATGCGGAGAGCAAGGTCATCGGCAAGGTGGCGTCGAAGTCCCGCGACGACCGGGGCGTGGTCACCGTCGAGTCCAAGGGGTTCAACCAGCGCGGCGAAGAGGTGTGCTTCTACCGGCGCAAGGTCATGGTGTGGAAGAAGGCCGCCGCCCCGCCCCGCCTGCGGCCCTACCCGGACGACGTCTGGGATTGACCGCCTCCGCCGCCGACCGCAGCCCGGCCCAGGTCCGTGCCCTGGGACGGGCCATCCTGGAGTGGGGGACGGGGACCGGTACTGGGTCGAGGCGGCCCGACCTGCCCTGGCGGGCCACCCGCGATCCGTGGGCCGTGCTGGTCAGCGAGATCATGGCCCAGCAGACCCAGGTGACCAGGGTGGCGCCGGTCTACACGCGCTTCCTGGCATCGTTCCCCACTCCTGGCGCCTGCGCCTCGGCCCCGCTCGGCGCGGTGATCCGGGCCTGGCAGGGCCTCGGCTACAACCGGCGGGCGGTCAATCTGCACCGGGCGGCGAGGGTGATGGTGGCCGACCACGGTGGCCGGGTCCCCGGCGAACTCGAGGATCTCCTGGGTCTGCCCGGGGTGGGTTCCTATACGGCCCGGGCCGTCCTCGCCTTCGCCTTCGACGCCGATGTCGGGGTGGTGGACACCAACGCCGGGAGGGTTCTGTCGCGGGCGGTCGCCGGTCGGCCTCTGCGCACCAGGGAGGCCCAGGACCTGGTCGACGGCATGGTTCCGGTCGGGAGCGGATGGGCGTTCGGGCAGGCCCTCCTCGATCTGGGGTCGGTGGTGTGCGTGGCCGGTGACCCGCGCTGCCGGGAGTGCCCGGTCCTCCGCCGGTGCCGATGGTCGTCGACGGGGAGGAGCCTCCCCGATCCCGCCGGAGGATCCGCCGGCGTCTCGGCCCCCCAGAGCAGCTTCGCCGGCTCCGACCGGCAGGGCCGGGGCCGGTTGATCGACGCCCTCCGCCGTGGCGAACTCCGGTCCGACCGTGTGGCCGCGGCCGCCGGCTGGCCCGACGATCCCGACCGGGCCGGCCGGGTGGCCGCCGGACTGGTCGAGGACGGGCTCGTGCTGCGTTGACCATGCCGGGACGCTGCGGCTGCCCTGAGCGTGGGCCCCCGCCGCCGGCTGGTTCGAGCTACCGGGTGAGGAACCGGACGATGTGGTCGTTGACCTCGTCGGGCCGTTCCACGTGCAGGAAGTGGCCGGTCCCCTCGACGATCACCATCTCCGAACCGGGGGCGAGGAATTCGGTCACCGGCCCGATGGTCTCGATGCCCATGCAGCCGTCGTCGGCGCCGTGGAGGTACAGCGTGGCCTGGGGGGCGATCGTCCCGGCGGCCGCCCGCGCCGCGGCGGTCGGCGGGTCGTCGGGCGGGTCCGAGAACATGGCCCGGTAGTACCCGATGGCCGCGCTCAGGCTCTCGGGGGAGGCCAGGGCCTCCTTGACCTTGGCCGTGTCCCACGAGCCGTCGAAGCCGGGTGACCAGTCGGACCACAACCGGTCGATGAAGGCGAAATTCTCCATCGACACCGCGTATTCGGCCAGGGGGGTCTGGAAGAAGAACACGTACCAGCTCCGGTGCAGCTGATCGAATCGGAAGAACCCGTCGGCCATCGAACCCTGCGGGGCCACCGCCGCGGTGACCACCGTCCTCCACCGCTCGGGCTCGAGGGCGGCCGCCCCGTAGGTGGCGAAGGCGCCCCAGTCGTGCCCGATGATCACCGCGTCACCGGATCCCCCCAGCGCCTCGTGCAGTCTGCAGGCGTCGAGGGCCAGGGTGCCGGTGTCGTAGCGACTGTCCGGCGGCACCTGGGTGGGGGCATAGCCCCGCATGAAGGGGGCCACGGCGTGGTAGCCGGCCTCGGCCAGGCGGGGGAGGAGGTACCGCCAGGTGTGGGCGGTGTCGGGGAACCCGTGCAGGCAGAGAGCGAGGGGCCCGTCGGCCGGCCCGTCGTGCAGATAGGCGAACTCGACGCCGTTGGCGTCCACCCGTGCCGTATCCACCATCCGGAGGGTAGTCCCGACGCCTCGTTGTCGTCCGACTAGCCTGCATCTTCGGTGAGAGTCACCTTCTTCGGCGTCCGGGGCTCGTGCCCGTGTTCGTCCGACCAGTACCGCCGTTACGGAGGCAACACGTCCTGCGTCCTGGTGGAGGTGGAAGGCGAGCGTCCCTTGATCCTCGATCTTGGGACCGGCCTCCGCGCCCTGGGCGGGTACCTCCACCCCCCGCTCCGGGCGGCCGGTACTCCGATACAGGCATCGGTGCTGCTCACCCATCTGCACTACGACCACGTCCTCGGCCTGCCGTTCTTCTCACCCCTGCGGGACCCGGGTGCCGTCCTCGACGTCTACGGACCCTCGCAGGAGGGGTCGCTCCACGACGTGCTGTCCGGGATGGTCGCTCCCCCTTTCTTCCCCATCGCCATGGAGGACTTCCAGGGCGAGTTGCGCTGTCACGATCTCGACGGGTCGGCCGACTTCGCCGTCGGGAGCTTTCAGATCAAGGCCCGCCCGATCCGGCACATCGGCCACACCCTCGGCTTCCGGATCGAGGCCGACGGCCGGTCGGTGGCCTACATCTCCGACCACCAGGCGCCCCTCGACCTGCGCACGGTGGACAAGCACGTCCTCGAACTCTGTGAGGACGCCGACCTGGTGATGCACGATTCGCAGTACACCGATGAGGAATTCTCGGCCATGTCCGACTGGGGGCACTCCACGGAGACCTACGCCGTCCGGGTGGCCGTCGAGGCGGGAGCCCGACAGCTGTGCCTGTTCCACCACGACCCGGCCCATTCGGACGACCAGGTCGACAAGATGCTTCACAACGCCAGGGGGATCGCCTCCAAACACGGACTCGACGAGGTGAGCGCAGCCGCCGAGGGACACTCGGTGGATCTCGGGACCGGCTGACGATGAGTTTCGACACCGCTCAGTTCAAGGAGGTCATGGGCCGGTTCGCCAGTGGGGTCACCATCGTGTCGGGCATGGAAGAGGGCGAACCCGTCGGGTTCACCTGCCAGAGCTTCATCTCCCTCTCCGCCGAACCCCCCTTCGTGGCCGTCGCTCCGGCCCGCACGTCCACCAGCTGGCCACGGATCGCCCGGGCGGGGAGCTTCTGCGTCAATGTGCTGGCCGACCACCAGGTGGACCTGGGCCGTTCCTTCGCCATCTCCGGGGGTCCCAAATTCGAAGGAGTCGGGTGGCGCCCGGCACCGGCCACCGGTTCGCCGCTGATCGAGGGCAGCCTGGCCTGGGTGGACTGCCAGGTCGAACTGGTGCACGACGCCGGCGACCACGAGTTGATCATCGGCAAGGTGCTCGACCTCGGACGGGGTGAGGGGTCGCCTCTCCTGTACTTCCAGAGCCGGTTCGCTACTGTTGCCCGGCACGCCGACGAGGGGAGCTGATCCGTGCCCGACGTGAACATGTCCGACGTGATCGCCGATGTTGCCGTGGTGGTACCCACCGCCCACGGGGACGAACGCGGGCGCTTCGTGGAGACCTACCGGCGGAGCTGGTTCCCGCTGGGCCGCGAGATGGTCCAGGCCAACCGTTCGGAGAAGCAGGCCGGAGCCATTGTCGGCCTCCACTATCACCTCCATCAGGCCGACTACTGGTATGTGCTGCGGGGGACGGCTCGGGTGGTCCTTCACGATCTCCGGAAAGGGTCGCCGACCGACGGTGCCACCCTCTCGATCGACCTGGACGGAGACCATGACCGCGGTCTGTACATCCCGCCGGGTGTGGCCCACGGCTTCGCCTCGCTCACCGACCTCACGCTGTGGTACCTGGTCGACAACTACTACAACCCCGACGACGAACTGGGTGTGGCCTGGAACGACCCGGCCATCGATGCCGATTGGGGCGTGGTCGACCCGGTGCTGTCCGAACGGGACCAGGCCAACCCGCGGCGGTCGCAGATCGATCCCGGAGTCCAGCCCAGGGTCGGGCTGAGGACGTGACCGGCGCCGCCGGCCCGGCCCGGGACCGTCTGGGCTCGCCGGGCACCGGCGTGCTGGTCACCGGGGGCGGCTCGGGGATCGGCCGACAGACCGCGCTGGCCCTGGCCGAAGTCGGGCGTCCGGTGGCGGTGTGGGACATCGACGCCGACGGCGCCCAGGAGACGGCGGCCTTGTGTGGTGACCTCCATGGATCGGCCGCCCACTGGTCGGCGGTCGACGTGGCCGACACCTCCGGGCTGGAGGCGGCGGTGGCACGGGCGGCTACCGAGCTCGGGACCCTGGGTGGCTTCGTCCACGCCGCCGGAATTCCCGGGGTGGCGATGGTGGACGACATCGTCGACGAGGTGTGGGACGCAACCCTCAACGTGAACCTCCGCGCCGCGGTGATGCTCTCCCGCTTCCTGCTCGACCCGTTCCGCCACGCCGGGCCCGGTTCGGCCGCCGTGCTGATCTCCTCGATCGAGGGTCTGTTCGGAAACGCCATCCTTCCCGCCTACTGCGCCTCGAAGGGTGGGGTCATCGCCGTCATGCGGTCGATCTCGCAGCGGTACGCGTCCGAGGGCTTCCGGGTCAACGCGGTGTGTCCCGGGGCGGTGGACACACCCATGCTCGCCCCCGCCCTCGAGCTGCCCGGACTCCGCCAGCAGCTCGAGGAGCGGACCCCCCTCCAACGGGTGTCCGCCCCGGAGGAGATCGCCCGGCCCATCCGCTTCCTGCTCTCCGACGAGGCGTCGTTCATCACCGGCACGACCCTGACCATCGACGGTGGCATGACGTCGGTGACCGCCATCTGAGGCTGTCCGGGGGGCGGTCCCGACCTCGATACACGGTGACCGGACACTTCGGGTTGAATAGTCCTGATGTGGGTGCTCCTGATCGCGGCCGTCCTGGTCGTCGCGGTGGCGGCGGTGGTCGTGGTGCTCCGACGCCCCAGGGGCAGCGATCTGAGCTCGGTGAGGAGGTACCACTCGGCCCTGGGGACGATCGAGCACCTCGCGGACCGGACCGGCCCGGCCACCGGCCGGGTGGTGAACCCGCCGGGCGGAGGCGCCGGACGTTCCGTCCCGCCCGTGCCGGTGCGGGGCAGCAGCGAGTTCCCCGACCCCGAGAACCCCATCGTCTTCGACGACGCCCGTCCCCACGACCGTCCGGCCGCCGGGCCTCCCCCGGCCGGCGTCCCGCTCCACCGACCCGATCGGGCCCAGCGGCATGCCCTCGAGTCGATGAACCGCCGGCCGCGGCGGGCCACCGCGGTGATGGTCGTCGTCATCGTCGTGGCCCTCGTCGGGGCCCTGGCCCTGTTGGGCAGCCGTCACCCGAAGTCGGCGGGCCGCGGCCACGCCAGTGCATCGACCTCGGTCTCGGCCACGTCGTCGACGGCATCGGGAACAGCGGGCTCCGGGGGCCATCGGAAGGGACACGTCCACAAGACCAAGACGACCCCCACGACCCTCCCGAGCCAGATCGTGGCCCTGTCGTCGACTCCGTTCTCGGCCGTCTATCCGGTCGGCTCCGACTCCTACCGGGTGACGGTCAAGGCGTCGGGGCCGTGCTGGGTCCAGGCCACCTCCACCTCGACGGGTTCGACGTTGTGGACCGGGACCATGCAGGCCGGCGCCTCCCAGGTGATACCGGCGACGGGAACGATCACCGTCGAGCTCGGATCGGCTACCGGTGCCCTGTCCCTCGACGGGGTGCCCGTGGCGTTGCCGACCCCGTCGAACACGCCGTTCGTGGCCACCTTCCAGCCTGCGGGTCCGTCGACCAGCCCGTCGACCACCGCTCCGGGTTCGGTCTCCACCTCCACGGTCGGTTAGTCGGAGGGCTGTCCGGCGGCGGCATCGACCAGGCCGAGGGCATCGAGGAGGAAGGCGTAGACGAAGGCCTCGTCCTTCCAGGCGTCGTACCGGCCCGAGGGCCCGCCGTGACCGGCGCCGAGCTCGGTCTTCAGCAGCACCCTGTTCTCCGGATTGGCCGCCCGTAGCTTGGCCACCCATTTGGCCGGTTCCCAGAACCCCACCCGCGGGTCGGACAGGCCGGCCGTGGCCAGGATGTCCGGGTACCGGACGGGCTCACCCCGGGCGTCGACGGCGCGGACGTTGTCGTAGGGCGAGTACGACTTCATGACCCGGTAGATCTCAGCGTCGGTGACCGGGTTGCCCCACTCCTCCCACTCGAGCACGGTCAGCGGCAGGGTGTCGTCCAGGATGGTGGTCAGGCAGTCGACGAACGGGACCTCGGCCACGATGGCGCGGAACAGATCGGGGGCCAGATTGGCCACCGCCCCCATCAGCAGACCTCCGGCGCTGCCGCCTCTGGCCACCAGGCGGCCCGGGGCCGTCCACCCTTCTGCGATCAGGGTCCGGGCGCAGGCCACGAAGTCGGTGAACGTGTTGGGCTTGGCCGCCAGCTTCCCCTGCTCGTACCAGGTCCGGCCCATCTCGCCACCGCCCCGGACGTGGGCGATGGCGAAGACGAAGCCCCGGTCGAGGAGGCTGAGCCGGAGCGACGAGAACATCGGGTCCATCGACGCCTCGTAGGACCCGTATCCGTAGAGGAGGCACGGCGCCCCGGCGCCCCCGGGCTCCGGGTCGGCGACCAGGTCGGGACGGTAGACCACCGAGATGGGCACCCGGGTTCCGTCGTCGGCCGTGGACCACAGGCGGGCCGTCCGATAGCGATCGGGGTCGAAGTCCCCGAGCACGGGCTGACGCTTGAGGAGGTCGGCCTGGCCGGTCTCGAGATCGAGGTCGTAGACCGAACGCGGGGTGGCCAGGGAGGTGTATTCGTAGCGCAGCGTCGTCGACTCGTACTCGGGGTTGGCGCCGCCCCACACGGTGGACGGGGTTTCCGGCTGGTCGACGGGCATCGATGCGCCGTCGACGGCGTCGATCACCCGGATCCTGGTCTCGCCCCCCTCCCGTTCGTACACCACCAGGTGCCCGACGAAGGGGTCGACGTTGTCGAGCCTGACGCCCGGGCGCCCTCCGATGACCTCCTTCCAGTGGGAGCGGCCCGGAAGGTCGTCCGGGGCTTCCATCAGGCGGAAGTCCTCGGCCCCGTCATTGGTCACGATGAGGAACCGGCCCGGCCTTCCCCCTTCCTGGTCGCCGCGGTCGTGGTCCACGCTGTACTCGATCCCCTGGCGCCGGGGCTCGATGACCGAGAAGCCGCCGACCGGTTGGTCGGCCGGGAGGGCCCGGACCTCCGAGGTCACCTTCGAGTCGAGGCTCATCAGGATGAAGCGGTCGTCCTTGGTCCGGCCCACGCCGAGGTAGAAGTGGTCGTCGCCCTCCTCGTAGACCAGGTCATCGCCTCCCGGATCGGTTCCCACCCGGTGTCGCCAGAGCTGGTAGGGCCGCATGGCCTGGTCCACCCGGATGTAGAAGACGGTGGCGTTGTCGTTGGCCCACGCCACCCCGTAGGAGGTGTCGTCGAGCGACTCCGGCGACAGGGTCCCCGCCTCCAGGTCGGCGAAGCGCATGGTGAAGCGCTCCCCGCCGGTGGTATCGGTCGAGTACGCCAGCCAACCGTGGTCGGGACTGACCGCGAGGCTGCCGACGGCGAAGTAGTCGTGCCCCTCGGCCAGCCGGTTCTCGTCGAGCACGATCTGCTCGTCGGCCGGAGCGCCCTCCGGGGTGCCGACGGGCCGGGGGGCCCGGCCGGGCGGAGCCGGCCTGCGGCAGTGGATGGCGTAGTTGCTTCCCTCCACCGTGCGGCTGTAGTACAGCCAGGGCCCCTTGCGCACCGGCACCGAGAGGTCGGTCTCCTCGATGCGGGCGACGATCTCGTCGAACAGGTCGGCCTGGAGGCCGACGGGTCCCCGCCATCACCGCCCCGGTGTAGGCGTTCTCGGCCTCCAGATAGGCGATCACGGCAGGATCGTCCTTGTCACGCAGCCAGAACCAGTCGTCGATCCGGACGTCGCCGTGTGCCTCGAGCCTGACCGGTCGCCTTTCGGGGGTCGGTGGCCTTGCGGCCGGCGGGGTGGCACCGGGGATCGGACGGGGAGGCATCCGACCAGGATGGCACGTCCTTCTGGCCTTCCGGCGCCCCTCCCGCTCTGTTTCCGGCCAGGGGTTGTTACTATCTGTATAGGAGAAATCGGCTGTCCGCCCGGACGGCCTCTCAGGAGCCCATATGACGACCACCGACCTCGACCTCGGAAAGTACAAGCTGGGGTGGTCCGACGAAGAGGACTACGTCTTCAAGCCCAAGAAGGGGCTGAACGAGTCCATCGTCCGCGAGATGTCGGCCATGAAGAAGGAACCCGAGTGGATGCGGGACTTCCGCCTCCGGGCTCTCCAGCGCTTCGAGAAGCGCCCCATGGCCGAGTGGTTCGCCGTCAACATGCCCGACCTCGACTTCGACGACATCTACTACTACATCAAGCCGACCTCGGGTCAGGTGGAGGACTGGAACGACCTGCCCGACGCCATCAAGAACACCTACGAGAAGCTGGGCATCCCCGAGGCGGAGCGGAAGTACCTGGCCGGGGTGACCGCCCAGTACGAGTCGGAGGTCGTGTTCCACCGCAATCGCGAGGACCTCGAAGCGCTCGGCATCATCTTCTGCGACATGGACACCGCGGTGCGGGACTACCCCGATCTGGTCCGCAAGTACTTCGGGACGATCATCCCCCCCAACGACAACAAGTTCGCCGCCCTCAACTCGGCGGTCTGGTCCGGCGGTTCGTTCATCTACGTCCCGCCCAACGTGGTCGTCGACCAACCCCTCCAGGCCTACTTCCGCATCAACGCGGAGAACATGGGCCAGTTCGAGCGGACCCTGATCATCGCTGACGTCGGCTCCCAGGTGCACTACATCGAGGGGTGCTCGGCTCCGGTGTACACCTCGGATTCCCTGCACTCCGCGGTGGTCGAGCTGGTGGCTCTGGAGGGGGCGCGGATCACCTACACCACCATCCAGAACTGGTCGAACAACGTCTACAACCTGGTGACCAAGCGGGCCCGGGCCGAGGCCGAGGCCCACGTCGAGTGGATCGACGGCAACATCGGCTCGCGCCTGACGATGAAGTACCCGTCGGTGTACCTGATGGGGCCGAAGGCCTCGGGGGAGGTGCTCTCGGTGGCCTACGCGGGCGCAGGCCAGCACCAGGATGCCGGGGCCAAGATGATCCACGCCGCGCCCGAGACGACCTCGACCATCGTGTCCAAGTCGATCTCCAAGGACGCCGGGATCACCACCTATCGGGGCCTGGTCCACGTGGATGAGGGAGCCAAGCACGCGAAGAGCTTCGTCCGCTGCGACGCCCTCCTCCTCGACGACACCGCGGTGTCGGAGACGAAACCGTACATGGAGGTGGCCGAGCGGGACGCCCGGATCGGCCATGAGGCCACCGTGTCCAAGGTCGGGGACGACCAGCTCTTCTACCTGATGAGTCGCGGCCTCACCGAAACCCAGGCCATGGGCATGATCGTGAACGGCTTCATCGAGCCGATCACCCGCACGCTGCCCATGGAGTACGCGGTCGAGTGGAGCCGGTTGATCGAACTGCAGATGGAGGGATCGGTCGGCTGAATCCGGACGGTCCCGCCCGCCGGATCGGTGCCGAGCGGTCACGTCCCCGGGGAGGCAAGATGTACTCATGCCGATGAGGGAAGAGTGCAAGCACTTTCAGAGCCGAACCTATGCCTCGGGGGAAGTGGCCAGGTTCTGCATTCTGGACCTTGCCCCCGAGGCGCCGTGGAAGTGTCCGGACGACTGTCCTTCGTACGCCCGCCGCCTGGCCGACGTGGGTTGGTCCCATGGCACGCTGATCGAACCAGCACTCGAGCCGATGCCCGACGTTCCCGGTGACGAGGCGGCCAAGTTGCTCGACCAGGCCGAGGACATCATCAACTCGGTCGGACCCGAGGTGTTGGCCGAGGTGCGCAAGGAAGACGAGAAGGAAGAGCGCAGGCAGGGGCGCTGGTGGAGGCGCAAGCGCTGAGCGTCGAACGGCCCGGCCTACCGGCCGGTGAACACCGCCGCCCGCTTCTCCATGAAGGCAGTCATCGCCTCGGTCAGGTCGTCCGAGGCCAGGAACCCGGCGTTCCAGGTGGCCGTGTAGTCGAGACCCTCGGCCACCCGCCGCCCCTCACCGGCGGTGAGCACCGCCTTGGTGCCCTGCACGGCCAACGGGGAGTTGGCGGCGATCTCTGCCGCCATGGCCCGGGCGTCGACGAGCACCTCGTCGGCGTCGTCGCTCAGGTCATTGACCAGTCCGATCGACCGCGCCCGCTCCGCAGTGATGTCCTTGCCGGTGTAGGCCAGTTCGGCCACGTGGCCCTTCCCGATGATGTGGGGGAGGCGTTGCAGGCTGCCCAGGTCGGCGACGATGGCCACCTTGGTCTCCCGCACGGAGAAGACGGCGTCGCGGCTGGCCAGCCGGATATCGCAGGCGGCGGCCAGATCGACCCCCCCGCCGATGCAGTACCCGTGGATGGCGGCGATGACGGGCACCGGGCACTCGGCCACCGACGTCACCGAGGCCTGCAGACGCAGGATCTCGGCCCGCGCCGACCGGGCCCGGGCGGCCATCGACGGCGGCGTGCCGTTCCCGGAACTGGGTGGTCCGGTCAGCCCGGACATGGCCACCAGGTCCAGTCCGACGCTGAAGTGGGGCCCCCGCGCCGCCACCACCACGGCCCGGACGTCCGGGTCGGCACCGATGGCGGCCATGGCCATGGGGAGGTCGGTCCAGAACGGCGGACCGAGCGCGTTGCGCTTCTCCTCCCGGTCCAGCCACAGGGTGACCACGTGCCCGTCGGTCTCCAGGGAAAGGACCTCGGAGGTGAACGAATCGATGGTCGGAGCAGGTGACGGGGTCATGCCCAAAGCGTAGGCGGGACGCCGCCGGACGTCTCGCCCGGCCCTCCCGACCGGGGTCGGGAGCCCGAAAGCGGGCAGGTAGTATGGAAGCCGAGGCTCGGAACCCGGGCCTCCTTGCGCGAGAGGCCGTCACCCTGTCCATCTTCAACCCCGAAACCGCTGCCACCCTCCCCGGGCTGCCCTGGCTGCAGCGGCGCCGCACCGCCGCCGCCGAGGCGTTCGCCTCCTCGGTCATGCCCACCGAGAAGGACGAGGTGTGGAGGTACAGCCGGATCGACCAGCTGGACCTCGACCGCTTCCGGCCGTCGGGAACGGTACCGGTCGATGCGCACAACGACCCGGGCCCGTCACCGTCGGACCGGATCCATTCCCTGGTGAACAGCCTCGGGGCGCGTTCGGGTCTCATGGTGACCATCAACGGCGTTCTGGCCACGGTGGCCTCATCGGCCGATGACCGGGTGCTGACCCTCGGACGGGCCACCGAACAGGACGACATGGAGTCCCTGCTCGGTTCGGTGATCTCCGAGCCCCGCGACTTCGTACTGCTCAACGATGCCTTCGCCGTGGACCCCCTCGTGGTCGACATCGCGGCCCATGCCGTCATCGACGATCCGATCGTCATCGTCCACGTGGTCACCGGTGGCGGTGCCGAGGCGGTGTTCCCGCGCACGGTGGTGCGCAGCGGGGCGGCCTCGGAGGCGGGGGTGGTGGAGATCGTGGTCGATGTCGACACCGGGCTGCTGGCCGACCTCCCCTCGGGCACCGGCTCGTCGGGACCGGACCGCACGACGCGGAGCTCCGAGCACCTGGTGGTGCCGGTGACCGAAATCGACGTGGCCGACGGCGCCCGGCTGGCCTACGTGAGTGTGCAGTCGTTGGGTCCCGACACCTGGCAGCTCGCCCATCAGGCCAGCACCATCGGCTCCGAGTCGACCCTCCGGAGTTTCGCGGTGGCGCTCGGTGGGGGCTACGCCAGGCTCCGGACCGACTCGGCCCTCCAGGGGGAGTCGGGCACCAGCCTGCTCCGGGCCGCGTTCATCGGTCGGGACGATCAGATGCTCGACTTCCGGACCCTGCAGGACCATCTGGCCCCGCGCACCACCAGCGATCTCCTGTTCATGGGAGCGGTGGCCGACCGATCCCACTCCGTCTACAGCGGCCTGATCCGGGTCCGTCGGGGCGCGGTTCGATCCGATGCCATGCAGACCAACCACAACCTGGTGCTGGATGAGGGTGCGCACGCCGATTCGGTGCCCAACCTGGACATCGAGGAGAACGACGTGAGGTGCAGCCACGGGTCGACGGTCGGACCGGTCGACGAGGACCAGCGCTACTACCTCGAGTCCCGTGGTATCGAGCCCGACGTGGCCGAACGGTTGATCGTGGCCGGCTTCTTCGAGAACATCGCCGAACAGGTGCCCATCGCCGGCACCCGGTCGATGATCGGCCGGGCCCTGGCCGACCGCTCGGGGGCCCACGGTGTCTGAGGCCCCGGCGGCAGAGGCCGGCGCGCCCCGCACGGTGAGACTGTGCGGCCGGGACGACCTGGCCGCCGGTGAGGCCAGGCGTTTCGACGTGGATGGGCTCCGGGTGGCCCTGGTGCGGATCGACGACGACTTCTATGTCATCGGTGACCGGTGCAGCCACGAGGATTTTTCGCTGGCCGATGGAGAGGTGCTCGTGGACGAATGTGAGATCGAATGCGCCAAGCACGGGTCGACCTTCGACCTGCGCACCGGTGAACCATGCTCCCTCCCCGCCACCCGTCCGGTTCCCGTCTACGACGTGGCCGTCGACGGGGACGACGTCTCGGTGGTGCTGCCGTGAGCCCGGGCGAATTGCGCATCGAGGAGCTCCGGGCCGGAATCCCCGGCCGGGAGATCCTCCGGGGCGTGACCCTCACCGTGCGCAGCGGAGAGGTCCATGCCGTGATGGGGCCCGAACGGATCGGGGAAGAGCACCTTGGCCCACGTGCTGATGGGCCGGCCCGGATACGAGGTCCTGGGTGGGTCGGTCACGCTCGACGGCATCGACCTCCTGGCCCTCCCCACCTGGCAGCGGGCACGGGCCGGACTGTTCCTGGGCATGCAGCATCCGATCGAAGTGCCCGGTGTATCGCTGGTGAAGTCGCTGACCGCGGCCCGACGGGGCGTGGCGGCAGACGAGACCGAAGGGGAAGGCGTCGACATGGGCCGTCGGCTGCTCGAGGAAGCCCGGCGGATCGGCTTCGACGACCGGTTCCTCGACCGACCGCTCAACGTCGACCTCTCGGGTGGGGAGCGCAAGCGGAACGAGACCCTCCAGCTCGGAGTGCTCCGCCCCCGCTTCGCCGTCCTCGACGAGATCGATTCCGGACTGGACATCGACGCCCTGGGTGCGGTCGGGCGACGGGTGCAGGAGGGGACCTCCGAATGGGGCCTCGGGGTGCTGGCCATCACCCACTTCCGCCGGCTGCTCGAGGTGCTCCACCCCGACGTGGTGCATGTGCTCTCCGAGGGCCGCGTGGTGGCCACCGGCGGGAGCGAGCTGGCCGACCTGGTCGACCGCACGGGGTACGCCGCCTACAGCTGAGCGCCGTTCCGGTCGGCGACCAGACGTCGGCCACTGACGCGTGGGTCCGGCCGCCTGTTGGTAGCGTCTGCCCATGGCTCGTCGAGACCGCCGGCGGCGCGGCGCCCACAGCGCGTCCCGCACCGGGGATGGCTCGTCCGCCTCGGCCCACGATGACGGAGGCGAGACCGCCGCCGCGGTCCCGCCGCCGCGGCCACCGCGGCCGACGACGGCACTCCACTGACCCGCAAGGATCGGCGGGCCGCCACCAGGTCGGGGCCGGCGGGCGCCACGGGCAAGAAGACGGGGAAGAAGAAGCGCAAGCGGTCCTGGCTCGATCGGGTCCTACTGGCCGGGGTGATCGTCGTGTCCCTGGCCCTGGTGGCGGTCGGAGCGAGCTACGCCTATGTCACCTACCGTTTCCACCAGGTGGCCAAGGTGACGGTGAAGCACCTGAGGACCGCCCCACCCGGTCAGCCGTTCAACGTGCTGATCATCGGCTCGGATTCGCGTGCCGGCCTGAGCCCGCAGGAGCAGACCCACCTCGGCAACGAGTCCACCGCCGGCGGACAACGCAGCGACGTCGTGAAGCTCGTCCACGTCATCCCGGCCACCGGTCAGGTCAGCGTGCTGTCCATCCCGCGGGACACCATGGTGACCGTGGCCGGTGACACCCAATTGATCGGCCACTACAACAGGATCAACTCGACGTACAACGGCGGCGCCGATCAGCTGGTGCAGACCATCGAGGCCAATTTCGGCATCCCCATCGAGCACGTGGTGCAGATCAACTTTGCCGGTTTCCAGGGCGCCGTGGATGCCATCGGCGGGATCAATCTCGATTTCCCCTACCCGGCCCGGGACGCGGAGACCGGGCTCGACATCCAGCAGGCCGGTTGCCAGCACCTCAACGGGGGGTATTCCCTGGCCGTCGCCCGCAGCCGCGACTACCAGTTCTACAAGGACGGCTACTGGCAGTACGACGGGACCGGGGACTACGGACGGATCCAGCGGCAGAACGCCTTCTTGAAGGCGCTGATCAATCAGGCCGAGACCAAGTACAACCCGCTGACCCTCAACGCCTTCATCGGGTCGGTGGTCCAGGGCATCACCATCGACTCCACGTTCACGGTGAGCGAGCTGATCTCGCTGGCCCGCGAGTTCCATGCCTTCTCGTCGCAGTCACTGGCCACGGCAACCATGCCGACCTACTCGGCGTACTCATCGGAGTTCAGCGGCCTCGGCGACGTGCTCTACGTGGAACAGCCCCAGGCCGAACAGGCCATCACCCAATTCCTGGGTGCTCCACCGGAGGTGGCCCTGACCCCACCGCCCGGGCCCGATGGGGTCGTCCCTGCCACCACGACCACATCGACTCTCCCCACCGGTGGTTCCACGCCCGGCACCTCGGCCCCCGCGGCGACGACCACGACCGTCGAGACGGACTTCGATCCGACGCCCTGTTGAGCGCCCGGGTCGTTCAGACCTTCGACTCGCTCTCGTCAAGGCCCTGGGACAACGTGTTCCAACTCAACGTGGCGCATTTGATGCGTACCGGGAACTTGACCACGCCCTGCAGAGCGGCGAGCTCTCCCAGGGCGTCGACATCGATGATCTCGGGCTCGGGAGCATCGTCCGAACCGGTGCCGTTCCCATCGGCGTTGGCCGCCCCGTTGGCCGAGGGCAGCGTCGACTCGTGAATGGACATCATCCCCTTGAAGGTGCGGATGAGATCTCGCACCTCGGCCACCGGCTTGCCCTTGACCGCCGCCGACATCAGTGAGGCCGACGACTGGCTGATCGAGCAACCGGTTCCGGCGATCTTGATGTCCGCCACCACATCGCCCTCCACGATGAGGGTCACGATGATCTCGTCCCCGCACAGGGGATTGAACCCCTCGACCCGGCGGGCGGGGGGTGACTCGAGCTCACCACGGTTGCGGGGCGACCGGTAGTGGTCGAGGATGATCTCGCGGTAGAGATCCTCGAGTCCCGGCATCAGCCGTCCCTCCCGACGGTGCCGGTGGTGACCATGGTCTGGGTATCGGCCGACGGCGCCGGGCCCGGGTTGTCCCGACGGTGGTCGGATTGGCGGCGCCGGTTCGGATTGCACCAATTCAGGATACCGTCCGGTGCTCATGCGAAGAACGCTCCCGCCTCGGAGAGCGCCCGCGCCAGCGTGTCGACATCGGATTCGTCGTTGTAGAGGCCGAAGGAGGCGCGGGCGGTGGCGTTGACGCCCAGTCGCCGCATGAGGGGTTTGGCGCAGTGGTGGCCGGCCCTGACGCAGACCCCGTACTCGTCCAGCACCTGGGAGATGTCGTGGGGGTGGATGTCACGGAAGGCGAACGAGAGCACCCCGCCCCGGTCCCTCGGATCGGGAGGGCCGAAGATGACGATGTCCCCGCCGAACCGCTCGTGGAGGGTGTCCATGGCGTAGGTGGTCAAGGAGATCTCGTGGGCGCGGACGGCGTCCATGCCCACGGCACGGAGGTAGTCGACGGCGGCCCCGAGGCCGATCGCCTCGGTGATCGGCGGCGTGCCGGCCTCGAACCGCCACGGGAGGTCGTTCGGGGTGAACCCGTCCTTGCGCACGTCGAGGATCATCTCGCCTCCACCGAGGAACGGCGGAAGTGCCGAGAGGAGCTCCTCCCGTCCCCACAGCACGCCGATTCCGGTGGGCCCGAGCATCTTGTGCGAGCTGAAGGCGAGGAAGTCGACCCCGAGGGCGACGACGTCGGTGGGAAGGTGCGGGACCGACTGGGCGGCGTCGGCCACCACCACGGCGCCGGCGCCATGGGCCACGTCGGCGATGTCGCGGACCGGGTTGAGCGTCCCGAGCACGTTGGACATGCAGCTCACCCCGACCAGCTTGGCCCCGTCGACCAGGCGGCCGAGTTCGCTGAGGACGAGTTGGCCGTCGTCGTCGACGGGTATCCACCGAATGGTCAGGCCCCGCTCCTCGGCCAGCATGTGCCAGGGGACGATGTTGGCGTGGTGTTCCATTTCGGTGAGCACGATGACATCACCGGCATGCAGGTTCGCCCGTCCCCAGGTGTGGGCGACCAGGTTGAGGCCTTCGGTGGCGTTCTTGGCGAAGACGATCTCCCTGGACGGGACGGGGGCGCCGATGAAGCGGCCGACGTTGGTCCGGGCGGCCTCGAAGCGGCGGGTGGCTTCCTCGGCGATGGAGTACACCCCCCGGTGCACGTTGGCATGGGTGGTCTCGTCGTACTCCCGCATGGCGTCGAGCACCTGGACGGGCCGTTGGGCGGACGAAGCCGAGTCGAGATAGGTGATCGGGTGCCCGTTGACCTCTCGGGCGAGGAGGGGGAAGTCCTTGCGCAGCGTGGCCACGTCGAGTCGGGGAGCTGCTTCCTTTACTTGCGCCATGCGTCATACCCTTCGGACTCGAGTGCTCTGGCCAGCTCGGGCCCACCGTCAGCCACGATGACCCCGTCGACCAGCAGGTGGACCCGGTCGGCGGCCAGCTCGTCGAGCATGCGCTGGTAGTGGGTGATCACGAGGACGCCGAGCTCGGGTCGTGCCTCCTTGACGGCGTGGACGCCGCGGGCGACGGTCCGCAGGGCATCGACGTCGAGGCCGGAGTCGGTCTCGTCGAGCACCGCCAGCTCGGGTTCGAGGATGGCCATCTGCAGGATCTCGTTGCGCTTCTTCTCGCCACCCGAGAACCCGTCGTTGAGGTGGCGTTCCCCGAAGGCCGGATCCATCCCCAGCTTCTCCATCCACTCCATCATCATCAGGCGCACCTCGAGCACCGACATGTCCATGCCCCGGCGGGCGGACAGGGCCTGACGGAGGAACTGGATCACCGGCACACCGCCGATGGCCTCGGGCTCCTGGAAGGCCAGGAACATCCCTGCCTTGCCGCGGACGTCGGGAGGCCACGAGGTGACGTCCTCCCCCTTGAAGCGGATGGCGCCCGAGGTCACCAGATAGGACGGATTGCCGAGCAGCACGTTGGCCAGTGTCGACTTGCCGGAGCCGTTCGGGCCCATCAGCGCATGGACCTGGCCGGATTCGACCGTGAGGTCGACGCCCTTCAGGATGGGTTGACCCTCGACAGCCACATGGAGCTGCTCGATCTCGAGCAGGGGGACGCCCTGTCGGCCGCGGTTGCGGGCGCTGGAGTCGGTGGCGCGGGGCACGGGACGATCTTAGCGCCATTCGTGATTTTCTCCTACGGGTATAGGAGGAATCCGCACGGCCCCGGATGTCACGCCGGAATTGCACGGGTGACCAGGTCAACCGGTACGGTAACCGCATGGCCGACCCGTGGAACTTTGCCGGTCCGGTCGCCCGGGTCGATTCCACCGCCAACGTGGTGACCCTGGTCGACGAATCGACCTTCGCCATCAGTGGGAGCTCGGGCGACATGGCTGCCGGCGCCGCCCAGGGCCTCTTCTTCCGGGACACCCGCATCCTCTCGCGACTCGAACTGCTGGTGAACGGGGCCCCGACCGAACCGTTGGCGGCCATCACCGACGACCCGTTTTCGGCCACCTTCGTGTCCCGGTGCCTGCCCGCCCCGGGCCGGGCCGACTCCACCCTCATGGTGTTCCGCTCCCGCTACGTCGGCCAGGGCATGCGCGAGGACGTGACCATCCGCAACTTCGCCGATGAGCCCGCCCTGTGCACGGTCGAGGTCTTCGTCGGATCCGACTTCGCCGACCTCTTCGCCGTGAAGGAGGGGCGGGTGGGCACCGGCCCGGTGACCGGCGAGCACTCCACGGTGGTGAACCCGGGCACCCGGGCCGAACTCGAGGCCCGGGCCAAATCGGGCACACCGGTGGGCCGAAGGGAGTCGGACGAACCGGTCCCGGTCGAGCGGCCGCCGACCATCACCTACACCTACCGGCGAGGCGGCGTGGTCCGCGGCGTGGATGTGCGTTTCGGCGAGCCGGCGGCCGTCACCAACGACCTGGCCACCTTCCACGTGGTCGTGCCCCCTCGAGGGACGTGGAGCACCTGTATCGAGGTCGGGCCGGCCATCGACGGGGCCCCGTTCGACCCCCGGTACCGGTGCGGCGAGCCCATCGACCGGGCCACGCCCTCCGAGCGGCTGGCCCAGTGGCGACGCCGGGTGCCCCAGGTGGAGACCAGCCATCCGGGCCTCAAGGAGGTCATCGCTCGCAGCAACGAGGACCTCGGCGCGCTGCGGATCTTCGATCCCGACTATCCCGAGCGGGTGGTGGTGGCCGCCGGCGCCCCCTGGTTCATGACCGTGTTCGGCCGCGACTCCCTGCTGACGGCGTGGATGGCCCTTCTGGTCGATCCGGACCTGGCCCGCGGCGTCCTCCAGACCCTGGCCCGCTTCCAGGGGACGGACGTCGACCCCCGACACGACGAAGAGCCCGGCCGCATCCTCCACGAGATGCGGTTCGGCGATGCCGCCTCGCTCTCGCTCGGGGGCGGCAGCATCTACTACGGGTCGGCCGACGCCACCCCCCTGTTCGTGATGCTGCTCGGCGAGATGCGGCGCTGGGGCGAGGCCAGGGAGATGGTCGATGAGCTCCTCCCCAACGCGGCCCGGGCCATCGAATGGATCGAGGAGTTCGGCGACGCCGACGGCGACGGCTACGTGGAGTACAAGCGGGCCACCGATCGGGGCCTGGCCAATCAGGGCTGGAAGGACAGCTGGGACGGCATCCGCTACGGGGACGGCAGGGTCGCCCAGGCCCCGATCGCCCTGTGCGAGGTGCAGGCCTACACCTACGGCGCCTACCTGGCCAGTGCGCACTTCGCGTTCGAGGTGGGCGACACCGCCACCTACGACCGCTTCCGGGCCAAGGCCGCGCAGCTCAAGGCGGCCTTCAACCGCGATTTCTGGCTGGAGGACCGGGGCTGGTTCGCCGTGGGGCTCGATGCCGACAAGCGCCCCATCGATTCCCTGACCTCGAACATCGGCCACTGCCTGTGGACGGGCATCGTCGACGAGGACAAGGCCAGGCGGGTGGCCGAGGCGCTGGTGTCGCCGGCCATGTTCAGCGGCTGGGGCGTGCGCACGCTCTCCAAGGACAGCGGTGGGTACAACCCGATCAGCTACCACTGCGGTTCGGTGTGGCCGCACGACACGGCCATCGTGGCCGCCGGCTTGGCCCGCTACGGCTATGACGCCGCCGCCCAGAAGCTGATCTTCGCCCTCATGGACGCGGCCGGCGCCCAGGGCGGCCGGCTCCCCGAACTGTTCAGCGGACTCGACCGCGGCGAACTTTCGGTGCCGGTCGGCTACCCCACCTCGTGCTCGCCCCAGGCCTGGGCCGCAGCATCGCCCCTGCTGTGCCTGCGAACCCTGCTCCGGCTCGATCCCTGGATCCCCTACGGGAAGACCTGGCTGTGCCCGAACCTGCCCGAGTGGATCGGCTACCTGAAGGTCGAGGGGATCCCGCTCGCCGGGTCGCGGGTGACCATCGAGGTCGGGTCCGAGGTGCCCGGAGGCCTGGTCGTGAGCGGCCTGCCCCCCGAGATCGAGCTGGTCCGGGAACCCCGACGGCCCTCAACCGCGGTCTGAGCCCGGCCCCGGGCCGGTCACCATCCCCGTTCGATCCACTCACCGAGGTGGGGTGATTCGGCACCGATGGTCGTACCGGCACCGTGCCCGGGCAGGACCACGGTGCTGCCATCGAACGAGGCGAACAGCCGGTCTTCGATGGAGTTGATGATGGTCGAGAAGTCGGAGTGCTCGAACGAGGTGTTGCCCGGGCCACCGGGGAAGAGGGTGTCCCCGGTGAACAGCAGCGGGGTGCCCTCGACGGCGAAGCACATGGACCCCGGCGTGTGGCCCGGGGTGGCGATGGTGGCGATCCGCAGCCGTCCGACCTCCAGCACCGAGCTGTCCTCGAGGATCTGGTCGTACGAGGGCAGCATGCCCGCGTCGGCCGCCGTCACGGCGACGTCGAT
Source organism: uncultured Acidimicrobiaceae bacterium (assembly GCA_963812885.1). GTDB lineage: Bacteria > Actinomycetota > Acidimicrobiia > Acidimicrobiales > RAAP-2 > Bog-756. Next base: position 285,598 of record CAWEWZ010000011.1, on the reverse strand, counting down.
CCCCGCGTTGCGGACCGCTTCGACGGCCTGGATGTGGTCCCAGTGCCCGTGGGTCTCCACCACCTGACGGACGTTGAGGGCCGTGCAGAGTTCGAGCAGCTTGTCGTGCTCGTTGGCCGCGTCGATGAGGAGGGACTCGCCCGTGGACGTGCAGCGGACGATGTAGACGTTGTTGTCCACCGGCCCGACGACGAGACGGTGGACCTCGACCGACGGATCCTGGTAGTCGACGATGGTGGCAACCACGGGATTGGGCTCCTCCCCGCTCGTTGGGACTTCTCACGCGAGGCGCAAGGTCTCTCCGGCCCCGGTGACGGGGACGACGCCCCGGCGCCACCCGGCCAGCGTAGTTGGCCCCCTCGACCGGTTGGCCACTTGACCTGTTGGTCAACAATGTCCCGGTTCTGGTAGACAAACGGGGCACGTCGCCCCGGGTCCGGGGCTGACCCAGGGGATGGAGAACACGATGAACTTCGCCTTCAGCGAGGAGCAGGACGAGCTTCGCAAGTCCGTCCGCCGCTTCCTCGAGGACAAATCGCCCGAGACCGAGGTCCGCAGGCTCATGGAGACCACCGAGGGCTATGACCGGGCCGTCTGGACCCAGATGGCCGAGCAGCTGGGGTTGCAGTCCCTGATCATCCCCGAGGCGTTCGGTGGATCCGGGTTCACCTACGTGGAGCTCATCGTCGTGCTCGAGGAGATGGGCGCGGCCCTGCTCTGTGCCCCGTTCTTCTCCACGGTGGCCCTGGCCACCAACGCCATCCTGACCTCGGGCGACCAGAGTGCGCAGGAGTACCTGCTGCCCGGGATCGCGGCCGGCGAGACCATCGGGACCCTGGCCTTCACCGAGGACTCGGGGCGTTGGGACGCCGACGGGATCACCCTGGCCGCCACCAAGGTCGGTGACGGCTGGTCCCTCAACGGCCACAAGTCGTTCGTCATCGACGGGCACGTGGCCGGTCTCATCCTGGTGGTGGGGCGGACGGCGGCCGGCCTGTCGCTGTTCGGGGTCAAGGGCGATGCCGACGGTCTCACCCGGACCCCGCTGGCCACGATGGACCAGACCCGCAAGCAGGCCCGACTGGAGTTCGCCGACACACCGGCGTGGTTGATCGGGACCGATGGCGGGGCCGGGGCCGGATTGGCCAAGACCCTGGATCTGGCGGCCGTGGCCCTGGCCGCCGAGCAGGTGGGCGGGGCCCAGCGCTGTCTCGACAGCTCGGTGGAGTACGCCAAGACCCGCATCCAGTTCGGCCGGCCGATCGGAAGTTTCCAGGCCATCAAGCACAAGTGCGCCGACATGTTGCTCGAGGTCGAGTCGGCCAAATCTGCCGCCTACTACGCAGGGTGGGCGGCGGCCGAGGATTCGGACGAGCTGCCCGTGGTGGCCAGCCTGGCCAAGTCGTACTGCTCGGAGGCGTACTTCCATGCCGCCGCCGAGACGATCCAGATCCACGGTGGTATCGGCTTCACCTGGGAGCACCCGGCCCACCTCTACTTCAAGCGGGCCAAGTCCTCCGAGCTGATGCTGGGTGATCCCTCCTACCACCGCGAGCTCCTGGCCCAGCGGATCGGGATCTGAGCTGCCACCCGTGCGCGGTAGAGGCGTCGTCGCGCCCGTCGTCGGGTCATCATCCCCAGTCATGGGGAGTGAACGTCGCCGGTGTCCAACTGGCGTAGCGTTTCGGCGATGAGTGACCTCCGACAGTCGATCAGCTGGCTGCTCCTGGTGATGGTGGGCGTGGTCGGGGCCGGGGCCGCCGTGCTCGGGGTCTCGCAGGCGCCGAAGAACGCGACCCTGAAGAAAGCAGTCGACAACACTCTGGCCGCGTCCAACTACAGCCAGGTCGTCAACCAGACCACCGCACAGGGCAAGGAGACCGAGTACCTGGTGTGGGAGGCGCCCGACAAGCTGGGCGGCTACGTGCAGAGTGGCGACAAGCGCACCTACGTCTACGTCATCGGGAACACCGAGTACCAGAGCCTGACCGTCCCCAACAACACCCCCACCAAGAAGCTGGTGTTCTACCAGCAGCCGGCCCAGGGGCCGGCGTCGGCCGTCGATCCCACCCGCCACTACCTGCAGTACGTGACGGCGGCCAAGAACATCGACCAGAACGGCAACACCTCCACCTTCACGCTGACCCAAGGTGGACAGACCGGCCATTTCCAATACACGGTGAACGGGCCGTACGTCTCGCAGGTCAATCTCACCGTGTCCGGCGCCTCGGTCCAGGTGGTCATCTCCCAGGTCGGGACCTCACCTCCGGTGGCCCTTCCGAGCGGGGCCAAGGTGATCAAGGCCCCGACGGCGCCCACCAGTCCCGGCACGACCAGTCCGGCGTCCGGCAGCTCCTGAGCCGGCCGACGGGTCCGCCCATGGGCGGACCCGACCGACCGAATTGGGTCCGGGAACGGCCGGCCACCGAGCCGCGTCGATGTGGTACAAAGGTCGGACGTCGGGCCGTCGGCGTCCGTCGGCGGGTGGCGGAAACGTACCAGGAGGTCGTCATGCGACCGGTTGATCCTCCACCCTTCCGTGACCAGGTTCAGGCAGGCGGCGCGGGCAGCGGACGGTCCTGCCGGCTCCTCGCCGTGGCCACCGTGGTCACACTGATCGGCATGGTCGGCGTCGCTTCGATCGGCGTCCCGGCAGGAGCGACTCCTGCTCCTTCGATGCCGTCGCCGGTGAGCAATTTCGGGAACGCCCGCGCCTATGGTGCGCCCCCCACCCTCAACCGACCGATCGTCGGCATGGCCGCCACCCCCGCCGGGGCCGGCTACTGGTTGGCGGCCGCCGACGGCGGCGTGTTCAGCTTCGGCGACGCCCGGTTCTTCGGGTCCGAGGGCGGTACCCACCTCAACCAACCGGTGGTGGGCATGGCCGCCACCCCCACCGGAGCCGGCTACTGGCTGGCGGCCGCCGACGGCGGCGTGTTCAGCTTCGGCGACGCCCGGTTCTTCGGGTCCGAGGGCGGTACCCACCTCAACCAACCGGTGGTGGGCATGGCCGCCACCCCCACCGGGGCCGGCTACTGGCTGGTGGCCGCCGACGGCGGCGTGTTCAGCTTCGGCGACGCCCGGTTCTTCGGGTCCGAGGGCGGTACCCACCTCAACCAACCGGTGGTGGGCATGGCCGCCACCCCCACCGGGGCCGGCTACTGGCTGGTGGCCGCCGACGGCGGCGTGTTCAGCTTCGGCAACGCCGGCTTCTACGGGTCCAAGGGTGGGGCTCCGCCCAGTGAACCGATCGTGGGCATGGCCGCCAATCCCCGCGGTGGTGGCTACTGGATGGTCAGCGACCTCGGCAGCGTGTTCAACTTCGGCGCCGCCGGTTTCTACGGCTCGGAGCCGGCGGACACCCAGAGCCAGCCGGTGGTGGGCATGGCCAGCACGGCCGACGGAGCCGGGTACTGGTTGACCACCAGCGTGATCGCCGAGGAGCCCCCGTCCTCGGTGACGCCGTTGGTGTTGGCCGAGTGTGACATGGCTGCTCCCCAACCGAGCTTCGAGCCGTCGGGCATCATCCTGGCCTGCGCTGACGCCAACTCAGGGCTGATCGGCCTCACCTGGTCGTCGTGGACGTCGACCACCGCGGTGGGGGCCGGCAGCTACACCCAGAACAATTGCAGTCCCGACTGTGCGGGAGGGACATTCATCACGTATCCCGGAGCGAGCGTCGTGCTCAGCTCGCCGGTGAAGACGTTCGCGGGCTACGAGTTCTCCTCGGTCACCATCAGCTATCCCGACCCGAGTGGGCCGCAGGGGCGCACGACCACGACCCTGCCCCTGGCCGTCACCACCGGCTGAACCGAGCGTCGTCCGACGGCGATGGGTAGGGCTACCGGGGGACGGTGGGCGGAGTGTCCCCGGCTCCCTCGATTGCCTGGTCGATCGCCCGGCGGAGACTCCGGGCCCGGTCCCTCGGGTCAGCCGCCCCGGTGAGCCACCTGACGACCACGAAGTGCCGGGCGCCGGCGTCGACCATGCCGACGACCGAGCTCGGATCGACTCCGCCGGTGACCCACACCGGCCGGGGTGTCGACCGCACCGCCTCGCCCACATAGCCGAGACCGGTGCCGGGCCGGCCGGGCTTGGTGGGTGTGGGCGTGATCGGGCCGGCCGAGAGGTAGTCGACCGGCTCGTGCTGCGCCCGCCCGAGGTCGTCCGGCCCGTGGGTCGACAGACCGATGAGGGTCTGTTCCCCCATCAACCGGCGAGCCTCGGTGGGAGCCATGTCCTCCTGGCCGATATGGACACCGTCCGCGCCCATGTCGGCGGCGAGGTCAGGGCGGTCGTTGAGGATGAACGGGACCCGGTGGTCGGCACAGACCCGCTGGGCCACGGTGGCCCGCCCGACCAGCTCGGCATCGGGCAGCTGCTTGTCGCGGAGTTGCACGACGTCGACGCCGCCCTGGATGCACTGCTCGATGAAGACCTCGAGGTCGGGCCGGTCGGGGACGCAGAGATAGAGCCTCCGGTCCTCGAGGGCCCACCCATCCGCCGGCCCCATGGGGGAGGTCAACCGGGCTTCGACGCCTTGGCCTTGGCCTTGGCTTTCATCCGCTGCTTGTACTGGCGCACCTTGGTCAGGGACTCGGGCGAATCGATGTCGGCGACCGAGCGGAACGAGCCGGTCTCGCCGAACGGTGCCGCCGCCCGCTCCCACCCGGTGGGACGGACGCCGAGCTGCTTCCCGAGCAGGGCGACGAAGATACGCGCCTTCTGCTCGCCGAAGCCGGGGAGCGCCTTCACGTTGGCGAGCAGTTGCTTGCCGTCGCCGGCGGAGGTCCAGACCGCGGCCGCATCCCCGTCGTACTGGTCGACGATCAGGGAGCACATCTCCTGCACCCTCCCGGCCATCGATTTCGGAAACCGGTGGAGTGCCGGGCGGGCGCTGAACACCTCGGCCAATCTCTCGGGATCCATGGAGGCCAGAGCTGGCCGCGTCCAGCTTGCCACCCAGCCGTTCCTTGAGATCGAAGGGTGAGTGGAACGCTTTCTCCAGGGGGACCTGTTGGTCGAGGACCATGCCCACCAGAAGCGCCAACGGATCCGTACTCAGAAGGCTGTCGGCGGCTTCATCGCCGGTCAGATAGAGGGACATAGCGCCAGCGTATGCGAGTTGCATTCACCGTTCGACTCCGTCGGCGGCCCGGGCCGCCACACTCGCAGCCCACCCCACAGGGCTGCGAGCCTTCCGGGGAGAGGCCACAATGACGCTGAAACGGCCACTCATTTTTCACATCAAATGACGGGGAGAGCTTGGCCGTCGGGCACGGCCGTCTTGACGGTTCGGCCCTCGTGTCTTTTACTACTTCTTGCGTAGCTACGTATCACGTAGTATCATCTGAGCATGACACGGAAACCGAACGACGACGGGAAGCGACGGCCCAACGATCCGCCAATCCTGATCCTGACCAGCCTGGCCGGCGGACCCAAGCATGGGCACGCCCTTTCCAAGGACATCGAGGGATTTAGCGGAGTCGTGTTGGGTCCGGGGGCCCTCTACGGCGCCATCACACGGCTGGAAGAGCGAGGCCTCATCGAGCCACTGGAATCCGATGACCGTCGGCGACCGTATCGGATCTCGGCCGCTGGCTCGACCTACTTGGCCGATGCCGTGGCCGAGATGCAGCGACTGGCCGATGAAGGTGCCCGACGATTGGCCGTTGTCAACCAGGTATCCGTCCCACGGCGCCGTCCGAGAATCGCCGGTAGCTCGGCATGAGCACTGGCGAGATGATGACAAGCCCTGGAGCGATGACCCGATCCATGCTGCGTTGGTACCCGGCTCGGTGGCGAGCCCGCTATGGCGACGAGTTCAGCGCAATGATCGAAGACGATCTCGGAGGACGGCGTCCGACCGTTCTCTACCGGTGGGCAATTGCTCGGTCCGGGGTAGGCGAGCGGCTGCGCGACGCCGGGCTGCTCGGCAACTCGGTGCCGCCTGCGGAGCGGGTCCGGGGCGGCGCCCTGACTGTCCTGTGTGCTTTTGCGCTCTTTGTCGTTCCCGGCGTCGCCTTTGCGAAGATCAGTGAGCACTGGGACGAGTCAATTCACCAAGGGCCGCCCCGGCACGTGCCCGCCGTCTTCTTCAATTTGCTGGGGTCGTTAGCCGTGGCCTGTGGCGTGGCCGTCGCCCTGGCGGCGGTTGCCATCCTCCCGACCTTCGTGCGGTTCATAAGGATCGGGGGTTGGCCGGCGATCAGACTGCGAGTGCAGCGGGCGGCGTCAGTCACGTTGGCGACCATGGTCGCTGGTGGAAGCTTGGTTGTGTGGGCTCACCACCTCACCACTCACCAACGCAATGCCGGATTCGGGTGGTACCAACTCATGTTTGTGATAGTCGGGATTCTGTTCTCGGCCACCGTCGTGGCCTGGACGGCGGCAGCCGTCGTCGCCACCCGCCGCCTTAACATCGAGTTGGCGAAGCTCAGGGTCCTCGGGATTCTCGCCGTCGCGGTGGCGATGTGCATGCCCATCATGACTGCAGCGGCGGCAGCCTGGTGGGGATCGATGGCGACCACCGCTGCCGTGGTTCCTTGTCGGCACTTCTGTGGGAACCTCCCCTTCACCATTGGCCGTCGACCTGCTGGTCGTACTCATCGTTATGGTGATCGCATCGATAGTCGGCATGTTCGGGGTGCTTCGGGTCGTCCGTTCTTGGTCTCTGCTACAGAGTGCCTGAACAGAGTTGCGCAATTCGGCGCGAACCAACACCGCAGCTGCTCCCGGATAAGCAACTACTGCATTGTTGTTACACCGGCTGGTCGAGGGCCGGCTACGGCTCGGGAAGGCCCCGGTACAGGTGGGAACGGGGATCGAGCGCCGGCCACCCCGACCACGCCAACTCCTCGGCCTCGTGCTCGAGACGCTTGCGCACGCTGACGGGATGGAGATCGATGTAGAGCTTCCCGTTCAGGTGATCGAGCTCGTGCTCGAAGCACCGCGCCGCCAGCCCCTCCCCCTCGTACTCGACCGGGTTCCCGCTCCGGTCGAGGCCGCCGACGACACAGTGTGACGGGCGGGTCGTGGGCAAGCCGAGCCCGGGCAGCGAGAGACATGCTTCCTCGTCGCGTTGGAGCTCGCTTCCGAGGACCCGGACGACCGGGTTGACCACATGCCCGGCCGTTCCGTCGTGGAAGTCGAAGACGAACACCCGCTCGGACCGGCCGACCTGGTTGGCGGAGAGACCCACACCGAACTCGGTGGCGTACAGGGATCCGAACATCTCGTCGACCAGCGCCGCCAGTTCCGGGCCGAACTCGGTGACCTCGGGGCAGCGTCGACGGAGGATCGGGTTGCCCAACAGCGTGATGGGGAGGACGTCAGAACCTGGTGCGCGGCCGACGTCCACCGTCTCGATGGTAGCGCCGCATCCCGGCAGCTTCTAGGCGCCCGGCGTCATGCGGGACCGGATCCAGTCCGTGTCGATGTGTTCCTCGACGGCATCGGCCAACTGCTCGAATGTGGCGTCGAGCACCGGGGGAGCCGCTCCGGCGAACGCCTCCAACACCGCGGGGTCTTCGAACACCCCGTGCAGATACAGGCCCATCACGTTGCCCGATCCGAAGGCCAACCCGCCGGGCCCGACCTCCACGGGCCCGAGCGCCCGTGTGGCCCCGTGGCGGATCTCGTATCCGCTCACCACCCGTCCTCCGAGCCAGGCCCACGGGGGCGCCAGCGGTCCGAAGCAGGCCGACGACCGGGCGGTGCGCTTGGCGCTCAGGTAACGGGTCTCCACCGGGAGCAGGCCGAGGCCCTCCGCCGCCCCCTCGACTCCGTTCGGGTCCTCGATCCGTGACCGAGCATCTGCAGCCCTCCGCAGATGCCGAGGACCGCCGTCCCGCGGTCCGCCGCTCCGACCACGGCGCCGCACAGCCCGGTCCGTCGGAACCAGGCAAGGTCGTGGGCCACGTGCTTCGATCCCGGGAGCACGATCAGGTCGGTGGGTCCGAGCTGATCGTGTGACCGCACCCACCTGACGTTGGCAACCTGCTGCAGCGCGGCGAACTCGTCGAGGTTCGACGCGTAGGGAGCACAGACGATCGAAACCGATGGCCCGCGGCCGGCCCCGGGCCGCGGGGTCGGGCCCTCCTCGTCAGGGAGTCCGTGGTCGAGCCAGGGGAGCACCCCGACGGTGGGTACCCCGGTGGCCGCCCGGAGATCGTCCGGGGCGGGACGGAGGAGGTCGGGGTCGCCCCGGAACTTGTTGAGGACGAAGCCCTCGATGCGGGCCTGCCACCGGGCCGGCAGCAGCGCCCACGTCCCATAGAGGTGAGCGAACGCGCCACCGCGGTCGATGTCGGCCACCAGGGCCACCGGGGCACCGGCGGCGTCGGCCACCGCCATGTTGGCGATGTCGTCGGGCCAGAGGTTCGTCTCGGCCGGGCTCCCGGCTCCTTCGATGATCACGACGTCGAACTCGTGGGCCAGGGAGGCCAGCGCCGCAGTCACATGGGGCCACAGGCCGGCCGACCTTCCCCGCCACGGCCGCGAAGTGAACTCGTGGCTGACCCGTCCGTTGAGGACGACCTGGCTGTGGGTCTCGCTCTCGGGCTTGAGGAGGATCGGGTTCATCCGGACGTCGGGCTCCACGCCTGCGGCCAGCGCCTGGAGCCATTGGGCGCTGCCGATCTCGCCGCCGTCGACGGTCCGGGCGTTGTTGGACATGTTCTGGGCCTTGAAGGGCGCGGCATGGATACCCTGGCGACGGGCCCAGGCACACAGGGCGGTGACGAGGAGGCTCTTGCCGGCGTCGCTCGACACCCCCTGCACCATCAACGCGGTCACCGCCTGAGCCTACGGTCGCCGGTGGCCGTCCCTTCCCGATACGCCCGTCGTCGACCGAGGGTCAGTCCGACCACGGGTCGCCGGCGGCCGGGTCGATGCCGTAGCGCCGGATGGCGTCGGAGACGGTGGTCGCCGGGAGGCTGCCTCGGCTGGCCAGCCGGTGGAGGACGGCCACCACCACGTGGGCGGCATCCACCTCGAAGAAGCGCCGCAGGACATCCCTGGTGTCCGAGCGGCCGAAGCCGTCGGTTCCGAGCGAGGTGAAGGGCCGGGGCATCCATCGGGACACCTGGTCGGGTACCGACCGCATGAAGTCGGTCACGGCCACGATGGGGCCGCGGGATTCGGCCAGCTGGGAGGTGACGAAGGGCACCCGCTCGTTCTCCTCCGGATGGAGCCGGTTCCAGCGCTCGACCGAGACGGCCTCCTCGCGGAGCGACTTGTACGAGGTCACCGACCACAGATCGGCGTCGACCCCCCAGTCGGCGGCCAGCAGCCGCCGGGCCTCGGCCGCCGCCTGCCAGGCCGACCCGGAGAACAGCACGGTGGCCCGGGCCGTCCCGGTGCCCGCGCCCGGGTCGGGCGGCCCGTCTCCACCGACGCCGGGAGCGAACCGGTACATGCCCTTGATGGCACCCACCCGCATCGCTTCGGCCTCGGACGGATCGCCGGGCAGCGCCGGCATCGGGTAGTTCTCGTTGTAGAGGGTGAGATACCAGACCCGGTCCTCGGGTTCGGGACCGGTCATCCGCCGGATGCCGTCCTCGACGATGGCGGCCACCTCGTAGGAGAAGGCCGGGTCGTAGGCGGCGACACTCGGCACCGTCGAGGCCAGCAGCAGGGAGTGCCCGTCCTGGTGCTGGAGTCCCTCGCCGTTGAGGGTGGTGCGGCCGGCGGTGCAGCCGAGGAGGAAGCCGCGGCCCCGGCAGTCCCCGAGGGCCCAGAGCAGGTCGCCCACCCGCTGGAAGCCGAACATGGAGTAGAAGAGATAGCAGGGGATCATCGGCTCGCCCCAGGTGGCGTACGACGTCGCCGCGGCGGTGAACGCGGCGACCGCGCCGGCTTCGCTGATTCCCTCCTGGAGGACCTGTCCCGAGGCGCTCTCCGCGTAGTGGAGGGCCAGCCCGGCGTCGACCGGCGTGTAACGCTGGCCTTCGGGGGCGTAGATCTGCACTTCGCTGATCAGCGACTCGAGCCCGAAGGTACGGGCCTCGTCCGAGACGATGGGGACGATCCGCGGGCCGATCGACGGATCGCGCACCAGCGAGCGCAACAGGCGGGCGAAGGCCATGGTGGTGGACACCGACTGGCGGCCCGAGCCGGCCAGGAGATCGGCGAACGCGGTCTTGTCGGGGGCCGGCAGCGGTTTGGACCGCACCACCCGCCGGGGCAGGGGGCCGCCCAGCGACCGCCGTCGCTCGGCCAGATAGACGGCGGCCTTCTCGTCGGGCGCCGGCCGGTAGTAGGGGGGCAGGTCGGCGTCGAGGTCGTGCTCGGGGATCTCATCGTTGAGGAACAGCCGGTTGCGCAAGGTGAGCAGCTGCGCTTTCGTCATCTTCTTGATCTGGTGGGTGGCGTTGCGGGCCTCGATCTCGGGTCCGAGGGTCCAGCCCTTGATGGTCTTGGCCAGGATGGCGGTGGGAGCCCCGACGTGCTCGGTGGCCGCCTGGTAGGCGGCATAGAGCTTGCGGTAGTCGTGGCCGCCGCGGGGAAGCGACTGCAGCTCCTCGTCCGAGAGATGGCTGACCAGTTCCTGCAGTCGGGGGTCGGGGCCGAAGAAGTGCTCCCGGATGTAGGCCCCGGATTCGGTGGCGTACTTCTGGAACTCGCCGTCGACCGTCGAGTTCATCTTGTCGAGCAGCACCCCCTCGACGTCCTTGGCCAACAGGTCGTCCCAGGTCCGTCCCCAGATCACCTTGATCACGTTCCAGCCCGCCCCCCGGAAGAGGGCCTCGAATTCCTGGATCACCTTGCCGTTGCCCCGCACCGGGCCGTCGAGCCGCTGGAGATTGCAGTTGACCACGAACACCAGGTTGTCGAGGTGCTCGCGGCCGGCCATCCCCAGGGCGCCGGTCGTCTCGGGCTCGTCGAACTCCCCGTCACCCACGAAGCACCACACCCGGCTGCCGGCGGTGTCGGCCATGCCCCGGGCGTGGAGATAGCGGCTGACGTGAGCCTGGGCGATGGCGTTGAGAGGCCCGAGACCCATCGACACCGTCGGGTACTCCCAGAAATCGGGCATGAGACGCGGGTGGGGGTAGGAGGAGAGCCCGCTGGCCCCCACCTCGAACCGGAAGTTGTCGAGCTGTTCCTCGGAGAGGCGGCCCTCGACGAAGGCCCGGGCGTAGATGCCGGGGGAGGCGTGCCCCTGGAAGTAGACCTGGTCCCCGGGATGCCCGCCGTCCTTGCCCCGGAAGAAGTGGTTGAACCCCACCTCGTAGAGCGAGGCGGAACTGGCGTAGGTGGACAGGTGGCCACCGATGGCCTCGGAGCGGACATTGGCCCTGACCACCATGACCGCGGCGTTCCAACGGATGAAGGCCCTGATCCGGCGCTCGAGGTACTCGTCTCCGGGAAAGTCCGGCTCCTCGTCGGACGGGATGGTGTTGACGTAGGGGGACGACACCGTGGCCGGGAAGTCCACCTGCTTCTGCCGGGCCCGCTCGAGGATCCTCATGAGGAGATAGCGCGCCCGGGTCCGGCCGTGGACATCGACGACATCATCGAACGCGTCCAGCCACTCGGACGTCTCGACGGGATCGCCGTCGGGCAACTGATGGCTCACTCCGTCGAACAGCACCATCCCATGCTTGCACTGCGCGGGCCCGGGGGGAAGGACAGGGTCCCGTGGATCCCTCAGATCTTCGCCGTGCACCCGTCGGCCGCATCCAGCAGGCATGCTGTCCGGATGAGCTCCGCCTCCTCGTCCTCCGATCCGGTGACCGTCGTCTACACCGACGGATCGTGCCTCGGGAACCCGGGCGCGGGGCGGCTGGGCCTGGGCGGTGGACGGTGGTCCCTCGGACAGCGGGGGCGAGCCGCACACCACCAATCAGCGGATGGAGGTCACCGCGGTGCTCCGCGCCTTGCAGGCGTTGCCCGGGCCGCTCCTGGTCATGAGTGACTCGACCTACGTGGTCAACTGCTTCCGCCAGAAGTGGTGGGTCGGATGGGAGCGACGGGGCTGGCGCAACGCCCAGGGGAAGCCGGTGGCCAACCAGGACCTCTGGAAGGATCTCCTGGCCTTGGCGCTCGACCCGTCCCGCCCGGTGAGCTTCGAATGGGTCAAGGGGCACTCGGGGGACCGGATGAACGACGTGGTGGACCAGATGGCCACCCAGGCCGCGGCCCGCCAGTAGGTCCGGACGGCCCCGGTTTTGGTGCCGGGCGTTCGCTCCCGTAACCTGCTGGCATGGAGATCAACGGAAGTTCAGCAATCATCACCGGGGGTGCATCGGGCCTGGGCGAGGCCACCGCCCGCAAGCTTGCCGCCGGGGGCGTGCGGGTCACCGTGTTCGACCGCAACGAGGAGCGGGGCAAGGAAGTGGTGGCCGACATCGGCGCCAACGCCAACTTCGTCGGGGGCGACGTCACCGATCCTGACGACTGCCAGAAGGCGGTCGATCAGGCGGCCGAGGGCGGCCGTCTCCGGATGGCGGTGAACTGCGCCGGAACCGGATGGGTGGGTCGGGTCATCAACCGGGACGGATCGCCCCACGACCTCGCCCCCTTCCAGTTCATCCAGAACCTGAACGTCATCGGGACGTTCAATGTGATGACCAAGGCGGCCTCGGTGATGGCCTCGGTCGAGCCGCAGGAGAACGGTGAACGAGGCGTCATCGTCAACACGGCCTCGGTGGCGGCTTTCGACGGTCAGATCGGCCAGTTGGCCTACTCCGCGTCCAAGGGCGCCATCGTGGGCATGACACTGCCCGCGGCCCGGGACCTGGCCGTGGTCGGGATCAGGGTGGTGGCCATCGCCCCGGGCCTGTTCGACACGCCGCTGCTGGCCATGCTGCCCGACGAGGCCCGCAACGTCGCTGGCCGAGTCGGTCAACTTCCCCAAGCGTCTGGGGAACCCGGCCGAGTTCGGCGAGCTGGTGGCGTTCATCGCCTCCAACAGCTACCTGAACGCCGAGGTGATCCGGCTCGACGGCGGAATCCGGATGCCCCCCAAGTAGTTCGTACCCTTGCCGGCCAGCCGGCGACGGGTCGGGGCGCCCGAGCGGCTCGGGTAGTGTCCCCGAAGAGCCATGACCTCCACCCTCCCGACCCCCACGGCAGAGGAGCCTGCCGCCGGCGACGCCGTCATCCGGACGGTCGGACTCACCAAGGTCTACGCCGGATCGGAGCTCCGCGCCGTCGACGGGTTGGAGCTGACCGTCCGTCCCGGGGAGATCTTCGGACTGCTGGGCCCGAACGGAGCGGGCAAGACCACCACCGCGGGCATGCTCACCACGCGGGTGATCCCGACATCGGGCCAGGCCTTCGTCGGTGGGATCGACGTGGTCGCCCACCCGGCCCTGGCCAAGCAGATCCTCGGCATCGTGAGCCAGCAGAACACGCTCGACCGGCAGCTGACCGTGTGGGAGAACCTCTACTTCCACGGCCGGCTGTTCGGGATCCCGGCCCGGGAGTCGCGTCGGACCGCCACCGAACTGCTCGAGCAATTCCAGTTGGAGAGGTGGGCCGGGGCATCGGTCTACGCCCTCTCGGGGGGCATGGCCCAGCGCCTCATGGTGGCCCGGGCCATCTTCCACCGCCCGGCGGTGCTCTTCCTCGACGAGCCCACCGCGGGGCTCGATCCCCAGAGCCGGCTGGCCCTGTGGGGCACGTTGCGCGAGCTCAACGCGGCCGGCCAGACCATTCTCCTGACCACCCACTACATGGAAGAGGCCGACCAGCTCTGCGGCCGGGTGGCCATCATGGATCGGGGGAAGATCCTGGCCCTCGACACGCCCGCCGCGCTCGAAGCAACAGGTCGATGCCGACACCATCGTCACGGTCACCGCGTCGGGAGACGCCGAGCAGCTGGCCCGTGTCCTGGCCGAGGGCATCGCCGGGGTGACCCGCACCCGACCCATCGAGGGCGGGGTGGAGCTCCACGTGAAGGGGAAGGACCGCCTCCTCCCCACGGTGGTGGGTGTCGCCGAGGACGCCGGGTATCCGGTGCTGGACCTCTCGGTGACCGAACCCACCCTCGAGACCGTCTTCATCAACCTCACCGGCAAGGAGCTGCGCGACGAATGAGCACGGTCGAGATGAGCACCCCGGTCTCCGCCGTGCACTCCAAGCCGACCCGTTCGGCGTTCGAGGCGGGCCGGATCGCCCTGTGGGCGCTGATCCTCCGCGATCTGGTGGTGCTGCGCAAGCACCTCGTCGAGTTCGTCATCCGGGTCCTGGTGCAGCCATTTCTCCTCTGCTTCGTCTTCCTCTACGTCTTCCCGAAGATCGGCCAGGGCATCGGCGGCGGCGGGGGGCCGGTGGCGGAGTCGGCCTTCGCCACCCTGCTGGTCCCCGGTGTGGTCGGGATCTCGATCCTCTTCCAGGGCGTGCAGTCGGTGGCGCTCATCATGTCCCAGGAGTTCGGGTTCACCCGGGAGATCGAAGACCGGGTGCAGGCACCCTGCCCCATCTGGTTGGTGGCCATGGCCAAGGTCTTGTCGGGTGCGGTCCAGGGTCTGATCTCGGCGATCATCGTCCTGCCCATCGCCTCGGTCGTGCACGCCAAGGGAGTCGAGGCCCATCTCAACTTCCACTGGTGGATCATCGTGACCGTCGTCCCCCTCTCCTGTGTGACCATGGCCTCCCTCGGCCTCCTGCTCGGGACCAGCTTCGAACCCCGCAACATCGGGCTCATGTTCGGGTTCATCATCCTGCCGGTGACCTTTCTCGGCGGTACCTACTACGAATGGACCCGGCTGGCCCCGATCAAGGTCGACGGTTGGCACTGGCTTCAGACGGTGGTGCTGATCAACCCCCTGATCTACGTGAACGAGGGGATGCGGGCGGCCTTCACCGACGCGCCCCACATGCACCTGTTCGTGATCTACCCGGTGATCACCGGCTTCCTGGTGCTCTTCCTCGGGCTCGGGCTCCGGAACTTCAGGAGGCGGGTGCTCTCCTGAACGTCGGCGGTCGGCCGCCGACGTTCGTTCACCGACGGGTGCCGGAGTCGGGACTCGGTGCCGCGGCCGCCGAAGTGGGGCACCGGGGCCGGCCGATAGGCTGGTACCGGTTTCACGCCCAGGATGGTGAGTTCTCGACGGAGGTGGTTCCCACGGCAGACGAGGTGGTAGCGCAGGCATCGGCGGCGGAGGAGGCCGGGTCGGCGTTCGACGTGGTGGTCATCGGCGGCGGCCCGGGCGGCTACGCCACGGCTCTGTACGGTGCCGCTGCCGGGCTGTCGGTGGCCGTGGTCGAAATGGACAAGGTGGGCGGCACCTGTCTGCACCGCGGCTGCGTGCCGGCCAAGGAATTCCTCGAGACCGCGGCCGTCTACCGCACGGTGTCCGACTCGGCGCAGTTCGGGATCAATGCCGGGGGCGACGGCACCGGCAGACCCCACCCCAGCCTCGATTTCTCGGTGAGCCAGGCCCGGAAGCAGCAGGTGGTCGACCAGCTGTTCCGGGGCCTGGCCGGGCTGATGAAGGGCCGGGGTATCCAGGTCTTCAACGGCAGCGGGACCCTGCTGGCCGACCACCGGGTCCGGATCGCCGGCAACGACGGTACGACCACCGAAATCACGGGCACGGACATCGTGCTCGCCGCCGGGTCGGTGCCCCGGACCATCCCCGGCTTCGACGTCGACGGGAAGCTGGTCATGACCTCCGACGAGGTGCTGGACCTCGACCGGCTGCCCGAGTCGGTGGCCGTCGTCGGTGGGGGGGCCATCGGGTGCGAGTTCGCCTCCCTGCTGAGCGACCTGGGTGCCGCGGTGACCGTCTTCGAGGCCCTGCCGACCATCCTGAGCGGCTGCGACGAGGACGTGGTCAAGACGGTGGCCCGGTCCTTCCGCAAGCGGGGGATCGAGGTGAAGGCGGGGGTGCAGCTCGACGGCCACACCCCTGATCCGTCGGGGAAGGGGACCACCGTGTCCTACGGCGACGGCGAGAAGCTGGCCGTCGACGCCGTCGTCGTGTCGGTGGGCCGGCGTCCCCGCACCGAGGGCCTGCTGGCCGCCGGGACCGGGGTGGTGGTGGACGATCACGGCTTCGTGGTGGCCGACGAGACCATGCGGACGGCGGCACCGGGGGTGTGGGCGGTGGGCGACGTGGTGGCCGGCACCCCCCAGCTCGCCCACGTCGGGTTCGCCGAGGGGATCGTGGTGATCAAGGGCATCCTGGGCGAGCCCGTCGTTCCCGTCGACTATCCGCGGGTGCCCTGGGCCATCTACTGCCATCCCGAGGTGGCCTTCGCCGGGCTGACCGAGGCGGCGGCCCGCGAGGCCGGTTTCGATGTGGCGGTGAAGAAGGACCCCTTCGGCGGGAACAGCCGGGCCCGGATCATCGGGGACACCGAAGGTCTGGTGAAGGTGGTGGCCGAACGGCATCCGGACGGGACCACGGGGAGGATCCTCGGCGTCCATATGGTGGGCCCGTGGGTGACCGAGCAGCTCGGTGCCGGGTACCTGGCCGTCAACTGGGAGGCCACGGCCGACGAGGTGGCCCAATTCATCCAACCGCACCCGTCCCTGTCGGAGACCTTCGGCGAGACGGTGCTGGCCCTGACCGGAAGGGGGCTCCACGTTGCCTGAGGTGACCATGCCGCAGCTGGGCGAGACGGTGACCGAGGGCACCATCACCAAGTGGTACAAGGCCGTCGGCGACCAGGTGGCCCGGGACGAGCCGTTGTTCGAGGTGTCGACGGACAAGGTCGATTCGGAGGTGCCGTCCCCGGCCGAGGGCGTGCTGACCGCCATCCTGGTACCGGAGGGCGACACGGTCGACGTCGGGGTGACCCTGGCCGTGATCGGCGACGAGGTCTCCACCAATGGCCGCGGATCGGCGCCTGCCGCCGCCAGTGCAGAGCCGGCGGCCCCGGCGCCGGCCCCGTCGAGCCGCCGCCGTCGACCGAGGCGGCCGCGGCCGCCGCCGCCCGGCTGCCGGCGTCCGAGCACACCGGCGACCCGTCCCCGGCACCGACTCCCGAGGCCCCGCCGGCCCCGTCACCGAACCGCTCGGGCGACGGGCTGGTGCTCTCGCCGGTGGTGCGCAAGCTGCTCAACGAGCACGGCCTCGACCCGGCCGCCGTCCGCGGTACCGGACTCGGGGGCCGGATCACCCGGAGCGATGTCGAGTCGGCCATCGCCGGCCCGCCGCAGACCGTCTCGTCCGACCCGGCGCCGGTGCCGAGCATCACCGACCGCCGCCCGCCGGTCACCGCCGAGCCGGCGGGAGCCCGGCGGGCGGATGCGGCCCGCGACGAGGTCGTCCCGTTCACCAACATCCGGCGGCGGACCGCCGAGCACATGGTCCGGTCCAAGGCCACGTCGGCCCACACCCTGATGGTCAAGGAGATCGACTACGAGCGGGTCGAGCAGGTCCGTCGCCTCCATGGCCAGCGTTTCCGGGCCGAAGAGGGATTCGGATTGACCTATCTCCCGTTCGCGGCCCGGGCTGCCGTCGAGGCCCTGGCCGAGTTCCCGCACCTGAACGCCTCGGTGGGGGACGACGCCCTGATCATCCACCACGACATCAATCTCGGGATCGCCGTCGACCTCGACAACGAGGGCCTCATCGTCCCCGTCGTGCACAACGCCGAAGAGCTCAACCTGCGGGGGATGGCCCGTCGGATCCGCGACGTCGCCGACCGGGCCCGCACCAAGAGGCTGAGCCTCGACGACATCAGCGGCGGCACCTTCTCCATCACCAACGCCGGACCGTTCGGTACCCTCATCACCGGGGCCATCATCAACCAGCCCCAGGTGGCCATCCTCTCCACCGATGGTGTGGCCAGGAAGCCCGTGGTGGTCGAGCTCCCCGACGGGACCGAGTCCATCACCATCCACTCGGTCGGCCTGGTGGCCATGTCCTTCGATCACCGGGCCGTGGACGGCGCCTACGTGGCGCGCTATCTGGCCCGGCTGTCGGAGATCCTCAACGATCGCGACTGGGCCGGTGAGCTGTAGGCCGGTGGCGCCCGGCTCCCACGGTCGCCCGGCCGACCGCCGATGAGGATCCGGTGGTTGGGCCGGGTGCCCTACCGCGAGGCCTGGGACCTGCAGCGCGCCGTGAGCCGGCGCTCGGACGAGGACTATCTCCTCCTCCTCGAGCACCCGTCCGTCTACACCCTGGGTGCCAACGGCGACGCCGGCCACGTGCTGGTCGACCCGGCGTCGGTGGGAGCGGACATGATCCGGGTCGACCGGGGCGGCGACGTCACCTACCACGGTCCCGGCCAGCTGGTGGGCTACCCGCTGCTCACCGTCGGGCCCGGACCGCACCGGGGTCCCCACCACGTCGGCCGGGTCGAGCAGGTGGTGATCGAGGCCCTGGTCGCCCTGGGCATCCCCCGGGCCACGGTGGGACGGCTACCCGGCTACCCGGGCGTCTGGGTGGGGTTGGACGACGACGATGGAGGCGGGCGAGGGGGAGCGGCGACCGGACCTCGCAAGATCTGTGCCATCGGGGTCCGGACGTCCAGGGGCCGCACCACCCACGGCTTCGCCCTCAACGTCCACCCCGACCTCTCCATGTTCGGGCACATCGTGCCGTGCGGGATCGCCGACAAACCGGTGACCTCGCTCGAGGCCGAAGGGTGCGGGGCGCCGATGACCGAGGTGGTGGAGGCCGTCGTCACCTCGGCGCGGTCGGTGTGGGGCGCGGCCGGCGACATCCAACGGGTGACCGACGCTCCCGGGGCCCGACCGGTGGCGGTGTCCCTTTCCGCGCGGCGTACCGGGGAGCGCGCCCTCGACCGGCGGCTCAGGCGGGCCGGCGTCGAACCCGGTGCCGGGGTCCCGATGCGGGAGAGGAAGCCGTCCTGGCTGCGGGTCGAGGCCCGAATGGGCGACGGCTACCTCGGGCTCAAGCACGGACTCCGCGACCTCGATCTGGTCACCGTGTGCGAGGAGGCCGGCTGCCCCAACATCTACGAGTGCTGGTCGGACGGGACCGCCACCTTCATGATCAACGGTTCGCGTTGCACCCGGGCCTGCGGGTTCTGCCAGGTCGACACCCGCCACCCCCTGCCTCTCGACGCCGGTGAGCCGGACCGGGTGGCGCGGGCCGTGCAGCAGATGGGCCTGGCCCATGCGGTGATCACCTGTGTCGCCCGCGACGACCTGGCCGACGGTGGTGCGGGCGGGTTCGCGGCCACCATCGCGTCGATCAGGGACCGTACGCCCCGGACGACCATCGAGGTGCTCATCTCGGACTGCAAAGGGGACGTCGCATCGCTCGCCACCGTGTTCGACGCCCGGCCCGATGTCCTCAACCACAACATCGAGACGGTGGCCAGGCTGCAGCGGGCGGTCCGCCCGTCGGCCGGGTACGCCAGGAGCCTGACCGTCCTGGCCCGGGCCAAGGACGCCGGGCTCACCACCAAGTCCGGGATCATCCTCGGCATGGGCGAACGGATGGACGAGGTGCTGGCCACCCTGGCCGACCTCCGGGCGGTGGGGACCGACATCGTCACCGTCGGCCAGTACCTGCGCCCGACGGCCAACCATCTGCCGGTGGCCCGGTGGTGGACCCCCGAGGAGTTCGAGGCCGTCCGCCACGCCGGCCTGGCCATGGGGTTCTCCCATGTCCAGGCGTCGCCACTCACCCGTTCGAGCTATCACGCCCGGGAGGCGGTCGAGGCGTCGGCCTCCGCCGGGGGACCGACGCCGGCTGGTCCCGGACCGGATCGGGCGGTGGCCCTGGCCGAGGGCCCGAGGGCACGGTGAGCACGCTGTCGGCCACGGCCCTGGCCTCGCGCCGGACGCGGATCAGCCGGGTCCGCCAGCGCATGGTGGAGACGGGCGTGGACGCCCTCCTGCTCTCCCACGGGGCCGATCTCCCCTGGCTCACCGGCTACCGCGCCATGCCCCTCGAGCGGCTGACCATGCTGGTCCTGCCCGCGGCCGGCGACGCGGTCCTGGTCGTCCCCGCCCTGGAGGCACCCAGGGTGGCGGCCGCCGACGACCTGTTCTCCCTGCAGCCGTGGACCGACACCGACGACCCGCTCGATCTGGTCACCGAACTGGTGGCCGGCCCGGTTGCCGGTGCGGCCGGGGGCACACCCACCTGGCCATCTCCGACCGGGCCTGGACGACCACCCTCCTCGGCCTCCAACGCCGGCTGCCCACCGCCCGCTGGATCGAGGCCTCGGCTGTCACCTCACCGATCCGGGCCGTCAAGGACGCACTGGAGTTGGACGCCCTCAGGCTGGCCGGTGCCGCCGCCGACCGGGTCGCCGCCCTGTTGCAGGCCGGTGAGATCCCACTCGTGGGCAGCACCGAGGCGGCGGTGTCCGCCCGTCTCGCCGCTCTGCTGGTCGAAGAGGGTCATCAGCAGGTCAACTTCGCCATCGTGGGCAGTGGCCCCAATGCCGCCAGCCCGCACCACGAGCCCGGCGGACGGGTCATCGGGCGCGGGGAGACCGTGGTGTGCGACTTCGGGGGGGCCTACTCGCTCGACGGGGACGTGGGCTACTGCTCGGACATCACCCGCACCGTGGTGACCGGTCAGCCGTCCCCCGAGATCGAGGAGTGCTACGACGTGCTGCGGGTGGCCCAACAGCGCGCCGTCTCGTCGGCCCGGGCCGGCGTGCCGGCCGAGCACGTGGACCGGGTGGCCCGGCAGGTCATCGAGGACGCCGGCTTCGGCGGTCTCTTCGTCCACCGGACCGGTCACGGGATCGGCATCGAGGAGCACGAGGACCCCTACCTGGTCGCCGGCAACGCCGAACCCCTCCGACCGGGTCACGCCTTTTCGGTGGAGCCGGGCATCTACTGGCCGGAGCGCTTCGGGATGAGGCTCGAGGACATCGTGGTCATCGGCGAGGACGGCGAACCCGAACCGCTCAACGCCGCCGATCACAGCCTGGTCGTGGTGGGCGGGTAGGGACCGGGTGGACCTGGGCATCGAGGGGCGGGTGGCGCTGGTGGTGGCCGGCTCCCGCGGACTGGGCCGGGCCACGGCCGAGGCGCTGGCCGCCGAGGGGGTGCGGGTGATGATCTCCTCGCGCCGGGCCGAATCCCTGGCCGAAGCGGAGGCGAGTCTGCGGGCCGCCGGGGCCGACGTGGCCACGCACGTCGCCGACATCGCCGATCCGGGCGTGCCCGCCGAACTGGTCGAGGCCACGGTGCGGGCCTTCGGGACCGTCGACATCGTGATCGCCAATGCCGGCGGTCCCCCCGCCGCCCATGCCCTGGAGGTCGACGACCCGATGATCGATCGGGCCCTCGAGGCCAACCTGAAGTCGGCCGTCCGTCTGGTCCGGGAGGCGGTCCCCGTCATGCGCGGGAACCGGTGGGGACGGATCTGCTGCATCACCTCGTATTCGGTGGTGCAACCGATCCCCGGGTTGGCCCTGTCCAACCTGGCCAGGGCGGGCCTGTGGGCGTGGGCGAAGACCGCGGCCCAGGATCTCGCCGCCGAGGGGAGCGGCATCACCCTGAACCTGCTGTGCCCGGGGCCCCATGCCACCGACCGCATGCGCGAGCTCGGTGGGTCGGGGGTGATGGGGGATCCCGCCGATTTCGGTCGCATCGCCGCCTTCCTGTGCTCCCGCCAGGCGGGGTTCGTCAACGGTGCCGCGCTGGTGGTCGACGGCGGGGCGACCCTGGCCCTGTAGGGATCGGCCTGGCCGAGGACCTGGGTTACGCCGGCGGACCCGCCGACGGCGGTGGGGGCTGCACCAGCGGCGGGAGCGAGGATGGGGACGGATCCGATTCCGGCGATTCGGCAGCGGCCGGGGGGATCACCGG
This sequence comes from uncultured Acidimicrobiaceae bacterium, assembly GCA_963812885.1. Lineage (GTDB taxonomy): Bacteria > Actinomycetota > Acidimicrobiia > Acidimicrobiales > RAAP-2 > Bog-756. The sequence continues at coordinate 263,886 of CAWEWZ010000011.1, read as the reverse complement.
CGTCGACGGGATGGAGAGGCCGACCGGTCGGGCGTCCGGGACCCCGCCGGCGCGCCGGCGGCCGTTCGGCGGGCGGGCGGTGCTGTTCGGCTGTCCTCTGGTCGTACGCCGGTACCGCGGTGACCAGCGACCGGTCGATGACGCCGAACGACGACGGTACGGGCGACGCCGGCGCTGGGGTGGCGGGCCGGTGCTTCTCGCCTGGCCCCCGACCGGCCGAGGTGAAGGACGGGGCCAGTGGTCGGCTGCTGGCCTCGACGCTCTTCTCCATGAGCGAGCTTCCCGCGCTCGCCGTGCCGTAGCGGGCCACATCGAAGTCGTAGAAGCCGGAGCTGGCCGCCCGTCGGATCTTCTGGTCGTGGGCGCGCTTGGCCCGGATGATGAGCAGCATGACGATCACGAAGCCACCGAAGCAGATCACGCCGAGCTCGATCGGGGGCATGCCGTCTCCTGATCTGGATGTCGCCGTACCCCCTCACCGGGTAACGACGCTGGTCCCATCCATGGTAGTGATCGGAGCTCGCAAACGCACTGTTTTTGTGTGATCGACGCTGTTCGATGACCAAGGTGCCGGCCGTCGTCGGTACCGTTCAGTCGGAGCCGGGGAACGGCTCCTCGTCGACGTCGGTCGAGCCGTAGGACGGCGCCGACACCAGTGCGGGAACCATGCGGGCTCGGGGCCGGGCCTCGGGGGCGAGCTCGGGAACGCCGAGAACGTGGACCGGCCACTCGGCGCCGGTCGGTGTCGTGGCCCCGAAGGTGTCGAAGATTCCTCCCGGAGCCCAGGGATCGAGGGCCGACGGCACCGGCCGACGGCGACGGAGCCGCCCGAGCACCAGCACCACTCCGGCGCCGACGATCAGGAGCGCGGCGACGAGCACGACCACGATGGCCAGCGACGTTCCCCCGGTCGTGTCGGCAGGGACCACCGGTCGGGCCGGGCGGCGGACCGCATCCACCGAACCGCCGGGGTCCCCGTGCCGGAGGGCTTCGTACTGTTGGAAGCTCACGGCGATGGCTTGCGATGGGCTGAGGACAGCCGGATTGGAGGTCGAGGCCGACGAGGCCAGCTCGGTCATCGACACGTACTGACCGGCGCGGAAGATGACGATCTGCTCGACGGCGCGGACCGGCGCGGCGATGTGCACGGAGTACCCGTGGGCGCCCGGGATGCTGGGCACGTCGAACGGGTCGGTGCCGGCGGCGCCGGCGAAGGGCGCCCGCAGGCCGACGGCGAACGTTGCCGCCTCACCGTGCTTCGGGATGCGGAACAACAACGCGGCCATGTCGTTGGCCCCCTGCCCCGGTCCGGACCGGTCGGTCCACAGCCGGATGAAGGCCCCGAACGAGGGCTGGGCGGCCAGCGAATTGAATTGTTCCTCGGCCTGCTGGGGCGCGGTCGACTGGGACGCGAACTCGGTCGCCGTCATCGGACCGTTGGTCGGCCCGGGCGGGGCCACCGCATAGCCGGGCAGCGGCTGGGAGAGGACCAGTGATTCGAGCGGAGGGTCGGTCGACGAGACCGGGACCGACGCGGCGGCCGGAGCTCCTCCCGTCGACAGCGCCATGGCGGCCACCGCCATCAGCGTCGCCACGCCGCACAGGGCTGTTCTGCTCGCGGCCCCGACCACCGGCGGGCGCCACCACGGGGACGGCATGGTCGTCGCCCCTAGGCCACGAAGTACTTGGCTTGCGGATGATGGCAGATGATCGCCGTGGTCGACTGCTCGGGGTGGAGCTGGAACCCCTCGCTCACCTCGATCCCGATGCGGTCGGCCCCGAGGAGCTCGACCACCTTGGCGTTGTCCTCGAGGTCCGGGCAGGCCGGGTAGCCCCACGAGTAGCGCCCTCCCCGGTACTTCTGACGGAACAGCCCGGTGAGGGTGGGGCCGTCCTGGTCGGCGAAGCCCAGCTCCTCGCGGATCCGGTGGTGCCAGTACTCGGCCAGGGCTTCGGCCATCTCCACCCCCAGCCCGTGGAGGTAGAGGTAGTTCTGGTACTGGTTGTCGGCCTGCAGCCGCGCCGCCTCCTCGGACACCCGGTCCCCCATGGTCACCACCTGGAAGCTGGCCCAGTCGGGCTCGCCCGAATCGATCGGACCGGAAGAAGTCGCTGATGCACAGCCACGGCGACTCGGTCTGCCGGGGGAAGGTGTAGCGCATCAGCTCCCTGGTCCGGCTCTCGTCCTCGAACAGGACCAGATCGTCGCCGTCGGCGTTGGCCGCGAAGTGACCCCACGCCACCTGGGGCACCAGGAGCTGGCCGGCCTTGGCCGTGGCCAGCTGGTCGCGCAGCAGGCTGCGCACCCGCTCCTTGAACGAGGCGTCGTCCTCGCCGCCCTCGGGGCGGAACCCCCACTGGTTGCGGAACAGGGCGGTCTCGTTGAGGTAGGCGGCGATGTCGTCGATGGCCATCCCCTTGGCCACCCTGCTCCCGAGGAAGGGTGGCTCGAAGGTGGGATTGTCGGTGGCCACCTCCGGTGACCGCGCCGGCAGGGTCTCGCCCCGCTCCCGCGCCTCGGCCGCGGCCTGCTTGCGCAGCTCGCTCTTGCGGGGCCCGAGGTCCCGACCGCCGATGGCCCGCCCGAACTCGGGGTCGTCCTCGCCCGACTTGGTCAGCTCGACCAGCCGGTCCATGGTCCGGAGCCCCTCGAAGGCATCCTTGCCGTAGAACAGCCGGCCGTCGTAGACCTTGCGGAGATCCCGCTCGACATAGGTGCGGGTCAGTGCGGCCCCTCCCAGGATGACCGGGATGTGCGACAGGTTGCGGCGGTTCAGCTCCTCGAGGTTCTCGCGCATGATCAGCGTCGACTTGACCAGGAGCCCGCTCATCCCGATGGCATCGGCGCCCGTCTCCTCGAGGGCGCTGACCATGTCGACGATACCCACCTTGATCCCGAGGTTCTTCACCGTGTAGCCGTTGTTGGTGAGGATGATGTCGACCAGGTTCTTGCCGATGTCGTGGACATCGCCCTTGACCGTGGCCAGCACCATGACTCCCTTGCCGCCCTGGTCGGCCTTCTCCATGAAGGGCTCGAGGTAGGCGACCGCCGTCTTCATCGTCTCGGCCGAGCCGAGCACGAAGGGCAGCTGCATCTCACCGGAGGCGAACAGCTCGCCCACCGTCTTCATCCCGGCCAGGAGGTGATCGTTGATGATGAGGAGCGGCGTCGTGCCGCCGGCCATGGCCTCGTCGAGGTCGGCCTCGATCCCGTTGCGGTCCCCGTCGATGATCCGGTGCTCGAGCCGCCGCTCGACCGGCCAGCCCGACCGGTCCTCGGTGGCGGCGGCGGCCGAGGCCGACACCCCCTCGAAGATGGCCAGCAGCTCGGACAACGGGTCGTAGCCGTCGCGCCGGCGGTCGTAGACCAGGTCGAGGCAGACCTCCTTGGCCCGGTCGTCGATCTTCGACAGGGGCAGGATCTTCGAGGCATGGACGATGGCGGCGTCGAGGCCGGCCTCCACGCACTCGTGGAGGAACACCGAATTGAGCACCTGGCGGGCGGCCGGATTGAGGCCGAACGAGACGTTGGACAGCCCGAGGATGGTGTAGACGCCGGGCAGCTCGGCCTTGATCCGCCGGATCCCCTCGATGGTCTCGATGCCGTCCTTGCGGCTCTCCTCCATCCCGGTGGACAGCGGGAGGGCCAAGGCGTCGAACATGAGATCCTCCGGCCGCAGCCCGTACCGTTCGATGGCGATGTCGTGGATGGCGGTGGCGGCCCGAACCTTCCAGTCGGCGGTGCGGGCCTGTCCCTCGGTGTCGATGCACGTGCACACCACGGCGGCCCCGAACTCCTTGGCCAGGGTCAGGAACGAGTCGAGCCGGGTCCCCGGCTCGTCGCCCTCCTCGAGGTTGACCGAGTTGATCACCGCCCGCCCGCCGATCCACGAGAGCGCGGTCTCCACGACGGGGGCTTCGGTCGAGTCGACCATCAGGGGGGCGGTCGACTGGGTGGCGAACCGGGACGCCACCTGCTCCATGTCGGCCACGCCGTCGGCCCCGGTGTAGTCGACACACACGTCGATGAGGTGGGAACCCTCCTTGACCTGGTCACGGGCCATGGCCACGCAGCTGTCCCAATCGGCCTCCAGCATGGCCTCGCGGAACTTCTTCGATCCGTTGGCGTTGGTCCGCTCCCCGACGACCAGGAACGACGTGTCCTGTTCGAAGGGGACCTGCGTGTAGATCGATGCCGCCCCGTGCTCGGGTTCGGGGTAGCGGGTCGCCGGGGTGAGGTCGGCGCACGCGGCCACCACTGCGGCCAGGTGGGCCGGCGTGGTCCCGCAGCACCCACCGATGACCGACACCCCGAGCTCGCTCACGAACTGGCGGTGGAACTCGGCCAGCTGCTCGGGGGTGAGGTCGTAGTGCATGGCCCCGTCGACCACCGAGGGCAGACCGGCATTGGGCAGGCAGGTGACGGGAATGGCGGCGTGGCCGGTGAGATGGCGGAGGGGCTCGAACATCTCGGCCGGCCCGGTGGCACAGTTGAGCCCGATCAGGTCGACGTCCATGGCCTGGAGGGCGCACAGGGCGGCGCCGATCTCCGTCCCCGGCAGCATGGTCCCGGTCAGCTCGATGGTCACCTGGGTCTGGATGGGCACCGTGCGGCCCGCCGATCGCATCGCCCGTCTGGCCCCGTTGATGGCCGCCTTGGCCTGCAGCAGGTCGAACACCGTCTCGATGAGGATGAGGTCCACCCCGCCCTCGATGAGCGCCGAGGCCTGCTCCTCGTAGGCGTCGCGGAGGTCGGCGTAGCGGATCTGGCCGAGCGTGGGGAACTTGGTGCCCGGGCCGATGCTCCCGGCCACCCAGCGGGGCCGGTCGGGGGTGGAGAAGTCGGCGGCCGCACCGCGGGCCAGGGCGGCGGCGGCCAGGTTCAGCTCCCGGACCCGGTGGGCCTGCCCGTACTCGGCCAACACCGGGGCGAAGGCGCCGAACGTGTCGGTCTCGACCACATCGCACCCGACCTCGTAGAAGGACCGGTGGACCCGGTCGACCACCTCGGGCCGGGTCACCACCAGCAGCTCGTTGCACCCTTCGAGCTCGGGACCGCCGAAATCGTCGGCGGTCAGCTCGGCCAGCTGGAGGTTGGTGCCCATGGCGCCGTCGAAGACGACCACCCGCTCGGAGGCGGCGCGGAGGTAACCGGATGGAGAGTCGACGTTGGCGCCCATGACCCATCAAGGCTACCGGGGGAACGCGTCTCCACGGGCAATCACCGGCCGGATCGCTGGTGATGCTCGGGTGCCGGGGTGCCCGGACCGGACCGGGGAGCCCGATCATTGTCGTTTAGCATCGTCCCGGTGACTGCGGCGTGGTGAAGATCTATACGAAGACGGGCGACGAGGGGACCACCGGTCTCCTCTTCGGCGGCCGGGTCCCGAAGGACTCCCCGGCCATGGAGATCAACGGGACGGTCGACGAGGCCCAGGCGGTCATGGGCGTGGCCCGGTCCGAGGCGGTGCCGGACTCCGAACTGGACCGGTTGCTCACGGCATTGGAGCGGGAGCTGTACGTGCTGATGGCCGAGGTGGCCACCGACCCCGCCAAACGGTCGAAGCTCGAGCCGGGGACCACCCTGGTCACCACCGGGATGGTCGAGGCCCTCGAGGAGCAGATCGACGGCCTGACCGGTCGGTTCGAGATGCCCGCCGACTTCGTGGTTCCCGGGGCCACCCGGGCGTCGGCCGCCCTGGACCTGGCCCGGACCGATCGTGCGCCGGGCCGAGCGGCTGTTCGTCTCCTCCCCGATCGAGGGTTCGGAGGTGGGCCGGTACCTCAACCGGTTGTCCGACCTGTTGTGGGCCATGGCCCGCTGGGCCGAGGGCGAGCACCATCTGCTGGCCCGGGGCACTCCCCGGCGAGGTCGAGGCTCGTCGGCCGAAGGGGCCGAGCCCGCCGATGGGGTGGTCGACGAGGCGGTCCACCCGGACCGAGGAGGACGAACGACGTGAACATCGAGACGCTGGCCGCCGACTCACTCCCTGCCGGCCTGACCGCCGTGGGCGTGCCGGTGGTATCCGTCGACAGTGGCCCCCGTCCGGTGGCCGGCACCGGGCAGGTCGCCGGGGCCCCGATTCCCACCGCGGTGGATCCGGAGTGGTGCAAACGGCACGGGTTCAGCGCCAAGGTCGGCCAGACCCTGACCTTCCGGGCCTCGGGTCCGACCGCAAGGGCCCGAAGTCGTCCTGGTCGGGGTGGGCACGCCGGCGATGATGGCCGGTGACCCCGGGCTGGAGTCGCTGCGCCGGGCCGCCGCCGCCTTCGTCCGTGCCGTCGGCCAGGGGGAGGCGGCCGCCCTCCTGCTGCCCTCCGGCACCGATCTCGACCCCGGCCGGGTCGGCGCCGCGGTGGCCGAGGGTGCGGTCCTCGCCTCCTACCGGTACGACGCCTTCCGGACCGGGGACGTCCCCGGGACCCTGACCACACTGGCCATCGTCCCCGGCGTCGCCGACGGACGACCCGCCGTCGGCGCCGGGGCGGCGCGGGGGGCGCGGTTGGCCGTCTCGGTGGGGCTGGCCCGCGACCTGGTCAACGAGCCACCGAGCTCCCTCACCCCCGAGAAGTTCGCCGGCATCTTCGTCGAGCGGTTCTCCGCGGTGGACGGGGTGACCGTCGAGGTGTGGGACGGGGAGCGCATCGCCGCCGAGCGCCTCGGGGGCCTGCTCGGGGTGGCCCGCGGTTCCACCCAGCCGCCCCGGCTGGTGCGCGTCGAGTACCGTCCGGCCGACCCACTCGAGATCGACGGCCGGGTGCCTCATCTGGCGCTGGTGGGGAAGGGGATCACCTTCGACTCCGGCGGCCTGTCGCTCAAGACGGCGTCGGGCATGGAGACCATGAAGACCGACATGGGCGGGGCCGCGGCCGTGCTGAGCGCGGTGGATGCCGCCGCCGCGCTCGGGGCCCGCATCCGGATCACCGCCATCACCCCGTTGACGGAGAACATGCCGGGCGGGTCGGCCACCAAGCCCGGTGACGTGCTCACCACCAGGAGCGGCAAGACCATCGAGGTGCTCAACACCGACGCCGAGGGCCGGCTGGTGCTGGCCGACGGGCTGACCCTGGCCACCGAGGCCGGACCCGACGCCATCGTGGACCTGGCCACGCTCACCGGTGCCGCGGTGGTGGCGTTGGGCAAGGAGATCGCCGGTGTGCTCGGCAACGACGACGACCTCATCGCCCAGGTCCGCGCCGCCGGCGACCGGGCCGGGGAGGCGCTGTGGCCGCTACCGTTGCCGGACGACTACCGCAACCACATCGAGTCCGAGATCGCCGACATGCGCAACGTCGGGCGGCCCGGCCAGGCCGGCAGCATCGCCGCGGCCATGCTCCTCCGCGAGTTCGTGGGCGACGTGCCGTGGGCCCATCTCGACATCGCCGGGCCGGCCCGGTCGGACGAGAACAGCCGGTACCTGAGCAAGGGCGGCACCGGGTTCGGGGTCCGGACCCTGGTCGAGCTGATCACCTCCGAGGAGTTCGGCGGCCGGCTGGTGACCCGGGTCCGGTGAGGATCGCCGTCCTCGGCGCCGGATCGTGGGGGACCACGGTGGCCTCCCTGGTCGCCCCGCGCCATGACACCGTTCTGTGGGCGCGCAACCCCGAGGTGGCCGAGTCGGTCAACACCGCCCATGCCAACGCCGACTATCTCCCCGGGTTCGACCTGCCCGCCGAGCTGGTGGCCACCGCTGATTTCGAGGAGGCGGTGTGCGCCGCCGACCTCCTGGTGGTGGGCGTGCCCACTTCCGGGTTCCGTGCCGTCCTCGAGGAGGCCGCGCCGTGCATGCGGCCGTGGATCCCGGTGGTCAGCCTGTCCAAGGGGCTCGAGAAGGGCACCATGCTCCGGATGACCGAGGTGATCAAAGAGGTGGTCCCCGGGCACCCGGTGGCCGCCCTGACCGGGCCCAACCTGGCCCACGAGATCATGTCGGGCATGGCCGCCGCCTCGGTCATCGCCACCGAGGACCTCGAGGTGGCCATGGCCATCCAGGCGGTGTTCACCCGGGGCGTGTTCCGCGTCTACCGCAATGACGATGTCGTCGGCTGCGAGATGGGTGGTGCGTTGAAGAACGTCATCGCCATCGCCGCCGGGATCGGCGAGGGGCTCGGGGTGGGCGACAACACCCGGGCCGCGGTGATGTCACGCGGCCTGGCCGAGCTGGCCCGCCTCGGGGTCGCCCTCGGTGCCCGGCCGATCACCTTCGGGGGCCTGGCCGGGATGGGCGACCTGATCGCCACCTGCATGAGCCCCCACAGTCGCAACCGGGCGGTGGGCGAGCAGCTCGGGAAGGGGCGACGGCTGGAGGACATCCTGTCCGAGATGCACATGGTGGCCGAAGGGGTCAAGACGGCGACGGTGGCCCTCGAGCTGGCTGGCCGCCACGGTCTCGACCTGCCCATCTGCACCATGATCGACAAGGTGGTCAAGGGCGAGATCGAGCCGACGGATGCCTACTGGGGTCTCACCCCGGCCGGTCACGAGGAAGAACCGGGCTGAGCCGGGTCACTGCTGGTGCCGGTGCCGCCTCACGGCGGCGTCGGCGGCCTGGAACGAGACCGCCGGATGGAACTGCCACGTGGCCAGCTGGGCCTCGATTTCGGCCCGGTCCCGCCCGGAGGCGGCCAGTCCCGACGCCAGCCGCTCGGCGCGCCGGCGCATCTGCTCCGGCTCGGGTAGGCGCTGCTCGGCCAGCCACCGGCGATGACTGGTCTGGAGCGATTGGGGGAGCCTGCTCAGATGGCGCAGGGGGAGCGGCGGGATGCGGGTCCGTACGGCCAGACCCGACGGGCCGTGGGACCGGGCCAGTTCGAAGGTGCCGAGCCGTTGCAGTGCCCGTCGGAACGGCGAGTTCTTCCCCATGCGCTCGCCGAGTCCCAACGACCGCGCCGTCTCGGAGAGGTCGAGGTCGAAGCCGTCCGGGTGGACCTCGAGGCCATAGGAAAGGCGGCGCAGCAGCCAGGCCGTGCTGGGACCGATGATCCCCAGCCAGTACAGCTCCACGTAACGCGAGCAGGGATGGACGCCGTGGGGATCGGCCACCGGGTCCAGCCACGGGACGACGCGGAGGGCGGCACCCTCCACCGGGGAGGGCAGGGTGAGCCGGGGCCGGTGCCGGGGCTCGGCCCGGATCGGGAAGGCGGTGACAGAGGGCATGGTGTTCTCCTGGGTTGCTGGGCGCGCGGTGCGACCGCCGTCATCGTCGCCGAGCCACCTGGCCGGTCTCCTGCCCGACGACCTTGCCCGGCCCGGATGGCTACCAGAAGCCCCGGTGCACGCTCTCGTCGAGCGTGCGGCGGGGCCGGGCGGCCGACGACGACGGCGGGTCGGGCTCGGCCGCCTCACCCAGCAGGACGGCACCGAGCCAGCGCATCCGGTCGGGCACGCCCAACGCCTCGTGCAGCCGGGACTCCCCTCTGAAGTTGCCCAGGAAGGCGGCTCCGATCCCCGCCTCGGTGGCCCCGAGCAGCAGGGTCATGGTGGCGAAGGCGGCGTCGACGTACCAGTAGGGCACGACCCACTCGACCTCATGCCCGTCGCCCCGCACCTTGTCGGGCTCCCGGTAGCGGGCCGCGTAGGCCTCGGGATCGGCGAACGGGAGCACCACCACCGGCGCCCGGGACAGGCCGGCGAAGCGCCGCGAGGCGGACCGCCAGGCCTCGTCGGTGGTGGCCTCCCAGAATGGCCCGGTCTGATCCGGCCCGTCGAGAACCACGAACTCACGCCCCTGGGTGTTCCCGGCCGACGGGGCCCGGAGGGCAGCCTGCAGCAACCGGTCCACGACCCCGGGGTCGAGGGGCCGACCGGTGAAGTTCCTGGTCATCCGGCGCCGCTTCGCCACCTCGCTCAGTTCCACCCGGTCTCCACCGGGCGAACGCTACCGGCCCGGCCGGTTCCCTTTGGCCCGACCGTCGGCACCCGACAGGGGGCCGGGGCCCACCGTCTCGGGCCAGGTGGGAATGTTGACCCAACTGGTAGTGTTTGAACAGATGTCGAACAGTGGGCCGGACCGGTCACGACCGGTGACGGCGCCAGCGAAGCAAGGATCGTGATCGTTGTGCCTACCTTCAGGGAAATGCTGGCCGCGGCCAAGGCAGCCGTTCGGGAGATCGAGCCGGCCGAGGCCGAGCAGGAGATCGCCGGGGGCAATGCCGTGGTCCTCGACGTCCGGGAGCCGGACGAGTACGAGCAGGGCGCGCTCCCCGACGCCGTGCACATCCCCCGGGGCACCCTCGAGACCTCGGTCGAAGGTCGGATCCCCGACAAGTCGAGTCACGTGGTCGTCTACTGCGCCGGAGGCACCCGGTCCGCGTTCGCGGCACAGACCATGCAGGAGCTGGGGTACACCGACGTGGCCTCGGTGATCGGCGGGTTCAACCGCTGGAAGGACGAAGGCCGCGAGTGGTCGGCTCCCGCCTCGCTCACTCCCGAACAGCGCAACCGGTACCAGCGTCACCTGCTGCTCCCCGAAGTGGGCGAGGTCGGGCAGCTCAAGCTCCTCGACTCGAAGGTGCTGCTCCTCGGGGCCGGCGGGCTGGGGTCCCCGGCCGCCCTCTACCTGGCTGCCGCCGGGGTGGGGACCCTCGGGATCATCGACATGGACGTGGTCGACGCCTCCAACCTCCAGCGGCAGATCCTCCACAACACCGACCGGATCGGCGAGCGGAAGGTCGACTCGGCCAAGAAGACGCTGACCCTGCTCAACCCCGACGTCAACGTGGTCACCTACGACGTGCGGCTGGGGGCCGACAACATCCTCGACATCATCGACGGCTACGACGTGATCGTGGACGGTACCGACAACTTCCCGACCCGCTACCTGGTCAACGATGCCTCGCTGCTCAAGCGGATCCCGGTCGTGCACGGTTCGATCTTCCGGTTCGAGGGCCAGGCCACACTGTTCAACCCGTACGAGGGACCCTGCTACCGGTGCATGATCCCCGAGCCGCCCCCGGCCGAGCTGGCCCCGAGTTGTGCCGAGGCCGGCGTCCTCGGTGTGCTGCCCGGCATCGTGGGTTCCATCCAGGCCGTCGAGGCCATCAAGTTCATCCTCGGGATCGGCGAGACGCTGCAGGGCCGGCTGCTGGCCTATGACGCCCTCGAGCAGAGCTTCCGCACCTTCAAGGTGCACCGCGATCCCGAGTGCCCGGCCTGCGGTCCCCACGCCGCTCCCATCGTCATCGCCGAGTACGACGACCTGTGCATGCCCCACGCAGTGGAGGCCCCGGCCGCCGGCTGACACCCTCCCGCCGGGCGAGTGCCGGGGGCTCACGCCCCCGGGGCGGTGTCGGCGAGGATCACCTCGACCGCCCGGGCCACCGTGTCCACGCTGACGTCGGGGCGTGGGTCACCGAGGTCCCAGGTCCGGCCCCGGGCCATCCAGACGGTCCGGAGGCCCACCCCCTGCCCACCCCGGATGTCAGCGGCACCCGAGTCGCCGACCATCCAGCCATGCAGCCCGGTCCGCACCGCCGGGCCGCTTCCTCGAAGATGGCCGGGTCGGGCTTCCAGGCGTCGACCAGGTCGGAGATGCAGACCCCGTCGACCTCGTCGACGAGTCCGACCGCATCGAGCTTCCGTTGCTGGAAACTGAACCCGTTGGTCACGATTCCCACCCTCCATCCGGCGGCCCGCAGCGCCCGGAGGCCGGACCGCGAGCCGTCGGGGAAGGTGAAGTGGGTCGGATAGTGGCGGTGGTACTCCCCGATCAGTCCGTCGACGCTGTCGCCCAGGGAGTAGCCGTCCCGGACCTGGGTGAACAGGTCCGTGCGGGACGTGAAGCCGTCGCCGTCGAGGTCCACCAACCGGTCGACGGCGCCGGGCGGCAGCCCCCGGACGGACGCGAACTCCGCCGCCCAACGCCGGTAGGCGGTTTCGCGGTCGAGGAGGGTGTTGTCGAGGTCGAAGAGGGCCAGCGGTGCCATGCCCTGTGTCTAGCGTCCTGGCGCCGGCCCGGCTTCGACCGGACGCGGGGGACCCCGTAACCTGGGCCCATGGCATCCGACAGCGCGTCCAGCAAGCCCGAAGCCAAGCGGCTCACCGATTCGGGCATCGAGATCCGCCCGGTCTACGGACCGGCCGACCTCGAGGGCTGGGATCCCGAGGAGCAGCTGGGCCGGCCCGGTCGGTACCCGTACACCCGGGGGATCCGGGGCGACATGTACCGGGGACGCCTGTGGACCATGCGTCAGTACGCCGGGTTCGGCACGGCCGAGTCGACCAATGAGCGGTTCAAGTTCCTGCTCGGAGCGGGCCAGACCGGGCTGTCGTGCGCCTTCGACCTGCCCACCCAGATGGGGTACGACTCTGACCATCCGCGCTCGGAGGGTGAGGTGGGCAAGGTCGGCGTGGCCATCGACTCGATGGCCGACATGCGTCTCCTGCTGGCCGGTCTCCCGCTGGACAAGGTGACCACGTCGATGACCATCAACGCCACCGCCGCCATCCTCCTGCTGTTCTACCAACTGGTGGCCGAGGAGAACGGGGTCGATCCCGCCCTGCTGGGCGGCACCATCCAGAACGACATCCTGAAGGAGTACGTCGCCCGGGGCACCTACATCTATCCGCCCCGGCCGTCGATGCGACTGGTCACCGACACCTTCTCCTACTGCGCCGAGCACCTGCCGGCCTGGAACACCATCTCGATCTCCGGCTACCACATCCGGGAGGCGGGATCGACGGCCGTGCAGGAGATCGCCTTCACCATCGCCAACGGGATCGCCTACGTGGAGGCGGCGCTGGCCGCCGGTCTCGACGTCGATGCCTTCGCGCCGCGGCTCAGCTTCTTCTGGAACGCCCACAACAACCTGTTCGAGGAGGTGGCCAAGTACCGGGCCTCCCGGCGGATGTGGGCCAAGATCATGACCGAGCGGTTCGGCGCCAAGGACGAGAAGTCGAAGCTGCTCCGCTTCCACACCCAGACCGGCGGCTCGACCCTGACCGCCCAACAGCCCGAGAACAACATCGTCCGGGTCACCCTCCAGGCCCTGGCCGCCGCACTCGGGGGTACCCAGAGCCTCCACACCAACGGCTTCGACGAGGCCCTCGGCCTCCCCACCCAGCGGGCCGCCAAGATCGCCCTCCGGACCCAGCAGATCGTCGGGTACGAGTCGGGCATCGCCGACACGGTCGACCCGCTGGCCGGATCGTGGTTCGTCGAGTCGCTGACCGACGACGTGGAGCGGGAGGCCTGGGAGTACCTCGAGCGGATCGACGGCATGGGCGGGGCGGTGGACGCCATCGAGGCCCAGTACATGCAACAGGAGATCGAGCAGGCGGCCTACGCCTTCGCCAAGGCGGTCGATGCCGACGAGAAGATCGTGGTGGGCGTCAACAAGTTCGTGGACGAGGAGCTCGAGCCCACCGAGGTCTTCCCCATCGACGCCGAGCTGCAGCGATCGCAGGTGGACCGGGTCAAGCGGGTGAGGGCCGAACGCGACCAGGCCGCGGTCGACGCCGCGCTGGCCGACGTCGAGGCTGCCGCCCGGGGCACCCAGAACCTGCTCGTGCCCATGAAGGTGGCCCTGTCCCGCATGGCCACCCTGGGCGAGGTCTCGGACGTGCTCCGGGGAGTGTTCGGGGAGTTCCACCCGACCGGCTGACCGGCCGCACGGCGACGTCGCTCAGCGGGCCAGGAGCCGGTCCCGCAGGGCGCCGGGCTGGGCGGCATCGATCGCCGTCCAGGCCATGGACAGGGCGCCGTCGCGCAGGGCGGTGTCGGCCGAGGCGGTCACGCAGGCGGCGGCGAACTCCGGTTGGTGGTTGACCGACCCGGCGGCATCGATGCCCACCAGCGGGTGGATGGTCGGTACGGCCAGGGACACGTTGGCCATGTCGGTGGAGAAGGTCGGCCGGGGCGCCCGCTCGTCGTCGAGGGCGAAGTTGCGCCCGAGGGTCTCGGCGTTGGCGCGGTAGAGGGCCACCAGGTCGGGGTCGCACTCCATGTGCGAGTACGCCGGAGCCAGAGACTCGTAGGCCACCGACGAACCCGTGGCCCGCGCCCCGGCGTCGAAGCACGCGGTGATCCGGGGCTCGAGAAGGGCCAGCCCCTCGAGGGTCCTCGAGCGGCACATGAAGCGTCCGGTGACCGTCTCGGGGATGATGTTGGCCGCCTGGCCGCCGCCGGTCACGACGCCGTGCACCTGGTCGCCGGGACGAAGCTGCTGGCGCAGCAGGCCGATGGCCACCTGGGCGATGGTCATGGCGTCGCCGGCGTTGACCCCTTCCCAGGGCGCGGCCGAGGCGTGGGCCGACTTGCCGGTGAAGGTCACGTCGAAGTGGGACACGGCCAGGCAGGTGCCCTCGAGCCGGTCATCGGGCCAGGGGTGGATCATCATGGCCGCGTGCACGTCGTCGAACACCCCGTGCTCCAGCATGGTCACCTTGCCGCCGCCACCCTCCTCGGCGGGGGTGCCGAGCACCCGCACGGTGATGCCGAGCTCGTCGGCCACCCGGGCCAACCCGATCCCGGCGCCCACCGCCGACGCGGCGATGATGTTGTGCCCGCAGGCATGGCCGACCCCGGGCAGGGCGTCGTACTCGGCGCAGATGGCGACCACCATCGGTCCCGAGCCGTGGTCGGCGCTGAAGGCGGTGGGCAGGCCGGCCACCCCGGGGGTGACCGCGAACCCGCCGGCGGCCAGCGCCTCCGACGTCCAGGCGCAGGCCCGGTCCTCCTCGAAGGCGGTCTCGGGATGGTCGTGGATGGTGTGGCTGAGCCGGACCAGTTCGGTCAGCTCGGCGTCGATGGCCTCACGGGCCGCGCTCCTTGCAGGGCCGGGATGTCGGCCACGCTCACCGCCTTCCCATCAGTCGATGACCGCGATCACGTCGCCGGGGCCGACCGACTCGCCGGCCGCCACCCTGACCTCCTTCACCATGCCGGCCTTCTCGGCGTTGACGTTGTTCTCCATCTTCATGGCCTCGAGGACGCACACGGTCTGGCCCACCTCGACGGTGTCGCCCACGGCCACCAGCACCTTGACGATGGTTCCCTGCATGGGCACGGCGACCGTGCCCGACCCCGCCCCCGACGCCGTGGCCTTGGGCCGCTTGGGCCCCGGTCCCCGGGCCGCCTCGGCCGCGGTGACCACGGCGTCACCGAGGTCGGGAACCCACAGCTTGACCTGGTAGCGCCGGCCGTCGACCTCGGCGGTCACGTCGCGGAGCACCCGGGGCGGGCCTCTTCGCCCTCGGCCGGCGGCCGGGGCCGGCGGAGGCTCGCTGGTGGCGGAGGAGATCCCGCTGAGATCGAGGGTCTGCTCGACCCAGTTGGTCGAGTGCGTGGCCGACGACGAAGTCGGGGTGGGAGAGGATGGCCACGTCGGCCGGCAGGGTGGTGGCCACCCCCTCGATCACGGTCTCCTCGATGGCCCGGAGCATCCGCCGGCGGGCCGCTTCGCGGTCGTGCCCCCAGACGACGAGCTTGGCCACCAGGTTGTCGTAGAACTGGCTGACCGTGTCGCCGGATCCGTAGCCGGCGTCGAGCCTGACCCCGGGCCCGCCCGGGGCGATGAGGCGGGTGATGGTCCCCGGAGAGGGCAGGAAGGCGCCGCCGGCGGTGTCCTCGGCGTTGATCCGCACCTCGATGGCGTGACCGTCGCGCCGGACGTCGTCCTGGGAGAAGCCGAGCGGCTCACCCGACGCCACCCGCAGCTGCCATTCGACCAGATCGAGCCCGGTGACCAACTCGGTGACCGGGTGCTCGACCTGCAGTCGGGTGTTCATCTCGAGGAAGAAGAACTCGCCGTCCTGGTAGAGGAATTCGACCGTCCCGGCGTTGATGTACCCGCAGGCCTCGGCCACCTTGACCGAGGCCTCGCCCATGGCCCGTCGGACCTCGTCGGGGAAGTTCGGCGCCGGGCTCTCCTCCACCAGCTTCTGGTGGCGTCGCTGGGCCGAGCAGTCCCGCTCGCCCAGCCACAGGGTGGTGCCGTGGGTGTCGGCGATGACCTGCATCTCGACGTGGCGCGGCCAGGCCAGGTACCGCTCGACGTAGCACTCGTCCCTGCCGAAGTAGGCCGCCGACTCCCGCATGGCCGACTCGAGGGCCTCGGCGGCCTCGTCGGGACCGTTCACCACCTTCATGCCCCGCCCACCACCGCCGAAGGCGGCCTTGATGGCCACCGGCCACCCGAACTCGTCGCCGAAGGCGATCACCTCGTCCGGGGAGGTGAGGACTTCGGACCGGCCCGGGACGCCCGAGACCCCCGCCCGCTCGGCGGCGTGCCGCGAGCTGATCTTGTCGCCCATGACCTCGATGGCCTCGGGCGGCGGTCCGATGAAGGTCACCCCCCGCTCGGTGATGGCCCGGGCGAAGTCGGTGTTCTCGGAGAAGAAGCCGTAGCCGGGATGGACGGCGTCGGCCCCGCTCTGCTCGATGGCATGGAGGATGGCCTCGGTGTTCAGGTAGCTCTCGGCCGCGGTCTGGCCCCCGAGCGCGTAGGCCTCGTCGGCCAGGCGCACGTGGAGGGCGTCACGATCGAGTTCGGAGTACACGGCCACCGTTGCCACCCCCAGCTCGCGGCAGGTCCGGATGACCCTGACCGCGATCTCCCCCCGGTTGGCGATGAGAACCTTCTTCAGCACGCTGCGCCTTTCGAATCGATTGGGTAGGAGGCGGCGGTGTTGCCGCCTCGAGGCGGTACAACACTGTCACGGCCCGTAGGGTATGTGCCATGCCGGGCTCCAGGTTCACCGACATCCGGCGCTTCGATTCGATCGACTCGACCAACCGGTACCTGCTCGACGAGGCCCGTCGCGGAGCACCCGACGGCGTGGTGGCGGTGGCCGACCACCAGTCGGCCGGGCGGGGGCGGCTCGGTCGGAGCTGGGAGGCCCCACCCGGCTCCAACCTGCTCCTGTCGGTGCTGCTCCGCCCCGATCTCCCCGTCGGTGACCGGCACCTGGCCAGTGCGGCGGTGGCGCTGGCTGCGGCCGAGGCCGTCGACGCGGTGACCGGGGTGCGGGTGGGGATCAAATGGCCGAACGACCTGCTCGGACCGGACGGACGCAAGCTCGCCGGCGTGCTGGCCGAGGCCGACCTCGGCGTGGCCGCCGACGGCGGCGCGGTGGGCGTCGCCGGAACCACGCCCAGGTGCCCCGATCGTGGTGGGGATCGGGATCAACGTGAACTGGCCCCGGACCGACGATGACCTCGCGCCCGAGCTGGTCGGATCGGCGAGGTCACTGTGTCAACTCACCGGGCGATCCGTCGACCGTGGCCGGCTGCTCGAGGCCCTGCTCGGCGCCCTCGAGCCGCGGGTCGACGATCTCGACACGGCACCCGGGCGGAGCCGGCAGGCCGGCGACTTCCGGTCCCGCTGCACCACGCTCGGGACCCCGGTCCGGGTGGAGCTGGCCGGTGACGGCTTCGAGGGCCTGGCCACCGATCTGACACCCGAGGGCCACCTGGTGGTCGCGGTGGGGGACACGACGCGGACGGTGGTCTCGGGGGACGTGGTCCATGTGAGGCCCCTGGACTGACCGGCCACCTCGGGCCGTGCGAACCGGCCCGAGTATCATTCCCCGATCATGCGACTACTCGTGACCGGTGGCGCCGGCTTCATCGGCTCGAACTTCGTCCGGTACTGGGTGCGGCACCATCCCGACGACACCGTGGTGGCCTTCGACGTGCTCACCTACGCCGGCAACCGGCCCAACCTGGCCGACGTCGAGGACCGGATCGAGTTCGTGCGGGGCGACATCGGCGACCTCGAGGTCGTGGCCAAGACGCTGGCCGAGCACCAGATCGACGTCATCGTCAACTTCGCCGCCGAGTCGCACAACAGCCTGGCCATCCTCGATCCCGGCCTCTTCTTCCGCACCAACGTGCTGGGCACCCAGACTCTGGCCGAGGCGGCCCGCCGCCACGGGGTGTCGCGCTTCCACCACATCTCCACCTGCGAGGTCTACGGGGACCTCCCCCTCGATTCCGACGAGATGTTCACCGAGGAGACCCCGTACCGGCCGCAGACCCCGTACAACGCCTCGAAGGCCGGGGGCGACCACGCGGTTCGGGCCTATCAGAAGACGTTCGGGCTCCAGGCCACCATCACCAACTGCTGCAACAACTACGGCCCGTACCAGTTCCCCGAAAAGGTCATCCCGCTGTTCACCTCGCAGGCCCTCGACGATCAACCCCTGACCCTGTACGCATCGACCCAGAACCGACGCGAGTGGCTGCACGTCGACGACCACTGCCGGGCCATCGAGCTCGTGCTCCAGCACGGCCAGGTGGGGGAGACCTACAACGTGGGCAGCGGGGTGGAGGCGAGTGTCGAGGAGATTGCCGACGCCGTCCTCGACGCCACCGGTCGGCCCCAGTCGCTGAAGGTGATCGTCCCCGACCGGCCCAGCCACGACCGGCGCTACCTCCTCGACTCGTCGAAGATCCGTCGGGAGCTGGGCTGGGAGCCGACGGTGCCCTTCGCCGAGGGCCTGGCCGACACCGTCGCCTGGTACGCGGCCAACCGGAGCTGGTGGGAGCCGCTGCGTGACCGGGCGCCGGTGGTCGAGGGATCGTGGTCGGGGTCGGCGCCGGGCTCTCCGTCGGGTTCGTGAGCCCGACCCTGCGGGTGCTTCTCACCGGCGGGCGCGGCCAACTGGGGCGGGACATCCGAGACGTCCTGGCCGGGTCCACGCCCGACGGCGGCACCGAGAGCGGGTCGGCGGGGATCCTGCCGGCGCTGGCCAAGGGCGCCTTCGAGGTGGTGTCCCCCGGATCGGACGCGTTGAACGTGACCGACCGGACCGCGGTCCGCGAGCTGGCCGACGCCTTCCGGCCCCACATCGTGCTGCACGCGGCTGCCTACACGGCGGTCGATGCCTGCGAGTCCGACCCGGACACCGCGTTCGCGGTCAATGCCCTGGGCACCCGTCATGTGGCCGAGGCGGCGGCTTCGGTCGGGGCCCATCTGGTCTACATCTCGACCGACTACGTCTTCGACGGGACCCTCGACCGGCCCTACGTCGAATGGGACCAACCCGGTCCTCGCTCGGTCTACGGACGGAGCAAGCTCGGAGGCGAGCACGAGGTCCGCGGGGTGGCCGGACCGTCCGCGTCGGTGGTCCGCACGGCGTGGGTGAGCGGGGCGCACGGCGCCAACATGGTCAAGACCGTCCTCCGCCTGGCCGAGGCCAACCCCGCCGGGCCGCTCCGCTTCGTCGACGACCAGCACGGCTGCCCGACCTTCACCGCCGATCTGGCCCGGGCCGTGGTCCGGCTGGCGCTCGACCGCCGCCCCGGGCTCTTCCACGTCACCAACCAGGGCGAGACCACCTGGTTCGGCTTCGCCCGGGCCACCCTGGCCGCGGCCGGCCTCGATCCGGATCGGGTCGAGCCCATCGCCACCTCGGAGCTCGATCCGCCCCGGCCGGCACCCCGACCGGCCAACTCGAGGCTCGACAACGCCGCCCTGCGGCTGTCGGGCCTCCCCCTGCTGCCCGACTGGCGGGACGCCCTCGGCCGCCTGGTGGGCGTCCTGGTCCCGGCCCGTTGAGAGGGCAGCCGGGCGGTGACGCGGCCGGGAGCAGTGGTTGCTTCAGGACGGGCGAGAATGAGCCGAGATGGGAAGAGCCTGGGTGGGCAAGGAATGAGACGACAGAGGATGACAGGGACCGAAGCGTGATGTCGTGGAACTCGTGGGCGTTGGGAGGGTCGTCCGGGCAAGGGCTCGTCCGGCGCCGACTCCGGTCCGCCCGGCGGCCAGTTCGGCCAGGGCGGGGCCGCGGTCCGGGTGCTCCCCCACGGCCGGGGGCGCACGGTGGCGGTCATCGGGGTCGGCTACGTGGGGCTCCCCACCGCGGCCACCCTGGCCCACTTCGGCCACCGGGTGACCTGTGGCGACAGCGATCCGGCCAAGGTGGCCATGCTGAACCAGGGCCGGGTGCCCATCGTCGAGGACCATCTCGAGGAGCTGGTGCGCGAGGGCCAGGCCGCCGGGCGGCTCCGGTTCGTGGTCGGAGCCTCCGAGGCGGTGGAGGGAGCCGAGTTCGTCTTCCTGTGCGTGCCCACACCACAGGGTGACGACGGGTCCGCCGACCTCTCCTTCGTCGAAGCCGTGGCCGAGGAGATCGCCCCCAAGCTGCGGCCGGGCACGATCATCGTCAACAAGTCGACCGTGCCGGTGGGATCGACGCTGGTGGTCGAGCGGGTCCTCGGCCGCCACGACGTCACCGTGGTGTCCAATCCCGAGTTCCTCCGGGAGGGGACGGCGGTGGCCGACAGCCTGCGACCCGGAGCGCATCGTGGTCGGTGCCGACGACCAGGCGGCGGCGGCCAAGGTGGGTGACCTCTTCGCCAGTACCCACGCACCCCTGCTGATCACCGATGCGGCCACCGCCGAGACGATCAAGTACGCCTCCAATGCCTTCCTGGCCACCAAGCTGAGTTTCGTCAACGCGGTGGCCGGCCTGTGCGAAGCGGTGGGGGCGGACGTGCGGGACGTCATCCTCGGCCTCGGGTACGACAAGCGGATCGGGTTCGAGTACCTGCGTCCCGGGCCGGGCTGGGGTGGCAGCTGCCTGCCCAAGGACACCAGGGCGCTGGTGTACATCGCCGAGGAGGCCGGGTACGACTTCTCCTTCCTGCGCGGGGCCATCGCCACCAACGACGAGCAGTTCGTCCGGGTCGTGGACAAGGTCAGGACCGCGGTCGGCGGCGACCTCGAGGGCGCGGTCATCGCCGTGTGGGGGCTGACCTTCAAGGCCGGCACCGACGACCTGCGCAACTCGCCGGCCGTGGAGGTGGTGCGGCGGCTGGTCGAGGGCGGGGCCATCGTCCAGGCCTTCGACCCGACGGTGTCGGTGCCGGCCGGCCAGAAATCGGGCCCGATCAAGGGACTCTCGGAGATCGCCTCGGCTGACGAATCGGTCGACCTCGACACGCTGGTGCGGGCCTATCCCGACGCCTACGCCGCCTGCGAGGGAGCCGCCGCCACCGTGGTGCTCACCGAATGGGACGAGTTCCGGTGGCTCGACTTCGCCAAGGTGCGCGCCACCATGGCCACCCCGGTGGTGGTCGATGCCCGCAATCTGCTCGACCCGGCCCAGTTGCGACGGATCGGCTTCGCCTACACCGGCATCGGTCGCCGATGAGCGGTCGGCTGGTGGTGCTCGGGGGCGGAGGGTTCCTCGGGTCACACCTCTGCGACCACCTCATCGGGCGCGGCGACGAGGTCGTGTGCGTGGACGACTTCTCGACCGGTCGCCGGTCGAACCTGGCCCATCTCGACGGGCATCCGCGGTTCACCCTGGTCGAGGCCGACATCTCGGTGTCCCTGCCCGTGGACGGCGCCGTGTCCGGGGTGCTCAACCTGGCCAGCCCGGCCTCACCGCCGGACTACCTGGCCCAACCGCTCCGGACCCTGGCCGCGGGGAGCGAGGGGACGAGGCGGGGACTCGAGCTGGCCCACCGTCACGGCGTCCGCTTCCTGATGGCGTCGACCAGCGAGGTCTACGGCGACCCCGAGGTGCACCCGCAGACCGAGGAGTACTGGGGCAACGTCAACCCGGTCGGTCCCCGCAGCGTCTACGACGAGGCCAAGCGGTTCGCCGAGGCCCTGTGCATGGCCCACCACCGCTCCCTGGGTACCGACGTCGGCATCGCCCGGATCTTCAACACCTACGGGCCCCGGCTCCGTCCCGGGGACGGGCGGGTGGTCTCCAACTTCCTCCTCCAGGCCATGCAGGGTGAGCCGCTCACCGTCTACGGCGACGGCAGCCAGACCAGGAGCCTCTGCTACGTGGAGGACGAGGTGCGGGGACTGGTCGCCCTGTTCGACTCGGACCTGACCGGTCCCGTCAACATCGGCAATCCCGATGAGCACACCGTCCTCGAGCTGGCCCGTACGGTGGTCGAGCTGATGGACTCCTCGTCGCCCATCGTGCACCACCCGCTTCCGGTCGACGACCCCGGCCGCCGGCGGCCGGACATCACCAGGGCCCGGGCCGACCTGGGCTGGGAACCGACCACGGCCCTCCGGGACGGGCTCCTGCGCACGGCGGAGTATCTTGCCGAGGACGCCGGTGTCACCAATCCGGTCAGGTCGTCGGTCGACACGTCGGCGGACAGCACCAGTGGGTAACGGACAGCAACAGTGATAGAGAGGTGAGCGCACGCCGCACGGGCGGGCGGGGCGAGGAGACCGATTCGATGACTGATGCGGCAGGGCACGGGCAGGGCGGGGACGACGCCACCGACCCGGTCGAGTACTCGCTGCTCTCCGTCATCGTGCCCGTGTTCAACGAGCGCTCCACGGTGGCCGAGGTGATCCGGCGGATCAGGGCGGTCGAGCTCCCGGTGGACGTCGAGGTGATCGTGGTCGACGACGGATCGTCCGACGGCACCGACAAGGTGCTGGCGGCCATGGGGGATTCGACGGTCCGGGTGATCAACCATCCGCACAACCGGGGCAAGGGGGCGGCCATCCGTACCGGGCTGCAGTCGGTCCGCGGCGACCTGGTCCTCATCCAGGATGCCGACCTCGAGTACGACCCGGCCGACTGGTCGAAGCTGCTCGAACCCATCCTGCGGGGAAAGTCCAAGGTCGTCTACGGCAGCCGGTTCACCGGCGAGCGCAAGAACATGATGCCGCTCCACTGGATCGGCAACCGGTTCCTCTCGCTGGTCACCAACCTGCTGTACTCGTCGACCCTGTCCGACATGGAGACCTGCTACAAGCTCTTCGACCGCCGTGCCCTCGAGGGCATCACCATCGAGTCGGACAAGTTCGACTTCGAACCGGAGATCACCGCCAAGGTGCTCCGCCGCGGCTACCGGATCTACGAGGTCCCGATCTCCTATGCCGGCCGGGAGGTCGACGAAGGCAAGAAGATCACCTGGCGGGACGGGTTCGGTGCCCTGAAGGCGCTGGTGAAGTACCGGTTCACTCGGCTCGACCCGTGACGGGGCGCCCCGGCGGGGGCGACGTCGCCGTGGTGGTCGTCAACTACGAATCGGGCCCGCCCTGGCCCGGTGCGTGGCCGGACTGCGGTCCGAAGGTCCGGCCGAACTGGTGGTGGTCGACAACGGGTCGACCGACGGCTCGCTGCGGGAACTGCGCGATCGGTTCCCCGACGTCGAGGTGGTGGTCCCGGGGCGCAACCTCGGCTACGGAGCGGCCGCCAACCGCGGCGTGGCCGCCACCGCCGCTCCGTCGGTGCTGGTGTGCAATCCCGACCTCGAGGTCGCTCCGGGAGCGCTGGCCGCGCTGGCCGGGGCACTGGCGGCCGACCCCGGGTGCGCCGTCGTCGGACCCCTGATCCGCAATCGGGACGGCGGAGCGGTACCCGTCGGCCCGCCGGTTCCCCGGCCTGATCGACGCCGCCGGGCACGCCCTGCTCGGGATCTTCGCCGCCGGACAACCGCTTCACCCGCTCGTACCAGCAGGCCCATCTCGAGGTGGACGGTGGCCGGGAGGTCGTCGACTGGGTCTCGGGGGCGTGCTTCCTGGTCAGGAGGTCGGCGTTCGAGCAGGTGGGGGGGTTCGACGAGGCCTACTTCATGTACCCCGAGGACGTGGACCTGTGTTGGCGACTGGGCCGGGCCGGCTGGCGGGTGGTCTACCTGCCGGCGGCCGAGGTGACCCACCTGCAGGGGCTGTCGACCGACCGCCAGCCCTTCCGGATGATCCTGGAGCACCACCGGTCGCTCCTGCGGTTCGCCGCCCGCTCGTCGGAGGGCTGGCGCCGGGCGCTCCTCCCCCTGGTGGCGCTCGGGATCGCCGCCCGGGCCGGCCTGGCCTCCCTGGCCCGGGTCACCCACCGTGACCCAACCCCTGCGGCCGGGGCGCCCGATCCCAGGTTGTAGGGTGTCGTCCGATCATGGCCAGCAACTCGACGGGCAAGAACTCGACCGGCAAATGGGTGGAGCGCGCCGCCACCACGGGCGGCGGCCGCACCTATCGCGGCCAGATGCCGGTCAACTGGTACGCCAGCCTGGTCGTGATCTGCGTCGTCGGGCTGCTGCTGGTCGGGTTCAGCCGGTACCAGCGCACCCACACGACGTCCTCCTCGGCCGGACCCCCGACCACCAGCCAGGTCTGGCACGCGGCGCTGGGCATCGACATCTGCGGGACCATGCAGCCCGCCCTCCCGGCCAGCACCAATACCAAGAAGACCGGGCTCACCGCCGACGGCAACGGCGTCCTGACCATCGCCCCGAAGAACAGTTCGGAGTCCGGGGGCAACGCCACGCTGGGCAAGTTCGTGTCCGGGCTACAAGGGACTCGAGCTGTCCTCGTCCTCACTGCAGTACCCGGGCAAGCCGCTCTACACCAACGGCGATGTGTGCCCCAAGGGCACGCCCGACTCCGGCAAGCCCGGGGTGGTCATCGTCGACAGCTGGACCAACTTCGAGTCCAAGGGCAAGGGGACCGAGACCAGCGGCGCCGCCGCAGGATCTGCTGTTCGCCAACGGCCAGCTCATCACCATGGCCTTCGTGCCGGCCACCGCCTCGATCCCCAAGCCGCCGGCGTCGGCCATCACCAACCTGTTGACCTCGCTGTCCCAGGGCACCACCACGACGACCGCTCCTGCGGTCACGCCCACCTCGGCACCGCCCGGGACCACGACGCCGACCACGGCGCCGACCACTTCGACGACAGCGCACGAATTCCGGCGGAAGCAACAAGTGAGGGCGGTCGTCCTGGTGGGCGGCGAGGGCACGCGCCTGCGGCCGTTGACGCTCACCGCCCCCAAGCAGATGCTCCCCATCGTGGAGCAGCCCATGATCGAGCGGGTCATCGGCCATCTGGCCGATCACGGGATCGAGGAGGCCGTGCTGTCCCTCGGCTACCGCCCCGATGCCTTCATGAACGCCTACCCGGGCGGACTCCATCGCCGGGGTCCGCCTGGTCTACGCGGTGGAGCCCACCCCCCTCGACACCGCCGGGGCCATCCGGTTCGCCGCCCGCCACTCCTCGGTGGACGAGACCTTCGTGGTGGTCAACGGGGACGTCCTGACCGACATGGACCTCTCGGCCCTGATCGACTTCCACCGGCTGCGTGGGGCCGAGGCCACCATCAGCCTGACCCCGGTGGAGGACCCGAGTGCCTTCGGCGTCGTCCCCACCGACCAGGACGGGCGGGTGCAGGCCTTCATCGAGAAGCCGCCCCGGGACGAGGCCCCGACCAACCTGATCAACGCCGGTACCTACGTCTTCGAACCCTCGGTGCTGGACCGGATCCCCGCCGACGTCCGGGTGTCGGTCGAGCGCGAGACGTTTCCGGCCATGGTCGAGGCCGGCACCCTCTTCGCCCAGGGTTCGGACGCCTACTGGCTGGACACCGGCACCCCCGACGCCTACCTCCGGGCCCACCGCGATCTCATCCTCGGCCACCGGGCCGGCCCGCCCGCCCCCGGTGCCCAGCTGGACCCGTCGATCGGCCGCGGGGTGTGGCGGATCGGCGACGTGGACGTGTCCGGCACCGGGGTGGTCCGTTCGCTGCTCGGCCGCGGCGCGTCGGTGGCCGACGGCGCGGTGGTCGATGAATCGGTGATCGGCGCCGGCGCCGTGATCGAGGAAGGGGCCTCGGTCATCGGCTCGGTCCTGCTGCCCGGGGCCCGGGTGGCGTCGAGGGCGACGGTGGAGGGGTCGGTGATCGGCCCGCGGGCGATCGTGGGCCAGCGGTGCGTGATCCGCGCCCTCTCGGTGATCGGCGCCGACGCCATCATCCGCTTCGGGCACCGTCATCGACGGCGAACGGATCGCTGCGGGGGTCTGATCGTGCGCATGCTGGTCACCGGCGGGGCCGGCTTCATCGGTTCGACCCTGGTCGACCGGCTCCTGGCCGAGGGGCACACGGTGGACGTGGTCGACGACCTGTCGACCGGCTCGCTGGCCAACCTGTCCGACGCCCGTGCCGCGGCCGGCCATCAGCTGACCGTCCACCAGATGGACGTGCGCTCGCCCGAGGTGGTCGAGCTCATGGGCCGCCGGCGCCCCGAAGTGGTCTTCCACCTGGCCGCCCAGGCCGACGTCCGGGTGTCGGTGGCCGACCCGGTGTTCGATGCCGACGTGAACATCATCGGGACCCTCCGGGTGCTGGAGGGGGCGCGGCTGGCCGGGACCGGCCGGGTGGTCTTCGCGGCCAGCGGGGGGACGCTGTACGGCGAGCCCGACGCATCGGAGCTCCCGCTCAAGGAATCGTTGCCCCACCGGCCCCTGTCCCCCTACGGGGTGTCGAAGAAGGCGTCCATCGACTACCTGGTCGCCTACCGCGAGATGCACGCGCTCGAGTTCTCGGCTCTGGCCCTGGCCAATGTCTACGGACCGCGTCAGGACCCCCACGGGGAGGCCGGCGTGGTGGCCATCTTCGCCGAGCGGCTCCTGCGGGGCGAGCAGGTGACCATCTTCGGTGACGGCGAGCAGACCCGTGACTTCGTCTATGTCGACGACGTGGTCGACGCCTTCGTGCGGGCCGCCACCAAGGGGGGCGGCTTGCTGTGCAACATCGGCACCGGCAGGGAGACCTCGGTCAACGAGCTCTACCGGGAGATGGCCGCCCAGGCCGGCGTCGAGCCCAACGCCGAGCACCAGCCCCTCCGCCAGGGCGAGGTCCTGCGCAACACCGTCGACCCGACCCGGGCGGCCATCCAGCTCGGTTGGGTTCCCTGGACCGAGCTGGGTCCCGGGACCGCGGCCGTGCTGGCCTTCGTCCGGAAACGCAACGCCGGAGGGGCCGAGGACTGACGGCCGCGGCGCCCCGGCGACCACGTCGGGTCCGCCGAGGCACTAACCTGGTCTTGTCCTGGTGCGCCGACTTGGCGGCAGGCCATCCCCCCGAGGCACATTCCGGTGCCTTGCCCTGTCGCACGAAAGCACCCCATGCCCCCCTTGCAGCCCTCCTTCGCCTCCCTCGGCGTGCCCTCTGACATCGTCGCCGCCCTCGGGCGCAAGTCGATCACCGAGCCGTTCCCGATCCAGTCCGCCACCATCCCCGACGCCCTGGCCGGCCGCGACGTGTGCGGCAAGGCACCCACCGGCTCCGGCAAGACCCTGGCCTTCGGGATCGGCGCCGTCGGCCGCCTCACCGGGAAGCCGTCCCGGCCGAAGCATCCGAGGGTGCTGGTGCTCACGCCCACCCGCGAGCTGGCCGCCCAGGTGGCCACCGAGCTGCGGGCCCTGGCCACCCCGCGGAACCTGCGGGTGGACTCGTTCTACGGCGGGGTCGGCTACGGCCCACAGCTGAAGGCGCTGTCCCGCGGGGTGGACGTGGCCGTCGCCTGCCCGGGGAGGCTCGGCGACCTCATCGAGCGGGGCAGCATCCGCCTCGATGCCGTCGAGATCGTGGTCATCGACGAGGCCGACCGGATGGCCGACATGGGGTTCCTCCCCGACGTCCGCCGCATCCTCGACCTGACCCCGTCCGACCGCCAGACCCTGCTGTTCTCGGCCACCCTCGACGGCGACATCGACGTCCTGGTCCGCCGCTACCAGCAGGATCCCTCCCGCCACGAGCTCGAGGCCGACGAGGACGACACCAGCGGCCGCGGTCCACCTCTTCTGGAAGGTGCAGTCCGGTGACCGGGTGGCCAGGACGGCCGACGTGGCCTCGGCGTCCGGCCCGACGATCGTGTTCTGCCGGACCAAGCACGGCACCGACCGGATCGCCCGCCAGCTCGAGCAGCACGGCGTCCGTGCCGCGGCCATCCACGGCGACCGGAGCCAGAAGCAGCGGGAGAAGGCGCTGGACTGCGTTCATCCGGGGCGCGGTGGACGCGCTGGTGGCCACCGACGTCGCCGCCCGGGGGATCCACGTCGACGGTGTGAACGCGGTGGTCCACTTCGATCCGCCGGCCGACTCCAAGGACTACGTGCACCGGTCGGGACGGACGGCCAGGGCGGGTGCCACCGGGGTGGTGGTGAGCCTGGTGACGCCGGACAAGCTGGGCGCGGTCAAGCGCATCCAGCGTGACCTCGGGCTTGCCCGGGGGCACGACGACCCCCGACATCGGCGCCGTCTCGGACGTCATCGGCGAACCTCCGCCGCGTCGGCCGAGCGATCCACGGAGCACCGCCCAGGCGAGATCGGGCGGCTCGGGACGACCGGGCCAGGGCAGGCCCGGGCGGGCACGCCGTCCCACCGGCCCGTGGAAGGCCCGTCCGCCGGCCAACGGCAACGGCAACGGCAACGGCTCGAACGGCAACGGCTCGAACGGCAGCCGGGCCAACGGCGCCGAGCCGCGGGGTGCCGGCGACCAGGCCGGCCAACGCCCCGCCCACAAGAAGAAGCGCCCGGCCCAGGGCGGCTGGGACAAGCGGGCCACCCCGGCGGCGCCGGGCCGGCCCGCCCGTCCGGCCAAGCCGGCGAAGCCCGGCCGTCCGGGCAAGCCGGCCGCGGCCTCGTCCGGGCGTCGCCGGCACTCGGCCAACGGCCATGTGGCCGGTGGGGCTCCGGCCGGCGGGTCGCACGGCAAACGTCGCCGCGGACCGGTCGGGGCCAAGCGGAGCCAGGGCGGCTCCGGCCGCGGCCGCTGATCGGCGCCCGGCCGGCGACTCTACAGTCGTCGTCATGGCACCCGAGACCAAACCGCTCGTCACGATCCCCGACGGCCCACCCCCGGACGATCTCCTCATCGAGGACATCGAGGTCGGCAGTGGGGCCGAAGCGGTGAACGGCCGCCGCGTCGACGTCCACTACGTGGGTGTCTCGTGGTCGACCGGCCAGGAGTTCGACTCGTCGTGGAACCGGAGCGAACTGTTCTCGTTCCCGCTCGGTGCCGGCCACGTGATCTCGGGATGGGACCAGGGAGTCGCCGGGATGAAGGTGGGCGGCCGCCGGCGGCTGACCATCCCGCCCCACCTCGGCTACGGCCAGCAGGGAGCGGGCGGGGTCATCGCCCCCAACGAGACGCTGGTGTTCGTGGTCGACCTGGTCGGCGCCGGCTGAGACCCGACCGGTCCGGTGACCGGTCCGGTCGTCTCAGCGGAACAGGTCTTCTCCGGGCGGCCGCACGATCTCGGTGGCCACCGAGCCCGGTCGGAGCCACCGCCGATCCACCCCCCGCAGCACGGCGGCCGGTATCCCGCGGTCCTTCCCCATGACCAGATCGGCGGCCCCGGCCAGCTCGTCGGCCACGCACACCTCGGTGGCGTCGAGGAGCCGGCCGTTGGCGTCGGCGGTGCCCCGGAGGTCCACGATGCCGGCGATGCCGGCGACGCCGATGGCCACATCGGTGACACCCCGGCGCCAGGTCCGGCCGAAGGTGTCCGACACCAGCACCCCCACCGACACCCGGTGGCGATGTTCGAAGCCCTCCCGGATCCGACGGGCCGACCGATCGGGGTCGACGGGCAGCAGGGCCGCGGTCCCGGCGTCGACATTGGACAGGTCCACGCCGGCGTTGGCGCAGACGAAGCCGTGGACGGTCTCGGTGATCAACAGGTCGCCCCGCCGCCGCACGATGCGCACCGACTCCTGCTCGACCAGCTTCTGCTTGGCGTCGGGGTCGTCGGTGTCGAGGGTGACCAGCCGCCCCTCGGCCTTGGACACCACTTTCTGGGTGACGACCAGGACGTCGCCGTCGGCCAGCCCGCCCGGCACCGAGGGTTGGTGGGACGGGGTCGGGATCAGGGCCTCGGCCAGCAGCGCGGTGATGTCGTCGCCCGGCCGCACCTCGCCCAACCCGAGCACGGGGAAGACGGACAACCCGACCGGAGGCGGTCGGCTCCGGGCGCCGGCCCCCGGGTCAGCCGACGGCATCGAGCACCGTCTGGCACAGGCGGGCGGCCACGTCCACGGTGGACATCACGGTGGGGGCGACCACGCAGCGCACGCCCTCGGCCTCCACACCGTCGGCCAGGGCGGCATCGGCGTCGTCGATCACCAGGGTTCCCATCCACGGTGCGTACCACTTGGCCACCCCGACCACCGAGGACGTGGACCCCATCTCCTCGAGGAGGCGGTCGGCCGGGCCCTTGAGCGCCGAGCCGGCGACGATCGGCGACACGCCCACGATGTGCTGGCGCCGGCGGTGCAGCAGATCGAGCACCCCGGGGACGGCCAGCAGGGGATCGATGGACACGACGGGATTGGACGGGCAGACCACGATGATGTCGGCGCCGTCCAGGGCTTCGAGCACACCGGGACCCGGGCGCGCCTGCTCCGCTCCCTCGAACCGGACGCCGGCCACGGCGACGTCGTGGCGGAGGCGGACGAAGTACTCCTGGAACCCGACCTCGGGTCCGTCCACCAGTTGCAGCCGGGTGCGGACCGGGTCGTCGGTGACGGGTAGGACATTGACGTCCACGCCCCAGGCCCGGGCCAGCTCGCCGGTCACCTGGCCGAGCCGGGCGCCCTCGCCGAGCCGTTGGGTGCGGTAGCAGTGGGTGGCCAGGTCGCGGTCGCCGAGGTTGAACCAGGTGACCCCGCCCAGCCGGGCGAGTGACTCCATCACCCGCCAGGTCTCGTCGGCCAGTCCCCAGCCGGTGTCGGGGTTGATGGCGTCGGCCAACGTGTAGACCACGGTGTCGAGGTCGGGCGAGATGTGCAGCCCGTGGAGCACGGTGTCGTCGCCGGTGTTGACCACGGCGGTGATGTCCGGGGCCGGGACGACCTCGATCATCCCCCGGAGCAGGCGGGCCGCCCCCACCCCGCCGGCCAGCGCGGCGATCATCGGGATCCGACGGCCGCAGGCGGGGTGGTCATCGGGGCAGGTTAGCGGGCCCACCCGCCGGTACCGGCGTGCGCCGGCGATGTGCAAGGCTCCCTGCGTGCCGCCGGAGCGATCTGCTACCTCCGACCCGGGCCGGCTGTCCGTCGGAGTCGACGCCACTCCGCTGCTCGGCGCCCCCACCGGTGTGGGTGTGTTCTGCGCCGGCGCGCTGGGGGGACTGAGCGCCCGTCCCGACGTCGACGTGTCGGCGTTCGCGGTGAGCTGGCGGCGGCGACACCGGATCGCCGCCCTGGTCCCCCCCGGGGTCCCCACCGCCCAGCGGGCCATGCCCGCCCGGCCGCTCCACGCCTCGTGGGGGCGCTCGTCCCTGCCCCCGGTCGAATGGTTCATCGGCCGCCATGACGTGGTCCACGGGACCAACTTCGTGGTGCCGCCGACCCGTCGGGCCGGCCGGGTCATGACCGTCCACGACCTCACCGTCGTCCTGTACCCGGAGCTGTGCGACCCGCCCACCCTGGCCTACCCGGACCTCATCAGGCGGGCGGCCCGGGAAGGGGCATGGGTGCACACCCCGTCGCGGTTCGTGGCCGATCAGGTGGTGGCCGAGCTCGGGATCGATCCCGAGCGGGTCCGTGCCGTCCACCACGGGATCCCGCCCGCTCCCATCGGCGCCAGCCGGCAGCCCGAGGTGCCGTTCACCCTGCCCGACGGTTGTCACCGCTACGTGCTGGCCGTCGGGACCATCGAACCGCGCAAGGACTATCCGCTGTTGGTCTCGGCCTTCGGGTCGGTGGCCGCCTGCCATCCCGACGTGGCCCTGGTCATCGTCGGGGGCGACGGTTGGGGGGTCGAGCCGTACCTGGCCGCCGTCGCCGCGTCGCCGGTGCGGAACCGCATCGTCCGCCCCGGCTACCTCGATGACCGGGCCCTGGACGCCGCCTTCAAGAACGCGTCGGTGCTGGCCTACCCGTCGCGCTACGAGGGCTTCGGGTTCCCCCCGCTGCAGGCCATGGCCGCCGGGATCCCGGTGGTGGCCACGGCCGCCGGCGCCGTCCCCGAGGTGGTGGGTGACGGCGCCGTGCTGACGGCTCCGGGCGACGCCGACGGGCTGGCCGCCTCCCTGGTCAGCGTGCTCGACGGCGGCGCCGACGTCGACGACCTGGTGGAGCGCGGCCGGCGTCGGAGCGGACGGTTCAGCTGGGAGGCGTGCGCCGAGGGTCTGGTCCGGCTCTACGGCGACGCCCACCACGCCGCCGGCTCCCTCGGGTCAGGGGTGGGGCCGGCCGGAGGAGGACGGTGAGCAAGGTCCGCTCCCTCCTGATGGTCGAGCAGCTCCGGCGGACGGCCTCGGGGGGCATCGGGACCTACATCCACGGCCTGCTCCAGGGCCTGGATGCGCTGGCCCCCGACGAGCGCCCCGAGCTCGCCCTGCTGGCCAGTCGGTTCGCCGGCGGCCGCACGGCCGCCGACCCGCTGGCCGACCTCGGCCACCCGCTGCACAGCTCGCGCTTGCCCGGGCCGGTCCTGACCCGGGCCTGGGACGCCGGGATCGTGCGGGCGCCGACCGGCTTCGACGTGGTCCACGCCACCTCGTTGGCCACGCTCGAGCCGGGGAGATCGGCCATGGTGGCCACCGTGCACGACCTGCTCTGGCGGCGCATTCCCGACGCCTATCCGACCCGGGGCCGGACCTGGCACGAGGCGGCCCTGCGCCGCGCCCTGCGCCGGGCCGACCGGTTCGTGGTCCCCGCCGAGGTGGTGGCCGACGACCTGCACGGGGCCGGGGCCCCGAGCGAGGCCATCACCGTGATCCCCATGGGGTCCGACCACCTGCCGCCGCCCGACCTGGCGGCGGCGTCGGCCCACCTCTCCCGCCTGGGCATCAACGGGCCCTTCCTGTTGAGCGTGGGTACCCTCGAGCCCCGGAAGAACCAGGCCCGCCTCATCGAGGCCTACGGCCGGATGAGGGCGTCGCTGCCCGAACCGTGGCCCCTCGTGCTGGTGGGTCCGAGCGGATGGGGCCGACAGGTGGAGCCGGCGCCCGGCGTCACCCTGGCCGGCCTGGTTCCGCCCGCCGAGCTCTCGGCCCTCTACTCGATGTCCCGGCTGGTGGTCTACGTCCCGATCATCGAGGGCTTCGGCCTCCCGCCCGTCGAAGCCATGGCCTTCGGCACCCCGGTGGTGGCCAGCCCGCTCCCGAGCACGGCGAAGGCGGCCTACGAGGTCGACCCGCGCGACACGGACTCGATCGCCGCGGGGATCCTGCGGGTGGCCACCGACGACGAGGAGCGCACCCGGCTGCGATCGCTCGGGCTCGAGCGCTCGGCCGAGCTCTCCTGGACGGTGATCGCCCGACGACACGTCGCCCTGTGGGACGAGACGCGCCGCGTCGACACCCGGTCGGTCCGTGGCTGATCCCCGGCTGCGGCTGTCGATCGACGTGACCGCGGTACCCGCCCGGCCGGTCGGAGCGGGTCACTACACCCTGCAGCTGGCCGGGGCCCTGGCCGACCGGTCCGACCTCGAGGTGGTGCTGTTCAGCCGCCGGTCCGACGTCGCCCGCTGGCGTTCGGCGGCCCGGGGCGGCGACCTGGTACCGGCCGCACCCGACCCCCGGCTCCTACGGCTGGCCTGGGAACAGGTCAGGCTCCCCGGGCTGTTGGCCGACCGCACCGTGTCGGTCCACCACGGTCCCCACTACACGATGCCCGAGCGATCGTCGGTGCCGGTCGTGGTCACCGTGCACGACCTGAGCTTCTTCGAACAGGCGGACTGGCACGAGTGGTCGAAGGTCCTCCTGTTCCGGCGGGCGATCAAGGTGGCCGCCCGCCGGGCCGCGGCAGTGGTGTGCCCGAGCCGGGTCACCGCCGAGCAGTTGGTCCGGTGGTGCCCGGTCGAGGCCGAGGTGTTCGTGGCTCCCCACGGGGTCGACACCGGCCGCTTCCGTCCCGAGGAGCCGGAGCCAGGATCCGATGAAGCCCGCCTGGCCGCCCTGGACCACCGGTTGGCCGGCGGCCGGCCGTACCTGGTCTTCGTGGGAACCCTCGAGCCCCGCAAGGACCTCCCGACCCTGGTGGCTGCGTTCGCCCGCATCGCCGACCGGCATCCCGACGCCCTCCTGGTCCTGGCCGGGGGAGCGGGTTGGGGTGTCGCCGCCGTCGACCGGGCCGTCGAGGGTCGGGGATCCCCTCCACCCGCATCGTCAGGACCGGGTATGTCGCCGACGACGCCGTCCCCGCCCTGCTGCGCTCGGCCGTGGGGGCGGTCTATCCGGCGCTCTACGAGGGGTTCGGACTCCCGGCGCTCGAGGCGTTGGCCTGCGGGGTGCCCTTGATCACCACGGCGGGCACCGCCATGGAAGAGGTGGCCGGGGACGCGGCCGTGCTGGTCGAACCCGGGGACACCGCCGGGCCTGGCCGACGCCCTCGACCACCGGCTCGGAGCCGGGCGGAACGGATCCCCGGGCGACGCCGATCGCCGCCGGCGGGGATTCGGCCATCGTCTCGCGCCACACCTGGGCGGCCAGTGCCGAACGGCACCTCGAGGCCTACCGGTTCGCCGCCGGACGGGGGACCCGTCCCGGCCGTGCTGGCCCGGCCACCGAGCCAGTAGGGTGACCCGTCGTGCGCTCCCTCATCACCGGCGGTCGCGGCTTCGTCGGTACCTGGCTGGCCGACCATCTCCGCCACTGCGGCGATGACGTCATCGCCATCGACAACGAGGTCGACGTCACCGATCCGGCCGCCCTGTTGGCCGCGGTCTCGGCCGCCCGCCCCGATGCCATCTACCACCTGGCCGCCCTGACCCACGTCGGGAACTCGTGGGACGAACCCCTCCGGGTGCTCGAGGTCAACGTGATCGGGACCGCCGCCCTGCTGGCCGCGGCCCGCGAGTGCGGGACCGAACCGCGGATCCTGGTGACCAGCTCGGCCGAGGTCTACGGGGCCATCACCGACCCGGCCCTCCTGCCCCTCACCGAGGAGTCGACCACCGCGCCGCTGACGCCCTACGCGGCCAGCAAGCTGGCGGCCGAGGCGCTGGTGACCCAGGCGTTCCTGGGCCACGGCCAGCAGGTCATCACCGTCCGGCCCTTCAACCACATCGGTCCGGCCCAGACCCCCCAGTTCGCCGTGCCGGCGCTGGCCAAGCGGATCGTGGAGGCCGACCGGGCCGGTGCCTCGACCATCCCGGTCGGCAATCTCTCGGCCCGGCGGGACTTCACCGACGTCCGCGACGTGGTCCGGGCCTACCGGCTCCTCATCGAGTCGGGCCGGGCCGGCCAGGTGTACAACGTCTGCTCGGGGCGGGACGTGTCGATCGGGGAGATCGCCGAAGACCTGCTCGAACTGGCCGGCGCCCGTCTGGAGCTCGAAGTCGACCCGGCGTTGGTCCGGCCGGTCGAGGTACCCGTGCTGCGGGGCGACCCGGCCCGGTTGGCCGCCGCCACCGGGTGGAAGCCGGAGATCCCGTTGGACCGGACGCTGGCCGACGTGCTCGCCTACTGGCGCGAGCACGCGGGGTGAGGGCGACCGGCCCGACCGCGGGCCCGATCGGGTGCGGACGCGAAGAACGGCCCGCACCGGGCGGGCCGTTCTCGTCTGGCGGTGGGGCGACTCAGGCGGCGACGTTGGGGATGCGCGACCGGAGCTGGCTCCGGGCCTCCTTGGCCTGCTCGTGGGCCTGCTTGGCCATATCGCGGGCCTGCGGGGGCAGCCGGTCCTCGAACGGGGCTACCGCGGTCTCCAGGCGCTCGATGATCTCCTCGAGCCGCTCGACCAGGTTGCCGACGGTGGTGTCGACGTTCCGGAGGGCGCCGTTCAGGTCGGTGCGCACGTTGGCCACACGGTCCCCGATGTCGGCCTTGGGCTCGGCCAGGAGCTTGCGCAGCTCCTGTCGCTGCACCTGGGCCTGCTGGTAGCCGAGCACGCCGGCCCCGATGACCACGTAGGTGGCGTCCTTGGCGATGGCGACGATGTCCTTGGCCGCCTTGGTGAAGTCGGTGTTGATGTCTGGCATGGTGTTCTCCTTGGGTAGCGGAGGGTGATGCATCGGCGGTGGTCGCCCGACGGCAGGACTCTCTCGACGGGACTGCCTCGTCCCTCTATGAATGCAAGTGTATACGTCATGATAAACATTTGCAAGCACTCGGGTCGGCGATGGGCGCGAGCTGGGAAGACACCAGCAGCCCGTCGCGGCCCGATAGCCTCTGACCTCTGATGGAAACACTGGCCCCGCCGGTTGTCGCCGTCGTCGTCGCCCACGATCCAGGTCCGTGGTTCGAGGAGACGCTGGCTTCGCTCGAGTCGCAGGACTATGCGGAGCTCTCCGTCCTGGTCCTGGATTCGGCCAGTGGCGACGACCTCACGGCCCGGGTGGCGGCAATCCTGCCCGCGGCCTACGTGCGCCGCTTCGAGGAGAACCGTGGGTTCGGGGCCACGGTGAACGAGGTCCAGGCCATGGTCGACGGGGCCGACTACTTCCTGCTGTGCCACGACGACGTGGCCCTGCTCCCCGACACCGTCCACCTGCTGGTGGAGGAGGCCTTCCGTTCCAACGCCGGCATCGTCTCGCCCAAGGTGGTCAGCTGGGACGACCCCGAGCGGCTGGTCCACGTCGGGATGGCCGTGGACAAGGGCGGATCGGTCGTCGACCGGGTCCAGCCCGGCGAGATCGACCATGGCCAGCACGATGCCGTGCGCGACGTGTTCGTCGCCCCCGGCGGTACCACCCTGGTGCGGGCCGACCTCTTCGAGGAGCTGGGCGGCTTCGACACCGCCATCGTGGCCATGGGGGAGGACCTCGACCTGTGCTGGCGGGCCCAGGTGGTCGGGGCCCGCATCATCGTGGCCCCCGATGCCCGGGTGCGGCATCTCGAGGAGCTGGCCGGCGGCGCCCGGACCATCGACCAGGCCCTGGCCGGGGAAGGGGACGGCCGCACGAAGCACCCGGTGACCCTGCAGGAGCTGCAGCGACGGCACGAGCTGCTGGCCGTGTTCAAGTGCTACGGCCCGTTCCACCTGGTCCGGGTGGTGCCCCAGATCCTCGTGCTGGCGGTGGGCGAGGTCATCGTGGCCGAGCTGGCCGGCAACCGGGCCCGGGCCCGGGCCGTCATCCGGGCGTGGCGTTGGAACTTCGGCCGCATGGGCGACCATCCGCCGCCAACGCAAGGTGCTGAAGGGCAATCGTCGTCTCGGCGACAAGGAGATCCGCGTCCTGCAGGTCGGCGGCAGCGCCCGGCTCTCCGCCTACGGCCGTCGTGTCTTCCAGCACGGCTTCCACGGTGCCCACGCCGACGAGCTGGCGGCCGCCGACGAGCTCGAGGACGCCGACCGCGGGGTGGCGTTGGGGGCCGCCCTCGGCGGCGGCGCCCGATCATTCCGGGCGCGGCCAGGTCAGCGCCAGGACCAGGCTCACCACCTGGCTGGTCGCCGCGGTCGTCGTCCTCATCGGCAGCCGGGGGGTCCTCGGCGGGAGGCTGCCCGGTGGTGGGCCAGTTCGTCCCCTTCCCGAGCTGGTCCTCGACGTTCTCCCAGTTCTTCGCCGGTTGGCACCCGTCCGGTGTGGGCACGACGGCACCGGCCACGCCGGCCCTGGCCCTGGCCGGTGTGGTCGGCACCCTCCTGTTCGGGGCCATGGGGCTCACCCAGAAGGTGCTCATCTTCGGTTGCGTGCCCATCGGGGTCTGGGGTGTGGTCCGGCTGCTGCGGCCGTTCGGCTCGCCGCGGGCGTCGCTCATCGCCGGACTGTCGTACCTGGCCATGGCCCTTCCCTACGACGCGCTGGCCCTCGGGCGGTGGGGGGCCCTGGTCCTCTACGCCGGCGCCCCGTGGGTGCTGGCCTGCCTGTTCCGGGGCACCCGCTCGGCCCCGTACGGCGCCGGAGGGGATCCGGCGCCCGACCCGGCCGGCCGCGGCCGCGGCACCGCCGTCCGGGATGTGGTCGCCCTGGGCCTGCTCGAGGCCGTCCTGGTCTCGTTCGTGCCCGCCGCCGCCATCGTCGTGCTGGTGGCGGCCGCTGGCCCTGCTTCTCTCGTCGTTCGTCTTCGGCGAGTGGCGG
Organism: uncultured Acidimicrobiaceae bacterium; assembly: GCA_963812885.1. Taxonomy (GTDB): domain Bacteria; phylum Actinomycetota; class Acidimicrobiia; order Acidimicrobiales; family RAAP-2; genus Bog-756. The sequence goes on along the minus strand of CAWEWZ010000011.1, from coordinate 226,209 downwards.
TCGGCCTGGCGGGCCGCCGGGCTGGCCCTCGGGTCGACCCTGGTGGCCGCCGTCATCTGCCTCCCGTGGCTCATCGGTGTCCTGGCCGCGGGCCGGGGGGCCGTCGTCGTGTTCGGCGTGCCCACCCCGGCCTCGGGGGCGGCGTCGTGGGGGTCGCTGCTGCGCTTCGCCGTCGGTCCCATCGGTGCCTCGCCGCTGGCCTGGGGATTCGTCGTCGCCGCCCTGGTCCCGCTGCTGCTGGCCCGTGGCGAGCGGTTCCGGTGGGCCGGGCGGTGCTGGTCGATCGCCCTGGTCTTCTGGACGGCGGCCTGGATCATCGGGCGGGGATGGACCGGGTCCCTGGCCATCGATCCACTGGTCCTGCTGGCCCCGGCCGCGGTGGCTGTCGCCGCCTCCATCGGACTGGGGATCGCCGCCTTCGAGGAGGATCTCCGGGCCGCCGACTTCGGTTGGCGCCAGTTGATCACCGTGGTGGCCACCGGGGCGGTGGTGCTCGGATCGATCCCGACCCTGCTCTCGGCCATCCCCGGGCGCTGGGACCTCCCGGTCAACGACTTCAGCCAGTCGGTGCAGTGGATGGGGGCCAAGACGGCGACCGGGGCCTTCCGGGTCCTCTGGCTGGGTGACCCCCGATCCCTCAACCAGGGATCGTGGAGCGCGGGCGGGGGCTTGGCCTACGCCACCTCCGAGGACGGCAGCCCCGATGCCCGCTGGCTGTGGAACGCCGCCGACCAGGGCCCGGCCTCGAGCCTGGCCTCGGCCGTCAATCTGGCCCAGTCGGATCGCACCGACCAGCTCGGCAGATCTCCTGGCCCCGGCCGGGGTCCGCTACGTGGTGCTGCTGACCTCGCTGGCCCCCGAGATCACCGGCGAGCAGAGCCCCGCAGCAGTATCCGGTGCCCGCCGACCTGGCCCCGGCCCTCGGCCGGCAGCTCGACCTCACGCCGGTCGTGTCCGGTACCGGGATCACCGTCTACGCCAACGCCGCCTGGATCCCCGAGCGGGCCCAGATGGCCGGCCGTCGCGACCGTCGCCGCCCCCCAGGCCCGACCGGCCGGCGCCCGTGGTCGCGGGTCCGCATCGCCGGGCGCGCCCATCGTCAGGGACGCCCGGCCGGTGCTCCCGGGGCCCGCCGCCGCCACCTCCTACCGGGGCCCGCTGGCGGTGGGCACCGTGTTCAGCGCCCTGGCCCCGGTCGACCGCTGGGACCTGGCCGAACCGAGCGGGACGACCGCGGCGCGCTCGCTCTCGTTCGGCTGGGCCGGGCGGTACCAGGTGACCGAGGCCGGGGACGAGCACCCTGGCCTTCGACGGCGGCCCGAGCACCCCGCTGTCGCTGCTGTATTCGATCATCGCCTGGCTGGCGGCGATCGCCGTCGTGGCCGGACGCCGGCCTCGGGGGATCCTGGCGCCGGGTCCGGACCGGCCGCCGCCGGCCGCGGGCGGATCGGACGGCCCGACGGCACCGATGGCGACGAGTCGGCGGCGGCCGCCACCGGCGAACCGGTCTCGCCCGAGGTCGAGGCGGAGACGTGACCGTCCCCGAGGGGGTGGCCACCCCGACCGGCGCGGCGCCGGCGCCCGAGCCGCCGGCCGGTCCGCGGCCGGTGGACGGCGGTGATCGTGGTGCGTGGCGCTGGTCGCCGGCATCGGCCTGGTGTCGGCGGCGTTCCCGGCGCCGGCCGCCGCTCCGGCGCCCGGCTCCGCCGACGGGGTCCCGGTCCCCCCGGCCGGGGCCACGTCCTCGTCGGCCTTCTGTCCGGCGGCCACCGGGACGGCGGCGGTGACCACCGTCTACCTGACCAATTCCACCACCCGGGCGGTCGCCGGCGTCATGACCAGTGTCGGGCCGGCGGCGACATCACGGTGCGTCGACGATGGTCCATCGCACCGTGGTGGTCCCCGCGTTGGGCACGGCCGCCGTCGACCCGTCGACCGGGCTGGCCAAGGGCAGCAACGCCTCGTCGTTCACCTTTGCCGGGGGAGGCGTGGTGGCCAACCAGGTGGTGTCCGGACCCGTTGGGCTGGAGCACGGCGCCGTGCGCGTCGCGGACGGCCACCCAGTGGGCCTTCGCCGGCGGGTCCACCTCGGCGGGAAACAATCTGGCGCTGGCCCTGTTCGATCCCGCCGCCCCCGCCTCGGTCGTGAACATCACCTTCCTGACCAAGTCGGGGCTGGTCACGCCCCAGGCCTACCAGGGCCTGGTCATCCCTCCGGGCCGCCTGGTGGTGGAGAACATCGGCGCCTACGTGCAGCGGGCGTCCGACGTCGCCACCTTCGTCAGCGCCCAGGCCGGAGCCCTGGTCAGCTCCGAGTTCCAGCAGACGTCGGTGGGCGGTGGCGGCGGGCTGTCCCTGCGCCTGGGCTCGCCCGGCCTGTCGACCGTGTGGCGGTTCGCCCAGACCACCGCCGGACTGGGCTCGGCGGTGAGTCTTCCATCTGGCCAATCCGAGCACCCGGCCGGTGTCGCGCCACCATCGCTCCCGGCCTCTCTTCGGGGACGGTGATCCCCCGGCGGGTGTCGGTCCCGCCCCTCTCGATCGTGGACTTCTCCGCCTCGGGGACGGCCGGGCTCCCGCACCAGACCCCGTACTCGCTGACCATCGATTCGTCCGGTCCCATCGTGGTCGGACGTTCGGTGTTCGGCCGGCGGGCGAGCGCCGCCCCCGGCGTGGGGGTCGTCGGCGGGCACGGTGACCGTGGCCACCCGGTGGCTGATCCCCGGTCCCGGGGTCTACCGCGCCCCGGGGACCCCGCATGCGGCCATCAACAGCCTGGCGGTGGCCAACCCGGGGCCGTCCCCGGCCCGGGTCAAGGTGACCACCCTCCGGCTGGGCCATCCGGTGGCCATGTTCACCGTGGCCCCGGGCCGGCTGGTCGTGCTCGGGTCGAAGCTGGTCGGAGGGCTCTCCGACTTCTCGGTCCAGTCCTCGGTGCCGGTCAACGTCGAAGAGGACAGCCGCCCGGCGGGAGCGCCGGGCGTGGTGTCGTCGACCGGCTTCCCCTTCGGCGGGTAGCCGGCCGCCGGCCGGCAGGACGCTAAAGGGTTGCCGGCGCCCTGACGATGTTCTCCTCATGGAAAGGGAGCTTCGGTTCGACACGGATGACCCCGAGTTCGCCCGCGGGTTCGAGATCGGCGTCCTGTGGGAGCGCCTCAATTCCCTGGGGTCGTGCCACATGTCGATCCACGCGTCCAACGCCGAGATGGTGATGCGGGTGGCCAAGGCCACCGGATGCGAGTTCTACGGACAGGACCTCGGGGACGACCGGATCTCCGTCGAGCTGTTCGAGCCCAGCCGCTGATCCACCGCCGAATCCGCCCGTGACCTGGGGCGGGTTCCTCTCCGGTCCGACCGGGTCGTCTACTCCGGACGGGGGTGGCCACGGACGCCTCGCTGGTTGCCCCTATGGTCTGACCATGAGCCGAACCACATCGTCGAGGTCCAGGATCGTGTTGGGCCTCGGTGGGGCGGTGGTGTTCGTGCTGGCCGGGTGCAGCAGCTCGTCGGGTACCGCCTCCTCGACCACCGCGCCCGCCGACGCTGTCCCCCTCGGCCGTCGTGCTCGACGCCGCCTACGCCCGGAGCATCGGGTTCCCGAAGACGGTCCAGGCGGCCAAGCAGTCGACGGTCACCGGCCAGAAGGGATGTTCGGAATCGGTGGAGGCCGTCTACGAGAACACCGGCTCGAAGACCGGTCTGATCTCCGACGTCCTCAACTGCGGTTCCAAGGCGTCGGCGACGACCGCCCTGGCCACGGCGCGCAAGGCGGTCAAGGTGGACACCTCGCTGACCGTTCCGAAGGAGTTGGGACCCACCGGCTTCGCCACCAGCAGCCACGCCCCCGAGTACCTGATGGTCTGGCAGGCCGGGAACCGGGTGGCCATCACCGCCATCGATGTGGACATCACCGCCACGTCGAGCAGCAGTACCAGGCAGTCGCCGGCGCTGACCCCGTCGCAGGGCACGACACTGGGGAACGCCGCCGTGCGGCAGAACTCGCTCTACCAGTAGCGCGGCGGCCGGGTGCGGTCGGGCGTCGCCGGAGCCGGGCCATCGGATCGGCCGGCTCTGGTAGCGTTCGGACGAATTCAGCGTCGCCGGGGCGCGGGAGCCGCCTTCCCCGAGCGGATGGAGGTCGCGGGTGTTCAAGGTGATCGTCGTGGGCACGGACGGCTCCGAGCGGGCCGCAGTGGCCGTGCGCAGGGCACTCGACCTGGCCAAGCTGACCGGGGCCAGGGTCAGCGGCGTCCACGTGATGCGGCCCGTCCTGATGACCGGTACCGATGTCGACGTATCGGCGGTGGAGGCCTCCAACGCCGGCCGCCACGACGAAGCGGAACGGGTGGGGAAGGAGTTCCTGGCCGAAGCCGAGCGCAGCGGTGTGCCGGCCGAGGTGGCCACCCTCGACGGCGATCCCGCCGGCGCCATCATCAAGACGGCCGAGGCCGCCCACGCCGATCTGATCGTGGTCGGCAATCGGGGCATGACCGGCGCCCGGCGCTTCGTGCTGGGCAGTGTCCCCAACAAGATCGCCCACCACTGCTCCTGCAGCCTGCTGATCGTCGACACCGGCCCGGCCTGACCTCCGCCGAGGCCGAGGAGGCCGGACCGGGGCTTCGCTCAGTGGGCCGCCGCGGCCCGACGCCTCATGGGCGGCAGGGTCGGCGGAGGCTGACGGCGGGGCGGGAGCTCGGCCAGCAGCGCCGTGGTGGCGTCGGCCACCTGACGCACGGCCAGCTCGAATGCCGGCCCGGTGCTGGCCGAGGTGGTCTGGACGCCGCTGACCTTGCGAACGTACTGCCGGGCGGCCGCCTCGATCTCCTCGGCGGTCGCCTCCGGTTCGAGGCCGCGCAGGGTGGTGATGTTCCGGCACATGGCTGCAGGTTACGCCGCCACCGGGCGCCGACCGGGACGGCTACCGGGATGTCGGGGGCGGGGGAGGGGGCGGCCACGGTGACTGCTTGGGCCAGTGGTTGGGGGCGGGCTGCGCCGGGATCGGCGACGGGGCCTGCGGCCAGTGACCGGCCGGCGGTGCCGGTGGCGGTGGCCACGGCGCCGGACCGGGCCGGCCCTCACCGGCCTGCGGCGCCGGTTCGCTCGGCTGGGTGGCCCCGGGCTCGTCGGTGGCGTGGGCGGCCCCGGCCACCTCGCTCCCGTTGTCGGACGGCGACGGTGCCGGTGACCCGGTGGCGTCGGCCTCGGCGCTGTCGGTCCGGGTGCCCGGCCCCTCGCCGGCCACCAGCGCCTCGGGCGGACCGTCGACGTTCTCCGGATCCGGTCGGCCCGTGCTGGGAGGCCACGAAGATGGGGGGAACGGACTTGACGCCGTGCTCGTGGACGGGCCGCCCGTAGGCGGTGTCGACCAACCGGCCGACCGTCTCCCCGTCGATGGTCTCCTCGTCGAGGAGGGCCCGGGCCACGGCGTCCAGACCGCCCCGGTGCCGGGCCAGCACCTCGAGGGCCCGCTGCTCCTGGGCCCGGAGGATGATCTCCACCTCGTCGTCGATGATCTGGCTGGTGTGCTCGGAGTAGTCCCGGGTGTGCATGAGGTCCTCGCCCAAGAAGACCTGGCCCTGGGATCCCCAGGCCATCGGGCCGATCTTGTCGCTCATCCCCCATTCGCGGACCATCTTGCGGGCCAGCTCGGTGTTGCCGACCAGGTCGTTGCTGGCCCCGGTGGACAGGTCCCCGTAGACCAGCAGCTCGGCGGCCCGACCGCCCATCCGGACGGCCAGGGAGTCCTCGATGTGCTGGCGGGGGTGGATGTGGCGCTCCTCCATGGGCAGCTGCATGGTCACGCCCAGGGCCATGCCGGTGGGGAGGATGGTCACCTTGTGCACCGGGTCGGCATCGGGCAGCACGTAGGCCAGCACGGCGTGGCCGCCCTCGTGGAAGGCGACCCGCTCCTTCTCCTGGCCCGACAGCACCAGGCTCTCGCGGCGCTGGCCCATCAGCACCCGGTCGCGGGAGGCTTCGAAGTCGACGTTCTGGATGACCTTGGAGCCGCGCCGCACGGCGTGGAGGGCGGCTTCGTTGACCAGGTTGGCCAGATCGGCGCCGCTCATGCCCGGGGTGCCGCGGGCCACCGTGCCGAGGTCGACCGTCGGATCCACCCGCTTGTCCTTGCAGTGCACCTGCAGGATGGGGAGGCGCTCGTCGAGGTCGGGCAGGGGCACCACGATCTGGCGGTCGAAGCGCCCGGGACGGAGGATGGCGGCGTCCAGGATGTCGGGCCGGTTGGTGGCGGCCATGACCACGATCCCCTCGGTCGGATCGAATCCGTCCATCTCCGAGAGCATCTGGTTGAGCGTCTGCTCGCGCTCGTCGTGGCCGCCCCCGAGCCCGGCGCCCCGCTTGCGGCCGATGGAGTCGATCTCGTCGATGAAGACGATGGCCGGCGCCTGCTTGCGGGCGGTGGCGAACAGGTCGCGCACCCGGCTGGCCCCCACGCCCGACGAACATCTCCATGAAGTCCGAGCCGCTCACCGACATGAAGGGCACGCCGGCCTCACCGGCCACCGCCCGGGCCAGCAGGGTCTTGCCGGTACCCGGGGGGACCGACCAGCAGGATGCCCTTGGGGATCCGGGCTCCGATCTCCTTGAACCGGGCCGGGCGTCTTGAAGAAGTCGACCACTTCGCTGATCTCGAGCTTGACCCCGTCGTAGCCGGCCACGTCGTCGAAGGTGGTCGAGGGGCGCTCGGTCGAGTAGAGCTTGGCCTTGGACCGGCCGATTGACATGATGCTTCCCATTTGACCCTGGGCCTTTCGGCTGATGTAGAAGAAGATCCCGCCGAGGATGGCGAAGGGCAGGATCCAGGTCAGCAGGATGCTGATCAGGGGGTTGCTGGTCCCGGTGACCAGCTTGTAATTGGAACCGAGCGGCTTGAGGGCGTTCAGCAGCGAGTCGGTGACCGGGCTCGGGCCGTTGACCGTGTAGGTGGTTCCGTTCGAGAGGGTGCCGGTGATCACGCCGGTGCTCTGGTCGACGGTGGCGTTCTTGATCTGCTTGTTCTGGATCTCGGACAGGAAGGTGTTGTAGGTCAGGGAGTTGGTGCTGGGCTTATGGACCAGGCCGGGGATGATCAGGACGGCCAGGACCGCGACCACGATGAGTGTGTAGATGACCATCCGGTTCTTGTTCTGGCCCGGAACTTCCTGACCGGGGCCTCCGGTGCCGGGAGGGCCGTTGGGGGGCACATCGGGGTTGGGCGGAGTCACCTCTTCATGCTATGCGCACCGAGGGGACGACCGAGGCATCGCGGCGACTCCGCCCGGGGCCGCCGCCGCCGGCCGTGATCCGGTCGGTATCGTGGAAGGGTGATCGAGCGGTCCGAACAGGGGACGGACCAGGCCGCGGCCGTCGGCGGCAGCCCGCCCCGGACCAGCGCAGACCCGACGCCGGTGGAGCCGGCGAGGCCGTTCGGATGGGCCCCTCCGCCCCCCGGATGGCGACCGGCTCCCGCACCTCCCGCCCCTCCGGTGCCGCCCACGGACGAGGCCGGCGGCCTACCAGGTCGACGGTTCGCTCGGCCGCCAGCTCGGAGCCGGTGCCGCCCCGACGACACGGTCCTCGGCGTGGACGTGGCTGCTCTTCGCCGCGCTCGGTTTCCTCGGCGGCCAGGTGCTGGCCGTGCTCTCGGTTTCGCTGTCGGCCGCCGTCTCGGGGAACCTGCACGCACTGACGGCCATCACCAAGCTGTCCGAACCGCCCACCTGGTACATCGTGTCGACCCTGATCGGCCTGTGGGCCGGCTTCTTCGGTGCCGCCTGGCTGTCGTCGTCGGTTCGGGGGACCCACAGCCTGGTCCGGGACATGGGCCTGCGGTTCCGTTGGATCGACCTGGTCGGCGTGCCCATCGGGGTGGGCGGGCAGATCCTGGTGGCCCTGATGTACATCCCCATCGCCCAGCACGTGAGCAACTTCAACCAGCGGTTCGACGCCCCGAGCCAGAAGCTGACCGGCGGCTCGCACGGCGCCGGGTACACGCTGATCGCCGCTGTGCACCGTGGTGGGGGCCCCGTTCTTCGAAGAGCTGTTCTTCCGGGGCGTGCTCCTCCGGGCCCTGGCCCGGCTGTTCGGCACCTTCGGCGGATGGGTGGGACCGGCGCTCGCCATCGTCGGTGACCGGCGTGCTGTTCGGTCTGGCCCACGCCGAGTCCCTCCAGCTGCTCGGCTTGGCCGTCTTCGGGATCATCCTGTCGTTCGTCGCCTACCGCACCGGCCGCCTGGGCATGAACATGGTCGCCCATGCCACCTTCAACCTGACCGCCCTGGCCGCCGCCGTGGTGGTGCCGCTGGCCCTCGGGCCCCGGGTGCTGTTCTGAGATGACCGCGCCCGTCGAGGTGGCCCCGGTCGGACCGGGGCTGCCGGAGGTCCGGCCGTCGGCGCCGGAGCCGCGGGGCGCCGCCCTGGGCCGGCTGACCTGGCGGCGGGGCGTGGCCGGCGTGGGCCAACCTGGTGGCGGTGGCCGGCGTCACCCTGATCGCCCTCAGCCAGCTGCACCCGTCACTGCTCCTGTCCAACACCACCACCGCGGGCGGCGACACCGGCGCCCACGTGATCATGCCGGCGTTCATGAAGTCGCATCTCCTGACCCACGGTCAGCTGACCGGCTGGGACCCGGGCTGGTACGACGGCTTCCCTCTCTACACCTTCTACTTCCCGCTCCCCGGCCTGATCACCGTGGTGTTCAACGCCGTCGTCAACTACAACGTGGCCTTCAAGCTGGTCACCGTGCTGGGCACGCTCACCCTGCCGGTCTGCGCCTGGGCGTTCGGGCGATCTGGCCGGCCTCCGCGACCCGGGCCCGGGCTGCCTGGCCGCCGCCACCCTGCCCTTCCTCTTCGAGCCCAGCTTCACCATCTACGGCGGGAACATCCTGTCCACCCTGGCCGGCGAGTTCTCCTACTCGCTCAGCCTCTCGGCCGCCCTCCTGTTCCTCGGCGTCGTGGCCACCGGCCTGCGGACCGGGCGGTACCGGGCCCTGGCCGCCGTCCTGTTCGCCGTCACCCTCCTCTGCCATCTGATCCCGGCCATCTTCGCCGGGGTGGGGGCCGGGGTGTGGCTGCTCCTCGACGCCGACCTGGCCCGCGGGCTGCACCGGGGCGGGCGCGGCCGCCTGGCCCGGCACCGGTGGGCGAACCGTCTGGGCTGGGGTGTGGTGGCCGGCGCCATCGGGGTGGGGCTGACCGCGTTCTGGCTGATCCCCTTCGCCACCGGCCAGGCCTACACCACCAACATGGGGTGGACCAACGTCGACGGCTTCCCCCACCTCCTGTTCCCGGCATCGGCCCGATGGGTGGTGGCCGCCGCCGCCGTCGGCGTGGTGGCCATGATCGTCCGGCGCAACCGGGTGGCGCTGTTCATCGCCGTGATGGGCGGTTTCTCGGCCGCGGTGATCTGCCTCGACCCCCAGGGGAAGCTCTACAACGTCCGGTTCCTGCCCTTCTGGTTCCTCTGCCTCTATCTGATGGCCGGGTACGCGCTGGCCGAGGTCGTGGCCGCGGTGGCCCGGTGGAACCGCCGCCGCCGCCTCGACCAGTGGGTGACCGTCATTCGCCACCGGCTGACCGCGGCGGAGGGGGTGCCGTGGCGACCCGGCATGCGGATCAGCCGTTTCCGCCGCCCCACCCCCGGCGACAACCCGCCGGGGTCGGTGGTGGGTCCGTTGATCGCCCTGGCCGCCGCCTGCCTGGCCGTGGTGCCGCCGCTGGTCCTGCCGGCCGTCGACCTTGAGCGCCGTCGGGGTCACCGTGGGGGCCAACCAACCCGGGGCCTGGGCCGAGTGGAACTACTCGGGCTACGAAGGCAAGCCCGACTACCCCGAGTACCACGCGGTGATCCAGATGATGGCCAGGGTGGGCGCCGATCAGGGGTGCGGACGCGCCATGTGGGAGTACGACCCGTCGGAGAACCGGTTCGGCACCACCATGTCGCTCATGCTGCTGCCCTACTGGACCAACGGCTGCGTCGACTCGATGGAGGGACTGCTGTTCGAATCGTCGGCCACCACCCCGTACCACTTCATCAACCAGAACGAGTTGTCGGTCTCGCCCTCCGACGCGGTGAACAGCAACGACTTCCAGTACCTGGGCCTCAACGTCCCCCTCGGGATCCGACACCTGCAGCTGTTGGGGGTCCGCTACTTCCTGGCCGCTTCGACCACGGTCGAGGCGGCCGCCGCCACCGACCCGAACCTGACCCAGGTGGCCTCGAGCGGTCCGTGGAGCACCAGCTACAACGGGCAGTCGCTCGACACCACCTGGAAGGTGTACGAGATCAAGGACTCGTCATTGGTCACACCGCTGGCCAACCGCCCCGTGGTCTGGACGGGGTGTCAAGCCGGCCCAGACCAGCTGGTTGAAGCCGTCGGCCGCCTGGTACGACGATCCGTCGGCGTGGAACGTGGTCCCGGCCGCCGGGGGGCCGGCCGGCTGGACCAGGGTGCCGGCCACCGACACCAGGCCCCCGTGCGGTGCCCGAGCCGGCCACGGTGGTGTCGCACGTCGCCCAGACCGACAGTTCGGTCTCCTTCCACGTCGACCGGGTGGGCACACCGGTCGAGGTCAAGGTGTCCTACTTCCCGAACTGGCAGGCCCACGGGGCCGACGGCCCCTGGCGGGTGGCCCCCAACCTGATGGTGGTGGTCCCCACCAGCCACGACGTGACCCTCGACTACGGGAGCACCGGGGCCGACAAGGCCGGGGAGCTGATCACCCTGGCCGCCGTGGCCGGGTTGGCCGTCCTGGGCGTCCTGGCCTGGCGGTCGAGGAGGTCGCGATCGTCGGCCGCCCGGGCCTCCTCCTGAACAGGGTCCGGTCATGACCCGAACCCTGCCCATGTTCCCGCTGTCCACCGTGCTGTTCCCCCACGCCCCGCTGCCCCTGCACGTCTTCGAGCCGCGCTACCGGCGGCTGATGGCCGACTGCCTGGACGACGACGGATCGTTCGGGGTGGTGCTCATCGCCCGCGGCCCGGAGGTCGGCGGCGGCGACGAACGGGTGGCGGTGGGGACCGTGGCCCGGGTCGACCATGTCGACCGGCTCGACGACGGCCGGATGCTGGTGATGGCCCGAGGGGTCTCCCGGATCTCGGTGGACCGGTGGCTCGGGGAGAGCCCGTACCCGCGTGCCTCGGTGCAGGACCTCCCGCTCGGGTCCGGCGCCGGCGACGGGCCGGCGGTGGCCGCCGCCGAGGGCGCCGTCCGCAGACTGCGGTCGCTCCTCTCCGAGCTGGGGGACGTTCCCGCCCTCCCTCATGACCTCTCGGTCGTCGGTGGTGACGAGGAGGCCGCCTGGCGACTCTGCGAGTTGGCCCCCCTCGCGCTCATCGATCGCCAACGTCTGCTGGCCAGCGCGGCGGTGACCGAACAGATGGAACTCCTGTGCGGGTTGAGCACGGCCATGGCCGAGGACGTGGTCTCGTTGCTGGCGGGCGGTCTCGGGCGGTGAAGCCGGGACCGGTGTCCACGGGGCGCCGGATCACCGGCCCGTCCATCGCCGGGGCCGGGGGTGGGCTGGCTAGGATGGCCCGGCCATGACCAGCCTTGCCGACGTCTTTAAGGCCTACGACATCCGCGGGGTCGTCCCCGACGAGCTCGACCCCGACAAGTTCCGGGCCATCGGGGTGGCCGTGGCCCAGTTCACCGGCGGGCCGTCCCTGCTGGTGGCCCGCGACATGCGTGAGTCGGGGGTCGAGCTGGCCCGGGTCGTTCTCCGAGGGGGCCCGATCCGTCGGGGTGACGGTCATCGACCTCGGGCTCGCCTCCACCGACATGCTGTACTTCGCCGCCGGCAGCCTCGACGCCCCCGGGGCCATGTTCACCGCCTCGCACAACCCGGCCCGGTACAACGGCCTCAAGCTCTGTCTCTCGGGGGCCCGCCCGATCGGGCGGGACACCGGGCTGGACGAGATCCGGGCCACGGCCGAGTCCCTGCTCGACCAGTGGGGCACCGACGGACCCCCCCGGGTCGATCCGGGCGCGCTGGCCCCCCTCGAGGAGCGCTCGGTGCTCGAGGCCTACGCCTCCCACGTCCGGTCCTTCGTCGACGTCGATGCCCTCCGCCCCCTGCGGGTGGTGGCCGACACGGCCAACGGCATGGGCGGCCTGGTCGCTCCCAAGGTCTTCGAGGGCCTGCCCTTCGAGGTGTCGATCCTCTTCCCCGAGCTCGACGGCAACTTCCCGAACCATCCGGCCGACCCGATCCAGCCGGAGAACCTGGTCGACCTCAAGCAGGCCGTGCTCGATGCGGGCGCCGACGTGGGCCTGGCCTTCGACGGCGACGCCGACCGGGTGTTCCTGGTGGACGAGAAGGCCGAGACGGTGTCGGGCTCGTTGACCACCGCGCTGGTGGCCTCCTCGATGCTCGACAAGTACCCCGGCTCCACCGTCCTCTACAACTGCATCTGCTCACGGGTGGTGCCCGAAGTCATCGCCGAAAAGGGCGGGGTGGGCGTCCGCACCAAGGTGGGGCACAGCTACATCAAGCAGATCATGGCCGAGACGGGCGCCGTCTTCGGCGGCGAGCACTCCGGCCACTACTACTTCCGGGACAACTACCGCGCCGACTCCGGCATCATCGCCGCCATGGTCGTCCTCGAGCTGCTGAGCGTCACCGGCAAACCGCTCTCCGAGCTGCTCCAGCCGTTCCGCCGCTACGCCGACTCCGGGGAGATCAACACGGTGGTGGACGATCCGGCCCAGGCGGTCGAGCTGTTGGCCGCCGAGGTCGAAGCGGCCGGGGGGGCGCTGGGCCGGGCCGACCGGCTCGACGGTCTGACCGTGGACCGGGGTGAGTGGTGGTACAACCTGCGGCCCTCCAACACCGAACCGCTGCTCCGGCTCAACGTCGAGGCGCCCGACGAGGCGTCCCTGGCCGCCCACGTGTCCGAGGTGCAGGCCGACATCGACCGGCTCCTGGGAGCCTGACGGTGGGAGTCCCCAGGCGGCGGCGTCCCCACCACCCGACATTCGACACCGCCCGACGAGAGAGGAATGCACGATGACCCTCGACCCCCTGCTGATCGAGGTGCTCGCCTGTCCGGAGGACAAGGGCACCCTGCTCTACTTCGCCGACGAGGACCGGCTCTACAACCCGAGGCTCCACCGCAGCTACGCGGTACGGGACGGGATCCCGGTCATGCTGATCGACGAGGCCACCGCGGTCGACGAGCAGGAGCACGCCCGCCTGATGGCCAAGGCCGAGTCCGGCGGCGCCCGCACCACCGGAGAGACCGCGGAATCGTGAACGCCCCCGGAGGCGGTGGGTCCGCCACGACCACGTCCCCGCTCGCCGTCGACTCCCTCGACATGTGGGGCGCCGTGGCCGGCCTCCCCGAGCAGGTCGAGGCGGCGGTGTCCGCGGCCCGGGGCGTGCAGGACCTGCCCCAGCACGAGCGGGTCGAGAACGTCGTGGTCCTGGGCATGGGTGGCAGCGGGTTCGCCGGCAACGTGCTGGCCGCGGCGGCGGCACCGTTCATGCCCGTCCCGGTGACCGTGGTCAAGGGGTATCAGCCCCCCGACTATGTCGGCACCGGCTCGCTGGTGTTCGCGGTTTCGTTCTCCGGCGACACCGAAGAGACGCTGGAGGCGGCGGCGGCCGCCTTCGAGGCGGGGGCGTCGCTCATCGTGGTGGCCGGAGGTGGAGCACTGGTCAGTCTGGCCGGTGAGTGGAACGTCCCGGTCGTGCCGGTTCCGCCCGGGATCCCCCAGCCCCGGGCGGCGCTCGGGGCGCTGGCCATCCCCCCACTGGTGCTGCTGGAGGAGATCGGGCTCTTTCCCGGCGCCCTCCAGTGGGTCGACCAGGCCGTCCAGCAGCTCCGGATCCGGCGCGACGAACTGGTCCGGCCGGGCAACCGGGCCGAGGACCTGGCCCGCCGCATCGGCCGGACCATCCCGCTCGTCCACAGTTCCGGGGACCTGGGTGCGGCGGCGGCCCTGCGCTGGAAGGCCCAGATCAACGAGAACGCCAAGACCCCGGCGTTCTTCAACGTCTATCCCGAGCTGTGCCACAACGAGTTGGCCGGCTGGGGTCAGAACGGGGACGCCACCCGTCAGCTGATCACCCTGGTCAACCTCCGCCACGATGCCGAGCACCCCCAGGTGGGCCGCCGGTTCGACCTGGTGGCCGACGTCCTGCGTGAGGTGGTGGCCGACATCGTCGAGGTCCGGGCGGCGGGGGAGGGCGATCTGGCCCAACTCCTCGACCTGGCCCTGATCGGCGACTTCGTCTCGCTCCACCTGGCCGGGCAGGAGGGCATCGATCCCGGGCCCATCCCGGTGCTCGACGAGCTCAAACGACGCCTCACCCCCGGTGGCCCCTGAAGCGCCTGCCCGGGCGGCCGGGCGCGACTTCGCCCTTGTGAACTGGGACGTTGCCCTGGCGCGGGTCGGCCGCCGGGCGTGTTGCCGTTGAATGACGGCCCGATAACAACCGCGTGAACTCGGGGTCCCGGCCCCTGGCAATCGGGAGGCCGAGGCGTACACTTCACAGGTGAGCTGCGTGCGGGTCTGTGGTTGCAAGTCGAAGCCAGTCGCAGGCGAAACGACCCACGTAAGGCAACTCGTGGTTGCTGAGCATGGTGCGGCTTAGGAGTAAGACCTGCCCGCGGAGTCCCCGGCTGTCGGGGGCTGGCGGAGATGAGGTGACGCGTGCCAACACGGATCCGTTGGGCCGGCGACCGGTGACGGTCGCTGCCGCCGGAGCCCGGCCGCCACTCTCACTGCAGGCGAGTGTGGGGTCAAAGACCAGGTCAGCCGCCCGCAGCTCACACAAGACATCCCGACGACCGATCAGGAGGACCGGCCAACACCAGACGTAGCACCCGAGCAGATCAACCGATCAACCAGGAGGCGAGCAGGTGGAAGTGGTCATCGCACATGGCAGAAGAATCGTGTCCGACCAGGTGAGGGCTCTGACCAAGGAGAAGGTCGGCAGGCTCGGCCACTTGTGTCCGGGCCTCGATCGGGCCGAGGTCCATTTCTCGGAGGAGCACAATCCGAGGATCGCCGACCGTGAGTGGTGCGAGGTGATCATCGTCGGGCACGGGCGCTCGGTCCGGGCCCGGGCCGCCGGACCCGTCCCCCTGGTGGCCGTCGACCTGGTGGTGGAGAAGGTCGAGCACCAGCTCGAGAAGACCAAGGGCCGACTGGTCGGCCGCTCCCACCCCCGCCGCCGGCCGGCCAACTCGGTCTCGATCCTGCGCGAGAAGGTCCGTACCGCCTGACCGGCCGCGCCGGCGGCACCGCCGGCCGGGGACACGGCCGGCCACGTAGACCTCCGAAGGTAGAGTGAGTACCCCATGAGCGTGCTCACCAAGGTCCTCCGCGCCGGTGAAGGCAAGAAGGTTCGTCGCCTGGCCGAACTGGTGCCACTGGTCAACGCCCTCGAGCCGGAGATGGAGGCCCGCTCGGACGAGGAGCTGCAGGCCCTGACCGGCATCTTCCGCGAGCGGCTGGACAACGGGGAGAGCCTCGAGGACCTGTTGATCGAGGCCTTCGCCCTGGTCCGGGAGGCGGCCTGGCGGGTGCTCGGCCAACGCCACTTCGATGCCCAGCTGATGGGGGGGATGGCCCTTCACTTCGGGTGGATCGCCGAGATGAAGACCGGCGAGGGCAAGACCCTCGTCTCCACGCTGCCCGTCTACGTCAACGCGCTGGCCGGGAGGGGCGTCCACGTGGTCACCGTCAACGACTACCTGGCCACCCGCGACTCGGAGTGGATGGGCCAGCTCCACCGGTTCCTCGGCCTGACGGTGGGTCGGGTCGGGCCCGACATCGAGGATGCCGAGGCCAAGCGCGAGGCCTACTTCTCCGACGTCACCTACGGCACCAACACCGAGTTCGGCTTCGACTACCTGCGCGACAACATGGCCCGGTCCAAGGACGCCATGGTGCAGCGCGGCCACCCCTTCGCCATCGTCGACGAGGTGGACTCGATCCTGATCGACGAGGCCCGCACGCCGCTGATCATCTCCGGTCCCGCCGCCGAGTCCGCCCAGCTGTACTACCAGTTCGCCGGCATCGTGCGGACCCTGCGGGCCGAGGACGACTACGAGGTGGACGAGGAGAAGCGGATCGTCGTCCCCACCGAGGCGGGCATCGAGAAGGTCGAGAAGCAACTGGGCGTCGGGAACCTGTACGACGCGGTGTCGGTCAACTATGTGCACCACCTGACCCAGGCCCTGCTGGCCAAGGAGCTCTACCGCCGGGACAAGGACTATCTGGTGGCCCAGGGCGAGGTCAAGATCGTCGACGAGTTCACCGGGCGGACCCTCGACGGCCGGCGCTGGTCCGACGGCCTCCATCAGGCCGTCGAGGCCAAGGAGCGGGTGCGGATCAAAGAGGAGAACCACACCTGGGCCACGGTCACCCTCCAGAACTACTTCCGGCTCTACGAGAAGCTGTCGGGGATGACCGGGACGGCGGAGACCGAGGCATCGGAGTTCGCCAACACCTACGAGCTCCCCGTCGTGCCCATCCCGCCCAACAAGCCGCTCATCCGCGAGGACAACCCCGACCTGATCTACAAGTCCGAGGACGCCAAGTTCGCCGCCGTGGTGGATGACATCGCCGAGCGCCACTCCGCCGGCCAGCCGGTGCTGGTGGGCACGGCGTCGGTGTCCAAGTCCGAGCATCTCTCCCGGCTCCTCGAAAAGCGCGGCATCCCCCACGAGGTCCTCAACGCCAAGCAGCACTTCCGTGAGGCCGAGATCGTGGCCCAGGCCGGCCGGGTGGGGAGCGTGACGGTGGCCACCAACATGGCCGGTCGCGGCGTCGACATCATCCTCGGCGGCAATCCCGAGGGGCTGGCGGTGCGGGAGGCGACGGCACGGGGCATCGACGTGGCCACCGAGGAGGGGGCGGCCCAGCTGGCGGCCATCGAGTCCGAGTTCGCGGCCGTCTGCGAACGTGAGGGTGACGAGGTCCGCGCCCTCGGCGGGCTGTACGTCCTCGGGAGCGAGCGACACGAGAGCCGGCGCATCGACAACCAGCTGCGGGGCCGGTCGGGTCGACAGGGCGACCCCGGCGAGAGCCGCTTCTTCCTGTCCCTCGAGGACGACCTGATGCGGCTGTTCGCCACCGGCGCCATGAACTGGGTGATGGGCCGGGCCCTTCCCGACGACGTGCCCATCGAGGCGAAGATGGTGACCAAGGCCATCGAGCGGGCCCAGAACACCGTCGAGGGGCGCAACGCCGAATCCCGCAAGGACGTCCTCAAGTACGACGACGTCATGAACGAGCAGCGCAAGGTGATCTACCGCCGCCGCTTCCAGATCATCGAGGGCGACGACCTGCGTGAGGACACCGTCGAGTTGCTCGAGAGGACGATGACCGAGGTGGTCGCCTCGTCGTGCCCGTCGGAGTACGCCGAGGAGTGGGACCTCCCCCGCCTCATCACCGAGGTCACCCAGTACTTCCCGACCAAGTTCGTGGCCGAGGACCTGGCCGATGCCAGCACCGTCGGGCAGATCACCGAGAGCATCCTCACCGAGGCCCTGGACCTCTACGCCGAGCGGGACGAGACCATCCCCGGCGGCGAGGAGACGGCCCGTCAGCTCGAGCGCGACATCATGCTGCAGATCATCGACCAGCGGTGGCAGGACCACCTGGCCGAGATGGACTACCTCCGCGAGGGCATCAACCTGCGGGCCATGGGGAACCAGGACCCGCTGGTGGCCTATCAGCGCGAGGGATTCGCCATGTTCGGCAAGCTCATGGACGGGATCAACGACGACTACCTGCGCTATGTCTTCCATGTCCAGGTCCTGACCGAACCGGCTGCGGAGCCGGATCTGGACCGGGCCAGCTACATCGCCGCCGACGACCCCGTCCAGGGGGACGGCGCCATCTCGGCCGCGTTCGCGTCGGCCACCCCGGCCGAGCTCGACGAGGTCGCCGGAGTGGGCCTCACCGGTGGCAACGGGACCCAGGTCGGGGTGACCAACCGGCTGGCCGACGACGGTGAGACCCAGCTGCCCATCGTCAAGTCGGAGCGCGAGAAGCTCGGGCGCAACGATCCGTGCTGGTGCGGGAGCAACAAGAAGTTCAAGCTCTGCCACGGCGCCAACTGAGATGACCCCGCCGGATGGTCCCCGTCGGGGGGCCGGTGAGCCCGAGCGCGTCGACATCCCGGCTCGACTCTGGCCTCTCTGACGCGAGCGCCTGGCCGAGGCCGGAGAGTTCCTCGGCACCGATCGTCTGCACCAGCGCCGGGCCGAACTGGAGAAGGCGGCCTCGGAACCCGGGCTGTGGGACGACCCCGACCACGCCCGGGAGGTGACCACCGAGCTGGGCCGGGTCAACGAGGACCTCGAACTGCTGGCCGGGCTGGCCGAACCGCTCTCCGACGCCGAGACCCTCAACGAGATGATGGAGGAGGAGGGGGACGACTCGCTGCGGCCGGAGATCGAACCGCTGCTCGCCGATCTCGATCGCCGGTTGCGCGCCCTCGAGCTGCGGTCGCTGTTCGCCGGCGACTACGACGACGGCGACGCGGTGGCCGAGATCCACGCCGGCGCCGGCGGGACCGATGCCCAGGACTGGGCCGAGATGATGCTGCGCATGTACTCGCGGTGGGCCGAGCGGCGTGGCTTCGAGATCGAAGTGGAGGAGGCGACCCCCGGGCAGGAGGCCGGTCTGCTCTCGGCCACCTTCATCGTCAAGGGACGGTACGCCTTCGGCCTGCTGGCCGCCGAGCGTGGCGTGCACCGGTTGGTGCGCATCTCCCCGTTCGACGCCCAGCACCGGCGCCAGACCAGCTTCGCCTCCCTCGACGTTGTCCCCTTCCTCGAGGACGTGTCCGACGAGGTGGACATCGACGAGAAGGACCTGCGCATCGATACCTACCGGTCGTCGGGCGCCGGTGGTCAGCACGTCAACAAGACCGACTCGGCGGTCCGGCTCACCCACCTTCCCACCGGCATCGTGGTGTCGTGCCAGAACCAGCGGAGCCAGCACCAGAACAAGGCCAAGGCCATGCAGGTGCTCGGGGCCAAGTTGGCCGAGCGGCAACGCGCCGAGCACCAGGCCACGCTCGACCAGCTGTCCGGCGACCGCACCGACAATGCGTGGGGGAATCAGATCCGCTCGTACGTGCTGGCCCCGTATCAACTGGTCAAGGACCTGCGGACCAACCACGAGACCGGCAACGTCGAAGCGGTGCTCGACGGCGACCTCGACGATTTCATCGAGGCCGAGCTCCGGCGGCGCCGTACCGGCAACTGAACGGCGTCAGCGGAGGTCAGAGGGGTTGAACCGAGCCGGCGATGGCGGCGGGGTAGCATTGCCCGGAAT
The DNA here is from genome assembly GCA_963812885.1 of uncultured Acidimicrobiaceae bacterium. GTDB lineage: Bacteria > Actinomycetota > Acidimicrobiia > Acidimicrobiales > RAAP-2 > Bog-756. Next base: position 206,908 of record CAWEWZ010000011.1, on the reverse strand, counting down.
GGCAACGCCGGTCCGTCCCTTCCGCACGCTCCGCACATTGCGATCCACGCCTTGACACCTGCCTCATGATCAAATTCGAGAACGTCACCAAGACGTACAAAGGATCAACGGTCGCCCTCGGGGACTTCTCCGTCGAGATCGACAAGGGAGAGTTCGTCTTCCTGGTCGGCCCATCCGGCTCGGGGAAGACCACCTTCATCCGTCTCCTCCTACGCGAGGAGATGCCCGACTCCGGTCGCATCTGGGAGGCGGGCAAGGAGATCGGGCACCTGGCCAAATGGCGGATCCCCTACCTCCGGCGCAACATCGGCTGCGTGTTCCAGGACTTCCGGCTCCTGCCCAACAAGACGGTGTTCGAGAACGTGGCCTTCGCCTTGGAGGTCATCGGCCGTCCCAAGCACGTCATCGCCGCCCAGGTCCCCCAGGTCCTCGACCTGGTGGGGCTGTCCAAGAAGCGCGACAACCTACCCCACGAGCTGTCGGGCGGTGAGCAGCAGCGGGTGGCGGTGGCCCGCGCCTTCGTCAACCGCCCGCTGATCCTCCTGGCCGACGAGCCCACCGGCAACCTCGACCCGACCACCAGTCTCGGCATCATGAGGCTGCTCGACCGGATCAACCGCACCGGGACCACCGTGATCATCGCCACCCATGACTCGGGGATGGTCGACCAGATGCGTCGCCGGGTGATCGAGCTGGACCGCGGCATGTTGGTCAGGGACCAGGCCCATGGTGTCTACGGCATCGACAGCGCCACGGCCGCCGCCGGCGCCGGCTCACCGAGCGGAGCGATGGCGGAGCAGGCCCCGGCCGGCGAGCTGCCAGGCAGCTTCGCCGCTCGTACCTGATGCCGGTCTCTGCGGGCTACGTCTCGCGCGAAGCGGTCACCAACCTGTGGCGCAACCGCCTGATGACGGTGGCGGCCATCCTCACCGTCGCCGTCTCCCTGGCCCTGGTCGGATCCTCGCTGCTCCTGAAACAGGGGGCGTCCAAGGCCACCGTGCAGTGGCAGAACGGCGTCAACACCATCGTCTGGGTCAACCCCGGGGCCGGACCCGGGGTCATCGGCTCGGTCCACACCGGGCTGGGCCAGTCCCCCTACATCAAGTCCTGCCTCTTCCGGAGCCAGGCCTACGACTACAACGAGGCCAAGCTGATCCTGCCGGCGGACGAGGTGCAGGCCACCACCGAGAGCCGACTACCCGGCGTCGTTCCGCTGCGTCCTCAACGACCCGTCCCAGGCGCCGGCGGTCTACCAGGAGTTCGTCGGCAAGCCGGGTATCTTCAACGTGAAGTACCCCGGGCAGCAGATCAAGACGATGCAGAGCGTGATCCACGTGCTCCAGTGGGTCTTCCTGTCCGTGGCCGTCGTGCTGCTCCTGTCGGCGTCGGTGCTCATCCTCAACACCATCCGCATGGCCATCTTCGCCCGCCGGCGTGAGGTGTCGGTGATGAAGCTGGTCGGCGCCACCAACTGGTTCATCCGATTGCCGTTCATGGCCGAAGGACTCATCCAGGGCCTACTCGGAGCCGGCGTGGCCGTGCTCGTCGTCCTCGCCCTCTACTGGGGACTCGGACTGGATGCGACCAAGACGGCGGCGAACTCGAGCAGCATCATCGCCCAGATGTCCCTGGGCGGATGGGAAGTGGCCGGCACCTGCATCCTGGTGGGTGTGGTCGGCGTGGTGGTCGGCGTGGTCGGCTCGGCCTTCGCCGTCCGTCGCTTCCTCGACGTCTGACACTTCCTCGACGTCCGACACCGCGCCACCCGTCGGTCCGGTCCTCCTCACCCGTGGCAGGTGTCGACCTCGGCCCCGCCGGCCACCCGCGACGAGATCCACAGCAGGATGGCCGCTGCCCCTTCTTGCAGCGCACCGCTGTGGCTGGCACCGGGGATGGGCACGTAGCGGACGGTGTCGTGCTCGGCGCGACAGAGTGACCGGTCGACCAGGCCGGTCGTGGTCTGGTAGGGGACCAGCGAGTCGGCCGTCCCCTGGACGACCATGACCGGGGCGAAGATGGGCGTCCTCCCGGGCTCGTTGACATCGTTGTCGGCCCGCACCCCCGGGTTGGCGCTCCACCCCGAGCGGAACAGCAGTCTGGTGGGAGTGGAATCGAACGCCGCACCCACCGTCCCCGCGCACGACGAGCCGATCACCGACGAGTCGCCGAGTCCCTGGTTGGTGAACACCGAGGCCAGCGGCAGATTGCCGTAGATCGCCGACCAGGCGTAGAGCGCGGTGGCGGCAAAGCCGGCGTCGGCGTCGGTCCGATCGTCGGGTGTGGTGGGGGCGAGCTCGGTGACCGACGTCACCGGGCCGATGGCGACGACCCCGGCCAGGTACAGCTCGGGGGCATAGGACTGGGCGATCTGTCCGGCGAACAGCGCGGCCTGGCCGCCCTGCGAGTATCCGATGACCACCACCGTGTTGGACGCCGCCCGGCCCTCCAGATTGCGTGCGGCCCGGGCCGCGTCGAGCACACCCTGGGCCTCGCTCTGCCCGACCAGGTAGGGGTGGATGCCGGGCGTCCCGAGGCCCTGGTAGTCGGTGGCCACCACGATCATCCGCGCCTTGAGCAGGGGCCCGAGGTAGGCGATCGAACTGAGAGAACCGAGTGATGGCGCACATGGATCGGCGACGCCGGTCGTCCCGTGGGCCCAGCTCACGATCGGGAAGCCGCCGGCCGGGGGAGGCCCCGCCGGGTACGACGATCACGCCGGAGACGGCGATGTCGGTTCCCGCCATCGACTGCGAATGGTAGAGCACCCGGTAGGCGGTGGCCCCGGTGGGGAGCCGCCCGGCCGTGCGGATCATGCTGGAGCGGATGATGGCACCGGGCGGCGCCGGCTCCAGCGGCACCGGAACCTTGTAGAACGTGTCGAGGAGGCGCGCCGCGTGCCCGGCCGGGGCCGGGTCGGTGCCCTCGGCCGAGCCGAGGTCGACGGTCGTCCTCGATGGGGACGGCGACGGGTCGGTCCTGCGCACCGAAGCGGAGGCGGCCAGCGACGTTCCGCACCCGGTCAGCATCAGACCCACCGCCACCGCCACCGCCACGACGGCCGTCCGGCGCCCGCCGTCCGCCCTGGTGTGCCGGCCTCCGTGCACGCTGCCCCCGGCGCGTCTCCCCACCATTCCAGTGCACGCTAGCCACCCCCTTCCGCACTGCGCTAGCCGCGCCGCTGTCCGCGCCCGCTCCTCTACGCTGAGCGTTGAATGGACGCCCTGGAACTGGTGGCCGGCTGGCCGGTGGAGACCGCGGCCGTGGGCGTCGTTCCTATCGACCCAACCCTGGCCACCGGGAGGTGGCGGGACCGGGTGGATTCGGTGGGACCGGTCGATCGCGCCTTTCCCTGGGCGTCGGTGACCAAACCGGCCACTGCCCTGGCTGTGCTCGTCGCCGTGGAGGAGGGATCGTTGGCCCTGGACGAGCCGGCCGGTCCCGAGGGGTCGACCGTCCGCCATCTGCTGGCCCATGCCTCCGGGCTCGGGCCCGACCTGGGGCCGCCGCTGGCCCGTCCCGGGACCACCCGGATCTACTCCAACGCCGGCTACCTGGTGCTGGCCCGGCTCCTCGCCGAACGGGCGGGGATGCCGTTCGCCGCGCTACCTGCAGGACGGGGTGCTCGACCCATTGGGCATGACCGCCACCGTTCTCGACGCCGACGAGTCGTCGGGCGGAGCGGCGGCGGGCCTGTCCGGTCCGCTGGACGATCTGTTGGCCCTGGCCCGAGAGCTGGCCGAGCCCACCCTGATCAGTGCGGAGACCCACGGCCAGGCCGTCTCGGTGCAGTTTCCCGGTCTGGGCGGTGTCCTTCCCGGCTTCCAGCGGTTCGATCCGTGCGACTGGGGCCTCGGCGTGGAGATCCGCGGCACACAAGCAACCCCATTGGACCGGTGCCGCCAACTCGCCGTCCACGTTCGGCCATTTCGGGCGGTCGGGTTCGTTCGTGTGGGTGGATCCCGACGCCGGTGTCCTCTGCGCCGGGCTGAGCGACCGGCCGTTCGGCCTGTGGGCGGTGCGTTCGTGGCCGGTACTGGCCGACGCCGTGCTGGCCGACGCCGCCGCCCGCCCCGGTAGGTGACCGGCCCGGATGGCGGGGCGTCATCGTCACGGGCTCGCCTAGGCTGCCGCCCATGAAAGGCGTCATCCTGGCCGGGGGCACCGGTTCCCGACTGCACCCCCTGACCCGTATCACCAACAAGCACCTGCTGCCCATCTATGACCGGCCGATGATCAACTGGGGCATCGAGGCGTTGGTCAACGCCGGGATCACCGAGATCATGTTGGTCACCGGCGGCACCCATGCCGGCGAGTTCCTGCGTCTCCTGGGCAACGGCCACGAGTTCGGTATCGACCGGCTGAGCTACGGCTATCAGGAACGGCCCGGCGGTATCGCCGAAGCGCTCGGCCTGGCCGCCCGGTTCGTCGACGGCGACCCGGTCCTGGTCATGCTGGCCGACAACATCGTCGAGCGGCCGATCAAGCCGATGGTCGACGCCTTCACCGCCCACCCCACCGGGGCCCGCATCCTGCTCACTCCGGTGGAGGAGGACGACCACCTCCGCCACCTGGGGGTGCCGTCATTCGACGCCGACAAGCGGGTTATCGGCATCACCGAGAAGCCCGAGCATCCCCAATCCAAGTTCGGGGTGACCGGCATCTACTGCTACGACGCCGATGTCTTCGAGGTGATCACCACCCTGGTGCCATCCGGGCGGGGCGAGCTCGAGATCACCGACGTGAACAACCACTACATCTCCCAGGGCACGATGGCCTACGACGTACTCGAGGGCTTCTGGGGTGATGCCGGGGAGTCCATCGACGCCTATTACAAGGTCAACGACTTCGTCCGCACCTACGGCGCCAACAAGGGCTGACCCGCTCCCCGCTGAGTCCTCGGCACGGGCAACCGCCGGTCAGCCCGAGGTCACCCCGGCCCACTCGGCGGCCTCGGCCCGGTGCCTGGCGTAGTCGACCTTCCCTGAAGGCGACCGCCCGATGGTGGTCACGAAACGGACACGGCGCGGTGCCTTGAACCCGGCCAGCTTGCTCTTCACGTGCTCGATCACCGACGATTCGGTGACCTGGTCGGGCGGGGTGCCGGGGGCCAGTTCGACGACGGCCACGATCTCCTCGCCGAACCGCTCGTCGGGGATCCCCACCACCACGGCGTCGACCACGGCGTCGACGGTCTTGACCACCTCTTCGACCTCTTCGGGGTAGACCTTCTCCCCTCCGGTGTTGATGCTCACCGATCCGCGCCCCAGCAGGTGGATGGATCCGTCCTCGCTCACCTGGGCATAGTCGCCGGGCACCGAGTAGCGGGTGCCGTCGATGGTGCGGAAGGTGGCCGCCGTCTTCACCTCGTCCTTGTAGTACCCGAGAGGGATGCGTCCACCGAGGGCCAGCACCCCGCTCTGCCCGCTCCCGGGTTCGACGTCGCGACCGTCTTCGTCGAGCACCCGCACCTCGGGCCCGAGGGTGAACTGCGCGGTGTGGGCGGCCGAGGTTCCCGTCGAGACCGAGGAGCCCATCCCGATGGCCTCCGACGAGGAGAACGCGTCGACCAACAGCATCCCGGGATGGTGGCGGATGAGACCCTGCTTGGTCTCCTCGCTCCACATCACCCCCGACGAGATGATGCCGACCAGGCTGGTCAGGTCCCAGCGGCCGGGATTGGCGTCCAGGGTGGCCAGGATGGGCTTGGCGAAGGCGTCGCCCACGATCACCAGTCCGTTGACCTTCTCGCCGCTCGACGGTGTCGAGCAACTCGATCGGGTCGAACCGGCGGGAGGTGAGGGTGACCACCCGGCCGCCCTCACTGAGGCACTCGAGCGCGGTGAAGCCTCCGGTGCCGTGCATCAGCGGGCAGGCCGGCAGCAGGGTCATACCCGGGCCGCTTCGGCGCAGCTCGGCGCGGACGTCGTCGGGACCCCCGTCCTCGGGGTAGCGGCGGAACCCGGCGCTGTTGAGCCGGGCGAAGAGATCGTCCTGGCGCCACATGACCCCCTTGGGCATGCCGGTGGTACCCCCGGTGTAGAGCAGGTAGAGATCGTCGGGACCCCGGCCCCACGGGGCCCGGACCCGCGTGCGGACCTCCGTTTCCGAGCGACCCCGGCCGCCTCCTCGTAGGGGTCGGCCCACGGCGGGCAGGCCGTCGTCCCGTCGTCGACCCACAGCCAGCTCCTGACCCCGGGGACCCGGTCGCGGATCCCTTCGATCCGCTCGGCGAAGGTGCCGTGGAACACGACGGCCACGGTGTCGGCGTTCTCCCACAGATAGATCAGCTCGTCGTCGGCGTACCGGTAGTTGGTGTTGATGGGCACCAGGGCGACCTTGAAGCAGGCGAAGGTGGTCTCGAGATACTCGGAGCAGTTGTAGAGGTAGATGGCCACCTTGTCCTGGCGGTCGACCCCGGCGTCGAGGAGCCACCGGGCCAGGTTGTCGGCCCGATGGTCCAGCTGGCGCCAGGTCAGGGTCCGGGTGCCGTGGGTGAGGGCGGGCGCGTCGGGCAGCTCGTCGGCCACCGCCTCCCAGACGTCTCCGAAGTTCCACGTGCTCAACGGTCGCTCCTCATCCCCGGTTCCCTCGCCGGGCATGCGGCGTGACCCCCGACTGCCCACGGGTGCGGGCAGCCTTCGGCCACACCCGACCGACGTCCGTCCCGGCTTCGTCCCCCGAGCCGGGTGATCCGATGAAGGTCATCCGATCGCAGCTCAGCCTACGCTGGCCCCCGTGGACTTCGCACTGCCGGCCGAGGACGACCCGCGCGCGAGACCCTCCGCCGGTGGCTGGCGGCGCACCCGGCGCCGTCCGGCCGGGAGCTGGCCGAACGGGGCCTGGTCGCCCCCCACTGGCCGGCCCCGTGGGGGATCGGTGCCGACGCCACCCACCAGCTGATCGTGGACGACGAGCTGCGCCGGGCCGGTGTGCGCCGACCCACCAACACCATCGGCATCGGATGGGCCGGCCCCACCATCCTCCACGCCGGCACCACCGGCCAGAAGGACCGGTACCTGATGCCGCTGCTGGCCGGCGAGGAGATCTGGTGCCAGCTGTTCAGCGAGCCGGGCGCCGGGTCCGACCTGGCGTCGCTGACCACCCGGGCCGACCGGGACGGCGACGAGTGGGTGGTCCGGGGCCAGAAGGTGTGGACGTCCTACGCCCACGGTGCCCAGTACGGGATCCTGCTGGCCCGCACCGAACCGGAGGCCCCGGTGCACGACGGGATCTCCTACTTCATCTGCCCGATGGACTCGCCCGGGGTGACGGTGCGGCCTCTCGTCGACATGACCGGAACCCACACCTTCAACGAGGTCTTCCTCGACGAGGTCCGTCTGGCCGGCGACTGCCTGATCGGTGCCCGAGGTCAGGGGTGGGCTCTGGCCAAGGTGACCCTGGCCAACGAGCGGGTCTCCCTCTCCGGGGCCGGGTCCCTGTGGGGGATGGGACCCACGGCGGCCGACCTGGTCGACGCGGTGCGACGGTCCGGAGGGGCGGCCGACCCGCTCGACCGCCAGCGCCTGGCCCGGGTGTGGGCCGAGGGCGAGATCCTCCGGCTGCTGCGCCTGCGGACGGTGTCGGCCGCGCTGGCCGGCACCGAACCGGGTCCCGAGGCGTCGGTGCGCAAGGCACTGGCCGATGAGCACGGCCAGCACGTGATGGCGCTCGCCCGCGACCTGGTCGGCAGCCCGGGGCATGCTGCAGAGACACGGCTCGGCGGCTCATCGCGGTCCGCGGCGACGGCCGGGAGGGAGGCGTGGCCCGGGGGTATCTGGGACTACGGGTACCTGTTCGCTCCGGCCCTGACCATCGGGGGCGGGACCTCGCAGGTGCAGCGCAACATCGTCGCCGAGCGCACCCTGGGCCTGCCCCACGACCCGCCGGCCTGACCCGGCGGCGGTGGTTCAGGCCAGGATGGGTCCGGCGTCGTCGTACCCCTGCCGTACCCCCCGCCCGGCCTGCCGGGTGAGCTGCTCGGGCTCGTAGAGCATCCAGTAGGCGTTGCGGGCATGCTTGCGGGCCCGGTCGACGCACACCGCGGCCAGCCGGGCCGGGTCCTCCTCCTCGTTCTCGTGGACGAAGACCTCGAGGATGTGGGTCGAGGTGAGCAGCTGCGCCTGCATGATGCCCTGCGACGCCTCGTGGGCGCAGACCTGGTCGATGTCGGCCTTGCCGGGCATTCCGAGGGCCACCACGATGAGGCACCCCTCGCCTTCGATGATCCGCTTGCACTCGACGGCCAGGTCCTTGAACCCGGGCACCGTCCGGCGGACGACCTCGAACGTCGAGCCGAACCCCGGGCACTGCTTCAGTTCGTCGAGCGCCTCGGCACCCATGTCGTAACGGGCGAACATGGTGTCGACCACACCGATCCGATCCATGGCCACGATCCTAACGGCGATCCTTCTCCGCCTTCCCGCCCGTCGTCGGTTCGACCCCCTCGCACCGGGGTGGACAAGACTCGTGCCGGTGAACGCCGTCCCATCCTCCGCTCCGGCCTCCCCGGGGCCACCGATGCCGGAGGGCTCGGACAGTGGCGGCCCGGCCGGCCACCAAGGAGCCAGTGGTGCGCCCTGAGCGGATCGTCCTGGTGTGCGGCACCGGCACCGAGGTGGGCAAGACCTGGGTGGGCAGCCGCCTGATCACCGAGTTGCGGGCCCGGGGCACGTCGGTGGCCGCCCGCAAGCCGGCCCAGTCCTTCGACGTCGATGCGGACGGGACCCGGCTCGGCGGGGCCACCGATGCCGAGGTGTTGGCTGCGGCATCGGGCGAGGACCCGGATGCGGTGTGCCCGACGTCGCGCTCCTACCACCGGGCCATGGCTCCGCCGATGGCGGCCGAGGCCCTGGGCCTTCCCGGATTTCACATCGCCGACCTGGTCGGCGAGCTGGCCTGGCCGCCGGAGCAGGTGCAGATGGGTGTGGTGGAGACGGCCGGAGGGGTGCGGTCCCCGCAGGCATCGGACGGTGATGCCACCGACCTGCTGGCGGCCATCCGGCCGGATGCGGTGGTGCTGGTGGCCGACGCCGGCCTCGGAACCATCAACGGGGTCCGGCTGTCGATGGACGCGCTGGCCACGGTGACCGGCTCGCATGCCGGCGGTCACGACGGTGGTGGTCCTCGACCGGTTCGACGGCCACCAGGAGATCCACCGCCGCAATCGGGCCTGGCTGGCCGATCGGCTCGGCTACCGGGTGGTCACCCTGCCCGGGCCAGGAACCGGAGTTGGCCGACGCCGTCACCGGACCGGGGCCGACGGAGCCTGAGGGCAGGCGGGAGTCAGCGCCCCAGCCCTGCCGCCTCCACCACGGCCACGGCTGAACGGGCGGGTCAGGGAGCGGAGCTCGGCGCACTCCTCCTCGCCGAGGGCCTCGTAGGGGAAGACGGCCAGCCGGTCGGTGACGTCCTCGATCTCCTGCCGCAGGGAGAGGCCGGGTCCGCTCAGGGCGAGGGGTCCGTCGCCCCACCTCGACCAGGTCGCGCTCGATCAGGCGGGACACACCGGCGTCCCAGGCCGGGGAGGGCCATCCGCGTGAGTCCCGGAGGAAGGTCCCGGGCACCTCCCCCGAGGCCAGGTGCATGACCAGGGCCTCCACCGGGTCGAGGTCGGCGTGGACCAGGGCGGTGATGTGCCCGTCGCCCCGGAACTCGCGCAGCAGGGTCTGGGCGTGCCACAGCACCAGGTGGGGGGCGTCGGGCCAGGCCAGCCCGGCATGGGCGGCGAACAGCGGCCGCCCTTCGTAGCGGAGGGCGGCGCGTTCGGCGGCGCGGCGGGCCAGACGTGCGGCCCGCTCCATCTCGGTGGAGGTCACGGCGTCGCCCAGCATCCGGGTCAGGGCGGCATCGGCCGCTCCGACCCGGGCCTCGAGCACGGCGGCGGGTGAGGTGACCTCCCACGCTGCGGGGATGGCGGCCCGCACCAGTTCGGGGTTGAAGTTGAAGAAGGTGGCGATCACCGTGTCGGCCCCCACCGCCCCCATGGCGGCCGAGCGCGAGGCGAAGTATCCGGCGCCCGGGTCGAGACCGAGGCGGGTGTAGGACGCGGCCGCCTCGGGGGCGAAGTAGATCATCCCGTGCAGGGGTTCGACGGTCCGCCAGGTCTTCCGGGCCGTCAGCGGGGTCACGGTCTTCGGGATCGGATCTGCGGGCATGGCCCACGGTAACCCGGGGCCGGCCTCCCGGCCGTCCGGTCCCGCGCCCGCTGCCGGTCGTGAGGCTGGCCTTCGGGAAGAGGCCGTATAGTGCCGGGTAGAGAGCGAGAAGTCGGAAGCATGGGCAATCGGAGTCGAGGTCGGAAACGGAGTCGGCGATGTTGAACGGTGTCTCGGGCATGATCGGCGAGACGGCGGTGGTGACCAAGGCGGTGTCCGACAGGCATCAACCCGGGTCGGTGCTCACCCGGGGCGAGGAGTGGTACGCGGTGTCGCTCTTCCCGGGGACCACCATCGACAAGGGAACCACGGTGGTGGTGGCCGACGTCGAGCGTGGCCTGCTGGTGGTCTACCCCACGGACGGTGCCTGAGCCCGAGCCGGGCTGATCGCCGGGGACCGGGGGTGGCGGTGCACCCTTGGGCCCCGGGAGTGCCTACAGTGGAGTCCAGGAGGTGGTCCTCATGATCATCGGTTCCGTAGGTACGTCGATCGCCCTGGCGGTGGTGGCGGTGGCCATCTTCGCCCTCATCGTCGTCTTTCTGAAGTCGTGCCTGAAGGTGGTCCAGCAGGGCTGCGTGGGGGTGGTCAAGCGGTTCGGCGAGTTCAAGAAGATCCAGCAGCCGGGTCTCCATGTGCTCCTGCCGCTGGCCGACCGCATGGACAAGGTGGACGTCCGCGAGTTCCCCCGGACCGGCGACCAGCAGGCGGTGATCACCAAGGACAACGTGTCCCTGTGGGTCAGCGCCACCATCTTCTGTCAGGTCACCGACGTCAAGCTGGCGCTGTTCGAGGTCAACGACTTCGGCCTGGCCATCGACCAGATGGCCCGCACCGCGTTGCGGGCCGTGTTCGGTGAGCTCACGCTCGACGAGTCGTTGTCGGAGCGGGAGACCATCAACTCGAAGATGCAGGACCACATGGCCGAGGCCACCCTCAAGTGGGGGGTGCGGCTCAACCGCATCGAGATCCTCGACATCACCCCGCCGACCAATGTCCTCCAGGCGATGTCCGAGCAGAAGGAGGCCGAGCAGCACAAGCGGGCGGCCATCTTGAAGTCCGAGGGCGAGCAGCAGGCCGCCATCAACAGTGCCCAGGGCCGCAAGCAGGCCAACGTGCTCGAGGCCGAGGGTCAGAAGCAGGCCGCCATCCTGGCCGCCGAGGCCCAGAAGCAGGCGCTCGAATTGCGTGCCGACGGTGAGAAGCGGGCCACCCAGCTCCGGGGCGAGGGGGAGTCGGCCGCACTCGATGCCATCGACACCTCGGTGATCCACCCCAACACGTTGGCCATCATGCAGCTGCGGGCCCTCCAGGCCCTGGCCACCGCGCCCAACACCAAGATCGTCGTTCCCTACGAGGCGGCCGGGCTGGTAGGAGCGGCCCAGGTGCTGGTCGACGCCATGAAGAACGCCGGCGAATCCGAGGAGGCCGGCGTGGCCGGCAACGGTCGGGCGCCGACCACGACGCCGTAGGCACGCGGCTCCCGCCCGGATGCGGGCGGGACGTTCAGGCCGGACGGCGCAGCTGCCACCGCTCGGCCATTCGGGGCGAGACCGCGAGCAGCAGCCAGACGAAGGGCGCGTAGGCCGGCGCGATCAGGGCCACCGGGATGGACACCAGGATGACCGCGGCCGCGGTCACGCCCCGGGCGATCATGGACCGGACCAGGGCCGGGGTGGCCTCATCGACGATCAGCCCTTGGTGTCGGGCCACCACGATGGTCAGCGAGGTGGCCGCACTGGCCAGTAGGAGGTTGAGGGCGAACTCGCATACGGCCAGCTGGTTGTCCGGAAAGGCGCCCATCAGGGCGGCGGAGAAGGGGAACAGGGTGATGGTGAAGAGGAAGGCGAAGTTCCACCAGGCAATGACCTCGCGGTGCCCCCGCACCAGGCGGTACACGCGGTGGTGGACCAACCAGAACACGGCGATCACGTAGAAGGCCACGATGTAGCTGGTCCACTGGGACGTGTTGGCGGCCAGGGCGTGGAACAGGGCGCCCGGTCGGTTGGCCACCCGGCGGGGTTCGGGCACCGTCAACTGCAGGACCAGCAGGGTGAGGGCGATGGCCACCACGCCGTCGCTCAGGGCCAGGAGGCGGCCCGTCCCCGGCTCCTCGAGGGTCTCCTCGTCGGACGGTGACCGAGGCGTCATGCACAGCGAGTGTTGCAGACACCGGGTCGCCAGACGCGGAGCGTCGGTGTCACGTCGAAGTGGTGGGAGAAGGGAGGGTGGAGAAAGGAATGCTGTCGGGTGGCGCGCACACTGCCACCGGCTCTCCCCATCGACTGTACGTGACCTTCACGACCTCATTGCTGGACTGGTGATTCGCGGTGAGCGAGAGCCGCTCGGTGAGATTGACCGGAAGGTGGGGATGGGCAGCGGAGAAGAGGATCGCCTCGGACCCCGAGTAAGACACATGTGCGGCTTCGTTGGTCCCGTGAAGTGCGTACTGGACAGACTGAACGGACTGCCCATTGGATGTAGACAGGTTCGAGACGGACTCCGGCGTGTGAGGTAGCCCATCCGTTGGCGATACGGACGGGTTGCCCCATGTGCTTCCGGTGGTGACATCAGCAGCGACCGAGGTGAAGGGGGCATCGGTGGGAGAAAACGCTATCCACCGGCCGACGTACGGTGCGGCCTCAGAGGCTGAATAGCCGAACGAGTTCTCCAACATGTCGAGGTTGCCCCTCATGTAGGCCTTCGAGTTGGCCACGATGACCTCGGACTGTTCCGGACCGTCCGTGTTGTACTGGACGCCTCCGCTCTGGCTGTCGTCGCCACTCTGGGTTGATGTCGCCGTGTGGCCTGCGTCTTTTCCAGAAGAGACAACGACGTAGTGGAATGAACCTGAGGCCATGGCTGCCGCATAGAGGTCCGAGTTGGCTTTGGTTGGCGATGGGATGGCTGCCGGGGTGAGATTGCCTTCGGTAGCAAAGATCACGCCTCCGGAAACGGCACCGACCAAGACGATCAGCCCGATCAGCAGGCCTACTTTGGCTCGCCCCTTCCGAGCCGTGGCGGTGGGGGCGACTGAGAAGTGGCCGGAACTGGTATCCGACCGGGGGAGCCGGGGGTCCGGGCGGCGGAGGAAGGCCAGGAACAGCCTGCGGTATCGGGGGCAGGAGAGGCAGGCCAGGAGGCGCGGGCTGCACCGATGAATCTCCTTCCGTTGGGGGCCATCCCCTTGCTGGTTGTTCCATTCGCCTTGCACCTCGTTCCGATTGGTCGGTATTCGCCAGTCGGCGGGCTAGGCCAGCGACAGAACCGCCTCGTCAGGCATCGACATCAGGGAGGTATGACCTTGAACCGATCATGACGGGCGACGGGTGGCCAAGTGGGTGCCGCACCGTACCGATGGCCTTCAAGGCGGTTGGATCGCCGGCGAGCAGCGGAACGCACCCCGTGGAAGCTCGAGGCGTCTCTATGGAAGTTCAGCCGTACCGCTTTAGGCCCAGTGCGGCTGGCTGTCGTGACGGTACCGACTTCGGCACTGTTCGTGAGACTGCCATACTCTTCGGGCGATGACCATGGACGAACCGTCTTCTGAAATCAGCGATTCCGATGCCGAGTTGCTCTCGTTGGCTCGGAACCTGGCGGCTGTCCTGGCCAGGGTTCGTTTCCTCATTCCTGACGAGCGCACGAACGCAATCGCCGATCTGCTCCACGGCCACCTTGGGACCGACCCGAAAGAACTGCCGGTCCTGAGCTAGGAGCTTCCTCCGTACCAACTGGTGGACGTTCAGGTTGCTCTCGACGTGTGGATCGGCGAGGCACGGGACCGCTCGATGGAGGTGGTCGGCCTCTCGGGCGATCAGCGACGGCACCCGTCGTTGAGCGAACTGGTGTCCGGGTCCGGGATGTATGGGGTCGGAATCGGTCCTGTGGATTACGTCGATCGATAACGGTCGTAGTCGAGAGCTTGGGCGGCGAATCGCCCCGAAGCCTTGTCCGCCGCTCGCCAGAGATCAGACACAGAGACAAGTATCACATCGGGAGGGCAATGAAGCTCGTATCAACAATCCTCAAAGTGCCGATCATGTGCAGTTCGCGGAGAGCGAGCACCAATCGCCTCTGAACGGAGATGTGCGCCCCGCTCCCATTGGTAGGGGACACACGGATCGGCACAGATGACGGTCGTGAGGTATCGATGGTCCATGTCAACGATGGCTGACTCACCTGGCTCCGGCGAGTCAGCCCGAAGGCCGGTTGGGTGACGAAGGTGGTCGGTGGCATCGGTCTCATTGCAGTGTCTCACCGGATGGCCAAGGACCAGGCCGATGATGACATCCACGGACTGTCGTCGGCACTCCCCGACTGGCGCCCGGCATCCTGGAGCGCACTAACAAAGGCCAGTCAATGTCGGACGTAGATCGACCGTTACCCAGACCCAACTCCGCCTAAGGACACCACTCAACTGGTCTCTGCATAGATCGGTGTGGAGGGGTTGTCTGTGTCGTTTCGCGACGTCCATCCCACCGATGTACAGGCGGCCGGCGCAGTGCAGCTGACACCAGTGAGAAAAGTCCTTGACGTAGCTGAATTGGCAATGATGTTGACCTGTCCCCACACATCATCTGACTCGAACAGGTAGAAATCATTGCCATTCTCAGCCCCGGTCGCAGTGCAGTCGCCAGCATCTGTGCAACTAATCGTCCATAGAGTCGCCGACCCAGACAGCACCAAGGCCCCCGGACTCCAGACGCCGCCCGACTCAACGGCATACGAGGCACCAGTACTGGTTCCAGAGGAGTTGGTGCTCTCACCAACCGCCGCGCAGTCACCAGGGCCCGTGCAGCTAACACTGTTCTCGTAGCCCTTGGTGTAACCGGCGGGGCCGGGGATTACATCTACGGACCCCCACAAGCCACCAGATTCCGATACCTCGACCGGTGTTCCGTTGAAAACGGGCTCACTGCCGACCGCGGTGCAGTCCCCGGCATCCAAACAACTCACGCTGCTGAGGAAACTGTTCTCTGAGAGATCTGTCAACGGACCCCAGACACCCGCGGATTCGATGGCATAGGCCGCTTCTTGGGCAGCTGAGTCATAGCCGACCGCGGTGCAGTCAGCACTGTCTGCACAACTCACCCCGCTAAGCTCTGCGTCACCGCTGGGGTCGGAGACGTCTGCGGCTGGAGCCCACACACCGTCTGATTCGCTCGCATAAATAGGCACTGGGTGGGCACCTTCAGCCGTTGTTGTTGCCCCGACCGCGGTGCAATCATCAGCGTCGGTACAGCTCACGCTGGCGAAAGAAGCGCCGCTTGGAGCGTCGAGAGTGGTGGCTGAACTCCAGATTCCGTTGACCTCGTTGGCAACCAAGTCACCCCCGACAGCCGTGCAGTCACCCGCCCCTGTGCAGCTGACGCTGACGAACTGCCCGGTATGACCCGGAATAGTTGTGGCTGGTCCGAACAGCCCCTTCATCGGCACGACGCCGTTCGATGCAGATGAGGGCCCAGTTCCAGCCGCATTGGTGGCGGCCACATCCAAGGCGTAGGTGTCTCCGTCGGTTAGACCTGTCATCACGATCGGACTTGATCCTGCAGTCTGCGACTCACCCCCATTCAGTGCGTCTGTCTCGTCGGTGGCCGTTACGACATAGCTGGTGATCGGAGTGAAACCAGCGCTCGACGGCGCGTTGAAGATCACAGTCGCCGACCCATCGTGTGGCGTTGCGAAGACGCTCGTCGGCCTCCCCGGCTTTGCGCCCGAAGTGCTGAATTCCTCCACCAGGTTGAACTCACTTGATTTCACCGTCGTGGTCCCAGTGGCGGCGACAAAAAAATGATAATAGGCACGTTTTTTCTCGCTATTTCCGGGAATCGTGACGTGTTTGGTGACTTGTGTGAGTTTGGAGCCGCTGGTGCAGTTGATCTTGGCGGGAAGGCCTGGGACCGTCGGCGTGGAAGAGAAGGTACAGGTGCTGGCATGGACCACCGCGGCCCTCAGAGTCACGGTGCCACCTCCAGAACTCACTTCCGTCGGCGTGACACTTCTGCTCTCAACTGTTGGGGCGGGATTCGTTGAGGCTTCCGCTTGCCCGTCGGCTGCGAGTCCCTGAAGGGCGCCAGCCATCAGGAACAGAATCGCAATAACCACCCGGGTATTTGCACGCCATCCGGAAGATGCTCTGGACACCGGCCCACCTCCCAGCTCGGATGCCACGAACGGTAGCACCTCAAGGGCATACGAGGTCCGGTCGCGGTTCGGACGAAGCCTCAGGGTCTGGCGCTCGTGCAGCTCACGCCCGGTATCGGACAGGTGCGAGCGAGAGTGTCGGAAGGGGGACTTGTCCAAACCCCGACAGGCGGCTGACTCCCTGTGTCCGGTGCATAGCCGGCGTTTGGAGACAGTCCCTCGCACCCTCTCCGGCTAGGACCTGCAGATGTCCTGAAGCTCCACGATCGCCTCGACGTGCCGATGTTTGTGACCGCTCTGACAGGTCAGGTGGGGGTCGAAGTGTATCGGCACCATCCCGGCGGCTTCGGATCCCAACACGTCGTAGCGGACACTGTCGCCCACATAGGCGATCCGCTCGGGGGAGAGTCCGAGGGCGACCACTGCTGAGTCGAAGACCCTCGGATCGGGCTTCGCCAGCCCGACGACGGCAGAGTCGGTAATGACTGCGACCTCGACTCCTTCGCCCGGACCTACCTGGCCGATACGGTGCTGTCGGAGTTGCTCTTCTGCAGTCCCATCCGAGTTCGAGACGAATCCGAGTGGAACGCCTTGTTCGGCGAGTCGTCGCAGTGCTGCGGCCACGTGTTTGTCCAGGTGGGTGTCCACACCACCCGTGATCCCGGGAGCAGCTTCTACGATGGTCATCGCCATCCCTTCCTTCCTTAGCGGTTGAGGGGTGGCACGGCCGTCCTTGATCGAGCGACGGGCGGTCCAGGTTGTTGTAGCAACCCGGACCAATCACCCAACCTCAGAGACGGGGCGTGCCGTTGTCAATGTGCCGCTGGAAGAGCTCGGCCGACGACGCCCGAGGACGTCTCATGACCACAAGTCAGGCCAAATCTCCCAGTACTCCCGAAGCTATTGAGTACCAGCAGTGAAGCGGTGGATCCTGAAGGCCATTGTCACTGTTAGGAGACGAAGGTCACCGGGCTTCGATCTAGTCGCTTATGCGGTGGTACTCCCAGTCGAGCTGAGCGAATGCACCGCTCGCGTTATCCCACAGAATCAAGGACCGACCGGCCACAGAACTAGCGAGCATCTCATCCTTCGGCGGATCAATGTCAACGATGATCGCCTGCTCGGGAATGTGAACGCTGTACTTCGGCATAGCGGCTCCGTTCTGCTTCTGGCGGCCACAACTTGCTCATGCGGAGACTGTCCACGCCTCCCATTGTCTTCCTCTGACACAGTAGGACGAGAGGGTACTCGTAGCCCGGTGGCCCCCTGAGCTATCCCCTCGACCCGGCGATATGGAGCACCCTTAGCCGGTAAATGGGCCGGGATCATTGGGGTGCGGTAGGAGAGGAGTGACCCGGACCTTCATCCACACGTGCAGCGGCAACGTAGCAAGAAGTCCTTGCAGCTGTTTCACGTCGTCGGCACGCCACAAGGCAAGCGTGCGCCATTCTCCCTCCTGGACCGGAGGTTTCCAAAGACGAATGAGATGACCTTGTGCGGCGAGTTCAGACGCACGAATGGCCTCTCGGTCCTTGGTGCCATCCACCTCGAGGGCAGACGTATTGGCCGGAACGCGGGTCACCATGTCAGCAAGAAACTCCACCACTACCTCCTTCATTTCGGTAGCTGCGCAAGCAAGAAGAACTGTCGCACTGCATAGTCACGGAAGCAAAATCCATCCGATTACTTCTCCCCGCTGAGGAACGTCAGAAGTGCCGTGTTGACCTCTTCGGGGTGCGTCCATGCGATGTTGTGTGGACCTCCTTCCACCGGGACGAGGTTGCAGTCGGCGATAAGCTCCGGGAGCCTCGCTGCCGTCACCTCGAACGGGAGGATGCGATCCGCTGTGCCATGCAGGACGAGCACGGGAACATCGATCTTTGGTAGGTCGGCTCGGAAATCGGTCAACCAGGTGTCAACGCACGCATACGTTGCGTGGGGTGAGGAACCGGCCGCAACGTTGAAACTCGCCTGCACCGCCCTGTCGCTGATCCGAGTACCACCAAGGACATCGATGTTGTAGAAATTGTTTAAGAAGCCTTCGAAGAAGGCATATCGGTCAGCGACTATGGCCGCCTCGATGTCGGCGAACACTTTGCCGTCGACGCCTTCGGGGTTGTCATCAGTCTTCAGCACGAAGGGTGGGATTGTGCCGAGCAGGGCAGCCTTGTTCACCCGCTCCGAGCCATAGGTGGCCAGGTAACGGATCACCTCTCCACTGCCCATTGAGAATCCGACGAGTACGGAGTCACGCAGATCGAGGTGCTCCATGAGCACTTCGAGGTCGCCGGCAAAGGTGTCGTAGTCGTAGCCGAAGGTCGGCTGACTCGACTTGCCGAAGCCCCGACGGTCGTACGTGATCACTCGATATCCATTGGCGAGGAGCTCACGCTCCTGGCGTTCCCACGAGTTGCCATTGAGTGGATACCCGTGGATCAGGACAATCGGACGACCGCTACCGTGGTCCTCGTAGTGGATCTCGATGGGGGCGCTGTTTTCGGTGCCGACGGTGACAGTAGCCATTGCTTCTCTCCATTTCTGCGATTCCCGCTGGGCGTCGGTTTGACATGTGCGGATAGGCGCCCCGGCCATCGCTCATGCGACGGCCGGGGCCAACTGCGAATTCGTGACGTAGCCGATCACTCCCGGCCCGGGAGCCTCGTTGTGACCTCCTGAACGAGCCACAGATTGTCGTCCGGATCGTTGAATGCACAGAAGGATCCGTAGCTGGCGCGAGCGGGGTCGGGACCGGGCTGGCGTGCCTCGACCGGGAACGGCGGGCCGTGCCACGTGTCGCTCACGTCGATGCCGAGTTTGAGTAGTTCGTCATGGGCAGCTTCGATGTCGGAGACGACGAGGGTGGCCTGGATCCCCCCAGGTGAGCCCGTTGGGAGCCCCAGGCCGAAGGTGATCGACGCTGGCGAGCCTGGGGGTGTGAACTGGACAAAGCGAAGTCCATCCATCGGCGCAACGTCATCGTCGAGCCGCCAACCCAGTTGCTGGTAGAACCGCTTGGCCCGATCGACCTCAGTCACCGGGACAATGTGGTTTTCGAGTCTTATCGTGACGCTAGCTACCTGTGTTGGGCTCATAGCTCTCGCTTCCTTTCGATTGGTTATCGATCCTTGTTCTGAGTAAACCCCTGTTCTCGTCGTGGGTCCACGACTTTTGACCTACATGTATTAGGCCCCGCCTATCACACCGTGACGGCAGTACCATCGGCCTTGTGGAGCTCCGACAGCTGACCTACTTCGTTGCAGTAGCCGAGGAACTGCATTTCGGTCGGGCTGCTGAGCGGCTTCACATCGCCGGACCCTCGCTGTCGCAGCAGATCAGCAATCTCGAACGCGAGCTTGGAACCCAGCTCCTGGTCCGCGACCGACGCCATGTCGAACTGACCCCCGCCGGCATCCAGTTCCTGGCTGATGCTCGAGAGGTTTTGGGTGCAGCCGCACGGGCCTTCGATCGAGCCCGGAAGGGAGGCGGAGAGTTACCTCTGAGGCTTGGCTACGTCAGTTGGTTGCCCCCAGAGGCTGCCGCAATACCAGACCCTCGTATCCGCGTCGATGAATGGGTCCTTCCTTCACATACACAAGCGGTTCGGGTTTCCGAAGGCAGCCTCGACTTGGCGATCGCGTGGATCGAAGACGCAGAGATCAAACGACACCACCTGGCCGCCCATCTCTTGTGGTACGAACGACTCGATGCAGTGATGCCACGCAGGCATCGGGCTACTCGTCACGAGAGCGTGCCAGCAGCCAAGGTCACAGTTCTCATTGATGTTGACGAAGCGTCCTGGTCCTCGTGGAACCGCTACGCGTCTGAGTTCGCTAGGGCGAACCAGTCGTCAGTCGGCAATATCACGGACGGGGGCGTTGCTGGGCCTGCATTCTTTGAGCACGTTGCCCGCTTGGGACGGCCAGTGCTCGAATCGCCGAAGCGTCATCCTGCGCCGATTCCCCCGACATTGATCCGCCGGGCAGTGATATCCCCGGTTCCTCTCTGGGCCTGGATGCTCCTCCACCGAGCCGATGACGCTCGGCCGGTGGTAGCCCGGGCGAGCCAGGCCTTGATCGACCATGCCTCGACCTGTGGGTGGCGAACACCTCCATCCGAACCGCACTGGCCCCCATCCGGCCAGCAGAGTTGACCCGGATGTGCCTGGTTGCGGGCGCCGCGACAATCGCGAGCACGATGGAGCCTCGTTGGGAACTCAACGTGCCGTCAGCCAACTCGTAGCTCCTCGCACTACCTAGCTGGATAACCCGAATGGAGCGTTCGTCAGGATCAGCGAGCCTTCGTTTTCGATGGAAAGTCCCTGGTTGGCCGGGATGGCCGTGGCTACACACTCCCCGTTCTTACTGCACGAGATCTGCGGCACGGTTCCGACAAGTGTAGGTACTTGCTCGGCGGTCCATACTCCACCGGCATCGGTAGTTGCGGCAATGCCTTTTCCCGATATCCAGCAGTCCATCGCTGAAGAGCAACTGATGGCCTCCGCGTCCCCAGGTGGCACTACAACTGCGGACCATGTGGTTCCGCTGTCAACGGTGTGGAGAACAGTGCCGCTACTCCCGGTCATCAGCCAGCAGTTCCCAGCCACTGGACATGAAACCGGAGCAGTCAGGTATCCGGCCCCCGGTATAGAGCTCTCTTGCCAAGTCTTGCCGGCATCGCTGGTACTCCACGAGTCGAACGCGGGTTGAGGGAATGCAACCAGCGAAGCCACGGCAACACATGCAGTCACCGTGGGGCAGTCCATCGAGACCGACGTACCAGCCTGGAGGGTGATCTGGTCATTTGCCTCAGACTGTTGCTCCGGCAGCTGAGCTGAGGACCAGTGCATTCCAGCATCAGTCGTTTGAAGGTAGTACAACCGGTCGGCGATGCCGTTTCCGCTTGGGCTGTCGATCTGCGCTTGACCCAGTACCTGACAAGACTTGGTCACATTGCAAATGACGGCATCCACCGAACCCGGCCAATACGTGGTCTCGGCTGGGAAGCCTCCTCCCGCAGGAATCCGCTCGACTTCCAGGTGGAGCGGTATCGGCTGTGGCGTCCAGATTGTCCCACCGTCTGATGTCACCAGAAGCTCAGGCGCACGCATCGGCTTTTTCGCGAGCGGATCGCCCAAGGTGGTATCCAACCGTCCTGCGCCGACCGCACACCAGGTGCTGCTGGCGCACGACACCTTGGTCGTGATGGCGGTGTTTGCCGGAAGCGTGACTGGCGACCACGTGTGGCCGCCGTCCTTCGAGACATAGAGCGCGCCACCGCCGTTGTAGTCCAACCCGTAACCGGTCGAGAGGAAGCACAGACCGTTCGTGGTGCAGGTCGCCCCGGCAATGAGATCCGGGGTGCCGGTGGCGATTTGGAACTGGGGACCCGTGAGGGTCGCCGTCAACCGCCAAGTGGTCGCGGGCTTCTTCGGAGGAGCGGCAACGTGCTTTTTGGCAGGGGTGGAGGGTGCCGAGATTGCAAGCGCAGCGAGGACAAGGACGGCAACGGTGCCAAGGACTGCGGGCACCGCCCACCTGGCGGATGACCTCTTCAACTTGAAGTCGGAAGAGCCTTCCTCTGTCCTGAGCGCCGGTCCCGGTGTGTCCTCATGGGTCCGGCCCGCGGCAAGGATCGTGGTCAGGACGATCTCCTCCGAGTTCTCACGGTGCTCGCCAGGTTGGGGTACTGGCCGGGTGAGCTCGGGGTCGATGGCCCGAAGCTCGACAAATGCGGACTTGTTTTGCTTGGTCATGCTGACTCCTCCCCTGCCCGGAACAGACCGGGCTTTCCAGGTGATGAGGCGGCGCCTTCGCTTGATGATCCAGTCACCTTGGAATGAGCCGGATGCGACGTGAAGTTCTTGGAAAGACGGGTCCGCGCCCTATGAAGCCGCACCTTGTAGGCGGTTACGGAACAACCAAGTACCAGTGCACCATCTGCCGAACTCAGACCATCCCATGCCGCCAGGCGCAGGATCTCCTGGTCCTTCGGGCTGAGCGACAGAAATGCCTCTTTGATGAGATCACCGGTGCCGGACTCGTCCTCGGTCGTCGACGAACTCACAAGTAAGTCGAGTGTGCCCGCTCCAATGGGAACCGCCTTGGCTTCACGCCGTCGATGGTTGGCTATCGTGAACGTGGCCACCTGATAGAGCCACGGAAGCGCAGGCTCGGGCACCACACCGAACTTCCTCCACGCTATGAGAAATGTCTCGGCGGCTATCTCCTGACATGCGTCTGGTCCGACCCTTCGTCGTGCGAAGGTGACGATCTGCCCGTAGTGCCGTCTAAACAGGACCGAGAACTCTTCTGCCTCAGTCTCGACAGCCTTCGGCCTACGGTCTCGTGCCATTACCATGCTCATGTCGACGCACGGTCAAGGGTTACACAGTTCTTTGCTGAGACCTTCCGCTGGAACAGACTGTCCCGCCGACCCGGCGCCATCGGGGCGTCAAGCCGGGTCGGTGGGAGATCAGAACCAGATGGTTCCGGGCGATAAAACCGGGATGAGTTCGAGCATGCTCGGAGCGCGACATGAGTGCCTGGTTCAGGCAGGCGATAAGCGGCGCCGACCCGGTGGTCGGGGATACCAAAAACCCGAGACCCGGTCAGCAGTTCCGCTGGTTTGGCGAGACCCCCGACGGGAGGCGATCGTCCAGTTGGACAACGTGGGTGTCGAAGAATTCATCCGGGAGCCATGTGGCGGAACCCGGCTCGACCGACCCGGCAGAGGGACCGTATGCAGCACTTGTGGCGGTCGCGTGGACCGTGGGTCCTTCGCGTGAGTTGTGGTGCCGCGCCTCCACCGCGCCGCGGGTCGACACGACCGGGTCACGGCTGACCTGGGCAGGCGGCCCTCAGACGGCAGCGTCCCGAGTCCCGACGACCGGCCTCAATGCCAGGTCGGAGTCGGGGGCCGGTGGGCGGGCCCAAAGGGAAGGTGCGCTGTCCACATTTGTCCGCACGAAGTTGGAAAACAGCGCAAGACCCCAGGTGGCTGTGAGAAGTCTCGGCGTCGCATATCCCCTGGTGAAACCCCAGTTATTGCAGGTCAGAGTAGGCGGACCCTCTACTTCATCTCCACCTGGTCGAGGTAGTCGTCGTCCCAGTGGGTGAAGATCTCGTCGGGGAGTTTGAGGGCGTGGGTCGGCTGGAGGGCTTCCACGAACGATCGGTCGTGGCTCACCACCACGATGGTGCCCGGCCACCGGCTGAGCATGGTGCCCACCGCCTCGATGGAGGACGGGTCGAGGTTGTTGGTGGGTTCGTCGAGGAGGAGCACGTTGGCCCGTCCGGCGGCCAGCATGGCCAGCCCCAGCTTGGCCCGCTCGCCTCCCGACAGTGTCTTGGGCATCTGGTGGGCCGCCTTGCCGGCGATCCCGAACGAGCCGAGCAGGGCCCGGCGCTCGGTCTCGTTGACCAGGATGGTGTCGTCGATGTTCTCGAGGACCGAGACCCCGAGGTCGACCTGCTCGTGCTCCTGGGCGAAGTAGCCCAGGGTGACATTGGCACCCAGTTCGACCTCGCCCGTGGTCGGGGTCTGCTCGCCGGCCAGGCACCGCAGGAGGCTGGACTTCCCGGCCCCGTTGCGCCCGATGACCACCATCCGGTCACCACGGCGGCAGTGGAAGTTGACCTTCTCGAGGACCGTCACCGTGCCGTAGCGCACCGAGAGGTCGATGGCCCGCAGCGGTACCTCGCCGGAGCGTTTCGGGGTCGGCAGGCGGAAGGCGCTCTTCTTCTCGCGCTTGTGCACCTCGGTCTTCGACGACTCGAGCCGCTCGACCCGCTTGTCGAGGGACTTGGCGATCCGGGCCCGTCGGTTGGTGCTGCCCCGCATCGAGTCGGCCAGCGTGGACAGCCGCTTGATCTCCCGGCCCTCGAGCAGTGCCGACCGCTCGCGCTGGCTCTGATCGGCCTCGAGCTGGACCATGTAGGACGAGTAGGTCCCCTTGAACTCGTGCAGCCGGCCGTCGGACAGGTGGAGCACCTTGTTGATCGAGCGGTCGAGCAGCTTGACGTCGTGGGAGACGACCAGGATGGCCCCGGGGAAGCGCTCGAGCTCCTCCATCAGCCACCGCTTGGCCGGGAGGTCGAGGTGGTTGGTGGGCTCGTCGAGGATCATGGTGTCCGGCCCCTGGAACAGGATCCGGATCAGGTCGACCCGGCGGCGCTGGCCGCCCGAGAGGCTCTCGATGTCGTCGAGCAGGAGCTCCTGCCGGAGACCGAGGCCGTCGGCCAGGCGGGCCATGGTGGACTCGGCCTCGTAGCCGCCGTTCTCCCGGAACTGCTCCTCGAGATCGGAGAAGAGCTCGATGTTCTCGGTGGTCGGGTCCTTTCCCATCTGGGTGCGGGCCTTGTCGAGGGCATCGTCGAGGACGTCGAGGCCCCGCCCGGACAGCACGTGGGAGAAGCCGTTGGGCTCGAGCCCCAAGCCGTGCTGGACCGGTACCTGGGGAAGGTACCCGAATGTCCCCCGGATCCGTGAGTTCCCGGTGGACCGCACGTTCCGCCCGGGCTCGTCGATGATGACCGAGATGAAGGTGGATTTGCCGGTGCCGTTCCGGCCGACCAGGGCGACCTTCTCACCGGCGCCGACCACGAAGGAGGCGTCGCGGAGCAGGGTGCGGTCACCGATTTCGATGGTGAGGGAGGAGCCGACGATCATGGGGAGGAGGGCTGATCACGTCACGACCGGAGCGCATCCCCGGATCGGAGCCGGAAACCGGGTGTGATCAACCGCCATCAGTCTCCCACACCGCGGTCGGGGACCGGACCCAGGGTCAGCCTCCCGAGGCCAGGACGTCGCCCCCGGCCGGGGGAGTGGGATCGTCCACCTCGTCCAGCCACCCGGCCGGAAGCCGGACCGGCTTCGGCCCGTTGGTGTGGCCCCGGGCCATCCGTCGCGCCTCGGGAGGGAAGGGGAGGTTTCGATCGAGCCCGCCGAGAAGGCCGGTCACCTCGTCGAGGGTGCCGGCCTGGCCCAGTGCCCGCCGGACCGCCGGACCCACCGCGAACCCGGTCAGGTACCAGCCCGCGTGCTTGCGGAATTGGCGGATGCCCAGGTTCTCGCCGAAGGAGCGGCACAGCAGTTCGGCATGGGTCCGCATCATGTCGACGATCTCGCCGAGGTCCGGCGGTCGATGGCAGGGGCGGCCGGCTGAAGGCGTCGGCCAGGTCGCGGAAGAGCCACGGCCGGCCGAGGCACCCGCGTCCGACCACGACGCCGTCGCACCCGGTGGCGGCCACCATGGCCACCGCGTCGGCCGCCTCCCAGAGGTCCCCGTTGCCGAGCACGGGAATGGAGGCGATGCGCGACTTGAGCTCGGCGATCGCCTCCCAGTCGGCCTGCCCCGAGTAGAGCTGCTCGGCGGTGCGGGCGTGCAGGGTGATCGCCGCCGCCCCTTCGTCCTCGGCGATCCGCCCGGCCTCGGTGAACGTGACATGGGTGTCGTCGATCCCGATGCGGAGTTTGACGGTCACCGGAACCGACCCGGCGGCGTCGATGGCCGAGGCGACGATGGCCCGGAAGAGGGCCCGGTGGGCGGGCAACGCGGCGCCGGCGCCCTGGCGGGTCACCTTGCCGGCCGGGCACCCGAAATTGAGGTCGATGTGGTCGACGCCGATCTCATCGACCAGCCGGCCGACCGCGGCCCGCATGACCTGTGGATCGACCCCGCGACAGCTGGATGCTGCGCACGGGCTCATCCTCGCCGAATGCGGCCATGGTCAGGGTCTTGGCATTGCCTTCGACCAGGGCCCGGGCCGAGATCATCTCGCTCACCGTGAGCCCGGCGCCGTGCGCCCGGCACAGGCGCCGGTAGGCAACGTTGGTCACCCCGGCCATCGGGGCCAGCACCACCGGCGGGTGGACCTCGACGGGCCCCAGTTTGAGGGCGGGCAGCCGGGCGGTCACGTCCGGGCCCTGGCCCACAGATCGGTGATGGCGATGCCGAGTTCGGCCAGGAGCGAACGGAACAGCGGCAGGGACAGCCCGATCACGTTGCCGGGGTCGCCGTCCACGCCGTCGATGAACGGCGCCGACCGCCCGTCGAGGGTGAACGCGCCGGCCACACCCATGGCCTCGCCGGTCGACAGGTAGGCGTCGAGCTCGGCGTCGGTGGTCACCCCGAACCTCACCGTGGTGCCGGCCACCCCGGTGGCCCGGGGACCGCCCGACCCGTCGATGACGCAGTGACCGGTGAACAAGGTGGCACTCCGGCCCCGCATCGACCGCAGCCAGCTCGCCGGCCTGCTGGGTCGACGCGGGTTTCCCCAGGGGTCGGCCCTCGAATTCGAGCAGCGAGTCGCACCCCACCACCACGGCATCGCCGGCCTGGCCGGCCACCGCGTCGGCCTTGCGCTCGGCCAGCAGGGTGACCAGTGTGGTCGTGTCCCGGGCGTGGACGGCGTCCTCGTCCACCCCGCTGACCACGACCTCGGGGTCGAAGCCGGCGTCCCTCAGGAGCCGGAGCCGGGCCGGCGAGCCCGAAGCGAGGATCAGCGTGCGTGGGCACATGGCCAAGAGCGTAGGGGGTGGCCGGAACGGGCGGAACCCGGCCCGGGTCCGGGGACGTGTGGGCGGGCCGTCGATGCGCGATCCTGGTGTCATGACCGACACCGGTATCACCCTGGCGCCGACACAGGTCGACCCGGAGCTCGACGGCGACCACGAGCGCATGTCCCACATCGTCCTCGAAGGGTTCAAACCCGAAAAGGGTGACTACGTGGCGGCGGGCCCGACGGTGGTGGAGGGCATGGTCAACGGCACTGCGGTCAAGGCCCTGTGCGGCAAGATCTGGGTGCCCGGGCGCAATCCGAAACGGTATCCCTTGTGCCCGACCTGCAAGGAGATCGCCGAGGCCCGGGGGTGGAAGGTCCCGGCCGGATAGTCCGTGCCGGTGGCGGTGCCGCCACCCGGAGCGGCTGACCTTCGTGGCCCGCGGACGGCGGCCGGACCCTAGGGTGTATCCGTGGCCAACCCGCCCGAAGTCGCATGGTTCAGCGCGCTGTGTGACGACGACTACGAGTTCCTCGGCGTCCCCGACGACGGCCTGGCCAGCAGCTGGGACCACTGTCGGGCCATCACCGTGGCCGCCGAGTCGGCCGGGTACGACAGCATCCTGCTGCCGTCGGGATACGGGCTGGGCATCGACAGCGTGGCCTTTGCCGCCGCCGTGGCCACCCAGACCCGGCGCATCAATCTCCTGTTGGCCGTGCGCATGGGCGAGCTCGTCGTTCCCCAGCTCGCCCGGCAGCTGGCCACCATCGACCAGATCTCGGGTGGACGGCTGGTTCTCAATGTGATCTCCAGCGACGTGCCCGGGGAGGTCCTGCCCGGTCCCGACCGGTACCGCCGCACCCTCGAATTCATGGCCGCCCTGCGCTCGTTGCTGTCCGGCCGGCCGGTGGAGATGTCGGGACGGTTCGTCGACCTGGTCATCGACCCGCCCGGCGTCGCCACCCGGTCGGGCCGCTGTCCTCCCTTCTACTTCGGCGGGCTGTCCGAGGAGGCCAAGGCGTGCGCCGCCGCCGGCGCCGACGTGTACCTCATGTGGCCCGACACCCCGGCGGCGGTGGCCGGGGTCATCGGCGACATGCGGGACCGGGCCGATGCGCTGGGCCGGCGCCTCCGTTTCGGATGGCGCTCCCATGTCATCGTGCGCGAGACCGAGTCCGAGGCCCGGGAGGCCGCCCGGCGGCTGCTGTCGCGGCTCGATCCGACCGCGGGCCGTCGGATCCGGGGCCGGTCGCTCGACGCGGCGTCGTCCGGTGTGGCCCGCCAGGCCGAGCTGCGGGCCGAGGCCGACGACGAAGGCTACGTCGGGCCCCACCTGTGGACCGGCATCGGACAGGCCCGGAGCGGTGCCGGGGCCGCCATCGTCGGCGACCCCGACCAGGTCCTGGCCACGCTGGAGGACCTGTGCGACGCCGGGGTGGAATCGTTCATCCTGTCCGGCTATCCGCACATGGCCGAGTGCGACCTGTTCGCCCGCCACGTGCTGGCCCGGATGGAGCACGGTCCGCTGGACGTGGCCGTCCAACCCGTGGCCGGTCCCTGAAGACGACCCTCAGCCCGTCGAACCTAACGGAACGTGCCCCCTGACCGCCTGTTCGAAGGCGTCGGGGTCGTCGGGCGTGAGGAACGGGATGATCCGCCGTCCGACGTCCACGAAGAAGCCCACCGACTTCTTGGGCCGCCGGGGGTCGAGGTTGGCCCAGTGCCTGAAGTCCCCGGAGCCCCAGATGCGCCAGTTGCCCCGCACCGTGGTCAGGGTGAAGCGGTCGAGCGAGCGGATCGATGCGTAGGGGATGGTCTTGGTCCCCCAGGGGAAGTAGTACCCGCGGATCCTCACCCCGGTGTCGGTGCACTCGATCCGGCCGTCCTGGTATGTGCTCACCCGATCATTCGAGCACAGGACCGGTCACGCTGAGGCGCTGACCCCGCCCGTTGCGCCCGGTCGTGGGACCGGCCACAATTCCGGAATGAAACCACTGGCCGTCCACCATGTGTCCGTCAACGTGCCCGACATCGAATCGGGGGTGGCCTTCTACACCGACACCCTCGGGGGGACGTTACGCGGTGACCGGCCCGACCTCGGGATCGCCGGCGCGTGGATCGACCTCGGCGACCAGCAGCTCCATCTGATCGAGGCCCCGGTCCCGCGCAACCTGGGCCAGCACTTCGCCATCCGGGTCGGCGATCTCGACTCGGTCGTCGACGAGCTCCGGTCCAAGGGGATCGATGTCGCCGACCCGGTCTCGGTCGGCAACAACCGCCAGACGTTCATCGACGACCCGGCCGGGAACGCCGTGGAACTCCACGAAGTGGGCCAGGACCGAGCCTGAACGAAGTGGTTCAGCCCTGGTGGATGTCGCCGTGGTCACGGCAGCGGGCCCGGTAGCCTCCGGGGCTCACCGCCACGGTCAGCCGGCGGCCGCACAGGGGACAGAACCGCGGTGGGTCGAGAGCCCGACCGCACCCCGGGCAGGTGGCCGAGGTGGAACCGCAACCGGTGCAGAACCCGGTGACGGTCGGGCAGCCGGTCACAGCACCCCGGTGAGCGCTCCGACCGGCATGCGCAGATCGGACAGCATCTGCAGGTCCTCGTCGGCCGAGCGGCCGAGGGTGGTCAGGTAGTTGCCCACGATCAGTGCGTTGATCCCCGAAGTCATGCCCATGGACTGCAGTTCGCGGAGGGTGACCTCGCGGCCGCCGGCGTAGCGGAGGATCACGCCCGGCAGACCCAGGCGGAAGAGGGCGATCCAGCGGATGGCCTCCCAGGCGGCGACCGGCTGCTCGTCACCGAGGGGCGTGCCCGGTCTCGGGTTCAAGAAATTGAGCGGGACTTCGGTGGGATCGAGGTCCTGCAGCTGGACGAGGAGCTCGACCCGCTGCTCGTCGCTCTCCCCCATCCCGATGAGCGCGCCGCAGCACAGCTCCATGCCGTGGTCGCGCACCAGGCGGCAGGTGGCCTGGCGCTCGTCCCAGCCATGGGTGGAGACGACCTGGGGGAAGAACGACCTCGACGTCTCGAGGTTGTGGTTGTAGCGGTGGACGCCGCCCTCGGCGAAGCGCCGGGCCTGATCGTCGGTCAGCAGCCCGGCGCTGACGGCGACGTTGAGGCCGGTCCGCTCCCGGATCATGGGCACCAGTTCGAGGATCCGGGCCATGGTCCGCTCGTCCGGTCCCCGCACGGCGAGGACGAGGCAGAACTCGCTGGCCCCGGCGGCCTTGGTCTCCTCCGCCGCCCGCAGCACCTCGTCGGTGTCGAGGAAGGGGGTGGCCTTGACCGGGCTGTCGAACCGGGAGGACTGGGAGCAGAAATGGCAGTCCTCGGGACAGCCCCCGGTCTTGGCCGACAGGATGCCCTCGACCTCCACTTCGGGCCCGCACCACTCCAGCCGCACCTGGTGGGCGAGGGCGGCCAGCGAGGTGACCCACGAGTCGGGCAGCTCGGCCAGGGAGCTGAGCTCCTCCCCGGTCAAGAGGCGGCGCTCGTCGAGGAGGGCGGTCTCGGCCGCCTTCAGCCGGGCCCGGGCGGTCGACGAGTCGATCTCGGGGCGTGCGGGCTCGACCGACCGACCGCCCCGGTTGGGCGCAGAGAAGGTGACGGTGGTACGGATGGGGGCGGAAGCGCGGTCACCGGACATGCCGTTACGGTAGTAGCCCCGGGATCGGACGGGAAAGACGACAGGGGGACCACCGTGGCATGGGATTTTTCCACCGAGCCGGAGTTCGAGGAGCAGTTGGCCTGGATGCGCCAGTTCGTGCGCGACGAGATCTTTCCCCTCGAGACCCTGGCCCTCGACTATGACACCGTGATCGAGGTGATCAAGCCGTTGCAGGACCAGGTCAAGGAGCGGGGCCTGTGGGCGTCCCATCTTCCTCCCGACCTCGGGGGCGGGGGGTTCGGCCAGGTCAAGCTCGGCCTCATGCACGAGATCCTCGGCCAGACCCCGTACGGCCCGGTGGTGTTCGGCAACAACGCACCCGACTCGGGCAACGCCGAGCTGCTGGCCATCGGCATCGAGTCCTCGGGCCGGGAGGAGCAGCGCGAGCGGTGGCTGCAGCCCCTGCTGGATGGGCGCATGCGCAGCGGGTTCTCGATGACCGAGCCAGGGGCCGGAGCCGACCCGACCATGATCACCACCAGAGCGGTGAGGGACGGGGACGAGTGGGTGATCGACGGTCACAAGTGGTTCACCAGCAACGGTTCGGTGGCCGATTTCCTCATCGTGATGGCCGTGACCAACCCCGACGTCCACCCGTACCAGGGGTGCTCGATGATCGTCGTCCCGGTCGACACGCCGGGGGTCGACATCGTCCGCGACGTGGCCACCATGGAGGATCCGGTCGACCACTACGGGAAGTTCGGCGGTCACGCCGAGATCCTCTACC
This sequence comes from uncultured Acidimicrobiaceae bacterium, assembly GCA_963812885.1. GTDB lineage: Bacteria > Actinomycetota > Acidimicrobiia > Acidimicrobiales > RAAP-2 > Bog-756. The sequence continues at coordinate 175,711 of CAWEWZ010000011.1, read as the reverse complement.
GCGAGGTCCGGGTGCCGTTCGAGAACCTGATCGGGCTCGAGGGCGAGGGATTCCTCCTGGCCCAGAAGCGACTGGGGCCGGGTCGCATCCATCACTGCATGCGCTGGCTGGGCCAATCCAGACGGGCCTTCGACATGCTGTGCGAGCGGGCGGTGTCCCGCACCACCCACCACTCGCTCCTGGCCGAGAAGCAGACCATCCAGAATTGGGTGGCCGACTCGCTGGCGGAGATGACCGCGGCACGACTCATGACCCTGTACGCGGCGTGGAAGATGGACGAGGAGGGAGCCTCGGCCGCCCGGGTGGAGATCGCCATGATCAAGTACTACGGGGCCGCCGTCCTCTACAACGTGATCGACCGGGCCATCCAGGTCCACGGCGCCCTCGGGTTCTCCACCGACCTCCCGCTCGAATCCATGTACCGGCACGCCCGGGCCGCCCGCATCTACGACGGGCCCGACGAGGTCCACCGGGTGACCGTGGCTCGACAGACCCTCAAGGGCTACCAGCCGGTCGAGGTTCCCACCGAGCACGTCCCCACCAGGCGGGCAGAGGCCAGGGAACGGTTCGCCTACCTGCTCGAGGTGGGGACGGCCGACCGCTGAACGAGCTTCCTGCCGGTGGGTGGCTCACCGGGTGGCGGCGGGGTCAGTACCGGTAGGTGTCCGGCTTGTAGGGGCCGTCCACCGGAACCCCGATGTACTCGGCCTGCTCCTTGGTCAGGGTGGTCAGGCGGACGCCGAGGGCGTCGAGATGGAGGCGGGCGACCTTCTCGTCGAGGTGCTTGGGCAGCACGTAGACCCGGTTGTCGTACTCGGCGGCGTTGTTGAACAACTCCATCTGGGCCATGGTCTGGTTGGTGAAGGAGTTGGACATCACGAAGCTCGGGTGGCCGGTGGCGTTGCCCAGGTTGAGCAGGCGACCCTCCGAGAGGATGATCACCGCGTGGCCGTCGGGGAAGACCCACTTGTCGACCTGAGGCTTGATGTTCACCCGCTCGACACCGTCGATCTTCCCCAGCCCGGCCATGTCGATCTCGTTGTCGAAGTGACCGATGTTGCCCACGATGGCCTGGTGCTTCATCCGGGTCATGTGGTCGGCGGTGATCACGTCCTTGTTTCCGGTGGTGGTCACGAAGATGTCGGCGGTCCCGACCACGTCGTCCAGAGTGGCCACCTGGTAGCCCTCCATGGCCGCCTGGAGGGCGCAGATCGGGTCGATCTCGGTGATCACCACCCGGGCGCCCTGGCCCTGGAGGGACTCGGCACAGCCCTTGCCCACGTCGCCGAAGCCGCACACCACCGCCACTTTCCCGCCGATGAGGACGTCGGTGGCCCGGTTGATCCCGTCGATCAGCGAGTGGCGGCATCCGTACTTGTTGTCGAACTTCGACTTGGTCACCGCGTCGTTGACGTTGATGGCGGTGAACAGGAGCTCGCCGGTCTGCTCCATCTCGTTGAGCCGGTGCACCCCGGTGGTGGTCTCCTCGGAGACCCCCTTGATCCCGGCAGCCACCGTCGTCCAACGGCTCGGGTCCTCGGCCAGGCCCCGGGCCAGCACGCCGAGGACCACGGCGAACTCCTCGGAGTCGGCGGTCGAGGGGTCGGGCACGGCGCCGGCCTTCTCGAACTCGACACCCTTGTGGACGAGCAGGGTGGCGTCACCGCCGTCGTCGAGGATCATGGTCGGGCCCTCTCCCGGCCACAGCAACGCCTGCTCGGTGCACCACCAGTACTCGTCGAGCGTCTCGCCCTTCCAGGCGAAGACGGGTACACCCTTGGGCGAGTCGACGGTCCCGTCAGGGCCGACGGCCACGGCGGCCGCCGCGTGGTCCTGGGTCGAGAAGATGTTGCAGCTGGCCCAGCGGACCTCGGCACCCAGGGCGACCAGGGTCTCGATGAGGACTGCGGTCTGGATGGTCATGTGCAGGGAGCCGGTGATGCGGGCGCCCCGGAGGGGCTGCTCGGCGGCGTGTTCGCGGCGCATGGCCATCAGGCCGGGCATCTCGTGCTCGGCCAACTCGATCTCCTTGCGCCCGAATTCGGCGAGGGAGAGATCGGCCACCTTGAAGTCGGGTCGGGGTTGCTCGCTGGTCATGGTGGCTCCTTGGATGTGGCCGGCCACGACGAGGAAGCCGGAGTTGGCAGGCACAGGATTTCGCATGCCCGGGTCGTTCGAGGTCCGGGCCGGCCGCCACCGGTGGTGGTCCTGCGCCCCAGATCACGACGGACAAATGGTAGCCCAATCGCCCGTCCCGGCCTCGACCGGCACGATGCCCGGATGTGGGGCGGCGGCGCACGGCTTCCGGTCGGCACGGCGCTGCGACCGTCCGATGTCCGGTGGGCGATGGGCGGTCTCCGAGGTCGTCGGTCACCCCGACCACACCGCGGTGGTCATGCACTCCTCCCGCAGCACCTGCCCACCTGCCTGCGGGGGCGTTCCTGCCGACGCCTGCTGCAGCGGGGGCAAGCCCGTCTGACCGGGACACGCGGTCGCCGTTCTCCATCCGCACGTCTGACCGCCGTGCCGACGGCGATCAGACGGTTCTGGCTAGTTGATCAAAACAGTCACATTTGCCAGGATTAGGGCGGCGAGCGTTGCGGCGATCGGCGCCCGGAGACCGCTCCAAGGAGGCCACTGCCATGTCCGACTGGGGATTCGAGACCCGCCAGATCCATGCCGGAGCCGTGCCCGACCCGGCCACCGGGGCCCGGGCAGTCCCCATCTACCAGACCACCAGCTACACCTTCCGCGACACCGCCCATGCCGCCGCCCTCTTCGGGCTGGAGGAACTGGGCAACATCTACACCCGCATCATGAACCCCACCCAAGCCGTCTTCGAGGAGCGGGTCGCCGCCCTGGAGGGCGGGGTGGCGGCACTGGCGGTGGCCAGCGGTCAGGCGGCCGAGACGGTCACCCTCCTGAACCTGGCCGAGAACGGTGGCCACGTGGTGTCCTCGGCGTCGCTCTACGGCGGCACCTACAACCTGCTGCACTACACCCTGCCCAAGCTGGGGGTGGAGGTCACCTTCGTCGACGACCCCGACGACTTCGACGCATGGCGGGCGGCGGTGCGGCCCAACACCAAGGCCTTCTACGGCGAGACCCTGGGCAACCCGAAGGGTGACGTGCTCGAGTTCGAGCAGGTGGCCGCCATCGCCCACGAGCACCGGATCCCCCTCGTGGTCGACAACACGGTGGCCACCCCCTACCTGTGCCAGCCCTTGCTCCACGGCGCCGACATCGTCGTGCATTCGGCCACCAAGTTCATCGGCGGCCACGGGACGTCGATCGGCGGGATCATCGTCGACGGAGGCTCGTTCGACTACGAGGGCAGCGGTCGATTCCCCAACTTCACCGAGCCCGACCCCAGCTATCACGGGCTGGTGTTCGGTCAGCTCCCCGAGCCCCTCTTCCCGGCCCGGTTCGTGTTGAAGGCCCGCCTGCAGTACCTGCGGGACACCGGCCCGTCGATCGCACCCCTCAATTCGTTCCTCTTCCTCCAGGGCCTCGAGACCCTGAGTCTCAGGATGGAGCGTCACGTGCAGAATGCGACGGCGGTGGCCGAATGGCTGGAAGCCCGGGACGAGGTGCGGTGGGTGGCCTACCCGGGGCTGGCCTCGAGCCCGTGGCACGGGCGCCAGCAGCGCTACCTGCCCAACGGGGGAGGGGCCATCCTGGCCTTCGGGATCGAAGGGGGTGCCGAGGCCGGCCGCACCTTCATCGAGGGACTCGAGCTGTTCAGCCACCTGGCCAACGTCGGCGATGTGCGCAGCCTGGCCATCCACCCGGCCTCGACGACCCACTCCCAGCTGACCGAGGACGAGCAGACCACCGCCGGGGTGTCCCCCGATCTGGTGCGGCTGTGTGTCGGACTCGAGTCCATCGAGGACATCCTGGCCGACCTCGAGGCCGGGTTCCGGGCCGTCAAGGGAACGTGACGCCGGCTCCACCCGCGGCCGTGCCCGCCGGCGGCGGTGCGGCGGACCGCCGGTACGCGGTGGTGTTCGACGCCGACGGGCCGGGCCTGGCCCTCGAGGGCGGGAGCTCGCTGCCCCGGGTCACCGTGGCCTACGAAACGTGGGGCCGGCTCGACCGGTCGGGGGACAATGCGGTGCTGGTGCTGCACGCCCTCACCGGTGATTCGCACGCCACGGGCCCGGCCGGCGGTGACCACGTCTCCGCCGGGTGGTGGGACGGACTGATCGGACCCGGTGCCCCCATCGACACCGACCGGTACTACGTGGTGTGTCCCAACGTCCTCGGCGGGTGCCGGGGGACGACGGGTCCGGCGTCGCCGGCGCCCGACGGCGCCCCCTACGGCTCGCGGTTCCCGTTGCTGACCATCCGCGACCAGGTGGCGGCCGAGGCGGCCCTGGCCGACCAGTTGGGGATCGGGCGATGGGCGGGGGTGGTCGGGGGTTCGATGGGCGGGATGCGGGTCCTCGAATGGTGCGTCGGCCACCCCGATCGGGTGGCGCGTGCCGTCGTCCTGGCCGTCGGCGCCGCCGCCACCGCCGAACAGATCGGCCTGTGCTCCCTGCAGGTCAGGGCCATCCGGTCCGACCCCGCGTTTGCCGGCGGGGACTACTACGGCGCCACGGTCGGACCGGTGGAGGGACTGGCCCTGGCCCGTGGGATCGGCCAGGTCGGCTACCGGACCGAGCTCGAGCTCGAGCACCGATTCGGTCGGAGGGCGCAGGTCCCCGAGGACCCGATGAAGGGAGGTCGCTTCGCGGTCGAGTCCTATCTGCAGCACCACGGGGACAAGCTGGTCCGGCGCTTCGACGCCAACTCGTACATCGTGCTCAGCGAGGCCATGAACCACCACGACGTGGCCCGGGGGCGAGGGGGGCTCGAGCGGGCCCTGGCCCGGGTCCGGGCCGAGGTCACGCGTGGCCGGCATCGACTCGGACCGGCTCTACCCCCTGAGGCTGCAGGAGGAGATCGCCCGGCTGCTCCCCGGCCACCGCCCACTGACGATCATCGAATCGGAGTCGGGCCACGACGGGTTCCTGCTCGAGCGGGAACAGATCGGGGCCCTGCTGGCATCGGCCCTCGCTCCCTGAGGGCATCGGCGGTCACCGGCCCGGCTCATCCGCCGACCGGAGTCCACCGTCGAGCTGCTCGAGGATCGACTCGACCGAGACGGCGCCCGGCTCCTGCCCGGTGGCGACCAGCTCCCGGGCCAGGACCTGGATGAGCTCGTTGGCCGGCGTGGCCACCCCCTGCAGACGGCCGAGGAGGACGATCTCACCGTTGAGGTAGTCCGTCTCGATGTCCCCGGTGCCCCGCCGGACGCTCTGCCAGGACGACCCGCCCTGCCGGGTCCGGCCCTCGATCCGGCCGAGCCGGAGATGGTCGCCCCGCCGGAGCCGGTCCTGCTCGGCGGTGGCCGTGTTCAGCCCGGCGGTGGCGAACACGGCTTCGCCCTCGGCCACCAGCATGCGCATCAGCGGGCTGTTCCGACCTTCGGGGCCGCAGATCGCCTCCACCGCATTGCCCAGGTTGAGGAGGAGTTTGCGGCGCTTCCACCGGCTGATGTCCTCGACCACGAAGGAGCTGAAGGTCGCGGCCCCGAAGTCGGAGGAGACCGACCGGGTGGTGGGGTCGCTGCCGCCGGGATAGCGGCCGATGTCCAGCATCCCGGTGGTCGGCGACGACCATGCCTGCACGACGCCCGGCTCCAGATGCCCGGCCGGGCACATCACGCACACGGCGTGCACGTTGGGGAAAATGCGCAGCACGGCCGGCTCGTTGGCCATCCCGTTCTGCAGGCAGACGATCGGGGTCCGGACCGGAGCGGCGCCGGCCAGCTCGGCCAGGGCGGCTTCGGTGTGCTGGCTCTTCACGGCCAGGAGGACGACCGGGTCGGTGTCCCAGTCGATGTCGTTTGGATGTCCGACCGCCGGGATGGACAGGGTGGTGGTCCCCGCCGGCGACTCGACGGTCAGCCCCCGGCTCGAGAGCACCTCGAGATGGCGCCCACGGGCGATGAGGGTCACGTCCGATCCGGCTTCGAAGAGGCGGGCCCCGACCACCCCGCCGATGGCGCCGGCGCCGTAGACCACGTATCCCACCGGTTCATCGTGCCACGGACGGCGTGATGTTCCCGGACCCGCGGATCGGGGCCCAACTTGCCAGATCCTTGGTTTCGTAATATTGTAACTATGTAATCAACCGGCATGGAGATGGATCATGGGACCTCGAGAGCACGGAGAAGCACAGGATGGCCGCACCCGTCACGGTGGCCGAGGGCGGTCGGGCCGGCAGCGGGGCGGCGCCTTCGAAGAGAAGCCGACCACCGAGGGCCTGAGCGGTTGGCTGGCCGGACGGCTGCCGGACGACTGGTTCGAGGCGGCCCCTACGGTCACCGTCGACCGGGACGAGATCCTCATCGTCGGGAGGGTGTCGGCGCCGGACGTCCACGGTGGAAGCGATGAGGTCACCAGATCGGCCGCCGAAACAGGGCGGATCACCCGCTTCCGCGAGGAGACCCGCGAGGAGCGCATGGCCATCGACCGGGAGGCCCAGCATCTCTTCGGGAGGAGCATCGCCTGGGGTGCCGAGGCCGGGGACACCACCCAGATCTTCACCAATCTCTCGGTACCGGTGATGACCCGCCTCCGCCAGCCGGAGCGGCTGGTCCTCGACACCCTGGTGGACAGCGGTGTGGCCCGCAGCCGCTCGGATGCTCTGGCCTGGTGCGTGAAACTGGTGGCCGCCAACGCCGACGAATGGTTGCGCGACCTGAGGGAGGCGATGGAGGCCGTCGAGTCGGTCCGCCAGCAGGGCCCCGCCGTCTCGTAGGAGGGCCCCGCCGGGCCGCGCCCGGCAATGGCCCCCGAAGGCTCGAGGACGCCGGGCGTCAGTAGCCTGACCCGGATGCGCGAGACCAACCCAACACCGGCCGCGCCCTGGCGGGCCCGGCCACCGGTGTGGGCTCTCTGGGTCATCGCCCAGGTGATCGGATTGGCCGCGGCCGGTGCGGCCGGTGCGGCTAGTGCGGCCGGTGCGGCCGGTACGCCTGCTGCGGCTACTCCGGCGGGCCCCGCTCGTCCCGTCGGCAGTTGGACCGTGTACCACGGCGACCCGGAGGGTAGCGGCGTGGCCGGGTCGGTGGCCGCCGTCGACACCTCGGCCCGGGCCTGGACCTCCCCCCGCTCGACGGCGAGCTCTACGGCGAGCCCCTGGTGGCGCTCGGGCGGGTCTATGTGGCCATCGGAGAACGACACGGTCTACTCGCTGTCCTCGGCCACCGGCGCCGTCGTGTGGTCGACCCACCTGGCCAGCCCGGTACCGGCCTCGCTGCTTCCGTGCGGGGACATCAGACCGACCGTGGGCATCACCGGCACGCCGGTGATCGACACGGCGCGCCGGGAGATCTTCGTGGTGGCCGACGAGCTGGTGGACGGGAAGGCGTCCCATGTGGTGGTCGGGCTGAGCACGGACACCGGCAAGCTGGAGATGTCACAAGCCGTCGATCCCGCCGGCGCCGACCCGCTGGCTCTGCTGCAACGGACCGGTCTGGCGCTCGACCAGGGCCGGGTGGTGTTCGGGTTCGGCGGCAACGACGGGGACTGCGCCCCCTACCGGGGCCGGGTGGTGTCGGAGGCCGAGACCGGCGGCCCGCCGGCTGTCTTCACCGTCGACGGTGCTGCGGGGCAATCGCAGGGGGCGATCTGGATGGGCGGGGCGGCGCCGGCCGTCGACGCCGACGGGAACGTCTGGGTCGAGGCGGGGAACGGGTCGGTCACCTCGGACACCCGGCCCTACGACGACAGCGACTCGCGTGCTCGAGCTCTCCCCGTCGCTCCGACTCGAGCAGTACTTCGCTCCGGCCTCGTGGCCGGCCGACAACGCCGGCGACCTCGACCTGTCGACGGAGCCGGCACTGCTGGGCGACGGCGGCGTGGTCGCCGCCGGCAAGTCCCGCATCGCCTACCTGCTCGACGGACCCCGGCTCGGCGGGATCGGCGGGCAACAGGCCAGCCTCTCGTCGATCTGCCGCGCGGACGTCGACGGCGGCGTCGCCTGGGTGGGCACGTCGGTCTTCCTCCCCTGTCTGAGCGGCATCATCGCCGTCCGGGCGGACGAATCACCCGCCTCGCTCCATCGGCTGTGGAGTTCGGGAACGGGCGGCGGCCCGCCGATCGTGGCCGGCGGACGGGTCTGGACCATCAGTCAGGCCGGCACCCTGTACGGCCTCGATCCGGCCACCGGTGCCACCCGTCAGCAGGCGTCGATCGGCGTGCCGGCCAACCACTTCCCGACCCCCGGCGTGGGGGACGGCCTCCTGCTGGCCGCAACGACCAATGAGGTGGTCGCCTTCGCCGCCTCGTCGACCGGGGCGCCGACGACCACCCGACCGTCGACGCCCGTCACCACCTTCCCCTCCCGACCGAACCCCACCCCCCCGACCGTCCCGTCCGCGGACCCGGGCGTCTCCGCCGCCGGTACCGCCGCCATCGTGGTCGGCGGTCTGGCGGTCATCGGTGCCACCGCCTGGCTGGGCTGGTGGCTCCGGCGGCGCCGGACCGGTCGAGCCGACAGTCCGGCCGATCGATAGTGTCGAGCCGGGCCCGACGGAGCGGGCCATGACCGAGGGGAGGTCGATGCACAGCGGATTCGACCATGTCACCATCGCCGTGGCCGACCTCGACGAGGCCAGGCGATTCTTCGGGTTGCTCGGGTTCGAGGAAACCGCGGCCACCGTCGTGTCCGGTGAGGTCATGTCCCGCTATATGGGCATACCCGACTGGGAGGCCGACCACGTCACCATGGTCCTGACCGGGGCGGCCACCCATCAGGAGGTCCAGCTCCTCCGGTTCCACCACCCCCGATTGGCCGCCGTCTCCGACCAGGCCGATCTGGCCCGGCTGGGGTTCAACCACGTGTGCTTCTCCGTCGAGGACCTCGACGGAACGCTGGCCGCGCTGGCGGCCGCCGGCGTGCGGACCCGCAACGAGATCATGGAGTTCCACGATCGGCGACTCGTCTTTCTGGTCGGGCCCGGCGACGTCACCATCGAGCTCGCCGAGTGGACCACCCCCGACGGACCTTGAGACCTGCTCAGCCCCCGCTCAGAGACGAGGCGTCGAAGGCCACCACGGGGTCGTCGAGGGGGAGGATCACCAGTGGCTGCAGCTTCCGGTGCTCGCCGGCCGAACGCACGACCGTCCCGTAGGTGGTGAAGCCCACCGCATGGCCGGCGAATCCCATCGGGCCCTCTTCGACCTTGACCTCGACGACACCGGTCCCACCCATGCCCAGGGCGGTGTGCTGCATCCGCTCCATGGCCGACTCCCGGGCCGAGTACATGGCCTCGGTGAAGTTGGTCAGCTCGACGTTCTGGCCCTTCTGCTTGATGGCCACCCCCGCAGTTCGCCGGGGGGCATAGACGAAGCTGGCCCCCACCGCCAGACCCAGCGGTACCCATCCCGCGGTGTGCAGGAGGGCGAAGTCGCGACCGGAGAGGTCGGAGACGAAGACGGGATCGGCGGACAGCCCGCTGGAGCCGACCGGACGGACCGCAGTACCCACCAGGTTGACGTCCACATGATGCCGCTGGACCACCGCCTCGACATGTACGCCGACCACGCCCCGGCCTCCCATTTTCGTGCACTCCTCGTGGATGCGGTCGCCGGCTGCGGCGAAGGCCTGCGCATAGGCGTTCGAGGCCCAGGTGATCTCCCCCTGCCCCCAGTTCCACACCCCGGTGGGGATCGAGTAGAGCGAGGCTCCGCAGACCAGGTGGACCGGCTCCCACCCGATCGAGTGGAGGGCGAGCTCCTCGTCGATGGACAGGTCCGATGTCCTCGAGGCCCGGTGGACCGACGTCGGTGCGGCCGGGGCGGGTCCCGAACGGCTCAGGAACTCGGCGGCGTCGCGCATCTCCTGCCGGAGATCGACGGGTTCGGCCCGGCCCGAGCGTCGGATCCTCGCTCACAGCATGCGCACCGTGGGTCGTGGCGCTGGCAACGGGTCGAATTTCTTGAACCGGCGTACCCGGTTCCCCCGCAGGATGCACTGGAGCTCGGCGTCGCCCTGGCCCAGCTCCCGCTCGGTGGTGATCATCGAGGCACCGTGGAGCGAGTCGTCGCCGAGCTGCACGCGCACCTGCTGGCGGGCCAGGCGGCGCACGGCCATGTGGGCCTTGGACATCTGTTCGATCTCTGCTGCGCCGGCCTGGTATCCCCACGTGGCCGTGGTCCCCTCGCTCAGGTACTCGGTCACGCAGTAGGCCCAGACCCGGACCGAAGCCACGGTGGCGGCGATGGAGACGGGCGCGTACCCGGCCTCGATCGACTTGGCCAGCCGCTGGCCGGCCAGATAGGTCGTCCACGGCCGCCCGTCCGCGGGAGGGGCGGCGTCCTGCACCCGCACCGCGGTGCCCTGCACACGGAACTCGAGCACCCCCATGTCGCTCGAGGCGTTCCGACGCGTCCACCAGTCCCACGACGCCGTGGGCGCCCACCGAGGACGCCTCCTCGATCATCCGGTCGTAGGCCGACCTGAACCCCTGCTGCCACGCGTCCTCGATCCACGACTGCTCGTAGTTCTGGCCCCAGCCCCGGTGCTCGGCCGAGACGAACCCGTGGGGGCACTGCCAGGTCTCCGAGTAGCCGCTGGTCCCTCCCTGGAAGGGATTCCCGAAGGTCCCGTAGGGGGATCCGAGGCCGTACCACTGCCACTGCATGACGCAGAACCCCTGGACGAAGCCGACCGGCTCCAGCCCCATCTGCAGGCAGGCGGCGAAATCGGGCACGGTCAGGCCCGAGGTGAAGGCGCCCTCGGCGAAGCGTCGGGTGGCGGCTTCGGGGAGGTCGCCCGGGGCGCCGGCCATCAGTTGTCGAGCGAGATGATGGTGGTGGGCTTGGGCAGGGTCACCGAGTCGGAGGTCTTGGTGACCGCCGTCCCCAAGGAGAGGAACTCGATGGTGTGACTGCCCCACTGGTGTGATTTCTCCTCGAGCCGGACCCCGACGATGCCGGACGCGTCCAACCGGGTGGCCTCGTCCTGCATCCGGGTCATGGCCAGCTCCCGCGCCTCGTAGAGCGCCTGGGTGAAGTTGGGCAGCTCCACGTTCTGGCCGGCCGACCCGAGGGTCTGCCCGAGCCCACGATGGGCGATGTGATAGACGCAGGTGCCCATGACCAGACCCTGGGGCAGGTAACCGGTCTGCATGAGCGTCCAGAAGTCCTGGCCCGACAGGTCGGAGGTGAACGGCTTCCCGAGCTTGTTCTGGTGGGACACTCCGCTCTCGGCCTTGACCGCGGTGCCCACGGCGATGAACTCGGCCGCGTCCTTGCCCCACTCGTAGTAGTTGACGTCGAGCCGCACGCCGACCACACCGTCGGCCCCGAGCTCGGCCGCCTCCTCCTCCATGCGGTTCATGGCCAGCTCCCGGGCTTCGTACATGGCGCCGGTCAGTTTGGTGAGCTCCTGGCTCTGCCCCCACTTCCGGGTCTGGATGCCGGTGTGGTAGATCGACGAGCCCATCACGAACCCGAGAGGATGGAAGCCGACCTCCTTGATCAACAGGAACTCGTTCACCGACAGGTCGGAGGTGAACAGGCCGTGCTCGAGTTCCTCGAGCCGGTGGCCGGCCTCCTTGGGAAGGTCCTGCGGTGGGTCAGTCATGTGGTGCCTCCGATGACCATGCTCTCGAGCGCCTGGCGAACTGCCTGGCTGTGGGCCGCTTCGGCTTTCAGGGCGCCGAGCAGCCGGCTCAACCAGTCGTCCACACCCACCTTCTCGCTCCGGATGCGGATGCCGCCCGACGAATGTCCGATGGTGCAGCGGAGCGTGTTCCCGTCCACCTCGGCATCGAATTGGTCGTCCTCGACGGTGATCCGGATCGACCGGATCTCGTCTGACTTCTTGAACCTCCCGCCCGAGCGCTTCACCTCGAGGTTCGACCCGAGGGCTTCGGCCAGCTGGTCGGCGAGGACCTTCACCAGGATGCGCACGTCGGTGCCGTCGGCCCGCAGCGACGCTGCGGCCAGTTCGAGGTCCATCGAATCGTCCGTGCCGCTCACGCTTCGAACCCTACCGCCCGCATCTCGCATCCGGTCGGCGGCACACCCTCCGACGGACGGGCGCGTCCGCCCGGGGACCGATCAGCGGACGGCGGCCGCGTCCCTTTGCTCGGCTCCTGCCCGAACCAACGGGATCAGGCGTTCCCCGAAGTCGATGGCGTCCAGCAGTGGATCGAAGCCCTTGAGCAACAAGGTCGAGATCCCGAGGTCGTAGTAGCGGAGCATGGCTTCGGCCACCTGTTCGGGCGTACCCACCAGGGCGGTGGAGTTTCCGGCGGCGCCGGTGAGATTGGCCACCTTCATCCACAGGCGCTCGTCGTAGACATCGCGGTCGGTGGACATCTCGATCAGCCGCTTGCGGCCCACCGATGAGGTTCCCCCGGTGTCGCGGTCGACCGAGAAGGTGGCGTTCTTGGCGCCGCCCAGACCCCGGTAGTCCTCCTTGTGACCGGCCATCCGCTCCTTGGCCAGTGCGATCCGCTCGGCCGTGGTGGTGGCGATCCATTCGGCCTTCTCCCACGCCTCCTCCTCGGTGTCCCCGAGGATCGGCCGCAGGGAGAGGCTGTAGCGGAGAGTCCGACCCCGCTCGGCCGCCGCCTGCCCGATGGCCTCCATGCGGGCCGCCACCGCCGCCCGCGGCTCACCCCAGAAGGCATAGACGTCGGCGTGCGCCGCCCCGACTTCGATGGCCGGGCCCGAGGCGCCGGCAAAGTAGAGCGGGATCCCGCCCGGCGTCACCGGCTTCACCGAACTGAACGCCCCCTCGTAGCGGAAGCACTCGCCGTCGAAGTCGAAGGGGGCGTCCTCGGTGAAGATGCGGCGGACGATCGACATGGTCTCGCCGGTCCGGGCGTACCGGGCGTCATGGGGGACGAAGTCCCCTTCCCGGCGCTGATCGGCCTCGTCGCCGCCGGTGATGAAATGGATGGCGATCCTCCCGCCTCCGGTGAGGTGGTCCAGCGTGGCCGCCATGCGGGCCAGGAAGTGCGGCTGCACGATGCCCGGGCGATGGGCCACCAGTACCCCGAGGCGTTCGGTGCTCTGCAGCACGGTGGCGGCCACCGCCCATCCCTCCGGGGCCACGGCGCCATAGCCGACGAGCACCCGGTCGAACCCGCCCACGTCGTGGGCCCGGGAGATCTCGACGAGGTAGCCGGGGTCGATGACCGGGCCGTCCATCCAGTCGACGACCGGTCCGTCGACCAACGGCCCCTTGATCTCCGAGGCGTCCCTCGTCCCCACCATCCCGATGATCTCGACTGGCATGCCCGGCTGCTCCTCTATGGTCGATCGGGCCCCATCCGGCTGTGCGGCGCGTGCGGCCGACAGCCGATTCCCACGCCATACATCAGGTGAAGGCCCAGTTAGACGCTAACATCTAGCAGGTGGCCAGGGGCATGGATCCTTCCCAATCCAACCGGAGGCGGCCACTCGTCGCCGTCGGGTACGGGCCCCGCTGCGTGCCTGTCATGCAGCTGGCCGAATCGGCCGCGGGCGTGTGCGACCTGCTGTGGATGATCGACGGATCGATCCCGCAGATGGGCGAGATGGCCGACCTGCTGAACCGGTTCGGTCCGGTGGTCGACGTGAGCGGGCTCGACGTCGAACGGATGACCAAGGCCCTGTCCGCCTACGAGCCCGACGGGTTGGCCACCTATCTCGATGCCGGCATGGTCGGGTACGCGGGGGTGGCCGCCGCCCTCGACCTCCCCTTCCACACGGCGTCGACGGCGGCCGCGCTCACCGACAAGTCCCGCCAGCGGCAGGTCCTGGCCGACGCCGGGCTGCCCATGCCCGCCTGTCAGGTGATCGCTCCCGACCAGGCCGAGCCGTCGCTGGCCGACATCGAGTCCGAGGTGGGCTGGCCGGCGATCCTCAAGCCGAGGTCGGCTCAGGGGAGCCGCTACACCTTCCTCGCCCGTGACCGGGTGGAGCTGGCCCGTCTTCTCGATGCGCTGGGACCCGGCCGTCCGGAGATGGTTCTCGAGGGGTACCTGGCCGACGACCCGGCCCGGGTGGACAGCGACTATGCCGCCTACGTCTCGGTGGAGAGCGTCGTGGCCGCCGGCCAGATCAGCCACCTGGCCCTCACCGGCCGGTTCCCACTGGCCGAGAACTTCCGGGAGACCGGCTTCTTCATCCCGGCGGCTCTCGACGACGCCGAACAGCAGCAGGTACTGGCGCTGGCCACGGCGGCCATCGAAGCACTCGATGTCCGGACCGGCTGTCTCCACACCGAGGTCAAGTTCACCCCTGACGGCCCCCGGATCATCGAGGTGAACGGTCGGGTGGGTGGCGGGGTGCCCGAGATGCTCGAGCGGGCGGCGGGCATCCCGCTGCTCGAGCTGACCCTTCGGGTGGCGCTCGGCGAGGACATCCGGATCGACGGACCGGTGACCACCGAGCGGATCGGTTACCGATTCTTCCTGCAGCCGCCCGCCGTCTCGGCCACGGTGGCCACCATCGAGGGCGTGGAGAGGGTGAGCGACCACCCGAGGGTGGACACCATCAGTGTGCATCAGGGGCCCGGCGCCGATCTCGACTGGCGGGACGGTTCGCGGACCCACATCATGGCCGTCGTCGGTTCGACTGCTGACTACGACGAGCTGCAGGCGGTCTACCGACTCCTTCACAACGAGGTCACGGTTACCTACGCCGACGTGAGGCACTAATGACCGTGCGGCTGTCCGGGGCCCGGGATTCGGACCCGGGTGGCCCGCCCGACGAGCCCGGGCCGGCCCGCTGGTCGTGCGCCTTCGTCAACAACATGCCCGACGGCGCCTTCGACGCCACCGAGCGGCAGTACCTGGATCTGCTCGATGCCGGATCGGGTTGCGAGACGGTCGAGGTGAGGCGCTACACCATGGAGGGCATCCCGAGGGCCGAACGGACGGCGGCACGGATCGCCGCCGACTACCTGCCCTTCGGGACGATCCGGGACCAGGCGCCGGATCTGCTCATCGTGACCGGATCGAATCCCGTTGGCCGCGCACATCGAGGACGAGCCCTACTGGGACGACCTGGCCGGTCTGTTGTCGTGGGGCCGGGGGCAGGTCCGCTCCATGCTGTTGTCCTGCCTGTCGGCCCACGCCGCCCTGGCCGTGTTCGACGGAATCGAGCGGACGACGCTGGAGGCCAAGTGCACCGGCGTCTTCCCCCAGCAGGCCCGTTCCCACCCGCTGGCCGAAGGCCTCGGCTCCGACATCGTCCTCCCGCACTCGAGGCTCAACACCGTCGCCGTCGACCAGGTGCTGGCGGCCGGCTACGAGGTGGCACTCGAATCGGACGTCGTCGGTTGGAGCGTGATCACCAAGGCCACTGCGGGCTCTGAGGTCGTACTCGTCCAGGGTCACCCCGAGTACGATCCTTCCAGCCTGCTCCGTGAGTACCACCGCGACGCAAGGAGATACGTGCTCGGCGAGCGTGACGATGTGCCCCGCCTCCCCCTTCACTGCGTGGCCCCCGGCGACTGGGAAGAACTCCGCACCCTGCACGAGCGGATCGTCGGGGGCGAGCGTGCCCCGTCGCTCGTCGAGTCGTTCCCCTTCGAGGAGATGGGGGCCAGGGCCGACTGGCCGTGGCGGGCCACGGCCACCGGGCTGTACGCCAACTGGATGGCCGGAGTGACGAAGAGGAGCAGCTGAGGCGCATGCACGACGAGACCATCGCCATCCACGGCGGCTACAGCGCCGATGGCACCCGGGCGGTTGCCGTGCCCATCTACCAGACGGTGGCCCACGATTTCATCGATGCCGAGCACGCCGGGGCGGTGCTGGACCTGGAGACGCCGGGATTCCACTACAACCGGATCAACAACCCGACCAACGACGTCCTCGAGAAGCGGATCGCCGCCCTCGAGGGAGGGACGGCCGGGCTGGTGCTGGCCTCGGGAATGGCGGCTGTGAGTTATTCGATCCTGACGGTGGCCCGGGCCGGGACCAACTTCGTGGTGGCCCCCCAGCTGTACGGGGCCACGTTCACCTACTTCGCCCACGTCCTGCCCACGCTCGGGATCGAGGCCCGCTTCGCCGTCGACGACCGGGCCGAGTCGATCGGAGCCCTGATCGACGACGACACCTTCGCCGTGTTCTGCGAGACGATCGGGAACCCGGCCGGCAACGTGGTGGACCTCGAGGCGGTGGCCGACGTCGCCCACGCGGTCCGGGGTGCCCCTCATCGTGGACAACACCGTCGCCACCCCGATGATGCTGAAACCGTTCGAGCACGGAGCCGACGTGGTCGTGCACTCGCTGACCAAGTTCGTCGGTGGCCACGGCACGACCACCGGGGGAGCCATCGTCGACGGCGGCCGGTTCCCGTGGACCGAGCATGCCGACCGTTTCCCGATGTTCAACGAGCCGGACCCGGCGTTCCACGGGGTGGTGTTCGCCCGTGACTTCCCCGAGCGGCCCTTCACCGTGCGGGCCCGTTCCATCCAGCTCCGGAACACCGGCGCCACCCTGTCCCCGTTCAACGCCTTCCTGCTCCTGCAGGGGCTGGAGACGATGGCGGTCCGCCTCGACCGCCACGAAGCCAACGCCAGAGCGATCGCCGCCTACCTGGAGGCCGATCCTCGCGTCGAGTGGGTCAGCTTCGCCGGCTTCCCCGACCACCCCCACTTCGACCTGATGCAGCGCTACCTCCACGGCCGGGTGCCGTCCATCATCACCTTCGGGGCGATCGGGGGCTACGAGGCGGGACTGGCCTTCTTCGATTCCCTGCAGCTGTTCAAACGGCTGCTCAACCTCGGTGACGCCAAGTCGCTGGCCATCCATCCGGCCTCGACGACCCATCGCCAACTCTCCGACCGCGAGCTCATCGCCGCCGGCATCCGACCCGAGACGATCCGTCTGTCGATCGGCCTGGAGCACGTGGACGACCTGATCGCCGACATCGATCAGGCGCTGTCGCTGGCCACCGCCTGACCGGGCCGGCCGGGGAGCTCAGCCGATGATCCCCTCCACGCACTCCTGAGCGTCGAGGACGGCCCGCAGACGGCTGCGGGGTGAGGGAAGGTAGTGGGTGAAGTAGCGGACCCCTTCGGTCAGCACCCCGAGCAGTGACAGGTTCGGCTGGAGGCGTCCCTCGGCGTCATAGGGGTGGAAGTCCTCACTGATGGCCACACTGCCCACTGCGGTGTCCCCGTAGCTGAGCTGGGTCAGCCGTCCCATGGCGTAGAGGCGGCTGAGCAGGGGCGAGTTCGACCGGGCCAGTGACGGGAGGTCGAGGTGCCCGCGCACGACGCCGTTGACCGTGACCTCGTTGGCCTGGTCGAGCTGGGTCGAGCGGAGGATCACCGAACCGTCGTCCAGCGCGGTGAGCTCGGGGTCCGGCCCCAGTTCGATCCGGACCACACCGGCGTCGAGGAGGGCGAGGAGCTGCTGGGACCGCAGCGGCGGGGGACCGGCTTCGAGCCGGTTGATCCGTCCCCGCACATTCGACTGGAAGTCGATGTAGGACTCGAGGGACAGCCCGCCGAACTCGATGACCGAGCGCAACTGGTCGCGGAGGATCCTGAGCACCTCCTGGGCCGCCTTGACCGGGCTGCCCCCTTCGGCCAGCGCCTCGTCCAGGTCGATCTCGATCATTTCGTAGACCTGGGCCTGGTAGTCGCGGCCCGAGGTGTAGTGGCGGCCGACACCGGCGAAGATCTGGGTGGTGGGATCGAAGGGCCCGTACAGCAGCCCCAGCTTCTGTACGGCGTTCTCGAAATCGCCGTCGAGCCAGGCCGAGCGCAGGAGGTCGCGTGCCGTGGAGGATTCCTCGACGCCGCCCTTCAGGTATGCGGCATGGGTGTAGTAGCGGGCCTGCATCTCGGCGAACAGGAGCGGGAGCAGTTCGTTCCGGAAGTCGACCTGCCGGCGGATGGGCGAACCGCCGGGGTGGGTCAGCTCGGCGAACTCCTCGGGCGTGCACACCACCGGCCGGTAGGCACCGTAGGGGTCGACGCCGTGGGCGGATTTGGCGCAGTAGGGCACGCCCGAGCGTGAGTACAGGTGGATGACCGGCTCCCGACCGCTCGGGACGTAGCGCTTCCTCGAGCCCATGGGCTCGTAGGTCCCGCCCCTCCCGACGGTGAGCGCGGTCAGCACGTCGAACCCCACCAGGCCCATGCCGGCGACGGCCACCGGTGCGCCCGGCGGGATGGGCTCGTCGAAGTATTCGACCGGATATGGCCGCAGGTAGCGCACGGCCCCCGATCGGTCCGGGCTGCTCGGCGTTGAAGGTGTGGCCGGAGGTCAGCACCACGTGGTCGACGGAGAGGGTCGTGCCGCTGTCGAGCACCACCGCCTCGCGTCCACCGATCTCGGGTGAGATGTCGACGGCGGCGGCGTAGTGCCGGACGATCTCGAGGTTGTCGGGGGCGTCGGCCACCAGGGTGTCGTAGAACCAGGCCAGGTACTCGCCCATGAGACGGCGGGGAAGGTAGTCGGTGGGCCGGATGGGCTCGCCCTCGGTGCCGATCCGGCACTCGTGGCCCACCCAGCGGAAGCCCCGCACGACCGCCCATTCGTAGAGGCCGACGGCGTAGGGAGGGTGCTCCTCGCTGTTCGGGGACGCGTAGAGGGACAGCTGCCCGCACGCGTTGTTGAGGACCAGGTAGTCGGGTTGGCTGGCCGAGTAGACGCCGCCGCCCAGTTGGCCGGGCTCGACCAGGTGCACCCGGATGGGGGCGCTCGAGTGCCGGGCCCGGACCACGGTCCGCTCGAGCACGCACAACCCCCAGGCGCCGAGCCCGACGATGGCGAACTCGATCATCGGCCCGTGGGAGGGCGAACGAAGGGAGCTCGGCGTCGAATGGCCGAGCTCATCACGAGGAATGGACACCGTAATTTCATGCTCACGCCGGCCCCTTACTCGGCATCGCCGCTCCACCACGGTACGCCGCCGTTGTGGGCCAGGACAAGCATTTACGTCCGTTTGGCCAGGCCGGCGGGTAAGCTTGTGGGACGCCCAGGTCTGGACCTTCGTAATTGCAACGAGTCACCGCAGCAGCAGAGAGAAGGAAATGAGGACGATGGTCGACGACGCTGGGACGCTCCCGTTGGGCACCCTCACCGTGCACCGCCTTGGGTTCGGGGCGATGCAGCTCACCGGCCCCGGGGTATGGGGGCCGCCCGCGGATCATGACGGCGCCATCCGGGTGCTGCGCCGGGCCGTCGAATTGGGCGTCGACCTGATCGATACGGCCGACTCCTACGGCCCCAATGTGGCCGAGGACCTGATCCGGGAGGCACTCCACCCCTATCCCGAGCAGGTCAGAATCGCCACCAAGGCCGGGCTCACCCGACCGGGCCCGGGGGAGTGGGTCGCCTGCGGTCGCCCCGACTACCTGCGCCAGCAGTGCGAGGGGAGCCTCCGCCGCCTGGGTGTGGATCGGATCGATCTCTTCCAGCTCCACCGCGTCGACCCCGACGTCCCCGCCGACGACCAGTTCGGTGTCCTGAAGGAGCTCCGCGACGCCGGGAAGGTGGCTGAGGTGGGGCTGTCCGAGGTCGGCGTGGACCAGCTGGACGCGGCCCGGCAGGATCGTGCCGGTGGTCAGCGTGCAGAACCAGTACAACATCGCCTTCCGGGGCGCCGACGACGTCGTCGACCACTGCGAACAGCTGGGTATCGGCTTCATCCCGTGGTTCCCCCTGGCCAGCGGGAAGCTGTCCCGGCCGGGCGGCCCCATCGACCAGGTGGCCCAGGCGTCGGGGGCCACCATCTCCCAGGTGTGCCTGGCCTGGCTGCTGCGCCGCTCGCCGGTGATGCTGCCCATTCCGGGCACCTCGTCGGTCGAGCACCTCGAGGAGAACTGCGGTGCCGCACAGCTCGTCCTGACCGACGACCAGTTCGACGAGCTGTCCGGGGCCCGCAAGTCACTGCGGCGCTGGACCCTGGCCGGCTGACCGGGCGGAGGGACGCCATGACCGCCGATCTGGTGATCCGAAACGGGACCGTGGCCGACGGCACCGGGGCCCCGCGGCGCCGGGCCGACGTCGCCATCGTGGGGGACCGGATCACCGAGGTGGGTGACGACGTCGGACGGGGTCGCCGGGAGATCGACGCCGACGGTCTGCTGGTCACTCCCGGATTCGTCGATCCCCATACCCACTACGACGGCCAGGCGACGTGGGATCCCGTTCCTCGCACCCTCGTCGCACCACGGGGTCACCACCGTGGCCATGGGGAATTGCGGCGTCGGCTTCGCCCCGGTGGCGCCCGACCGACACCAGTGGCTGATCGAGATGATGGAGGGCGTCGAGGACATCCCCGGGACGGCGCTGCACGAAGGGCTGCGTTGGGACTGGGGATCCTTCCCCGAGTACCTCGACGCCCTCGACCGCCAGCCCCGGACGATCGATGTCGGCACCCATGTCCCTCACGCCGCGCTGCGCGCCTTCGTCATGGGGGACCGGGGCGCCGACCCCACCGAGCATCCCGATGACGGCGAGCTCGAGCAGATGGCCAAGCTGCTCGAGCAGGGGCTCGACGCCGGTGCGGTCGGCGTCTCGACCTCGCGGACGGAGCGCCACCGCACCAGCACGGGGGAGAACCTGGGCACGCTGCGGGCCCGGGAGCCCGAGCTGCTGGCCCTGGCCTCGGTCCTGCGCGGGCGCGACCAGCGGCGTCTTCCAGTTCCTGTCGGACAGCTACCGCACCACCGACGACGAGTTCGCCCGGTCCGAGTTCGAACTGGTCACCGCGTTCGCCCGGGCCAGCCGGCGCCCGGTCAGCTACACCGTGCAACAGGACATGGCCGCGCCCGAGCGCTGGCGCGACCTGATGGCACTGGCCGTGAACCTCCAGGCCGAGGGTCTCGACGTCAAGGCCCAGGTGGCACCCCGGCCCATCGGGGTCCTGCTCGGGCTGCAGGCCTCGGCCAATGTCTTCACCCCGGCGCGGGCGTACCTCAAGATCGCCGGACTCCCGCTCGACGAGCGGGTGGCCGCCCTGCGCGATCCGGAGCGGCGGCGGCGGATCCTCGACGGCCACGCCCAGCTGACCTCGGGGCCCGACGCCTTCGCCGGCTACGCCTTCTTCGGCCGCTTCGACGAGATGTACGTCCTCGACGACCCGGTCGACTACAACCTGGACAGCAGCCGCTCGCTGGGCGCGATGGCCCGGCGGGCCGGCGTCGATCCGGCCGAGTACGCCTATGACGTCCAGCTGCAGCGCGAGCGGCCACCAGCTCATCTACACCCCCATGTTCAACTTCGCCCACGGGAATCTCGATGCCGTCCACGAGATGATCACGTCACCGGTGGCCATGTTCGGCCTGTCCGACGCCGGCGCCCACTGCGGACAGATCTGCGACGGGAGCATGACCACCACCTACCTGTCCCTGTGGGCCCGCGACCGCCGGGAGGACGACGGGATACCCGTCGAGTCGGTGGTCCACCAGATCAGCCGGCGGCCGGCCGCGCACTTCGGGTGGCTCGACCGGGGCGTGGTCGGCTCCCGGCTATGTGGCCGATCTCAACGTCATCGACCTGGACCGGCTCGAGTGCGCACCACCGGAGATCACCGCCGACCTGCCCGCCGGTGGACGGCGGCTCCTGCAGGAGGCCACGGGCTACCGCTGGACGTTGAAGCGGGGAGCGGTGACCTTCGAGGACGGGGTCCATACCGGCGAGCTGCCCGGGGAACTGGTCCGCGGCGTCCGATCCGACCCGACCAGGGACCGGGGTTGACGGCGCCGGACGTCCTGTGGGCCATCCTGGACCACGCCGACTCCGGGCCCGAGCGACCGGCGGTCAAGGATCTGGAGACGGACCTGACCTACGGTGAGCTCCGCTCCGACGCCGCCCGGGTGGCGGCCGGTCTCGAGGCCCGCGGTGTCGTGCCCGGCGACCGGGTCGCCCTCCACCTCCCCAACTCCGTGGACTTCGTGGTGGCCGCATTGGCCTGCCTGTGGATCGGGGCCATCTTCGTCCCGCTGGCCGTGACCGATCCTGCGGCCAGGCTGGACGCCATCCTCGCCGACTGTGCACCGGCCACCGTCGTCACCTCCGACGAGGAGGGGGACGCCGACGCCGAGACTTCGCCGTCCTTCGAGCCGGGACGGTGGGTGCGGATCTCGGCCCTGCGTGCAGTCGAAGGGGAGCCCCCGGCGCCGGACCGGATCACCGATCGGGTGGCCTACGCCATCTACACGTCGGGCACCACCGGCACCCCCAAGGGAGTGCTCATCGGCAACCGTGCGTTCGCCGCCGCAGTCGCCGCCACCGCCGACGCCCTCGGTCTGCAGCGCCGCCACCCGCACGCTGTGCGTGTCCCCGTTCCACTTCGACGGGTCCTTCGGCACGCTGTTCCCCACCCTGTTCTCCGGCGGGGCCGTGGTCATCCGGCCGCGGGAGGCCCTGCTGTTCCCGCGGACCTTCTTCAATGCGGTCACCCGCGAAGCCGATCACCTACACGGGCTTCTCGCCCAGCTACCTGCGTCTGTTGCTGTCCAGCCCTCAGATCGACCGAGCTGGCCGGGACTTCGCTTCTGGTGGCGCTCGGTGGCGAGGCCTGCGCGGCCACCGATGTCCGTGCCCTGTGGGACGCGGCGCCCGACGTCGAGGTCTTCAACCGTTACGGCCCCACCGAGACGACCATCGCGGTGACCCACGTCAGAGTCACGCCCGAGACGATTGCCGACGGGACGGTGTCCATCGGGCAACCCCACCCGGGCGTGACGTTCCATGTCGTCGACGACGAAGGCCGCCTCGTCGACTCGACGAACCGTGTCGGGGAGCTGTACATCGGCGGCAGCCAGCTGATGGACGGCTACTGGGGCGCAACCGAGTTGACCGCTGACGTACTGCGGACCGACGTGGTCGGAGGGGAGACGGTCTACCGCACCGGCGACCTCGTCTACCGCGGAGATGACGGCAACTACGTGTACGTGGACCGCGCCGACCGGGTGATCAAGCGCCTCGGGATACGAATCTCGCTCGTCGAACTGGGCGACGCCATGAGCGGTCTGTCCGGGGTGTCGGCGGCGGCGTGTGTGGCCTACGACGACGACGGCCAGACCGGTATCGTCGCCTTCGTGGTCGCCGACGGGATGGTCTCGGCACTCGATCTCCGGCGTGCTGCCGGGGAGCGGCTCCCCGACTCGATGCTGCCCGATCGGGTCGAGCTGGTCGAGAGCCTTCCGCTCACCCCGTCGAGCAAGCTGGACGAGCGACGGCTCCTGGCCGATGCCGGCCTGCACGGGCTCCGCCCCGCCAGCCCGGCCCAATCGCCGGGGTGACCCCTGGCGCCGAGCCGGTGCTCAGGCGTTGGCCATGACCCACCGGGGCCGCGACCAGAGCTGCCAGTATTCGACCACCGTGTAGCCCAGTCCCAGATAGAGCCTCTGCCCGACCACTGACGACTGCAGCAACGAACCGTCGACGCCCCGCTCGAGCTGATGGCCCAGCACGGAATGGAGGAGCCGGTGCCCGTAGCCATGGCCCTGGCAGTCGCGCCGGGTGGCCATCGACCACACGACGAAGAGCCCGTCTTCGACGATGCCGGTGAAACACGATGCCAGCTGCTGCCCGTCGAACACCCCCCAGGCCCCCAGGCCGTCGTCGTCGACCAGGGCGTCGGGCACGGCCGCCATCGCCGAGGCGTCATCGAGCCCGTAGGTGTCGGACAGGAGCTCTCTGGCGCCCGGGAGATCGTCAGCCGACAGGCGGCGGATGTCGGACTCGTCGCCGCCGGAACCGTTCCGGGTCGTCAACGTCATCAGGGGCAAGGCACCCACGGTCACCCATCCGGCCTCGGACAGGGTCTGGGCGGTGGCCAGCCCTGCTCCAGCCAGCATGATGATGGCCGGTACGGCCGAGGTCGAGCAGCGGTTGGAGACAGTGCTCGACGAGCACGGACGGACTCGACGACTGCGAGAAGGCCACGTTGTAATTCACGTTCCGCTGGCCGCTGCAGGACAGCCACCACTCGTCGCAGACCTCGTGGTGTGCCGGTGACGCCCACAGACGGCCGGCCGCGCCCAGCGTGCGGCGAAGGTCCGTTGAGCTCCGCCCGATCATCCCGAATGATAGCCATCACCGACCCGCGAAACGGCGACCCACGGGACCGCCTCGCCCTGTCCGGTACGACGACGTGCCCCGGTCGACCCATCGACGCCACACCGGCGAGGTGCGGGTGGACGCGGCACCATCGTCAAGTAGACATGGGAGCGTGAGGCATCATGACGACGGCTGACGCATCCCCGACGAGCGCCCCGCTGACCGGCCTTTCGCACATTCAGCTGCTGGTCAGCGACGTGCCCGCCAGCGCCAGGTGGTATGTGGCCGCGCTCGGCCTCGAGCCCTACGCCGAGGATGCCGACATCGGCTACGTCGCCCTTCGTCACCGGATGTCGAAGCTGGTGGTCGTCCTCACCCCCGGACCGACCGCGGCGCGTGCCGATCGGCACGACCAGGTCGGCACCGGCTCGGTCGGGGTCGGCGGACCACGCCTCGACCACCTGGCCTTCGCGGTGCCCGACGGCGACGCCCTCCACGAGTGGGCCGATCACCTGGTCGACATCGGCATCGATCATCAGGGCGTGGTGCTGGAGAATGGGAATCCTTCGTTGCAGTTGCGCGATCCCGACGGGATCGCCATCGAGCTGGTGGCTCCGCCACCCTCGGGCCCAACGACGTGTTCGGTGAACGGGCCCTGATCGACCAACTCCCCCGGAACCTCACCGCCATCGCCACGGCCGAGACGACGTTGGCCGAGATCGACCGGGGCCTCTTCCTCTTCCTGGTGCACGAGTCGTCGACCTTCGCCCTCGGCATCATGGGCGCGCTGGCCGGAAGGTTGCGTGACTACGACGAGCTCGTGGGATCCGCCGCTCACGGACCGGTGTCGTGACCGGCCACCGTCCGGCCTAGCCCCGTCCGCACCACCCGTCCGGACCCGGCTGTGGCCACGCTTCGGGCACGGCCGGTGCGTCGGCTCCCCGGTACTCTTGGCGGGTGAGCGGTGTGATGACGTCCGAGCAGCGGCGTTCCTGGGAGGAGGACGGGTGGTGCGTCCTCGAGCGGGTGGTGCCCCCGGACCAACTGGAATCGGCGCAGGCTGCGGTGGCCAAGCTCTTTCCGAGCGCCGAGGAGATGGCCTCGGCCCGCCCCGGTGACCCGACCGAACGCTGGCGGACCTGGGACGCGTCCTGGCCGGAGTTCCCGTTCCGGAGCCGCTCGCTCAACCGCCTGGTGGTGAGCGAGGAGATGATCGGGCTGGCCGAGGACCTGCTGGGTACAGACGATGTGCGGATGTACCTGGCCATCGTCACCGCCAAGTACGCCGGCCAGCCATCGGACTACAACCAGCTCCTCCATACCGATTTCCCGAACCACACCCTGACAGTGCCCAGGGCGGATGCCGGCTACCACCAGATGGAGACCTTCGTGTACCTGAACGACGTGGGGCCCCACAACGGCGCCACCCGCTTCGTGTCGCGGACCCGGACCCGGTCGATCCCGGTGGAGCAGCACACGTTGAGCTTCGACGAGTTCGCCGATCTCTACGACGATCCCACCGATGCCTCGGCACCTGCGGGCTCGATCGTCGTCTACCGGCCCGACGTCTACCACCGGTCGAGCGATTTCACCGATCCCGCCCGGGCCCGCTTCATGCTCCACGTGTCCTTCAAACCCGCCACCGTGGAGTGGGGCGGATACCAGGCGTGGCCGTTCAAGGGGTTCTCGATGGAGTGGCATCGCTTCGTCGAGCAGGCCGAGCCGCGCCAGCTCGCCGTCCTCGGGTTTCCGCCACCGGGCCACGACTTCTGGACCGATGAGACCCTGGCCGGAGTGGCCGGGCGCTACCCGGGGCTCGACCTTTCGCCGTGGAGGTCGGCGGTGTCGTCGGGCTCGGCTAGGGCCCGGGTGGCGGCTGAGATGCCGCGATCTGGTCCTCCAGGTCCTTGAGGTCGAAGTAGTCCCGCCACCGGGTGACCAGGCCGTCATCGTCCACATCGACGGCCGTGCACCCATGGATCTCGATGGGAATGGTGCCGCCCAGCGAACCCCGGCCGATCCATTCGAAGGCGCCGCCGTTCTCATCACCGTGCACGGAGATGATCTCCTGGCGCCAGTCGGGGAACGATGCCTTGGTCATCTCCTCGATGGCGGCGAGGTCCGACGTGGGTGCGTTGACCGGATCGCTGAACAGCGCGCCGGGCGCGAAGAAGGAGGGGAAATCACCCTCGGGTCCGAGGGCCTTCTCCAGCCTTTCCGCCCAGCTCGACCATTCCATGGGATCCACCGTACCCGCAACCAGACGAGAGGTGGCTGGATGAATGGTGCTGTCGCGCCGGGCTGGGCCGACCGGCGTCGGGAACGGTTGTGAACGGTGTTGCCCCAGCTCAAGGGGCAAAAGTGACCGGCGGGGGTTCCGGCCGCCGGAAGTTCACCGAACGGACGCTTGACGCCCCAGGGTCGATCCAACAGAATGCCAGTACTTGGCCGTTCTCCCGATGGGGGACGGAAGGCGGAACGAGGAGAGTTCACGTTGAACGTGCGTCGGTCGTGCCATGCCCTTGGGGGAACTATGAGGAACTATCTGCGAAGCATCCGTTCTGTTGCTGTCGAGGTTGAGCCGGCGACCCAGGCAGCCGTGGCCCGGAGGCGACCGTTCCGGCTGGCCGTCCTGGTCGCCGTCGCATCGCTGGTCGGAAGCGTGGTGGGCATTCTCGGACTGGCGACGTCGGCGTATGCCGCCGACACGTCGTCGACCTCTGTCTCGCCGACCGACCCGACCATCGTGTTGGGTGCCAGTACTACTGCCTCGGCCACGGTGACCGGCGACGCCACGTTCAGCAGCCCGACCGGTTCGGTGACCTTCTATGTGTGTGGACCGACGTCGGGTGCGCCTCCCTGCACCTCGACTGCCGACCAGGTGGGAGCTCCGGCGAACCTGACCGCAGGGGCCAACAACACGGCCACCGCGACGTCGGACTCGTTCACGCCCACTTCCACCGGTACCTGGTGCTTCGCCGCTGACTACTCGGGCGACACCAACTACGGCGCCAGTGCCGACACGACTGCCGACGGCTGCTTCGACGTGACCGCGGCCAACGCCTCGACGGTTAGCGCACCGACCAGCGGCAGCGTGGTGTTGGGGAACGGCAACTCGGACGGGGCAACCGTCACCGGCAATGCCGCCGGCGGGAGCCCAACCGGGACCGTGACCTTCTACGCCTGTGGACCGACCTCGGGTGCGCCTCCCTGCACCTCGACCGCCGACCAGGTGGAGCACCGGCGAACCTGACCGCAGGGGCCAACAACACGGCCACGGCGACGTCGGACTCGTTCACGCCCACATCCACCGGTACCTGGTGCTTCGCCGCCGACTACTCGGGGGATACCAACTACAACGCCAGTGCCGACACCAGCTGCCGACGAGTGCTTCGATGTGACCGCCATCACCCCGTCGACCGCCACCACCCCGACCTCCTCGACCATCGTGCTGGGCGAGAGCAACAGCGACAATGCGGTCGTCACCGGCAACGCCGCCGGGGGCAACCCCACCGGACACGTCACCTTCTACGCCTGCGGGCCGACGTCGGGCGCGCCTCCGTGCACCTCGATCGCCGACCCGGTGGGAGCTCCGGTGGGGGTCAGCCCAGGGGCCGGTGACACGGCCACCGCGTCATCGATTTCGTTCACCCCCACCTCCGCCGGGACCTGGTGCTTCGCCGGCGTCTACTCGGGAGACTCGAACTACGCCAGCACCTCGGATACCAGCTCGGACGAGTGCTTCGCCGTGACCATGGCCCCGAGCACCACCACGAGCGTGCCGAGCACCTCGACCCTGGTGCTGGGAGCCAGCGCCCATGACGGAGCGACCGTCACCGGCAACGCCGGTGGTGGCAGCCCCACCGGACACGTCACCTTCTACGAGTGCGGGCCGACACCGACGGCCACCGACTGCACGTCCACCGCCCATCCTGTGGGGAGCGCGGTGACCGTCACCGCCGCGGCCCACAACACCTCCACGGCGACATCGGCATCGTTCAGGCCGAACGCGTTGGGCTTCTGGTGCTTCGCCGCGGTCTACTCGGGCGACACCAACTACACGACCAGTTCCGACACCACCACCACCGAGTGCTTCAACGTGACCAAGGCGTCCTCTGCCACCACCACCGCCCCGTCCAACAAGACCATCACCCTCGGACAGGCCAGCACCGATGTGGCCACGTCACCGGAAATGCCGCCGGCGGCAGCCCCACCGGAACGGTGACCTTCTACGAGTGCGGTCCGACCTCCTCGGCGGCTCCGTGCACCTCGACGGCCAATTCGCTGGGAACGGTCAACCTCACCCCGGCCGCCAATGCGAAGGCCACCGCCACGTCGGCGTCCTTCACCCCCACGTCGGTGGGCGAATGGTGCTTCGCCGCGTACTACTCGGGAGACGTCAACTACAAGGTGAGTTCGGACACCGCCACCGCCGAATGTGTCAATGTCACCGGAGCCCTGACGATCGCCACCAAGTCGCTGCCCAACGGGACCAGAGGTGTCGCCTACTCGACCACCATCGGCGCACTGGGCGGGACGAAGCCCTACACGTGGGTCCACTCCGGAACGCTTCCGAAGGGCATCACCCTGAACTCGTCGACGGGCGTGCTTTCGGGGACGACGACGACGAGCGGCAATTTCCCCTTCGTGGTCAAGGTGTCCGACTCGAGCAGTCCTCGCCAGGTCGGCGTCCGAGAATCTGACCTTGGTCATCGACCTGAGGTCGATCGCCTCATCCACCGTGACCACACCGACCACCTCGACGATCGTGTTGGGCGGTACCGATAGCGACAAGGCCAAGGTCACCGGCAACTCGGTCGGTGGCAAACCCACTGGAACAGTGACCTTCTACGAGTGCGGCCCGACCCCGACGCCCACCGCCTGTACCGCCACCACCAAGAAGGTCGGAACGGCCGTGAATCTCGTCGGCAGCACCGGTGATACGGCCATTGCCACGTCGGCGGCGTTCGCGCCAACGTCCACCGGGTACTGGTGCTTCGGCGCCGCCTACTCGGGCGACACCAACTACAAGCCCAGCTCGGACACCCTCGTCGCCGAGTGCTTCAACGTCACCGCGGCCCCCTCGACAGCCGTCTCGGCGCCGACCAACGCCAATGTCGTGCTCGGCCATGGAACTACCGACACCACAACCGTCACCGGAGTCACCGCCGGCGGGAGCCCGACCGGAACCGTGACCTTCTACGAGTGCGGGCCGACCCCGACCGCGACGCCGTGCACCTCGACGGCCAACCCGGTGGGTACGGCAGTGACCCTGACCCCAGGGGCCCACCACGCATCCTCGGCCACCTCAGTGTCGTTCACGCCCACCTCGACGGGCTTCTGGTGCTTCGCCAGTGTCTACTCGGGCGACACCAACTACACGGGCAGCAACGACACCACCACCGACGAGTGCTTCGACGTGACCACCGCCCGGACGGCCACCACCACGGCCACGACCAACTCGACCATCACGCTCGGGCAGACGGCCAGCGACGCCGCCGTCGTCACCGGCAACTCCTCTGGCGGCAGCCCCACGGGGAAGGTGACCTTCTACCGGTGTGCGCCGCTGTCGGCGCCGGCCCCGTGCACCTCGACCAGCACTCGGGTGGGTACGCCGATCGTTCTCACCCCGGGAGCGAATGACAGGTCGACGGCCACGTCGGCGACCTTCAAGCCGACGTCTGTCGGGTACTGGTGCTTCGCTGCGTCCTACTCCGGCGACGCCAACTACAACCCCAGCTCCGACACCTCGGCCGCTCAGTGCGTAAATGTCAAGGGACCCCCGACGATCGTCACCTCATCGCTGCCGCACGGGACCAAGGGACAGGCGTACCGCGTCACCCTGGTGGCCCGTGGAGGGACGACGCCGTACACCTGGGCGCACATCGGGGCCCTCCCGCACGGGCTCACCCTGGGCGCCTCGAACGGAGTGCTCTCCGGAACTCCGACTGTCAGTGGCACGTTCTCGATCCAGCTGAAGCTGACGGACTCGGCCATGCCCCACGCCTCGGCTACCCGGACACTGTCGCTGGTCATCGCCTCATAGGGCTGGTTCAGTCGTCATCCTGTCCGGGGTGACCGACGTGCACCGACATGCCGCCGTCGATGGCGATCATCTGCCCGGTGATGTACCGGGACTCGTCCGAGGCCAAGAAGACGACCAGGTTGGCGATGTCCTCGGGCTGGCCGAGATAGGGCGTGAGGGTGGCCTTGCCGAGACTGTTCACGATGTCATCGGTCAGATGGGCCCGCACGGCATCGGTGATGATCAGTCCGGGTACGATCGTGTTGACCCGGACGCCCTTCTTCCCGTGTCCGGTGGCAACGTACATGGTCAATGTGTTGACGCCCGCCTTGGAGACGCCGTAGGCAGTGCGGGTCCGGTCACCTTTGAGAGACGCTCCCGAGGACATGTTGATGATGGAGCCGCCTCCGGTGCGAACCATCTCGGGTATGGCGTGCTTGCAGGTGAGCATCTGGCTGGTGAGGTTGACGGCGATGGTGCGCTCCCAGACCTCGAGCGACAGATCGGTCACCTGGGTGTCGCGTGACAGAAAATCGGACTCGGTCAACGCAGCATTGTTGTGAAGCACGTCGAGGCGACCGAAGTGGGTGACCGTCGACCGGACCACGGCGGCCACGTCCGGCTCCTCGGAGAGGTCGGCCCGCTCCCAGATCGCCTCCGCTCCCGAGCGCCGAATGTCATCGGCCGTCTGCTCGGCACGATCAGCATCGATGTCGACGACGGCGACCGAGGCGCCCTCACGGGCCAGGGTCCGCGCCGTGGCCCCTCCGATGCCGCCCGCACCGCCGGTCACAATGGCCACTTTCCCCTCGAGTCGCCCGGTCATCGGCCCGCCGGGTGTCCGACGGTGAGGTACCCCTCACCGATGGAGGTCCCGGCAGGGTCCGGGAGCGGATTGCTGTCGGTGGGTCGGGAGGTGAAGGTGGGATCTGTGTGCACCCGGCCAAGTTAGTGCGGCCCCAGATGTGCGGAAGTCCGGCGGCGGCGGTCAGTTGAGGTGACTCAACGGTCGCCCGAAGTGGAATCCCTGGCAAAAGTCACTGCCCAGCCCGGCAATCACCTCGTGCTGTTCCCGATTCTCGATTCCCTCGCTGACCACGGTGAGATCGAGGAGATGGGCCAACTCGATCGTCTTGGACACGATGGCCTGACTCGATTGATCCTTGGCGATGTCCTTGATGAAGCTCTGGTCGATCTTGACCATGTCCACCGGAAACTGCTTGAGGTAGCTGAGTGACGAGTACCCGGTCCCGAAATCGTCGAGGGCAAGGAGAAGGCCCAACTCCTTCAACTCGTTGAGGACGATGTGGGCACGCTGGGTGTCGCGGACCAGTGCCCCTTCGGTGATCTCCAGCGTCAGGAGAGAGGCGTCGGTTTCGGTGTCCGAGAGGATGGTGGCCACCATGGCCACGAAGTCAGGTGCCATCAACTGGTGGGCGGACACATTGACGAAGACCATGAATTCGTCGTCGGGGTGACTGGTGCACTGTCGGTCGATACAGGCCTGCTCCAGTACCCATCGGCCGATCTCGGTGATCAGACCTGCGTGCTCGGCGAGTGGGATCATGGTGGCCGGGGGGATCGCTCCACGGACGGGATGATCCCACCGCAACAGTGCCTCCATCCCCTTCAGGTGTTCGCTGTCGGTGTGGACGATGGGCTGATAGGCGATTCGCAGCTCTCCCCGCTCCTCGGCCTTGCCCAGGGCGATACGCAGGTCCATGGAGTCCTCGGCCAGCCGGTTGGCGCGTAGATCGATGATCTGATGATTGGCGCCACCTCGGTACTTGACCTGCTGCATGGCGATCTCGGCCGCATGGAGAAGCTGTTCGGGATCGTGGTTGGTCTGACCGGCGAAGGCGATGCCGATGCTGGCCGATGTGCCCAATCTGACGCCGGCGACGTCGAACGGGGCCCCCAGCGCGTCGACGACGCGAGAGGCGACGACTTCGACCTGCTCGGTGTGATCCAGTTCCTCACACAAGATGACGAACTCGTCGCCGGACAGGCGAGCGACGGTATCGGCGGGCCGGAGGATGCTCACGATCCGTTCGGCTGCGGCGACCAGGAGCTCGTCGCCCACCTGGTGTCCGTGGGCGTTGTTCACATCCTTGAAGCGGTCGAGATCGATGAACAGGACGGCGACGAGCTTTTTGGAGCGACCGCTGCGCACGATGGCATGTTCGATCCGTTCGAGGAGCAGGATGCGGTTGGGTAGCCCGGTCAGCGAGTCGTGGACCGATCGCTGGTGCGAGCGGTTGGAAAACTCCTCAAGATCGGCTCTCACCTCGGCGTTCACCAGATACGCGGCAGTCACATTGGCCAATGTCTGGGCGGCGTCGGTATCGCTGACACTCAGCGGACCCGGCGAATCCCGATACAGGTCGAGGGCTCCGAGACAACCGGGACCCTGGCGCAACGGGAACGTGAACACCGCCGCCAGCCCGCCCCCGACGGCCTTGGACCCGAAGGCGCCGAACCGCTCCTCGTTGAGAAGATCGGGTACGAAGATCGGCTCTCCGGTGCGGAACGAGGCGAGGCAGGGCCCATCGCCGAGCTCGGTCTGCCACTCCTCGAATTGCAGGGCCGAGGAATTCGATGCGGCCACATAGCGGGGCACCAGCGCCGGTCCGATCAGGGTCACCCCCGCTCCGGTCATCGGGAGGACATCCACGACCCGCTGGACCAGATGCTCGATGATCGCCTGGATCGGAAAGTCGGTCAGCATGGTGCGCGCGAACTCACTCACCACGCTCGAAAACAGACGCTCATCCGCCGTCATGGTCGGGAACCTCTCGTGCAGTTCAGACTGGTCCAGCGCGGATCGGTAGCCATTGGCCGCGCCCCCGTTCCTCACCGACCCTGCACTTTCGAAGGTCAATTCGGACCTTACCCCCATTCGCCCTATAAGTCATCCGGCAATTCGTCGGCCGTCGACCCCAGCGCCGGAGTCAAGGCCCGACCGGTCGCCTGGAACCCTTGACCCGGCTTGGGGCGCTGACTCGGTCAGTCCTGTCGGAGAACCCTTCAATGGTCCCCGATCCCGCGTTCCTCCCTCCGTGCGATTTTCCGCAGTCACAGGAGCTTTCGCGAGACTGCCGGGGGCGGCTGAACGGCAGGGGTCCCCGGTTCGTATTCACCCATGATGAAGTCCGCCACCCGCTCCAGGGAGATCCTGAGCCCCGGCTCGCGGCAGTTCAGGTGACGCGTCGGTCTCAAAAGCTGCCCATGTCAAGGCCAAAGAGTGGGACCGCCGGAACGACGCCACGGCCAAGAGGCGGCGGCTCCTGGCCGCGGAGGCGCAGCCTGATGAAGACGAGAGGGAAGGAGAGGATCCCCGTCGGAGACGTCGGCGAGGGTAAGGCACCCGGCGCGAGGGATGGGACCGTCAGGCCCCGGATAGGGATTCGAATTGACAGAATTCCCTGCACTGGCCACAATTTTCTGTATCGACGCAGAGGGCTCAGGGCGTCCCCAATACGAAAACTCCAAGGTGATGAGATGAACGACGAGGGTGTGCTCGACCCCTGGGTGGCCGAGTGGCTGGCAGCCAACCCCGAACGGTCTACGCCATTCGAGGATCTGGATCCGGTCATCCTCGAACTGGCTCGCGGCCCCGTCGGATTTCCACCGACCCGGGAGATCCCCCACATCACCGACGAGCAGGTGGGAGACGTCCCGATCCGTATCTACCAGGGCGATGGCGAGCCGACAGGGTTGGTCGTCTACTTCCACGGAGGTGGTTTCGTCATCGGGAGCATCGGGCTCATGGACAACGTCGCCCGAGAGGTGACCTACAGCTCGGGCGCGGTTGTGGTGTCGGTGGGCTACCGGCTGGCTCCCGAGGACCCCTATCCCGCCGGACTGGACGACTGTGAATCCGTCACCCGCTGGGCGCTGGCCGACAGTGGGCGGTTCGGACTGGCACCGTCGTCCGTCGCGGTGGCCGGAGAGAGCGCCGGCGGGAACCTGGCCGCGGCGGTATCCCTCCGGTTGCGCGACGCCGGAGAGCCGCTGCCGGCGGGACAGGTGCTGATGTATCCGGGCGTCGCCGGGAGGTTGGCCCATCCGTCGGCGGTGGAGTTCGACGGGCTCATCATCAGCCGCACCGCCGGAGACAACTACTGGGCGGCGTACTCCGGCGGGCAAGACCTGGACGACGACCCCTACGCTGCCCCGCTCACGGCTGCGTCACTGAAGGGACTGCCTCCTGCCCTGGTCATTCTGGGCGGCTGTGACATGCTCCGGGACGAGGGACGGGCCTATGCCGATCGACTTCGTGAGGACGGCGTCGACGTCGACCAGGTCTGCTATCCGGGACAACCCCATGGCTTCATCAACTTCGACTTCCCGGCCGCCGCCCTCGCCCACGAGCGCATCGGCGGCTGGCTCCGGAAGAGATTCGCCTCGCCGACGACGCCTGGTTGAGCCCGGCGGGGATGCCGGAGCGGCGGGCAGGGTGGTCTGCGGCGTCGTCCGGTATCGTGAGGCGGATGGACGATTCCCTCGGCTCGCCGGCCCTGCGGTTCGAGCGAGAGGGGGCGATCGCCTGGTGTGTCATCGATCGACCGTCGGCTCGGAATGCGCTGACGCCGGCCATGTACTACGGCATCAAGCAGGCTGTCCGACTCGTCAATACCGACAACGAACTGGCCGCTCTGATCATCACCGGTGTGGGTGACGTGTTCGCCCCCGGCGGCGACCTGGGAGGCAGGGCCGAGGACGGTGAGTCCGTGCCCGAGGCAGTGGGGATGGACATTCTCCCGTTCCTGGCCATTCGGGACAGTCGGGCTCCGGTGGTTGCCGCCGTCAATGGGATCTGTCAGGCCGGAGGCCTTCTCATCGCCATGATGGCTGACATCGCGGTGGCCAGTGAACGGGCGACCTTCCGGGTCCCCGAGCTCTTGCGGGGCATCCCCGACGCGCTGTTCGCCGCCGCGCTGCCTGCCCACTGCGGTGTGGCCGTGGCCAGGGACCTATTGCTCTCGGCGCGGGTCTTCGATGCCGCAGAGGCCAAGCGGCTCGGAGTGATCTCCCGGGTCGTCGCCCACGAACAGTTGCGCACGGCGGCGACGGACGCCGTCCGAGAGGTCCTCCTGACCGGACCGTCTGCCCGCGCTCACGTCAAGCGCATGCTCAACGAGCGATACGGTCTGATCGATCAGCAGACCATGTCCTGGTCCCTCGAGGAATCGGACGAACCCCGTGAGGGAATGCGTGCCTTCATGGAGAAGCGACCGCCCAGGTGGGCGTTGCCCGACACCTGATCGTTCTTGCCGGTGCTGACTGGAGGCATCGGCGGAACGACCACTGGCGCTGACCTTCGAGTTCGACGTCGACCACCTGGACCAGCTAGAGCGCGCTACCACTCCCACTACCCGCCTGGGGCCGTAGCGCGCTCCAATTGCGGCGGACTGGGCCCCTATGAGGAGCCGGTGAGGCGCACCTCACCGGTCGAGCCCCAGAACTTCGCACTTCCGAACGAGAAGACGCCACCGTCGGCGCCGACCAGCCAGTAGCCGTGGCCATCCGGCGTCGCCGCCATGCCGGCGATGGCCGAGTTGAGGGGCGTCCCGCCCATCGACCCGTGGAAGCCGGCGTCACCGAACGAGAAGACGCCACCGTCGGCGCCGACCAGCCAGTAGCCGTGGCCGTCCGGCGTCGCCGCCATGCCGGCGATGGCCGAGTTGAGGGGCGTCCCGCCCATCGACCCGTGGAAGCCGGCGTCACCGAACGAGAAGACGCCACCGTCGGCGCCGACCAGCCAGTAGCCGTGGCCGTCCGGCGTCGCCGCCATGCCGGCGATGGCCGAGTTGAGGGGCGTCCCGCCCATCGACCCGTGGAAGCCGGCGTCACCGAACGAGAAGACGCCACCGTCGGCGCCGACCAGCCAGTAGCCGTGGCCGTCCGGCGTCGCCGCCATGCCGGCGATGGCCGAGTTGAGGGGCGTCCCGCCCATCGACCCGTGGAAGCCGGCGTCACCGAACGAGAAGACGCCACCGTCGGCGCCGACCAGCCAGTAGCCGTGGCCGTCCGGCGTCGCCGCCATGCCGGCGATGGCCGAGTTGAGGGGCGTCCCGCCCATCGACCCGTGGAAGCCGGCGTCACCGAACGAGAAGACGCCACCGTCGGCGCCGACCAGCCAGTAGCCGTGGCCGTCCGGCGTCGCCGCCATGCCGGCGATGGCCGAGTTGAGGGGCACAGATTGCCCTTCTCGTACGGGCGCCGAAGAGATCTCAGATTTCGGCTGCGTGCAACTCGCCAAGCCGATGCCGGCACCGTTGAGGGTTACATTGAAGGTGCCGGTATGCCCTATCGAGAGAGAGACCGATTTCGCCGAGGTTGTGGCATTGAACGGGCCTATCGATCCCTGGCCGACCAGAGGTATTGGACCGGTTACCTTCTGGGGAATCGGTGTCGGCGGGATGGTGAACGTGGCCGTCTGGGTGGTCGGTGTTGCTCCCGTGGAACTGATGGGAACAGTGAAGGTCCCACCGAAGGCGATGCCGGGGAGCTGCTGAGCTCCCGACACCGGGAGCGCCATATGGAGCGTGAAATTGGTCGGGTCAAAAGACCCCCCGGGTGAGACAGGATTGGGCGAGATCGATCCGGTGAGGGTCAGAGGAAACGAAACGGTGATCAGTCCCGGTATGACGCACGTCGTCGTGATCTCGGGTGTATCGGCGCCAACGGTCCCATTGAAAGCAGTCAACGTCAGCCCAACCGTGGCCGCGAGCCCCGCCGCTGCCAATGCCAGTCGCGCCACCCAGGGATGCTGGGCGAATTGGCAATGCTCGTCTTGCTCTCATCTGTGGTTCTCCTCATACGTTAAGGGAGTAGGCAATCGATCCCGCTCCTTCATTCGCCTTCATGTTCAAACCTGACTGGGTCCATCGGAGGCCCCGGCCAATGCAGCGAGAAGGAACGAGTTCCCGTCGCTGTCTGCTCCGAGCTCGGCTCTGTGGTGTCGATGAGCTCGGTTCACCGGACTGGTGTCCTTCGACTGATATAGTCCCTTGCGGAATTCACCGAGCCGCGGGCCTGCCCAAATCAGCCATGACGATCTTGGTCTGTTCCGCTGTTGGATACCAGTCGGCAAGAGGCCCCCCGAACGATGCCAGGGGGCCTCTTGCCGCACTACTCAGTTGAAGGTCGAAAACTCTCAGAAAGTGTCTTTTCCAACATTGAAGATGTGAACTCCACTCTTCGCATATTCACAAGAAACCGCTGTGAATTTCTCCGGCCCCTTCAGTTTTGTTGCGGTCCCGCCGGTAACGACGCTCGTCGTTGTCGCTCGGGCGAGCTTGGTATAACCAGTCTTGGTCGGACAGCTTGCATCCGAGCTGAGTGTGTATGAGGTGGATTCAGTCGTCGTCTTGCCCGTCGACCACGTGATCGTGGCCGTACCTTTATGCGTTGTGGTATTCACATGGGGCTTGATCGTGCCGTGGGACCCGGTCTGGGCCACGTCGCTACCTGTGCATCCGGTGACAGTCTGAGTTGTCGTATTGCCCGTAAGTGAAGTGCAGCTCACGGTGAGCTGCGCGGCGCCGGCAACGCCACCAGGAACGGTCACCGCAGCAAGCTGACGCCGAACCGGCCATAGCCCCACACACCAGCAGTTTTGCCCAGCGATGTCGCATGTACTACCCCCTTAACCCCACGTCCGTATCCGGTCCGCAGATCGAGTGTTGGTTGGTGGGTCTGAGTGACCACACCCATTGGCATACTAACCATTTTGACTTGAATGTCAATAGTCGGATTCCCCCTATCGAAGAGCGGTCCTCTCAGAGGTGGAAGGAGCTCCCGACCAGGAGACTCCTAGCCACGCCAGGCTCCCCGCAGCGCTCCGGCGTCCCGGCACGGTCTTCGACGAACCCACTCGGCCCCGGCGCCGAAAAGCGCCGCTCTCGACCCAGTGGAACGCTCCTCTGCCAGCAACCGGGCTCGACGCGTCTCGACTGAAGTCCGGAGGCCCGGGGGCGGGAGCCCACAGGCCTTGGCGGATCAGGGCAGGAAGTCCCCGATGCCCTGACGGAGGGTGGCGATGATCCGTTTGAGGTCCTCGGCGTCCGGCCCGCTCAGTCCGCCGAGACCGAAGGCGACGCCGTTCACCGCCGCCGTGGCCTCGGTGGCCAGGCGCCGGCCTTCCTCGGTGATCTCGGCCAGGGTCGTCCGCCCATCGGTGGGGTGGGGACGTCGGCGGACCAGCCCCTGGTTCTCGAGCCGGTCGATGATGTTGGTGACGCTTGCCGGGTGGATCATGAGACGTTGACCCATGATCCCGAGCGGCAGGGTGCCCCGGCGACTGAACAGAAGGAGGACCAGACCCTCGTAGCGGGCGAAGGTGAGACCGAACGGGCGGAGCGCTCCATCGACGGCTGCCAGCACGATCTGCTGGGCCCTCATGATCGAGGTCGCCGCGGCCATGGCGTCGGCCACGTCGGCATCCCAACGCTCGGTCCACTGCCTCCGTGCCTCTTCGATCGGATCGAACGGCAGGGACTTGCGGGGCACTACACGTTCCGGCGGTAGGAGCCGCCCACCTCGAACAGACAGCCGGTGATCTCCCCGAGCGTGGCGTGGCGGACCGTGGTCATCAACTCGGCAAAGATGTTTCCGCCGCTCAGGGCCACCCGCCGCAGTTCGGCAAGGGCGATCTCGCGGTCGAGCGCATGTCGCTGCTTGAAGTCCCGGACCCGGGCCAGCTGCGCCTGCTTCTCCTCCTCGGTCGACCGAGCGAGCTCGATCGACTCTGCCGACCCGTCCTCTCCCGCCGCGGTGAAGGTGTTCACGCCGACGATGGGCAGCGATCCGTCGTGCTTCTTGTGCTCGTACAACATGGAGTCGTCCTGGATGCGACCGCGCTGGTAACCGGTCTCCATGGCCCCGAGTACGCCACCTCGCTCACTGATCCGGTCGAGCTCGGCCAGCACCGCCTCCTCGAGCAGGTCCGTGAGCTCCTCCACGATGAAGCTTCCCTGGAGTGGATTCTCATTGAAGGCCAACCCCCACTCCTTGGTGATGATCATCTGGATGGCCAGTGCCCGCCGGACCGACTCGTCGGTTGGCGTGGTCACCGCTTCGTTGTAGGCGTTGGTGTGGAGACTGTTGGCGTTGTCGTAGATGGCACAGAGGGCTTGGAGCGTCGTGCGGATGTCGTTGAACGCCATCTCCTGGGCGTGGAGTGAACGCCCGGACGTCTGGACGTGGTACTTGAGCTTCTGCGACTGCTCATTTGCGCCGTATCGCTCTTTCATGGCGATGGCCCAGATCCGGCGAGCGACGCGTCCGATCACCGTGTACTCGGGATCCATCCCATTGGAGAAGAAGAAGGAGAACCTGGGTGCGAAGTCGTCGACGTCCATGCCCCGTGCCAGGTAGGACTCCACGTAGGTGAAGCCGTTGGCCAGGGTGAAGGCCAGCTGGGTGATCGGGTTCGCGCCGGCTTCGGCGATGTGGTAGCCGGAGATCGACACCGAGTAGAAGTGTCGGACCCGGTGTTCGATGAACCACTCCTGCATGTCGGCCATGACGCCGAGGGAGAAATCGGTAGAGAAGATACACGTGTTCTGTCCCTGGTCCTCCTTCAGGATGTCGGCCTGGACCGTGCCTCTGACGGTCTGGAGGACCTCGGCGGAGGCCGTCGCCGCCTCGTCGGCAGTAGGTGGCCGCCCCTGTTCGTTCTCGAACCGCTCGAGGCGCTGGTCGATCGCCGCGTTCAGAAACATGGCCAGGATGGTGGGTGCCGGGCCGTTGATCGTCATCGACACCGAGGTGGTCGGATCGCAGAGGTCGAATCCGTCGAAGAGCACCTTCATGTCGTCGATGGTGGCGATCGACACCCCTGAGGTCCCGATCTTGCCGCGGATGTCGGGGCGCTCGTCCGGATCGAAGCCGTACAGGGTCACCGAATCGAAGGCCGTAGAGAGGCGGGTCGCCGATTGACCGTCGGCGAGAAGGTGGAAGCGCCGATTGGTCCGGAAGGCATCACCCTCCCCGGCGAACATCCGTGCCGGATCCTCCTCCGTCCGCTTGAAGGGGAAGACGCCGGCGGCGAAGGGGAAGTGACCGGGCAGGTGCTCGGAACGCATCCATCGCAGCAGCTCACCATGTTCGGTGACCCGGGGGAGGGCCACGCGCGGGATGCGGCTGCCCGACAGCGATGTGCGCCACAACGTGGGCGAACTGCCATCCCCATCGGACCCGGACTCGTCATCGATCACCAGGGAGGGTCGCAGGTCGTCCCACTCCTCCAGAAGCCGCGCGCCTTCCGGGTCGCGGCCGGCGTCGAGTTCGGCGGAGAGGTCCTGGAGGGAGGAGAGGTCGAGCTGCCGATCAGCACCCAGGGCGACCACCGCCCCGATCTGCTGGGCCTGGCGCGCCTCGGCAGCCAGACGTGCGGTGGTCTCGTGGTACCCGCGGACCGAAGCCGCGATGTCGGCCAGATACCGGTGGCGATCCGGTGGGACGATGGCCGAGGTGCGGGTGGACACGCGGACCCCGGTGGTGGCGAGCAGCCCCTCGGAGGCGGCAAGACCCTTGCCGACCAGCTCCGTCTTGAGTCGCTGGAAGAGCGCAGTGGTCCCGTCATCGTTGAACCTCGAGGCGATCGTGCCGAATACCGGCGCCGCCTGATCACCGTCCTGGCCATCCCGGTC
This sequence comes from uncultured Acidimicrobiaceae bacterium, assembly GCA_963812885.1. Lineage (GTDB taxonomy): Bacteria > Actinomycetota > Acidimicrobiia > Acidimicrobiales > RAAP-2 > Bog-756. The sequence goes on along the minus strand of CAWEWZ010000011.1, from coordinate 134,994 downwards.
GTCCCGGTGGTCGCGGGACCACTGCCGACTGACCTGCCGAAAGGCATCGTCGGCGCCCCGGCGGTCGAATTTGTTGATGGCCACGACGTCGGCCAGCTCGAGCATGTCGATCTTCTCGAGCTGGGAGGGGGCACCGTACTCGGGTGTCATCACGTAGAGCGAGGTGTCGGCGACGTCGATGATGGCAGCGTTGCCCTGGCCGATGCCCGGAGTCTCGGCGATGATCAGGTCGAAGCCGGCGGCGGCACAGCCAGCCAGGACGAGCGGGAATCGGCTCGGCAGCTCGGAGCCCGAGTCCCGTGTGGCCAGCGACCGGAAGAAGACGTTCCCGGCCGCGATCGAATTCATCCGGATGCGATCCCCGAGCAGCGCACCTCCCCCACGGCGGCGGGTGGGGTCAACGGCCAGCACCGCGATCGAGAGCTTGTCTTCCTGGTCGAGTCGAAATCGACGGATCAGCTCATCGGTCAGCGAGGACTTTCCGGATCCACCTGTCCCAGTGACCCCCAGCACCGGGATGGAAGATCCCTCGGCCGAGGTCAGCAGCTTCTCGGTGGTGGCGTCGTCAAGGGATCCTGACTCGATACAGGTGATCCACCGGGCCAGCGCCCGGTGGTCGCCGCCACGAAGCGCGTCCAGTGACGGTGGTCCGTCCGCCGCCAGATCGTGATCGCACTCCTCGATGAGCAGGTTGATCATGCGCTCGAGTCCGAGTCGCTGTCCGTCGGCGGGCGAGAAGATCCGCTGGACACCGTAGGCCTCGAGCTCCTCGATCTCGGCGTCCACGATGACGCCGCCGCCGCCGCCGTAGACCCGGATGTCCGGACGTCCCTCGTCCCGGAGGCGGTCGACCAGGTACCGGAAGTACTCGATGTGGCCGCCCTGATAGGAGCTGACCGCGACTCCCTGGACATCCTCCTCGACGGCGGCCCGGACCACTTCGTCGACCGAGCGGTTGTGCCCGAGGTGGATGACCTCTGCCCCCTGCGCCTGCAGCAGTCGCCTCATGATGTTGATGGCGGCGTCGTGCCCGTCGAAGAGACTGGCCGCGGTCACGAACCGGACCGGATGGTCCGGTCGGTGGAGGTCGCTCACCGTGCTAGTCGCCGGAACGCAGTACGGGGGGTCATCCGCCCACATTACTACGACGTCGTACTAAAATCACTATAATGTCGTAGTAAGTCGAGTCTGAACCGGCATTCCTGGCCCTGGACCAGCATGCGAGGTTCAATTTCCCGAATTGGGCGATTTATCGGATGTAGGCGATAAATTGCTCATTCGAGAAGGATTCGGGACGACTTCGACCGGTCGGGACGGTCCAGACGGGGCGGAATATCGGCTGTAGCCGATAAAAGGTTCAATTCGAGAAAAGAAACTTGCCTTCCGGTCAGGGCCGACGGCTGGCACCCGGAAGCGCCGACGTCATCCCAGGCGCCCCAGGAGAAAGTTGGCGACGGGGGTGGCGGCCGGGAACGCCTCGGTGACGCCGGCGGCGAAGTAGCCCGAATCGGTGATGAGGGTGATCCCGCTGATGGACACTGCCGCTGCGCTGCACAGGAACACCAGGGGATAGGCCTGCTCCATCGGGGTCGAGGCCTCGATATCCAGCTCGCCGCGGTAGTCGGCGCCGAACCCGAGCCACAGCTCCTTGTTGGCCTGGGCCAGCGGCGTGTCGGTGGGACCGGGGCAGATGGCATTGATCCGTATCCCGCGCTTCATCATCGGGAAGGCCTGGCTGGCGACGTAGGCGCAGACCGCCTGCTTGGTGGACAGGTAGTCCGCACCCCCGTTGGTGGCCACCCATTCCACCGCGCTGTCGAAGTCGGGTGTGGCCAGGTACTCCGATATGCGGGTGAGGTTGGACTCCCAGCCGAGACCGGCCGCGGACGAGATGAAGCCGATGGCCGACCCGCGGGGCAGGTGATCCTGGGCCAGGAGCCGGTCGATCAGGTGCCGGTGGCCGATGAAGTTGATCTTCTCGATACCCGGCGTGCCGTCGGCCACGCCGGCGCAGGCCAAAAGCGCATCGACCGGTCCACCGCACTCGTCGACGGCAGCATCGATCGAGTCGCGCTCGGCGAGGTTCACGTGGATGGCCTTGGCTCCCGGCAGCGACATTTCGGCGAAGTCCATCACCACCACGTCGGCTCCGGCGGACTGCAGCAGTTCGGCTGCGGCAGCCCCCATACCGGTCGCCCCCCCGACCACCAGTGCTCTCTTGCCATCGAAACGGAATGCGTCAAACAGGGTCATGCCCATCTCCTTCCGGGAGGTCGGTGTTCACAGGGTTCAGGCCACCACGCCGCGGACCTTGAGGTCCACGATGGCGTCCCAATCGAAGCCGAGCTCTTCGAGGATGCTGTCGCCGTGCTCGTTGAGCTCGGGGGCCCGATGGGGAGCAGCTGGCCTCCCGTCGAACTGCACCGGGGCGGCCGCCATCCGGAACGAGACGTCAGCGGCGGTCCGGCAGTCCTGGACGTAGCCGTTGGCGACGGTCTGGGGATCCGCGGCCGCCTCGATGGTGTTCTGCATGACGGCCCATTGGCCGTCGAAGCCGGCCAGGCGCTCGCGCCACTCGTCGAGCGTGGCCCCGGCGAAGATCTTGTCCAGTTCCTCGATGGCCTCCCGGCTGTTGGCCATCAGCGATGCGTGCTCGGCGAACCTGGGGTCGGTGGCCAACTCGGGTCGACCGATGGCGAGACAGAGTGTCGGCCAGTACTTGGCGGCCTGGAGGCAGGTGAACCACAGCGTGCGGCCGTCGGCGGTCCGGTAGGTACGCGACAACGGATTCGAGCCCATGGACCCGTCCGGCGGAGGGGCCCATGGCTTGTCGAGCAGGAGCGAGAGGGCCAGGGCCTGGCCCATCGCCCACAGGCCGACACCGAGCAGGGAGACGTCCACAGTGGTGGCCTCGCCGGTCCGCTCACGGTGGAACAGTGCGCCCATGATGCCGCCGGCGATGGTCATCGCGCCGATCGAATCACCGAACCCGGGGGCGGGCGGCACGGGAACCAGCTCATACTCGGGCCTCATGGCGCCGGCGGCCACTCCGGCACGGGCCCAGAAGGCCAGGGAGTCGTAGGAGCCCTTGTCGGCGTCGGGCCCCCGCTCCCCCTGGCCGGTCCCGCGCACATAGATGATGTCGGGATTGTGGGCCCGGACGTCCTCGACGTCGATCTGGAGCTTCCGACGAACGCTCGGGAGCTTGTTGGTAAGGAAGACGTCCGAGGTGGCGATGAGCTTGTGGAGGATCTCGAGTCCCTCCGCCGTCTTGAGGTCGAGGGCGAGGCTCTTCTTGCCGCGGTTGGAGTGCTCGAGGAGGACGTGGACGTCGTTGGGCACGACGGCGAGGCCGGTCGACGCCAGTCCACGCATGGCGTCGCCGCGCTCGACGTGCTCGATCTTGATGACCTCGGCGCCCCAGTCCGACAACAACGCCGACGCCGCAGGGACGAACGTATGCTCGGCCACTTCGAGGACGCGTACACCTTCCATCACTGCACTCATCGGCCGACCCCCTTGTCTTCGGTGCTGTTCTCGTCGCTGTGTCGGGCACGACCCCGACGGCCCGACGCCGCCCGTCGACTCGCCATGTCGACGTCACGAACGGGTCGAATGGTACTCCGGCCCGAAGCCGGCGATGCCGGCGATGCCGGTCGACGGGTCAGCCTCACGACGGAGCGCTGCGGGGGACGTCCCGGAAGGGGACGTCCCGGTCGAGCGTGCGCTCTCGCGGCATGCCGAGGACCCGTTCGCTGATCACGTTGCGCGCCATCTCGGTCGTCCCGCCCCCGATGGTGGAAACCTGGCGCATCAGGAAGTCGGCGCCGCAGTTGGCGATGGGACCGTCGTCGTCCGTCCACGCTCCCGCATCACCTCCGGCGATCTCCAATGCGATGGTGTTGGTCCGGGTCCCGACCACACCGGAGAAGAGCCGGCCGATGGCGGCGGACTGGTCCGACATGGCGCCCGAACGCATCCCCTCGGCCAGGCGGCTCTGCAACGCCTCGGCCGCCAGCTGGAGCATCCTGGCCTCGCCGATGAGGTCGCGGATCCGGGGGTCGTCGGAGTGCCCGGTACTTCGGGCGACCCGGAGCACCGACGATGCACCCACGCCGCTGTGGGCGTCCCCGGCGGGGAGGGTGACGTAGGGGGAGTTGCTGAGCATGCGCTCGTGGAACATCCAGCGCACACCGACGGTCCAGCCGTCGTCCACCTCACCGATCCGGTCGCCGTCCGGTACCCGGACGTCGGTCAGGAACTCCTGGCAGAACTCCCTGGTCCCGTTCAGCATCTCGATCCGGTGGACCTCGATGCCGGGCTGGCGGATCGGGACCATGAAGACGGAGAGCCCGCGGTGTTTCGGCACGTCCCAGTTGGTCCGGGCCAGGCAGAGCCCCCAGTCCGACCACCAGGCGCCGGTCGTCCACACTTTCGAGCCGTTGAGCATCCATTCGTCGCCATCGCGCACGGCCGAGGTCTGGGCACCGGCCACGTCAGAACCACCGCCGGGCTCCGACAGGAACTGCATCCACAGCTCGTCGCCCTTCAGGATGGCCGGGAGATGCCGGAGCTTCTGCTCCTCGGTCCCGAAATCGAGGATGACGGCGGCGCAGGGTGAGATGGTGGGCGACTGGAACCGCATCGGCGACTCGAACCCGACCAGCTCCTCGTTCAACGCCAGCTGGTGGGCCGGGGTCAGGCCCTGGCCGCCGTAGGCGGTGGGGAAGCAGATGCCGGCCAGGCCGGCGTCGAACAGCCGGCGCTGCAGTTCCCGGTCGTAGGCCACCTCGGCCAGTTCCTCCTCGTCGGTCCGATTGTTCCGGAGCACCCCTTCCCTCGAATCGGACTCGGCTGGTTTGAGATTGGCCTGGATCCAGGTCCGGGCCCGCCTCCTGAAGTCGGCGACGCTTTCCACGCCGTCCGTGGTCATGCCGCACCCCGGACGGTTTCCATCATCGATGCGATCCGCTGACGGTGTTGGCTCGGTGTTCCGTACAGGGCCCGGTTGAGGGTGACCCGACGGAGGAAGAAGTGGATGTCGTGTTCGAAGGTGAGGCCGATACCGCCGTGGATCTGCACGCAGTCCTGAACGAGCTCCGATCCGTAGGCGCCGATGAATGCCTTGGCCGCACTGGCCAGTTCGCCGGCCTCCGGCGATCGGGAGGACACGGCCTCGGCCGCCGTATCACTGACGGCGTGGGCGGCCTCGAGCCAGGTCTTCATGTCGGCGAAGCGGTGCTTCAGCTCCTGATAGGAGGCGAGGGGTCTTCCGAAGGAATAGCGGTCGAACGCCCACTCGACGGTCATGTCCAATGCGAACTGCATGGCGCCGACCGACTCCGAGTTGGCCATGACCATCGCCAGCTGGAGCTGGTGCTCGACCTGACCGGCAGCCTCTCCGACCTCGCCCACCGCGGTGTCGGCTTCCAGCCGGACGTCTTCGAAGGCGACTTCGTAGAACCGACGGGTGAGATCCACCGTGTGCATCGGGCGGATCGAGATGCCGGGGGCGTCGGCCGGGACGAGGATCTGGGTCAGCCCGGTCCCGGTCCGGCCCGTCACCAGGAGATGACTCGCCTGCCCCGCAGTCTCGACTGGCCGCTTGACGCCGTTCAGGAGGACGTCGGACCCATCGACCCGGATCTCCGATGCGATGTCGTCGAGGCCGTCGTTGGGCCGGGGCTCCAGATAGCACCACGAGGCAATCGAGGTGCCGTCCAGGAGTCCTGACAGGAGGTCGGCGTGGCGGTCGGCCGCCAGATCGCTGACGGCCCCGGCGACCAGGTTGGTGGGAACCAGCGGACCGGGTGCCGCGTGCCGCCCGAATTCGTGGGCCACCAGCGTCAGGTCCATGACGCCGTCACCGCTGATCGAGCCGCCTCCGTGTCCCTCGTCGACGAGGAGGGAGGTCCACCCGAGATCGGCACCGAGTCGCCAGTAGCGGTCACCGAATCCGTCGGGGTCGTCTCGGAGGCGCCGGATCTCGGGGGGCGGGGCGTGCTCGGTCAGAAACCTCGCCGTGGTGTCACGAAAGAACTCCTGGTCCGGGCTCAGGCTCAGCAGCACGGATTCTCCCCGGGCTCAGGCACTCGGCCACGCCAGCGACTTGATCTCGAGGTACTGGTCGAACCCGGCGACACCGTTCTGCCGGCCGATGCCGCTGTCCTTGAAGCCTCCAAAGGGCACGTCGGCGCCGTACCACGTGCCGCCGTTGACGCCCATGGTGCCGGCACGCACCCGTCTCGCCACCGCCATCGACCGTTCGAAGGAAGCCGAATAGACGCCACCACTCAGCCCGTAGGCACTCTCGTTGGCGATGCGCACCGCGTCGTCGTCGTCCTCGAAGGGGATCACGACCAGGACGGGACCGAAGATCTCCTCCTGGGCGATGGTCATCGTGTTGTCGACATCGGTGAACATCGTGGGTTCGACGAAGAATCCGCGGGGTTGGCCATCCGGGCGTCCGCCGCCGACGGCCAGCGTGGCCCCCTCCTCGACGCCACGAGCGATGTACCCCATCACCCGATCGCGTTGTTTGGCACTGATCAACGGCCCCATGATCACGTCCTCTCGCTGGGGATCGCCGTAGGGCGCCATGGCCAGGTAGCTCTTCAGGCGTTCGACGCCCTCGTCGTAGCGGGACCGGGGAAGCAGCATCCGGGTCGGGATGGCACACCCCTGCCCTGCATGCGAGCACACCGCGATGCCAATGAGCAGCGCCGAGTCGAAATCGGCGTCGTCCAGCACGATGGTAGCGGACTTGCCGCCGAGCTCGAGGAACAATCCGCTTCATGGTGGCCGCTCCCTTCTCCATGATCCGCTTGCCCACGGCGGTCGACCCGGTGAAGGAGATGAGGTCGACCTGGCGCGAGAGGGTGAGCTCCTCGCCAACCAGATGATCCGACGAGGTGACGACGTTCACCACGCCGGCCGGGATGTCAGTGTGCTCAGCCACCAGCCGGCCGAGCAGTGTGGCGTTCCACGGCGTATCCGGGGCCGGCTTCAGCACGACGGTGTTTCCGGTGGCCAGTGCCTGGCCGAGTTTGGCCAGCGCCACCTCGAACGGGAAGTTCCAGGGGGTGATGGCCCCGACCACGCCGACCGGCTCCTTGACGATCAGCCGGGAGTTGGTCCCGCCCCGGAAGTCTGTGGCATCGGGCAGCCGGTTCTCCCACTCGAAATCGTCGATGAGCCCGATCGGGTAGCGGAGGGCGTCGGCCAGGGGAACCTCGAGCTGTGGTCCAGCGGTGAGCATGCGGGGGCAGCCCACCTCGAGGATGAGTTGCTCGCGCATCTGCTCCTTCTCGGCCTCGAGGGCCTCCTGGAGCTGCCCCAGGCAGTGCTTGCGGAGGCCCCGGTCCGTAGACCATTCAGATTCGTCGAAGGCCCGCCGGGCCGCGCCGATGGCCTGCTGCATGTCGGCCGCGGAGGCATCGGCGACCTGGCCGATCACCTCTTCGGTCGCCGGATTGACGTTGTCGAACACGGCGCCGGACGAGGCCCCGACCAGCTTGCCGTCGATCAGCATGTTGGGTTCCGGATCGACTGTCGTGGTGGTGGCCATGGTGCTCCCCCCGGCGGCGCGGCGCTCGGGCCACCCGCTGATATTGACGTTGGTGGTTGGAAAGAATACCGTTCCGGCGGTGAGCCGCAACATAGGAGCGTCGCTGCTCTCATTAGCGAACAAGATCCTTTTCCAAAGAGAAGAACGTTTCCCCCGGGAGGTGGGAGGGTGATACCCGGCGGCCGTTCCGCCATCGTCACCGGTGGCGCGGGAGGACTCGGTTCGGCCACCGTGCGTCGGTTGCATGGCCTCGGGATGGGCGTCGTCGTGTTCGACCTCGACGCCGACCGCGCCGACGGGCTGGCCCGGGAGCTCGGCGGCGGTGTGGTCGGGATGGGCGGTGACACGGCCAGCGACGCCGCGATTGCCGCCGGCATCGACGCCGCCCGCCACCTCGGCCCGCTGTCCGTCCTGGTCAATGTGGCCGGGGGAGGGGTCGGTGGCGGGCGGATCGTCGGACGGGACGGCACCCCTCATCCCATCGATTCGTTCGTCACCACCATGGCCATGAATGCGACAGGTACCTTCAACATGAGCCGACTCGTGGCCGCGGCCATGGCCGGGAACGAGCCCGATCCGGACGGTCAGCGCGGCGTGGTCGTCAACACCGCGTCCATCGCCGGCATGGAGGGCCAGAGCGGCCAGGTCGCCTACGGAGCGGCCAAGGCGGCGATCCTCGGGATGACGCTGCCCATGGCCCGGGACCTGGCGCCATTGGGGATCCGGGTGTGTGCCATCGCTCCGGGGACCATGGGCACCCCGCCGATGCTCAATGCCCTGCCCCATCTCAAGAAGGATCCGGTCGAGGGGATCGTCTTCCCCAAACGGATGGGGTATCCGGAGGAATTCGCCCTCCTGGTCGAGGCGATCGTCGTGAACCCGTACCTCAACGGCGAGAACATACGACTCGACGGCGCACTGCGCTTCAACATCAACTAGGAGAGACCATGACCGATGCCAGCTCGAATGCCCCCCACGATGCGGTGATCGTCTCGTCGGCCAGGACGGGGATCGGTACCGCCTTCAAGGGCTCGCTGCTGGATGTCGATGCCTTGGAGCTGGGCACCCAGGCCGTGGCCGAAGCGGTCCGCCGGTCGGGGGTCGACCCCGAACTGGTCGACGACGTCATCCTCGGGGAGGCGCTCTACGGAGGAGGTGACATCGCCCGGTACGCGGCGATCGAGGCCGGACTCGTCCACGCCCCGGGCGTGGCCCAGAACCGGCACTGCGCGTCCGGGCTCAGCGCCGTCCAGACCGCGGCCGCGTCGATTCGGGCCGGAATGGACCGGGTGGTGGTGGCCGGCGGGACCCACTCGACCTCGACGTTCCCGCGCACCAGCCGCCGCGTCCTGGGTTCCGATGAGTGGGAGGAGTGGAACTCGCCCAGTCACCGGGACACGCCCGAGGCCCCCAACCGCGACATGTCCATCACGGTCGGCTGGAACGCCGCGGTTCAGGCCGGGGTGACCCGTGAGGAGATGGACGCCTGGGCACTGCGTTCCCACCAACGGGCTGTGGCCGCCACCGACGGCGGCAAATTCGCTGACGAGATCTTTCCCGTCGACGTGGTCAACCGGGCGGGTGACCGGAGCGTCTTCGCCGTCGATGAGCACCCGCGGCGCGAGACGAGCATGGACAAGCTTGCCTCACTCAAGCCCCTCCATCCCGAAATCGAGGGTTTCAGCATCACCGCGGGCAATTCGGCCGGAGTCAACGACGGCGCCGCGGCGATGGTGCTGGTCCGACGAGAAGTGAGTGACCGACTCGGGCTCGAGCCGCTCGCTTCGGTCCGCTCGTGGGCCTCGGCCGGCGTGCCGCCGGCGGAGACGGGGCTGGCGCCGACCATCGCCATCCCCAAGGCGCTCGACCGGGCCGGCCTCGGCATCGACGACGTCGTCCTCTGGGAGATCAACGAGGCATTCGCCTCGATGTGCGTGGCCACCATCCGCATCCTGGGCATCGACGATTCGCTGGTGAACGTGCTCGGGAGCGGTTGCAGCCTCGGTCACCCCATTGCCATGACCGGTGCCCGTATGGTGATCTCCCTCGTCAACGAGATCCGGCGCCGGGGTGGAGGTGTCGGAGTCGCGGCCATGTGCGCCGGAGGCGGGATGTCCACCGCCCTGGTGCTCGACGTGCCCGGCCGGTAGTCGACTGGGCAGCCGCTACTGCATCTGCCCGATCACGGCGCAGACACCGCCGTCGACCAGGACGTCGGTACCGGTCACGAAGCTGGCCCGGTCGGAGAGGAGGAAATCGGTGACGGCGGCGATCTCGTCGGCACGGCCGGATCGACCGAGCGGGGCCAGCTCCGCGAGCTGGCGCATCCCCGGCTGGCGCTCGAACTCGCGGCGGCCCATCGGTGTGTCGATCGTCCCTGGTGAGACCGAGCAGATCCGGGCGCCAGCAGAACCGAACGGCCCCGCCTGGCGGGCAACCAGGCGACGGACGCCGCGTTTGGCCCAACCGTAGGCGATGCCGGGATCCTCGCCGGCGGCGCCCAGAGCCGACCGGTAGTCGTCGAGGAAGCTCGCCGCCAGCGGCTCGTCGATGATCCGGTCGATGGTCGGATCGGCCTGGCCCGCCATGAGCTCGGCCGCCATCGAGGCCACGCAGACCATCGACGTCCCGGTCGTGGCGAGAGGACGGAGGGCCTCGACCAGGAGGGCGGTACCGACCAGGTCGACGGTGAGGATCCGGTGCCACTCGGCCATGGTGGGGGAGATGCCGGCTGCGTGCACGACACGATGCAGCGTGCCGTGGGCCCGCACCACCCCGACCAGGTGGGTGACGGTGGCCGCATCGGTGATGTCGCCGGCGACAACTTCGCAGCGGGTGTCCGGAGCGCTCAACTCCGAGGCCACACTGCTGGTGGCGTCAGGATCGAGATCGACCAGAACGAGGACGTCGACGGTCCCGACCATCGAGGCGGCACAGGCGCCGCCGATGCCACTGGCCGCACCGGTCACGATCCCCACGCCGGTCATGGCAACGGCCGTGGGCTCATGCCGGGCGTCGGGGGACGACGGAGACGGTGGGGACGGTCGCCGTGGGCCCACAGCGAAGCAGGGTGTCGAGCACCCGGACGAGTTCGTCGACGTCCAGTAGTGCTCCGGCGATGTACTCGCGGGCCATCCACTTCGATGCCATCTCCATGGCCAGTTCCTGGTCCCAGCCGGCGGCGAACTCGGTCATCGAGTCCCCGTCTCCCCCGGCGCAGTCGCCCACGGTTACCCGGGTGAACCCGATCCGCGGATGTTCCTCCCGCCACGCCTCCACCAGTTTGTCCAGCGCCGCCTTGCTCACGGCGTAGGCGCCGAGCCCAGGCCACGGCGGCGTGGTCGAGGCGCTGATCGACGACAGGTAGGCGGCGGTGCCACTCGACGCCGTGAGATGGGGGATGGCCGCCGACGTGATGAGTGCGGCGCCGATGACGTTGGTGTCGAACACGCTGCGCCAGGCCCCGGCATCGAGTTCGGCCAAGCGGCCCAAGGGCCCGATCCCGGTGGCATAGACCAGGGCGTCGATGCCCCCCATCTGGAGGGCGGCCTCCTCGATCGCCTGGCGGCACGATGCTTCGACGGTGACGTCGCATGGGATGGCCAGGGCGTCGGGACCGGCTTCGGCGGCGGCCTCGGCCAGCCGCTCCTTCCGCCGGGCCATGAGCACCACCTGGGCCCCGCGTCCGCCGAGCCCGGCGGCGATGCAGCGGCCCAGTCCACTCGACGCGCCGACGACGACAACTTTCATGGAATCCGTCCCCTTCGAGAGATCAGAGTCGATGGTGGCCACGGTGCTCCCCAGGCTCGGCCGTGGGACGGCCGGGCCATCGTCTCTGCGTCACGTGTCTCCCTTTTCGACCGCTTGCTGGCGACGCACGCGATGAGCGTTGCTCGTGGTCAAGAAGAAGATTCTCACAAGCTCGACGGGGTTGCCACTCCGGTGGGGCCCGACTGGCGGACCTAGTGGGGCGGCTGGCGCCTTGGCAAGAGCAACGGTACTCTCGTCTCAGAGTAAGGTCGTTCTCGCACAGGAAGGAGAGGGCACCATGGCCACGCGAGCGCTCGACGTCCCGGTCTTCGATGCGGACAACCACCTCTACGAGACAAGCGAGTCATTGACCAAATTCCTCCCCGATCGATTCCGGGGGGTGATCGACTACGTGGACGTCCGTGGTCGCACGAAGATCGTGGTGCGCGGCCAGATCAGCCAGTACATCCCGAACCCGACGTTCGAGGTGGTGGCCCGACCCGGCGCCCAGGAGGATTACTTCCGCCACGGCAATCCCGGCGGCAAGAGCCGGCGGGAGATCTTCGGGGAGCCGATGCGCTCGATCCCCGCCTTCCGGGATCCCGCCGCCCGCCTGGAGCTCATGGACGAGCAGGGTCTCGACCGGACCCTGATGTTCCCCACCCTGGCCAGTCTGGTGGAGGAGCGGTTGCGGGACGACCCCGACCTGATCCACGTCGTGGTCCATGCCCTCAACCAGTGGATCTACGAGACGTGGAAGTTCGACTACGAAGGCCGCATCTTCACCACGCCGGTGATCAGTCTTCCCATCGTCGAACGGGCCATCGAAGAGCTCGAGTGGGTGCTCGAGCGCGGCGCCAAGGTCGTCCTGATCAGACCGGCACCGGTGCCGGGCTTCCGCGGCTCCCGGTCGTTCGGCCTACCCGAGTTCGATCCGTTCTGGGAGAAGGTCGTCGAACACGACGTCCTGGTGGCCATGCACTCGTCCGACAGCGGGTACGAGCGCTACACCAACGACTGGCTGGGCAGCAACAGTGAGATGCTGCCGTTCGAACCGCAGGCCTTCCGGATGCTTTCGGCTTGGAGGCCGGTGGAGGATGCGGTATCGGCGCTCGTGTGCCACGGCGCGCTGTCGCGCTTCCCGGCACTCAAGGTCGCGGTGGTGGAGAACGGCAGCAGCTGGGTGGAGCCGTTGCTCCGGAACATGGCTGACATCTACAAGAAGATGCCCCAGGACTTCCTCGAGAACCCGGTCGACGTCATCAAGCGCAACATCTACATCAGCCCCTTCTGGGAAGAGGACCTCGGCGAACTGGCCGAGCTCATCGGCGCCGAGCACGTTCTGTTCGGGTCCGACTTCCCGCATCCGGAGGGCCTGGCTGATCCGGTGAGCTACGTCGACGAGCTGAAGGGCCTGCCCGACGACATGGTCAAGAAGATCATGGGCGGCAATCTCGCCCGTCTGATGAACGTCGACGACACCGTCGGGCGGTGACGGGCGCCGCCCCCGAGGAGGAGTGGGCCACCGTCCCGGAGCTGATCGCCGAGACCGCGGCGCGTTTCGGTGACCGCCTCGCGGTCATCGACAACGGGAGCCGCCTGACCTACGCCGAACTGGTCAACCGGTCCCGCCGTTTCGGAGCCGCCCTCGTCTCCTCGGGGATCGAGCCGGGTGATCGGGTGGCCATCTGGGCGTTCAACAGTGCCGAGTGGATCGTTGCCGCGCTCGGACTGTGGCAGGCCGGCGCCGTCCTCATCCCGGTCAACACCAGGTTCAAGGGCGCCGAGGCCGGCGACATCCTCCTGCGGAGCCGGGCCAAGCTCTTGGTCACCGTCACCTCCTTCCTGGGCGTGGACTACGTGGCCCTGCTGAGGGAAGCCGCCGTCGACCTTCCCGATCTGGATGCCGTCGTGGTGGCCCGGGGCCCAGTGGCGGACGGGACCGTGTCGTGGGACGGCTTCGTGGCCCGCGCCACCGACGCGGCCGGGGCCGAGGTCGAACGCCGATCCGCCGCCCTCACCTTCGACGACCCGTGCGACATCCTGTTCACCTCGGGTACCACCGGGGTCCCCAAGGGTGTGGTCCAGAACCACCGGAGCACCGTGCGGGTGGCCACCGACTGGGTGGCCATGACCGGGCTCAACGCCGACGACCGCTACCTCATGGTCAATCCGTTCTTCCACATGTTCGGGCTGAAGGCGGGCATCCTGGCCGCGGTGGCCGCCGGTGCCACCATGATGCCCGAGGCGGTGTTCGACACCGCCCAGGTGCTCGCCACCGTGGCCGACGAAGGGGTGACGGTGCTGCCGGGGCCGCCGACCCTGTACCAGGGCATGCTCGACCACCCCGACCGCGATCGTCTCGACCTCTCGACTCTCCGGGTGGCCGTCACCGGCGCCGCCGACATCCCGGTCGAACTGATCCGCCGCCTCGACGCCGAGTTCACCTTCTCCACCATCATCACCGGATACGGCCTGACCGAAGGTGGCACCGCGGTGGCCACCTCGCCCGAGGACGACGTGGAGACCGTCGCCACGACGGTGGGCAGACCCCGCCCCGGCTTCGAGCTGCGGATCGTCGACGGCGGGGGACGCGACGTGGACAACGGGGAGCCGGGTGAGATCCTCCTCCGGGGAGGCAGCATCATGTCCCGCTACCTCGACGACGAGGAGGCGACCGCCCAGGTGCTCTCGGCCGACGGCTGGCTCCGCACCGGCGACATCGGCGTGGTCGATCAACAGGGCTGTCTGCGCATCGTGGGACGCTCCAAGGACATGTTCATCGTCGGCGGGTTCAACGCCTACCCCGCCGAGATCGAGAACGGGCTCCTGCGGCACCCCGACATCACCGAGGCGGCGGTGATCGGCATCCCCGACGATCGGCTCGGCGAAGTAGGCATGGCGTTCGTGGTCGCCCGCCCGGGGGCGACGGTCAACGGGGCCGACATCATCGGGTGGAGCCGCGACCAGATGGCCAACTACAAGGTTCCCCGAGTGGTCGAGATCGTCGACGAACTGCCGCGCAACGCCACCGGCAAGGTGGTCAAGGACTCCCTCCGACGGCGGTCGGTCCCCGACCGGTCCGGGCCGTCCCGGTGAGCAGTCCCGGTTCCCACGGCCTCTCCTCACTGGCCGGACTCCGGGTGGTCGAGCTGGGGGTGTGGGTGGCGGCACCGTCGGCAGCCGCCCTGCTCGCCGACTGGGGTGCCGAGGTGATCAAGATCGAGTCCCCGAGCGGGGATCCGATGCGCAACGTCTTCGGGTCGCTCGGCATCGGCGGCGACCTCCCCAACCCGGCCTTCGCCCTCGACAACCGGGGCAAGCGCAGCCTGGTTCTCGACCTACGTGATCCGGAAGGGCGCCAACGACTCGAGGAGCTCCTGGACACCGCCGACGTATTCATCAGCAATCTCCGGCCCGACGCCCTCGACAAACTCGATCTCGAAGCGGAGGCGACGGTGAGCCGGCACCCCCGCCTCGTGTACTGCAGCATCAGCGGCTACGGCCTCCGGGGCGAGGAGCGCAACCGCCCCACCTACGACATCGGCGCCTTCTGGGCCCGGTCCGGCCTGTCGCGACAGATGGCCGACGACGCCGGGAACCCCCTGAACGCACGGGGCGGCATCGGTGACCACATCACCGGACTGGCCGCCCTGTCCGGCATCCTGGCCGCGGTGCTCGAGCAGCGCCAGACCGGCACCGGCCGGGTGGTCGAGGTCTCGCTCCTGCGCACCGGGTCGTACGTGCTCGGATGGGACCTCGGTCTCCAGATGATGCTGGGCAAGGTGTCTCCGGCCGAGTCCCGTCACCACAACCAGTCACCGTTGATGAACCCCTACCGGACGGCCGACGGGGAATGGTTCTTCTTCACCTGTCTCGAAGCCGACCGGCATATCGGCGCGGTGTCCCGGGCCCTCGGGCGCCCCGACCTGCTCGAGGACGAGCGCTTCTGCAGCGCCTCGGCCATCCGCAAGAACCGCACCGAGTTCATCGCCCTCCTCGACAGGATCATCGCCGAGCGATCGATGGCCGACTGGGCCGAGCGGTTCGACCGCGAGGGAGTCTGGTGGGCCCGGGCGCAGACGCCGGCCGAGGTGGTCGAGGATCCGCAGTTGTCGGCCAACGACGGCTTCGTGGAGGTCGAAGGGGGCGCGTTGCGGTCGGTCAACGGTCCGGTCACCTTCTCGGGCGTCGCCCGCCGGAACACGGTCGGGGTCCCCGAGCTCGGTGAGGACGGCGACGCCGTGCTCGCCGAATTGGCCGAACGCCGCCGGCGCGGCCGGGACTGACCGGCCTGACGGCTGGATGCCCCGGCGGGTCCGAGTCGGGTCAGTCCGTGACCCGGGCCCGGGCCAGGAGACCGCGGGCGATGACCAGGCGCTGGATCTCGTTGGTCCCCTCGCCGATCACCATCAGCGGGGCATCCCGGTAGTAGCGCTCGACCGGAAGGTCGGTCGTATAGCCGACCCCGCCATGGATCCGCATGGACTCGGTGGCCAGCTCGAGCGCCGTCTCACTGGCGAAGAGCTTGGCCATCCCGGCCTCCACGTCGCAGCGGAGTCCGGCGGCCTTGCGTTCGGCGGCATTCCGGGTCAGGAGGCGTGCCGCTTCGAGCCGGGTGGCCATGTCGGCCAGCTTGAGCTGGATGGCCTGGTGCTCGCCGATGGGCTTGTCGAAGGTCACCCGTTGCTGGGCGTACGCCAGGGCGGCCTCGAAGGCGGCCCGGGCGACACCGACGGCGCGGGCGGCGATGTTGATCCGGCCGACCTCGAGCACGCTGAGAATCTGGGGCAGGCCCCGACCGGCCTCGCCGATGAGGTTGCCGACCGGGATCCGGTGGTCCGAGTAGGCCATCTCGACGGTCTCGACACCCCGGTAGCCCAGCTTGCCGATGTTCCGGCTGACCGAGATGCCCTCGAACGCCGGACCCGGCTCCTTCTCCACGATGAAGGCGGAGATGCCCTCGTCGGTCCGGGCGGCCAGGGCCAGGATGCCGGCGCGCTCCCCGTTGGTCACCCAGGCCTTGGTGCCGTTGACGACGTATTCGTCGCCGTCACGTGACGCCCGGCATGAGATGTTCCGGGTGTCGCTGCCGGCGTCGGGCTCGGACAGGGACAGCGCCCCCCGCCGCTCGCCCGTGGCCATCGTGGGCAGCCAGCGCTGCTTCTGCTGGTCGGAGCCGTGGGTCATCAGCAAGGTGGCCACCATGGTGTGGGTGTTGACGATGCCGGTCAGGCTCATCCACCCGAACGCCAGCTCCTCGATGATCCCGATGTAGGTCAGCAGATCCAGACCCAACCCGCCGTAGGACTCGGGGATGGTCACCCCGAACAGGCCGAGGGCCCGCATCTGGTCGACGATCTCGTCGGGGTACCGGTCCTCGTGCTCGAGGGCGGACGCCACCGGGATGACCTCGTTGGCCACGAAGCGCCGGACCGTTCCGATGATCTCGTCCCTGACCTCGGGGTCGGTGGGGACGATGGGGGCCGGTCGGTTCGCCTCCGGTATCATGCGAGAACACTACATCCCTGTCATGTTGACGTCGATCTCATGAGGGAGAAGAATGTTTCCGATGGCCGCGGCCCTGATGCACCATTCGCTGGAACAGGCCGCAGCCCGATTCGGTGACCGCGACGCCGTGCTGGCCGGTGACGGACGCTGGTCGTTCCGGACCCTCGACGACCTGAGCACCGCCTTCGGACGGCACCTCGGAGCGAGGGGCGTCCACCCCGGCGACCGGGTGGTGGTGATGACGTCGAACCGACCCGAGTTCGTGGTGGCGATCAACGGCATCAGCAAGATCGGTGCCGCCGCCGTGCTCCTCAGCCCGGCCTGGAAGGCGGTGGAGACCCGTCACGCGCTGGAGCTCACCGGGCCGGTGCATGCGGTGGCCGACGGGCCGGCCACCGAACTGTTGGTTGACTGCATGGGCGGAGGCCGGGTCACCGACCTCGACGACCAAGCGGCGGCCGACGTCACCCACGGGGACCGCCCGACCGGGGTGACGCGGCGGCACCGGCGAGGACGACGAAGCGGTGCTGGTCTTCAGTTCGGGGACCACCGGGCTCCCCAAGGCCGTCCGGCACACCCACCGGTCGATCGGCTGTGCCACCCACCACTGGTGCACGACGCTCGGCCTGGGCCCGGATGACCGGTTCCAGGTGGCGACGCCCCCCTCGCACATCCTCGGATTGCTGAACCTGCTGGCGGCGGCGTCGGCCGGCGCCACCGTGCGCCTCCACCGGCGGTTCGACCTCGACGAAGTGCTGCGCCGCATCGAGAGCGAACGGATGACCCTGGAGATGGCCGTGGCCCCGATCGCACTGGCCATGGCCAATCATCCGAACCTCGAGCGATTCGACCTCTCGTCCCTGCGCTACATCATGTGGGGGGCGACGCCGGTCAGTGAGCACGTGGCCCGAACGGTCACCGAGCGATCGGGCGTGCGCTGGCTCCCGGCCTACGGGGCCAGCGAGGTGCCGGTCATCGCCGTCAACCCGGTCGGCGACCCGGGGTCCTGGCGGCTCGACTCGGCCGGGCTGCCGCCCGAGGGCGTGGAGCTGCGGGTGGCCGACCTCGACACCGGTGCCATCCTGGCCCCGGGGGAGACCGGCGAGATCCAGGTCCTGAGCCCATCGGTCATGGCCGGCTACCTCCCCGAGGAGGAGACCGCGGCCGCCTTCGCCGACGGGTGGTACCGGACGGGTGATGTGGGCTGGCTGGAGGAGGGCGGATGGGTCCACCTCACCGACCGCTCCAAGGAGATGATCAAGGTCAACGGGTTCCAGGTGGCGCCGGCCGAGATCGAGGGGGTCCTCCTCGGGCACCCGGCGGTGGTCGACTGCGCGGTCTTCGGGCTGGTCGACGAGCGGTCCGGCGAGGTTCCGGTGGCCGCCGTGCTGCTCGGCCCTGAGCAGTCCGCCACCGCGGCACGAGCTCGAGGCGATGGTGGCCGCTTCGCTGGCCACCTACAAGCAGCTGCGGCACGTCGTCTTCGTCGACACCATTCCGCGGCTCCCCTCGGGGAAGGCGTTGCGACGGACGCTCCGTGACCAGTGGACCCCGGTCCTGTCCGCATCAACCGGGAGCCGCATGATGGACGTCCGCCTCACCCCCGAGCAGGCTGCGCTGCGCCACTCGGCTGCCCGGATCGTCGATCGGCTCGGACCCGGCACCGTCCGCGGGCTCGACGACGCCGAGCGGGCCGGCAGGCTCGACGCCGCCGTTGCCGCCTCGGGCTGGCGCGAGTTTCGGGTACCGGTCGATGGACGCTCGCCGCTCGCCTCCGGGGTGGAGGTGGCGGTCGTCGCCGAGGAGCTCGGCCGGGGACTGGCCGATGCACCCTTCCTCGGCCCGACGCTGGCGGCCGAGCTCCGGCGGTTGGCCGGTGCACCGGCGGCCGTGACCGACGAAGCCGTCGCTTTCACCCGATCGCTCTCCGGTGCGGCCGTGGCCGCCGACGGCACCGTTCCCGCCGGCGCCGTGGCCGTCGATGCCCGGGGCGCCTCGTCGGCTCTGGTTCTGCTGCCCGATGGCGGGGGTCACGTGCTGGCCGCCGTCCCGGTGCCGCCGGCGGCCGGGGGCACCGATCTGACCCGGCCGGGGTCCGCCGTCGACCCGGGCTCCACCGTCACCCGGGTCGAGGGACCCGGGCTCCGGCCGCTCACCGGCGACGACCTGTCGACGTGGACCGCGCTCGGGCTGGCTCTGACCTGTGCCGACCTGGTCGGGACCATGAGCGGGGCCCTCGACCTCGCCGTCGGGTACGCCTCGGAGCGTTGTCAGTTCGGCCGGCCGGTCGGCTCGTTCCAGGCCGTTCAGCATCTGTTGGCCGATGCCCTCGTGTTGACGGAGGGATCGCGCAGCGCCACCCGCTACGCGGCGTGGGCAGTCGACTCGCTGGCGCCCGACGCCGCGCTGGCCGCCGCCGCCGGATCCAAGGCCTACTGCGCCAGGGCGGCACGGACGGTATGCGAGACGGCCATCCAGGTGCACGGCGGCATCGGCAATACCTGGGAGTGCCTGGCCCACGTCCATCTCCGACGGGCCCTCCTCTCGGCCGACGTGCTGGGCGGGGTCGGGCCCAACCTCGACCGGGTGCTCGTCCACCACGGAATCGGAGCCGACCATGGACTTCGGTGACTCGCCCGACGAGGCCGCCTTCCGCACCCGCCTCCGCTCCTGGCTGATGGATCACAATCCCGGCCTGCCGGCCTCCTCGACCGACGACGAGTACTGGGCCGGTCAGGCGGCGTGGCACCAGTCGCTCTACGACGGCGGCTTCTTCGGTGCCACCTGGCCCAAGGAGATCGGCGGGCAGGGGCTGCCTAGTGTCTACGACGTCATCGTCGACGAGGAACTCGCCGCGGCCGGCGCGCCGGCCCGGCCGAGCCTCGGCTACCTGGTGGAGGGGATACTGGCCCACGGGGGCGACGACGTGCGGACCCGCTTCCTGCCCGGCATCGTCAACGGGCGCGACCGTTGGTGCCAGGGCTTCAGCGAGCCCGACGCCGGGTCCGACCTGGCGGCCTTGCGGACCCGGGCCGACCCCGACGGCGACGACTACGTCATCTCCGGCCACAAGGTGTGGACGAGCTACTCCGACGATGCCGAGTGGTGCCTCGTCCTGGCCCGCACCGATCACGACGTCCCCAAGCACAAGGGCATCTCCGCCTTCGCCGTGCCCATGGGCCAGCCCGGCATCGAACAGCGCCCCCTGCAGATGATCAACGGCATCACCAAAGAGTTCGGCGAGGTGCTCTTCGATGGCGCCCGCGTCCCGGCCGCCAACCTGATCGGTCCCCTGGGGGAAGGTTGGCCGCTGGCCATGACCATCGTGAGTCACGAGCGCGAACCCCACGAGCTCGGTTTCGCCGGCCGGTATGCCAAGCAGGTGCGCGACCTGGTGGCCGAGGTGCAGGCGTCCCCTGAAACCTACGGTGCCGAGCAGGTCCGCGACCTGGCCTGGGCTATCGTCGAATCGGAGATGCTGCGTCGGCACGTCTCACGGAGGCTCTCCGACCGTCTCGACGGTATATCCCACGGACCGGAGGGCTCGGTGGACAAGCTGCTCATGACCTGGACCGAACAGACGGTGGGCCACGCCGCGCTCTCGATCGGCGGCGTCGGGGCGTCCGGGCCCGACGGCACCCTGACGAAGGTGTACCTCTACAGCCGGGCCCAGAGCGTCATGGGCGGGACCTCCCAGATCCAGCGGAACCTCGTGGCCGGCCGGATCCTCGACCTCCCGGCGTCATGAGCTCCTACCACCTCACCGCCGAGCTGCAGGTCGATGACGACGGGCCGGTCCGGGTCATCAGGATGAACCGACCCGAGCAGCTGAACGCCACCAACCACGGACTCCACCGGGGCCTGGCCGAGCTGTTCCCCCAGATCGATGCGGACAGCGATGCCCGGGCCGTGGTGCTCACCGGCAACGGCCGGGCCTTCTCGGCCGGCGGCGATTTCACCTACCTCGACGAGTTGACCCGGAACCCGGGGCTCCGGGGGGAGACCCTCGTCCACGGCAAGCAGATCGTGACCGGCATGGTGCGGTGCCGTGTCCCGATCGTCGCCGCCGTCAACGGACCGGCGGTGGGGCTGGGCTGCAGCCTGGTGGCGCTTTCGGACATCGTCTACATGGCCGAGAGCGCCCATCTGGCCGATCCCCATGTCATGATCGGGCTGGTGGCCGCCGACGGCGGTCCGGTCACCTGGCCCTTGCTGACCAGCCTCCAGCTGGCCAAGGAGTACGCCCTGACCGGCGACCGCATCCCGGCCCGGCGGGCGGCCGAGATCGGACTGGTCAATCACGTCTGCGAGGACGAGGCGGTCCTCGACCAGGCCCTGGCCTGTGCCCATCGGATCGCCGCACTGCCCCGCCAGGCGGTGGAGGACACCAAACGCATCCTCAATCTCCACCTCGAGCGGGCGGTGGTGGCCACGCTCGACTTCGCCCTGGCCGCCGAAGACCGGTCGTTCAGGTCGTCCGAGCTCCGTGCCAATCTCGATCGGCTCCTCGCTCCCCGGGAGCAAGGCCGGTAGCCAACGCCCCCGGGTGCCAGAATCCGGTTCTCTTGGAGAGCAAGATGCCCCACCAATTAGCGGATGAGCCCTTCGCTGATGAAGGCACCGCCGTTTCCACCCCTCCAGTAGACTCCGGTCGATGACCGAAGCGGAAACGGCGACCGAGGCGGAGCCCGAGGCGCTCGAACCAGGGATGAGCCGCCGGGAGCTGGCCCTGGCCCGGTCGCTGTTCGCCGCCCGGGCCCGGGCCGAGGACCGCCTCCAGCGCTTCCTCGACGCCGCCCTCGAGTTGATGAACGAGGGGGTTCCCGGCAAGGACTTCACCGTGCACGAGGTGGTGGAACGATCCGGCCAGTCGTTGCGGCTCTTCTACCAGTACTTCGGGGGAAAGCACGAGCTGTTGCTGGCGTTGTTCGAAGAGTCGGTCCGCTCGACGGCCGAGTTCCTGCGTGGCCGCATGGCCGGCGAGGACGGTGCCCTCGAGCGCATCCATCGGTTCGTGGTCGAGTATTACCGGCTCTGCCGCCCCCCACTGCCGGGGGAGACCGTCGAGCGCCTGGCCACGGCCCCGGTGATGATGGACTTCGCCCAACAGCTCCTCACCAGCTATCCCACCGAGGCGGCTCTGGCCTTCGTCCCGCTCGTCTCCTTGTTCGGCGAATTGCTCGACGAAGCCGAATCCGCCGGGTGCATCCGCTCCGGGCTCCGCCACAGCCCGGTCGCCGGGATGGCGCTCGAGTCGATCATGTTCAACGCCTTCTCCACCACCATCGCCGGGGCGTCCCCCGCAGCCGGCGACGCCGATCCGGCCGAAGAGCTCTGGGAGTTCATCCTCCACGGGGTGGGGACGGGCGACCGGGCCTAGACCCCCCGACCGGGCCGCCGTCCGTGGTGCAGGCGGCCACACAGAACTCGACCAGCCGTTCGGTCTCCGCGTCCGTCGGCCGGTGGTGCCGCCACAAGAGGTCCTCGAGCCGACCGACGACGGCGTGGGCGACCAGCTCGGCATCGAGCTCGGGGTCGCCGCTGTCGAGCGCGGCGAAGGGTTCGTAGAGGAGGGTCGCCAGCCGGGTGCTGGTCGAGATGTGGGGGACGGCCTCGGCCCGTCCCAGGTTCCCCGCGTTCCACAGGACGGCGAGGGTAGTGGCGGCGATGTCCTCGTCGGAGGCCTGGGACAGGACGCCCTCCACCCAGCGCCGAACCTTGCCCGCCGCCGTCTCCTCCTTGGCCATCTGGTGGGCCAGATAGCTCTGCAGCCGTTCGGTGCCGTCGTCGAGGATGGCGGCGACGAGTGCGTCCTTCGAGGCGAAGTGCCGGTAGAAGCCATCGTTGGAGAGTCCGGCGGCGGCCACGATGTCGGCCACCCGGGGACGTGAATCGGTCCCGCACCGCCGCATGACCGCACGTCCGGCATCGAGCAGCCGACGTACCTCGTCCGTGTAGTCCGCCCCGCGCTTGGCCAGCGTCTGTCGGGCGATCCGGACAGCAACGTCATTCTGATCGGCCGGAGGTAGATTCTCCATCTCTAGAATGTTATTCTGCCACCGACGAGGAGGGGAGATCCAGATGGCCTGGGATTTCGAGACCGACCCCGAGTTCCAACCCAAGTTGGACTGGGCGGATGCGTTCGTGCGATCGGAGGTGGAGCCGCTCGACATGCTGTGGCGGGGTCTCGAGTTCACGCCTCCGGACGAGACCCTGCGCACGATCATCGATCCACTCAAGGACCAGGTGCGGGCCCAGGGCCTGTGGGCCACCCACCTGGGGCCCGAGCTCGGCGGCCAGGGCCACGGGCAGCTCAAGCTCTCGCTCCTCAACGAGATCCTGGGCGGGTCGTCCTGGGCGCCGGTCATCTTCGGCTGCCAGGCACCCGATACCGGCAACGCCGAGATCATCGCCCACTACGGCACCGAGGACCAGAAGGAGCGGTACCTGCGACCACTGCTGGAGGGGGGTATCTTCTCCTGCTACTCGATGACCGAGCCCCAGGGCGGCTCGGACCCCTCCCTGTTCGAGACCCGCGCCTACCGGGACGGCGACGAGTGGATCCTCAGCGGGTGGAAGTTCTTCTCCTCGAACGCCCGGACGGCTTCGTTCCTCATCGTCATGGCCGTCACCAACCCCGAGGTGTCGGCGTACGAGGGCATGTCCATGTTCCTCGTCCCCACCGACACTCCGGGCATCGAGATCGTCCGCAACGTCGGTCTGGCCGGTGAGCCCGCCGGCGAGGGCTCCCATGCCCTCATCCACTACGACGAGGTGCGCCTGCCCGCCGAGGCGCTGCTCGGGGGCGAGGGTCAGGCCTTCGCCATCGCCCAGACCCGCCTCGGCGGCGGTCGGATCCACCACGCCATGCGGACCATCGGGATGGCCCGCCGAGGGCTCGACGCCATGTGCGAGCGGGCCCTCAGCCGGCAGGTGCAGGGCGGCAGGCTGTCGGACAAGCAGTTCGTACAGGGCTACATCGCCGACTCCTACGCCCAGCTCATGCAGTTCCGGTTGTATGTCCTCTATACGGCGTGGTTGATCGACAAGCACAACAACTACCAGAAGGTGCGCAAGGACATCGCCGCCATCAAGGTCCTGATGCCCGGGGTCCTCCACGACATCGCCTGGCGGACCATCCAGATCCACGGCGCACTGGGCATCAGCAACGAGATGCCGTTCCACTCGATGCTGATCGGAGCCAGCGTGATGGGCCTGGCCGACGGCCCGACCGAGGTACACAAGGTGACCGTCGCCCGACAGGTGCTGCGCGACTACAGCGCCAGCGACGACCTGTGGCCGACCCAGCACCTGCCGAAGCGTCGCCAAGCGGCACGCGAGAAGTTCGCCGCACTCCTCGAGCACGAGGTGGGAAATCTCTGATGATCGATATCGAACGACTGGCCACGTGGATGGACGGGCAGGGCCTTGGGGTGGGTGCGCCCATCGATCACGCCTTCGTCTCGGGCGGAACCCAGAACGAGATCTACGAGATCCGGCGGGGCGACGTCCACGGCGCCCTCCGGATCCCACCACCGTCGGCCCCGGAGAGCCGCGACGTCGGGATCCTGCGCGAGTGGCGGATCATCGAGGCACTCGATGGCACCGATGTCCCCCACACCGCGGCCATCGCCGCCTGTGACGACCGGTCCGTCCTCGGCCGCACCTTCTACCTGATGGGCTACGTCGACGGCTGGTCGCCGATGAACACCGACGGTTGGCCGGAGCCCTTCGACACCGACCTCGAGGCCAGGAAGGGCCTCGCCTTCGAGCTGGTCGACGGCATCTCCCTGCTCTCGAGAGTCGACTGGCAGGCCAAGGGCCTCGACGATCTGGGCCACCCCGACGGCTTCCACGAGCGACAGGTCGACCGGTGGACGGCGTTCCTCGAGCGGATCAAGGGACGCGAGCTGCCCGGTTTCGACGAGGCCTCGGCCTGGCTGCGGGAGCACCGGCCGATCGACTTCGTCCCCGGTCTCATGCACGGCGACTACCAGTTCGCCAACGTCATGTACCGGCACGGGGCACCGGCCCGGATGGCCGCCATCGTGGACTGGGAGATGGGCACGGTGGGTGATCCCAAGCTCGACCTGGCCTGGGTGGTCAACGGGTGGCCCGAGGACACCAGCCAGCCGTCCGGCGTCTCCTACGTGGACATGACCGGCATGCCGTCGCGCTCGGCCATGCTGAGCCGGTACTCCGAGGTGTCCGGCCGGCAGGTCGACGACATCGACTACTACTGCGTGCTGGCCAAGTGGAAGCTGGCCGTCGTCCTCGAACAGGGGTTCCAGCGGGCCGGCGACAACGCCATGCTCCAGACCTACGGGCCGGTGGTGCTCGAGCTGATGCAGGGGGCCGCCGACCTGGCCGAGAGCTCGGACTACCGCTCGTGACCGGGCCGACGACCGAACTGGTGCGGGAGCGCCGGGGTGCGCTCTCGCTCCTCCGACTGAACCGGCCCGAGGCCCGCAACTCGCTGACCACCGGACTCGTCGCCGAACTGGGCGCGGGCCTGATCGAAGCCGAGTCCGACCCCGACATCCGTGCCGTGGTCCTCACCGGCACCGGTGACCGCGCCTTCTGCTCGGGCATGGACCTCCGGTCGTTCTCCGAGGGGGACGTGCCCGGAGCCACGCCGGGCGAGTCGACGGAGGCCTTCTACCGGCTCCTGCGGGGCGAGACCAGCGTCCCCGTCATCGGTGCGGCCAACGGCTCGGCGGTGGCGGGCGGGCTCGAGCTGCTGCTCGGTTGCGACGTGGTGATCGCCTCCCGCGAGGCGCGGTTCGGTCTCCCCGAGGTGAAGCGCGGTCTCTTCGCCGCCGGCGGGGGCACCCTGATCGGCAACCGGATCCCGCTGGCGGTGGCCCTCGAGCTGACCCTCACCGGCGACCTGGTGGATGCGTCCCGGGCCTACCAGGTCGGGCTGGTCAATGCGGTGGTGGCGCCGGCGGACGTCTGGCCCACCGCCCTGGCCATGGCCGAGCGCATCGCCGCCAACGGGCCCCTCGGTCTCGCCGCCAGCAAGGAACTGGTCCGTCTGAGCGTTTCGGACCCGGTGGCGGCACGGGAGCGTCAGGCGCGAATGGTCGGCGGTGGTCTTCGCCAGCGAGGACGCCATGGAAGGCGCCCGCGCCTACGTGGAGAAGCGCGACCCGGTGTGGAGGGGCCGCTGAGGTGAGGGCCGCGGTGTGCCGGGCCTACGGGCCGCCGGAGACGGTCGCCGTGGATGAAGTCCCCTCACCAGTGCTCGGCGACGGGCAGGTGCGGGTCCGGATCAGCGCCGCCGCCGTCAACTTCCCCGACATCCTCCTGGTCGCCGACCAGTACCAGGTCACCCTTCCGGTCCCCTTCGTCCCGGGCAGCGAGTTCGTGGGCAGGGTCGCCGAGGTGGCCGACCGGGTGCAGGGAGTGGCGGTCGGCGACCGCGTCCTCGGCACGGTGATCGCCGGCGCCTTCGCCGAGGAGGTGGCCGTCTCCGCCGAGGCGGTACGCGCCGTCCCGTCCGGGGTCGACGACCATCACGCCGCCGCCTTCGGGGTGGCCTGGAGGACCGCGTACCATGTCCTCCGGTCCGTGGCCCGTCTGCAACCCGGCGACGAACTCATCGTCCTCGGTGCCGGCGGCAGCGTCGGCCTGGCCGCCGTCCGGCTGGGCACCTGCCTCGGCGCCTCGGTGACGGCGGTGGCTTCGTCGGCGGCCAAGCTGGATGCGGCCGCCGGCAGTGGCGCGGTCAATCTCATCGACCACACGGCGGTCGACGTGCGGGCCACGCTGCGCCAGCTCCTGCCCGAGGGCGCGGACGTCGTCGTCGACCCGGTCGGCGGCGACCTGGCCGAGCCGGCGTTGCGGTCGCTGGCTTGGGGCGGCCGCTTCGTGACCGTCGGCTACGCCTCGGGTGTGATCCCGCGGATCCCGCTCAATCTCGTGCTTCTGAAAGGGTGTCAGGTGCTCGGGTTCCAGTTCCGGGACTTCGCCGAGCACTGCCCCGACGAGCTCCGTCGCAACGACGACGAGCTGTTCGCCCTCCTGGCCGAGGGGCAGGTGTCGCCCCATCTCGGGGCCACCTTCGCCCTCGACGAGGTGGTCGCCGCCCTCGAGTTGGTGGCCGGGGGCCGGGTGGTGGGGAAGGTCATCCTCGAGGTGGCGCCAGCGAACCGGGGCGGATGAATCTCACCGGCCGCTCGGCGCTGGTCACCGGTGGTGCCGGGGGACTGGGTTCGGCCACCGCGCACCGCCTCGTCGAGTGCGGGATGCGGGTCGTCGTGCTCGACCGTGACGTGGACGGCGAGCGGGCGCGGGCCCTCGATCTCGGCGGGGTGTCATCGGTGGTGCGCGGCGACGTCACCGACGATGGCGCCGTCGGCGGCGGCCATCGATCGGGCCCGCTCGTTCGGGCCGCTGGCGGTGCTGGCCCACGTGGCCGGTGGCGCGGTGGCGGGCGGACCGACGGTGGGACCGGACGGCTCCGCCCACGATCTGGCCTCGTTCACCCGGACGATGACGATCAACACGGTGGGGACCTTCAACGTGGTCCGTCTGGTGGCGTCGGCGATGGCGGAGAACCGACCCGACGCCGACGGCCAGCGGGGGGTGCTGATCACCACCGCCTCGGTGGCCGGCTACGAGGGCCAGCGCGGCCAGGTGGCCTACGCATCGGCGAAAGCGGCGATCCTCGGGATGACGCTGCCGGCGGCGCGGGACCTGGCCCCTCTGGGTATCCGGATCTGCGCCATCGCCCCCGGGCCGATGGCCACGCCGGTCATGCTCGGACTGATGGACCGGCTCG
Organism: uncultured Acidimicrobiaceae bacterium; assembly: GCA_963812885.1. Taxonomy (GTDB): domain Bacteria; phylum Actinomycetota; class Acidimicrobiia; order Acidimicrobiales; family RAAP-2; genus Bog-756. The sequence continues at coordinate 107,380 of CAWEWZ010000011.1, read as the reverse complement.
AGGAGGACCCCACCGCGGGGATGGTCTTCCCCGCTCGCATGGGCCGGCCCGAGGAGTTCGCCGCCCTGGTCGAATCCATCGCCCGCAACCCCTATCTGAACGGTGAGAACATCAGGCTCGACGGGGCCTTGCGACTCGCCTACCGACGGGGGGCCATTCCGGCCGGGCGCTGACCCGGCCGAACCGAGCCGGTCGCTCCGCTCAGAGGGGAAGGAGCGGCGGGAGCTGTCGGCTCCCGATCAGCTGGTGCCCGAGGTCGGTGGTGAGCGCCGCCGCGGTGCCGAGCAGCGCGTCCAGCACCAGGATCCGGCGGACGTAGTGGTGGAAGGGGTGCTCGACGGTGAAGCCGATGCCGGCCAGGACCTGCTGGCAGTGGCGGGCCGCGGTCCGGGCCTGGCGCCCGGCCACCGCCTTGGCCATGGCCGCGGTGTCCGCCGATCCGTCGAGCCACGCGGCATCGAGCATCGCCGCGGCCAGATCGATGCCGACCAGCGTCTCGGCCAGCCGGTGGCGGACGGCCTGGAAGGAGGCGATGGGACGGTCGAACTGGATGCGCCCGCGGGCATGCTCACCGGCCAGCTCGAGCATGGCCCGGGACGCGCCGACCAGCTCGTGGGCGACGGCCAGTCGGCCGAGCGCGGTGGCTGCGGCCCAATCGACGGCCGGGACCTCCACCCCGGCCCCGACGCCCTCGATCTCGCCGGTCACCTCGAGGAGGCGGAGGAGTGGGTCGACACCCTCGATCGGCCGCAACCGGAGCGAGCCCGTGGGGACCGTGATCGTGCTGCACCCGGTGGTCGACCGAGGTCACGACCAGGGCCGACGGTTGGTCGAGGAGGCCATCACCGGCGAGGCCGTGGACCCGGAGGACACCTCCGGCGACGGTACCGGGCGGGTCGGACCGGCCGGCCCCGGGCAGCACCATCTGGCGGCCTGGCCCACCGGCCACGCCCAGCCGGTCGGCCATGACCGAGCCGAGCGCAGACGACCGGGTCGTGGTGGCCCCCTGCACCTCGAACAGCAGGGAGATGGCCGGCCGGGGGTCGGAGGCCAACGCGTCCCACCACCCCAACCCGTCGAGGGCGGCGTCGAGCCGACCACCGTCGCGGTGGGCGGCCGCGTTCCGGCAGGCTCCGCTCGAACAGGGCCAGCTCCTCGTCGTCCATCATCGGTCTTCCCCGAGCTCCAACAGGCGCCGGGCGATGATGTTCCGCTGGATCTCGGCCGTACCGCCGTAGATGGAGGCGGCCCGCGAGTAGAGGTACTCGGTGCGCCACCGATCGCTGGCCGGGTCGTCGCCGATGGTCACGTCCGGGGCCAGGGCCTCGGCCACCAGGTCGAACACGGCCTGTTCCGCGGTGGCCAGCAGAACCTTGTCGATCGAGGTCTCCGGCGCCGAGGTGCTCGCCGTCGGCCATCCGGTGCTGGGTCGCCCGCGACCGGGCCCGGAACCCGTAGAGCAACTGGGTGACCTCGCCCAGCCGGACCGGGTCGAGGGCACCGCTGGGGGCGACGGCGAGGAGCTCCTGCAGCCGGCGGTGCAAGAACGCGGCGCGGTGCCAGAGCGAGGTGCTGCGCTCGAAGGGCAGCAGGTCCATGGCCACCGCCCATCCGGCCCCCACCTCGCCCAGCGTGCGGGAGAAGGGGACGACCACCTCGTCGAAGAAGACCTCGGAGAACTCGTCGCTGCCGTGCATGGTCCCGATCGGCCGCACGGAGATCCCCGGTGAGTCCATGTCCACGAAGAGGGCGGTGATCCCGCGGTGGGCCGAGTCGGGGGTTCCGGTCCGGGTGAGCAGCACGCAGCGTTGGGCGTACTGGGCCAGGCTCGTCCACACCTTCTGGCCGGTGACACGCCAGTCTCCGTCGACCCGCACCGCCCGGCAGGCCAGGGAGGCGAGATTGCTCCCGGTTCCGGGCTCGGAAAACCCCTGGCACCAGGTCTCGTCTCCGCGCAGAAGGGCCGGGACCATGGCCGCGGCGAGCTCAGGAGCGGCATAGTCGACCATCGTCGGCGCCAGCACCTCGGTCATCGAGTAGAGCCCGGGCTCGACCAGATCCCGGGCGGTGAGGGCCTCGCCCAGATAGGCGCGGCTGAGAGTCGAGCCCCCGAGCCCCCCGACCCGCTCCGGCCACCCGAAGCGCATCCATCCGGCATCGAAGGCCATCCGCTTGACCTTGGACAGCTGGGCCATCTGCTGGTCGAGCGTCCCGGTTCCCGAATATCCGGGGGCGAGGACACCGCGTGTTCTCGTCCAGCCAGCTGTCGACGGACTGACGGAAGTCGGCGATGACCGCGGACCTGAGGTCGCCGCCGGTCACGGGGCGCCGGGTTGGGGACGGGTGGGATCGTGGGCCCGCCCCGAGTCCCGGGCCCCGCTCTTCCGCAGAAAGGTCATCGCCCGGGTCCGGAGGCGCCATCCGTCCGCCGTCCGGCGGTAGGTGTCGGTGTAGTAGCCGATGCGCATGTCGTGGTTGGTCTGGTCGACGAAGCACAGCGGCTGCTCTCCCGAGCCCGGTGTCCCCGTCGATCTCGAGCACCGGGGGGCCGACCAGGAACAGGCCCTTGGGGGCGGCGGCGACCAGCGTCGGGAAGTCGACCAGCCGGTAGGTGTCGCCGAAGGCGCTGTAGGTCCCGTCCGGCGTGAACACCTCGACCACCGCGTCGACGTCGTCCTTGGTCATGCCCACGGCGTACCGGGCGAGCAGCTGTTCGAGCTCGATGACGTCGGCGATGGGTGGAGTACTCATGACGGGCCCTCCTGGCCTGGGGCGACGATAACGGAGTTCTCTCAAATCGGTAATCACAGTGGCATGCTAGCGAGTGGATATGCGACGATGACGGAAAGCTGGTCGGACGAGGAGGTTGACGTGGGGGAGCCGGGCAGCACGGTCGGGGCCCGTTGGCAGTTGCGGTCGGTCCCCGAGGACCGGGCCCGGCGGTATCGGGACGAGGGGTGGTGGAACGACGAGACACTCGGGGAGACCGTCGCCCACGGCCTCGGTCGGTCGGCCCACGCCACCTTCCGGGTCCGGTCGTCGGTGCGCCCGTGGCAGGGCACGTTCGCCGATGTCGACCGGTCGGCCCGGGCGCTGGCCGGTGCGCTGCGGGCCGACGGGGTCGGGCCGGGCGACGTGCTCGTGTTCCAGCTCCCGAACTGGGTGGAGGCCGGCATCACCTTCTGGGCCGCGGCCTACCTGGGGGTGGTCGTCGTCCCCATCGTCCACTTCTACGGCGCCAAGGAGGTCGACTACATCCTCCGGACCGTCTCGCCGGCCGTGGTGGTCACCGCCGACCGTTTCGGGCACAACGACTACCTGGCCACGTACCGCGAGCTGCTCGCCGCCCATCCCGGGGCCCGGTGGCTGGTGGTCGGGGAGTCGAGCGGAGGCCACCTCCCACCGGGTGCCGTGCCCTTCGGGTCGTACCTGGACGGCGAGCCGGTGGTCCGGCCCCGAGCCGGTCGACCCCGACGAACCGGCGATCGTCGGCTTCACCTCCGGCACCACCCGCAACCCGAAAGGCGTCGTCCACTCCCACCGCACCATCGGGTGTGAGACCCGCCAGCTCAACTACATGTTCCCCACCGGCGGACCGCCGCAGATCACCGGGGCTCCGGTCGGCCATTTCATCGGGATGCTCAATGCCTTCATGGTGCCGCTCCTCAGGGATGCGGCGGTCAACCTGATCGACGTCTGGGACCCGGGCGAAGTCCTGCGGATGATGCGTGAGGAGGGCCTCGGCGTGGGGGGCGGGGCCACCTACTTCCTGACCAGCCTGCTCGACCATCCTGACTTCACCCCGGAACACCTGGCCCTCATTCCGTTCGCCGGCCTCGGTGGCTCGGCGGTCCCGGCGGCGGTGACCCGTCGGGCCACCGACCTCGGGATCAAGGCGTTCCGGTCCTACGGGAGCACCGAGCACCCGTCGATCACCGGCTCCCTGCTCGACGACCCGGAGGTCAAGCGGCTCACCACCGACGGCCGGGCCCTGCCCGGCGTGGAGCTCCGCCTCGACGACGACGGCCAGATCCTCAGCCGCGGGCCCGACTGCTTCGTCGGCTACATCGACCCCGAGCTGACCGCGGCCGTGTTCGACGAGGGCGGCTGGTACCACACCGGTGACGTGGGCGTCCTCGACGACGACGGTTACCTCACCATCACCGACCGCATCTCCGACATCATCATCCGGGGCGGCGAGAACATCAGCGCCGCGGAGATCGAGGAGCTGATGATGGGTCTGACCGGCGTGGCCGAGGTCTGTGTGGTGGCCGGCCCCCGACCAACGCCTGGGCGAGCAGGCCGCCGCCGTCATCCGGGTGCGGGAGGGGATGTCGACACCGACCATCCCGATGATCCGGGACCACCTGGCCGCGTCGGGGCTGGGCAGACAGAAGTGGCCCGAGTCCCTCTTCCGGGTGGACGAGTTCCCGAGGACGCCGTCGGGCAAGGTGCAGAAGTTCGTCCTCCGACAGCAGATCCGGGAGGGCCGGCTGAAGCCCTCGCCCTAGTTGAGGCTGGGGGATCGATGTTCTACTGTTCCGAGAACTGCTGTACTGCCAGATGGGAACCGGTTGCTCAACGACACCCGCCGACGGGCTCGGTACCGCCCCGACCCGGTGAGAGAATCGAGGAAGACCTGATGGTCGCCGAATCCGACCAACCACGCGTCGTGCCCCTGGCGCCCTCGGCGTGGCCGAAGGAGATGCGCGAGGCCTTGGCCGCCATGCGGCCGCCGAACCCGCGCCATCCCCTGCCCTCGACCGAAGGGCGCCCGAAGGGACTGAACGCCCTCGGCACCCTGGCCTACCACCCCGAACTGGCTCGGGCCTTCCATACCTTCGTCGGCCACCTCCTGTTCGCGTCGACCCTGTCCCCGCGCCAGCGGGAGCTGCTGGTCTTGCGGGTGGCGGCGGTCCGCGATGCCGACTACGAGTGGAGACAGCACGTCGTCCTGGCCTCCGACGTCGGCATCACGGCCGAGGAGGTCACCCGGATCGCCGAGGGCCCGGACGCAGCCGGCTGGTCGCCGGTGGACCGGGCCATGGTCAGCGCCGTCGACGAGCTGCTGGCCGGCGCCATGGTGGCCCCGGGCACCTGGGAGACGCTGGCCGCCGAGCTCGACGTGCAGCAGCTGCTGGACCTGGTGTTCACCGTGGGGGCCTACGACGCCCTGGCCATGGCCTTCCGGTCCTTCGGCGTGCCGCTGGACGACGACCTCCGGTGATAACGACCTTCTCTTTTACGGAGATCGATGGTATCGTGACGCAAACGGTCCGACAGGAGGAACAGCGACATGGCGCACTTCCCGAAGCCAGCCGAGGGAAGCTGGACGGAGCACTACCCGGAGCTGGGTACCGGCCCGGTCGACTACGAGGACTCGATCTCACCCGAGTTCTACGAGCTCGAGCGCAAGGCGGTCTTTGCCAAGACGTGGCTCAATGTCGGACGGGTGGAGCAGATCCCGCGGACCGGCCGGTACTTCACCAAGGAGCTCCAGTGCGCGGGGACCTCGGTGGTGATCGTCCGCGACCGGGACGGCGGGGTGCGGGGGTTCCACAACATCTGCCGGCACCGCGGCAACAAGTTGGTGTGGAACGACTTCCCCAACGAGGAGACCAGCGGGACGTGCCGGCAGTTCACCTGCAAGTACCACGGCTGGCGCTACGACCTCGACGGCTCGTTGACCTTCGTCCAGCAGGAGTCGGAGTTCTTCGACCTCGACAAGGCCGACTTCGGTCTGGTGCCCGTCCAGACCGAGGTGTGGGAGGGCTTCATCTTCGTGAACCTCGACCCGGACAACACCACATCGGTGCGGGAGTACCTCGGTGGCTTCGGCGCCGGCATCGAAGGGTACCCGTTCGGCGAGATGACCCAGGTCTACAAGTACCGCGCCACCGTCGGCAGCAACTGGAAGCTCTTCATCGACGCCTTCGCGGAGTTCTACCATGCACCGGTGTTGCACGCCAAGCAGGCCACCGACGAGGAGTCGCTCAAGCTGCAGGGCTTCGGCTTCGAAGGCCTCGCCTACGGGATCGACGGGCCCCACGGCATGGTGTCGTCGTGGGGGGGCATGTCCCCACCGAAGGATCTGATGATGGTCAAGCCCATCGAACGGGTGCTGCGCAGCGGGCTCTTCGGGCCCTGGGACCCGCCCGACATCGACGGGCTGGCCATCGTTGCCCGAGGGGCTCAACCCGGCCCGCCACCCGGCCTGGGGCATCGATTCGTTCGTGTTCTTCCCCAATTTCATGCTGCTGGTGTGGGCCCCGGGCTGGTATCTGACCTACCACTACTGGCCCACCTCCTACAACTCGCACATCTTCGAGGGCGCGCTGTACTTCGCGCCCCCGAAGAACGCCACCGATCGGCTCCGCCAGGAGTTGGCCGCGGTGACGTTCAAGGAGTACGCCCTCCAGGACGGGAACACCCTCGAGGCGACCCAGACGATGATCGAGTCGCGGGCCGTGACCGAGTTCCCGCTCAACGACCAGGAGATCCTGCTCCGTCACCTGCACAAGACGAACCGGGGGTACGTCGCCGAGTACCAACGGTCCAACGGGGCGGTACCCGCCCATGCCGGTTCCTGAGCGAGGAGTTCCGATGCCCGACGTCGCTCCCTCCGGCGTTCGCCGATCTCGAGCCGTTCGCGGCCTGGTGCCTGCCCACCGAGGCCGAGCGCTATGCCAAGCGGCTGGCCAGCCCGATGGACGAGCTGCAAGCCTTCTACGACGCCGCCTTCCCCCGACTCGAGGAGATGCTGGCCTATCTCGATTCGTTCGATCTCGACTCGCTGCCCGATGACGCCGGCCGCCTCCTGCTGCTGGCCTACTCCCTTGTCAACGTGTCCTTCCCGGTAGAGGTGTGGCGGCAGGCCCGGGTGCCGGACAGCGGCGCGGCCAGCATGGATGCCGTTGTCGAACCGTCGGTCTGAGCCGGGAGGTCACCGGTGCGCATCGGCGTGATGGTCGGCCCCGAACGGGGCCGCTATTCCTCCAAGGTCGATCGCATGCTGGCCGACGCCAGGTGGGCCGAGGAGGCCGGGCTGGCGTCGCTGTGGATCCCGCAGATCCCGGATGACTTCGACGCCTTGACCGCGGCGGCGCTGATCGGAGCGCAGACGTCCTCCATCGAGATCGGGACCGCGGTGGTCCCCGTCCAGCCCCGTCACCCGATCGCCCTCGCCCACCAGGCCCTGTCCACCCAGGCCGTCTGCGGGGGCCGCCTGACCCTGGGACTCGGAGTGTCGCACCACTGGGTCGTCGACGAGATGCTGGGCCTTCCCTACGAACGGCCCGGCGCCCACCATGCGCGCCTATCTCGATGTGCTGGATCGGGCCCTGGCCGGGCCGGGGATGGTCGATGTCGAAAACGAGCTGTTCCGCGTCCACAACCCGATCGACATCACCGACATCGTCCCGACGTCGGTGATGATCGCCGCCCTCGGTCCCGTGATGTTGCGCCTGGCCGGGGAGCGCGCCGACGGCACCATCCTGTGGCTGGCCGACGAGCGGGCCATCGGATCCCATGTGGCGCCGACCATCAGCGGCGCGGCCTCGGCTGCCGGCCGTCCTCCACCGCGCATCGTGGCCGGGGTGCCGGTGTGCCTGTGCCGCGACGACGAAGTGCGAGACGGCGGTGAGCCGGGCCAACCGGGTGCTCTCCGAGTCCGAAGTGTCGCCCAACTATCAGAAGCTGCTCGACCTGGGGGACGCCCGGACCGTGGGGGACATCCTGGCCGCCGGCAGCGAGTCCTCGATCCGCAGCCGTCTGCAGTCCTTCGCCGACGCCGGGGCCACCGACGTCTCGCTCCGGGTCGTGCCCATCGGTGACTCGCGCGACGAGAAATTGGCGTCGTCCCGGCGCACCCGTGAGTACGTGGCGTCGCTGGCCGGATCGATCTGACCCACCGGCCTACGGCGCGGCGTCCTCGTTGCGGTAGATCTGCCCGCCCTTCATCACGAAGCGGACCGACTCGGTCACGGTGATATCGCCGAGGGGATCGCCGGGGACGGCGATGATGTCGGCCAGCAGACCCTCCTCGAGGCGCCCCCGGTCGTCGACGCCGATCAGCTCGGCGGCCACCGTGGTGGCGGCACCGATGGCCTGTGCCGGTGTCATGCCCCGTTCGACCAGGGCGACGAGCTCCTTGGCGTTGCGGCCGTGGGGGATGGCCGGGGCATCGGTTCCGCAGGCGATCCGCGCCCCGCGTTGGATGGCCCGGGAGATGGCCCGCCTGGCCTGGGGGAACACCTCGGCCGCCTTGGCCTGGAGCTCGGGTGCGGCGTGGGACACGTCCATCCCGTCGGCCAGGTAGGTGGTGGCGACCAGGAAGGTGTCCCGTTCGATCATCAGGTCCAACGTCTCCTCGCTCATCAGCGATCCGTGTTCGATGCAGTCGATCCCGCACTCGACGGCGACCCGGATGGCCTCGTCGCCGTGACAGTGGGCCGCCACCTTGAGCCCGGCCCGGTGGGCCTCGTCGACGATCGCCTCGAGCTCCTCGGTGGAGTACTGGCGGGCGCCCGCCGGGCCGGTATGGGACATCACCCCTCCCGAGGCGCTGACTTTGATCAGCCGGGCGCCGTACTTGATCTGGTACCGGACCGCCTTGCGGACCTCGGCCACGCCGTTGGCGATGCCCTCCTCCACGGTCAACGGCAGCACGTGCGGCGCCAGGGCCTGGAACATGGTGGGGTCGAGGTGCCCCCCGGTGGGGCTGATGGCGTGTCCGGCCGGGACGATGCGGGGACCTTCGATCCATCCCATGTCGATGGCCTTCATCAGGGCGACGTCGAGCAGCAGCCCACCCGTCTGCACGAACAATCCGAGGTTGCGCACCGTGGTGAATCCGGCCCGCAGCGTCCGACGGGCGTTGGCCGCACCCCGAAGCGTACGCAGGCACGGGTCCTCCTGAACGGGGATGAGCGGGCTGGCATGGTTCGGCCCCCCCATGACCAGGTTCACCTCCATGTCCATGAGTCCCGGGAGAAGGGTGACGTCGCCGAGGTCGACGGTGCGGACGTCAGCGGGGACCGGCGACGGCGACACCGCGGTGATGCGATCGCCCTCGACCAGCACGCTGCCGGGTTCGACCAGCTTGCTGCCGGTGCCGTCGAGCATCCTGGCGCTGGCCAGGTGGACGGGAGGCTGGGGCGTGCGGGGACCGGCCATGTCGGCTCCTTCAGGGTAGAAGCTCCGTTGCCAACCAGGTGCTATGCAGTTTCCGATAGGCGCTACCCCGGTTATCGTAGCAAAGCCCAGTGATCGGCAACCGGACGAGCCCGGGTGGTTTCGGCGGCCTCAGGCTGGTGTTCGTCCCAGGCCGGAGCGGCAAACAAAAGAGAATATGGTTCTCATTGTGCTGCTAAGTTGGCATCGGTGAGGGTAGAGTCCGCATTCCGAGCGCGTCGTGGGCGGCGAGCATGACCGCCGTCGACGATGTGCTCCGCCGCCACAGCTACCACCCGATCCGGGTCAAGCGGGTGGTGGAGGAGACCGACGACACCCGCTCGCTGGTCCTCGACGTGCCCGACGAACTCGCGGAGGTGTTCCACTACCAGCCGGGTCAGTTCTGCACCTTCCGGGTGCGGGTCGGCGCCGACGAGCACTTCCGCTGCTACTCGATGTCCAGTGCTCCGGAAACCGACGGCGATCTGGCCGTGACCGTCAAGCGGGTCGACGGCGGTGTCGTCTCCAATTGGCTCAACGACAACGTGTCGGATGGTGACCTCGTCGAGGTGTCCAGGCCGTCGGGCACGTTCCGGATCCGCGACGGTGATCGTCCGATCATCGGGTTCTGCGGCGGCAGCGGTATCACGCCGGTGATCTCCATCGCCAAGAGCGTCCTGGCCGCATCGGGGCGGTCGGTCCGCCTGCTCTACGCCAGCCGGAATCCCGACTCGGTCATCTTCGACGGGACCCTCCGGGACCTCGAGACCCGGTACCCCGGACGGCTGGCGGTGGTCCGGCACTTCGACTCGGTCAGCGGTTTCCCCGACGCCCGGGCCGTCGTGGACGTGGCCGGTGGTGACCCCGACGCAGACTTCTACGTGTGCGGTCCGGCCCCGTTCATGGAGTTGGTCGAGCACACCCTGCTCGATCTGGGCGCGGAACCCGCTGCCATCCTCATCGAGCGCTTCGTGGCCGGGAGGGGGCCCGAGGCGTCGCCACCGTCCGAGCCCCCGGATGCCACCGTGCCGTCGACGATCGTCCTGCAGCTCAAGGGTAAGCGCCACGAGATCGGGTATCACGCCGGCGACACCGTGCTCGAGACGGCCCGTCGGGCCAACCTTCCGGCGCCGTACTCCTGTGAGGCCGGCAGTTGCGCCACCTGCATGGCCCTGGTTCTCGACGGGTCGGTCACCATGCGGGTGAACAACGCCCTGACTCCGGACGAGGTGGAGGAAGGCTGGATCCTCACCTGCCAGTCGCTGCCGGTCGGTCCCTCGCTCCATGTCGACTACGAGGACGCCTGATCGCCGGCTGACCGGCCCCGCTTCGATAACGAGATTCTCTTGACTGGATAAGGCGGTCTTCGTATGATTTCCCACGCCCACGGGGGGACGGTGTGCGCGTCGCCACCAGCGAGCGGTACGACCGGTGAAACGCGAGCGGAGGACGAATGCCCATCACACCCATGAGCGACCGCCGGGTCGCCCTCGTGACCGGAGCCGGATCGGGCATCGGCCGGGCCATCGCCACCCGGCTGGCCGAGGACGGGTTCCCCGTCGTGGTGCTCGATCTGGATGGACAGGCGGCGGACACGGTGGCCGGCGAGCTCTCCGCACGCGGGTTCGAGGCGGTGGCCGCCGGCGGCGTCGACGTGTCCGACCGCGCCCAGGTGGACGCGGCCGTCGAGCGGGTCCGCACCGAGGTCGGGCCGCCGCTCATCCTGGTCAACAACGCCGGGATGCCCGGCTTCAAGGAGTTCATGAAGATCACCGACGAGAAGTGGAACCGGATCATGGAGGTGAACCTCAACGGTCCCTTCTACTTCGCCCAAGCCGTCGTGGGCGACATGGTCGCCGCCGGCTGGGGCCGGATCGTCAACATCTCCTCGTCGAGTGCCCAGTCCGGTCAGCCGTACATGGTCCACTACGTCACGTCCAAGGCCGGGCTCATCGGGTTCACGAAGGCCCTGGCCCTCGAGCTCGGACCCTCGGGGATCACCGTCAACACCATCCCCCCCGGCTTCATCGACACGCCGATGCTCCGCGGCTCGGAACAGCGGGGCCTTCTCGGTGGGACGGTGGACGAGACTGCCGGGCGCACACCGGTGCGGCGCGCCGGCACACCCGAGGACATCGCCCACGCCTGTTCCTTTCTGGTGTCCGACGGGGCGGGTTACGTCACCGGCCAGGTCATCGGGGTGAACGGCGGCCGCAACACCTGAACAGGGACCTCGGGGCCGGAGGGGGAGGCACCCCGTTCAGCCCGGGGACGCCCTCGACACCGTCGACCCGGCGTGAGCGTGGGCCCGGTCGTTCGCCCCGGTGTTGGCCCGCATCCAGTCACCCAACGCGGCACCGGCGTCGAGGACATGGGCCTCGGCGATGGCACGGGCGGCCCCCCCGTCGCCCCGCCCGATGGCATCGAGCAGCGCGGCGTGCTCGGCCAGGCTGCGCACCTCCTGCTCCGGCAGGAGGTCGAAGTAGCTGGCCGGGACCACCCGCACCGCCTGGCGCAGGTAGGTCATCAGCCGGGGCGAACCCGAAGCCAGGTTGACGGCGCGGTGGAACCGCCGGTTGGCGGTGACCACGTCCTGGTCATCGCCCACCGCGGCGGCCAGACGGTGCAGCTCCCCCAATTGCGCCTCGGTGATCCGGCTGGTGGCCCACTCGGCGGCCTTGCCGGCCAGGGCGGCCAGCACGGCGAAGTTGTCGACGGCGTCCTCGGGGGTGATGCCGATGACGGTGATACCGCTCCGGGGGGTGACCGCCACCAACCCCTCGTAGGACAGTTCGAGCAGGGCCTCGCGTACCGGCGTCCGGCTGATGCCGAACTCCCGGGTGATCTCGTCGAGGTCGAGGCGGTCGCCGGGTCGGAGTTGCCCGGTGAGCACCCGGTCCCGCAGCTCCCGGGCGGCACGCGACCTGACCGTCCCCCCTATCGATTTGAAATCTGACATATCACATCCTATATTTCAGATTGATCCAGAGTCAACGGAAAGCCACAACGGGGAGCCACGGTGAGTTCGGTCAAACAGATGTCGTTGGTGGGGTTCATGCAGGCCGGAAACGCCACCGTCTACGCAGGATCATGGCGTCATCCCGCCACCGAGCACGGGTTCCTGACCGCGGGCTACTACGAGAAGCTGGGCCGAACCCTCGAAGAGGGCTGCTTCGACATGATGTTCTTCGACGACCGCCTGGCCATGCCCGGCATCTACGGAGGCTCGGTGGCCGAGGCTGTCCGCCACGGTGCCCGACCGGTCAAGCTCGACCTCAGCATCGTGCTCGGCGTGATCGCCGGCGTCACCCGCTCGATCGGCCTCGGCGCCACCTACTCGACCACCTACTACTCCCCGTTCCACGTGGCCCGAACCTTCGCCACCCTGGACCACCTCACCGGGGGACGGGCGGCCTGGAACGTGGTGACCTCGGTGAACGACAGCGAGGCCCAGAACTTCGGCGTCGACCAGGTGCTGGATCACGACGCCCGGTACGACCGGGCCGATGAATTCCTCGAGGCCACCACCGGCCTCTGGGACACCTGGGAGGACGATGCCCTGATCCTCGATCGGGCCGCGGGTCTGTTCGCCGATCCCGACAAGGTCCACGAGCTCAACTACAAGGGTGACTGGTTCGAGGTGCGGGGACCGATGACGGTTCCGCGCACGCCGCAGGGAAGGCCGGTGCTGCTCCAGGCCGGCTCGTCGGGCCGGGGACGTGATTTCGCCTCCCGGTGGGCCGAAGTCATCTTCACCGGTGACCCGAGCTTCGAGGTGGCCCAGGCCCACTTCAAGGACCAGAAGGAACGCATCGGCGAGCGTGGACGCGATCCCGACTCGGTGAAGATGCTGCCGATGGCCTACACGGTGGTGGGAGAGTCGAACGCCCAGGCCCAGGAGCGGGAGCAGATGTTCCTCAACGACCTGGTCGACCCCATGGCGTCGCTGACCCTGCTGTCGGAGCTGATGAACTACGACTTCTCCGGGCTCACGCTCGATGCGCCGATCACCGACGAGCTCATCGAGTCGGTCTCGGGCATACGGGGGCTGGTCCAGAACCTGCGGACCCACATCGGCGGGACCCTCACCCTGGCCGATCTCGCCGGCCATCGGGCCACGTTGCTGCAGGGCCCCCGCTTCGTCGGCACCGGAGTCGAGGTCGCCGACCAGATGGAGGAGTGGTTCCACGGCGGTGCCTGCGACGGGTTCGTCGTCGCGGCCACCCACACCCCCGGCGCCTACGAGGACGTGGTCCGCCTCGTCGTCCCCGAACTCCAACGGCGTGGTGTGTTCCGCGATCGCTACACCGGGGTGACTCTCCGGGACAACCTCGGGCTGGCCCGGCCGGAACGGGGAGCCGGTGGCTGAACCGTCCGGCCCGCTGGACGGACTCCGGGTCATCGACGCCGCAACCTTGGTGGCCGGGCCGATGGTGGCCACCATGCTCGGCGAGTTCGGCGCCGACGTCATCAAAGTCGAACAGCCCGGTGCCGGTGACCCGCTGCGGACCTGGGGTGACCAGAAGGACGGCGTCGGTCTCGTCTGGAAGAGCGTCAGCCGCAACAAGCGCTGCGTCACACTCGACCTTCGTCACCCTGACGGCCAGGACCTGTTCCACCGGCTGCTCGACGTCAGCGACGTCCTCGTCGTCGGCAACCGTCCCAGCGCTCTGCTCCGCTGGGGCCTCGACTACGAGTCGGTCCACGGGCGACACCCGCGCCTGGTCATGCTCCACGTCAGTGGCTACGGACGGGGAGGGCCCTGGAGCGACCGCCCCGGATTCGGCACCTTGGCCGAGGCCATGAGCGGATTCGCACAGGTGACCGGGCAGCCGGACGGGCCCCCGACCCTGCCACCGTTCATGTTGGCCGACGGGGTGGCCGCCCAGGCGGCCACCTGGGCGGTGATGATGGCCCTCTACCACCGCGACGTCCGTGGAGGTTCGGGCCAGCTGGTCGACGTCAACCTCGTCGAGCCCCTGGCCCGACTCATCGAGTCGTCCACCCTCTCCTTCGACCAGCTGGGCATCGCCCCGGTCCGGGCCGGGAACCACCTCCCGGCCAGCGCCCCCCGCAACGCCTACCGGACAGCCGACGGCAGATGGTTGGCCATCTCCAGCGCCTCGTCGAACATCGTCGTGCGGGTGTTCCGCGCCATCGGCCGGCCCGATCTGGCCACCGATCACGACTATGTGGATCCGGTGCGCCGCCAGGAGCGCGGCCTGGAGATCGACGCCATGGTGGCCGAGTGGGTGGCGGAACGGGCGCTCGAGGAGGCGATGCGGGTGTTCCTCGACGCCGAGGTGGCGGCGGCGCCCGTGTACGACGCCGAGCAGCTCCTGGCCGACGAGCATCTGCGGTCGCGGGGGACCTTTCCCCGGATCGCCGATGCCGACCTGGGCTCGGTCTCCGTCCAGGCACCGGTGGCCCAACTCTCCGAGACGCCCGGGCGGATCGACCACCTCGGACAGGCCCTCGGCGCGGAGAACGATGCCGTCTACGGTGGAATACTCGGCATCGAGCCCGATCGGATCGCCGCCCTCCGGGCGGCCGGCACCATCTGACCGCATCCCCATCACGGAGGCAGCTGTGAACGAACCACGGGCCCGACGATCGGAACTGGCTACCCCGGCCAGCAGCGAGCGGATGTGTGAAAAGGCTCCCGGCGCGGGCGCAGACCTCGTGTTCTTGGACCTCGAGGACGCGTGCGCCCCGGTGGTCAAGGAGTCGGCGCGGGCCATCGCCGTCAACGCGTTGGTGGGCCAGGACTGGGGCCGGGTGGTGCGGGCGGTCCGGGTCAACGGCCTCCACACACCGTGGTGCTACGCCGACGTGGTCGAGGTGGTCACCGGCGCTCGCGAGGCGTTGGACGTGATCATCGTGCCCAAGGCGCGGACGGCCCGGGACGTGTGGTGGTTCGACGTCCTGTTGACCCAGCTCGAGACCAAGCTCGGGCTGCGGAAGCGGATCGCGCTCGAGGTGCTGATCGAGGAGGCCGAAGGGCTGTCCAATGCCGCCGAGATCGCACGGTCGAGCGATCGGCTCGAAGCGATCATCTTCGGCGCCGGTGACCTGTCGGCGTCGCTGAAGGCGAGGGTGGACGGGAACTTCCAACCGCTGGGCGAGTACCCGGGGGATTTCTGGCACTTCGCCCGGGTCCAGATCCTGGCGGCCGCCCGGGGGGCGGGGATCGACGCCATCGATGCCCCCTACCCCGCCTATCAGGACACCGAGGGCTACCGTCGGTCAGCCGGGCAGGCCAGCCTGCTCGGGTACGACGGGAAATGGGCCATCCACCCGGGCCAGGTACCGATCGCCAATGCCGTGTTCGCACCGACCACAGATGAGATCCGTGAAGCCGAGGAGTCCATCCGGACCTACCGCGCCGCAGAGGCCGATGGTGTGGGAGCCATCGGAAAGGAGGGCAGACTGGTGGACGCCGCCCACATGAGACTGGCCGCCAACACGCTCCACAAAGCCGCCCTGGCCGCATCCGAAGGCTCGGCCCCGTGACCTCCGCCCCGGCCCACCGTGTCGTCCAGTGGGCGACGGGAAACGTCGGGACCCGCTCGCTGCGGGCCGTCATCGAGCACCCTCGGCTCACGCTGGTGGGCCTCCGGGTGAACGACCCGGACAAAGTGGGTCGTGACGCCGGCGATCTGTGCGGACTCGACCCGACCGGTGTGGTGGCCACCCGGGACCTCGACGAGATCCTCGCTCTGCGCCCCGACTGTGTGCTCTACATGCAGCAGGGATTCGACATCGATGTGCTCTGCGCGCTGCTGGAGTCGGGGGCCAACGTGGTGACCACCTGTGGCGAGTTCCATCATCCGGGAAGCATGGATCCCGAGATCCGCCGGCGTGTCGAGGCCGCCTGTGAGCACGGCGGCGCCTCGATCCACAGCACCGGGTCCAGCCCCGGATTCATCTCCGAGGCGGTGCCCATCGTCCTGACGTCGATCCAACGCCGCCTGGACAGGCTGCGCATCGCCGAGTTCGCCGACCTCTCGAGTCGCAATTCGCCGAATCTGGTCTTCAACGTCATGGGCTTCGCCCAGGCCCCCGCGACCTTCGATCCCCGACGATGGGCGCACGGCGCGGTGTCGTTCGGACCCTCGCTGCGCCAGATCGGGGACGCCGTCGGCATGCCGTTGGACTCGGTCGAATCCAGTGGGGAGGTGGCCACCGCCACCCGTGACATCGAGATCGCCGCCGGGACCATCCCGGCGGGGACGGTGGCCGGCCAGCGGATGACGGTCGTCGGCCGGCACCACGGTGAGGAGCTGATCACCTTCGGCGCCACCTGGTACTGCTCGGCCGAATTGGACGCCGACTGGGACCTGCGGGGAGGAGGGTGGCGGGTGACCGTCGAAGGTGACTGCCCGCTCGAAATCGACATCCGGCTGGCCATCCCGCTCGAACGGATGGCGGAGACCACGCCCGGCTACACGGCCAACCGCGCCGTCAACGCCGTGCCGGTGGTGTGCGAGGCGGCGCCCGGCATCAGGACGACGGTCGATCTGCCCCAGGTCATTGCCGACCTTGGCGGGGCGGACCGCGGGTAGAAGGATCGGCCGTCGCACGGGCTGACCGGTTTGCACCGGGCCCGTCCCGTGATGCCATACTGAGGACGCAGACCGATTCGACGTATCGGTCGTGGGCGGCCCGCCCCGGCAGAAGGAACCAACCCGTGACAGGCATCCAGTCGCTGAGGACATTTCCTGGTCATCGCGCCGGTGGGCCACGGTCGGCGACAGGGGGCACCGCCACCGCAGATCAACCGGTAACCTGCCTATCTCGTTGCGCGTCGCATCGAACGAGAGGGCTTGAAGGGTGACGGCAGAGTTGCTGGTGACAGACGGGCGGCCCACCGGGCCACGGTCCCGCAAGGGCATCGAGACCCGGGCCCGTCTCGTCGATGCGGCCAAGCACGTCTTCGAGGACCACGGATTCCTCGAGGCCCGCATCTCCGACATCGCCGAGCGGGCAGGACTGTCCCACGGCTCCTTCTATCACTACTTCGAGTCGAAGGAAGAGGTGTTCCTCGAGGTCGCCGTCGCCCAGGAGGACCGGCTCAGCCTGGACACCGTCGTGGACAGTGGCCTCCTCGATCGCTCGGTCCATGCCAACGTCAGGGAGCGGGTGCGCGAGTCGAACCGTCGCTATCTCGCCGACTACCGGGACGAGGCCCGCATCATGGGGGTCATCGAGGAGGTCTGCCGCTACAACGAGAGCGTCAGGAAGGTTCGTTTCGAGCGTTTTCGTCATTACTGCCAACGGACCGAACGCGTCATCAGGCGCATGCAGGCCCAGGGGCTGGCCGAGACCAGTCTCGATGCTGAGTTCGCGGCGCAGGCGCTCAGCGCCATGGTGACACGGACGGCCGAGATGTGGTTCGTCCAGGGACTGCTCGATTGCAGCTTCGAGGACGGCGTCGACCAGCTGACCTCGCTGTGCATCAATGCGCTGCAACTGAAGGACTACTAGCCGGCACGTCGGCTGCCCTGGACCCTGCCGATGGCCGACGACGCGTTTCACCCTGATCTTCGAGGCGCGGCCCGCTGGCTGCCGAAGGCGGGAGTCAGCCGGCGAACGTTGAAGCCGATCCGGCTGTTCCTGGACCTGCAGTCGAAGCTCCCGGCCAAGGAGGTGACCGTGGAGCCGGTCGGTTCCATCTCGGTGCGGGTGCATCGGCCGGTATCGCCAGGCCGCCCGCTTCCGGCGATGCTCTGGATCCACGGCGGCGGCTACGTGATCGGCACCGCCGCCCAGGACGATTCGCTGTGCCGCCACTTCGCCCGGGAGCTCGGGATGGTGGTGGCCGCGGTCGACTACCGCCTGGCCCCCGAACACCGGTTTCCCATCCCTCTCCACGACTGTCATGACGCGCTGGCCTGGCTCGCCGGTCAACCCGACGTGGACCCGACCCGCATCGTCGTCGGAGGGGCCAGCGCCGGTGGGGGGCTCGCCGCCGGCGTGGCGCTGTTGGCCCACGAGCGCAACGAGGTGGAGCTGGCCTTTCAGCTCCTGGCCTACCCGATGCTCGACGACCGCTCCGCACTCCGATCCGACATCGACGAGCGAAGCTTCCGGTTGTGGAACACCAGAGCCAACCGGTTCGGCTGGCAGTCCTATACGGGCCGGGCGCCGGGATCGGCGGAGGTGCCCGGGCTGGCCGCGCCGGCGCGGTACGGCGATCTTTCCGGCTTGCCGCCGGCGTGGGTGGGCGTGGGGACACTGGATCTGTTCCGTGACGAGGACATCGCCTACGCCGACCGTCTCCGGGCCGCCGGCGTCTCTTGCGCGCTGGACGTGGTGGAGGGCGCATTTCACGGCTTTGATCTCATCCGACCGAAAGCCGACGTCTCACGGGCGTTCCGGGCCGCGCAGATGACAGCTCTCCGTGCAGCCCTGCAGTAGGTCGGTGACGGGGCGCCGACGCCGACGCCCCGTCACCACCTTGGCTGACCCACGGGGGGATTGGGTCAGAACCGGGCCGGCCGGGACGCATCCCGACCCGACGTCATCGGGGGTCCGGACCGACCTGACCACCGATGCCACGAACACCCCTTCCGCCCGCCGCGGACTTCATCTCATCCACCTGCCTCTCCGCCGTCCGCCGGACCGGGGCAACCGTCGATATTCATACTATCTCGGAGAAAGAATATCGTTTCCAGAAGGTCCTGCCAGTCGGGCTGGTTCAGGCCGTGACCACGGGCAGGCGCTCCCAGCCCCTGACCGTGGAGGTCCGGGCCTGCTTGGCGTGGTCCCAGTCCACCTCCCAGGAAGGGAACCGTTGCAGCACCTCGTCGAGCGCAACCCGGCCTTCCAGCCTGGCCAACGCCGCGCCGAGGCAGAAATGGAGCCCGTAGCCGAAGGCGAGATGGTGGTCGATCTGCCGGGTGATGTCGAAGCGATCGCCGTCGGCGAACTTCCGATCGTCGCGGTTCCCCGAGCCGTTGAGCAGCACCATCGCACTCCCGGCGGGTACGACCTGACCCTGATGTTCGACATCCTGCGTGACGAACCGGGCCTGGACGGGTGACGGAGACTCGAAGCGGAGGAGCTCCTCGATGGCATTCGGAATGAGGCTGCGGTCCGAGGCCAGCATGCGGAGTTGGTCGGGGTGTTCGGCCAGCACCTTCCCGGTCCATCCGACCAGGCGGGTGGTCGTCTCGTTCCCGGCGGCGGCCAGGAGATTCACGACGTTGACGACTTCGGAACGACTGAGCCTCCGTGTCGTCCCCGTCTCGTCCTCGAATTCGGCCTGGAGCAGCTCGGTCATCAGGTCATCGGACGGATTGTCGGCCCGCCAGTCGATGTATTCGTCGAACGTGCTGGTCTGACTGTCGGCCCCGAAGAGGTCGGCGTCGGGCATGCTGCCATCCTCGAGGCGCAGCCCTTCGTCGATGCTGTCCCGGATCGCCTCCTGATCCTGCTCCGGAATGCCGAGCAGCATGCCGATGGTACGCATCGGCATCTGGGCACCGAGGTCGGTGATGAAGTCGAAACCGCCTGTGCCGACGAGCGGGTCCAGGGTGCGGGCGCAGAACTCCCGCACCTTCGGTTCGATGGCGCTCATCTTGCGCGGCGTGAATACCCGGGAGAGAAGTCCCCGGTGGACATTGTGGCCGGGAGGATCCTCGAAGATGATCGAACCGGGCGGGATCTCGAAGTCACTCTTGATGAGCTCGAGCAGGCTTCCTTTGGCCGAGCTGTAGGTCTTCCAGTCGATCAGCCCGCGCTCGACGTCCTCGAAACGGCTCAACGCGTAGAACTCGTACTTCTCGTTGTAATAGAGGGGGCGCTCCTCCCGGAGCCGCCTCCAGACCGGGTACGGATCCGTGTCGATGTCGAAGTCGTACGGGTCGTAGTAGAGATCGGAGTCGTCAGCTGTCATCGGAGGACCTTGGTGCCGGGCGCAGATGGAGCGAGGTAAATGTCGTTGCCTTCAAGATGAACAAACATTCTCACATCTCGTGGCGGAGTGCCAGATTCGCTCTCTTCCTGGTCGGCGGCGTTTCGGTTGGGGTGGTCGGTGGGTGGGACCGACTTGTCGGCCGGCGACCGCTGGCCGCACTCCGACCCGGCGAAACGCCAGGTCAAGAACGTTGCTCTCGCTGGAGAGCAGGTTGGTTCTGAGTTACAGTGAGGAGGAGAGGGACCATGGCCACGCGGGTACCCGATACCCCGGTCTTCGATACCGGAGCGGCGACTTCAGGGAGACAGCCGCCGGGGCCCGGTCCGACCGTCCCCGGTGACGATGTTGCCCGGTCCGCTCGGAGCGGCGTCGACCCGAAGGGCCCGGCGGCTCGTCGGGCCGTGCCACCGGGCCGCGATGATGGCTCCGATGAGCCTGTTCGCCGCCTCAGCGGCCGGGGCCGGGCGAGGCTCACGGACGTGGCTTCTGACCCGTTGGCGCTGTATCGTCAGGGAGGTTTGCAGTGTTCGCCGATGGAGCCCCAGCCGGAAGCAGGATCCCCACGATGACGAAGAACGAATCGGCTGCCGAGGCCGAGCCGGCGCCGGACGATCCCAGCGTGAGCCGCCGCGAACGGGCGGTGGCCAGGTCGCTCTACTCGGCGCGGGCGAGGGCGGAGAGCCGATTTCAGCGATTTCTCGATGCCGCCCTCGAATTGATGAATGAGGGTGAGCCGGGGCGGGACTTCACCGTCCAGGAGGTCGTCGACCGGTCCGGCCAATCCCTTCGCCTCTTCTACCAGTACTTCGGAGGGAAGCACGAACTGCTTCTGGCTCTCTTCGAGGAGTCGGTGCGTTCGACGGCGGACTATCTTCGTGACCGGATCGCCGGGGAAACGGACGCGTTGAAGAGGCTTCATCGGTTCGTTGTCGAGTACTACCGGCTCTGTCGGCCCACGCCCGATGTGTCCACGTCGCAGATCCCCAATGCGTGGATGATGGTGGACTTCGCCCAGCAGCTCCTCACCAGCCACCCGACCGAGGCCGCCCTGGCCTTCGAGCCGTTGGTCTCGCTGTTCGGCGAGGTGTTCGATGACGCGGCGGCGGCCAACGCCATCCGTCCCGAGGTCCGGCGCAGCGCCATCGCCGGCATGGTGCTCGAGGCGATCATGTTCAACGCCTTCTCGGCGACGATCAGCGGCATGTCGATCCGGGCGGGGGACTCCGATCCGGCCGAGGAACTGTGGGATCTCATCCTTCATGGCGTCGGAGTGAGCGACCCCGGCTAACCGACAGCTCGCCTGACTCGGGCGAGGGATCGGACGCCCGCGTGGCCCCCACATACCAGGGAGCTGGCGCGCCCTCACCCCCGTCGGACGGTAGCGATCGGCCACGCTTGGTAAACTGAGTTCTTCGTCGGAGAAAACTAGGTTTTCAGGAGATTCCATGCTCGATATCAACGATCTCATCCTGATCAGCGTCGATGACCACATCATCGAGCCCCCCGATCTCTTCGTCCATCACTTGGAGGCCAAGTACCAGGATCGGGCGCCCAAGCTCGTCCGCAATGACGAGGGCTCCGACGTCTGGACCTTCGGGGAGGTGGTCATGGAGACCGCCGCCCTCAACGCGGTGGCCGGGCGCCCGAAGGAGGAGTACGGCCTCGAGCCCCAGAGCCTCGACGAGGTCCGGCCCGGGTGCTACGAGGTCAACGAGCGGGTCAAGGACATGGACGCCGGCGGCGTGTTGGCCTCGATGAACTTCCCGTCCTTCCCCACCTTCACCGCCCGGGTCTTCGCCTCCGACGACCCTGATCTCTCTCGGGCCCTGGTGCGGGCGTACAACGATTGGCACATCGACGAGTGGTGCGGGGCCCATCCCGGGCGGTTCATCCCCATGGCCGTGCCGGTCATCTGGGACCCCCAGCAGACCGCCGACGAGATTCGACGCACCGCGGCCAAGGGGTGCCACTCGCTGAGCTTCACCGAGAACCCGGCCGCTCTCGGCTACCCCAGCTTCCACGACGAGTACTGGGATCCGGTGTGGCGGGCCTGCTGCGACACGGGCACCGTGCTGTCGATCCATCTGGGGTCCTCGGGACGTCTGTCCATCCCGGCGGTCGACTCCCCGCCCGACGTGATGATCACCCTGCAGCCCATGAACATCCAGTCGGCGGCGGCCGATCTGCTGTGGTCCCGGGTGCTCAAGAACTTCCCCGAGCTGCGAGTGGCACTGTCCGAGGGCGGCACCGGGTGGATCCCGTACTTCCTCGACCGGGTCGACCGGACCTACGAGATGCACCACGCGTGGACGTTGCAGGACTTCGGCGGCCGTCTGCCCTCCGAGGTATTCCGGGAGCACTTCCTGACCTGTTTCATCAGCGACCCGGTCGGGGTGCAGCTGCGGGGACGGATCGGCACCGACAACATGGCCTGGGAGGCCGACTATCCCCACAGCGACTCGATGTGGCCGACCGCTCCCGAGGAACTGCACGCCGACTTCACCGAATTCGCCGTCTCCGACGACGACATCCGGAAGATGACCCACGAGAACGCCATGCGGTGGTACTCCTTCGATCCCTTCGCCCACGTACCCAAGGAAGAGGCCACCGTGGGGGCGCTCCGCCGGCGGGCCCGCGGTCACGACGTCGCCGTCATGTCCCGCAGTACCCGGATCCGCACGCCGGACGAGAAGCTCGAGGGCTTCCGCAGGCGGGCCGAACGGGCGGTGGCCGCCCAGCGCTGACGCTCCTCCGGGCCGGGCCGGCGACCCCGACCGGCTAGGAAGGCGGCGGTCGGTCGGGCCGAGGAGGTCGCATGTCCGGGAAGCGGAAGGTGGTCAACTCGATGAGCTGGCCGTCGGGGTCCCTGATCATGATGGCCATTCCGCCCATGTCGGTGTCCCGGAGGATCTCGCCACCGTTGGGTTCGACCTTTTCCAGGGTGGCGGCGATGTCGGCGACAGCCACCGACAGGTGGGTGAGCCCGGGTTCGTTCATCACTCGCGGGTGGGACGGACCGGATCGGGAATGGGCGAAATACATGAGCTCCAGGACGAAGTCGTCGCGGGTCAGGTACATCGCTCGCACCCCGAGCGGTGCCGGTAGCTGCAACAGCCGACTGGTCGGCTCGTCCGGGACGGGCATCTCCCACCAATACTGGAAATCGAGCGCCTCCTCGTAGAAGCGCCGGGATCGCTCGAGGTCGGTCACACCGATGCCGATGTGATTGAAGGCGACACTCCTCCCGTCGGCGGCTTCGGCCACTCCCGCTCATCCTCTCCCGGTTGGCATCCGAGATCAGTCAGCTTGTCCATAGGCCGCGGGCGGCTCTTCCAGGATGACGGTCTTGGTCTCCAGGAACGGGAGCAAACCCTCCGTCCCGCCTTCCCGCCCGATCCCCGACTGCTTGAAGCCCCCGAAGGCGATGGCGAAGTCGGTCCGGAACGAGTTGTGTCCGACGGTTCCCGTGCGCAGCTGGCCGGCGACCTCCCGGGCGCGCTCCACGTCGCTGGTGAACACCGAGGCATTGAGCCCGTAGATGGTGTCGTTGGCGATGGCCACCGCGTCCTGCTCGTCCTCGGCCGGGATGACGCTCACCACCGGCCCGAAGATCTCCTCCCTGGCGATCGTCTGGGAGTTCTCGACATTGCTGAACACGGTCGGCTCCACAAACCACCCCTTGTCGAGGTGGGCCGGGCGACCGCCACCGGTGGCCAGGGTCGCCCCCTCGGCCACACCCTTGTCGATGTAGCCCAGGACCCGGTCGCGCTGCCGGCGCACGGCCAATGGCCCCATCTGTGAATCGGGGTCGAACTGGTTTCCGACCTGCACCTGGGAGAACGATCCGACCAGCGCCTCCACCAACTCGTCGTGACGGTCCTTGGTCACGACGATTCGGGTCAGCGACGAGCAGACCTGGCCGCTCAGCATGCACTCGGCCCTGGTCAGCCGCTCGGCGGTCGACCCGAGATCCGCATCGTCGAGGACCACGGCGGCTGACTTCCCGCCGAGCTCGAGGGTGCAGCGGGCGATTCGTTCGCCGCAGATGGAGGCGATCCGCCGGCCGGCGGCGGTCGAGCCGGTGAAGGTGATCTTGTCGACGCGTCGCATCCCGGACCAGCAGCTCGGACACTTGGCGGTCGGCGGTGATCACGTTGAGCACACCCGGTGGCATCCCGATCTCCTCGGCCACCTCGGCGACCAGGTACCCCTCGCCGGGCGCTTCCGGGGACGACTTCAGGATCACCGTGCAGCCGGCGATGAGTGCGGGAGCGATCTTGTAGCTGATGAGCCCGAGCGGCCCGTTCCAGGGGATGATGGCGCCCACCACGCCCACCGGCTCCCTCACGATGAGCCCGAACCCCGGGAGGCTGGGCGTGGCCGGTTCCTCCCACTCGAAGGTGTCGGCCAGACCGGCATAGAAATCGAAGGTCCCCGACGCATTGCTCGCCGCCACGTGCGCGATCTTCTGGAGCACGCCGGACTCGCGTGGCCAGATCTCGGCGATGTCGTCGGCGCGGGCCGCCAGTCCGGCCCCCAGGGCCCGGAGGTACTCCGCCCGCTGGGCGTGGGTCATCCGGGGCCATGGACCCTCGTCGAATGCCGCCCGTGCCGCGGCGACGGCCCGGTCCATGTCGGAGGCCTGGGCCTCGGCCACGCTGAAGTAGTGCTCCTCGGTGCCCGAGTCGATGACCTCGATGGTGGCACCCGAGGTCGGGACGACCCATTCTCCACCGATGAAGAATCGGTCGGCGTGGCGAAGAGGTGAGGTCGCGCTGTCCAACAAGGCCATCGAGGGCTCCTCCCGTGTGGCTCGAACGCACCGTACGTCAGGTCCGGGCGTCACACTCCGGCGAGCTTACTGCTGAGCGATCACCTGCTCGCCGAAGCGCATGAGTGATGGGCCGGGGTCGGGTTGGAACAGGGCCGCGGGAATCACCACCCGCGTCGCGCCCAGCTCGGTCAGGGCCCGGACGTCGGCCATGACCTGGGCCGGATCGACGCCGTAACTGCTGACGGTGACCTCGACCGATGACGGATCCCGGTCCGCCGCCTCCGCCGCCCGCCTCATGGTGTCGACCAGGTGGGGGAGCTCGTCCCGTCCGATACCGAACGGGAAGAACCCATCCCCGATCCTGCCGGCCCGGTCGGCGGCCACCTCGGTGTGCCCGCCCACATGGATGGGGATGGCTCCCCCCGCCGGCTGGGGTCGCAGGTAGACGTCGGAGAAGCTCACCGTGTCACCGTCGCATGGAGGCGCGGTCCTGCGACCACAGCGCCCGCATGGCGGTGATCGCCTCCTCGGTTCGCCCGGCCCGCCCCCCGAAGGGGATGCCCAGAGCCTCGAACTCCTCCTTCAGCCAGCCGATGCCCACCCCGAGGGTGACCCGCCCGGAGGAAAGGCAGTCGAGGGTGGCCAATTCCTTGGCCAGGACCAGCGGATTGCGCTGCGGGAGGATCAGGATCCCGGTGGCCAGACGGATGGTCGTCGTGGCCGCGGCCACGTAGGCCAGCCAGATCAACGGATCGGGAAACGGCGCGTCCTCCCCCGACGGCAGGCGCCCCGACGGGTCGTAGGGGTAGGTCGATCGGTAGCCGGCCGGCACCACCACGTGATCGACCGTCCAGATCGACTCGAAGCCGGCCCGCTCGGCGGCCCGGGCCAGATCGAGGGCCTGTTCCGGGCCGACGAAGGGCCCGATGTTGGCGAAGGCGATCCCGAATTTCATCGTCCCCACAGATGGAGCCCTCTCATCGGCTCAACTGGCAGCGCAGCGGGAGGTGTTTGATGCCGCCGTTGACCGCCGAGTTCAGACGCTCCGGGGGGGCGGCCAGTTCAAAGCCGTCGAGGCGGATCAGCAGGTGGCGGAAGAGCGCCTCCAGCTCGACCCGGGCCAGGTTGGCGCCCATGCAGAAGTGGGGGCCCGAACCGAAGGCCAGATGGTGGTTCGGGTGACGGTCCACCCGGAACACGAACGGGTCGACGAACATCTCCTCGTCGCGGTTGGCCGACGCGTAGAAGAGTGCCACCCGGTCACCGGCTTTGATCGTCGCGCCCCGCACGTCACAGTCCTCGGTGGCGGTGCGGGTGAAGTGGATGATCGGACTCACCCACCGGAGGATCTCCTCGACCGCGGTGGGCAGCAATTCAGGGTTCTGGCGGAGCCGGTCCCACTCACCCCGGTGCTCGGAGAAGGCGAGCAGTCCACCACTGATGGCGTTGCGGGTCGTCTCGTTGCCGGCTTCGACGATGAGCTCGCAGTAGTTCAGGAGCTCCTCCTCGGTGAGGGGCTTCCCATCGATCTGGGCGACCAGCAATTGGCTCACGATGTCGTCGCCCGGCTGGCGCCGGCGTTGTTCGATGAGGTCGTTCAGGTAGTGGTGCAGCTCGCCACGGGCGCGGCGAATGGTCTGGCCGGGGGTCTCACCGGGGCGCCGGAACTCGGGGTCGTCCTTGCCGATGATCTCGTTGGTCCATCGGAAGAGCAGCTGCCAGTCCTCGCGGGGCACCCCGAGGATCCACGAGATCACCCCGATCGGCAGCGGGGCGGCCACCCGTTCCACGAAATCGAACCCCCCGGCGTCGCCGGAGGCGGCCAACTCGTCGAGTACCTCGGTGGCGATCCGGTCGATCTCCTCGTGCCGGGAGCGGATGGCACGAGGGGTGAATCGTGGCATGGCGGCGCGGCGCAGCGGGCCGTGACGCGGGGGATCGAGGGTGACCACCATGTCCGAGGGCTGGATGGCGGCGCCCGGTCCGACCGAGGACGAGGCCACCGGCACTCGAGAACCGTTCGGGCTGTGAGGCGACCTCGACGATGTCGGCGTACTTGGTGATGGCCCAGAACGCTTCATACCCGGGTGGCGTCAGATAGGCCACGGGTGCCTCGTGGCGCAGCGCCGCCCACGCCGCGTGCGGGTAACCGTTCTGGGCGAACCGGTTGGGCTCCACCAGATCGAGCGGGTCGATCGAGCTTGGCACATCTACCTGGGCATTCATCGATGTCGGTCCTCTGTTGCGGGGCAGGCCCGGGCGGGGACGCCGTCGGGATGGCTCAGCCGATCGGCGTGAACTCGAGGTGGAGCTCCTCCAGGCCGCGGAGCATCCAGGTGGGCGTGTAGTCCCAGTGGCGGGCGTCAGCCGGACCGTGATGGGATTCGGAGATCCTGATGTCCGCGGTCCGGTCGAGCAGTCTCTGCAGGGAGACGTTGGCTTCGGCCCGGGCCAGTGGGGCACCGGCGCACGTGTGGATCCCGTGGCCGAAGGCGATGTGCTGGCGGCCGTTGGGCCGGTCGAGGCGGAGCTCGTCGGGATGTTCGAACTCACGCGGGTCGCGGTTGGCGGCACCGGGAAGGACCATCACCGTGCTGCCCGCCGGGACCTTGGTGTCACCGATCGTCGTGGGCACTCGGGCCAGCCGGAAGGTCCCCTTGATCGGGCTCTCCAGCCGGAGCATCTCCTCGATGAACACCGGGACGAGGTCCCGGTGGTGGCGGAGCCGGTGCTGGATGCTCGGGGCGGTCGGCCGAGGTCTGCAGGGACGTACTGAGGAGGCGGGCCGTGGTCTCCTGGCCGGCGGCGAACAGATTGGCGGCGATCCGCATCACGTCGTCGACGGGCGGCAGGGTGCCGTCGGGGAAGGTGGCGGTGGCCAGGCCGGTCATCACGTCCTCACGGGGCTGGCGCCGGCACTCCTCGATGTAGGCGGTGAACTGTTCGTAGAGGTACTCGAGGGGATTGTGCTCCATGGACAACGGGGACCGGTGCATGAGCTCCTCGAGGAACCTCTCGTGGTCGGCCTCGGGCACTCCGAGCAGATCGGCGATGACCAGCAGTGTGTAGGGGCCGGCGTACTGGCTGACGAACTCGCACTCGCCCGCGGGCGTGGAATTGGTCGATCTGGCGGTCGGCCAGCACCACCATGAACTCCTCGTTCTCCTTCAGCCGCTTGGGGGTGATCAACCGCATCAGGAGACCCCGGTGGGCGGTGTGCTTGGGCGGGTCGAAGGCGGGGAGCTGATCGCCGAAGGGCAGCTTGTCGCGGTAGGTCTCGATGATCTCGGTGAGGTCGTCGCCTTCCAGCGGGACCGGGAACCTGGCGAAGGGCCCGATGGCCGAGATGCAGTTCGAGAACGAAGCCTGGTCGTGGTAGGTCTGGATGGCCTCGTGGTAGCCGGTCACCATGAAGACGTCGTGATGCGACTCCTGGTCGACCGGGCACCGTGGACCGCAGGTGGTCCCAGTAGGGGTAGGGGTCGTCGGTCAGGGCGTCGGTGCGGAAATAATCCAGGGCGTCGAGGTCGATGTCGGTCACAGCCACTCCAGACGATCGGGGTTGATTACACCGCTTGCAGTGTAGGAGAGTGTGGTATTCGCTGCAATGCGAACGGCCGGCCGTTCCGAGAGGACCACTCCCGATGCTCCAGCCACTGGACCACAGGAATTCCGGCGTTGGCCTCGACTTCTCCGATGGGAGACCTTGCCCGCTACGGTGACACTCGAGAGAGAATAATGTTTGCAGGTGCCATCGGGCGGGACGCGAGACCTTGCCAGCAGCTTGCAGCACCGACGGGAGAGACGAGTTGATCGGCCAGGAGCTCACCGGAAAGGTGGCCATCGTCACCGGGGGGTCGAGCGGGATCGGTCGCGCCGCCGCCGAGCTGTTCGTGGACGAAGGGGCCGTGCGTCGTCATCGCCGACGTGGATGTCGACCATGGCGAGGAGCTGGCCGAGGCCCTGGGGGCGTCGGCCGCCTTCAAGCGTACCGATGTGGCCGACGGGGTGCAGGTCCAAGAGCTGGTCGACTTCGCCGTCGTCCCGGTTCGGCGGGCTCCATGTCATGTTCAACAACGCCGGCATCTCGAGTTCGTTCCGGCGTCTGCTGGAGAACGACCTCAGAGATTTCGACCGGGTGATGGCCGTGAACCTCCTCGGGGTGATGGTCGGAACCCGGTGCGCGGCCCGGCACATGGCCGGGCAGGGTGGCGGCTCGATCATCAACACCACCTCGATGGGTGCGCTCACCGGCGGGGCATTGCCGATCGTCTACCGGACCTCCAAGGCGGCGGTGATCCAGTTCAGCCGGGCGGCGGCGACAGACCTGGCCGAGTACGGCATCCGGGTGAACTGCATCGCCCCGGGTCACATCGTCACCGGGATCACCAACTACGACCTCGGCCCGGTCATCCGTCGCTCCCAGCCGCTCCAGCGCCAAGGCACTCCGGCCGACGTGGCCAATGCCGTTCTCTTCCTGGCCGGCGAGCGGTCCGCCCAGGTCACCGGCATCGTCGTCCCGGTCGACGGCGGGACCGCGGCCGGGCCTTCGATCAAGCAGACCATGCTCCTCGCCGAGGGGAGCCAAGGAGGTGGAGATGCCAGCTGACACTCGCGATCCGAGGGGGAACCGTGGTCGACGGGACCGGCGACCCCGGCCGCCTGGCCGACGTGACGATCAAGGCCGGGGTGATCGAAGAGATCGGCCGGATCTGCACGGCGAGCGCGAGCTCGACGCCTCGGGCTGCGTGGTGGCTCCGGGCTTCATCGACATCCATACCCACTACGACGCCCAGGTCTTCTGGGACCCGGCGCTCCGGCCGTCGTCGTACCAGGGAGTCACCACCGTGGTCGCCGGGAACTGCGGATTCACGATCGCTCCCACCCGCCCCGAACACCATGACGTGATCGTGCAGACGCTCGAGAACGTCGAGGACATGGACGGCGCCTCGCTGACCGAGGGCATCGTCTGGGACTTCCAGACCCATCCCGAGTACATGGACCTGGTCCGGAGTCGCGGCACCGTGCTCAACTTCGCCTGCTATCTCGGCCACAGCTCGCTCCGGCTGTACGTGATGGGCGACGCCGCCTACCAACGGGCGGCCACGCCCGAGGAGATCCAGGAGATGTGCCGTCTCGTGGTGGAGGCGATCGAGGCGGGCGCGGCAGGATTCTCGACCAGCTTCGCCTACACCCACCGGGGTATGGACGGCCTTCCGGTGCCCAGTCGCTTCGCCGAGCGGGAGGAGGTGGAAGCACTGTTCATGGCGGCCGGGAGTACGGGCAAGGGTGTCGTGCTGGCCACGGCGGGCGAGCAGTGCACCTACGCCGACATGTACGAGTTCCAGGCCAAGATCGGGAGGCCGTTCACCTATCCGTTGTTCGCGCTGGCCGAAGGCCGTCACCAGCCCCAGCTCGATCTGCATGACCAGGCCACGGCACGGGGTGCCCAGGTGTGGCCGCAGGTCACGCCTCGGCCCCTCACCATGCAGTTCACCATGGACAGTCCCTTCAGCCTCAATGTGAGCTCAGTCTTCGCCGACCTCATGGACCGGGATCGCGACGCCCGCATCGCTGCCTACCGCGATCCTGCGTGGCGGGCCCGGGCGGCG
Organism: uncultured Acidimicrobiaceae bacterium; assembly: GCA_963812885.1. GTDB lineage: Bacteria > Actinomycetota > Acidimicrobiia > Acidimicrobiales > RAAP-2 > Bog-756. The sequence goes on along the minus strand of CAWEWZ010000011.1, from coordinate 76,902 downwards.
GCGGACCTCGAGCAGCAACCGATGAAGCCGCGCTGGGAGACCTGCGAGATCTCCGAGTCCGAGCAGTTCCCCGAGCTGGAGGGTCGTCGGGTCGACGCATTGGCCCGGGAGCGGGGCTGTGACCCGCTCGATGTCATCTGCGAGGTGGCGGTGGCCGAGGACCTGGCCACCAGGTTCCGGATCTACATCGCCAATGACGACCCGGCGAGCGTGACCCAACTGCTCACCCACGAGCGGGTTGTCCTCGGCCTCTCCGACGCCGGCGCCCACGTCGGCCAGCTGTGCGACGCGCCGCTCCCGACCGACCTGCTCGGGAAGTGGGTCCGCGAGGGGCGGATCATGCCGCTCGAGAGGGCGGTCCGAAAGCTGACCGGCGAACCGGCCGACATGTTCGGGTTCGTCCGCCGGGGCTACCTCCGGGAGGGCAATTGGGGTGACGTGTGCGTCTTCGACCCGGCAACGGTGGCTCCGGGCCCGACGAAGCGCCTCCGGGACTTCCCCGCCGGAGGCGAGCGACTGACCGCCGAGCAACCGAGCGGCATCCGCCACGTGCTCGTCAACGGCCAGCCCATCCGTTTGGAAGAGGTGCAGCTCGACGTCCTCGCCCGGCCTCCCGGCATGCGGCCCGAGATTGCCTGAGCGCCATCGAATGAGACCACTCCCCGAGCTCACCCCGTGGAACGAGTGGTTCTGGACGTCTGGCGCCGACGGGGAGCTGCGCATCCAGCGCTGCTCCGACTGCAGCACGTTCGTCCACCCCCCGGTGCCCATCTGCCCGGTGTGCCGCAGTCGTTCGTCGGAACCGACGCCCGTCTCCGGTCGGGCCACGGTTGTCGGGTACACCATCAACCAGCACCAGTGGACCCCGGCCCTCCCCCCGCCCTATGCCATCGCCGTGGTGGCCCTGGCCGAGGACCCGGACGTGCGACTCACCACCAACATCGTCGGGTGCGACGTGGACGACGTCCGCATCGGTCTCGACGTGGCCGTCCGGTTCGAGCAGCCACGACGACGTGTGGCTGCCCATGTTCGAACCCTCCGGCGCCAACACCGCGGTCGATCCCCTCGAGAAGCCCGAACGGCCCGTGCCCCGACCACCGATCAGCGATGAGCGGTTCGAGCACCGTGCCGTGCTCTCCGGGGTGGGTCGGTCGGCCCTCGGTCGGAGGCTCATGGTCAACCCCTTGTCGCTGACCATCGATGCGTGTCTCGAAGCGGTGGCCGATGCCGGGTTGAGGATCGAGGACATCGACGGACTGTCGACCTATCCCGGCTTTGTCGGGATGGGCATGAGCGAGGGAGGCGTGACCGCCGTCGAGGAGGCGCTTCGCATCCATCCCACCTGGATCAACGGCGGTGGGGACATCCCTGGTCCGGGAGGGGCGGTCATCGCCGCCGCTCTCGCTGTGGCCAACGGGCTGTGCCGCCACGTCCTGTGCTTCCGTACGGTGTGGGAGTCGACATTCGCCACCCTCGGCCTGCGGGCCGCCGGCGGTGGCCGGGCCTCCGGAGCCCAGCAGTGGCTCGCCCCCTTCGGCGCCCTGTCGGCGGCCAACTGGATCGCGGCCAATGCCAATCAGTACATGCACCGGTACGGCGCCACCCGCGAGATGCTCGGCCTCATCGCCCTCAACGGCCGGCAGAACGCGGCCCGCAATCCGGCCGCCATCTATCGCCAGCCGATGACGATGGACGAGTACATGACGGCCCGTCCCATCACGACGCCGTTCGGGCTGTACGACTGTGACGTTCCCTGCGACGGGTCGATCGCGGTGGTGGTCTCCGACGCATCGGTGGCGGGCGATCTCCCCGACACCGCGGTACGGATCGAGGCGGTCGGCACCCAGGTCCTCGAACGAATCTCCTGGGACCAGGGCACCGTCACCCACGAGCCCCAGGTGCTCGGCCAGGCCGCCCACCTCTGGACCAGGACCGATCTCCGCCCACGAGACGTGGACCTGGCTCTGGTCTATGACGGCTTCACCTTCAACGCCGTTTCGTGGATCGAAGCCCTCGGGTTCTGCGCCCTCGGAGAGGCCCAGGACTGGCTCGACGGAGGACGGAGGATCGCGTTGGACGGCGAGCTCCCCGTCAATCCCCACGGCGGCCAGCTCAGCGAAGGCCGGACCCACGGATTCGGCTTCATCTACGAGGCGGTGAAACAGCTCCGCCACGACGCGGGTGACCGCCAGGTGGCCGACCCGACGACCGCAGTGGTCACCACCGGGGGAGGGACTCCGTCGGGGGTCCTGCTCCTGCAGCGGGACCGGGCGTGACCGTGGTGCCGGGCCACCACGCCAGGCGGATCGTGGGGGCGACCCGCAAGAGCGCCGGGGAACGGGATCCTTTGCCCTGACCAAGCAAGCTCTCTTTTTCTGATATACGGTGTTCTGGCATAGCCGAGGTAGGTGGTCCGGGCCGGTTCCGGAACTGAGAGAAGGGGATGCGTTGGGACGCAGGTTGGTCATGGTGACTGCTCTCGCCGTTCCGGATCGGTGGTTCCCCCGAGGAGCCTCCGGTGACGGAGAGCGTCCGTTTCGGTGATCGGTACCACGGTGAGTGGACGGTGGTGCCGGACGGCAGCGGTCAGCAGGCGGTCGGCGGCCAGGTTCGACGTCGCCGCCAGCAGTCGGTAGTACCGACGCAATCAGCTTCGGACCCGGCCGTCGGAGACCGGGTTCCCAGCGGCCAAGAAGGGGGAGCGCAAGGTGCTGCAATTCGTGATCGCCGGTCTGGTGCTCGGCGGTATCTACGCGATCGCATCCGCTGGGCTCGTCATCACCTACACGTCGTCGGGGATCCTCAATTTCGCCTTCGGGGCTCTGGCCTACTTCATCGCCCGCTTCTACTACTACCTGCACACCCAGGAGAATTGGTCGATCGTCCTGGCCGCCATCGTCTCCATCGTCATCGCCGCCCCGGCGCTCGGGGTGCTGCTGTACGCGGTCCTCTTCCGGCACCTGCGTCTGGCCGCGCCGCTGATCAAGGTGGTGGCGACGATCGGTCTTCTGGTCGCCATCCCCTCCCTGGCCACGCTCATCTTCGGCGACCAGCCCATCCAGCAGGCCCCGGGGCTGGCACCCGAACCGGTGCACGTCTTCCACTTCCTCGGCGTACCGGTGACATTGGACCAGGTCATCGTCTATGTCTGCGTGCTGGTGACCGTGGTGGTCGGCGCGGTGGTCCTGCGGTACACCGACGTCGGTCTCAAGGTGAGGGCGATGGTGGACTCGCCGGCGATGACCGACCTGTCGGGCACCAATCCGACGGCCATCTCGGTCGGCGTCTGGGCGGTCAGCACGTTCTTCGCCGGCCTGGCCGGGGTGCTCGCCGCACCGATCATCGGGCTCGATCCGAACAACTTCACCCTGCTCATCGCGGCGTCGTTCGCGGCAGTGGTCGCCGCCAAGCTCCGGAACCTGCCGGTCGCGGTCGGAGTGGCACTCCTGATGGGGATCGCCACCTCGCTCTTCCAGCGCTACCTGCCGCCGGCCAGCGCCTGGACCAGCGAGATCATCGACGCCGTCCCCTTCATGGTGATCGCGGTGGTCCTCTTGTACAACCTGGTCCGCCGGGGACGGGTGGGGGAGACCGAGGTGTGGGGTGGCGCACTGGACCGGGCCATCACACCCCAGGGTGAAAGCCGGCTGGCCGGGTCCACCGAGAGCGTGGTCGAGACCGCCTCGCTGAATTTCTTCGGCAAGTACGCCGGCCCCCTCGCCCTCATGGTCGTCGCCGTCGCCCTGCCCCTCATGCTGAGCGGGTACTGGGTGGGCCTGACCGCGCAGGCCTTCGCCTACGGCGTCATCTTCCTTTCGTGGACGATCGTCACCGGGGAGGGCGGGATGCTGTGGCTGTGCCAGATCACCTTCGCCGGGGTCGGGGCGCTGACCACGGCGCAACTGGCCAACAACCACGGCTGGCCGATCGTCGGCGCCGTCCTCGCCGGGGGCCTGGTCGCCCTGGTGATGGGCGTCATCGTCGGCTTCCTGAGCATCCGGCTCGGCGACCTGTACGTGGCACTGGTCACCCTGACGTTCGGGCTCCTGATGGAGAACCTCGTTTTCACCTTGCCGACTTTCGTGAACCAGGGCCTCGGGCTGACCCTCCCCCGGCCCGGGTTCGCGGTGAGCGACCGGTCCTTTGCCTACCTGTGCCTGGTGGCCTTCATCCTCGTGGCCCTGTTCATCGTCAATTTCCGGCGATCGACCACCGGGCTGGCCCTCAATGCCGCCCGGTGGAGCGAGGCGGGGGCCCGGACGTCGGGCATCAGCGTCATGCAGATGAAGGTGATCGCCGGCGGATTGGCCGCGCTCGTCGCCGGCATCGGCGGAGGGTTGCTCGCCGTGGCCCAGACCTCCTTCCAGCCCAGCGAGTTCGCCACCTTTGCCGGCATCGTGTGGCTGGCCGTGCTGGTCACGATCGGGGTGCGGTCGAACGCGGCGGCGTTGGTGGCCGGACTCGCCTTCGTCATGCTCCCCGCCCTCTCGCAGGCGTACCTCCCGACCTGGACGGCGAACGTGTTGCCGGTGCTCTTCGGTCTGGGCGCCATCTCGGCGGCCAGGTACCCCGACGGCGTGCTGGCCGAGCAGAGCCGGCGATTGCGGCGGCTGTTGTTGAAGCTGATGCCGGCCCGGCTCGGAGATCCGCAACTCGGTGATCTGGTCGGCACCGAGTCGTCGGACGTTCCCTCCGTCGAGGCGACGGCCATGATCGCGGAGCACGCCTCGTGATGACGGCGCTGACCGATGCCGGAGGAGCGGGACCGGCCGCCGCCGGTACGCCGGCGCTGGTGGCCACCGACGTCTCGGTCCACTTCGGTGGGATCAAGGCGCTCTCCCATGTATCCCTCGAGGTCGACCCCGGGAGCATCGTCGGTCTGGTCGGGCCCAACGGAGCGGGGAAGTCGACCCTCCTCGGCGTGCTGTCCGGCCTCCAGCGGCCCAACGCCGGACAGGTGTGGCTGCAGGGGGAGGACGTCACCCAGGCCTCGGTGCGGTCGAGGTCGAGACGCGGTCTGGCCCGGACGTTCCAACAGCCTGAGCTGTTCATGGGCCTGACCGTCCGGGAGCATCTGGTGGTCGCCCATCGGGCCCGCGTCGCCCCCAGGCGGCTGTGGCGGGACATGGTCGACCCCCGCTCGCTCCTCCGACCGTCGGCGGCCGAGAACGAGCGGGTGGACGGGTTGCTCGAGCTCCTGCGGCTGACCCGAGTGGCCAAGGCGCCGGTGGCCGCGCTGCCGCTGGGCGTGGTGCGCCTGGTCGAGGTGGGCCGCGCCCTGGCCAGCGACCCACGGGTGCTGTTGCTGGACGAGCCCCTCTCCGGGCTCGACCTCAACGGTTCGGAGAACCTGCTGTCGGTGTTCAGGCGGATCGTGGCCCAGAGCGAGCACGGCCTCTCGGTGGTCATCGTCGAGCACGACGTGGCTGCGGTCCTGGCCCTGTCCGATTCCGTCGTCGTCCTCGATTTCGGAGAATGCATCGCCGCCGGGGCCCCCGAGGCGGTCCGCAACGATCCGGCCGTGCGGGCTGCGTATCTGGGTGACGGCACCCTGCCTCAGCGATCGGTGGTCGACTCGCCACCGGCAACGCCCGATGTCGGGGCCGGGGTGAAGGACCGGGACGCATGACCCAGCCCCTCCTCGAGGTACAGGACCTCGACGTGCGATACGGGCCGTCGCAGGCGCTGTTCGGCGTTTCGACCGAGGTCCCACCGGGGACGGTCCTCGCCGTCCTGGGGGCCAACGGTGCCGGCAAGAGCACCTTTGCCCGTGCTGTCTCGGGCCTTGTCTCTCCTTCCGCCGGCCGCGTGTTGTTCGACGGGAAGGACATCACCGGGCTCCCCGCCCATCGCATCCGCAGAATGGGGCTCACCTACGTGCCCGAGGGGCGTGGGATCTTTCCCGGCCTCTCGGTCACCGACAACCTGCGCATGGCGGTGGCGCAGGAACCGCGCCAGCAGAGGGGCGAAGCGATCGAACGGGCCGTCGAGCGATTTCCGGCGTTGGGCACACGCCTCTCGCAACGGGCTGGGAGCCTCTCCGGCGGCGAACAACAGATGCTGGCCTTGGCCAGGGCTTTTGCCGTCTCACCCAAGCTGATCATCGCCGACGAGCTGTCGCTCGGGCTCGCCCCGCTCATCACCGAATCGGTGTTCGAGAGCCTCGAGGTGGCCCGGAGGTCAGGGATCACCATCGTGCTCAGCGAACAGTTCGTGCATCGGGCCCTGTCCATGGCCGACAGTTGCGTGATCCTGACCCGCGGCCGGGTCGGCTGGTCAGGTCCGGCATCCGATGCCGGGCAGGAGGTCATCGATCGATACCTGGGGGAGGCCGAGCCCACGGTGACGTCCGGATCGGATGCCGCACGTTGACCGGGCCCCGCCACCCGTGTCCGGTCAGGAGCCTGCTCGGTACCGAAGCCGAAACGATGTCAATGCCTAACCGATCATGCAGAACCAACCTGGAGGAACGATGCCCGTACGCCGGACAATGAGCAAGGTTTTACTGATGGCGGCGGTGACCCTGCCACTGGTGGCGGCCGGATGCTCGAACAGCAATTCGGCCTCGACGACAACGACCTCCTCGGGCTCGGGAACATCGTCTCCCACGGGAACTCCGATCACCATTGCCTACGTCACCGACCTCACCGGGGAGGGTGCATCCCAGAACGGGACGTCGGCGGCCGGATTCAACGCCCGGATCGCAGCTGCAGAACGCAGAGGGTGGGGTGAACGGGCACAAGCTCGTGCCGCTGATCATCGACGATCAGACCAGCCCCACGCTCATTGCCACCGCCGTACAGAGCGCGGACTCCAAGGCGTTCGGGATCGTCTCCCAGAGCCCACTGTTCTTCCTGGCCGCCAAGTACCCGCAGCAGGCGGGCGTACCGGTGACCGGCACCTATGACGACGGTCCCGAGTGGGGCACGAAGCCCTACACGAACATGTTCGCCTCCGACAACGGGAGCGTCGATCCGAAGTACCCGGTGAACACCTTGCTGGGAAACTTCATCAAGGACCACGGCGGGACGGTGCTCGGCTCGTACGGCTACAGCATCTCGCCGTCATCCAGCCGGTCGGCCATCAGCACGGCGCGTTCGTTCAAGGCCGCCGGGGGCAAGGTCGGGGTGCTGGACACCACGGTCCCCTTCGGGAGCGTGGACTTCACCAGTACGGCTCTGGTCGCCAAGCAGAACAACATCGACTCCATGGTGCCCGCCCTCGACGACAACTCCAACTACGCGCTGGCCACTGCGCTCACCCAAGCCGGCGTGAAGCTCAAGGCCGTCGTCTTCGCCACCGGCTACGAGCCCACGGTGATCAATTCGCCGGTATGGAAGGACGTGCAGGGCTACTACTTCCTCTCGCTGTTCCGTCCGTTCGACTTGCCGAATGCGGGCACGCGACAGATGTCCGCCGCGCTCCAGAAGTACTCCCACTTCACCAAGGGCCAGTTCCCGAACTTCGGCCAGTACGAGTCATGGACGGGGGCCGATCTGATGATCAAGGGCCTCGAGATGGCCGGACCGAATCCGACCCGGGCCAAGGTCATCAAGCAGCTCCGGAGCATCACCTCCTATGACGCCAACGGGCTGCTGCCGCAACCCCTCGACTTCGCCACCGACTTCGGAAAGGACCCGGCCAAGGAGTGCACCTGGGTCATGAAGGCCCAGAAGGACGGATTCGTGCCTGCCTCATCCAACACCTTCTGCGGCGAGGACATCCCGGGGACGACCACCGCCAGTTCCTCCTAGCCGGTCGCTGACGGGCAGGACACGGAAACGAACGGACCCGTAGCTGCCGACGCTCAGGGAGAATGAAGAGGAGTGCCGACCTCGGGCCGTCCGACCATCGGATCGCCAACCAATGCTTTCGGGAGTGAGAACCATGAAGACGCAAGCGGCAGTGCTGTGGGGCCGGGAGCAGGACTGGCAGATCCTCGAGATCGACCTGGATCCGCCCCAGGACCATGAGGTTCTGGTCCGGTGGGTCGCCGCCGGGTTGTGCCACTCCGACCAGCATCTCCGGGAGAGCATCATCAGCGCCAGCGGGAAGACCGGTGACCAGCCGGCGGCCTCCGACGCCCGGCTCTTCCCCATGGTGGGGGGTCACGAAGGCGGAGGCGTCGTGGTCGAGGTCGGCCCGGGCGTGGACAGCGTCCGGCCCGGCGATCACGTGGCCGCCAGCTTCTTCCCGATTTGCGGCCGGTGCAAGATGTGCATCACCGGGCACACCAATCTGTGCGATCTGGGAGCGGCCACCTTCACCCCGGGCCAGATCTCCGACGGCACGGTTCGCTACCGCTTCGACGGCCAGCCCCTGAATGTGATGTCCAAATTGGGCACCTTCGCCGAGCACGGTGTCGTCCACGAGGCGTCGCTGGTCAAGGTGGAGCCGGACCTTCCGCTCAGCGCGGTGGCCCTGGTCTCGTGCGGGGTCACCACCGGCTGGGGATCAGCCGTCTACCGGGCCGAGGTCGAGCCGGGCGACACCGTCGTCGTGGTCGGGGTCGGTGGGGTGGGCATGAACGCGGTGCAGGGGGCCCGGATGGTCGGGGCCAAGAACGTCGTCGCCGTCGACCCGGTGGATTTCAAGCAGAAGGCGGCCCTCGACTTCGGCGCCACCCATGCCGCGGGGTCGATGGGGGAGGCGCTTCCCCTGGTGACGGACCTGACCCGAGGGCAGATGGCCGATGCCGTCATCCTGGTCCCGAGCGTGATGTACGGGGATCTCATGGCCGACGCCCTCACGCTGACCGGGAAGGGCGGCACCTGTGTCGTCACCGGCGTTGCCCCCCAGTGGCAGACCGAATGCAGTATCAATCTCTTCGAGCTGGCCATGTGGCAGAAGGAGGTACGCGGCGTAGTCTTCGGAGCGGCAAACCCGCGGTTCGACATTCCCAACCTTCTCGGCCTCTACAAATCGGGCCAGCTGAAGCTGGACGAACTGATCACCCGGACCTACACGCTCGAGCAGATCAACCAGGGCTACCAGGACATGCTCGACGGGGTCAACATCCGTGGCGTCATCACCTTCGAATAGCCGGCAGATCGGGGTGGGTTCGAACCCGAACGGCGCCGACAGGCGCGCCGGGATGTGGCGACCACTCCCACGACGGACATTGTGACTCGCACCCAGGAGATCCGGAATCGGTCCGCCGAGGAGATGTTCGGTGCCGACGGCACCCCGAGGGTGGTGGTGGTCGGTGCCGGGTTCGGTGGACTCGGGGCCGGCGTGAAGCTGAAGAAGGCCGGCATCGACCCCTTCACCATCTACGAGTCCTCGACCGGGGTAGGCGGAGCCTGGTGGGACAACACCTACCCGGGTGCCGAGGTCGACGTGAACTCGAATCTCTGCCGCTATTCGTTCAAACCCCATCGGTGGACCCGCAGCCACGCCAGACAGCCTGAGCTCCACGGCCCGCCGGCGGGTCAGCGCCGTCGAGGTGAGGCCCGTGTTCGAGTCCCTCTGGGATGTCTGGCTGCAGCCCCGGATGGAGGGAACCTCGTGAGAGCCGCTCGACCCGCTCCGGTGCTCCCAGGTCACCCGATGACTGCTCGGCCCAGCTTGGTTCCGTGATACGAAAAGGCAGGTCAACGCCATGGAAGATCTGATCTACTCCTGTGACGATCATCTGGATCTCAGAGCCGTACCCCCCGGGTTGTGGGAGTCCCGGCTGCCGAAGCACCTCACCGATTCGGGCCCGCGGGTGGTTGAGCGCGATGGTCAACCGACCTGGGTCTGCAACGACCGCGTCCTCGGCGCCAGCGGACGCCCCCTCAAGAACCTCAGCGCAATCGGACGTGCCGGTCTGGAGGACGACGGGTTCCGGGCCAGCACCACCGAGCTGCGTTTGGAGGACATGGATCGCGACGGCATCTGGGCTTCGGTCATCTACGGTCCGGTTCCGCTCACCCTCTCGATCCCCGAGCCTCACCTCCAGACCGCCTGTTACGCAGCGTGGAACGACTGGGCGGTCGAGGAGTTCAACGCGGCCGCCCCCGACAGGCTGTGCGTCCTCGCCTTCCTGCCCAGCCATTCCCCCGACGCCGCCGTCGCCGAGCTGGAACGCTGCGCCGGAAGCGGTCACCGGGGTGCATTGATCGATGTGTTCGATTTCGACCCGGGCGATCCGGCCTGGGACCGGCTCTGGGCGGCCGCCGACGCCACCGGGTTGCCACTCAGCTTCCATATCAAAGGCGGATCGTCGGCCAGACTCAGCTACGAGATGGGAAAGTGGAAGTCGGCGGCGTTCGCCTCGATCCTGCCGCTCCAGCTCGACGAGATGCTCGCCATCATGGTGTTCTCGGGGGCCCTCGAGCGCCACCCCGGTCTCAAGCTGGTGTTGGCGGAGTCCGGGGTGGGCTGGGTCCCGTACTTCCTGACCAGGATGGATCTCGAGTGGCGTAATCTGCGGCGGTCAGATCGACTACTCCCCGTCCATCCCGCCCAGCGAGCTGTTCCGTCGGCAGGTGATGGCGACGTTCGAGGAGGAGGAGCTGGCTTCACAGTTCATTCCGTACCTCGGTGCCGACTCGTGTATGTGGGCATCGGACTATCCCCACACCGACAGCACATTCCCCGAGTCGCAGCGGGCTATCGAGGAGGCATTGGGATCACTGCCCGCTGAGGATCGCCGCAAGATCACCGGGCTCAACTGCGCATCGCTCTATCGGTTCGACCATGCCGGCTGAGCCGGCTGCCGTCACATCGGGCACCGCCATTCTCGGGTTCGACCACGTGGCTCTCCCCATGCAGGACACGCAAGCCATGATCCGGTTCTACCGAGCCCTCGGATTGGAGGTCGTCGAGCTCCCGCTGTTGGTCCAGGTCCGGCTCGGTGATCAGATGATCAACTTCCATCGCCCCGAGCTGTGGTCCGGGGACTTCCGGCTGCGGGCGTCGGAAGCAAGGCCGCCGTGCGGTGACCTCTGTTTCGTCTGGGAGGCCTCGGCGGCGTCGCTCCGGGCATGTCTCGAACGGGCCGGCGCCCCCATCGTCGAAGGTCCGGTCGATCGGCACGGTGGCCGTGGGGCGACCGGCTCGAGCATCTACGTGCACGATCCTGACGGCAACCTCCTGGAGTTCATCAGATATCCGGAGGATGCAGACGGTGATGCATGAGGGGAAGTCGGATGTGGCGAAGATAACCGCGCTGGTCCATGCTTCAGCTTTTCTGCTGGACGAGGGCGATATCGATGGCGTCGTCGCCCTCTTCGGGGAATCGACCTGGCGGTCCGATTCCCGCCATGGGGTGCTGTACGGGAGTACCGAGGTGCGCCCGGTCTACGAGCAGCTGCGGACCTCTGGCGACGGCGTCCGAACCAAGCATCTCCTGACCAACCTGACCGTCGACGTCGAACCCGGCGGTGGGGTCGCATCATCCCGGTGCTACTGGTCGCTCCTCCGGGCCGAGCCCGGCCAGGGGCTGACCATCACCCTGTCCGGTCAGTACGTCGACCGATTCGAGAAAGCCGTCGGGAGGTGGCACTTCGCCGATCGCCTGGTCAAGGTCGATTTTGCCGACGACCGGTCGGGTCGCCCAGGCTGAGGGGAAGGTTGTGAACAATCGACGAGCGGTCGGGAGATCCGGCCGAGGAGGAAGGAACCCACGATGACCGATGCGGCGCCATTGAAGAGGATCAAGCTGTCGAGGGTCGGAGGCACCGCCGTCCTGACGCTCGCCAGCGACAAGGTGAACGCCCTGGATTCGGAGGTGCTGGGTGAGATCGCCTCATCGGTGGAGCTCTGCGAAGAGGATGCTGACATTCGGTCCCTGGTGGTCACCGGGGAGGGCCCGGTCTTCTCGGCCGGGCTCAATGTGAGCGAGGTGCTCGACAATGAGAAGAGCCAGACCGGTGTGCTGCTGGACGCACTGAATGTGGCGCTGATCCGTCTCTTCCGGTTTCCCAAGCCCAGCGTCGCCGCCATCAACGGATCGGCGATCGCCGGCGGTTGCATCCTGGCCTGTGCCTGTGACAGGAGGCTCATCTCGGACGAGGCGCGGATCGGGGTCACCGAGTTGCGAGTGGGCGTCTCGTTCCCGACCGTGGCGGTCGAGCTCCTCAAGCATGTCTGCGGGGACCGGGCGGAGCCGTTGATGCTCGACGCCGCCCTGCTCGACGCCGGTGAGGCGCGCCGGCTCGGCCTGGTACACCAGAGCCTGCCCTCGGCCGACCTGGTGCCGGCTGCCATCTCGACCGCCGAACAGCTGGCGTCGCTCGATGCCCGCGCCTACGCGCTGGCCAAGGAATCATCGAGGCGGGTCGCTCTACTGGCCATCGGAGATGATGAGAGCCGTCGCTTCGACCAGCGGGTGCGCCAGCAGTGGCAGGACGATCAGACCCGGGCGAATCTCGATCGCATCCGCAAACCGAAGGGTTGAGTGCACCGAGGCGGTTGGTCGGCACACTCCGGCACCCCCGGCAAACCGCTCAGCGCACGGTTCGGAAGAACTCCTGCAGGTCGCGGCTGAACAGCTCCGGCTGCTCCATGGCCGCGAAATGGCCTCCACGGGGCATCACCGCCCAGTGGGTGATGTTGTACTGCTCTTCCACCCACGACCGGGGCCAGCGGAGCACTTCCTTCGGATAGCGGGCCACACCGGTGGGTATGCCGATGAAGGGCATCTTCTCCTTCAGCACGCCACTCCGATTCGTCTCCCAGTAGAGCCGAGCCGATGATGCGCTGGTCTGGGTGATCCAGTAGACCATCACGTTGGTGATCAACTGCTCTCTCGAGAAGCAGTTCTCCGGATGGCCGTCACAATCGCTCCACGTGCGGAATTTCTCGATGATCCAGGCGAGCAGGCCCGCCGGCGAGTCGTTGAGGGCGACGCCCACGGTCTGGGGCTTGGTCCCCTGCTCGTTGGCGTAGCCGGACTCCTGGCGTTGGAAATTGGCCATGTCGGCCAGGTCCGCCTGCTCTTCGGGAGTGAGCTCGCCGGGGGACTCGGGACGAACGCCGAGCGGCATGTTGAGATGGATGGCGGCACAGTGCTCGGGATCGAGCGCGCCGATCCTGCTGGTCACCTGTGCACCCCAGTCACCACCCTGGGCCCCGTACCGCGGGTAGCCGAGGCGGTTCATGAGTTCGATGAACGCCAGGGCGATCCGACGTACGTCCCAACCACGGGTCCGCGGAGGTTCGGAGAACCCGTAGCCCGGCAACGAAGGAGCGACGACATGAAAGGCGTCCTCCGCTCGGCCGCCGAAGGCAGGGGGATCGGTGAGTCGCGGGATGACGTCGAGGAACTCGACGATCGAGCCCGGCCAGCCGTGGGTGATGAGCAGAGGGAGGGCATCGGGGTGAGGGGATCGGGAATGGATGAAATGGATGGACTGCCCGTCGATCCCGGTGCGGAAGTGGTCGAACCCGTTCAGCCGCTCTTCCTGCGCCCGCCAATCGTAGGTGTGGTTCCAGTATTCGACCAGGTCACGGAGGTATTCGGTGGCCATCCCGGCGTCCCAGCCCCCGCCCTCGATCTGGTCGGGGAAACGGGTCCGGGCCAAGCGGCTGCGCAGGTCCTCGAGGTCCGAATCGTCGACCTCGACGCGGAACGTCTCGATGACCTCGCTCATCGGTCCGTCGTTGGTCCACGACCGACGATGCCCACCGACTTGCACCGACGGGCGCGATGCCCGCCCGTCGCCGGGACGAAGATGGAGCCAGCCGCATTCACCGAGGTGATCGTAGGCGGCGCCGTTATCCCGGTGAAAGCCCTACCGGCTGGCGCCGGTCACCGGCCCATCGACTACCCTCAATTCACCCATCGACCCAGCGCAGGAAACTTCGACCATGGACCTCGATCTCACCGCCGAACAGCAGCAGGTTGTCGAAGCCCTTCACGCGCTCCTGGTCAGCCGTTGCTCGTCCGATGTCGTTCGGGCCAGCGAGCCGGGTGGCTTCGATCCCGAGTTGTGGGGCGCTCTCGCCGGTCTGACCGGCCCGGCCATCGGGGTCGCCGAAGAGCGGGGCGGTGGAGGAGCCTCGCTGCTGGACCTGGAGCTGATCAGCGAGCAGATCGGAGCCTTCCTGGCCCCGGTGCCCTACATCGAGGGAGCGGTCGCCACCCGGGCACTGGCCCGGGCCGGCGAGCAGGGGAATGCGAGCCTCGGTGCGCTGATCGCCGAGCCGGTGACGGTCAGTACGGTGGCCCTCCGTCCGGCTGTCCACGGCACGGCCAAACTGGTCCCGTCGGGAGCCGTTGCCGGCGTGGTGGTCGCCATGGACGCCGACGATCTCGTCGTCGTCGCCGATCTCCCCGACGAGCAGGAGCGCCCGAATCTCGGGTGCTCGCCGCTGGCGGATCGATCCGTCCGTGTCCCCGACCGATCGGTGCTCGCCCAGGGGATCGCCGCCCACCGGGCCTTTGACGAGGCCCGCGACGAGTGGCGAGTGCTGATGAGCGGCGCGCTTGTCGGCCTGGGGGAGGCAGCCCTCGCCTTGGGGGTCGACTATGCCAAGGACCGGCACCAGTTCGGCGTGCCCATCGGGTCCTTCCAGTCGATCGCCCGCGATCTGGCCGATGTGGCCACCCTGGTGGACGGGGCCCGCCTCCTGGCCCGGGAGGCGGCCTGGGCGCGAACCGAAGAAGATCAGGACTTCCGGTCGCTGGCCTCGATGGCCTTCCTCTTCGCCACCCGGGCCGCCCGACGGGCCAGCAACGTGGCCCTCCATGTTCACGGCGGCTACGGGTTCACCCTCGAGTACGACATCCAGCTCTACTACCGCCGGGCCCAGGCGTGGCCCCTCACCATGGGTGATCCGAGGCGAGGAGTCGCCGACCTCGCTGACGCACTCTTCGGTCCGCCCGAGGTCGCGTGATGGACTTCCGCCTGGGCGCCAAAAGTGACGCCTTCCGTGCCGAGGTGCGGAAATTCCTCGACGAGAACCTCGACGCCGAGGTCATCGAGCGGGCGCACGAGACCGGCACCATGCACGACAAGGACTTCCACCGCTCCATCGGTGAACAGGGTTGGATCGGGGCCTCGTGGCCGGCCGAATACGGCGGCCAGGAACGGGACCCCTTCGAGATGACCGCCCTGCGCGACGAGCTGCGGATCGCCGGCGCGCCCACCGACGGCATGGGGTTGTCGATGATCGTCTGCCAGACGATCCGCAGGGTGGCCACCGACGAGCAGAAGCGGGACTTCATCCCCCGCGCCCTGGCCGGTGAGATCATCATGTCACTCGGCTACAGCGAGCCGGACTCGGGGTCCGACGTGGCCTCGATCAAGACCCGCGCCGTCCGCGACGGGGACGAATGGGTCATCAACGGACAGAAGATGTTCACCACGCTCGCCCACGTGGCCAATTACGTGTTTCTCCTGGCCCGGACCAATCCGGACGTGGCCAAGCACCGAGGGTTGACCATGTTCCTGGTCCCCTTGGACTCGCCGGGCATCGAGATCCACCCGGTCCACACGGTCGGTGGAGAGCGGACGAACGCGACCTTCTACAACGATGTCCGGATCAGCGACCACTTCCGTATCGGTGAGGTCGACGGGGGCTGGAACGTGATGACCGTCGCGCTCACCTTCGAGCGCGGGGGCTTCGGCCTGAGCGACTCCGATCGGGTCTGGGAACAGGCCGTTGACTGGGCCAAGACCACCCGCCGTGACGACGGTACCCGGGTGATCGACGATCCCCTTGTACGCCAGCGGCTCGCCGCCATGCGGATGAACAACGAGGTGGCCAAGCTGCTGGCCTATCGAAC
The DNA here is from genome assembly GCA_963812885.1 of uncultured Acidimicrobiaceae bacterium. Classification (GTDB taxonomy): domain Bacteria; phylum Actinomycetota; class Acidimicrobiia; order Acidimicrobiales; family RAAP-2; genus Bog-756. Next base: position 61,184 of record CAWEWZ010000011.1, on the reverse strand, counting down.
CTCCTTCGTGGCCGCCAGCGGCAGGCTTCCGGGAGTGGAAGGGTCGATGCACAAACTCTTCTACGCAGAATCGATGACCGCCGATTCGGCAGAACTGGTCGACATGCTCGGCGCCGAAGGCGTGCTCAAGCGCGGCGACGACGACGCTCCGGCCGACGGATGGATCGAACACCTCTTCCGGCATGCGGCGGTGACCACGATCTACGGGGGGACCAGCGAGATGCAGCGGTCGATCATCGCCGAGCGGGGACTGGGTCTCCCGAGATCGGGCCGCTGACCCCGATCCGGCGACGCCGCCGAACGGCTGGCCTGCGACTGGCCCTGCAAACAGGCTTCTCCCCAGGGGGCCACAGGGGGAGCCGAGCGCTCTCACTGAAGAACCCGAGTTCAACGGGTCAATTGCTCTGTCCCTCCACTCGGGGTCCGGATCAGTACCCCTCGGAAGGAGGGGCCATACCCGTTGCAGCGGATACCACACTCTCCTACACTGCAAGCGGCGTAATCATCGCCGGCGGTGCGGTCCGTTGGCCGTCGAGCCACCAGGCATGGCCCAGAGAAGCGAGGATTGCATGAGCAGGTATGAAGGCCCGATATTCGACGCCGACAACCACCTCTACGAGACCGAGGATGCACTGACCCGCTACCTCCCGAAGCAGTTCGAGGGCTTCGTCAAGTACGTGCAGGTGAAGGGGCGGACCAAGATCGCCATCAACAATCACATCAGCGAATCGATCCCCAATCCCACCTTCGAGGTCGTGGCCCCGCCCGGTGCATTTGCCGACTACTTCTCGGGGAAGAACACCGAAGGCAAATCCCTCCGCGAGATGGCCGGCACGCCCATGCGGGCCATCGATGCCTTCCGATCGGCCGGGCCCCGCCTCGCCCTTCTCGATGAGACCGGTGTGGATGCAGCCCTGATGTTCCCCACGTTGGCCAGCCTCATCGAGGTCAATCTCTTGGACGACCCGGAGATGACCTGCACGGTCATCCACTCCTACAACCAGTGGCTCCACGACGAGTGGACCTTCGACTATCACCAGCGGATCTTCGCCACGCCCGTGGTGAACCCCTGCCTGCCGGAGCGGGGGATTGCGGAGCTCGAGTGGGTGCTCGAGCGCGGAGCCAAGGTGGTCCTGCTCCGGCCGGGCCCGGTGGCCGGCACCAGGGGAACCCGGTCTCCCTTCCTCCCCGCATTCGACGGGTTCTGGCAGAAGGTGGCTGAGTCCGGGGTGCTGGTGGCCATGCACGCCTCGGACTCCGGTTACCAACGCCACGCCAACGAATGGGAGGGTGACGGACGGGACATGGAGCCGTTCGCCCCCCGGCCCTTCACCGACGCTGTCAACACGGGGAGGCCGATCAGTGATGCGGTGTCGTCGGCGATCTGCCACGGGATGTTGAGCCGATTTCCGACCGTCCGCCTGATGAGTGTGGAGAACGGCGGGAGCTGGGCCCTTCCCTGCCTCAAAGGCCTCGAGAAGACGTATGGGAAGATGCCCAACGCCTTCCTCGAACACCCCCGCGAGGTCTTCCTCCGCAATATCTACATCAACCCCTTCTGGGAGGACTCGCTCCAAGCCCTGATCGATGTGATGACCCCGGAGCACATCCTCTTCGGGTCGGACTATCCGCACCCGGAGGGGCTCGCCGAGCCCTTCGAGTGGGCCGAGGAAGTGTCGAACCTCTACCCGCCGGCGGCGGTCCACAAGATCATGGGAGGCAACATGTTCGAGCTCATGGGGCTGAAGGAGCCGGCCTGAGGACACTCCCGGGCTTCAGGTCGGGCGTCTCGCTCAGGAAGACGGAGAGGCAGTCCCTCCCTTGTGACTTGGCCCGGTACAGGGCAATGTCCGCGTCCCGGAGCAGTTCGGTGGCCGAGGGTCGCAATCCGATGGCGATCCCGATGCTGGCCGTCACCGTCACCGTCAGCGGGCCGGCCACCCCCTCGATCTCGAACGGGGCCCGAAGGGTCGACAGGAGCCGGTCGGCGACCATCTCCGGGGCGGTGGCCGCGTTGCCCCCGTCGACGAGCACGACGAACTCGTCGCCACCGAGCCGGCCGACGCTGTCGCTGGCCCGCATGGCCCCGGCCAGGCGGTTTGCGACCTCTCTGAGCACCTGGTCCCCGACGCTGTGTCCGAGGGTGTCATTGATGTCCTTGAAGCCGTCGAGGTCGATGAACAAGGCCGCCACCGGTGCCGGACTGCGGCGGGCCCGAGCGAGCATCTGCTCGGTCCGGTCGAGGATCAACGAGCGGTTGGGCAGCCCGGTCAACGCGTCGTGGACCGCCTGATGCCGGATCTGGTCGACCAGAATGGCATTGCTGATCGAAATCGAGGCTTGGGCCGCCAGTCCCTTGATGCGGTCGACGAGATGTGGAGTGATGGCCAGGCGCTCGGGGTCGCGGGTCACACCGGCCACCATGTATCCGATGACCCGTTCGGCTGAATGGATGGGCGCGATGATCGCCGCCACCGTGCCGAAATCCGAGGGGAACCTGCTGACCACCCCGTTCTCGAAGACCGCATCGGCGCACACCGAGGTGTCGAAGGGGGTGGATCTGAGCGTAGCGACGGCATCGTCCGGGTAGCCCGACGACGCCACCAGGCGGAGATCGCGATCACCTGGCAACTGCTGGTCGATCCCGTCGAGGAAGGGCTCCTCCCGGCTGATGTCATCGAGGAACAGGGCGACCCGGTCGCAGTCGATGAGGGCGGGGACGGCCTGGACCACCCGGAGGACCATTTCATCGGTGTTCTCTATCTCGGCCAGCGTGCTGGTCAGGGCCAGCAGGACCTGGGCCGTGTTGGCCTCACGGCGGGCGCTCTCCAGGGCGTCGGCCGAATCGAGGGTGGCCGCGGCCAGCCGCGCGTAGGTGTTGAGCGCTCCCCGCAGTTGCGACGCGAACACGCCGCCCTGGCCCTCGACGGCCAACACCCCGTAGCGCCGACGGGCCGAAGCCACCTCCATGGTGCACACCTCCTGGCGGACCTCGTCGCCGTCCAGGAGCTCCCCGGCCAGTGAGGTGGCCTCGGCCTCGGTGAGCCCTTGCGCATAGACCCGTCGGGAAACCGCCGGACGGGCTTCCAGGGCGAGCAGGGCGCCGCCGGCGCCGACAACCCGCTGGGATGAGCCCACAATCCCTTGGAGCACATCCTCGTACCGCTCGTTGGTGGCCAGGTCCTCGATCATGTCGTGCACCTGGCCGAGACGGGCCTCGAGAAGCTGCGTCCGCATTTCGAGGAATTCGATCCGTGACGTCTCGTCGTCGGACTGCCAGGACAATCGGAAGAGGCACGCCGGGTCACCTTTGCATTGGCACTCCTCCTCGGTGACATCCCCCGCCGGGAGACCGAAGACCATGGGTATGACGGCCAGCAGTCCGATGGCAAACTCGCAGAACTCGGGGTACGGGTCGAACCCACCGATAAACCACTCGCGTATGGTCCACTCATTTGTATCAATCTCGTTGGTCTCGTACCCCCGTATGGGAAGGAACGGATTTTCGGTGCTGTTGGTGTTGAAGAGGCTTGAAGGGGATCCAAAAGCCTGCGCCGTCTCGACCAGTTCCGTGTTGCCAATGAGGACCGAACGGAGGCCCGATGCCCCGAGATGCGAGCGGGAGTCCAAGCTGCGTCTGGCCTCCTGGAGAAGAGATCTGAACTGGCCATAGGAGCTCCACGACGAGGTATCACAGAGCTCTTCGAGGGTGCGGGTCTCCCCGCACCTGGACAGCATCCCCTGGACACCGTCGGCCGACAACTCTTCGATCAGCGGCTTCAACAGCATCTGGGTATAGAGACCAGCTACATGGTGATCGGCTGGGGAATTCCTCGCCACTCCCATCCTTCCAGTTTCGGCTATATTCTCCCGCCGCTTTAGGAATTGGCACGTTCGGGAAGATGGGCCGAATCCGCTGGTGGATGGCCTCATGCCCGCCGGAACGGGCTGCCGGAGGGCGCCCCCGGGGAGGCATGCATCCTCCGGGGTGGATCGTGGGTCAGGTCGGGGATCGCCGGCCGGCGGCCGGCCTCTGGTCGGGGGCGAACCCGCGGACCATATTGTCCTGCACGAAGGAGCCGACGAGCCGCCCGTTGGCGGAGAAGATGTTGGCTCGTCCGTAGGTGCGGCCCCGACCGGCATACGGACTTTCGTGAGCCAGCAGGTGCCACTCCCCGGCATCGACCGGTTCGTGGAAGGTGAGGGTGTGGCTCAGCACGCTGGTGGAAATGGAGACGTGGGCCATCGACTGTCCGACGCCGGGGTGGGGCCGCATCGCCGTCCCGATCAGGAAGCCGTCGGTGGCATAGGCCAGAAGGGCCTGGCCGAGGACTCCGTGGGCCTCGGCCCCCGGAAAGCGGACCCACACGGCCAACTCGGGCGGCCCGATCTCGTCCGGGTCCGAGACATCGACCCCCCCGACCACCCGGATCTCCCAGAAGCCTTCGCCCCCGGTCGGGCCGGCGTCATCGGGCGAACCGACGTCGGGGGCCTCGGTCCCGTGCCGGATGAGGTCCGGCTCGACCGCGCTCAGCAGGACCAACGACCGCGTGCACAGCCGCTCACCCTGGCGGACGGTGACCGTGGCGCTGGCCAGCGCCCGGCCCACGTGCATGGGATCCACCTCGATGTCCAGCGGTTGGTCGAGTGCCCCCGCTCGGGAGAACACGGTGTGGATGGACTTGACCTCCTTGGAGGGATCCACGGTCGACGCGGCCACGATCGACTGGGCCAGCAATTGCCCGCCGAAGACGACGCCCCCCAGCCCGGCCGTGAAGTTACGGGCCCGGAAATGCGTGTCGTCCAGCGGCTCGAGATCGAGCACGCTCACCAGGTCGGCTAGTTCGGTCATGCTGCTCCTCCGGGGGGATCATCGGCGGCCCACCGGACCGGGCCCACCGCATCCGGGATCATGGCACAGGGGTCGGAGGTCGGGCCGGCGGTTCGGCCCCATGACCACCAGCCGATTCGGTGTAACATCGGTCCGAAAACTTCCGTCTCCGACCGACGAAATGATCGGGGACGCGCCTGTTGGGATGGCTCGACAGGTGAGCCGGATCCCCGGGGCCGGATCCGGCGTCTGCGGGTGGCCCGGTGGAACCGGTCGTGCACATACCCGGGCTGCGAACGTGTCGACCGGTTCGTCCGGTGGGTGGCGAAGGCCGGAGCGAGGGAAAGGACCATCGATGGAGATGAAGGCCGGGACACGGCTGCGGAGCGCGGTGGGGACGACCGAGGTGGTGGTCATCCGGGCGCCGGACCACCCGTCCACGCTGACCTCGGGCGGCGTCCCCATGGTCGGGCCGGACGAGGAGGTGTCGGCCACCGACATCCTCCCGGGTGCCGAGGGAACGGTCCTGCTGGGCAAGCGCTACGTCGACCCGGCGGACACCATCGAGGTCCTGTGCTCCAAGCCCGGCGAGGGCGTGCTGGCTCTCGACGGCGAGGTCCTCGACGTGAAGAGCGCCAAGCCTCTTCCTTCCTCGGACTGACACCGCACCATGCACCTCGGCCTCGTACTCGACATGGCCCAGTCCGGCCTGGCCGACCGGGGTGCGGTGACCTTCGGCGACCGGACCTTCGACCACGGCATGTTGATCGAATATTCGTGGGCCGCGTCGTCGTACTTCACCGACCTGGGCGTCCCCTCGGTCATCTACCTCGGGAGCAACCACTTCGCCTACCCGGTGGCGCTGTTCGGAGCGGCCGGCGCCGGGGTGCCGTTCATTCCCCTCAACTACCGGCTGGGAGCCGAACAGCTTGCCGCCCAGTACGACGCCCACGTCGGATCGTTCGTGATCTACGAGGGTGTACCGCCGCCCTTCGCCGATCCTGCCCGGTCAGCCGAACGCCAGGACTTCGTGGACTCGCTCCGACCGGACGGGTCCGAGTCTCCGTTGCCCCCCGACCCGGACCTCCCGTGCGTGCTGCTCTACACCAGCGGAACCACCGCGGCCCCGAAGGCGGCCGTTCTCCGTCACCGCCATCTGATGTCGTACCTCCTCGGCACGGTGGAGTTCGCCAGCGCCGAGGAAGGCGACGCCACGCTGGTGTCGGTCCCGCCCTACCACGTGGCCGGCGTGGCCAACCTCTTGAGCAATCTCTACGCCGGCCGCCGGATCATCTACCTGGACCGTTTCGATCCGGAGACCTGGCTGCAGATCGTCCGCGATGAGAAGGTCACCCAGGCCATGGTGGTCCCGACCATGCTGGCCCAGATCGTCAGCCATCTCGGAGAGGCCGAGGACGCCGACACCCCGAGCCTCCAGACCCTCTCCTACGGCGGCGCCCGCATGCCGGCGCCGGTGCTGAACCGGGCGCTGGAGCTGTTTCCGACCACCGGATTCGTCAACGCCTACGGCCTCACCGAAACGAGCTCGACCATCGCCCTGCTCGGTCCGGAGGACCACCGGGCCGCCTTCGAGTCCGAGGACCCGAAGGCTCGGGGCCGCCTCGGCTCGGTCGGTCGCCTGGTGCCCGGCATCGAGCTCGAGGTCCGCGACGAGGATGGTACCGTGCTCGGGGCCGGCGAGACCGGGCTGTTGTTCCTCCGCGGCGAACAGATCTCCGGTGAGTACGCCGGGGTGGCACTGCTGGAGGACGATGGGTGGTTCCCGACCCGGGATCGCGGATGGGTCGATGCCGACGGGTACCTGTTCGTCGAGGGGCGGGCCGACGACACCATCATCCGTGGCGGCGAGAACATTGCCCCCGCCGAGATCGAGGACGTGCTCGTCTCCCACAGCGGCATCGTGGACGCGGTGGTGGTCGGGGTGCCTGACGAGCAGTGGGGCCAGCGGCTGATGGCCGTCGTGGTGGCCGAACCCGGTCATGAGACCGACCCCGAGGGAATTCCGCGACCTGGTGCGAAGTCGTCTCCGGTCGTCCAAGACACCCGAAGTCATCGAATTCTGGCCCGAACTGCCGCGGACCGACACCGGCAAGCTCCTCAGGCGGACCGTGGTCTCCCGACTGACCGACGCCTGAGCCGGCGAGGAACGACGGACCGCAACCGGCGCCGGACTAGTCGACGATGGTGATGGCCACCTTCGGGCAGGAGCGGGCGGCCTCTTCCACCTTGTCCCGCAACTCCTCGGGCGGCTCCTCCTGGAGTACGTAGAGAAAGTCGTCGTCCCGCACTTCGAAGACCTCTGGCGCCGCGGCCATGCACAAGGCGTTGGACTCACACAGATCGAAGTCGACGATCACCCGCATGGCGAGCAGTGTATCCATTGGCGATCGATGCGTTGACGAACGCCCCGGGGTGGCTGGCCGGCGGTCATGACCCGGGAATCCGGGCGGGCTCGCCCTCGAACACGGTGAAGGTCGAGCTGGTCACCGCCGCCACCACCGCCTCCGGCGGCCCGGTCCGCAGTCCTTGGATATGGGCCTCCAGGTCAGCCATCGACTCCCACATCTCGATGAGCCGGACCAGATCGGACTCCTGGGCATCGGCAGAGAATGCATACTCGAGGCACCCCGCCTCGTTGCGTGTCCTCTCCACCTGCTTGAACTTGGAGCTCATGAATCGCTCCCGCTGGTCGGGTGGAACATGGTAGGTGCCCATCACGATGATCAACGGGAACTCCTTCGACGGATCGGAGTCTGGCTCGGCTGGTTTCCGACCAGCCATACTACGGTCACATCACCGATCGTGGTCAGAAGGAGAATGCCCATGGAACCGTCGGCCTACGTCGATCGTCCGGACTACCGCGTCGATATCCTGGCCCGCCGCAACCGGGTGACCGTGTCCGCCGGCGACGAGGTGCTCGCCGACAGCGAGCGGTGCCTGCTGGTCGACGAGCAGGATCACGGCCTGGTCTTCTACTTTCCGCCCGACGACGTCCGGCTGGACCTGTTCGAGCCCGATGACCGGACGACCCGGTGCCCGTTCAAGGGCACGGCGACCTATCGCCGGTACCAGGCGTCCGGCGAAGAGGTGCTGGTGTGGTCCTACGAAGAGCCCTATCCCGAGGTGGCCCGCCTGGCCGGTTACGTGGCCTTCTTCCAGGACACGGTCCAGGTCCGGATCGGTGTGGCCGATCCACCCGTCTCCGGACGATGAGCGGTCCGCCGCCCTCGGCGGCCAGGGCGTCGTCGCTGGACAGGATGCTCGAGATCTTCGACGTCGAGCCGGCCGGCGGCGGTCGGTTCACCGGGGTCAGCGACGGGGGAGGGCGCCGGGTGGTCGACGGCAGCCAACTGCTGGCCCAGGCCATCGTGGCCGGCTCGAAGACCTTCCCCCATCACACCGCACGCTCGGCCCATGCCGTGTTCTTCCGGGTCGTCGATGACCATCACCCACTCGTGTTCGACGTCGACGTGCTCCACGACGGCCGAACCTTTGCCAGTGCCGTGGTGGCCGTCGTCCAGGAGGGACGACGGTGTGCTTCGGTGACCGTCCTCCTGGACGTGGTCCACCCGGACCTCATCAGGCATGGGGCGGTCATGCCGCCGGTCGGTCCACCGGTGGACGCCATCCCGTGCTTGATGCCCATGGCTGGGCGAGAGCTGCGGCTCGACGGCGTGCGCGATCCGAACGACCCCGACGAGGTCGGTCCTCCGATCCTCGACGCGTGGGTCCGGTACGCGCTCGTCCCGGCTGAGGATGCGTTGGCCAAGGCGTTGATCGCCCATTTCACCGGGCACCTGTCCATCTCGGCCACCATGCGGGCCCACCAGGGAGTGGGCACATCGATGGCCCATCACGAGCTCTCCACCGGCGTCATGGCCATTGTGGTGACCTTTCACGAACCGGTGCAGTGGGATGGTTGGCTCCTCTACCACCACGAGAGCGTGCACGTCGGTGGGGGAATGTCGCTCGTCCGCGGCCAGGTGTTCACCGAGCAGGGCGAGCTGCTGGCCTCCTTCTCCCAGGACGGGATGATCCGTGCCTTCGCCCCGGATGCCTCCGAGCGTGCCCAGCCGGTGGCCCGACGCCTCTGACCGGCGCACCGGCCGAACGGCGATCCGGTCACGTTCACGGTGGCACGATGAGTTCGACACGACGGCGACGTCTCGTTCAGGAACGCATCGTTACCAGTGAAGGAGCACACCGTGGGCAAACTCATCGTGACCGAGTTCGTGACCCTCGACGGAGTGGCACAAGCGCCCGGAGGGCCCGACGAGGACCGCGAGGGGGGCTTCGCCCACGGCGGGTGGCAGGCGCCGGTGGCGGACGAGGAGTCGGGCGAGGTCATCTTCGAGCAGGCGAGCAGCATGGACGCCCTCGTGCTCGGCCGGAGGACCTACGAGATCTTCGCCGACTACTGGCCGCACGCCTCGCCGGAGGTCCCATTCACCGGTCTGCTCAACGGCGTCCCCAAGTACGTGGCCAGCCGCACCCTCTCCGGCCCGCTCGCCTGGCAGCCTTCGACGCTCATCACCGGCGACCTCGGCGAGCACGTCACCGCCCTCAAGGGACGCCTCGATGAAATCCACGTCATCGGGAGTCTCGACCTCGTGCAGTCCCTGCTGCGCCTCGGCCTGGTCGACCGGATCAACCTGTGGGTGTACCCGTTGCTGCTGGGCCGCGGCAAGCGGGTGTTCGCCGACGGGACCGTCCCCACCGCGCTGCACCTCACCCAATCGGTCACCTATCCGAGCGGCGGCCTTCACCTGGTCTATGAGACCGCGGGCGTCCCCACCTACGGAACCATGGGCGGCGATGAGTAGGTCCCCCAACTCCGGGCGCCGGGTCCGATTCCGCTAAAATAAACCAACCGGTCGGTACATGAATCGCGCTCACCGTGGGCGACGGTACGACCGGAAGGAGAGGCAACGTGACGAATCGGTGGACCCAACGCCCGGACGGCTCGACCTGGGGCGATTGGGGCGAGGATGACGAACTCGGCCGCATCAACCTGCTCACCCCGGCCAAGGTGCTCGAAGGGGTGCGGGAGGTCGAAGCCGGAGTCAGCTTCTGTCTGAGTCTTCCCCTCGACTACCCCGGCGGGACGGCCCTGAACCAGCGGCGCTACCCGCCGGTGCTGACGCCGACCGAGGACATGAAGCACGTGCCCGACAGCTTCTACAACATCCACATGAGTCAGATGGACGAAGGCGGCCCTCGCTTCGTCGATGTGTGGGCCGACGATCAGGTGACCCTCTCGCTGCAGTACTCGACCCAGTGGGACTCGCTGGCCCACGTCGGTGCCGAGTTCGATGTCGACGGCGACGGGGTCGAGGAGCCGGTGTACTACAACGGCTACCGGGCCGGGGTCGATCTGGTCGGACCGAAGCCCGATGCCGCCGGGGACGGCGGGAGGCATCTGTGCTTCGCCCACCATCTGGGCATGGAGCACATGGCCTATCAGGGCGTGCAGGGGCGTGGCGTCCTGGTCGACCTGGCCCACCATTTGGGCCACGACTGGCGGGGCGTGGATCGGAAGACGCTCGAGGAGATCATGGCGGCGGACGACGTCGTGATCGAACCGGGCGATATGCTCCTGCTCCATACCGGCTTCGCTACCGAGATCCTCAACTGGAACCGCGATCCCGATCCGGTGAAGATCCACACGCTGTGCTCGTATCTCGACGCACGGGACCCGGCGCTGCTGGAGTGGATCGCCGAGTCGCAGATCGCCGCGCTGGTGGCGGACAACTACGCCGTCGAGGGGCTGGTCGGGAGGGATCGGGACCAGAGCCGGCATTCGCTGCTCCCGATCCACCACCTCTGCCTCTTCCGGCTCGGTGTACCCCTCGGGGAGATGTGGTATCTGCACGAGCTGGCCGCCTGGCTGCGTGAGCACGATCGGAGCCGGTTCCTGCTCACCGCCCCGCCGCTGCGGCTGCCCGGGGCGGTGGGCTCCCCGCTGACGCCGGTCGCTACCGTCTGACCAAGGCCGACGTCGGAAGATGTCTCATGGGTCGGTGGCCGCGCCTGCGGGCGAACGGGCCAGCCTGAACGCCTGGTAGCCGTTCTCCCGCACCTCGGCGATCACTGAGAAGAGCTTGGGACGGCCGCCCGAGTTGAGGAGGTAGCGGCGGGGTTTGCCGGGGATGTTGGCCCCGAAGAAGTAGCTCGACTCCCCGAACGGCGACGACTTGGCTCCGGAGTCGATCATCTCGGTCCACTCCGCTTCGGCTTCGGGAGTCACTTCGATGATGTCGTAGCCGTGGTCGCGCAGGTAGATGAGGGTGTCGGTCACGAAGTCCACCTGGTCGCCGTTGTATCGCGGATTGTTGCCGGCGGCAGCGTGCGGCCCACCGGGGAAGAACAGATTCGGGTAGCCCGTGCTCTGGACGCCGAGGAAGGTCCGCGGGCCATCGGCCCAGTAGTCCTCGAGCGGGAGTCCATGTCGGCCGCGGATTCCCATCCGGTTGAGAGCTCCGGTTCCGAAATCGAACCCGGTCGCCCACACCACGATGTCGAACTCCCGCACACCTTCGGCCGTCTCGATCCCGCCTGCGGTCATCCGCAGGATCGGGGTCTGTCCGAGGTCGACCAGCGAGACCTTGGGATCGTTGTAGGCCTCGAAGTAGCCGGTCACGAAAGGAGGTCGCTTCACCGCGTACAGATGGTCCTTCGGTATCAGCTTCTCCGCCGTCTCAGGGTCGTCGACGATGCCCCGGATCTTGTCGGCCAGGAACTCGCACCACTCCTGGTTGGCACCCTGGTCGAACAGCAGGTCGGTGTAGTTGCTGGTGAGTTTCGAAAAGCCCGGGCTGTTCCACATCTTCTCGTAGAAGGCACGTCGCTCTTCCGGCGAGTCATCAGTGGTGGCCCGATCGTGGGTGGTGTGGAGAAAACCGCTCACCGACCGGTTGAGTGTCTCCCGGATCATCTCGAAGTCGGCCCTCAGCCGGAGCTGCTCGTCAGGTGTGATCGGCGCGTTGTTCAGCGGGGTGCACCAGTTGGCGGTGCGCTGGTACACCGTGAGCGAGGCCACCGTGTCGACGATGGAGGGGATCACCTGGACCCCGCTCGAACCGGTGCCGATGACCGCCACCCGCTTCCCGACGAAGTCGACCGGCTCCGACGGCCACAGCCCGGTGTGGTACGACTCACCCTGGAAATCCTCCCGTCCGGGCACGTCCGGGAAGAACGGAACCGAGAGAACCCCGGTGGCGGCGACGAAGAACCGGGCCCGGAACTCGGTACCGTCGCCGACCACCACGGACCACGTCCCCGAACGGTCGTCGTACTCGGCCGAGGTGACCCGGGAGTCGAACCGGATGTGGCGCCGAAGGTCGAACCGGTCGACCACATGGTTGAGATACTGCTCGATCTCGGGTTGCTGGGCGAAGTGCTCCTGCCACTCCCATTCCTCGAAGAGCTCCCGCGAGAAGAGGTAGGCGTAGGTGTAGCTCTCTGAATCGAAGCGTGCTCCCGGATAGCGGTTCCAGTACCACGTACCCCCCACGCCGTGGCCTGCTTCGAGTACGGTGACGGAGAATCCGGCGTCGAGGGCGCGGTAGGCCTGGTAGATGCCGGTGATCCCGGCACCGACGACCAACACGTCGACCTCGGTGGCGGGTCGGCGCGAGCTGTCGTCGGCCTCGGATTCGGGGGTTTCCATGCGTCTCCTTCGCTCGTCCCCGCAGCTTGAGCCCGGGCCACCGAGAGGGCACACCTCGCCGGCGGCTCCGGACCGGCGATTGATTGCGGGGTCAGGAGGGGAGGAACGAGCGTGGCCCCGACCCGAGTCGCCCTCGGCCGCGACGAGTTCGGGGCCGGTTTATTGTGCTGACCGGTTGGTATATTATCGCGTCACCATACTCCGAGGAAGAAGGGGGCGCGCGGCGTGGCCATCACGGATCAGAACCGGTCAGCGCTGAAGGTCCCCTATGCCATGGAGGTGGCGGACCGGGTCCGCAAGGAGCGGTACTACGACCCGGACTTCTACCACATGGAGGCCGAGCTGCTGTGGCCCCGGGTCTGGCAGATGGCCTGCCGGCTCGAGGAGATCCCCCAGCCGTACGATTTCGTCGAGTACGAATTCCTCGACCAGTCGGTCATCGTGGTTCGCACCGGCGACATGGAGGTGCTGGCGTTTCAGAACGCCTGTCGGCACCGGGGCGTCCGGCTCGTCGAGGGCCGGGGGACCTGTGAGGCCGGCTTCATCTGCCCGTTCCACGGTTGGTGCTACGGAGCCGATGGCACCAACACCTTCGTCACCAGGGCGAAGACCTTCTCCGAGCACAACCTGCACGACCTCGATCTCACGCCGGTGCAGTGCGAGACGTGGGGTGGATGTGCGTGGATCAACCTCGACGACGAGGCGCCACCGTTGAAGCAGTGCATCGAGCCGTTCGCCACCATCCTCGATGCCTGGAAGGTGGAAACGCTGCGCACCGAATGGTGGTACGCCTGCCGCCTCCCGGTGAACTGGAAGCTGGCCCAGGAGGCGTTCGTGGAGATGTACCACGTGGTCGAGACGCATCCTCAGCTGGTCATCCCCGGAAGATACGGGGTGCGCGAGGGCGAGACGATCGATCCCCGTGCCTACATCGACGCCGACATCCACTACCTGCGCACGATGAGCGAGGGCATGGCCGGGATGGTCCATGCCAATGACGTCCGGATCGCCGAGGGCCTCCGGGACATGGATCTTCCCGACGACCCGATGGCGGCCGTCTCGGCCTGGAACCGGGCGCTCAACGACTCGGTGGTGAGCTGGCACCGGGAGGCGGGCTGTGACGTCCCCGACCTCAACCAGCTCGACGAGCACAAGATCAACGAGCCGATGGGCTACTGCTTCCCCCACTACCTGGTGCTGCCCATGTACAGCAGTGCCTCCTCCTACCGGTTCCGCCCGTTGGGGCCCGAGGAGACCCTGATGGAGATCTGGTCCCTCACCCGTTATCCGGAGGGAATGGAGCGGGACCGGCCGACGCCGCCCGACGTGTGGGAGTGCAACGACCCACGGTGGCCACCCATCCTCGCCCAGGACTTCTCGAACCTGCCCAAGCAGCAACGGGGCCTGCACGCCCGGGGCTTCGAGTACATGCGCCTGTCCGAACGGCTCGAGGGGCACATTTCGAACTACCAGCGGACCATCGACGGCTTCCTGGCCGGACTTCCCTACGAGGAGCTGCTCCCGGCGTTGTCGTCGGTCAACGTGAACCCGCTGGACAAGCCGGTCCTCGACCTCGGCTTGTGACCCCGCGACCCGAAAGGACTACCGAGTGATCTTCATCGTCGTCAAGAATCCGGTGCGCCCCGAATTTGCCGACGACTGGGTCGATCTTGTCGAGGAGTTCACCACGGCCAGCCGAGCCGAGCCGGGCAACATCGTCTTCGAGTGGTACCGGAGCGTCGAGGATCCCAACACCTACGTCCTGGTCGAGGCGTTTCGGGACGCTGCCGCCGGAGAGGCCCACGTCCAGTCGGACCATTTCCGGACGGCGACCGGTCAGCTCCGGAAGTGGCTTGCCGCGGTACCCGAAATCGTGCATGTCGAAGCTCCCGGTGAGGGCTGGGCGAAGATGGGCGAAGCGTAGGAGGGTCACTCCTCCGCACCCTCAGTCGGGCGCCGAAGAACCGTCCCTCGACTTCGCTGTTCCCTCGTACTGGTTCAGGTAGCGGGCCACCAGCTCACGCGTCTCGGCATGGCCGGCGGACATCCCCAGGGCCTCTTCCATCACCAGGATCTGCGAAACACTGGTGATCAGGACCATGACCGCCACCGGCGGGAACATCGCGGTATCGATTCCGTGCTCCTCCATCGCCGCGGTGAGCACCTCGGTCTGGCGGCTGCGGAAGGTCTCGGCGTACTGGGCGATCTCCGATCGAATCGACTTGTGGTGGTTGGCCAGGGCGGCGAACTCCATTGTCAACGCCGTACCGGTCGGGTCGTTGCCGAATGCCCAGAGCGCCCGCAGCGGTTGACCCGAGGTGAGCGCTTCTGCCTGCCGCTCGAGGCCTTCCTCGGCGCGGCGGCGGAATGCGGCCAGGAACAGATCGTCCATGGTCCGGAAGTAGTAGTGGACGAGTTGCGGCTTGAGGCCGGCCCTCTGGGCGATCCGTCGCGAGCTCACGGCGGCATAGCCCTGTTCCAACATGATCTGCTCGGTGGCGTCGAGCAGTGCGGCGCGGCTCTTCGAGTTCTCAGCCCCGATCCTGCGGTTTGAAGCCATGGTCGTCCACCTGCTGGTCGTCCGACAGAGAGATGCCGGAGGCGCTCAGCATCCCAGAGTGCGATCGGGGCCGGCCACACCGGACGGGTTGACCTGGCCCGGCGCTGGTGCTAAGCAGTCGCTCAGCATTGGCGTCGTACGATCGGAGCGGCATGGGCAACTACGAATCGGTTGACTTCTTCACCGACGAGTCACTCATCGAGGACCCCTACCCCTACTTCGAACACCTGCGTGCGAAATGCCCGGTGGTGGCGATGCCGCACTACGGGGTGGTGGCCGTGTCGGGCTACGAGGAGGCGATCGAGGTCTACCGGAACATCGACACGTTCTCGTCCTGCAACTCGGTGGTCGGTCCGTTCGCCACCTTCCCGGTGCCGCTCGAAGGGGACGATGTGGGGGCCATTATCGACCGCCACCGCGATCAGCTCCCCATGAACGAGCACATGGTGACCATGGACCCACCCATGCACACCCGGGAGCGGGCGCTGCTGATGCGACTGCTGACCCCCAAGCGTCTGAAGGAGAACGAGGCGTTCATGCGACGCGTCGTCGACCAACAGCTCGACGAGTTCATCGCCGCGGGCCACTGCGAGTTCATCGGCGCCTATGCCCAGCCGTTCGCCATGCTGGTGGTCGCCGACGTCCTCGGTGTTCCCGAGGCCGATCACAGTACCTTTCGCCACTTCTTCGGCCTGGCCGCCACACCCGGCGGGATCTCCTCTTCCGGCCAGGACGGTGTCGACAGCGAGGACCAACGGTCCCTCAACATGCTCGACTCGCTCGACGACTGGTTCGCCAGCTACATCGAGGACCGGCGACGAGAACCGCGGCACGATGTGCTGACCGACCTCGCCCTGGCCAAGTACCCTGACGGGTCGACTCCCGAAGTGGACGCGGTCGTGCGGACGGCGACGTTCCTGTTTGCCGCCGGCCAGGAGACCACCGCCCGACTTCTCGCCACCGGGCTCAAGTACCTCGCCGAGTATCCGGAGCTCCAGGACGAGCTCCGGGCGCACCGCGACCGCGTCCCTGACTTCATCGAGGAGGCACTGCGGATCGAAAGCCCGGTGAAGGCCGACTTCCGCCTGGCCCGGAGGGCGGCCAACGTCGGGGGAGTGGACATCGGCCCCGGTACCCCGGTCATGTTGTTGAACGGGGCGGCCAACCGCGACCCGCGGCGGTTCGAGTGCCCGGCCGAGTTCCGGGTCGACCGACCGAACTCCAAGGAGCACCTGGCCTTCGGACGGGGAGCCCACTCCTGCCCCGGCGGCCCCCTGGCCCGGGCCGAGGGCCGCATCAGCATCGACCGGATCCTCGATCGGATGCAGGACATCAGGCTCTCAGAGGAGCATCACGGGCCGCCCGGGGATCGCCGCTTCGAGTACGAACCGACCTGGGTGCTCCGTGGCCTCCACGACCTGCACATCGAATTCACGCCCCTGGAGTCGCAGGCATGAGCGGGCGCGTGGCCGTCGTGACCGGGGCTGCCTCGGGTATCGGACTGGGCGTCGCCCAGCGCCTGGCCGCGGACGGCAATGCTGTGGCCCTGCTCGACCGCGACGGGCCCGGGACGGAGCGGGCTGCCGCGGAGCTCTCCAATCGTGGGTTCCGAGCCGTGGGCCATGAAGCCGACGTGGCCGACCGGGCCGCCCTGGAGCGGGTCTTCGCCTCGGTGCGCGCCGCGCTCGGACCGGTCACCATCCTCGTCACCAGTGCCGGCATCGAGTCCTTCGACGCGGTAGCCGACATCACCCCGGAGAAGTGGGACCACATTCTCGCCGTCAACCTGACCGGCACCTTCACCTGCATGCAGCTGGCGGTGGCGGACATGAGCGCCGACGGCTGGGGCCGCATCGTCACCATCTCCTCGTCCAGTGCCCAGTCCGGAGCCCCTCACATGGCCCACTACGTGGCTTCGAAGGGCGGCGTGATCGGGCTCACCAAGGCGTTCGCCCGCGAGTTCGCCGGCCAGGGGATCACGGTGAACACCGTCCCGCCCACGATCGTCGACACACCCATGGCCAGGCACGCGGAGGAAGTCGGGAACGTGCCCAGCATCGACGACCTGGGCAAGATGGTCCCGCTGGGACGGGCCGGGACACCCGACGATATCGCGGCCACCTGCGCGTTCCTCTGTTCCGACGATGCCGGCTACATCACCGGCCAGGTGATCGGCGTGAACGGTGGCATGTACATCTGAGCGGACGCATCCGAGGAGGGGTGCGACGGTGGGCCGGGTGAGACGCCGCCCTCAGGCGACGTCGATCTCGATGTGCAGCTCCACCAAGCCACGCAGGATGAAGGTGGGGACATACCGATAGGTCCTTGCCCCGGCGGGCCCGTGGTCGGGCTCGGAAATGCGTATGTCCGAGGTGCGGTCCAGGAGGCGTTCGAGGCTGATGCGGGCTTCAGCCCGGGCCAGGGGCGACCCGGGGCACGTGTGGATGCCCCGTCCGAAGGCAAGATTCGTACGGGCGTTGGCCCGGTCGATCTTGAACGTCTGCGGATCCTCGAAGTGCCGGGGATCACGATTGGCTCCCGCATTGACCAGCATCACGGTGGTGCCGGCCGGAAGGTCCACCCCCCCGACCGTGGTGGGCACCCTCGAGAGCCGGAAGTCACCCTTGACCGGGCTCTCCATCCGCAGCGTCTCCTCGATGAAGTTCGGGATCAGCTCCCGGTGGGCTCGGAGCTGACCCTGGAGCTCGGGATCCTCGCCAATGAGCTTGACCGCCGAGCTCAACAGCCGAACGGTGGTCTCCTGGCCGGCGGCGAAGAGGTTTGCCGCGATACGGACGACGTCCAGCACCTCGGGCGTCGATCCATCCGGGAACGTCGCGGTGGCCAGGCCGGTGAGCACGTCATTCTGCGGGGCGCTCCGACGATCCTCCACATAGTCGGTGAACCGTTGGTAGAGGTACTCCAGCGGGGTGTGAGCCAGGGAGCGCTTTCCTGTGCTCCCGACGGCGCCGGTCCCGCTGTTGCCGTGCAGAAGCGCGTCGGCAAACCGTTGGTGATCCTCCTCAGGAACACCCAGCAGGTCGGCGATCACCAGCATGGCGAACGGTGCCGCGAACTGGGTGATGTACTCGCCGCGCCCGGCACCCAGGAAGGTATCCAACTGGCGATCGGCCAGCCTCCACATGAACTCCTCGTTCTCCCGGAGGCGCTTCGGCGTGATGAGCCGCATGAGCAGGGCCCGTTGGTCGGTGTGGACCGGGGGATCGAGGGTCGGCAGCTGATCGCTCATTGGCAACCCGTCCCGGTGCTCCTCGATGATGTCGGTCACATCGTCACCCTCCAGTGGGACCGGTAACCCGGGAAACGGCCCGGTCACCGAGATGCACGACGAGAACGTCTTGCTGTCGTTGTAGATGGCGACCACTTCGTCGAAGCCGGTGACCATGACGACATTGTGATGTGGTTCGCGATGGACGGGGCACTCGTCGCGCAGCGAGTCGAAGTAGGGATAGGGGTCGTCCAAGAGCTCATCGCCGCTGAAGAAGTCGATGTCGTCGATGTTGTTCATGCTGGAAGTCGTCTCCTCTTGGCGGGGGGATGGTGGAGCGGCTCAGCGACGGGTGCTCTCCCGGCGCCGGGTTTCATCCGCCCGGTCGGCGACGGGAGGGCGAAAAGCCCGGCGAATGGGCCCGACGGCCGACCCGTGGCGCTGGCCTCCGACCGGCATCGGGTCGCATCGTTCGACATTATCAGACCAACCGGTCGGTACAAATTGGCGTTCTCCACTGGGCTGGGCCCCCCAGGATGGTCGGGATGGCGGGGGCCGAAAGGTGATTCTACGCAAGAGAGAAGCAGAATTCAGCGTAGGGAAGCAAGGGAAGGTGGGGGTCGCACAGAACGTCATCATTTCCGCACGGCACGCGCCGGGCCGACGGCGGTTTCCGATCCAGCTGCCTGGCCATCCGAGGCACCCGCGCCCTCGGGAAGCGGACTTCGAGGTCGAGCCCCGTCGTGATCACGGACTGTCGGAAGGTCCACGCCCGGGTCGGCCGCGGCTACCGGAAGGACTACCGCTTGGCGATGCCGTGCACGAAAATGTCGGCGAACGACGACGCCACCTGCTTTGCCGAGAGCCGCCCACCGGCCTTCAACCAGAGATAGGTGTAGTTGTGCATCCCGAGCCAGGCCCGGGCGGCCAGCCGGGGATCGAGCTGGCGGAATTGACCGGAACCGGCGCCTGCCTCGAAGACCCCCTCGACCCGCCGTTCGTACTCCCTCCGGCGCTTTCGGAACTGCTCGGCGTACTCGCCGGTGAGGGCTGGGAATTCGTGCAGGAAGACCCACACGTGATCGGGGTAGCGGACGATGACATCGAGTAGTTCCTCGCCCAGCATGGCCAACTGGTCCGGCGGTGAGCCGCCGGCCAGTGCCACACGGTCTGCGCCGAGCATGACCTCGTCCATGACCCGATCGTGGATGGCGGCGAGAAGCTGTTCCTTCGAACCGATGTAGTAGTAGAGGGCACCCTTCCCGAGTTGGGTCGCCTCACAGAGCTCGATCGTGCTCGTGTTGTGGTAGCCCCGCTCGGCAAAGACTTTTGCGGAGAGGTCGATGATGGCCTGACGGCGCAGGTGCCATCGTGCGCTTCGCGACCGCTCGTCCTTTGCCTTCGATTTGGGCATTCTCCAACCTAACACTGCCCTCTGGTCCGGATGTCTGCCCATCCTCACGAGGCGAAGCTGTTTACCTCCGGGTGAGACGATCCCACCCGAGGAGGGCACTCGAGAGGTGAGGCTAACAGCACTGTCCTCGCCGACGTGGAACTGACCGGGGTCGATCCCATCCGGAGGGGTCGGCCTGGCCTCTTCGAGGAATGCTCACTTGATGCCTGCGGCCAAGGAGCTCGGCCGCGGGCCCCACTTCTTTGATATCACCCACGTCGGATCGGCCCGACGAGCACGCGGGCCGATCGTGGTCCGACGGCGTGACGCAGGATGGACGCCGTCACCCCGATCGACGCAAAGGGGCCGTCCCGTTCTCGATCCCGAACGGCCAGCCGGATCGATCCGTTGAGTGGTGCTGTCGGCGAGCAATCGGCGCGCACCTCGCGTGGGCGGTCGTGCCATCGCGGTCGGGGCAATGTCCGGGTCGGGAGCGGTCGTCAGGATCGGATGGTTTGACGTGGCCCGGAACCCCTCTTCTATGCTTTGTTCCGACCGGTCAGTTCTACCCTCGAGGACGCAGCCATTGCCGCAGATGCATGGTTTCCATGGAGTCGGTCGATGAACGGCGGTGCATCGAATCGGTCGACTCCGGCCCCCGAGCCGGCGATGCATCCGGACATGAGCTGGTTCGGAGTTCTGGAGCACCACGCCAGCCGCACGCCGGACAAGCCCTATTGCCGTATTCGGGAGCGACACCGTCACCTACCGGGAGATGGTGGAGCGTTCGTCGGCGTTGGCCGCCGGACTTCATGAGCGAGGGGTGGGCGCCGGCGACGTCGTCGGATTGCTGTCGTACAACAGCATCGAGTTCATGACGACGATCTTCGGCGCCAGCTACCTCGGGGCCGTCGTCATGCCGCTCAATTGGCGGCTGGCCGCCGCCGAGTTGAAGTTCATCCTCGAGCACTCCCAAGCCGTCGCCGTGATCTGCGACGACGAACTCCTCGAGCTCGCGGATGAGGCCACGGCCACGCTGGACGGTGTCCTCCGCATCTGCGTGTCGACCACGAGCATCGAAGGTTGGGAGCTCTTCTCCGACCTGGATGGCGGGTCCGCGTCCCCGACCCGCGCCCCCGCCCATGGTGACGACGTCCATCGTCTGATGTACACCTCGGGGACCACCGGGCGACCCAAGGGGGTGATGATCACAAACGCCAATCTGGCGTGGAAGAACTACGCCCACATCACCGAATTCGGTCTGACCGGTTCCGACATCGGACTGGCCTGCGGCCCCCTCTACCATGTCGGAGCGCTCGATCTCACCACGACCTCCCTGATCGCGGTGGGCGCCACGACCATCATCCACCGCGCCTTCGACGCAGAAATGGTGGTCGACGAGATCGAGCGGTCGCACGTGAGCACCTTGTGGATGGCGCCGTCGATGGTCCGGGCGGTGCTCGACCTTCCCGGGGTCGAGGACCGGGATCTCTCGTCGGTCCGCCTGCTCATCGGCGGGGGAGAGAAGATGCCGCTCCCGTTCATCGATCGCCTGCAGATGGCCTTTCCGTCCGCCTGGTTCGCAGACGCCTACGGTCTGACCGAGACGGTGTCGGGCGACACGTTCCTCGACCGCGGGGCAATCCGGTCCAAGGCGGGGAGCGTGGGCCGGCCCTGCCAGTACCTCGAGCTCGACATCTGGGACGAGGACGGATCCTCGGTGCCATCGGGTGCTCGGGGGGAGATCGTTCTCCGTGGGGCCAAGGTGTTCAAGGGCTACTGGCGGGATCCGGATGCCACCCGTACCGCCTTCCAGGGGGGCTGGTTCCATACCGGGGACATCGGACTCCGGGACGACGACGGCTATCTGTACATCGTCGATCGTCTCAAGGACATGATTGTCTCCGGCGGTGAGAACATCGCCAGCTCCGAGGTGGAGCGCGTGCTCTACGAGCACGAATCTGTGGTCGAGGCCGCGGTGGTCGGACGCCCGGACGCCCGTTGGGGTGAGGTCCCCGTCGCCTATGTCGTCCTGAGCCCACCCGGGACGACCACCGCCGATGACCTCATCGACCACTGTCGTGAGCAGCTGGCCCGGTTCAAGGTACCCAAAGCGGTGATGTTCATCGATGCCCTGCCGCGCAACCCCTCGGGCAAGGTGCTGAAGCGCGAGCTTCGGGACCGAACCTGACCGTCCTGCCCCTTGCTAACCTCGCGCCCGTGATCTTCGGCCTCCGGTTTGATTTCCGGAACCCTCCGCTCGCCGGCACGACCATGAGCGACCGCTATGCCGCCGCCCTCGACATGGTGGAGTGGGCTGACCGACTCGGGTGCGTCAGCGTTGCCGTTTCGGAACACCACGGATCTCCCGACGGCTACCTGCCGAGCCCGCTCCCGATGGTTGCGGCCATGGCCGCCCGGACCAGCAACGTCCGCTTCACCGTTGCCGCGCTCATCGCTCCCTTCTACGATCCTCTCCGACTGGCCGAGGATCTCATCGTGCTCGACAACCTGAGTCGGGGACGGGTCGACGTGGTCGTGGCCGGCGGCTACGTGGATGACGAGTTCGCCATGTTCGGCGTGGCATCCGCAGACCGGGGCCGTCTGGTCACCGAAACCGTGGCCACGTTGAGGGCGGCGTTCACCGGTGAGCCATTCGACTATCACGGCCGCACGGTGCAGATCACGCCGGCACCGTATCGGCCGACCGGCCCCGGCCTGTTGCTGGGGGGAAGCAGCGAGGCAGCAGCCCGACGGGCGGCACGCATCGCCGACGGTTTCATTCCTTCCCTGCCCGCGGTCTGGGACTTCTACCGCGACGAGGTGGTGAAGCTGGGGCGGCCGGACCCGGGGCCGAGCGCCATCGGCGGGAACCAGGTCGTCGCCCTGGCGGAGGATCCCGAGGCGGGATGGAAGCAGATGGCCCCCTACTTCCTGCACGAGACCAACGCCTACGGAGCTTGGAGCGTCCAGTCGGGCGTGGCGTCGCCGTACCGGCCGGTGAGCGACAGCGACCAACTCCGAGCATCGGGTCAGTATCGGGTGATCACGCCCGACCAGTTCGTCGAGGAGATGAAGGCCGCGCCCTTCCCGTTCCATCTCTTCCACCCGATGTGCGGCGGAATGCCCATCGAGCTGGCCTGGTCGAGCCTTCGTCTGTTCGAGACGAAGGTACTGCCGGCCTTCGCCTGAGATCGGCCGCGGCTCAGCCGATCTCAGGACAACCGCTGGTGGGCCAAGAAGTGCCTTGACCAGTCCATGAGGTCGGCGGGAACGTAGTAGGCGCTCTCGTCGTTGATCGTCTCCCAGTTGTGGGCCACGTCCTCGATGGTCGGTTGCTGGCTCCGAGGGTGGAGGTACCCTTCGGTCGAGGCGACGAAGAGGCGCGCGAACCGTCCGGCTCCGGCGACGTAGATCTCGCCGCTCACCTCGCAGCGCTCGTGGGCGAGATAGCCGACCATCGCCGCCACGAGCTCGGGTTCCATGTGCTCGGGGGCGGGCCGGCTCGGGGTCTCTCCTTCAGCCGACGTGTGGGCCATCCGTGTCCACGCGTTGGGTGCGATGAGGTTGACCTTGATGCCGTGCGCCGCGCCGGCGAGCTTGAGGCTGCGGCTCATCCCGATGACGGCCGCCTTGGCCGTTGCGTAACCGAGGTTGTCGGGGAGGCCGAAGATGCCGGTCGAGGTTGTCATCACGACCCGGCCATAGCCCTGGGCAACCATGTGGGGCCAGGCGGCTCGGGTGGTGTTGAACGACCCGCCGACGTGGACGGCGAGGTGGCTCTGCAGATTGTCGGCATCGGCTTCGGGCAAGCCCGCCCACCGGATGTTGCCGGCGTTGTTCACCAGGATGTCCAGCCGCCCGAACGAATCGACAGCGGCGTCGATCAGGGCCTGGCCCCCGGCCGCCTGGGACACGTCGCTGGTCTCGGCGACTGCCTTCCCACCGGCGTCGACGATCTCGGCGGCGACGGCGGCGGCCGGCTCGTCGTCGCTTCCATCGCCCTCCCGGGTGCCTCCGAGGTCGTTGACGACGACGCTGGCACCCCGCTCGGCGAGGAGGAGGGCGTAGGCCCTCCCGATACCGCGCCCGGCCCCGGTGACGGCGGCCACACGTCCGTCGAAATCGTACGTACTCACCATGGTGACTCCCTCTTGTAGTTTCACCGGCCGTCAGGGATGCGGGGTGGACGGCAGGGTGATGGGTGCGGGCACCGGACGGCCCCTCTCCGGCCGTCGGCTCGATGGGCGTAGACTAACCGGTCAGTACAGGGAACGTCCGGTGCCGCTTGCACCCGGGTGATCCGTTCGAACTTGGGAGGACCAGCGATGAGCTACGCAGACGTGGTCGAGGGTGTCCGCGCCACGATGGCTGCCTACGCCCAGGCCCTGGACGACGGACGCACCGAAGACATCGTGGCCACGTTCTGCCCCGACGGTGTCGTGGAGATCCCGGGGTTGGGCACGCACCAAGGGCACGATGCGATCCGGGAGGCCTTCTCCGGCCTCAAGCCGCGTCGGCCTCAGCGCCACGTCGTGGTCAACACCTTGGTCACGGAGTGGAGCGAGGGCGAGGTGGCCGCGGTCAGCGACCTGTTGTTCCTCCAAAAGGGCGAGTCGGGTTGGGCCGTCCAGTTGGTGGGCCGGTACACCGACACGCTCGAGCACCGGGACGGCGCCTGGCGATTTCAACAGCGTTCGATGCAGTTTGTGAACTCGTGACCGCGGATCTGGTCGCTGCCGCCCCACCGGCCCTGTCTCTCCTGAGTTAGATCTCGGCCAGTCGCAGGAGGGCCGTGGCGATGTCGTCGCGGTCGGGCAACCAAGCCCGCTCGAGCGTGGGCGCGTACGGAGGAGGAGTGGGTGCGGCACCGACCCGGATGATCGGCGCGTCCAGGTCCCAGAACGCTTCACGGGCCACCGTGGCGGCGATCTCTGCTCCGATGCCGAACGGTGTCACCGCTTCGTGTGCGATGAGGAGCCGGCTCGTTTTCTGGACCGACTCGAGGATGGGTGCCATGTCCAGAGGAGCCACCGTCCTCAGATCGATCACCTCGACGGAAATGCCTGCACCGGCGACAGCCTCGGCCGCGGCCAGCGCCTCGTGAACCATTCGTGAGACGGACACAACCGTCAGGTCGGTGCCGGGCCGCACCACCGCCGATTTGCCGATGGGCAGGATGTGGTCGGCCGTCGGCTGCGGTCCCTTCATGCCGTAGAGGAGCCGGTTCTCGATGAAGACGACGGGATTCGGGTCCTGGATGGCGGCTCTGAGCAGACCATAGGTGTCGGCCGGCGTCGACGGCATCACCACGCTCAGCCCCGGAATGTGGGCCAGTAGCGCCTCCAGGCTCTGCGAGTGCTGGCTCCCCGACGAGCGGCCGGCTCCGAACTGGGTCCGGACGGTCAGCGCCATCTCAGCGGTCCCGCCCGTCATGAACGGCATCTTTGCCGCCTGGTTGAGCAGTTGGTCGAAGCACACCCCGACGAAGTCGAGATACATCAACTCGACGACCGGGCGCATGCCCGCCATCGCCGCACCCACGCCGAGACCGATGACCGCGGTCTCCGAGATCGGAGTATCCCGGACCCGGTCACCGAATGTGTCGTGCAGGCCCCGCATGAGCCCGAAGACGTTCCCTCCTTCGCCAACGTCGATACCGGCGACGAACACCCGCTCGTCGTTGGTCAACTCCGCCTCGAGGGCGGAGTGGATGGCGTCCATCGTCCGGAACACCGCGGCATCCTCGGCCGGCGGCGGTGGCTCCGGAAGTTTCGGGCGCGGGCGGGTGACAAAATCGGAAAGCGTGGCCGCCTCGGGTTGGGCGAGTCGCCGAGCAGCCTGGAGGGCGTCGTCGAGCTCGCCCTCGACGGCCGAGGCCAGTGATTCGATCTGCTCGGCGCTGATCCCCGTCGACTCGAGGTGTCGTGCGTGGACGAGGATCGGGTCCCGATCCTTCCAGGCTTCCACCTCGGCATCGTCGCGGTAACGCTGAGGGTCTCCTTCGTAGTGACCGTGCCACCGGTAGGTGGCGGCCTCGACGATCGTGGGACCTCGCCCGCCGCGGGCCGCTTCGACGACCCGCGCCGCCGCCGCCGCCGCCGCGGCGACATCGTTGCCGTCGACGGCCACATAGTCGACGCCGTACCCCGAAGCCCGCTGTTCGATGCTGGCCGCGTGCTGGGTGGCCACGGGCGAGAACTCGGCATATCCGTTGTTCTCGCACCAGAAGACCACCGGGAGCTGCCATACGGCGGCCAGGTTGACCGCTTCGTGGAACGCACCCTGTGCCACCGCACCGTCCCCGAAGAAGGCGACGACGACACCACCGTCGTCTTTCAGCTGAGCGGCCGCCGAGGCCCCGACCGCAATGGGAAGTCCGGCGGCGACGACTCCGTTGGCACCGAAAATTCCAATGCCCGGGTCGGCGATGTGCATCGATCCGCCCCGTCCACGGTTGGTGCCGGCATCCTTGGCCATCAACTCGGCGAACATCCCGAGCGGAGCGAGCCCTTTGGCCAGGCAATGTCCGTGTCCGCGGTGGTTCGACGTGATCACGTCCGTCGGCCGTAGCGGCCAGCACGCGCCGACGGCGGAGGCCTCCTGTCCTGTCGACAGGTGGACGAACCCTGGCACCTCTCCGTCGCGGTAGAGGGCCGAGACGCGCTCTTCGAAGCCCCGGATCAGGAGCATCCGGCGATGCATCTCGATCCGGTCGTCGTCGGAGAACGCGAACGGCTGGTCAGAGTCCACTTCGTGTACTGTACGGTCAGTACAGACCCGGTGCCACTGTGGGGAAGGGCGATGCGCGCAAAGATCGAGATACCTGACTCGTTTCCCAGGGCCGGGGATGTCAGGGGGAGGCGTGTGGTGGTGACCGGGGCCGGGCGGGGTCTCGGCGAATTGATCGCCCATGCGTTCTCGAGCGCCGGGGCCAGCGTGGCCCTCGTGGCCCGGACCGAGGGTGATCTCAAATCGGTGGCCGACTCGCTTGCCGGGCCGACGCTCCAGTTCTGTGGGGATGTGCGGGACGCCGACTTCAACGAGGCGGTGGCCGACGGCACCGTGGCCGAGTGGGGCGGGGTGGATGTCTGGATCGGCAACGCCGGGATCTCTCCGATCGTGGCCGGCCCGCTCGGTACCGCTCCGGAGGTGTGGCGGGACGTGATCGACGTCAATCTGACCGGGGCGTTCCTCGGCGCCCGTGCTGCGGCCCGGGTGATGGGCGACGGTGGCCGGCTGATCTTCACCGGATCGGTGCTGGGTGAGCGCCCCCTCGAGGGACTGGCCGCCTACAGCGCCTCCAAGGCCGGACTGGTGGGCATGGCCAAGGGGTTGGCGCTCGACCTGGCCTCTTCGGGCATCACCGTGAACGTCGTGGCGCCCGGTTGGTTCGATTCGCCCCTGGCCGAGCCGTGGACGAGCAATGAGCGGATTGCCGAGTCCATCCGGGGTCATACGGCCTTGAGGCGCTGGGGCCGGTCCTCCGACCTGGCTGGCGCCTTCCAATTCCTTGCCTCCGACGCCGCCGCCTTTGTCACCGGGACCGTGCTCAGCGTGGACGGCGGGTATCTCCTTGTCTGAATACGCCGGGCCGGTGGACGATCGACGTCGAATCGCCCGGTGAGCGACCGGCACCGAGAAAGGGGAACTTGATGAGCACGGAGCGCAGAGCCATCGCCATCCTTGGGGCCGGAGGAGCGCTCGGCAGTGCACTGTCCGGCACGCTGGCGCGCGAACCTCTCACCGATTTGGTGCTGAGTGATCTGAGTGCCCAGTCGCTGGAGGCGACCGTCGCAGGAGTGTCGGGTAGCGGGGCATCTGTCGAAACGGTGTTGGCCGATGTGAGCGACATCGGGCAGGTGGAGGCCGTGGTCGAGGTGGCTGTCGAACGCTTCGGGCACCTCGACGTGCTGATCAGCAATGCCGGAGTACTGGCGCCGAACGGCCGCATCCACAATCTCACGACCGAGGACTGGGAGCGAACGATCCGGGTCAACCTCATGGGTTCGGTCAATGCCATCCGCGCCGCCGTTCCCCCGATGCGCGTTCAGGGGTCGGGCTCGATCATCCTGACAGCCTCGGTCGCCGGCCTCACCGCTTGGTCGCACGCCGCTCCCTACTGCGCCACGAAGGCCGCAGTGATCCAGCTGGCCAAAGTGGCGGCGGTCGAATACGCCCGCGACGGTATCCGTGTCAACTGCGTGTGCCCGGGGACCTTCGTGTCGGCGATACATGCCGACCTGCCTCGGGACGCCATCGATGCCATGGCCGCCAAGCATCCGCTCGGGCTCGGCACTCCCGATGACCTCGTCGGCGCATACTCGTATCTCGCCGGTGACGCCTCCCGCTGGACGACGGGTTCGGCGATGGTGGTGGACGGCGGTTACTCGGCACCGTAGTCAGCGGTGCGGATTGGGTGTGCCCTCGTCGTCGCCCGACTCAGCAACCCAAGGTGCGGGCGATGACGATGTGTTGGATCTCGTTGGTCCCCTCGCCGATCTCCAGCACTTTGGAATCGCAGTAGAACCGAGCCACCGGGGACTCGAGCATGTAGCCGATGCCCCCGTGGATCTGGACGGCCTCCGACGCCGCCCGGGTGGCCACCCGGCTCGCCTTCAATTTCGCCATCGAGGCCTCTTTGAGGAAGGGTTGTCCGGCGTCGCGCAGGTAGGCGGCGCGATACGTGAGCCATCGAGCGGCCTCCAGTTCGGTCGCCATGTCGGCCAGCTTGAACTGCACGGCCTGAAACTTCGCGATCGGCTTGCCGAACTGGTTGCGTTGCCGGGCATAGTGGGTGGCCATGGTGAGGACCGCCTGGGTGAGACTCAGTGACAGCGCGGCGATGGAGATCCGCCCGACCTCGAGGGTTCCGAGGAATTGGCTCAGACCGAGGTCCTGGCTACCGATGAGATGATCGTCGGGTACCCACACGTCATCGAAGTACAGCTCACGGGTGTCGAGTCCTCGCCAGCCGATGCCCCGCATCTTCGGTCCCATGGTGAAGCCGGGGGTGCCCTTCTCGACGACGAAGCTCCCGAAGGTGGGCCCCCGGTCCTCGGCGGGATCGGTGCGGGCCAGGAGCGTCACGCCGAACGACATGTCCGTCCCGGCATTGGAGATGAATGTCTTGCCTCCGTTGATCAGCCATCCGTCGTCCTGCCGTTCCGCCCGGGTGCTGATTCCACGGGTGTCGGATCCTGCATCCGATTCGGTCAGACCGAAGGCGCCGAGTACACGTCCCTCGGCCAGCGGCCGTAGCCAGCGTTCGCGTTGAGTGTCGCTGCCGAACAGGTACAGCGGCAGCGAACCGATGGTCACGTGGGCCTGCCATGCCGCGGCCACCGACTGGTCGGCCAAGCCGATCTGCTCCATGGCGGCCACGAAGCCCACCGTGGTCATGCCGATCCCTCCCCACTCCTCGGGGACCAACATGCCCAACAATCCGAGCTGCCCCATCTCGCGGAGCAGATCGGTCGGACATTCGGCCTTCTCCCAGGCTGCGGGGGCCCGCGGGGCTATCTCCTTGGTTGCGAATTCGCGGCACAGTTCGACGAGGTCGCCTTCGGCTTCGGTCAGCGAAAGGTCCATGTCGGCAGCGTAGATGACCGGTCGGTACAAGACCAGAAAATGGTGAACGCTTGCGACCAGGACGGGAAGCGCCCGGAGCGTCAGTCGAGGACGGTGGGATCGCGCCGGATCACACGTCGCGCCGCTGATGCGAACCAATTGTCGAAATTCCCCCTCGACGCAGACGCGGCGATCGTGGCGCCGAAACTGCTCGCCGCCTCGTCGGGCATGGGTACACCGGAGCCGAGAGCCTCCACGTGCCAGGCCTGGCGGCAGCGCCACTCGATGACGGCGGCGCGGAGATACGCCTCGCTGATGTCCCGGCCGATGACCAGGACCCCGTGGTTCACCATGAGCAGCACGTCGGCCGAGCCGAGGGCGTCGACGACTTTTCGGGCGCTCTCGCCTTGATCGACCGAACCGGCGTAGGACGAGTCGATGGCGATCCTGCCGCCGTACATGGCGCCGGTCTGATCGTAGACCGGGGGTATCCGGTGACTGTCGGCCCAGATCGTCCCCCATCTTGGGTGATTGTGGATCACCACCCCCGCGGTGTCCCGACGCCGGTGCAAGACGACGTGGAGTTGGATTGCCGGGGAGATGATCCAGGGACCGCCGGTCTGGTTGCCTTCGGAGTCCATCGTGGCCAGGTCACTGGCACAGAGCTCGTCCCAACTCAGGTCCAACGGGTTCACCAGGAAGCTTCCATCCGGCTGCCGGTAGGTGATGTGGCCGGCCAAGTGGTCGTCGTATCCCTCGACATGCAGCACGCGGGCCAACAGGGCCAATTGCTGGCGTGGGGAGGCACCGAGTGCGGGAAAGGGCTTCGGCCTCGTCGGCGCCGTTGACACATCCATTCGCACACCCCTTCAGGTCGACTCCCGAGAGCGTGACTCCGCGTCCCGCTGGCAACGATCCTTCGTCATCGAGAAGGGTAACGTAGCTGCCCAGAACGTTCTACTGCCCTCCCGGGAGTGGCGAAAGGTTGTGACGTGTTTTCAACGATCGTGGTGGGGACTGACGGCTCCGAACAAGCCAACGAGGCGGTTGCTCTGGCGGTGAAGCTGGCAAGCGAAGACCGGGCTGCGCTGCATCTGGTCCACGCCGTCAAAGCCTCACCGACCGGCGCGCCGGTGGCCCAGGTCGGCTCATCGATTGCCGTGCTCGGGGATCCCGATATGACCAGGGAGGTTCAGGATGCGGCGAACTCCATACTGGAAGCCGCCGCCGCCGGAGTGGCCGATGTGACGATCAAGACCCATGCCGTCTGCGGAGCTCCGGCCGATGCTTTGATCGAGCTGGCCAAGAATCTCAGTGCCGACCTCATCGTGGTCGGTTCGAAGGGCATGCAGGGAACCCACCGGTTGATCGGATCGGTCCCGAACTCGATCGCCCACGGGGCAGACTGCCATGTCCTCATCGCCAAGACGACCTGAGGTGGTCGGCTGCAGGCTCCCGGGTGCGCGGTGGCCCCACTAGTGGAGGACGATTTCGACATGGTGGTGATCGGGGCCGGCCCGGCAGGGGAGAAGGCGGCCGCTCAAGCCGCTTACTTCGGAAGGCGTGTGGCGGTCGTCGAGCGGGAACCGGAGCTCGGCGGCGCCATGGCGGCTAGCGCTCTGACCACCAAGGCGATGCGTGAAGCGGCTCTCTACCTCACGGGATTCCAACGCCGCGACATCTACGGTGAGAGCATCGATCTGCATCCCCAGGCGGCCATCGATCGACTCCGGGCGCGGGCCGTCGATGTCGCCGGGACGATGAGCAGATCCGTGCGGGAGAACCTGCGCCGCCATGAGGTCGAGCTGATCGTCGGCTCTGCCGCCCTCGGCACTGGAGGAAGCGTCATTGTCAGGCCGTCGGGTGGTGGATCGGCCAGAACGGTGAGGGCTCCGGTCGTTCTCATCGCCACCGGATCGAGACCCTTCCATCCCCCGGGGATCCCCTTTGACGATCCCGACGTGTTGGATTCGGAATCGGCCCGTGACCTCGAACGCCCGATGGCCAGTCTGGTGGTCGTCGGGGGAGGTGCGGTTGCCTGCGAGTACGCATCCATCTTCATGGCTCTCGGTGCCGAGGTCACGCTGATCGACCGGGGTGACCGACTGCTACCGTTTCTGGACTCCGAATGCTCCGAGCAGGTGGCCCAGTGCTTCCGGTCCTTCGGCATGCATGTGGACCACGGGCTGGGCGTTGCCGACGTGACCCGTGACGCCAGCGGACTGCGGGTGGAGACCAGCGCAGGCACGGTGGTCCGACCGCAGAAGGTCATCTTCGCCGCCGGCCGGATGGGCAACACCGAGGAACTGGGCCTGTCGGCGGCCGGCGTAGGTACCGACGCCCGAGGCCGTATCACCGTCGATGACCACTTTCAGACGACCGTCCCCGGAATCTACGCGGCCGGCGACGTCATCGGGCCTCCGGCCCTGGCATCGGCGTCGATGGAGCAAGGTCGGGTGGCGGCGTGCTACGCCCTGGCCATCCCCTTCAAGGAGACGGTCGATCCCCTCACCCCGTTCGGTGTGTACTCGATTCCCGAGTGCGCCATGGTCGGCGTCACCGAGGACACGGCGGCGTCCCAGGGCATCGACTACGTGACCGGTGTGTCGAAGTTCTCGGACAACAGCCGAGCCGCCATCTCCGGGATCACCGAAGGGATTCTCAAGCTGGTCGTCCGGTCCGATGACCGGAAGGTGCTCGGAGTCCACATCGTGGGGGAGAGCGCAACCGAGTTGGTGCATCAAGGCCAGGCCGTCCTGCACTTCGGCGGGACGGTCGATTACTTCATCCATGCCACCTTCGACGTGCCCACCTTGAGTGATGCCTACAAGTACGCCGCCTATGACTGCCTCCAACGGCTGGCCGCACGGGCCGATTGAGGAAGGACGATCGCGGCATGGTGCAGTGGCTCTCGGAACGGTGGACGACCCGGCGATCGAACCCGACGGAGTGCCTACCGATGCCTTCCGCGACCGAGGTATTCGATGTCGATCTCCTCGAGAACGTCCCCGTCGGCAATCATCTCGATCCTGGTCACCTTGCCCGCCACCACCGTGAAGTCGAAGGCCACTTTCGGAGTGCCGCCCTGCGCCCACACCAACCCGGCGAGACCGTCGAGGAGTGCCGACCGGGCGGCCTTCGCCCCGCCGGAGAACCTTGAAGCGACGTCGTTGGGTCCGACCAGGCGGGTCGGGGCGCCCATGGCGATTGCGGCCGGATCGGCCACGAGTTCGGCATCGGGGCTGAGGAGCGAGAGCAGCATCTGGAAGTCGCCGGTCTTTGCCGCGGCGAGAAAGGCCTCGACCACCTTGCGCTGCCGCTGCGGATCAGAGGCCGGGTCCTCGGCGATGCGGACCCGCCGGCGAGCTCTGCTGGCGAGCTGCCGACAGGCTTCGGGGGACTTGCCCAGGACCCAGCCGACCTCCTCGAAGGAGACGGAGAACATGTCATGGAGCACGAAGGAGATGCGTTCGGCCGGGTTGAGTCTGTCGAGCACGATGAGGAGGGCATGGCCCATCGAGTCGGCGAGGATGGCTTGATCCTCTGGCGTGACGGCGGCCCGCAAGGAGAACCGCTCGGCGTCGACGGCGTCATCGATCGATTCTGAGGGATGACGTTGACGACTCCGAAGCACGTTGAGGCAGATCCGCGAGACGACGGTGGTCAACCACCCGGTGAGGTTCCCGATGTCGTCGGCATCGGCCGCCGACAGCCGGAGCCAGGCCTCCTGCAGGGCATCGTCGGCTTCCTCTACGTTGCCGAGGATCCGGAAGGCGACGGCCCGGAGATGGGGCCGATCGGCTTCGAACTGGTCCACCAGCGATCCCGTTTGGTCCACGTGTCACACTCTCCTGCGTTCCGGTGTCATATACATTGACCCACATGTCTGGCAAAACGTGACAAGAGGAGACCCCATGCCAGTTCAATGCAATACGGTGCTCTACCCGGTGAAGGATCTCGACAAGGCCAAGGCACTCTTTGCCGCCCTGTTCGGCGATCCTCACGTCGACTCGTCCTACTACGTTGGCTTCTCCGTCGACGGTGATGAAATCGGTCTCGTCCCCAATGGACACGACCAAGGCATGACCGGGCCGGTCCCATTCTTCGACGTCGAGGACCTTTCCACCACCCTCGCCGCCCTCCAGGCCGCCGGGGCCAAGGTGGCTCAAGAACCGACCGACGTGGGCCGTGGACTGCTCGTCGCCAGGGTCAGCGACGCCGACGGCAACGACATCGGCCTGCGGCAGCCGCCCACTGGCACCTAGCAGATGGCGCCACCGCACCCTGCCCAAGGTGGCCAGATCAGCTCGGGCGGCGCCGATCCAGGCAGGCGAGGAGGCCCACGCAGCCGAGGACAGGTCAGGACTGTGCCGTTGTCGTTCCGGGTACGTCGGTCCCGCATGTCGCCGTGCTCGAGGTGGCTACGAATCCGCTCTGGTCGGCCCGCATGTACCAACTGCACTGGTGGGGCAGGTCGTGTCCGAAGATCGTCGAATAGTCGATCGGCTGGGGCACGAGGCCGTTCCCGTTGTAACTCTTCAGGCTGCGCAGAGCATGGATCACTCCCGCTCGGGTCGGATTCGTTCCTGCCGATGCCAGACCCTTGATCATGAGGTCCGCCCCGAGCCACGATTCGTACTGGCTGAATGAGGGGAACTGCTTGTTGGTGAAGTGCTCGTACTTCACCAGGGCGGCCTGCATCTGGCGCGTCCCGGCGTTCGGAAGCTGGAACGGGCGGAACTCCGTGCTGAAGTAGCCGCCTTGTACGGCACTCCAGGATGTGGAGTCGACCAGGCTCGGCTCGTACCCGGTGGGGAAGACCACCACCTTGGGTTTGACGCCGGCCTGCTTGAGGGCCGTGGCCAGGGCGAAGTTGGAGTTGTCGTCGAGCCCGGCGTAGAAGGCGTTGCAGCCCTTGCCCTTGGCCACGAGGGCTACCGTTGTCATCGCCACCGAGCCGAATGGGATGGAGGTATCGAGCACCCCCACCTTGCCGCCGGCCAGCTTGAACGAGTCGGCTGTGCCCGCCGCCGATCGGGCCGATGAGGGTGAGATCCCGTAGCCATAGGAACAGACGACGGTCCCGCCGTGCTTCTTCATGAATGTCCCGATGGAGGTGTTGACCGGGTACTTCGGGTCCACACTCCCGACGTCAGAGGCGAACATGTTCGTGTAGGGAGCCTCACCCCACTCCGGTCCGTCGAAGAATCCTCCTGTCACGGGGACGCCTTGCTGGTTCGGATACTTGGCCGCCAGGAAGAACAGCGGGCTGGTCGACACGATGCCGAAGGCGCCCTTGGAGAGTGCATCCTGGACGGCCGTGACCACCTCCGTAGGACTCGTCTGATCGTCGATGACCACACCGGAGATCTTGTGGCCGTGGATCCCCCCTTCGGCGTTCTGCAGCGCGACCCGGGCATTGAACCCGGCTGCGGCCTGGCTGAACTCGGAGGAGCCGGGTCCGGTCAGCGAGGTGATCATGGCGAGGGTGATCGGCGTACCCGTTGCGCCGGTACCGGCCGTGCTGCCGCCGCCCCCGCCACAGGCGGCCGCGCCGACCCCGATCACGACGGCCACTCCCAGCTTGACGGCAACCCTGCCGAGGTGTGCGCCGACGTCGCTCCGTCGCCTCCAGCTCTTCACTCGATTCCTCCCCCACGGCCACCCGGCCACCCTCGGCAGACTACATCGGGACGGCAGCGGGAGTATCCCGACGATTCGCCGCACCAACCAAACGAACGCGACGGACCGCTGAACCTCTCCCGGGTCGGGGCCTATAGTCAGATCCATGGCAACGAACCGCGCTCCTGATCCATCGATCCGGGTTGAACGGACCATTGCCGCTTCACCGGAGGAGGTGTGGTCGCTCGTCGCCGACATCACCCGCATGGGGAACTGGTCACCGGAGAACACGGGCGGTCGGTGGGTCGGCGGGGCAAAGGGACCGGCCCTCGGAGCCCGTTTCAAGGGGACGAACTCGAACGGGTCGAAATCGTGGAGCAGCGACTGCGTCGTCACCGCGTGTGAGCCCGGGAAGCGCTTCGGTTTCGACGTGAAGGTCAAGGGACTCAAGGTGGCCGGCTGGACCTACGAGTTCGAGCCCCGGGACGGCGGCTGCCGGGTCGTCGAGACGTGGGTGGATCGTCGCGGCGGGTTCGTCAAGGTGCTTTCACCCTTGGCCACCGGCACGAAGGACCGCGCCGCTCGCAACCGGGAGACGATGGTCCAGACACTGGAGCGATTGGCGGCGGTGGCGGAGAAGGCCTGAGAAGGAAGGAACATCCCGAGGAACGCCGCCCTCGCACGCAAGTCTGAGCGGAGCCGGCCCTCATCGGCGGCGCCGACCGGGGAATCAGACCACCCGAAGGGTAACCTCGATGTTTCCCCTTGTGGCGTTGCTGTAGGGGCACACCTGGTGCGCCGCCTCGATCAGGCGCTGGGCGGTCTCAGAATCGACTTCGGGGATGTGCACGGCCAGTTCGACGGCAAGTCCGAATGCTCCTCCCGAGATCGTGCCGATGGTCACGCGACCGGTCACGATCGACCCTTCGACACTGACGTGCTGTCGTCGGGCGACGACGCCCAAAGCGCTCTGGAAGCATGCGCTGAACCCAGCCGCGAACAGCTCTTCGGGGTTGGTACCTCCGCCCGGACCCCCCATTTCGACGGGGACACGCATATCGAGGTCCAGGACTCCGTCCGCGCTCCGCGCATGGCCATCACGACCCCCGGTAGTCGTCGCCTCCGCGGTGTACAGGGGTTTGATCAACGTGCTCACCATGATTTCCTCCCGTCCGAGATGCAATCAGACGCCCACGGCAGACGTCTACACCGTTTCCCACCTCTCCCGGCGAGCATATTGAGAGGCGTGATGGCACCAGTCGGGGTCAGCGGTCAGATCTCTAAGTCTGGCCGCCGGACCACCGGGTCTGCCAGCCTCGGAAGGCCACGCACCGGGTGCCGCTGCCGCTGTTCCCGATCGAAGAGCCTTTGCGTGGACGCTTGCCCTCCCGGTTGGCCGCTGGAATTAGGATCGTTTCGTGAACGAAGCGCACATGAAGTTCTGCGCGAGCCCAGAATGGCGACAGATCGTCGAAGAGAGGATCCTGCCCGATGCGTTGCAAGATGTTGATCTCGGGCACGATCTCATCGAGATCGGACCGGGCCCGGGCTTCACCACGGACGTGCTTCGCCGCCTCTCGGACCGTGTGACTGCAGTTGAAGTCGATCCTGAACTAGCGGCGACGCTGGAGACCAGGCTGGCGGGCACGAACGTGGAGGTCGTGCGGGGCGACGCCGTCGCCATGGACTTTCCCGATGGTCGGTTCAGTGGCGCTGCCTCATTCCACATGTTGCACCACATTGCGAGTGTCCCCGACCAGGACCGTGCTTTGCCGAGTTGGCCAGGGTGGTGAAGGCGGGCGGACACCTGGTTGCCGCCGACGGCGTGTTCAGCGAGGGTTCCCAAGCGTTCCACGCCGGTGATACCTACAACCCGATTGATCCTGAAACGCTCCCCCAACGGCTGAATGCCGCTGGGTTCATATCGGTCAGCGTGCAACTCCATGATCTCGGCTGGTTCTGCATCGGGACCGTGCCGGGGTAGTGAGCGCCGAACTCCAGCTCTTGGAATGGCTCAGTTGGAACCGGACCCAGTCCTCACCGCCCGTCGCCGCAGATCGTTGAAGGCACCAGACCGGAATGGCTGTGTGGGGCTGAAGCTTCCGAAGTGATCGGCACCCAGCCGTGCCGGGGGCCAGATTCAGCAAGCGCGTGAACTCCACCGATTGCCAGTCGACTGGCTTCGGGTCCTCTGGCAACTTCTTGCAACCTTCTGTCCTCCAAATGCGTGTAACCAGTAACAACGAAGAATGTCAGGAGGGAACTGGCACATGGAAGAAGGAGGGTTGCAGTTTGACACCTTCTTCGATGACGCCTGGCCTCGCTTACAAGGCCAGGCATACGTGCTCACCGGTAGTCACGAACAAGCCCAGGAGCTGACCCAGGAGGCGTTTCTTCGGGTTTGGAAGAACTGGGGGAAGGTATCGACACTCGACAATCCTGAGGCGTGGGCGAGAAACGTGCTTCACAACCTCTGCATCTCCTCCTGGCGTAAGTCTCAACAGAAGCGCACGAAGCACGAAATTCCCGTCGACTCGGAAATACCCGATTCCCATATGGAGATTGCCCAAGTCATGCGCTCACTCCCTGGAAAACAGGCTCGTGCCCTGCTGCTCCACGATGGCCTCGATATGACTTCGGCCGAAGTTGCCGCCGAGTTGGGAGTGCCCGAAGGCGATGTCAGGGCCTCTGACGACCGTTCTGACCTGACAAGTTCCCAGTGGAGGTTCCGCCGGCGGCAATCAATCAACGCGGTACCGCCCTCGGTCACGACCGCGATGCACGAAATCGCCACTTTCATAGCAGCTTCCGGATGGGGGCCTCAACAGTGCAGGCAACCGCCCCGCGTCCAGTCGCAGTTGAGACGGCGAGTGTGAGACGCTAACTTGCCGTCTTCATTCCCTCGATCTGTATCCCGAGCGCCGGGAAAGCCGCTACCCATGGAAGGGTGTCGCCGCCTTTCTAGCCGTTGTCGCGGTACTGTTGTCACTTCCGAACCGGGTGGCGTTCGCGGCTGTGCCCACCGCCGGTCACTCTCACCGTGCCATGACAGCGAAGTCTGGCAATTACGCGGTCATCGACGCGGCGGGAGCCGTCATCACCTACGGCCATGCCGCCTATTCCGGGGATATGCTCACCTCCACCCTCGATGCCCCAATTGTCGGCGCGGCAGTGGAACGCCGAGGAGGGTACTGGTTGGTGGCGGCCGACGGCGGGATCTTTTCCTTCGGGGACGCCCGGTTCTATGGCTCCATGGGTGGCACGGTGCTCAACAAACCGATCGTGGGCATGGCGGCGACGGCTGACGGGGGAGGGTACTGGTCGGTGGCGGCCGACGGCGGGATCTTTTCCTTCGGGGACGCCCGGTTCTATGGCTCCATGGGTGGCACGGTGCTCAACAAACCGATCGTGGGCATGGCGACGACGGCTGACGGGGGAGGGTACTGGTTGGTGGCGGCCGACGGCGGGATCTTCGCATTCGGGGACGCCCGGTTCTACGGCTCCATGGGTGGCACGGTGCTCAACAAACCGATCGTGGGCATGGCGGCGACGGCTGACGGGGGAGGGTACTGGTTGGTGGCGGCCGACGGCGGGATCTTCGCCTTCGGGGACGCCGGCTATCTGGGTTCCCTCGGGGGCAATCCGCCTGGCTCACCGATCGTCGGGATCACGGCCACCCCCGCTGGGGGCGGCTACTGGATGGCCGCCCGAGACGATTCCGTCTATGCGTTCGGCGACGCCACCTACAGCGGAGGGACCAGCTCCCCTCTGCACCCGCCGCTCTTTCCAGCCGACCTGTCGCTCGACCGTCCCGCCCGCGGTGGCCGTTCTGGGCCTGCCCCAAGGCGCACAGACTGCTCGCTCGGGGGAATCCGGGTGGGCTTCATCGGCGATTCACTGGCTGGCTATGAAGCACTTTTCACCGAGGCAGCAGCACCTGGGTACCTGATCGACAACGGGTCGATGCCCAGCTGCGGCGTGACCAACGGCGCCGAGATGCAGAAATGGTCGACGCCAGGAGTGTACGAGTCCAACTGGCCGGCGTGCGCCGATTGGGCGATGCAGATGCAGTGGGTGACCGACCGCTTCCACCCCGACGCCATGGTGATCCAACTCGGGTATTGGGAAGAGCAGAACCGTCTCTGGAATGGGTCCTATGCCAATCTGGGCGACCCGGCATATTCGGCTTGGATCGGCCAGAACCTCCGGCGAGCTGTGGCCATTGTCCACGCCCAGGGCGCCTACGTCATCCTGAATACGTCCCCGTACTTCGGCGACGGTACACCCACGTGGGCAGTGAATGACTTCAACAGGATGATCCAGACCGTTGCCGACAAGAACCCGTCCTTTGTCTCGGTGCTAGACGTTGGTCATCTGCTGTCGCCATCCGGAAGCTTCACTCAATATCTCGACGGACTGCAGATGCGCACCAGCGACAACGTTCATCTGACGGTGGCCGCGGTACAGACGGTCATTGACCCCGCGCTCAACCGACTTGTGTTCACCTTGGGGAACGACGTCTACAGAGGCCGCCCCTAGATTTGTAGTGGTGGGGGCGAGAAGGTGTGCGGACGTGATCAACCGGCGAATTGAGGATATCGAGGTGAAGCCGAACTCGTCTGCTATTCGTCTGCGTCGTCAAGGACCTCAGGTGATGGCGACCCCGGATGGCCTGTTGCTAGGCACCGTCTTCACAACCGTGTTGGTGGAGGTGTTGATGTCGCTCACGTTGTTGGATGCTGGGTTTGTCACGTAGGCATCGCTCCCGTTGGGGGTGATGGCGACCCCCCAGTTCCCATCGCCGGGAGCGCCGATAGTCACCGTCTTCACCACCGCGTTGGTGGAGATATTGATCACACTCACGGTGTTGGAACCGCCGTTGCCGTTGGAACCGGCGTTGGCCACGTAGGCAGCAGTTCCGTTGGGCGTGATGGCGACCCCGTATGGCCCGTTGGCGTCCGGCACCGTCTTCACCACCGTGTTGGTTGAGGCCTTGATCACGCTCACGGTGTGGGAGCCCTGGTTGGTCACGTAGGCGTAGTTGCCATTGGGGGTGATGGCGACCCCGAATGGCCCGCTACCGACCGTCACCGCCTTCACCACCGCGTTGGTAGAGGTGTTGATCACAATCACGGTGTGGGAACCGTTCGTCACGTAGGCGTAGCTCCCGTTGGGTGTGATGGCGACCGCCCATGCAGCGGTGCCGATCGGCACCGTCTTCACCACCGCGTTGGTAGAGGTTTTGATCACGCTCACGGTGTGGGAAGTGGTGTTGGTCACGTAGGCGTAGCTCCCGTTGGGAGTGATGGCGACCCCCCATGGCCCGCTGCCGACCCTCACCGTCTTCACCACCGCATTGGTGGAGGTGTCGATCACGCTCACGGTGTGGGGACCGTCGGTGACGTAGGCGTAGCTCCCGTTTGGGGTGATGGCGATCCCGGTTGCATCGAAGACGCCCGGCACCGTCGTCACCACATTGTTGGTCGAGGTGTTGATCACGCTCACCGCTCCGGAACCGATGGCGTTGGCTACATAGGCGTAAGGGATTGCTGACGCAGCTGCTGGTGACGCCCCCACGGGCGTCAACGAAATGGCAGCGAGTCCACCGACACCCAGCGCACTACCTGCCCTCCTCGCCCACTGTGACCATCGGGATCGAACGACCGGCGTCACCTCATTACCTCCGGTGCTCATGACCTCGGCCGAACCTCCGAGGGCGTGGAACGGCGAATCCAACAACTCTAGCCAGAGGACCAACCGTGCGAAGAGAAGCGTCGCTGTTTTCGTCAGCACTGACTGTGCCACGTGTCGGAAAGCTCACGACACCGACCGAAGTGGCCACGGCGAGTGGCAAATGACCCGTTGTCCATTTCGGGAACAACGGGCTGGGTGGTACCCCCGCGGAAGCGGCAGCCAGTTGAGCCACTGCACGTTTGAGGATAGAAAAGGACGCCAGGCTGGCGATTCAGCGAGGAGGACGCACTATTCCGAAGGCGATCAAGGGAAATGCGGGGCGAAATCCGCCACAGCCCTCGGCGAACCACTCCGACATCGATGATTGGTGCCGGCGCCTGGTGCCGGATCTTCAGCCCATCGTCAATCGATTGGATGAGTCGATCCGAACGACAGTCCCGGGCCTCGAGTACGCCGTCAAGTGGAAGAGGGCGTTTTACGGGAGACCAGAATTCGGGTGGATCATTGAAATCGCGGCCTACGACGTGTCCGTGAATGTCGTCTTCCACGGCGGTGCCGACTTTGAGTTCCCGCCCCCGCTCGGAACAACCGACCGGACCCGGTACATCAAGGTGACCAGCATGGAGGAGGCGCAGCGACCCGACCTGCAGAAGTGGATCGAGCAAGCGGGACGCACGCCGGGCTGGACGTGACGGCATCGCCCACGACGACTCGGCGCCCGGTGGCACCTGGGATGTCCCCCTGACCGATGATCGGGGAGAGGCGCCAAGGATGAGGGAGGTAAGACCCGGTTGGTTGGCGTTGACTCCTGTCATCCAACTCGGAACGAGAGCGAGATTGGCCATCCTCTAGGCTAGAGCAGGATCTCGACGTATCCCTCCGTGCCGTGAACACGGAGGCGCTGCCCGTTCCGGATCAGCTCCATGGCGTGCTCCACGCCCACAACGGCCGGCAGGCCGTACTCCCGGGCGATCACCGCGCCATGGGTCATCAGGCCGCCCACCTCCGTTACGAGGCCAGCAATGGCGACGAAGGCCGGTGTCCAGCTGGGGTCGGTGTAGGCGGTGACGAGAATGTCGCCCGGCTCAAGATCGGCCTCTGCCATGTCCCGGATGACGCGGGCCCGCCCCTCGACGGTCCCGGCGGAAACCGGCAAGCCGATCAGCGCATCCGCGGGAACGTCATCGCGTCGGTACGACCCGGCGACTACCTCGCCATCGGACGTGAGCACCCGGGGTGGCGTCAGTGCCTGATACGACCTGAATGCGTCCTTGCGCCGGGAGATGAGGCCATCATCCATGACGTTCGTGCGCACGACGTCGTGGAGCTCCTGAAAGGTGAGGTAGAAGATGTCTTCTGCCTCGCCGAGCACCCGGGCTTGCACGAGGCGTTCGGCCTCATTGAGGAGGGCCTCCTTGTAGACGAAGTAGCGGCTGACCATCCCGTACTTTGGATACTCCCGGTACCCGATGAAGGTCCGGACGAGGTCGATCATTTGCTTGGCTTCTTTGGCTTTCTGCTCGCCTTCCGGCAGGGACCGCAAGCGCTCGAGTATCTCCTGTTCCTTCGCCCACGCCTCCTGCCGCCCCTGCTCAAAGCGTCGTTCTCCGGCGCCCGGCTCGAAGTTCTTGACGTTGGTGAGGATCATGGGCACGATCGTGGTCGGACGTTCGCTCCAGCGTGGCCTGGTGATGTCAATCTCACCGATACAGCGCATGCCGTACTTGTCGAGAAATGCCTGGATGGCGTCCCTCGATTCTTGCCCGCCAACCAGCGTGGTCATGTCATCGAGGAAGCCTTCGTCCTCGACGTGGTGCAGATAGGCCACTACCTGCGGATGCGGACGAATCGCGTCCGCGACATCCAGGAGCGCCAGACCCATCTCCGACGTGACGTTGTGGGGAACGGACTGGGTGAGTGTGTCGGCGGCGTTCTTCTCGCCTA
This sequence comes from uncultured Acidimicrobiaceae bacterium, assembly GCA_963812885.1. Lineage (GTDB taxonomy): Bacteria > Actinomycetota > Acidimicrobiia > Acidimicrobiales > RAAP-2 > Bog-756. The sequence goes on along the minus strand of CAWEWZ010000011.1, from coordinate 18,651 downwards.
GCCACTTCTGCAACTGCTCATTGAGCCACCCCGTGGCGTCCATCGCCGACATGAAGACCTGATGACTCCGAGGATCGAACAGGATCCGCTTCAGCTCCTCGATGTCGGCCAGGATGAAGTCGAACAACGCTGACCCGGACTTGGTCCTGACGTCGCGCTTCAGGGTGGCGATGGATTCCTGGTTACGTCGAATCAGCTCTTCGACGATGGCCGGATCGGTTGCCATCGGGGCTTGGGTGCGAGCCGGCGTCGCCGTAGTGCGCTCGACCGGGAGGGCCGGGATGAAGTCGCCGCGTTCGACGATGCTCCGCAGCGCGTTCCCGACCAGGGGATCGGATTTCGTGAACACGTTGAGGAGTCCCCTTCGTCTCGTCGGTGACCCGAGGTCGGAGACCACATCGACGAACAACCTCCCACCGGCCACATACATTGGCCGCAGGGCCGTCAACTGCCAGAAGGAGATCCCCAACGGTTTCATTGCGTCGGTCATCATCTGCCCATGACCGACGGAGATGAAGACGTGGTTCTCCTGGTCGCCGACATCGGGGATGGGGAACAGCGTGGTGATCGGCCGACTCTGCACGATCTGGAACCCACCTCCGTCCAGGCACCATTCGATGTCCTGAGGCTGGCCGAAGTGCGCTTCGATCAGTCGTCCCAGTTGGGCGAGTTGCACGACCTGCCCATCCGTCAGCGCCGGCTGATCTTGCCGCTCCGGAGCGATCGCATCTTCCTGGGTCCCGCCTGACCGCGAGGCATGGATGGCAACCTGTTTGGTGGCAATTTGTTTGGTTGTGATTTCGCCGTCACGCACCGTGTAGATGTCCGGGTTTACCCGGCCCGAAACCAGGGACTCGCCGAGGCCGAAACTGGCCTCCACCACCACGTCCCTGCGGTTGGACGTTACGGGGTCGGTCGTGAACAGGATGCCAGCCGAGTTCGGGAAGACCATCTGCTGCACGACCACGCCCATGAAGACCTTCCGGTGGTCGTAGCCGTTCTGCAGGCGGTAGGTCGCGGCCCGCTCAGTGAACAGGGAGGCCCAGCAGCGGCTGACGTGGTGCAGGATCGCCGACGACCCCACGACGTTGAGGTAGGTGTCCTGCTGGCCGGCGAACGAGGCCGTCGGCAAATCCTCTGCTGTGGCGCTGGATCTGACCGCGTATCCGGCTTGCTCGCCGAGCCGGGCGATCGAGCCGGTGATCGCCGCGGCCAGATCGGCGGGAATGGCGATCGCCTCGATTGTCCGGCGGATCTTCGCAGCTGAGCGAGCGGATCGCCTCCGCGTCGTCCGGGTTCAGGCGCGACAGCCGATCAAGGTCGTCCTCGATAGACGCTGCTTCATCGATGATTCGCCGGTAGGCATCCGTGGTCACACAGAAGCCGGCTGGGACGCGGATGCCGTCGACTCGCGAGAGCTCGCCCAGGTGGGCGCCCTTGCCGCCCACGCAGGCGACCTGTGTCTGATCTATCTCCTGGAATCCCAATACGTAGTTGTCCATCGATCCCCCTTGAGCCGGGACATCTCGCTCCGATCTGTCGGAAACTGTGCCCGGACTTATGGCGTGCATTGTCAGCACATCCGGGGTCCTTGCAGCAAGACCCCCATCTCGATGTATGTTGGTACTGGCGGCGAAGGTAGGTCTGGCGTCATCGGCGGCCGCACTGTTGGACATCTCGACAAAGCCCCGCCAGGCCCTCTGCACGCAGGAGAGTGCCGGTCGCGGTCGCGGTCGCGGGCGTGTCCGGTGGTCGGGGCGCCAACTCCAAGCGAAGCGTTCCCAACCCAGCTCGCCCCAGTACACCCTTCACTCAGTATTCGTAGTCGATTTGTATCGACGCCGCCCGGGAAGAGACGAATACTTTGCCGAACCCTGCCCTAACATCCTCTGTGCCAGGTTCACACCAAGAAGGCGACCTTTGTGAGTAAACGTCGGATTCTGTCTCTGTGGGTGGTGCTCGCTGTCGTTGTCGTCGCCGGCAGCGCCGCCGTTCTCGTTGCCGCATTGACACCGTCGCCAACCACAACAAGTGTGGAGAGCCCTTCGACGGTTCCCCGGATCATCATCGATTCCGACCTGTCCCGGTGGTGGGATGACGCAACCGCCATAGGTATGGCAAACGTCCTTGAGCAGCGGGGAGCTGTAAGGATACTTGGAATCATGTCGGACATACGGAACCCACTTGCGGTAGCCGCAATCGATGCCATTGACACCGCGTATGGCCACCCGAACATCCCCTTGGGCGCAGTCGCTCACAGCAACGCCGATACTGCACCCCACGGCTATAGCGGTGCCCTGGTCGACAAGCTTCTCCATTCCGTCCGCTCGAGCAACGATGTTCCAGAAGCGGTGGATCTCTACCGCCACCTTCTCGCGAACCAGCCGAATCACAGCGTCACCATCGTCGCCATCGGTGCCTACACGAATTTGGCTGGGTTGTTACGTTCGACCTCGGGGCAAGGGAGCTCGCTCGACGGACGTGCACTGGTCCAAGCGAAGGTAAAGCGCCTGGTGATAGAGGATGGCCTCTTCCCCAATGGTGCCCCGCCAGTGACGAACCAGAAATTGGACTTGGCTGCGGCGAGCGCCGTCGTGACAGGCACCAACTGGCCGACGCCGATGGCATGGGTCGATGGTTTCGTCGGGATCCAGACGAAAGTGGGAGGAGCGCTGTGTTCGTCCGTGAAGCCCAGCAATCCGATGCGGATCGCATATCAGTGGGAATTCGGATGTGGCCCGCCGGGCGATGGTGACTGGGACGGGCCCACACTCCTCTACGCGACCTGGGGCAAGAGGGGAATGTTCTCGGAACTGGGACAAGGTGGTGCTGCCTCTATCAACGCTCAGGGCGGGCTTTCGTGGCGCACCGATCCAAGCCGTCCTCATGACGTCTATGTCCATGTCACCAATCAGATGGCGTTGAATCGACAAATCAACGAGCTTCTCGGGGCGAAGTAGGCCGTCGCCTTCTGCCAGCCAAAGGGAACCACGAACCTCTCGACCAGAGAGTCTCCTGCGGCTTCCCCGAATGTCACTGTCCGGCCGCCGACCATCCTGTCAAAAGGAACCGCTCGCCGTGCACCCTTGCGCCGAACACTTGGTGACGTGTAGTGATCCGTGGGCGCCGCGTACGCGGTTGCCGTGAACGATCGCCCCGGGCCCGGGGCCGAACGTCCCGAGCGCCTGTGAGGTGGTCCCCGAGGAGGTCGTCACCCGGGCAGAGACGGGCTTGCTTCCGCTCGGGCCACCAGGCGAGCACGAGTCCATCGCTGACGGTCGTCGTGATGCTCTGGCCGTCGCTCAGCTCGAACGAGACGGCTGTGACATCTGCTGCGACTGCCCCCTCGACGGTGTCGAAGGGCGCACCGGTGCGGGTGGTGAGGGACGAAAGCGTGAGCTCCCTGACGGCGCCTCCGGGGAGCGAAATTCGTAGTCGAGGAGGTGCCCCCCTGGTCTCCACCGCCCGCCACTCGTGACGAGCTGAGTGATCCACCGTCGCCGAAGCTGACCGAGGTCAGGCTTGGCCCTGTCAGACAGGTGGCGGACATCGATCCGGACACCAGTGACTCGAGCACATACGGACCCCGGATGTCCGTGGCGGTTGGGGTCCATGTGGTGGCCCCTGGCCCGCCTGGCATCGATGCGAGCTGGTCCGCGCAGGCAGTAGTCACCGAGCTCGCTTTTCGTGGCCGCGGCAGGCGACGGGCTCGGTGTCCAGCCGGCGAAGGCGGGCGTGGCGCCCGACAATGTCACCACCGCGGCCACGATCGCGCCGACCCCCGCGGTACCCGCGGCCGATCCCGCGACGGCCAGTCGGTGGGATTGTGGACGAGTACCTGCGACGCGGGACGCGATGCGTTGGGCTGCAGCGGGGTCGACGAGCGCGGCGCGTGGCGGAGGCTCACCGCTATGTCGGAGCTAAACGTGTCATTGGTCATGGCGCTTCCTTTCGGGTCATGGCGACTCATGAAGAGCTTGGGATGGAACGGGTTCGACGGTCATCTCTGCGGCCGAGGTCGTCGCGGAGTCGCTCGAGGGCTCGCGAGCAGGTGCTCTTAACCGTGCCGACCGAGCAGCCGAGTACCTCGGCAGTTTGCGCCTCGGTAAGGTCGTCGAAGAATCGGAGGACCAACGCCGCCCGCTGGCGCGGTGCGAGCCGACCCAGCGCAGCGTTGAGGGCGTGCTGGTGGTCTACCTGCTCGAGGGCCAGGAGGGCGGCACCATCTACGGGCTCGAGATAGAGGCCGCCGGTCAGCTCGGCCCGCTCCATCGAGTGCCGCTCGGCTGCCGTGATGGCGAGATTGGTCGCGATGCGGCGTGCGTAGGCTGCGGGATACGCCATCCGGCGCACCCTCGACCAGCGGCGTGCCACCTGGAGCAGGCACTCCTGGACGACGTCCTCGGCGATGGACGGGTCCCACACGATGAGGGAGACCGTGCGAAGCAGGTAAGTTGTCGTGCTCTCCATGAAGGCGTCGAAGCCGTCGTCCCGGTGCCCGGATCGGCGGCTCACGCGAGGGCCCGGCTGATCGTAGTCACAACCCAATTAAGCCCCCAGGCGGCCAAAAGGTTGCCTTAGGTCGCCAAATACCTTTTGTCCCACCCACCGCAGCCCTGGTGGCAGATCTCAGCCCGCCGGAGATGAGGCGACGCCCACTGAGCTGGGGTTAGGGCCGGAAGGCTCACTGAGAAGCCTGCGCTCCACGTGCAGGGTCTCTAGTCTCGTCAGCGTGTTGCGTCCTTTCGACCTGGTGATCTTCGACTGTGACGGCGTCCTGGTGGACAGCGAGCGCCTCGCGGTGCGGACGGAAGCGATGATCCTGTCCGGTCTCGGGTGGCCCCTCACGGAGGCTGACATCGTTGAGCGGTTCGTAGGACGTTCGGCTGGATACATGCAACAGGAGATCGAACGCCACCTTGGCCGGAGAATCGACTGGGATGCTGAGTTCGAGCCTCGCTACCGGGAGGTGTTCGAGCAAGAGCTCGTTGCCGTACCGGGTATCTTCGAGGCCCTTGATCAGATCACCTCACCCGTTTGCGTTGCGTCGAGCGGAAGTCACGACAAAATGATGTTTACCCTGGGCAAAACCAGACTCATCGATCGTTTCGATGGACGGATCTTCAGTGTCGATCAGGTGGCACACGGGAAGCCAGCCCCCGACATCTTCCTGTTCGCCGCCAACCGGATGGGGGCAGCACCAGATCGATGTGCCGTCGTCGAGGACAGCGTTTCTGGGGTGACCGCCGGATTGACAGCGGGCATGGCAGTGTTCGCATTCGCGGGGAGCGTCACGAGTGCCGAAGCCCTCTCGATGGATGGTGCAGTGGTATTTGACGACATGAGGACGCTTCCTGGTCTTCTGCGAGACCACTAGTGACCCATGGCGCCTGCCACCACCAGGGAGCGGGAGATCACCGAGGGCTTGGCTGCTCGTGGTCGATCGTTTCGATCGATACGTCCGGTCACCGTCGAGGTTGAGACCCTTGTCAAATCGGCATGTGCCATTCAGGTGAACGAGATTCAGGCATTCTCGGGGCGCTCTGGAACCGGATCGTCCGAGACCAAGACCACGGGCACGGGAGTTGTCGTGACCAACCACGAGCAACCGAGGTGTTCAGGTACGGATACCGTCACGTGGGCGTCGAAACAGAAGTCCTTGATCTCGTTCACCTACACGGAAACATCGAACGCAACGAGGTAGAGGTGCCCGGAGCCAATTGGACGGATTCCCCCTCGTCGTCCACGTGGAACGATAGCTGCCATGGTGATCCCACTCATGCTGGCCACATTGACCGACCGTCGCGATTTCGGCGACGATTGGCTACTGGAGCGCAAGCTCGACGGTGAGCGCTGCGTCGCACGCAAAGCGGGCAACGAGGTGCGACTCGAGTCCCGTTCCGGCAAGGACCTCACGACCATTTACCCTGAGGTCAGCGCCGCTGTTGCTGCTCAACATCCACGGAACCTCCTACTCGACGGTGAGGTGGTGGCCTATGACGGTGACCAAACGTCCTTCACCCGGCTCCAGCAGCGTCTCGGGGTGACCAGGCCGTCTCCAGAGCAGGTGGGCAAGAACCCAGTCGTCTACTGCGTCTTCGACCTTCTGGAGGTCGACGGGGAGGATCTGACCGACCGGCCACTGGTGGAGCGCCGCGCTCGGATGACGAGGACGATCCGGTCGAGCCCGGCATTGCAGCACACCGAGGCCTGGCGCGACGACTCGGAGCGGCGGTTCGCCGACGCCTGTCGATCGGGCTGGGAGGGGCTCATCGCGAAGCGCGCCGACGCACCGTACGTCGGTGGCCGCTCGAAGGACTGGTTGAAGCTGAAGTGTGTCTGGGAGCAGGAGTTCATCATCGGCGGTTACACCGATCCGGGCGGCAGCCGGACGGACTTTGGCGCCTTGCTTGTCGGATATTACGAGCAGGGCTCCCTCCGCTACGCCGGCAAGGTCGGCACCGGCTACACCAAGGCGACACTCCATGACCTCGGCGTCCGGCTGCGGAAGCTGGAAACGGCCGAACCGACGTTTGTCGACGCGCTGGTCGATCCCCCGCGGGGCGCACTGGACGCGGCCGAAGCTCGTCGCCCAGATCGGATTTGCCGAATGGACGAGTGAGGCTCGGCTGCGGCAGCCGCGGTTTCTCGGGCTCCGCGACGACAAGGCCCCGGCTGAGGTCGTCCGGGAGCGGCCCCAGTGAGCATGGGAGCCAATCTGCATCAAATCGGCGCGGAATCACGCACGGCGGCGGAATCACATACCGTCGGCCTGGCCACTACTCGGCCCGGAGGCTTGCGTCGACTTGGAGCGAGCGACTACAGCGGAAGCGGACCTTATCAATGTAGACGAGCGCTCGGGCACGGATCGTAGGGAAACTGACCTCGAACACCGACCAATGTCAACCGAACTATTCGGGAACTAGGTTGCTTATGTTGAGGCACGCGGGGTGGCCCGCAACGGCAGATTCGGTCTCCTTCTCGGCAGCCCCGGCTACTACCAGCGCTTCGGGTTCGAACCCGCCGCTGCGTACGGTGTCTGGTATTCCCAAGTTGGCCCCGGGGACCCTCACTTCATGCTCCGGCGACTGTCAGCGTTCTCTGATTGTGCCAGAGGCGGGTACCAGTACCCGTGTGAGCGCTGACCCATACCGTCGGAATTAGCGACGGGGACTTGTGCTGCCAGATAGCCTCTACTCCCAGATAGTTGCCAGCCAAAAGACGTAGCGTCCGCTGCTTTCATGAGGAGCCGAAAAAACATGCCAGAGTTCCCTGCGATTACGCACGTGGCGCTAACGGTTACGAGCCTCGAACGGAGTGTGCCTTGGTACAAGGCTCTGTTCGGCTCGGACCCGATCCTTGACGAGGACACAGGTCCTTTCCAGCGTGTCGCTTGGCTTACGAGCGGCACAATCGTTGGTCTGACTCAGTTCTCTGATTTGAACAGCACTCAGCCGTTCAACGAGCGCCAGCCGGGTCTCGATCATCTGGCTTTCGGCTGTGCCAACCGCGATGAGTTACAAGCATGGGAAATCCGTCTGAGCGAGCTCGGCATTCCCAACGGTGGCATCGTGGACGAACCTTCCTACTCGGCATTGTCATTTCGAGACCCCGACAACATCGCACTCGAGTTCTTCGCACCTCGGGGCTAGGACGGACGGAGTATCCGACTCCTGGCAGGGCCATCCTCCACCACCGGATATGGACCGGAGTCGGGAGGGATCTGTAGTCACGCTCTGCCAATCATTCAGCCCCCCGAGAACTTCTTGTTGCGAACTGGGGTGACCGGGGATACCGAAACGGATTGGCGTGGCTCCTGCAGCTTCACAGCCGCGTCCCGCTTCTTGAACTACCAGCCGTAGAAGCCGTGTTTGCCAGCTCCCTCGGCGTGACCAATCACGAATCCGATGAGCCAGAGGGCCAGAGAAGGATCACGGCAAGAACCCGAAGAACGTGAAGCGCAAAGCCCGCCCCGGCCACGATTAGCCCCACCGATAAGGCGACAATGAGCAGCATCGCCCAGAGTCCGGTGGCCTCAACGACCGGTGTCACGCAATGTCCTGTTCGGTGGCGCATTCGAGCGTGTCGCGAAAGAGCGCTTCCATGCTCTCTTCGTCCAACCCGGCCAGCCGGGCCTTGCGGATCCAGCGCCCAAGGTCTTTGCGTAGAGGTCCGTGGGCGGCCAGTGACTCGTCACTGAGCGTCTCCGTCACGAACGTGCCCGCCCCAGGGCGGGCCACCACCAAGCCCTGGTGCTCAAGTTCCCGATAGGCCTTCGCCACCGTGTTGGGGTTGACGGCCACCCGGGCGACGACCTGCTTGATCGTGGGGAGCTGGTCCCCTACGTCGAGCAGGCCCAAGCGCAGCGCTCTTCGCACCTGGTGGACGAACTGCATGTACGGGGCCACACCTGAACTCGGGTCAAGATTGAAGTCGATCAAAGATCTAAGTCCTATCGTACTAATAAGTTGGTACTATCATGAGTGTTGGACTTCTCGGTGTCAAGGACGAGTTGAGTGGGCGATCTCCTAAAGGCATGGACGTGACTGGACGCGGACGCGACGCGAACGTTTTGGATATGGGCACCACCGATCACCTTGGGCTCGGAGCCTGTCCCCGAACACCAATGCCTGCCACCCTCCAACACATGGGGGATACGGTGAACGCCGTGGATCTCCCAGAGCTATTGGTTGGGGACGCCGGCGAATGGCGAAGATGGTTGAGCAACCATCACGCCGATTCACAGGGTGTCTGGCTGGTACTGGCCAAAAAGGGTACGGTCGATCCGACAAGCGTCTCCTACGACGAGGCGCTTGACGAGGCGATCTGCTTCGGCTGGATTGATGGTCAATTAGGGCGTCGCGACGCCGCTACGTTCCGACGACGTTTCACGCCTCGAAGAGATCGGAGCCCGTGGTCTCAACGGAACGCTGCCATCGCTGAAAGGTTGATCGCCACCGGCCGAATGCATCGATCCGGTGAAAACGAGGTGCGGCAGGCGAAAGAGGACGGTCGATGGGAGGTCGCGTACGCGGGGCAAGCCAACATTGAGGTGCCGGAGGATCTCGTCACTGCCCTGAGCGCCAATCCTCGCGCAAATGCGATGTTTGAAATGCTCACAAGTGCGAATCGGTACGCCATCCTCTACAGGATCGGAAGCGCCAAGAAACCCGAAACCCGCTCCAGGCGCATCGGCCAGTTTGTCGAGATGTTGGCCCGAGGTGAGACGATCCATCCTCAGGCTCGATGATCACCCGAGTAGAAGGATCACCGCTCCCAGATGCGGCCGACAACGCCGGCTGCGGGCTGCGTATCGCCCCTCGCCTACCGGCAGATTCGGCGGATGAAACTTCTCACCTGCTCATCGGCGTCCGGCGATTCAGGATGCCGAGGACTCATGGTACGACGGTCCAGCTCCGTCCCTCGTAGGATCCTGAATGTGAGGCTCGAATGGGAACAGACGAACGTTGATGCGAAGGATCCGGTGTCGCTGGGACGCTGGTGGCAACAAGCGCTCGGGTGGGTCGTCGTCGAAGAATCATGCGACACGTTCGAGATTCGTTCGACACCGGACCGACTTCCCGGCCTGCTCTTTGTCCGGGTACCGGAGGCGAAGACGGTCAAGAACCGGCTCCACCTCGACTTCCGACCCGACGATCACGATGTTGAGGTCGATCGTTTGGTCGCGCTGGGCGCGCGACGAGTCGAGATGGGACAGGGTGAGAGATCGTGGGTCGTCCTCGCCGATCCAGAAGGAAACGAATTCTGCGTGCTCGGCGAGCGTTCAACGCATTGAAGGGTCGGCAGGAGCTCGATAACCCTGCCTAACTGTCCTCGAGTTATCGGGCCGCGAAGCTGCGGCGCTCCGTCGGACGCAGGCTCAGCCGAGTTCTTGGGCGAGTCCGATAAGAATGCCTTCAGGCCCGCGGACGTAGCAGAGCCGGTAAGCGGTCTCGCACTGGACCACCTCACTGCTGACGAGATTCGCACCGTGGTCGACCAGCCGGTCGAGCGTGTCGTCGATGTCGTCCACTGCGAACATTACTCGGAGGTAGCCCAGGGCGTTCACCGGGGCATTCCGGTGATCTGCGACCACCTTCGGCGAAAGGAAGCGCGAGAGCTCGAGCCGGCCGTGGCCGTCTGGCGTGCGCATCATGGCGATCTCGATGCGTTGGTCCCTCAGGCCAGTGACGCGCCCTGCCCACTCGCCCTCGACCAAGGTTCGGCCTTCGAGCTCGAGGCCGAGTTCACGAAAGAACTCGATCGCCAGTGCGAGGTCCTCGACGACGATGCCGACGTTGTCCATTCTTGGGCCCACCCGACGAGGCTAAGGGCGAGACCAGAGCATCACCTACCCGCCGGGTGCGTGAACTCACACGAGTGAGGCAGGAAGGTAGACGGGCCATCTTGCGGGGCGACGGACACTCTCGAACCCCTGCCGAAGCATTCCTCAGTCGAGCAGCGAGTAGGTGTTCTCGAACTCGTCCTGGACCACGGAGGCCAAGTGGTCGAACGTATCCACCACCAACTCTTCGTCGAGAATGCGGGTGCGGTAGGTCCAGCCTTCGGGGAGGGCCAGACGGTCGCCTAGGGTCACGAGGGCCTCTTCGCTCATCTCTGGGTCGACGCCGACGCAGCGGGCCTGCATGACGTAGACGGACCCCTCCGGGTCGACCAACTCGAAGACACGGCTGCCGCCGTCGAAGAAGAAGACGACCCGGCGATCGACGTAGCGGACCGTGTACGGGGTCTGCGCCGGCTCGTTCCCCAGGTCGAGCACAGCGATGCGGCGCATCATGATTCCACCGAACTCCCGCATCACCGGCTCGATAGGCTGGGCCTTGGAGCCGAGGCCGTCGAGCATCCAGTAGCGAGGGCCATTGAGCTTGACCATCAATGCCTGCATCTCCTTGGCGATCGCGTCGGCGTCGAGCTGCTCCCAGAGCTCCTGAGGGCAGTCGTTGAGCATCTGCGTGCCGTAGACGTGAGCCTGGATGCCTTGATCGGTCAGATAGGCGGCAAGGACCTCGCCGTAGCGCTGGCCGCGCTGTCCGTCGATGAGGCGCTCGGGGGTGTCGGTGGTCATGGATGACCCCTTTTCATGGGAATCCGTCATATTGGAAGGCGTCAGTTATGGCGACAGTAGTTTGACCTCGGTTTGGGTGCTGCCTAGGTGCCACCAACCCACCTCATAGGTCCCAGACCGCGAGGTCAGTGGCGCCAGCCCGCCTCGGCTTAACCTGGTCGCGCCGAGAGAAGGGATGGACCGGCCGGGCATATCTCCTCGGTGAACCGAATGGCCGGCCCCGGAGCTCCACCGGGCGGCGGGTCAGGCTCCACGGGCCCAGCTGCGATGGCATGACCAATTCCCGATTGCGCTCAACGAAGCATGGGCAGCGCCTCCGTCGGACATCCGACGGGCTGCATCCCCAAGCATCACGCACGGGGGGTTAACCCCACCCGAAGACTCCGACTAGCGGTATTCCGATCCACGGGGTTGTGCAATACCGTTACCAGTGATGATCACTGCACACTCACTCACCAAACGGTACGGCGACGCAACAGCCGTGGACGATCTGACCTTCGAGGTCCCCTCCGGTGAGGTCACCGGATTTTTGGGGCCGAACGGATCGGGCAAATCGACGACGATGCGGATGATCATGGGACTCGACCTCCCTGATTCGGGATCGGCTTTGATCAACGGCAAGCGCTACTGCGAGCTGGACTGGCCCGTTCGTGAGGTCGGCGCCCTGCTCGACGCCAAGGCGTTCCACCCGGCTCGCACCGCCCGAAACCACCTCCACTGGTTGGCCCTGGCTAGCGACATCCCGGCCAGCCGGGTCGACGAGGTCCTCGACCAGGTCGGTCTCACGTCGGTGGCCAACCGGCGCGTCGGGAAGTTCTCCCTCGGCATGACTCAGCGCCTGGGCATCGCCGCCGCGCTGCTGGGCGATCCCGGCGTCTTGCTTTTCGACGAGCCAGTCAACGGGCTAGACCCCGAGGGCATCCGTTGGGTCCGCCACTTCCTACGGGACCTGGCCCGACAGGGACGCACGGTGCTCGTGTCGAGCCACCTCATCAGCGAGATGTCGCTGACCGCCGACCGGCTGGTAGTGATCGGTCGGGGGCGCCTGATCGCGGAGACGAGCGTGGCCGACTTCGTCGCCCGCAGCGGCGGCGGTGCGGTGCGCCTCGTCACCCCGGATGTGGACACCTTCACCATCGGCCTGACGGCGGCCGGGGCCACGGTCGTTTCCGACGACGGGGCGCTGACGATCGGGGGCCTGGCCTCCCAACAAATCGGCGACTTGGCCGCCCGGGACGGGCTCCGAATCTACGAACTGACGCCTGTGACCGCGTCCCTGGAGGACGCGTTCATGGAGCTGACCCAGGACGAGGTGGAGTACCGCCCGTCGACGATGCCCGGCGAGCTCGCCGCCGAACGAGGAGTATGACGATGACCACTGAGACCCTGCCGCACGTCCCGAGGGGCCACTACGGCCCGAAACACATCGCGCGGTCCGAGCTGGCCAAGATCGTGACCCTACGCTCGACAGCCATCACGGTCGGCCTGACCGTCGTCGCCTGCCTCCTGGTGACGGGACTCGCGACCCACGCCGCCTTGCATCATGGACCCGGCTTCTACCAGGGCTTCGATCCAACCCAGGAGTCCCTCACCGGCATGATCACCGTCGCCCTGGCCGGCGGCGTCTTCGGCGCGCTGCTGATCACGGGCGAGTACTCGAGCGGGACCATCCGCACCACGATCGCCGCCGTACCGAAGCGAGCGCTCCTACTGGCCACCAAGGTCGGACTCACCACCGTGCTCACCATGGTCTTCTGCGTGGTGTTGAGCTTCCTTACGTTCTTCCTCGGACAGGCCATCCTCTCCAGCGGCGGGGCCCCCACCGCCACCCTGGCGTCGTCCGGCGCCGCCCGGGCGGTGACCCTGACCGGGCTGTTCATCGGCCTTGTCGCGCTCATGTCATTCGGGTTCGGGCTCATCTTCCGTAGCACCGCGGCGGCGATCGCCGCCTTCGCCGGGGTGATCTTCGTGCTCCCTCTGGTGATGCACACCATCTCCGAGCAGACCGTCCGCTTTCTGCCGACCAACATCCTGATTAACTCGATCATGCCGACCGTGAACCAAGGGCAAGGTGGGCCCTTCCCTCCGCTCTCACCGGTCGTAGGATTGTTGCTGATGGTCATCTATGCCGCAGTCGCCCTGGCCGTCGGAGCAGTGCTCTTCGTGAGGCGCGACGCTTGAGCGATCCGGACGCCGAGGTCGGCTGGGTGCAGATCCGGATCCCCGAGGAGAGGGTCGAGCAGACCAGACGTCTGGCTCAGATGGTCCTGCGCGAGCCGTTCCAGAAGCGCAGTTGGGCGGAGCTGGGATACTTTCTGGCTGCCTCGGCGCTGGCCGCGGGCGCGGTTGTAGTACTCGGTGCCATCGGCTTCGTGGGCCTGGTCCTGACCATCGTCTTTGTGGGGATCTTCATCCTGGGCGGCGGACTGCGGGTCGCCCGGGGTCTCGGCCGCTGGCAGCGGACACTGGCCTGGGCGACGCTGGGCGAGGAGATCGCCGAGCCCGAGCCGTTCAGCCCGCCCCACGGGGTCTTCCGGTGGCTGCGAGCTGCCCTCGGCGACGGTGCGGCGTGGCGGTCGGTTCTCTACTTCGCGGCCAAGGTCCCGCTGACCCTCTTCGGCGTGTGGTTCGCCCTCAGCCTTTGGGTCGAGGCGATCCTCGGGATCGCGTCGCCCGTCCTCGGCGATGGGAATACGACCCGGTTCGGCCTTCTCGGCCGTGGTGCCACCACGGTCGGATCCCCTCCTGGCTCGCCGGGCCCCGGCGCCCACGTCACCCAGTTCGCTGTCGGCGTTCTGATCCTCTTCCTCGCTCCGTGGGCCATGCGCTTCGTCGTCTACGTCGACCGCCGCATGATGAACCTCCTACTCGGGCCGAACTCCACCTCGTCCCGGGTCCGAAGTCTCGAGGCGTCGAGGGCGAAGACGCTCGACGCGGCCACAAGTACCCTTCAGCGCATCGAGCGGAACCTCCATGACGGTACCCAGGCCCAGCTGGTGGCACTGGCCATGCGCCTCGGGCAGGCCAAGGAGCGGCTGGAGAACATTGACGTCGGGTCCGAGGAACCCGCCGATCTGCAGGCTGTCCGACGTCTAGTGGACGAGGCCCATCGTGGGGCGAAGGAGGCCATAACTGACCTCCGAGACTTGGCCCGCGGTATCCACCCGCCAGCCCTCGACATCGGTCTGGAAAACGCGCTCGCCACGTTGGCCGCCCGCTCGACGATCCCGACCGACGTACAGGTGACCGTTCACTCCCGACCGAGTCCGGCCATCGAGGCGATCTGCTACTTCTGTGCTGCCGAGCTGCTGTCCAACGTGGCCCAGCATGCCGAGGCTTCCCGGGCGTCGATTAGCTGTGCCCAACATGGACCCTGGCTGCGCATCGTCGTGCGCGACGATGGACGCGGTGGGGCCACCGTCAACCGGATCGGTTCGTCATCGAGTGGGCTGGCTGGCCTGGCTGACCGGGTCAGTGCGGTCGACGGTCATCTGTCAATTGCCAGCCCCTCCGGTGGCCCGACTGTCGTCACCGTAGACATCCCCGTGTCCGCCTGACCGAGTCCTACGGCTAAAGTTGGGTCCGATTTACTCTGGCGAATGTCCATTCGGAGAAGGTCGGACGTTCGGGCCAGGTAAGTCTGGCTGTTGCGCTCGGATCTTGTATCGACCGGAGGTGCGCCCGGAGGCGGTCCTTCGTTCAATTGCGTAGTCGGTTTCGTTACCTGAAGCGTATGGTCGCGGAACTGGATTTGAGCCTTCTCGGCCGGGATCGAGCAGTGCGCGACTGCGGGTGCTAGAAACTACCAGCGGGACGCGGCGCGTTGGCGCCGCGGGAGAGGTTCGGCATGCGGATCATGGTTCGATCGTGCAGCATCGTGAGCCGGTTCGCGCTCTGTGGCCTCTCAGGCTTCATCGTGGTTGCGTTCGCCGCCACCGCCACCGCCACCGCCGCCAACGCCTTCGCATCCACGGGCCAGGGCGGGCCCGGCAGCGATGCCGCAAGGATTGTGCGCATCGGGAATGCGGCGCTGGTTCCCAGGGGTGCCATTGAGACCGGCGCGGTGCCCTCCAGTCAGCATGTGTCGGCTGTCATAGTGCTGGAACCAAACAACATGGCCGGGTTCGCGGCGTACGCCAGCGCAGTGTCAACGCCGGGCTCTGCCCTCTACCGCCGCTACCTCAGCCCCGCGGCGTTCGCCGCCTCTTTCGCTCCCACCCAGTCCACTGTCTCAGAGGCCGAGGCATCACTGCGGTCGTCGGGGCTCATAACCGAACCGGAGCGGGATCACGGTCTGATCATCCCGTTCGCGGGAACGGCGTTGGAAGTGGGAAAGGCCTTTCACACCAACCTGGTCGGGGTCCGCCTGCCCAGCGGACTGACCGGACGCGTCGCTACCTCGGCTCCCGCAGTGCCCGCGGCAATTGCGACCAAAGTAGCGGCGGTCGAGGGCCTCGACGACATCTCAAACAAGCCCGGCTATGGATCCTTTGCCATCCGGCTGCCCGGCACCGCCTCGGCCGCGGCGACGGCGACTCGGCTCTCGGGAATAGCGCCGCGGTCGGCTGGCGCACCTCACGCGTGTGCGGCCGCAACAAAGTTCGCGCAGCTCATCAACGGGAACACAGAGGATCAGGTCGCTCACGCCTACGGCACCGACAACCTTTACACGTCCGGCAACCTGGGCGCGGGCCAGACGGTCGACATCTTCGAACTCGAGCCGTTCGCGATGTCTGACGTCGCCGCCTTCGACAAATGCTACTTCGGCGTCAGTCACACCGGCTTGATCAAACGTGTGCCGGTCGATGGGGGGACAGGCACCGGCTCCGGCTCGGGCGAGGCGGCCCTCGACGTGGAAGAAGTATCGGCGCTCGCGCCCGCAGCCAAAATCGACGTCTATGAAGCACCCCAAAGCTTCGCCAGCTGGCTGGACGAGGAGGCGGCAATTGTCGGCAACGACAACGCCTCAGTCGTGAGCACGAGCTGGGGTACCTGCGAAGACGAGTTCGATCAGTTGTCACCAGGCTTTCAGCAGGTCGAGAACGTTCTCTTCCAGCAGGCGGCTGTCGAGGGCCAGAGTTGGTTTGCCGCCTCCGGAGACAGCGGATCTGAGGGATGCTCCCGAAACAACCCAACCGACACAGATCTGACCGTCTCCGACCCGGCCACACAGCCGTATGTGACCGGGGTGGGTGGAACGTCGCTGCTCGCTCCGACCAGCCCTCCGACCGAGGTTGTCTGGAACGACGGCGGCACCGCCAGCTCGACCGGTGGTGGGGGCGGCGGAGGCATCTCCAAGCTCTGGCAAATGCCGTCGTGGCAGTCTGGCCTGGCCGTACCCGGCGTCAGGAGCCGCTACTCTTCCAATATTCCGTGCGGCGCAGTTAGCGGTGTCTACTGCCGCGAAGTGCCTGACGTGTCCGCGTCAGCTGATGAGTACCACGGCGATACGGTCTATTACGGCGGGGGCTGGACCGCGTTCGGGGGCACGTCCGTGGCCGCTCCGAAGTGGGCCGCGATCACGGCGTTGAGCGATGCCCTCTGCTCCTCAGAGAAGCTCGGGCCGATCGGCTTCGCCAACCCAGCCCTCTATCGCATTGCGTCTCGTGCGGGCACGTACTCCCAAGCCTTCAATGACGTCACCCAAGGTGACAACGACGTCCTTGGCGTCCACAGCGGCGCTTACCCTGCCACCAGTTACTATGACCTGGCGACCGGCCTTGGGACGCCACGGGTCACCGGATCGGGCGGCAAGCCGGGCCTGGCGTCGTTGCTCTGCGCCGACGGCTCCTCGCTGTCGCCAAGACCGGCTCTCTCCGGCGTGAGCCCGGACTTCGGGCCTTACACGGGCGGTACGAAAGTCACCATTGACGGCAGCGATCTCTCCAGCGTGACCGCGGTGAGTTTCGGTTCAACGTCTGTGAAGGTCTCCTCGGGGCAGATCAATCGAGCAGGGACGGAGATATCGGGTGTGGTCACGCCACTCTCGCCGCTCGATCCGAACCCCCCAATCGGTCCAGTGGGTGGTGTGGTCGTAACGGCAGCGGGTCCGGCCGGTGCCAGCCTTCCGACACCACGAGCCGAGTTCCATTTCGTCAAAGAGACACGATCCGGGCCGGTTCCCCAGGTCAGCTACATCGGGCCGAGCGCCGGCGAATCCGCCGGAGGCGAGCGTGTGCTGATCATCGGCAGCGGATTCGATGAAGGTCCGAGCGGCACCGCCCCTACCGTCGCCTTCGGTGGGGTATCGACCACCCATGTCATGGTGGTCTCGGATGCGGAGCTGTCAGTGCTTGTCCCACCGGAAACGGCTGCCACAGACTGCGCTACCGCCTCGGCGAAGCCTCCGGTTTCGCGAGACACGATCTGCCAAGTAGAGGTGACGGTCGGGAACGCATACGGCACCAGCCCGACGGTGCCGATCCTGCCCGCTCCGACGGGATCGACGTCGGGTCCCGCGCCGCCGCACACCGAGCTTGTCGCCGCGGCCACCGAGTTCGACTATGCACCGCCACCGACGACCACTGCCATCAAGCCGTCATCGCTTCCCGAGAGAGTCAACGAGTTCGGATTCCCCCCGACGGTGACGATCAACGGATCGGGTTTCAACTTCCTCACCTTTCAACAGGTGACCTTTGGGCCAGCCGGCGCGTCGTACACCACCGCTGACACCATGGTGACCGATTTCGAACCGAACGAGTTGCAGCTGTATTACTTTGGGCTGAACAAGTCCGCACCCATCACCAAAATGTCCATGACGGTTCGGACCTTCGGGGGCGACAGCACGCCGCAGTCGATAGCTATCGCTCGGGCCCCGACACTCTCGGCCATCTCGAAACATTCGGGTCCCACGACGGGCGGGACGACTGTCAGCGCCTCGGGTTCGGGGTTCGCGGCGGGTGACACCGTCGAATTCGGCATCGTGCTGGCGGGACTACCCCTAATCCCCGAATCCAGCACGAACGACGTGAAGGTAAAATCGCCGACCGAACTTATATTCACGGCTCCCGCGGCAACCTCGGGAAGCGGCTCGTTCGAGGTCTGCGACAGCGGGATATGCTCGTCAGCCACCGGTCCGGCCGTCGCGTTCACCTACTTCGAACCGGTGAAGCCGCATATCTCCAGCTTCTCGCCCACTAGCAGCTCCGCCGCAGGAGGAGGAGAAATGACGATTATCGGGACGGGCCTGGGGAGCGTGAAAAGTGTTTACTTTGGTTCCGTTCGCTCACCCCTCGTAGCGAATCCGCCCACATTCATGGGGTCGAGCGATACCCAGATCAAGGCGAAAATACCACCCGGTCGTGCTGACACAAAGGTCCAGATTCGGGTGAACACGCTCGCTGGATCGGCCTTCGCCGCCAAGACTTTCTCCTACCCGTATCCGTAATTCCTGTGCGCAATGGGTCTCCCCTTCGAAGGCTATTGCTGACATATCAGCACAGGAGCGATTTCCGGCCGAATTCACGCGGCGATGACCCAGATGACCTGAGCCGTTCGGTCGTCGATAATCAGTCTCCGTTCGACTCCTTCGATGCGCACGATTGCTGGAGCGTTGAATCCGCCGT
>CAWEWZ010000010.1:0-70992 GCA_963812885.1 uncultured Acidimicrobiaceae bacterium | reverse complement strand
CGCCGGCGCCGATGACCTGGCTGGGGGCGCCCTTGCGCCCATCGGCGGCTCTCCCGCCGGCCCCACGGGCCCCGGTCGGGTTCTCGAAGGTGATGGCCCGGGGCTCGCACGAGGGGTCGATGAAGGCCGGGTTCATGATGTCCGTCATCAGCTGTTCCCCAAGCGACTGAGCACGTTCCGGGTGATCTGCTCGATCTGCGGGTCCCGCCCGGCCAACCCGTGGGCCCAGTCGGTCGACCCCGACGTGACGACGGTGGCTCCCGCCTTGTTCGTGTAGGCACCCAGCACGGCGTGGCCGTGACGGATGCGTTCCATGGCCTCGGGCTCACGCGTCCCGAACACCCGGGAGGCGATGTACTCCAACTCGCTCGGCTCGCCCGCCTTGGGGGGCCGAGGTGCGGTCTCCCGGGTGAAGTGCTGGGTCGGGCACGTGCCCAGGATCTCGAAGCTGGACGGCGTGCCGTCGTCACCGGTCGGGTAGGGCAGGCCGTCGCGGTAGGTGAACACGCACCCGTCGCACTCGTAGCCGACGACGGTGGCGCCGGCACCGAGCACGTCCCCGTAGCCCAGCCCGGTCCCGTCGAAGATCCAGTGGCCGGCACGGTGCACGGTGTAGCCCCCGAGGCCGGCCGTCACGTTGCGGCCGATGCGGTGATACCCCCCGCGGGTGAACGAGACGCCGGTCATGGTGTTCTCGGGACGACCGACGATGACATCGGACCAGAACGTGGTCACCTCCGGCTCGCTGTCGGTTCCCAGGAGCGGGTCATTCTTGAAGAAGCCCTTGTAGCCGACCATCACGTCGTGGTCATCGCCCTCGATGCGGACCTGCCACAGCGACGTGTTGCCCGAGAAGAACGCCACATTGCCGCCGCCGGCGATGAAGTCCTCGACGGTGTCGCGCATGCCCCGGGACCAGTATTCGTCATGGCCGACGGACAGATACAGACTGGCGCCTCCCAGCACCTCGGGGTGCTCTTCGAGATCGGCATTGGTGCACACACCGATCTCGAACCCCTCGTGTTCGGCCCATTGGATGAACGGCATCTCCCAGTCGGGCCAACCCGCCGAACCGGCATAACCGGACAGATGGTTGATCTGGATGTACCCGACGTGGGCGGCGTTCTGCGGGTCGGGTGCACCCGTGCCGGTCACCCGCCGGCCCTTGCCCGGCGGCTTGGCGAGATAGCCCGCCGACATCGGTCGCTGCATGGCGACGTGGGTCCCGCCGGTGTACAGGTTCGAGCCGCCGAAGTCGTTGTAGGCGTGCCAGGTATTGGTGGCTAACGCCAGCACGATGCGACTGCCCGGAGGCGGACGCACCACGAAGAAGGCGTAGTCACGCCGCACCTTCTCACCGACGGCGATCTCCAAGACGACCTCGTAGTAGCCCGACCGCCACGTCGGCTCGACGTCCAGCGTCAGGGCGACAGGCCAGCCGCACCCGGCCGAGGCGGCGTCCTCAGGGGTCTCGTGGTGATCGGCCGCCACTGCGGCAGAACGGAAGACAACCTCCCGTTCCCCTCCGACCCGCGCCACCTCGACACGCACCGTCCGCCCGCCGGACGACGACAGGTGCAGACCGACCTGGCCACCCGGGGACACTGATTGCGGCCAGCAGTAGCCCGTCACCACCTCGCGGCTCATGCCCCGACCTTAACTGGGCCTGATGACCCCCCCTGGCGGGGACCAGACCGGCGCCGTCAGTGGAGGTACTTGCGGATCAGCGCCGCCGGGGCGGTGCGTGACGACCCGGACAGGCTGGCCGTGTTCGATCCGGCCGCGGAGGGGAGCCCCTTGTCGAGGTCGAGGATCTCGTCGAGGATGCCACCGGGTCCGCAGTTGTCGGTCCCGGGTACGGCGAACGAGTTGTCGACCAGGGTCATGCCGGAGATGGTGATCAAGCCCTGGGCCGTGCTCGATGTCTTTCCCGGCTTACCGCTGATCGATGTGTTGGGAGGTGGCGGGTTCGTCTTGCCGGTGGTCAGCTTGAGGGTGATCGGAGTGGCGGCGTCGGCGATCGTACAGTCGGGCCCGAGGGCACCCGACGGGGTACTCACCAGCACGTCGATCGGCAGGGTCAAGCCCGGGGCCTTGCCGTTGAGCAGGTTGCCCAGGTTCAGATTGGGCGTCCCGACCAGTTGGGGGGTGACCGTGACGGCGAGCACTCCTCCGTCCAATCCCGGGATACCGGTCAGTCCACCCGGAAGCGGGATGGCCGGGGACTGCAGCGCCTGGGTGCCGTTGGTGGGCAGCACGACGACAGGCTTGCCCGTGCTCGTGTACCTGAGGCCCAGGGAGAGCGTGGTGGGACTGGTCGAGGTGACCGTGGTCGAGCCGATGGTGAACGTCGTGCTGGTGGTCGACGAGAACAGGCAGGTCGCCACACCTTTGACGTCGACCGGGCAGTTGGCGAATGGCTTCAGCGACGAGGGGAGCGGGCTGGATGTGGCGCCGGCGGGGCCGGGCCTGAATCCGACGAGGAGGCAGACGCTGATGAGCGGGAGGGTTGCGGCCAGCAGCATCGCCCAACGCGACCTCCGACTCGCCTTCCGACCGCCCGATGTGGGCCGGTGACCATCATTCGTCCGGAGCATCGCTCATCCCCCTGTTCCCCGCTGCTAATTATCGGCGTACGCAGGTCGGTCCCCAACGACAACCGACCGCCTTGCTTTTACCCGCCGGGCCCATCGGCCAAACATCGACGCCGACGGCCGGACGGAAGGATTCTCGTCACCGTCAGAGCAAGGTGACCTGGTTGATCAGCCACCGTCCCCCCGACTTCACCAGACTGATCTGCACCTGGCTCCGATCGGTGGTCGGCTTGGTCTGAGTGGCGTTGGCGATCTTCTGGGTGAGGAAGACCAGGGCCACGGCCTGGGACGTGCCGGACGACACCAGCCCCGCAGACACCACGGTGGCACCCGCAGTGGCCTTGTACTTGGCCAGGGTGGCCTTGAGGGCGTCGCTCGACTCGGTGAAGCTGCGACGGAATGAGGGCGTCGACTCGCCGGCCACGGTGGCGAAGTTGCGGTTGAGATTGCGGTAGTCGTAGCTCGCCAGTTGGACGGCGTAGGTCCTGGCCGCGGTCAGTGCGCTCGCGCGCGCGCGGCCTGGGCGTCCTGATTGGTCAACGCCAGCAGGCTCAGGATCAGCGCCACGGTGAGGGCGGCGACGAGGAGACATCCACCGGCGAGGGCGGTCTTCGAGCGCATCCATCGGCGCTTCGCCGATGGCAGCCGTCGCCGGTCCGTCCGGTTCCCCGGCTTCCTCCGATGGCCCGGCCTCGCGGTCAGGGTCCTCGGTGGCCGTGGGGGCCGGCCTCCTCGGTGGCCGGGGCCGATCGGTCCCCGATGGTCATCGGCCCGGAGTCCTCGTCTCCTTCGCCCACCCAATCTTCGTCCCCGAGCCGGCCGCCCGCGCGTTCGGCCTCCGGCCTCGGCGGGGACGGCGACGATGGTGGACACCATCGGCCCCGGCCCTTCCACCCGGCCGGCGGAGGCCGGGGCGAACCGGTCCTTGGCCGGGCCGTTCCTCTTCGCCGCTTTCGCCTTCGCCTTCTTGGTCGCCTTCTTCGAGGAGTTTCCCTCCTTCACAGGTTCGGCAGCCATGGTCGGCGTGGCGGGCACGCCGACCATGGTGGCGACAGACCCGTTGTTCGATTGGTCGTCCGGTTTCACAGGGCACCCCCTTGGTTGACCGACCCGCAGCCGGCGGCCGTCGTGTCGGGATGTTCGGAACGTCCGTCGGGACCGACGGTACGAGTGGTGATGGTGGCCAGTGGCAGCACCGGCGGAGGACTATCGAGCGGAGCGGGTGGGGAGCCGTCGGGATCATCCTCGCCCTCCACGGCATCGGCCATCTCGTCCATGCTGATCGGGCCCTCGGGCCGGCCAGCCAGGAACTGCTCGATGACGGGGACCTTCGAGGACACCATCTCCTCTTTGGACCCGAAGCCGACCAACTTGCTGCGGAACAGCAGACCGAGATGGTGCGCGGTTCTCTTCACCGACTCGATGTTGTGGCTGATGATGAAGAAGGTCGCCCCGGTCTCGTCGTGCACACTGTTGATCAGGCCGTCGAGGTAGGCCACCCTGACCGGGTCGAGGCCCGAGTCCGGCTCGTCGAAGAAGAGGATCTGTGGCTCGAGGACCAGGGCCCGGGCCAGGCCTGCCCGCTTGCGCATACCCCCGGAGACCTCACCGGGAAGTTTGTGGAGGTGATTGACCAGACCGACGAGCTCGGACTTGGCCAGGACGATGTTCCGGATCTCCTTGTCCGTCTTGCTCGTGTGCTCGATCAGGGGGAAGGCGATGTTGTCGAAGAGGTTCATGGAACCGAAGAGGGCCCCGTCCTGGAAGAGCACTCCGATCTTCCTCCGGATCCGCAGGACCTCCTTCTCGCGCACGCCGACGATGGGTTCACCGTCGATGTAGACCTGGCCGGTCTCGGGCCGCAGGAGCCCGATGATCACCTTCAGCAGGACCGACTTCCCGGTTCCCGAAGGTCCGAGGATGGCCGACGTCTCGCCCCTCGGCACATCGAAGGTGATGTCCTCGAGGACCATGTGGCTTCCGAACCGTTTGGAGACCCCCTGGATCGAGATGACGGCGTCGCCGACGGGCACGGTCTCGACCGCGGGTGCCGACTTCTTCTTCTTGGTGGTCACCGTCCCCACTCGTGGCCAACTCCTGGTCTTGTGTCGTCCGGCTCCCGGGCGCCTCGGTTTCATGTCCATCAGAAGCCGCCCGGAGGGGGTCCGACGGGAAGGCCCAGGCTGACGACCGTCGTATTCGCAGTGAACTGCGCCCAACCCGGCTGGGCGGCGATCGGGTTGGTCCCCCCGTTCAGGTAGTAGTTGCCCGTGTCCTGCTCGTTGAAGACCGAGTTCCAGCCACCGGCGTAGGTATTGAGGCTGTAGGCCAGAAAGATGGAGCACGGGCTGCCGCTGGCACTCGGGAAGAAGGCGGGTATGCCGAAATCATTGCTGGCCACTTTGCTGGTGGCCGAGGTCAGGGGCCCGGTCACGGGCGCCGGGGGGCTCCGGAGCGACCGCTCGTCGGTGTTGGGGGCGACCGGTGGTCCGGGTGCCGTGGCCGGCAGCGGGGTGGTCTGCGTCGAGAGCGTGACGGTGGCGGGGGCGGTCGTGCAGGTGAAGGTGGTCGTCGAGGGCGGTGGCGGGACCTCGCTGACTGTGGTCACCGCGGCCGTCTTCACCGAGAGATCGAGCGCGCCATCGGGTTCGACCCCGCTGACGGAGAGGGTGGTCGTTCCGGAGGGGGCCAGACTCACCACGTAGGGAAAGCACGCGAAGGTCGGGGTCGAGTAGTTGCTGCAGGTGACGCCTTCGGGGTGATAGCTCCCGAGGGCGGGTGGGGGTACGAAGCTGGCCGGCGACGGGCCGTACTGGGCCTGGATCTGGATGCATTGGCCGGCCGGCCAGTGGGCGGACAGGCAGCTGGCGCCTCCGTTGTCGCAGAACACGACGTCCTGCGGGGGGATCTCGGCCGTCAGACTCGGAAGTTGGAGCAGGCCCGTCACCCATCCGGTGATATCGAAGATCTTCGACCCCCACGGGTCGAGAGTCGAATTTCCTCTTGCCCACCGTCCAGGCCAGATGGTTGGCGCTCCACTGGTCGTAGCCGGCCAGCACCTGGCCGTCGGTGATGGCGGCCAGGAAGGGAACGCCGTACGGACGACCGGGCGGATTGGTGGCGGTGGGAACCGGTGGCGGGGCGCAGACCGGCATACCCGGAGCGGTGGTCGACGCCGTCAACCGGCCGGCGGTCGCCGTCCGCATGAGGTCGGCCAGAACGGCCTTGACCCGGGACGGCTCGGGTGCTCGGTCCGATGGTGCGGGATGGATCGTCGCGGCACCGTCACGACCGGCCCGACGGCCCGATGCGGCCTGGGTCCCCGCCGATGCCAGACCTATCCCGGCGGAGACGGCGACGGCCACGACGGCCAGAGCGAACGCGGCCCACCACAGGCCCGCCCTCCGCTTCATCGGGTCCGCTTCATCGCCGCGGTGCGGCTGTCCGTGTCGCGCCCCACGGGTGGACGGTGCACTGGGCACCGCCCACCCGTGGTACGACGATTCGCGTCGTCCGAGGGCATCAACGGTGCTCGGACGACGCGACCCGTGGAGGATTTACCACGGAGGTGCTCCGGGAGCCGGGCTCAGCACGACGGTGGCCGTTGTCTTCGCCGTGGTGCTGGTGCACCCGGTCCCCTTGGTCGGGATGGGAGCGTTGGTGACGGTGTCGGTGTTGTGGTCGTTGTACTTACCGGTCACCTTCACTACTCCGCTCGGAGCCGCCGTGATGGTGCACGAGGACAGGATGCTCGACTTGAAGGTGGCTCCTGCCTTCGGGACGTTGAGCGTCATCGTCGTCTTGGTGAACGAGACCGACCAGGTCCCGGTGGTCTTGATGGTGTCCGTCCCACCAGACGAGTCGTGACATCCGGTGATGGCCGGTGGGGCCGAAGCCTTCATGGTGGAGGACGCCGGCTTCGGGACCTTGCCCTTGATCACGAAGCTGGTGCAGGTGACCGTGATCGGGACCGAATCGATATCCCCCTTGAAGACCATGTGGGTTCCGGTCTTCAGTTTCCCGGTGACGACGGTTCCCGCCGGCAAGGATGCATAGGCAGCGGTGGCGACGCCGAACAGGAGCGCCGCCGTCCCCACGAGGACGACGATCGTCTTGGTCAGTTTTGACATGGTTGGGCCTCCTTCACTTGGTTCGTTTCTCGGTGTTCTCATCAGTGGTGACATGGTGGGTGTTCCTCCTTTTGTTGGTTGTCAGTTGGTCGTGCGATCTCGGGTCTCGGCGCATGATCTAGGGCCCTGGTTGGTAGAGCGAAGCCACCACGGGCAATGTGGCGCTGCTGGTTCCCGCCGAGCGGCGGCACGCCGGCGATCTTTTCGACGTTGGCCGCCACCGGGGCCGGGCAGGTGGGCGAAGGCTGCACCGAGGGCGGGCCCACGCCAGTGCTCTTCAGGGTGGCGGCGGTGGCGGTGAGCGGTCCGGTCACGGCACCGGTCAGCGGGATGCTCACCGCGATGTTGCACGACACCCCGAACAACGGCGCGGTGGTCCCGCTCACATGGGCGTCGAAGGCGACGGCCAGCCCGTTCTGGGATGACGTACAACTGAACCCTCCGGTGATCGTTCCCGGGTTGGCGACGAACCCGATGGTCGGGGTCATCTTCGGCACCAGCGTGAGCACCGCCGACAGCGGGCCACCGAACCGCTGGCCGTCCGGCGGCGAGTCGACGCTCCCCGTGGCCCCGCAGGGCGGCGTCCCGGTGACCAGGGTGACGATTCCGCAGAACTTGGCGTTGATGCCGGAAACGGTGACCGACCCGGTGTTCAGCGCCCCGTCGGTGGCCGTTCCCACCAGCCCCAGCTCGTAGGGAGCGATCGGAGGCCCGGCCGGATTGGGCACGCAGTCGGCGGGAAGGTCGGAGGAGACCAACCTGGCCCGCTTCGACGCCTCGGTCCCCGCTGATGCCGGGCCGGGGGGCCTGATGCTCGACGTCCGCGTCCGGGCCAGGGCCTGTTGCCCCGTGCCCACCCCCTGACCCCGCCACACGAAGAGGGATCCGACGGCCACGAGGATCACGGCACCCACGCAGACCGCGGTCCGTGCGTGCCGTCGCGGTCTGGCCCGGCTTCCCAGGCGTGCCCTCTCGGGCTCTGTCTGCACCCTCCCCCCTTCCGGCCCCTCTTCTGACCGACTCGCTGTTGGCAGCGGCCGTGCAGACGAGAAAAACGTCTGGTCTCGCCTATACCCGGCCGGTGGAGTCCAAAACCTCAGCCCGAGGACGGGCGCATGCTGTTCGGGCTCAGCCACCCGAGAAGGTCGGAGCTGCTGTTGGCGCCGCGCACGAGCAGGCCCGGCGCCGAGCCGGTGCACGTGTTGGTCAGGTCCGGGCTGGCCACCGCCTGGGTCGGCCCGGGGATCAGGCTTCCCGGGATGTAGGCGCACACCGGGTCGGCGGTGTTGAAGTCGAGTTCTCCGTGCACGCGTCCGCCTCCCACCACCGAGGCCAGGTCACCGGAGACGACGGGGAGGAGCTCGAAGACGGCTTGGACGTCCTGGTCGTGCTCGTCGGACACCTGGGCGTCGGTGGCCAGGCTCGAGACGAGGGCGCTGATGTGGGCGTTGTCGGCGGCCAGGAAGGGGTTGAGCTGTTGCTCGGCGGACTGGCTGGTGCGGATCAGTGCCCGGACGTCGCCGTCCGAGTTCCGCAACTGACCGGTCAACGAAGCCAGGCCCTGGGAGAAGGTGGCCAGATCGCCGTCGGTCGCCTCCAGCGTCTGCAGGTCGGCCTGACCGTCGACGACCAGGTTCACGGTCTCCGGTTGGGCGGCGATCAGGGCGTTGGACAGTCGCTGGCCGGTCACGATGATCGTCCGCAGATCCGGTCCGGTACCGACGAAGGCGCTGGCCAGGAAGTTCTCGTCGGTGACCAGATCCTGTGGGTTGACGCTCTGGAGCATGGTGTTGAGGTCCACCAGCGCATTGCCGATCGGCGTGGGCAGGGACACCCGGTCGGCGGGGATGACGGTACCGGGGTGCAGGTCGGGTCCCGCGTCGGTGACCGGCTGCAGGTCGAGGTACTGCTCGCCCAGCGCCGAGAGCTCCTTGACCAGGACCGGTCCGTTGTCGGGGATGTGCTCGCCCGCCCGTATCGCCAATTTGACGGCCACGTCCCGCGGGTCGAGGTCGAGCGCCGTGACCGTCCCCACCTGCACCCCCCGGTAGGTCACGTCCGCGCCCGTGTACAGGCCGCCGGCGCTCGGCACCAGGACGGTCACCGGGAACGGCTGGGAGGTGACGTGGTACTGCATGACGTCGAAGGCGATGTAGTAGATGCCGACGACGATGACGATGGCCAGGGCGATCATTCGTGGCAGGAGGTTCTGCTTCATGGGTCCTCGGTCATGACAGACTCGCGGTCAGGAGTCCGGACACGGCCTGGCCTCCCTGCAACGGCGGGGATCCGGAAGGCGTGGCCGTCCGGGTGCCGGTCATCTCCGCGCCCAGCGGGGTCGGCTCGAAGCCCCCGGGAGGCAGGAGCACGTTGACGATGGCATTCACCTGCAGGTAGTCACCGGGGGCGATCTTGGGGGTCTCGGCCTCGAAGCTGGCCACCGCCTTCAGGTCGGGGGCGAGCTGCTCCGACACCGAGTTGAGCTGCTGCACGACCGGCAACAGGTCGTGGGCGTCGTTGACGGCGTTCTGCCCGCTCTGCCTGGGCGATCCGGGTGCCGACCGCGCCCAGGGTGGACAGCTGGGTCAGCAGCCCGGAGATCTGCCGGTTCTCGCTGGCCAGCACCCCGACGGCCGGGCCCAGGGCGTCGATGCCGTTGGCGATGGTCGGCCCACCGCCGTTCAGTTTGCCGCTCAGGTTCGAGATGGAGGTCAGGGCGTCGTCGATGGCGGCTCGGCCGCCGGCCAGGGAGCTCACACCGTTGTCGATGGTGGTCAGGAAGGAGCGGATCGGCGTCTGGTTGCCGTTGAAGGTGTCGTTCAGCTGCCCGATGATGGTTTGCAGCTGGTTGATCCCCCCGCCGTTGAGGACCAGCGAGAGGGCCCCGAAGGTGTCCTCGACGCTGGGGGCGGTGCTGGTCGAACTGTCGGGTATGTGGGCTCCCGGGGCGAGGAACCGACTGCTGTCATCGGCGGTGGTGGCCGGCGGGGTCGACGGGGGCTGGAGGAGGATGTACTCGTCGCCCAGCGGATCGTCGAAGCGGACCTGGGCGATCGTCCCCACCGGCAGCCGGACCGACGTCTTGATGTCCAGGGTCAGGTCGGCCTGGTAGTCCCGGGTGGATATCGATCCCACCTGGCCGACGACTTGTGCCCCCTCCCGGACCTGGGCCTGATCGGGCAGATTGAGGACGTTGGCGAACGCCGCGTAGACGGGATAGGTGGGCGTGTCGAGGCCGCTGACCTTGGGGAGGGACTGCAGGCTGGCACAGCCGCTCATGGCGACGGCGCCGACCAGGGCCAGCGCCACGCCGGCCGATCGCCAGGCCCGGCCTGCGGTCCGGACCCGCCCACCGTAGGGCTGGCCCCGCCCGGCGTGGGTGGCGGGGGCGGCCCTCAGGTATGGCGGTGAGGCCGAGCCTCATGGCTGACCTCCCACCAACGCACCGAGTGACAGGTTGGGCCCCGCCGAAGCACCCGGAGGGGTGGGGAGCCCGGCCAGCAGGCCGTTCACCCCGCAGTCGAGATCGACGGCCGGGTCCTTGTCCTGGGATCGGTCGATCGAGAGGAGCAGGAGGCGGAGCAGCGGGTTGCCGCACACCGACTGGGAGAAGCCGGCCGAGTCACCGGTGGTGTCGAATCGGGCCCGCAACGCCGTGCCCCCCGCCGCCTTCGGATCGACGGCCTGCGAGATGTTGCCCAGCGCGATGGGAAGGGCCTGGAGGGCCTGGGCCAGCGCCTGCTGTTTGGCGGCCACGGCACCGGCGAAGGCGTCGAGATTGGTGACGCTGTTCCCGAGGGCGGTGGAGTTGGTCGCCGTGAACTGGGCCAGCGCCCCGAGCGCCTTCTGGAGGTTGGCCAGGGTGGAGCCGATGTCGCTGTCGTCTCCGGCCAGGTCGGTGCTCACCGCGGCCAGGTTGTTGGCGAACGCCTGGTAGGTGCCCGTGTACCGGGAGGCGACGTGGCTGAGGTTTCCCAGGTTGTCGAAGAGCGCGGTCAGCTGCGGGCTCTTGGACGAAAGGGCGTTCAGGGCCTGGCCGAGCGACGTCAGGGTCGAGTGCAGGGCGGTGCCGTTGCCGCCGAAGGCGTGGGCCGAGCTGGCCACGAACGCGGACAAGGCGCCGTGGGCGTTGGCGCCGTTGGGCCCGAGGGCTTTGGCCAGCTGGTCGAGGCTGTCGACGATCTCGTCGACGGAGATGGGCACCGCCGTGCGCGACAGGGGGATGACGGCGTTGTCCTGCATCCGGGGTCCCCCGCTGTACCCGGGGTTGAGTTGCACGAACCGGTCGTTGACCACCTCGGAAGCCATGATCATCGCCTCGGCATGGGCGGGGACCGGCGTGGAGCTGGGCACCTGCATGGTCACCGTCACGTAGGTCGGCCCGGGTGTGATCCTGGTGACGCTCCCGACCGGCATGCCGAGGACGTCGACCGAGTTTCCGGTGAAGAGGCCGGGGGCGGTGGCGAAGCGGGCCGAGATGGTCATGGTGGAGGGTCCGGTGGCCACCAGGACGACGAGGCCGGCGACGACCAGGGCGACCAGGGCCGCGGCCACCACCGTCACGATCTTGCGGAGCGGGAGCCGGCGGAGGAACGAGGGCCGTCTGGCAATCCCCAGCCCGTAGACGCGCGGGGTCATGGCCGGCACCCCACTTGAGGGTTGCGGCTCGGTTCGGCCCCGGGCGCCGAGCACTGGACCGAGAGGTTGTCGGGAATGAGCATGGTGGGCACCGACACGTCGACGAAGGCGCCCGAGCCGCTGGCGTTGGCCGAGTACCGGCTGAAGGCGGCGAGGACGGGGAGCGCCTGTCCGAAGTCGTTGCTGTCCTTGGCCAGCACCGCCGACACCGACTGGAGGTTCTGGAGCAGCGTGGTCAGCGCCGGCCGGTTGACCGACAGGAGCGAGGTGATCTGCGCGCTCAGCGCGCCCGGTTGCCGTGAGGAGCTGGTTGATGGCCGCTCGCCGCTGCTGCAGGACGGACAGCACCAGGTCGCTCTGTCCGAAGAGGTTGAAGAGCTGTTGGCTCCGCTGCGAGAGGACGCCGCTGAGCTTCGCCCCCTGCGAGACGATCGTGGCCAGGGCCGGCCCCTCGTTGCCGATCACCCGAGAGATGTCGGCCAGACCCTGGAAGGCGCTGGTCGTCGCCTTGAGGTTGGTTCCGTTGAAGTCCAGCGCTCCCGACCCCGAGCGCCTTCTCGAGCTGGGGGATGTTGTACTGGCGGATCTCGGATCCGAGCCCCGACAGCGCCGTCACCAGGTTGTAGGGAACGCTGGTCCGGGACAGCGGGATCGGACCCTGGAGGGAGCCGGAGCCCGACGGTGAGACCTGCAGGTACTCGGTGCCGACTGGGCTGAGAACCTCGGCGGCCGCCGAGGAGCCCGACCCCAGGGTGGTACCCGACGCGGTGAAGGTGACCCGCACCTGGTCGCCTTCGAGAGCCATGGCGGTGATGGATCCCACCTTCACGCCGTCGATGGTGACGACGTCCCCGGTCTGGAGACCCCCGGCATTGGCGAAGTCGGCCTGGTAGGTGGCGTTGTCGTGGATGAGCGGAAGGCTCGGGAAGTTCAGAGCGCCTACCACGAGCACGGTGACGACCACCACCCCCACCAGACCGGTCAGGGCCCGGTCGCGCTCGCGGAAGCGTTTCACGAGCAGCTCGCCGTGTGGTCGGCCTGGTCACCGATCGGTCCCGAGGGCAGTTTGACCGGGTTCGGGTACAGGTTGGTGGGGCTCACGCCGGGAACGAGCGACACGTCCAGCTGCCCGGAGACGTTGATGGTGAGGTTGCAGAGGTAGACGTTGATCCAGCTGCCCGAGGACTGGATCTTGGTGAGGGTGCCGACCAGGCCGGGGAACCCCTTGAGGACGCCGTCGAGGCCTTGCTGGTTGGCGGACAAGGACTGGACGGCACCATTGAGGGTCTGGATGTCCTGGTTGAGGGTGGGCTGGGCCTCGTTGATGAGGCCGCTGGTGGTGCTCTCCGCCGTGGCCAGGTTGTCGATGGCCGACCCGAGCTGGGTCCGCGACCCGGCCAGACCGGTCATCAGCGTGTCGAAATTCCCGATGAGCTGCCCCAGCTGGGTGTCGTGCACCCCGACCGTGTCGAGCAGCTTGGACAGGCTGGTGAGGAGGGTGTCGATCACCTGCTGCCGGTCGGCCAGGTTGTTGGTCAATGTCGCCGTCTCGGCCACGATGTTGGAGACGGTCCCCGACTCGCCCTGGAATACGTCGATGATCGATCCGGCCAGCTGGTTCACCTGGCCCGGCGACAGGGCGGAGAACAGAGGCTGGAAGCCGTCGAACACCGCCGTCAGATTGATGGCCGGCGTGGTGTGGGCGAGGGGGATGACGCCTCCGGGCGGGAGGGGCCTGCCGCCGCGGGCGCCGGGGAGGATGGCGAGGAACCGCTGGCCCAGCAGGTTTTCGAAATGGATGGCGGCCAACGTGGTCGTGGTCAGGTGCTGCGAGGTGTCGACGCTGAAGGAGACGTCGGCGTGGTTCTGCTGCAAGCGTCACCGCGCTGACCTTCCCGACCTCGACACCGGCGATGCGGACGGTGTCACCGGCCTGCAGCTCCGAGGCGTTGGAGAACTGGGCCACGTACCCGGTGGCGGCCTGGGTGTTCACGTCGAGCAGCGTCGAGATGACGATCGAGGTGAGGATGACCGACACGACGGCGAAGACGACGACCTTGACCACGGTGCCGGTGAGCCCCGGATGGCGGTGGTGGGATCTCATGATCGGGTCACCAGGCCCTCGAGGACGGGCGAGAGCAACAGTGTCGAGACGGCGGGCGAGGCGGGGGGCGCGCCGCTCACCGCGGCCACGATCTGCGAGATGGCCCGGCTCTGGGCCGGTTCGGCGACCACCGGGGTCGGCGCGGCGTCGTCGACAGCAAGCCGACGGACGGCGACCGGGCCTCGTCGGTGGTCATGGTCCCGGCCGAGGTGTAGGTGGGCGGGTTCACGAAACCGGGCCCCAGCCCGGCCGAGAGGTAGGCGGCGGCCTGGGGTCCGCCGAGAACGGCCAGCCCGAGGTCGGCCGGATTGGCGACGACCTCGGTCTGGGACAGCTGGAGATAGGGGCCCGACGACTCGGCCGCCGTCCACGCATTGGCCCAGGCGTCGAGCCCCGAGAGGAGCTGGGAGATCTCCCGGGGGTTCTGGGAGATGGCGGTCAGGAAGGGTCCGGAGTCGGCGGACAGGACGTCGAAGGGCTGCTGGATGGCGGTCAGAAGCGAGGCCGTCTGGCCGGCCAGGACCTCGCCGCCATCGAGGGCCCGGCGGACGCCTGCGGCCTGGTCGTTGATCGTCCCGGCGGTGGTCGTCTGGTTGGCCAGGATCTGGAGGATGTCCGGGGTGGAGGCCGCGAACTGGTTGGCCACCGGGACCAGCGTGTTCAGGTTGGACACGACGGTGGGCCACAGAGGCAGCATCTGCTGGAAGTAGGTGTTGGCCCTGACCAGATTGTGTCCCAGCGACGTCCCGTTGCCCTGCAGCCCGCTGGCCAGGGCGGTCAGGGCGGCGTCGAGCTCGCCGGGCTGGAGCTTGATGAGCAGGTTGTCGAGGCTTCCGAGCGTGGCCTGCAGGGAGCCGGTCTGGCCGACGTACAGGGCGGAGATCGTGGCTCCGGGACGAAGTCGGGCCGCTCCCGGATTGGCCGGGGCGATCAGCTCGACATAGGGATCCCCGAAGAAGGAGACCGGGGTCTCGGTCGCCCGCACCCCGGCCGGGATGACGTGGAGCATCGAGCGTTGCATGTGAAGGGTCAGGACGACCAGCCCTCCGGGGGCGGACTTGCCCTGGCTGGCGACGGTACCGACGGTCACGTTGCGGTATTCGACCGGGGCGCCGAGGGCCACGGCGGTGGACGCCGCCGGCAGCTGCGCCTCCGTCACCGCGTAGGTGGAGAAGGCGCCACCGAACGACTCGAGCACGAAGACCACGACGGCGACCAGGAACGCCACCAGCACCAGTCCGAGCACCACCAGATGCCTCGTCCAGCTCCGGGGATGCTCGGCGACTTCGGCGGCGATCGTGTCCTGCCCCGGAGCAGGAGGGGCGGCGAGGCTCAACCGGTCACCTTCAGGGGGACCGACACTCCCCAGAACAGGAGCGTCATCAACATGTCGGAGATGGCGATGGCCACGGTGCTGGTCCGGAT
Organism: uncultured Acidimicrobiaceae bacterium; assembly: GCA_963812885.1. Taxonomy (GTDB): domain Bacteria; phylum Actinomycetota; class Acidimicrobiia; order Acidimicrobiales; family RAAP-2; genus Bog-756. The sequence continues at coordinate 56,101 of CAWEWZ010000010.1, read as the reverse complement.
GGCCCGCCCGGTGGCCCGGCCGACACCTTCGGGTCCACCGGACGCGGTCATCCCGTAGTAGCAGTGGATGATCGTGACGAGGATGGCGAAGACGACGACCTTCAGGACGGAGTAGATGACGTCGCGCCGGTTGAGGAAGAGGTAGAAGTAGTGGAGGTAGGTCCCCGAGCCCTGATGGGCGATGGTGAGAACGGCGAACTGGGTGGCCAGAAAGGCACCGGACAGGGCCAACAGGTACAGCGGGACCACGGCGACCAGGGCGGCGATGAGCCTGGTGGTGACCAGGTAGGGGAGCGAGGGTACCGACATGACCTCCAGGGCGTCGATCTCCTCGTTCACCCGCATGGCCCCGAGCTGGGCGGTGAACTTGCAGCCCATCTGGGCGGCCAACCCGTAGCCGGCGAGCAGCGGAGCCAACTCCCGGGTGTTGGCGAAGGCGGAGAGCAGGCCGGCCAGAGGGGCCAGGCCGATGATGTTGAGGCCCTGCAGACCTTCGATCCCGAGCTGGACGCCGACCACCGAGGCCAGAAGGGCGGAGACGAAGATGGTGCTGGCGGCGATGGCCAGGATCCCCCCGCCGAAGGTCACCTCGGCGATCAGTCGCCACAGCTCCCGGCGGTGGTAACGCAGGACCGTCGGGCACGGCGCGGATCATCTTGACGATGAAGACCAACAGCTCGCCGAGCCAGACGAACTGGTTGCGGACGCGGTATCCGACATTGACCGAGTGGAACGCCACCCAACCGGCCACTGCTCCCATGGCCCGGCGCCCCGACGGCTTTCCGGCCAGCGGCAAACCGCTCATCGGGGTCCCACTAGAGGATCCTCGGGGGAACGATGGCCAGGAACACGTCGGTCACCAGGAGGTTGAGGATGAACAGGCCGATGCCGGTGATGACCACCGATCGATTGACGGCTTCACCGACCCCGGCCGGCCCCCTCTTGGCGTTCAAGCCCTGGTGGGAGGCGACGACGGCGGCGAGCAGGCCGAAGAGGCCGGCTTTGAACATCGACTCGATGGCGTCGGCCGGCTGGGCGAAGGCGCTGAACGAGTTCAGGAACCCACCGGCGCTGGTGTGGAGGATGAACACGGCGGCCAGGTAGCCGCTCAGGATGCCGGCGAAGGCCACCACCCCGTTGAGCAACAGGGCCACGACCACGGTGGCCAGTACCCGGGGTGCCACCAGCCGTTCGACCGGATCCACGGCCATGACCCACATGGCCGAAATCTCGTCGCGCATGGTGCGGGATCCGAGGTCGGAGCAGATGGCCGAGCCACCCGCCCCGGACAGGATGATCGCCGTGATCACGGGCGCCGCCTCCCGGACGATGCCGATGGCGTCCACCGCGCCGACCACGGTATTGGCACCGATCTGGACGGCCAGCCCTCCCACTTCCAGCACCAGGACCAGGCCGAAGGGGATGGCGATCAGGATGGTGGGGAGAATGGTCACCGAGGCCAGGAACCAGCTCTGTTCGGCGAACTCCGACCACGAGAATCGACGGTGGACGATGGCGCTGCCCGTCGACCACACCGCGTCGCAGAGCATGGCGAAGATGTCGCCGAGCACACCGAGCGCGGCCACGACCTTGCCCCCCGCGTTCCGCATCCCGTCGACACCCCACCCGGACACGTCGGCGTACCAAAGACCACGCTCGTTGTCTCCGACCACCCCCATGCCGCTGCCTTCGTCGAGACGCGGGGCCATGGATTCCCCCCTTTCTGAGCCGGGATTTACCCCCGGGGGTCGCTCTTAAACCAGCGAACCTCCGAAGCGGGGAACGGTGACCCGGCGAGATGGGCTCGCGGTAGGGGGTGATCGATGGTGCTCAGTACTCAATATGAATGACGACCGGGACCGGGCGGTACCCACCGGTCGCCACCCGCGACGGCGACGGCTCAGGCCACGGCGGCCTCGGTCGTCGGAGGTCCGAGGGGGTGGCCGCGTTCCTGAGGGTCGGCTCGTCGAGGACGCGGCGTCGAGGGGACCGGGCCGGTCGACGCGGTCGGCAGGCTGAGCCTGAGGATCGTTCTCAGGGTCTGGCCGTACTGCCGGTGGAGGGGTCCGGTCGTATAGGGGAGGCCGTAGGTTTCGCACAGTGCCCGGACACGCTGGGCGATTTCGGGGTAGCGGTTGCTCGGGAGGTCGGGGAAGAGGTGGTGTTCGATCTGGTAGCCCAAACTGCCGGCCATCACCTGCAGCAGCCGGCTTCCCTCGAAGTTGGCCGAGCCGAGGAGCTGGCGCAGGTACCACTCGGCCTTGGTCTCGCCCTCGAGCTCCTCCTCGGTGAAGGTTTCGGCGCCGTCCGGGAAGTGCCCGCAGAAGATGATCGTGTAGGACCACAGGTTGCGGGCCAGATTGGCGGTCACGTTGGCCGCCAGGGTGGTCACCGCATTGGGACCGGACAACAGCGGGAAGACGAGGTAGTCCTTGACCACCTGGCCACGTACCTTGCGCCATATCCCCTTGAGCTGGGACTTCAGCTCGGTCGGGTCCTTCCGGCGCTGGCGGATGGCCACGATGTCGAGATCGTGCAGGGCGACCCCCCATTCGAAGAGCAAGGCCAAGAGGGCGTTGTAGACGGGCTGCCCCAGATTGGCCGGATGCCACGTCTGGTCGCTGGTCATCCGCAGGATGCCGTACCCGACGTCATTGTCCTTGCCCACGACATTGGTGAAGGTGTGATGGACGAAGTTGTGAGAATGCTTCCACTGATCCGCCGGGCAGGCGTTGTCCCACTCCCAGGTGCCCGAGTGGATCTCCGGATCGTTCATCCAGTCCCACTGCCCATGGAGGACGTTGTGTCCGATCTCCATGTTCTCGAGGATCTTTCCGGCGGCCAGCAAGGCGGTCCCGACCACCCAGGCCGGGGGGAACCCGCTGGCCAACAGGATCACCCGGGCCGCCACCATGAGCCGCCGTTGGATGGAGATCATCCGTTCGATGTAGGCGGCATCCTCGGCCCCCAGGGACTCCTCGATATCGTGACGAATGGCGTCGAACTCGCGACCGAGCGCTTCAACGTCGGCGTCACTGAGATGGGTAAATGTGGCGATGTCGGCAATGGCCATCTGCGTTCCTCCTTAGATCTCGAGTAGGCAATCACCCGCTGCGGCGGTGATGCAGGTCTGTACGTTGGCGTACGGGTGGTGCTCCACGCCGGTCCGCAGGTCCTTCACCACGCCCTTGTGCAACGGAACGATGCAGGAGTGGCAGATCCCCATGCGACAGCCGAACGGCATCTGGATGCCGACGGCCTCTCCGGCTTCGAGCAGGGTGGTGGCGCCGTCGACATCCGCCGTCTTTCCGGACGCCGCGAACGTGACCCGGCCGCCTTCGGCCGACGTGGTGCGTACGGCGGAGAACCGCTCGACGTGGAGCTGGTCTGAGAGTCCGGCATCCCTCCAGTGGTTCTCGGCGGCGGCCAGCATCGGAGCGGGCCCACATACCCAGGCCTGGCGGGTCTTCCAATCGGGGCAGACGTCGGCCAGACGGTCGGCATCGAGGATGCCGTGCTGGTCGTCGAAGTTCTCGATCAGCCGGAGCCCACCGTGCCGCGCCGAAAGGGCGAGCCGCTCCCGGCGGTAGATAGCCGTGTCCATCGTCGGGGCGGAGTGGATGTGGACCACGTCGGGCATGGTGCCTCGACCGTCCAGGGTGCGGAGCATGGACATCACCGGTGTGATGCCACTCCCCCCGGTCCAGAACAGGATCTTTGCCGGCGGGGGATCGGGCAGCACGAACTCGCCCTGGGGCAGGGCCAGGCGAACGATGGTCCCGGGCTCGAGCCCCCGGACCAGGTGCTGCGAGAGAAAGCCCTCCGGCATGGCCTTGACGGTGATCGTCAGCTGGCTGCGACGGCCTCTCGGCCGGCCATCGGCAGGGGAGGAGCTGATGGAATAGGAGCGCCAGTGCCACTTGCCGCCGAGGTGGACACCGATCCCGACGTACTGGCCCGCCCGGTAGTTGAAGTTCCAACCCCAGCCGGGCTTGATGGTCAGGGTGGCGGTGTCGCGGGTCTCGGGGACCACCTCGACGATCTCCCCCCGCAGCTCGCGGGCCGTCCACAGTGGATTCACCAGATGCAGGTAGTCATCCGGCAGGAGTGGGGTGGTCATCCGGGTGATCGCGCTCCGGGCCAACCTGGCGGCACGGCCAGGACCGGCGCGGGTGCCGCCGGCGCAGTTCGCCGATGGGTCGGACTCGGAATGGCTCCCCGGTCTGGGCAGGCTGGTACGGACACGCATGGCGGCTCCGAGCGGTGAGTTGCTTTATATGTTACTACCCGTAACATATAACATGCAACCATGGTTCGGGCCAAGAGGTGGGCCAGACTGGCCGGTGACGGTGCTGTCGCCGAGTCGGCAGCCCACCGTGGCCGGGCCGCCGATGGCGGCGGAGGACGGCGACAGGTGATCGAGTTGAGGAGAGCGATGGGCAAGACCACTACCACCACCGATCGGTCGAGCCGCCGGACCTCCGGTTCGTCGAGACGGGACGGTCGGAGCGAGCGCTGGAAGGCCCACCGGGAAACCCGGCGTCGGGAACTCATCGCCGCCGCCATGGCCGTGGTGTCCGATCTCGGTGCCGATGTCGGAATGGACGACATCTCGAAGGCGTCGGGCATCGCCAAGCCGGTCTTCTACCGCTACTTCAAGGACAGGGGAGACCTGTTCCTCGAGGTGGGACGTACCGCCGCCGAACAGGTGGTGAGCGAGACGACGATCGCCATCGACGCCGCGCCGACCCCTCGGGCCAAGCTGGCGGCCGGCATCGATGCCTACGTCGGTGGCATCGAATCCCGTCCGGAGTTGTACCGGTTTGTCACCCGGCATCGGGATCTGGAGGACTACGTCACCATCGTCGGCCTCCACGCCACCGGCGTGATCGCCGACCTGATGGAGCAAGCGGGTGTCGAGTCCGGCGCCGCGGAGATCTGGGGCTTCGGCATCGTCGGCATGGTCCGTGCCGCCACCGACCGTTGGCTCGAACATCGCACCATGAGCCGCGCCGACGTGGTCGGTCATCTCACCGACCTCATCTGGCCGGAACCGGCGGGTGTTTCCGCCGATCTCCTGGGCCCGTTGCGTGGTCAGGAGAACGAACCTCGGCCCCGATGAGCTGTGCTCGGCGAGCGTCGCCGGTCTTCGGCGCACCGACCTGAGTGCGCCGGAGACCTGGGGTCGTTCGTTACTTGAAGACGCCGGTGTCGAAGTTCGAGGTGACCGTCTTGGCTTCGCCCAGTCGGGCCAACCCGAAGAGATCCTCGATTGACGCCAAGGAGGAGTAGTGGTTGAGGCTCTTGGTCACCACGGTGCCCGCCTTGATGAACGGGGAAAGCAGCACTCCACCCACCACGCCGCCCCCGGGACCTCTGATCCCGTTGCCACCGCTATCGGCGGCCGGCCCCTTGGTCTCGCCACAGCAGGCCGTCGTGTCCAGCTTCGGCTGCTCGGCTTCGTCGAACGTGATCTCGATGAGGCCGTTGTCCTTGTACGCGGCCGAGGCCTGGATGATCGGCACCCAGGTGCTGAGCCACTTGTTGATATCGCCGACCGACGAGCCCCCGCCTTGACCGGCGCCTGTCGTGTTCTTGCAGGGATAGTCGTGACCGTCGTCGCACAGGTTGGGGGTGATGAAGCTGAAGTTCGGGGTGGTTGCCACCGACTTGAGATCGGTGGCCAGGCCGGTTGCCCCCTTCGGTGTGCCGGTCGGCATCTTTCCCGTCGTGCTCCCCATGGGGACCACATCCTTGTTGCACGTCGTGGTGTTGTCGATGATCGAGTGGAAGTACATGAAGGGATTGTGCCGGGTGGTGTAACCGTCGCTCTTCTCCGCGGCGGAGGTCGGGTCCTTGGCTCCCAGCTTCGGATGGCCGCAGGTGAGCCCTCCGTCTCGTGTCGGATCGTTGCCCATGTCCTCCTCATAGCCCTTCCAGGTGAACCCCTTCGCCGTGAGCTGATTGGACAGTGTCGTGACCGGGGCAGGGAAGACGCATCCTTTCCCCTGCTGGATTCCGCCTGTCTGTCCGTCTCCGGACGGGAAGTTGGAAAACCCGGAAGATGAGACAGTCGAGCTGGTTGTCCGAGTTGGGCGGCTGACCGGAGATGAACGCGGCATAGTTGTCGTTGGAGTAATGACCGATCCCGTAGTACTTCTTGAGGAGCGCACCCTTGCTCGGCAAGGTCTTGGCCAGATAGGGGTCCTTGGTCGGTGATCCGAACGTGGCCGCGTAGCCGTTGTTCTCGAGCATGATCACGAACACGTGGCGGACCGCCGGCAGTGCTGACGGTCGAGTGGCACCCGGCTTGGACGCCGAGGCGAACGGTGCATACTGCACCAACAAGGTGCCCACCCCCAGGAGTGCCACCCCGGCGACGACCGCCCTCCGGCTCATCGTGCGCTTGTTCATTCAGGATCCCCTCTCGTGAGCAATGGCGGGTACGGACCGCATCGCCGACTGCCCCATCCATCTTGGTCCCGACGAAAGTAGCAGGAAAGAGGTGCGCGGTTCCCGCCGCCAGCGTGCGAGTCGGGATCGCACGTCACGGACGTCCCCCCCGATCACGGTCTGCGTTGACCGCGAGCTCGAGGCATGCCCCACCAGGGGGCTCCACAGAACGGCCGGCCCCGAGTCTCGCGGCTCACATCGGACGTTCGAGTTTCGCTGAGCGCAGGAGCGAGGAGCCGCACGCCGCACCGCTATCGTCGACACTGATGTTGTTCCTCCCCGAAGCCAGCGGTCCCGGCGATCCGGTTGTCGGCCACCATCGAACGGCGCCCCGGCTCGGTTCGTCGGACGTCCTCCATCGACACGGCGCGACCGGACGGATTCCGAGGTGATCTGGTGGTGACGGCCCGGGGGCGCGATATCCGGACGACCTCGGATGCCACCTCGGTGGTGATCAACCAGGTCGATCTTTCGCTGCGGGTCGACAGCTCGAACTGGCAGGTTCTCTCGATCGCCTCGTCTCCGACGCTCGCCGGCCTCGAACAGCTGGTCGGGGGCGCGGTCGGACCCGGTTTCCGGGCCCGGGTCAATGCGGCGTGCCCCGGTGAGCGCGAGGCGGGCACCCTGCTCCATCTGTTGTTGGACGACCTGCCGGGGGCCGTCCTGGTCTCGGGTTACTCGGCCCAGAGGTCCGGCGCGCTCGACCGCCCGCAACCTCGGGCCGGAGGCGATGCCGGAGACACGTCGGGCCTGGCCCGGATGTTGGCCTCCCAGGACGACCTCTGCGCCGGGTGGGCCCACGACGCCACCCTGATGGTGACCGTCCGCTCGAAGGGCGAGATCCCGGTGTCAACGGGACCGCCGGCCCCGGCGCTCGAGCGCCAGGATGATCCGCTGGCCTGGCACGACCTGTCCCCGCTTCCTCCCCACGCCATGCGCCGTCGCCGCCGGATCGACGTGGTCGGCCCCGGCGGCCCCGGGGAGGCGCACCGCTTCGACGCCCACTTCCGGGACAGCCACATGGACCAGGATGGAGCCGAGTGGGTCGTCCACGAGTACTCGGCCGCCGGCGGATTCGACCCCGTCGCCGGTCTGGTCCTCGACATCTCGGCTGAGGCCCGCGTGCTCCCGTGGATGGAGTGCCCAGGGGCGGTGGCCAGCGCCGAGCGGTTGTCGGGCATGGCCATCGCCGAGCTCCGGACCCGGGTTCGGCGGGAGTTCACCGGACCCTCCACCTGCACCCACCTCAACGACACCCTTCGGTCGCTTGGTGACCTGGAGATCCTGGTCGGGCAGCTGTCCGACTGACTGGGCCATCGACACCACTGACCACCGTCGATCGAGTCATGGTTTCAAGCGCTTCGCCGCGCTCAGACCACAGCTTGTCGTGCTCGACGTCGTCGTCAGTGGGCCTCCTTGGAACAGGAGCACCTGTGTCGTCTTCGGTGACTCGGTGCGCGATGACTCCGGCCAGGCGTGTAGGCCAACCATGGAGTGCAGTACGTGCGGCTGCGCTGGGGCAGGGTCATGCTGGACGAGGTCAACCTCGACACCCAGCGGGTGGCCGATTTCGACGCCTTCGTGGGGTTGCCCACCCCGGACTCAAGCGCTCCGCAATCGGCGCCGGCCACGCCTCGGGCGCTCACTCGGCGGAACCGCGGCCGACTCGGCATACTGGTAGGGCAGCTGCATACCTACCTGGATGTCGGGAGCGGCAGATGGCAAGAACTGAGCCGGTTGACGACTGGACCTCGGATTTCGATGTCCTCGATGAGTCGTATGTGCTCGATCCCTTCCCCCGCTGGGACGAGTTGCGCCGAACCTGTCCGATCGCCCGGACCGATCGTCGAGGACGGGCCTGGCTTCCGACCACCTACGCCGACGTCACCGGCATGGCCCGGGACATCGAACACTTCAGCTCGGCCAACACCAGCGTCATCGACGCACTGGAGGAACCCGAAACTCCCATCCTCACCTACGGCCTCCCCCCGATCACCTCCGATCCACCGCTGCACACCTGGACACGCCGGCTGCTCCTGCCGTGGTTCTCGCACGCCCGGGTGGAGTCCTACGAGCCCATGACGAGGGCCTTGTGCCGATCGCTGATCGACACGCACCTGACCGCAGGCCGGGCCGACGCCGCCTCGGGCTATGCCCAGCAGATTCCGGTACGGGTGATCGGCTCGATCCTCGGCATCCCCGAGGAGCTGTCCGACACCTTCACCGGGTGGGTCCGGGACGCCCTGGAGTTCGCCGACGACCCCGACCGGGTCCAGCGGGGGATGTTCGGCATCGGGTACTACCTCTGGGACCGGATCAACGAGCGACGCGACTCCGATGGCGACGACCTGCTGACCTACCTCCTGCATACCGACGTGGACGGCGATCCGGTCGATGACATGGTCATCCTGGGGATGGCCATGCTGACGACGATCGCCGGCATCGACACCACCTGGAGTGCGATCGGTGCTTCGCTGTGGCACCTGGCCACCCACGACGACGACCGGGATCGGCTGGTTGCCGATCCCTCACTGATGGATACGGCGGTCGAGGAGCTTCTCCGGGCCTACTCGCCGGTGACCATGGCCCGACTGGTGACCAAGGACATCGACGTCAACGGATGTCCGATGAAGCAGGGCGACAAGATTTTGCTCAACTTCCCGGCGGCCAACCGGGACCCCGCGGTCTTCCCGAGAGCCGACGAGGTACTCCTCGATCGCGAGCACAACCGCCACGTGGCCTTCGGCACCGGTATCCACCGATGTGCCGGATCCAACCTGGCCCGGATGGAATTGCGGGTCGCCCTCGAGGAGTGGCTGGCCCGGGTGCCCGTCTTCCATCTGGCCGACGGGGCCGAGGTCCTGTGGGCCGGGGGACAGGTCCGGGGCCCGCGCCAACTCGAGGTGGTCTTCCGCTGACGATCGGAGACCGTTCGAGCGGGGCGGTACTCTTGGTCCGCGGGTGTTCGACAACGCGAAGGGTGGAGGCCATGCCGTACGCCACAGGTCGGATCATCCACGACGCCGACGCACACATCATGGAGACCCCCACCTGGCTCCGGGACCACGCCGAGGCCCGCTTCCGTGATGCCCTGCCCGTCCTGACCTATCCCGGCGGCAACGAGTTGCGCCAGACCGGGAGTCCCGCCGAGCAGCGGGCGGATCTCCTGGCCACTTTCGACCGCCTGCGGGAGCGCCACGCCTCCACCGAGTACCGGGCCGTCGAGGACGCCGAGATCATGGCGCGGAAGAACTTCGCCGCCACCGGCTCGTTCATCGCCGAGGACCGGCCCCGGGCCCTTGATCTCCTGGGCTTCCGAAGTCAGCTGCTGTTCAACACCTTCCACAACGGTCGCCTGCACGACCTCGAGCACGCCGGCGACCTCGACCTGGCCTACGCCGCCGCCCGGGCCCACAACCGGGGCATGCTCGAGTTCTGCTCGGTCGACCGTCGCCTCCTCCCCGCCTGCTACGTGCCCCTGGCCGACCCGGCCCGGGCCGTCGAGATCACCGAGCAGGCCCTGGCCGACGGCGCCGCCGCGCTGCTGGTGGCCTCGGGGTGCCCTCCTGCGTACTCGCCCAGCCACACCGATCTGTTCGGCGTGTGGGCCCGGGCCGAGGAGGCGGGGGTGCCCGTCGTCATCCACGTCGGCGGGACCGGGGATCTGCTCGACCCCCACTACTTCGTGAACGGGCTCCCCGTGCCCCCCGACTTCCACGGGGGCGACGAGAACTTCCGCTCGGTCGACTACATGGCCATCCCCGGACCACCGGCCCAGACGCTGGCCACCCTCATCTTCGACGGTGTGCTCCATCGGTTCCCGCAGTTGCGGATCGGCGTCATCGAGCAGGGGGCGATCTGGGTCCCCTCGTGGCTGCGCCAGATGGAGTCGGCCTTCGAGGCCTTCGCCCGCCACGAGGACCGGCTCCGTGCCCTCGACCTGCGGCCCTCGGAGTACGTCCACCGGCAGATCCGCTTCACCCCCTATCCCACCGAGGACGTCGGTTGGATCATCGACCAGGCCGGAGCCGATCTGGTCATGTTCTCGTCGGACTATCCCCATGTGGAGGGGGGCCGACGGCCGCTCGAACGCTTCGAGGCCTCACTGGGCGACGCCGGCGAGGACGTGCGCCAGCAATTCTACGCCGACAACTTCTTGTTCCTGATGGGGGCAGTGGCCGCCGGGCTGTGAGTTGACCTGACCGGCGGCCGATTCGAAGATGCCCGGGCCGGCGTGCCACCAGCCACTTCGATCAGTGCCGTTTGCGCCGGGCCTGGCGCGATTGTGTCCGCTGCTGCTTACGGTTGCGGCGGGTGGCATTGGTGGTCACGTGATGAGGTTCCTCGTGCTCGAGAGCCTTCCGGCGGCGCGACATGCCGGCGATGCCTCCGACGACGAGGACGACGGCCAGGATGGAGAAGATGATGACGTAGAACATGACGGTCGCCCACCATACTCAGAAGACCGTGCTCACCGCCGCCCCATGGCCGGGTCGTTGCCGGTGAAGTAGACGGTGTCCTGGGCGTAGACGGTGTCGTGGGCGGCCGAGCCGAGGACCTGCTCCTTGCCGAACACACACGGGGTGGTGAAGCCGGTCGAGGTCTTCGTGCAGGTGGACAGCTTCTTGACGGTCTTGCCGTTGGGCTTGAGGAAGTAGACCGACCCTTGCGGCACGTGGATGCCGTAGAAGAACTGGACCACGGCCACGATGGGGTGGAGCTTGGAGGTGTAGGCCGAGAAGTTGCCGAAGGCCTGGACGATGTTGCCCTCGCACTTGGAGGTCCCGGTGGGTGGGCACAGGGCGGGCTCCGCCGAGGGGGCGAGCGACTCGAGGGTGACCGCCACCGGCGGGGGGCTGACGGTGGCGGTCCCGGCCGAGGGTCCAGCGGCACCGGCACCCGCCTTCTTGCTGATCTTGGCCTTGGGCAGGGTCAACGAGACCTTGGCCTTGGCCTGCTTGAGTGACTTCTTGGTGCTGAGCAGGGCCGTCCCGGGGGTGGCCACCGCCTTGGTCCCGTTGCCTCCCTGGACGACCACCACCCTGATGGTCGACAGGGTGGTCGCGTGGGACCCGGCATTGGTCGAGGAGACGGTGGCCGAACCGGTGATGGCCACCGAGCCGGCCAGGCCGGTGGTGTTGACCAGCACGTCGAGGGTGTCCGAGCCCCCCTCGGCCAGGGTCCCGATCACGCAGCTGAGCTTGCCCGACCCGGCGTTCGAGCAGCTGGTCCCCGAGGCGGCCATCCCGGTGAGATCGAAGGTGACCGGCGCCCCCCCGTCGGTCACCCGCACGCTGGCGGTGAGCCCGGTGACCGAGGCCGTCGAGGTGTTGGCGACCGTGGCCCCCCAGCCGCCGTCGGTGCCCGAACTGACCTGGTTCTGGAGGGGTGGGGTGGACCCCGGGATCTGGAAGGTGGGTGTGGGCGGCGGCGGATCGACCGTGGTCGAGCCCAGGGCGGCCACTCCCGACGGTGGGGAGCAGTTGATGTCCTCGGGGGTGGCCGTCCCGTGGATCACGAAGGTGACCTCGGCGCTGATCTGCCCGGGGGTGATGAAGACCCTTCCGTGCCCCGGGCCGGTCTGGAAGGTGACCGGGTTGTAGGCGGTGCTGTAGGAGTAGGGCACCCCGGCCGTCAGGGCGGAGTCGCTCTGGGGCAGGTTGGAGGCCGAGGCCGTCTCCACATTGGGATTGACCGCCCCGCTCAGCGGACCACCGACCGAGGTCCGTCCGTCGAGACCGGTCGACTGGGAGGCGATGGTGAGGGAGGTGGCTCCGAGGTTGCGGAAGTGGTTGACCACCGTGGCCGGGATGGTCACCCGGGCCGCCGGGGCGGTCTGGAAGGTCCCCCCGGCGTCGATGCTGGCCGGCGGGGCCGGGGATTCGGACTCCACCACCGGGAAGCTGGTGGTCCCCGACATGCCGGAGACGGTGCAGGTGTAGCCCGTCCCGAGCGAGGCGGTGCCGTTGAAGGTGACCCCGAACAACGTCATCGAGAAGCTGTCGCCGTTGGCGATCGGGCCGAACACGGAGTACTGGTCACCGAAGGTGAACACGATTTGGGTGCTCGAGTGCGACGAGATGACCAACCCGGTGCAGTCGGTTCCCTGTCCGGCCTGCCACGAGCCGGTGGTGTCGGAGAAGTAGAAGAGGTTGCCGTAGTCAGAGCCTGATCCGCTGCAACCGGGGGTGCCCGGCGTGCCGAGGTCGCTCGAGGTGCCGAATCCGGACCCCGACACGGTGACCGTCGGGTTGCTGGGATCGCCCCCGAAGGTCACCCCCCCGATGGTGGGGCTGGCCGGGTACGGGACGGTGCCGTCGAAGGTGGTGCCGAGCACGTTCATCTGGAAGCTGTCGCCGGGGGACAGGACGCCGTACTGGTTGTTGCCGGTCCCGTAGCCACTCCCGAAGGTGAAGGTGACCTGAGTATTCGAGTACGACGTGATGGACACCCCGGTGCAGTCCCCGAACGGTCCCGATCCCTGACCTGCCCCCCACCCGTCGAGGAGGTAGAAGTTGTTGTCATAGTCGAAGCCGGTATTGCCGCAGTAGGCGGGCACCGGTGAACCGAGGTCGTCTTCGGTGCCGAATCCGGAACCGGTGACCGTCACCGTCGGAGTGGCGAGGCCCCCGCTGATGGCGACCGAGGAGATGCTCGGGGCCGGGGAGTAGGCGGGGACAGAGCCGCTGAAGGGGGCGCCGAGCACGTTCACCTGAAGGCCGTCGCCATAGCCGAGGGCGCCGTATTGATTGTTGCCGTATCCGTTGCCGTAGCCGTTGCCGAACGTGACCACGATCTGGGTGCTCGAGTAGGACGAGACGGACACCCCGATGCAGTTGTCGCCGCCACCGGCCAGCCACCCGGCGGTCACGTCGGAGAAGGAAAAGTTGTCGTAGTCCGAGCCGGTGTTGGTATTCGAGCAGGCGGTGGCCGGTGCCGGAGCGCCCAGGTCCGCCCGGTTGCCGAATCCGGATCCGGAGATGGTCACCGTGGGGGTGATCAGGCCCCCGGTGATGGTGACCGATGAGACGGAGGGGTCGAACGGGGTTCCATTGGTGTCGTAGGCACCGGCGTCACACGCTCCGGATGTCGGCCTCGCCGCCCCCCGCTGATCGGTGGCCGGACACTGCGGCGCGTTGGTCACCAGGCCGATGGCGGGACTCCCCGGCTCGACGGCGATGGTCTGGGTCGGTCCCCCGTTGTTCTGGAGGCCGGAGGAGTCGAGATCGGCCGCGGTGTTGGAGAGCGACGGGCCGCTGAAGTTACAGGTGCTGCCGTCGTCGATGTTGTAGCCGAGGTCGGTGACTGCTCCCCCACACTCCCCGCCGGCCGTCGCCCCGACCAGGATGCTGGCTCCGAACGAGGCCGGTCCGCTGTCGCCGTTCCCGGGATTGTCCACGGTTCCACCACTCCCGCTGGCGCCGTTGCCCGAGAATGTCGAACTGGTGGCCGTGGTCGAACCGTGAGCGGAGTTGTCGGCGTTGTCGATGGCCCCACCGTCGCTCGACGCGGTGTTGCCCGAGAATGTCGAATCGGAGACCGCGGTCGTACCGCTGCCCGAGGCGTCGGCGTTGTCGATCGCCCCACCGTCGGTGGCCGAGTTGTCGGAGAAGGTCGAGTTGGAGACGGTCAGGTTGCCGTCGCCGCCGTCGCTTCCGTTGGCGATCGCACCCCCGCCCCCGCCGGCCGTGTTGCCGGTGAAGGTCGAGCCGGAGACGGTCACCGTGCCGCTGCCGTTGTCATCGGCATTGTCGATGGCGCCACCCCTCCCGCTGGGCGCTGCCGAGTCGTCGGTGAAGGTCGATCCGGACACGGTGACGGTGCCGCCGCCGCCGTTGGCGCCGTTGTCGATGGCGCCCCCGCCGTTGGCGCCGGCCGTGTCGTCGGTGAAGGTCGAGTCGGTGACCGTCAGCGTGCCGTTCCCCCCGTTGTCACCGTTGTCGATGGCGCCGCCCCACGCCGGGGCATTGTTATCGGAGAAGGTCGAGTCGGAGATGGTGACCACGCAACCCGCGTTGGCGTCGCAGCTGTCGATGCCCGCTCCGTCGTCGCCGTTGCTGCCGTTCTCGATGGTGACCCCGCTGATGTTCACGGTACCGCCCGCAATGATCAGGACGTTGCCGGTCTCGGTCCCGTCCAGGATGGTGGATGACGCCCCGGCCCCGGTGATGGTCAACGAGTTGAGTGCCGCGGCGTCGAAGATGTCGTTCTCGTCGAAGGTGCCGGCTCCGACATTGATGGTCACGTCGTCACCAGAGTTCGAGTTGCTCGTGCCGGTGGAGAGGGCGGTGGCCAGTGAGCCGCAGGCATTGACCTGGCTCGTACAATCGCCGGTTCCTCCCGAGGCCACGTACAAGGTGACCGAGCTCTGCGCCCACGCCGGGGTCGCACCGCCGATCACCGTGGCGGCCAGGGAACCGCCGAACAGCAGTGCCCCGGCCAGGACAGCCCGAAGGCTCTTCTTGCTTGCTCCGCCCATCAGCCTGACCCTTCCGCTCCTGGGTGCCGCCGTCTCACGGTCCACCGTCCATTTTGCCCACGGCCCGACTCCGCAATTCAACCACGAAACGGCGGAAATGCGACCGCCACCTCGCTTCTCGCGCGCAACCCGCTACACACCGCAGTCAACGACACACGGATCGGAGCTTCCCGGCCGGCTCAGACCGCCTGCTCGACATGGACTGGGGACGTGCCTTCGAGCGTGATGGTCATGCCTTCGAAGGCCAGGTTGATCCGGTCCTCCATGCCGAGCCATTTCGCCCGGGCCTCCTGAAGCAGCACCTCGAGCTCCAAGTCGGTGTGGTACGGATCATGGTGGAAGAGGATGAGATTGTCCACGTCTGCCTTCTGGGCGAACTGGATGGTGGCGTCGACGCTCGAGTGACCCCAGCCGATATGGGACTCGTACTCCTCGTCACGGTACTGGGCATCGTGGAGGAGAACATCGGCGCCGTCGGCGATGACGTGTCCGCTCATCCAGGTCTCGGGGATGGAGGAGAGATCGGTGCCCAGGGCCGGCTCGTGATCGGGGATGTAGACGAGCACACGGCCGTTCTCCTCGATCCGGTAGCCCAGGGTCGGGCCCTGGTGGGTGACTTTGGCCGATCGGATCGTGGCCGAGCCGATGGTGATCAACTCGTCGGTGGCATCGTGGAAGGTGAGGTTCGAGGGGATGTCCTCGAGACGGAGGGGGAAGAGGGGCGGGGACAGGTACATGGCGATGCGCTCGGACAGGTGCTGCACCGGCGAGGTCGGTCCCCAGACGTGGATGTCGAGCCCGGGGACGAACAGCGGGCGGAAGAACCCGAGGCCCTGCAGATGATCGAGATGGAGATGGGTGAGCAGGATGTGCAGCTCGGTGGCAAGATCCTTCTGCATCAGGACACCCAGGGGTCGGATACCGGTCCCGGCGTCGAGGATGAGTGCGTGCCCGCTGGCCAGGCGGACCTCGACGCACGACGTGTTGCCCCCGTACTTGACCGTGTCGGGCCCGGGGGCGGCGATCGATCCCCGGCATCCCCACACCCGCGCCTGCATCAGCTGGTGCGGGTCCCGGACGGGTCCTGCCAGAAGACGGCGAAGACGCCGTGCATCTCTCCTTCCGACCCGAAGAGCGGGTAGGCGGTGGCCTCGTACTGGCGGCGCACCCCGTCGTACGAGGTGGCCATCAGCGTCTTGTGGGCCGGCCGGCGCTGGAAGAAGGCGATCCCGGCCGGGGAATCGCGCAGCCCGAGGGGTCGCCCGTCGGGCCGGGCCAGCTGCAGGGACTCGCCGAACTGGTCGGCCGGGATCTCCCCGAGGTCGGTGAACTCCTTCCCGATGAGCCGCGCCGCCGCCTCGTTGAAGTACACCAGCACGCCACGGGCATCGAGCAGGAACATGGGGGTGGCCAGATTCGAGGCCAACTCGCGGGCCAGGATGAGGGGCAGGCTCTTGGCCGACCCGGAGCCGGCCGCCGGTTCACTCATCGACACTCGCCGGGTTCACCCGGCAGCGGCTTTGGTCACCCGGTCAACCAGGTTGGTCGGCAACACGTCGTAGTGGTCGTGCTCTGCCCGGAACCGGCCCCGCCCCGCGGTGAGGGACCGGAGATCCACCGCGTAGCGACGGATCTCGGCCCGGGGCACGAGAGCGGTGATCCTCTGGGCGTCGGTGGCCAGGGCGTCGGTGCCCTGCACCCGTCCCCGACGCGAGTTCAGGTCCCCGAGCACATGACCCTGCATGGAGACCGGCACGGTCACCTCGAGGAGCGAGACCGGTTCGAGCAGCACCGGCCCGGCCTTGGCCATGGCCTCCTTGAAGGCCAGCGACCCGGCCATCTTGAAACTCATCTCCGACGAATCGACGGCGTGGTGCTTGCCGTCGAGACACGTGGCCCGTAGGTCGACCACCGGGAAGCCGTGAACCCCTCCGTGCCCCATGGCCTCGATGATCCCCCGCTCGACGGCCGGGATGTACTGCCGGGGGATGGCCCCGCCGACGACCTGATTGACGAACTCGAACCCTTGGCCCCGCTCGAGTGGCTCGAGGCGGATCGACACCACCCCGAACTGGCCGTGGCCGCCGGTCTGCTTCTTGTACTTGCCCTCCGCCTCGGTCGACCTGGTGATCGTCTCCCGATAAGGGACGAGCACGTCCTCGCTGACGATCTCGACCCCGAACTTCCGGGCCAGGCGCTCGACGGCCATGGCCAGGTGGGTCTCGCCCGTACCCGAGAGGATGGTCTGGTGGGTCTCGTCGACCCGCTCGACGACGAGGGCCGGATCCTCCTCCTGGAGCCGGTGGAGCCCGATCATCAGCTTGTCCTCGTCGCCCTCGGATTTGGGCCTGATGGCGATGGACAGGACCACCGGCTCGACGGGCGGGGGTGGGACGGCCACCGGCACCCCCTTGGGCGCCAGCGTGTCGCCGGTGAGGACGTCGGCCAGCTTGGGTGCGGCCACGATGTCCCCGGCCCGAACCTCGCTGGCGGTGTGGGCCTCCTTGCCCCGCAGCTGCTCCAGCCCGTGCAGCCGCTCATCGCTGTGGGTGCGGGAATTGATGAGGACACTGTCGGTCCGGATGGTTCCCGACAGCACACGCAGGAGGGATATCTTCCCCACGTAGGGATCGGAAATGGTCTTGAACACGCGGGCCAGGGGCTGGCCCCCCGGGTCGCAGCGGATCTCCCGGACCGAATCGCCGGCCAGGACCTCGATCGGCGGTCGTGATTCGGGAGCCGGGGCGATCTCGGCCAACAGTGAGGCGAGGCGGTCGACGCCGACCCCGGTGGCGGCCGACCCGCACACCACCGGAAACACCTTCCCTTCGGCCACCTCGGTGGCGAGCGTCCCTTCGATCTCGGCGCTCGACAGGTCGTCTCCGTCGAGATAGCGCTCCATGAGCTCGTCGTCACCGACCACGATCCCCTCCACCAGTTGCTCACGGACCTCGTGTTCGGTGGCGTACAGGTCGCTCGGGACCGGACCTGACCGCGGCGTCCCGCTCTCGTAGCTGATCACGGTGTCGGTGAGGAGGTCGGCTATCCCCTGGAGGCCGGAATCGCCGGCCACCGGCAGCTCCAACGGCACCATCCCCTCCCCGAAGCGATCCTGGAGATCGTGCAGGGTGCGGTCGAAGTTGGACCGGTCACGATCGAGCTTGTTGACGAAGATCAGGCGGGGCAGACCCAACTCGGCGGCCAGGTCCCAGACGGCCTCGGTCTGCGCCTCGATGCCCTCCACGGCGCTCACCACCACCACCACCGAGTCCACCACCGAGCAGGCCGCCCTGACCTCGCTGAAGAAGTCGGCATAGCCGGGGGTGTCGATGATGTTGAGCTTCACGTCGCCCACCGTGCACGGGGCCAGGGCGAGCGAGAGCGACATCCGGTACTTGATCTCCTCGGGCTCGAAGTCGCTCACCGTGGAGCCGTCATCGACCTTCCCCCGGCGGGGGATGGCCCCGGTGGCGAACAGCAGCGCCTCGGCCAGTGAGGTCTTACCCGAGCCGTTGTGGCCGACCAGGGCGACGTTGCGGATGCCCGCCGGAGGCCCGGGGGCGCGCTTGCCGGCGGGCCGCGGTCCCCCCGAATCCGACGCTCCGGCCTGATCGGCATCGATGACGTTCACTGCCGCCTGCTGTTCCATGGCGACTCCGCCTTTCAGTTCCCGGGCGGTCTCCTACGCAAGGTCATGTGCTTCCCTCCACGTCAATCTGACCACACTTTTCGTCGTGGCGCACCGCCGACTTTCGGGACGGGGACGCGGCGACACCCGGGAGGCGGAGGGCCTTGGCGTGGTGGGCACGAGCAGCCGCCGGCGATTACACGGTTGTGATTTTGGGGACGGTCCGGCGACGCGATCCCGGGCCCGGCATCGTGGGATTAGCGTCGGCGGCGGGCACGGACGGAACGAACAAGGGAGCCACAGTGGCGGCACTCCGGGGTGGGGCATGAGCGACAGCGTGCACGTTCCCGCGACGGTGATCGATGCCGACGGCCATGTGGTCGAGCCGCTCGAGGCCTGGACGCACCTACCCGAAGCCCACCGTCCCCGCATCCAATCCGATGCCTCCGGTTACGAGCACGTCATGGTGGGCGACCGCGAGATCCTCGCCGTTCCCCTGGGGACGCTGGCCACCCCCGGCGCCACCTTTGCCGATCCGTCGCAGTACACCTCCCTGGCCGAGGCCCAGCCGGGAGGTTCCGACCCGGCGGCCCGTCTGGTCGACATGGACCTCGAAGGTATCGATCAGGCGGTGCTCTACCCTTCGATCGGGCTCTACTTCTGGGCCCTCACCGATCCGGTCACGGCCACCATGGTGTCCTCCGCCTACAACGACTGGCTGTCCACCTATTGCGCCGCCGATCCGGACCGGCTGTTCGGTGCGGCCATGCTTCCCCTCCAGGACCCGGAGGCGGCGGCGCGGGAGTTGCGGAGAGCGGTCGACCAGCTCGGATTCAAAGCGGCATTCGTGCGACCCAATCCGTGCCTGGGGCGCTCACTGTCGGACACCGCCTACGAGCCGGTATGGAGTGTCGCCGAGGAGCTCGGGGTGCCGATCGCCATCCACGAAGGGAGTTCGGTGATCGTGCCCACGCTGGGCTCGGACCGGCCCTTCAATCCCCTGATCCTGCACGCCGTCTCGCACTCCTTCGAGGAGATGCTGGCCTGCGCCCAGCTCATGGCCTTCGGGACCCTCGACCGTCATCCCGACCTGCAATTCGTGTTCCTGGAATCGGGCGGCGGCTGGGTGCCCTTCTGGCTCGAACGTCTCGACGAGCAGTTCGAGAACTTCGGCGGGTTCTGCCCGGAGATGCCGATGAGGCCCAGCGAGTACTTCGCCCGCCAGTGCGCCATCAGTTTCGAGGTCGACGAGGCCACCCTGCCCGCCCTGTTGCCCTTCATCGGCCAGGACCGGGTGGTCTGGGGATCCGACTATCCCCACCACGACGCCACCTTCCCCGGGGCGGTGGCGGCCCTCCGTCGCACCATCGAGCCGCTGGGAGTCGACGCCCAGGCCCGCATCCTCGGAGCCAACGCCCGGCGCATCTACGGGCTGCCCTCACGATGGAGCGGACCGGCCGCAGTGGCCGCCGACTACTTCCTGGCCATCACCATGCGAGACACCGCCGCCCTCGGCCGCCTCTTCACCCCCGATGCCGTGCTGGACGGGCAAGGCACGATCTACCGGGGGACCGACGCCATCGTCCGCTTCTACGACGAGGGGGCGTTCCGGTACGGGGATCTGCTTCCCCGGCCCGGTCCGTTCCGCATTGACGGCGCCCGGCTGGTGGTGGAGATCGATCTGCACATCGCCGGCACCGACAGCACGGTGGTCGACACCTTCGAAATTCGGGACGGTCGTATCAGTGCACTCGTCATCGAGGGCTTGACGGAGGAGGTGCGGGCCCGTCTGGCGTCAGCCCGACCGGGGTGAGACCAAGCGCCGTCCTCCTCGATGGGAACGCTCGGGACGTCCGTCTCGGAGACCCGGACCTGTAACGCGGCCGGACGGCCCGACGTTTGAACGTCCGGAGCGACAGTTCGGTCTGTTGCGGGTCATCGTGAGTGGCTGCGCTCCCGGGCTCCCGGCCCGATTGCTCATTCCCGCGCGCCACCATCAGGAGGACGAGATGCGACACCGCCTGGCCCTATCGGCCGCCATCGTCTTGGGTGTCGGGACCATCGCCGCGGTGTCGGCCTCGGGCCTGAGTCCGGGTCCGAGTTCGCAACCGGCGGGGGCATCGGCCGTCACCTTTCCCACGCCGATCAAGCACGTAGTGATCTTCATGCAGGAGAACCACAGTTTCAACAACATCCTCGGCGCCTTCTGCGTCCAGCACCCGCGGTGCACAGGGACGACCACCGGCACCCTGTCGACCGGCCAGACCATCCCGCTGTCCGCCGCCCCCGACGTGGTCCCGAGCATCGACCACAGCATCAAGGGCCAGACGACGGCCATCGACGGCGGCAAGATGGACGGGTTCGACAAGGTCAATGGGTGCAGCGGCCCGAAGTATGCCTGTTACTCGGTCTACCAGCCGACCTTGTCGGGCGGGGGACCGAACCCCTCCGTGCAGAACGTCATCTCCCTGGCCAAGACCTTTGCCATCAGCGACATGACCTTCGAGCCGGGCCCCGTTCCCAGCTGGGGTGAGCACCTGGCGCTGGTCACCGCCAACAACCTCGACGGCTTCTCCGGCGACAACCCGTCGGGAAACGGGCCGGGATGGGGATGCGACTCGGGAGATACCGCTCCCTGGTCGGCGACCGGGATGGCGCCGTTCATGATGGAGCCCTCGTGCGTCCCGGCGCCCAAGGGCAGCCCCGAGGTCAAGAAGGAGCCGGTGGCGGTGCGCAAGAGCCCCGCCCACTGGGTGCCGACCATCCTGGACAGCCTCAAGAAGGCGGGCGAGACCTTCAAGATCTACGGCGCCGACAAGTCGGACGGAAACTACATCTGGGACACCTGTCCGACCTTTGCCGACTGCCTGTACACCAACGAGGCCAAGAGCATGGTGCCCACGGCCAGCGTCATCACCAACGCCAAGAACGGGACGCTGCCCAACTTCTCGCTGCTCATGCCGGCCAGAGGTCCGAGCGGCTCGACCTCCCAGCACAACGGGACCTCCATGGCCACCGGGGACAACTGGATCGGCAAGGTCGTCTCGGCCATCGAGAACGGTCCCCAGTGGCAGTCGACCGCCATCTTCCTGTCGTGGGACGACTGCGGGTGCTTCTACGACGCGGTGGCGCCCCCCAGCAGCCTGGGTATCCGGGTGCCGATGATCCTGATCTCGCCGTGGGTGATCAAGGGACATACCGATCACAACGTGGCCACCTGGGCCAGCATCCTCGCCTTCACCGAGCATGTGCTCGGTGTGCCGCCACTCAACGCCACGGACAAGAACGCCTACAACTATCTCGGGTCGTTCAATTTCGCCCAGACCCCGAGCCAGGTGGCTGCTCACAAGGCGGCCCTCTCCCAGCATGTCGTCCCGCGGTCGTCCACCGCCTGGATCGCCGCCCATCCCCCCGACCTCGACGATCCGACCTGAGCGGGGATCGTAGGATGGGGGAGTGGAAGCCGAGCCCGCCCTGTACTTCAATCCCTCGTGTTCGAAGTGCCGGACGGCGGACGCGCTGCTCAAGGAGCAGGGCATCGATGCCGACCTGGTGCGCTACCTCCAGACCGCGCCCACCGTCGACGAGCTGATCCGGCTCATGCAACGGCTCGGCATCGAGGACCCCCGGGCCATGATGCGCACCGGCGAACCGGTCTACACCGAAGGCGGGCTGGGCGACGCCTCCGACGAACAGCTCCTGGAGGCGATCGCCCGCCACCCCATCCTGTTGGAGCGCCCGATCTTCGTGCTCGGCGAACGGGCCGTCATCGCCAGACCGCCGGAACGGGTCCTCGAGCTGCTGTAGGTCGTCGCCTCCGGCGCCGCAACCGGGCAGCTGGCCGGCCACAAGGGCCTTCGGCCGTCAGCATGCGCCGGGGTCGGACCACCGACGCCGGTTCAGTGGGCGACGCTGTCCTTGCGGTGGGGAAGCACCCAGCCCGGTCGCGGGAAGTGGCAGGTGTAGCCCTGCGGGTACCGTTCGAGGTAGTCCTGGTGCTCGGGCTCGGCTTCCCAGAACGGCCCGGCCGGGGTCACTTCGGTGACCACCTTCCCCGGCCACAGGCCGGAGGCCTCGACGTCGGCGATGGTGTCCTCGGCCATCCGGCGCTGTTCGTCGTCGAGGTAGAAGATGGCCGACCGGTAACTGGTTCCCCGGTCGTTCCCCTGACGGTTCAGCGTCGTCGGATCGTGGATCTGGAAGAAGAGCTCGAGCAGGTCGCGGTACGAGGTTTCGGCCGGGTCGAAGGTGATCTCGATCGCTTCGGCGTGCCCTTCGTGATTGCCGTAGGTGGCGTTCGGGACGGTGCCTCCGGTGTATCCGACCCGGGTGGACAGCACGCCCGGGTGCCTCCGGATCAGATCCTGCATCCCCCAGAAACAGCCTCCGGCGAGGATGGCCTTCTCAGTGGTGCTCATGTGGATTCCTCCTGCCTTGTCGGTGGGTTGTCGAACAACGTCTTGTACTTGCCGTATCCCTCCGCCTCCAGGTCCTCGTAAGGGACGAACCGTAGGGCCGCGGAGTTGATGCAGTAGCGCAGTCCGCCCTCCTCGGCCGGCCCGTCCTCGAAGACGTGCCCCAGGTGGCTGTCCCCGTGGCGTGAGCGGACCTCGATCCTGACCATGCCCAGGCTCCGGTCCTCGTCCTCGACGACATTGTCGGCTTCGATCGGCGCGGTGAAGCTCGGCCACCCGCAGCCGCTGTCGTACTTCTTGGTCGATGCGAACAATGGCTCGCCGGAGACGATGTCGACGTAGAGACCGGCTTGCTTGTGGTCCCAGTACTCGTTGTCGAAGGCCGGTTCGGTGGCCCCTTCCTGGGTGACCGCGTACTGACGGGGTTCGAGCTGGGCGACGGCGTTCGGATCCTTCACATGGTCGGTCACGCCGCTCCTTCCGGGTCGGTCCTGAGGCACCGACGGGGCCGATCGGCCCCGCGGTCCAGGGTAGCGAGTTGGGCCCTCTCCTGGAGCACCTTCAGGCGGGTATCCGTGGGCTCCGGGGACGACGGGTGGAGGTGCACGCCCCGTCGACGGTATCGAGGTCGTGCGTAGTGTGCAGGGACACGGGAGCGCGGACCGAGGAGGGACCCGGTGCCGACGCACGACGTAGAGATGAGCATTCCGACCACCAAGGTGGTGCTGCACGCCGACGTGGTCTTCGAAGTCCGGAGCGACGGCGAGAAGCTGGGTGAGCTCCGCATCAGCCAGGGCACCATCGATTGGGCGCCGATGAGCGCCAAGATTCCTGTGCGCATGACCTGGGAGCAATTCGACCGCCTCATGCGGGAGCGGTAGCGCCGGGAGCCTCGGGGCCTCCTGTCCGGTCGGGTTCGGACCCGGCCGGCCGGCCCGTGCCCCGGCCCGGCGGGACGGACGGGAACCGGGCAGACTGGGGGGCGGTGACACTGTCGAGCAAGGCCCTGGGGAGACTGGCCGGGCTGGCGCCGGCCCGGACCGACCAGGTGTCGGTCGAGCGGAACCTCCCGGCCAAGATGGACGACGGCGCCGTCCTCCTGGCCGATCACTGGTTCCCGAGCGGCCCGCTGGCGGAGGTGCCCACCGTCCTGATCCGCACCCCCTACGGGCGGCGCCAGATGGGCATGGTCGGCCGGCTCTTCGCCGAGCGGGGGTACCAGATGGTCATCCAGAGTGTGCGGGGGACCTTCGGGTCGGAGGGCCGGTTCGATCCGTTCCGCAACGAGCGGGCCGATGGACGGACCACGCTGGACTGGGTCGCCGGTCAACCGTGGTTCGACGGCCGGCTGGCCACCTTCGGCCCGAGCTACCTGGGCTTGACCCAGTGGGCGGTGAGTGAGGAGGCACCGGCGTACCTCCGGGCCACGGCCCTCGAGGTGACGGCGTCGGACTTCCCCGGCACCGTCACCTATCCCGGGGGGTCGTTCGCCCTCGAGACCGCCCTGGCCTGGATCCATCAGGTGTCCCACCAGGAGCTCTCCCCCCTGCGGGTACTCAGGTCCCAGTTGGCCACCCGGCGGGCGGTGCACAAGGGGGCCCGGGTCCTGCCCCTGCGGGACGCCGACCTGGCCGCCGTCGGACAGCACGTGGACTTCTTCGGTGACTGGCTGATCCACGAGGAGCCCGGCGACCCCTGGTGGGAGCCGGTGATCTTCGGTCGCCACCTGGAGGGCACCGCGCCGGCCAGCCTGGTCGGTGGCTGGTACGACCTCTTCCTGCCCGGCCAGATCGCCGACTACCGGGCCCTGCGGGACGCGGGCCGGGAGGTGCGCCTCTGCGTCGGCCCCTGGTCCCACGTGAGTCCGGGCGGTCTCGCCGCCAGCCTCCGCGACGGTCTCGAGTGGTTCGACATCCACGTGGCCGGCCAGACCGGCCGGGGCCGGCGGCATCCGGTGCGGGTCTTTGTCATGGGCTCCCGGCGCTGGGTGGAACTGGACGACTGGCCGCCGCCGACCGTGCCTCAACCCTGGTACTTGCACCCCGAGGGCGGGCTCGGCCCTCATCCGCCCGTTGCCTCCTCCCCCGACCGCTACCGCTACGACCCGGCCGACCCCACACCCGGTATCGGAGGGCCGTCACTCCTCGGCGGCAACGCCGGACCGAAGGACCAACGCCGGCGGGAGGCCCGGTCAGACGTGTTGACCTACACGAGTGACCCGTTGGCCGGGGACCTCACCGTGATCGGCCCGGTGGCGACCGATCTGCATCTGCGCTCGAGCCTCGAGCACACCGACTTCTTCGTGCGGCTGTGCGACGTGACCCCTCAGGGCAGATCCAAGAACCTCTGTGACGGGATCGTGCGCCTGAACCCGACCGATGTGACCCGGGATCGGGACGGTTCGTTCTTCCTGCGGATCGACCTGTGGCCCACCGCCAACACCTTCCGGCGCGGCCACCGGGTGCGTCTGCAGGTCTCGAGCGGCGCCCATCCGCTGTTCGCCCGTAACACGGGGAGCGGCGACCGGCTCGCCGATGCCACCCGTCTGTGCCCGGCCGACCAGGAGGTTCTCCACGACCCGGCCCATCCGTCGGCGCTGGTGCTGCCGGTGGGCGGATTCTGACGGGGTCGGGCCGGACGGTTTCGGGACGGCCTAAGGTCCTCCCATGAACTATCGCCACCTCGGACGATCCGGACTGCAGGTCAGCCCCCTCTGCCTCGGCACCATGAACTTCGGTTCGCAGACCGGGGAGGCCGACAGCTTCGCCATCATGGACCGGGCCTTGGATGCGGGAATCAATTTCTTCGACTCGGCCAATGGCTACGGAGGAGGTGAGACCGAGCAGATCCTCGGCCGGTGGTTCGAGCAGGGCGGGGGCCGAAGGGAGAAGGTGGTCCTGGCCACCAAGGTCTACGGCAATGTGGCCGGCGACTGGCCCAACGACTCGAAACTGTCGGCGCGCCACATTCGGGATGCCTGTGACGCCAGTCTCCGACGTCTGCAGACCGACCACATCGACCTCTACCAGATGCACCACGTCGACCGGAACACGCCCTGGGAGGAGATCTGGCAGGCGATGGACCTGTTGGTGGCGCAGGGGAAGGTGATCTATGTGGGCAGCTCCAACTTCGCTGCCTGGAACATCGTCGCCGCCAACGAGGCCGCCAAGCGACGGAGCACGTTCGGCCTCGTCTCCGAGCAGAGCCTCTACAACCTCAAGACCCGCGCCATCGAGCTCGAGGTCGTCCCGGCCTGCGAGGCCTACGGCATCGGCATCCTCCCCTGGAGTCCGCTCGGGGGTGGGCTGCTGGCCGGCTCGATCGCCGAGGCCACCGAGGGCCGGCGGGCCGACGACGGGATGCGGGCGGCCAATGATTGGCTGCGGTCCACGCTCGACGCCTGGGAGAAGGTCTGCTCCGAGCTCGGCGAACGTCCGGCTGATGTCGCTCTGGCCTGGCTGTTGTCCAACCCGGTGGTGACGGCACCGATCATCGGGCCGCGCACCATGGGACAGTTCGAGGGGAGCCTGCGCTCGATCGACATCGAGCTCGACGCCGAGGTGCTCGGGAGGCTGGACAAGATATTCCCGGGCCCCGGTTCGGCTCCCGAGGCCTACGCCTGGTAGGTGCGGCCGGGTGGCCACCCTCAGGCGGGCGACGGCATCCGCCGTGGACCGCGACGAGACGGCCGGGTCGGGCCTCGGTGAGCTGGCCGCCGGCGACGACCTCTTCACCGCCCACCAAGGTGGACACGTAGCCTTCCGACCTCTGGATCAGGCGGCTGGCCCCGCCCACCCCGCAGTTCCATCACCTCGTAGCGGGTGTGGGAACTCGACGGGTGACCACCAGGCCGTCGGCGTCGATCACCCGATCGACCGACCCGGCCCGTCGACCGACCTCTGTGATCACTCCGTCACTGACAGCGACATCCGCAGTACGACCGGGCTCGACCGGTACCGTCGACGACCACTCCACCACGGATGACCAGGTCGGGCTGGCAGTCAGTCTACGTCCGTCGCCGTTGTCCACCGTGGGAGGGGACGGTTCCGGGTGTGGCCGTTCGGTTCGGAGTCGCTCGTTTCGGCAACACCGGTTGCCAGCCATCCGATCAACACTTAGAGTTCGGCATGGTTGGTGAGAGCGTGCGAGTACGGGGGGATCTGTGCCCGCACGACATGGTTTGACCACCAGCGTCGGCCCACAGGGTCGAAGCGACCGGCGGTCTTGAATCGAAAGGGGGATCCGGGCTCAGAGGCTCGATGCTCTCGCCATGCCGAGGCATCTCTTGTCGGGGACACCCGTCGCCCGGCTGCAGATCCATGGAGACATGGACGAACAAGGAGCAGACATGATTCGCAAACTTCTCTTGGTCGCTGCTGCGATCGCCATGCCGGCCAGTGCCGGCGCGGTGGCCCTCGTGAGCACGTCGAGTGTGGCCGGGGCCAATACGCCCATCACCTGTGCGTTGACCGGAACCGTCCACTTCGCGGCGCCGGGAATTTCCAAGAACGGTTCTCTCACCACGGCTATGACCACGTCGACGACCACCACCGGTGGGACGCTGTCCGGTTCGGCCTGCGGGTCCACCCACGCCGGCACCCTGCCCAACGAGACCATCAAGACCGCCACCGTGAAGTGCACGGGCACGCACCTGCCTTCGTCGAACCCGGCGTGTGTCTCAGGCAAGCGGGGGTACGACTCGTGGAACAACTACGCAACCAGTGGTACCTCGAGCATCGCCGCCTCCATCCCGAGCATCGTCATCCATGTCGGGTCGAGTACGTACACCTCGCACACCACGGGGGCGGCCATCCTCTCGGCCAATGCCGCCGGCTGTGGTACGGGCACCACGGGCCTGGGCAAGGAAGTCGGCTTCAAGATCACGGGCAAGGTCACCACTGCGGGCACCTACCTGAACTCGGTCACGACCATCAAGATCTGCCTGGGCAAGGTCACCGGCAACAACCTGGTGGCGGCACACGCCCCGGCGACGGTGCCGACGTTCCTCTACCAGGTGGGTAACGGGGCGAACCTGGTCAAGACGACCATCATCGATCCCGCCCACAGCAGCCTCAACATCGCCTAATACCTTTGGGTGACCCCGGTCGTACGGGGTCACCCGACGACACGCCGTGCCGACGAGGACGGGGCTCCGGCCCCGTCCTCGTCATGTCCGGCGACCGACGGAGCGAGGAAGGGGCCGACGGAGCGAGGAAGGGACCGACGGAGCGAGGAAGGGAGCGACGAGCGAGGAAGGCTAGAGCCGGTAGAGCCTGGCCGCGTTCTCCCCGAGGATCTTGCGCTGGGCCGTGGTGCTCAAGTCCCGCATGGTTTCGGCCGCCGTCTTCAGCGGGTCGGGGTAGAGGCACGTCGGGTGCGGGTAATCGGTCTCGAACATGATGTTGTCCTCGCCCACCGCGGCCACGATGGAGGGGAGGTTGGTCCGCTCGAACCACGTCGTGGCGTAGATCTGCCGCCGGAAGTACTCGGTCGGGGTCAGCGGGAGGGCGGCCCGGGCCAACGGGGCGTTCTCGGACATCTCGTAGTCGAGTGCCTCCAGGATGAACGGGATCCACCCGGCACCGCTCTCCACCGAGACGACCTTGAGCTCGGGGAACCGCTCGAGCATTCCCGAGCAGATGATGTTGACCACCACCCGGGCGTTGCCGATGAACAGGAGCGTCCCCCCGATGGCCAGCTTGGTGTCATCGTCGTGGGACGGCCACGGATAGGTTCCGAAGTAGTTCATCGTGGTGAGACTGGCGCCGATGTGGAAGTGGACCGGCAGACCGAGCTCGCAGCACGCCTCCCACAGGGGGTCCCACTGGCGGCTGGCCAGGTCCGGGGTCCCCAGATCCTGGGTGTCCGACGTCATGTTGACCCCGCGCAGACCGAGGCTGTGGGCCCGACGGGCCTCCCGCACGCTCGCCTCGATGTCCCACATCGGAAGGATGGCCATCGGCAGGAGCCGGTTGCCCGACCCCGA
Organism: uncultured Acidimicrobiaceae bacterium; assembly: GCA_963812885.1. Lineage (GTDB taxonomy): Bacteria > Actinomycetota > Acidimicrobiia > Acidimicrobiales > RAAP-2 > Bog-756. The sequence goes on along the minus strand of CAWEWZ010000010.1, from coordinate 27,140 downwards.
CTGGAGCTCGGCATTGAAGTCGTTGAAGATCTCGGTGCACAAGGTCCGCAGCCGTGCCTCCTGGACCACCTCGGCCAGTTTCTGACCACCCAGACCGACGACTCCCGGGAAGATGATCTGGGCGAAGATGCCCACCTCGTCGAGGAGTTGGAGTCTGGCCACGGGGTCGTACGAGCCCGGGTGGGCCTGGTCGATCCCCCATTCGTAGAGGCCCTCGAAGGATCGGCCCTTCACGCCGTCGCGGTCGATGACACCGCCGGCTCCGGCCCGTCCGAGGACCTCGCCGTCGACCACCCAGGACGCCTCACCGTCGACCGGGGTGACATGGGGTACCCGGTCCTTCCACTCGGCCGGCGCCCGACTGGTCCACAGGTCGTGGGGTTCGGTGAAGTGGGTGTCGGCGTCGACGACCTTGACCTGGTCGAGTGGAAGAGCCATGCGTATTCCTCTCTGTGACGACAGTCGCGAACGCGGTCGCCTGCCGGTGACGGTAGCGGCCTTCCCGGTGACGGGCAACCAACTAACCTGACCCCGGCCGCCAGCCCCGAAAGGATCCGCCGTGGCAACCTGCACGATCGACGGGACGACCATCGCCTACGAGCTCATCGGCGACGGGCAACCATTCGTGCTGACGCCCGGTGGCCGCTTCGGCATGGATGCCCCGGGCATCCGGGAGCTGGCCCTCGAATTGGCCGCCCACGGCAAGCAGGTGCTCATCTGGGACCGGCCCAACACCGGTGGTTCCGACGTCTGCTTCCGGGGGCCGTCGGAGTCCGAGATGCAGGCCGACGTGTTGGCCGGTCTGCTGGAGACATTGGACCTGGCGCCCGCTGTGATCTTCGGTGGGTCCGGTGGGGCCCGGGTGTCGCTGTTGACCGCCGCCCGCCATCCCGCGGTGGCCTCCAACCTGGCCATGGTGTGGATCTCCGGTGGGGTCTACGGCCTGATGCTCCTGGCCGTGCACTACTGCGGGGAGTCGATCCGGGCGGCCTGGAGCGGGGGGATGGAGGCGGTCGTCGAGCTCCCCGAATGGAGCGAGGTGCTCGAGCGCAACCCGGGCAACCGGCAGCGGTTCCTCGACCTCGACCCCGAAGCATTCATCGGGACCCTCGAGGTGTGGATGTCGGCCTACTGCCCTCACGAAGGGGCCACCGTGCCCGGACTGCCCGACAAGCTGTGCGCCGAGCTCGACCTGCCCACCCTCGTCTTCCGGAGCGGGACGACCGACGCCCATCACACCCGGGAGACCTCCGAACGGGTGGCCGGCCTCATCCCCGGTGCCCGTCTGGTCGAACCCCCGTGGGGCGACAACGAATGGAACGAGCGGGGCGAGGCGGCCCGGAACGGTCACGGGCACCTCTTCGAGCACTGGCCCCGTCTGGCCCCGCAGCTCCTCGAGTTCGCCGCTCCCGAGTAACTGCCGGTCCCGTCGTCCGGCGCTACCCCCGGTCTTCGGGGGCCACCGTCTCCATTGGATCGGCGAAGTCCGGGGGACGGTGCTCGGTGAGCGCGGCCACCCCTTCGATGTAGTCGGGGCCCGTCATCATCTGCTCCAACCGCTCGGCGGCGTCGATGACCGACGAGGCCACGTCACCGTGGAGATCGCGATAGAGCTGGAACTTCGTCGAAGCCAGCGAGGACGGGGCGATTCCGGTGGCCAACCCGCGGGCGTAGTCGTACACGGTGTCCATAAGCTCGGTCCCACCGACGACCCGGTTGATCAGACCCATCGTCTCGGCCTCCTCGGCCAGCACCACCCGGCTGGACAGGAGCAGGTCGGCGGCCCGGGTCACTCCGATGAGCCGGGGGAGGAGCCACGACAGTCCGTACTCGGCGGGCAGGCCGAGCCGGCCGTGTGACGTCGTCAGTTTGGCCCCTTCGGCGGCAAACCGGAGGTCGCAGTAGCAGGCCAGGACGAGCCCGACCCCGGCCGCGGGACCGTTGACAGCGGCGATGATCGGCTTGGGGATGCCGAAGTGATAGGCGAAGTCGGCGTCGAACTCGGGCCGGACGCCCCACCCGGGCCGGGCCAGATCGTCGTCCACGCCGGCTTCGTAGCTGCCCCGGGCCACGTGGCCCTCGAGCGCCCTGGTGTCGGCCCCGGCGCAGAACCCGCGCCCGGCGCCGGTGACCACGATCACCCGCACTGCGGCGTCTTCGGTGGCCCGGGACAGGAGGGAGCGGTACTCGGTGTGCATCCGCCCGGTCCAGGCGTTGAGTCGTTCGGGCCGGTGCAATGTGATGGTGGCGATCCCGTCGGCCACGCCGTAGCGGGTCACCTTGAGGTCACCGAGATCGATCCCCGCTGCCGGAGGCAGGCTTCCCATGCTGTCCCTTTCGTCGACGTGGGATCGGTTCAGCCCGAGGCCACCCTCAGCCGGCGATCACCTTGGTGAGCACCTCGCCGAGGAGGGCCACCCGCCCCTCGATGTGCCCGTTGGCCACGGCGTTGACCGTGAAGCCGTCGACGCCTTCCACCAGACGGCCGGCGAAGATCTCGCCGACCTCGTCGGGGTCGCCCAGGACGACCGCCGACCGGATCTGGGCCAGCTGCTCATCGGTCAGCGAGCTCACATCGATGCCCCGGGCGGCCAGAAAGGCATCGGCGTCGGCCTCGGCCTGTTCGTGGGTGGGGGCGACGCAGACGTTGGTCTGCAACGTGACCACCAGCTCGGCGCGGTCGCGTCCGAGCCCCTCGCAGTGCTCGGCCAGGACCTCCAACTTGCGCGGGACCTCGTTGGGGGCGCAGATGAGATTGGACTCGTCGGCGTACTTCGCCACCAGGCGCAGCGTCTTCTTCTCCCCGGCGCCGCCGATCAGCACCGGGATCTTCGACAGCGGGGCCGGCGAGTTGATGGCATCGGTCACGCGGTACCACCGGCCCCGGAAGGTCGGCCTCTCTCCGGCCAGCATCCCCTTCACGATCTGGAGTGACTCCTCGAGCCGCTCGAAGCGGTCGGTGAAGGTACCGAACTCGAACCCGAGGCTGTCGTGCTCGAGCTCGAACCAACCGGCGCCGATGCCCAGCTGGGCCCGGCCGCCGGAGACGTGGTCGAGCGTGGTGAGCTCCTTGGCCAGCAGGGCCGGGTTCCGGTAGGTGTTGCCGGTGACCAGTGCCGACAGGCGGACCCGCTCGGTGTGCTGGGCCAGGGCCGACAGGAGCGTGTAGCACTCGAGCATGGCGTTCTCCGGGGGCCCGAGCATCGGGAGCTGATAGAAGTGGTCCATGGCCAGGACCGTGTCGAAGCCGGACGCCTCCGCCTCCCGGGCCTGGCGCACGACGGTCGGGAAGATGTCGGCGGGGGCCGTCCCCGGATAGGTGAAGTTCGGGATCTGATAGCCGAGTCGGGTCATGCCGGCACCTTACCGGCCCCGCCGAACGCCTCCGATGTGCCGCCAACGGCGAGCGCCGGTCATCGCACCCCGAGGAGCAGTTCGGTGACCAGCTGGTCCAGGCGCTCGTGCCCGTAGCCGGCGGTGGCCATCGACTCCTCGGGGTAGCCGGCGGCCGCCGAGCGGAGGGCGGCCAGGGCATCGGCACCGGTGCCCGTCGGGGGAGGTGGGCTCGGAGATGTCCGACCGCCGAGCAGCGGTCAGCGCCTCGGCGATGTCGGCATCGGCGTGGAAGCGGCGCACCTTCTCCCGCAGGATGAGGTAGGTCCGGATGCAGCCGGCGGCGAAGTCCCAGACACCGTCGGGGTCCTCGGTCCGGTAGGGGTGGGCGTCGAAGTGGCGCATCCCGTCCCACCCGGCGTCCTCGAGCACCATCACCGTGTAGAAGGCGTCGCGGATCCCCTCGGAGCCGAACCGGAAGTCCTGGTCGTACTTCCCGATGCGCTGGGCGTTGAGATCGATGTGGAAGAGCTTGTCGTGCCACAGGGTCTGGGCCACCGCGTGGGAGAAGGACAGCCCGCTCATCGTCTCATGGGCGAACTCCGGGTTGAGGCCGACCATGTCGGGCCACTCCAGCTCGTTGATGAAGGCCAGCGTGTGGCCGACAGTGGGCAGCAGGATGTCGCCCCGGGGCTCGTTGGGCTTCGGTTCGAGGGCGAACCTCATGTCGTAACGCCGCTCCCGCACGTAGGCGCAGCAGAGGTTGACGGCCTCGGCGTATCGGTCGAGGGCGCCGCGGACGTCCTTGGCGGCATCGGCTTCGACACCCTCGCGGCCGCCCCACATGACGAAGGTGGTCGCCCCCAGCTCGGCGCCCAGATCGATGGCGTCGAACGTCTTGGCCACCGCCATCCGGCGCACGGCGGGGTCGTTGGCGGTGAAGGCCCCCTCCTTGAAGATGGGACGGGAGAACAGGTTGGTGGTGGCCATGGGCACCGTGAGGCCGGTCTCGTCGAGCGCCTGCCGGAAACGCTTGACGATGGCCTCGCGTTCGGAGGCCGACGCACCCCAGGGAACCAGGTCGTTGTCGTGGAAGCTGACCCCGTAGGCACCGAGGCCGGCCAGCCGGCGGACGGCGTCGACGGCATCGAGAGGCGGCCGGGTCTCGTGCCCGAACGGATCTCGGCCCGGATTTCCGACGGTCCACAGGCCGAAGGTGAAATGGTCTTCGGGGGTTGGTTCAGAGGCTGCTGCCATCGGGGTGACTCCTTCGACACGGTGGATCGATCGACCGGGTGCGGTGCCGACGACACTACCGACGCCGGCCCGGCGAGATCCGATCCGACACGGCGGATCCGCCCGGCTCAACCCCGGGCGGCGGCGAATCGGTGGCGGATCTCCTCGGACGCGGCCGTCTCCGGACTCCGGCGGAGTCACCTCGCCCCTGCCGAGGCCCCAGGCGTCGGCCACCGCCGCCGGATCGGATCCGGTGACCAGCACGGCGGCTTGGAGGGCGGCCCCGGCGGTGACGATCTCTCCGCTCGGTGGGGACGGTGACCGGTCGACAGGACAGTGTGGCCAGCACCCGGCGGTACGCCGCCGAGCCGGCCCCGCCGCCGAGCAGGACCAGCCGTCCGACGTCGGTGGGGACGCCGGCCCCGTCGAGGGCGTCCAGCCCCTCGAGCAGGCTGCACACCACACCTTCGAAGGCGGCCCGGGCCAGCTGCTGGCGGGAGACGTCGGGCCGGATGCCCAGCAGCGATCCGGTGGCATCGGGCCGGTTGGGGGTCCGTTCACCGGCCAGGTAGGGCACCAGGACCAGACCACCGCTGCCGGAGGGCGCGGCCAGGGCCAGATCGTCGAGACCCGGGTGGTCGACGGCGAGCAGCCTGCCCACGGCCTCGGTGACCAGTGCCGCGTTGAGCGTGCACACCAGGGGAAGGTAGTGGCCGGTGGCGTCGGCAAAGCCGGCGACGGCGCCGGTCGGATCCCGGACCGGCCGCTCACTGGTGGCGAACACCGTCCCCGACGTGCCGATCGACACGGCGACCTCGCCGGGACGCAGGGCGACGCCGAGGGCTCCGGCCATGTTGTCCCCGGTACCGGCGGCCACCGGCGTGCCGGCCGGCAATCCGAGCTCGGCCGCCGCCGGCGCGATGAGGGTGCCGGCCTCTTCCCACGGACCGAGCACGGTGGGCAGGGCGCCCGACCAGTCCACCCCGGTACCGGCCAGTTCGAGGAGGTCGAGCCGGTAGGTGCCCTCGGTCGGGGACCAGTAGCCGGTTCCGGAGGCATCGCCCCGGTCGGTGACGAACCGTCCGGTCAGGCGGAAGGTCAGCCAGTCGTGGGGCAGGAGCAGGTGGCCGATCCGGCCGGCGACATCGGGTTCGCATCGGGCCAGCCAGGCGAGCTTGGCGATGGTGAAGGCGGCCACGGGCACGCTGCCACAGCCATCGGCCCACCGGTCGGCACCCAGCCGGGCCACGAGCCGGTCGGCATCCTCGGCCGATTCCGTGTCGTTCCACAGCTTGGCCGGACGGAGTGTCGCCCCGTCATCGTCGAGGACGACCATCCCGTGCTGCTGGGCGGCCACGCTCACCGCCACCACATCGGTCGGTCGGACCTTCCCGCCGGCGGAGACGAGGGCCTCGGCCATGGCGGCGACCAGGGCGGCCCACCAGCTCTCGGGTGCCTGTTCGCTCCGGGGTGGCGTGGTGGCGGCGTGGCCGGCCCGTCCCGAGCCGACCACCCGTCCGGTGGCCAGGTCGCGGAACTCCACCTTGGTCGACTGCGTGGACGAATCGACCCCCGCCACGAGCGGCATGGCGCCGACGCTACCGCGGAGCTCAGTCCGGCGGTGCCACCAGGGCGTTGGCTCGGGCCACCGCTCCGTACCACGCCGCGCTGGGCTTGGCCCGGCGGTCGAAGGTCCGCGGGTCGACGCTGTGCAATCCGAACTTGGGGCGGAAGCCGAGTGACCACTCGAAGTTGTCGAGGAGGCTCCACACGAAGTAGCCGCGGATGTCCACTCCGTCATCGAGGGCGCGCCGGACGCCGCGCAGCACTTCGGCGAGGTAGACGATCCGCTCGCGGTCGTCGTCGGTGGCGATCCCGCTCTCCGTCAACAGCACCGGCACCCCGGCGATGGCCGCGGCCCGCCGGGCGCAGTGCTCGACCCCCTGCGGCCAGTACTCGTATCCCATCTGGGTGAGGGGCACGCCGGGCTCGTTGGGCGCCTGACCCTCGGGTCCGAAATGAACCCGCGAATAGCACTGGACCCCGATGAAGTCGTCGCCCTCGCAGGCCCGCATGAACCGGTCCTCGAGGATCTCCTGGGCGGCTTCGAGCACCTCCTCTCCCCCCGGGTCGGCCACCATCTCGTCCATGGACAGGGTGAGGCCCACCGGGAACTCGCCCGGTCCCGAACGCAGGGCGTCGACCGCCTGGCGGTGGGCCCGCACCATGGCGTCGTTGACGGCCAGGTGACGGACGAAGTCGTCCTTCACCCCGGGAGGCGAGGACCCGAGGGCGTAGCCCATGACGCCGATGAGGTTGATCTCGTTGATCGTGCACGCCCAGCCGATGAGGTCGCCGAAGTGCGCCCCCACCCGGGCCACGAAGCGGGAGAACAGGTCGGGCGCGTCCAGGGCCTCCCACCCACCCCGGGCCGTGAGCCATGTCGGGGTGGTGAAGTGGTGGAAGGTCACCACCGGGGCGATCCCCTGCTCGAGACAGGCGGCGCAGATGCGGCGGTAGTGGTCAAGGGCGGCGATGGAGAATTCGCCTTCGGCGGGCTCGATCCGGCTCCATTCGAGGGAGAACCGATAGGCACCGAGGCCCATGGCCGCCACCAGTTCGACGTCCTCGGGCCACCGGAACAGCGAGTTGCAGGCGTCGGCACTCGACTCGGCGCAGCCGGAATCCGGGTTGTGCTCCCAGGCCCACCAGTCGTTGTTGACGTTGCCGCCCTCGATCTGGTGGGCGGCGGTGGCGGTGCCCCACAAGAAGCCCTCGGGGAAGCTGATCTCCGGGGTGGAGATGTCGTGTCGGTTCACGTCGGTGACTGTATCCCCTGGACCGTCGCCCGGGGGTGGAAGGCGACTGCCACGGGATGCTGGAACGTCTGCCGGGGACTAGCATCCAGCGTCAAGTCCCAGGGATTGACCGAGGACTTCTACGGCCGGGTCGGTGGGCACGACGACGATGCCGGCCTCAGTCCCGAGGAGCAGTTGGCGGTGGAGTACGCCGAGCGTTTCGCCACCGATCATCAGAGTATCGACGACGCCTTCTTCGTCCGGCTCCGGCAATGCTTCTCCGATCCGGAGATCCTCGACCTCACCATCTGCCTCAGCGCATTTCTGGGCCTCGGACGAACCCTCCGGGCCCTCGGCATCACCGAGACGTCGGTCACCGACGTCTGAGCTGCCGGGCCGGGGCCCGGCGGGCGGCTCCCTCCCCTCCCGGGCGGAGCCCGAGCCTCCGTGTCGGTCCGGAAACACCCAGCTGCCAGGCGTTGACCGCCCTTCTCACCACCGGGAGTCAAGAACCGTCCCGATCGGACCGATGAGTAGAGGGCTGGAGTGGCTTCGGGCAGGAGGGCCGGATGAGGTTGAGCAGGGTCAGGATCGAGAACTACCGCAGCATCGAGGATTCGGGCTGGATCGAGGTGGAGCCCGAGATCACGTCCCTGGTCGGGAAGAACGAATCCGGGAAGACCGCCTTTCTGCAAGCCCTGTTCAAGCTCAACCCCATCGAGCCGGCCGAGTACCTGGAGATCCTGGACTTTCCCAGCCGGCTGACCCGCAAGCGCAAGGAATCCGACGACGCCATCCGGGTGTGCACGGCCGAGTTCGAGCTGGCCGACGAAGAGCTCGAGGTCATCGAGTCGGACCTCGGCGCCGACGCGCTGACCAGTCGCACGTTTCAGGTGTGGAGGGGCTACCGCTCCACCGGTCTCACCTTCGAGAACCTCAAGATCGACGAGGCGGTCACCGTCCGGCACCTCACCGCGGACCTCGATCTGCCGCCCGAGGCCACCGCCGAGGTCCGGGCGGCGTCCTCGCTCCGTCAGCTGATCGAGATCCTCGCCGCCCTCCCCGACCCGAACTCCCGCTCGACGGCGCTCCTCGATCGCATCAGGGCCTGGCCGTCCCAGTCGGTGTCCGTCCATCTCATCGAGGCCCACCTGCGAGCCATGATGCCGAAATTCGTGTACTTCGACGACTACAGCACCATGCCCGGCAAGGTCTCGATCCCCGAACTCATCGAGAGCCGCGACCAGGGCGGCGAAATCGATCGCGGGACCCGCTCCCTCCTGGCCCTGCTGTCCCTCATCCGGGGCAACCCGGAGGACTTCGACGACGAGAGCAATCACGAGCGGCTGATCCGGGAGCTCGAGAACGCCGCCAACAGCATCAGCGACGAGATCTTCCGGTACTGGTCCCAGAACAACGACCTGTCCGTCGACCTCAAGGTCACCGCCCCCGAGCCGGGAGCCGAGCCTCCCCTCGACCGGGGGCCGATCTTCCACGTCCGGGTGGCCAACCACCGCCACCGGGTCACCGTTCCCTTCGACGAACGGTCGAGGGGCTTCGTCTGGTTCTTCTCGTTCCTGGCCTACTTCTCCGAACTGGAGGCGGCCAAGGATGGCGATCTGATCCTCCTCCTCGACGAACCTGCCCTCGCCCTGCACGCCACGGCCCAGCGCGACCTCCTGCGCTTCATGGAGGACCGGTTGGCGCCCGAGCATCAGGTCCTCTACACGACCCACTCGCCCTTCATGATCGATCCGGAGCGCCTGGATCGGGCCCGCACGGTCATGGACGTCACCGACGAGGGCACCAAGATCTCCGCCGACGTGTTCGGTGTCGACGAGGAGACGGTGTTCCCGCTGCGGGCCGCCCTCGGCTACACCCTCGGCCAGGAGCTGTTCAGTGACGAGAAGACACTGCTGGTCGAGAATCCCAGCGATCTCATCTTCTTGGACCTGCTCAATGCCGACCTGTACGAGCGGGGGATGCCGACCATCGACAACGACTGGGTGCGCGTGCCGGTGGGAGGAGCCGGAACACTGTGTACGTTCCTGGCGCTGGCCGCGCCCAATTCGTCGAAGCTGGCCGTCCTGGTCGACGCCCGCACCCGGGACAGTGGGCCGGTGCGGCGACTCGTCGAGAACGAACAATTGAGGAACGGATCATTGGTGATCCTCTCCGAGATCACCGGCATACCCGACGCCGACATCGAAGATCTCTTCGAGCCCGACTTCTATCTGCAGCTCGTCAACCGGGCCTACGCCCAGGATCTGATGGAAGCACCGATCGGAGTGGACGATCTGTCCCTCGACTTCGCCCGCATCACCAGACGACTCGACCTCCTGTTCGCCACCCGACGGATCGCCAACGGCAGGCTCGACCGGTTCCGGCCGGCGAGGGAGCTGCTCCGGAGCCAATCCGAATTGATGCCGTTGCTGGACCACGCCACCCGGATCCGGTTCGCCGCCCTGGCCAAGCGGATCAACGAGGTGTGACCACGGACTGACCCGGTCGGTGGCCAGCGGGGCCGGCACCGCCGCTGTTTGCCGCGGCCCCGGATCGGCCCGGCGCCCCGAGGTCCATCGATTGTGGTTCCCGAGTGGCGTAGGGTCGGAGCCGAATGAGCGATACCGACCCCGGTGCCGGACCCGCACCCATCGACGATCCGACCGCCGCGGAGGTCGAGCGACTGCGGGCCGAGCGGGACGCGCTGGCTCACGAGGTCGAGGAGCTCACGGCTCCCCGGAAGCGACGGTTGCGCCGCGGGATCGTCGGCGTCCTGGTCGCCCTGTCCTGCCTCCTGGTGGTGCTGTCCACCACCGTGGTGTGGACCCACCGGACCATCCTCAACACCGAGACGTTCGTGGGCACCGTCGGCCCGGTCTTTCAGCTCCCGGGGGTGGACTCGGCGGTTGCCGTCCGGGCCACCGACCAGCTGTTCGACGAGCTGCACCTCCAGGCCCGGCTGCGTGAGGCCCTCCCTCCGAGGGTCAGCTTCGCCGCCGGCCCGATCACCAATGCGACCGAGGGCTACGTGTCCGACCAGGTGGCCAAGGTCCTCGGATCGGAGCGGTTCCAGACCGTCTGGATCCATACCGCTCACCAATACCCACCAGACGGTCGTCGACGTGCTGCGGGGCAAGCAGACGCCGACCGTCTCCACGGCCAAGGGCTACATCGTCCTCAACACCGTTCCGGTGATCAACAACGCCCTCGGTTCGGTGTCCGGTCTGGCCTCGAACCTCACCGGCACGGAAGGTCACCTTGCCGACCATCACGTCGGCCGAGCCCCCCAAGCAGGCCATCGACAGGCTCTCCAAGGCGCTCGGCGTGAAGCTGCCCTCCAACTACGGCCAGATCACCCTGGTGCGGTCGAAAAACCTGGCCGTCGCCCAGCGTGGTGTCAAGGCCTTCGACCGGCTGAGCCGTCCTCCTGCCGCTGCTCACCCTGGCGCTGATCGCCTTCACCCTCTGGCTGTCGGTCTCCCGGCGCCGGACCCTGGTCCAATTCCTGGTCGGCACCTCGCTGCTGCTGATCGTGCTGCGACGTGTGGTCATCCACGAGCAGAATGCTCTGGCCAACGACGCCAACAACCACGAGGTGGCGCGGACCGTCCTGGACCGACCTCATGCACGGCTTCTTCGTCCTGACCGCCTGGCTCCTCGGCATCGCCCTCGTCATCCTGGTGGTGGCCCTCCTGACCGGTCCCTACCCCTGGGCCGTGGCCCTGCGCCGGTTCGTGGCCCGGGGTTGGCGCCTGGCGGTGGGGGCGGTGAGCGGCGAGCGACGGACCCGGTCCCTGGCCTGGGTGGGCTCGCATGCTGACGGCCTCCAACTGGTCGGTGCCGTCGTCGCCGCCATCCTCCTGCTCATCGTCAGCATCTCCTGGTGGAGCTTCCTGATCATCGGCGCGCTGCTGCTCGTCTACGAGGTCGCCCTCCAATGGGCCAAGGGTCACACCCCCGGCGAGGGCCGCCGGGGACCACGGCCGACGACACCGTGGCCGCCGCCTCCCCAGCCGCCGATTCCTGAGCCGCGGCCGCGGCGGGCAGGTTTCGGGGACGAGCACGCGTCACACTTGCCGTGACCGGTCATTGCGGTGAAACTGGCCGACGCCGAACGGCGGCGACAATGACGACGGAAGGGGCCTCTCCATGGCGACACCCTCGCAAGCTCGGTTCGACCCCCCGGGACCGGGGACCTGGGCGCAGGATCCCGTTCACTTTCCCCGGCCGGCCACCCGGTACTGGGCGGAGATGCACCCCGAGCCCTTCCGGCGTGGCGTCGCCGAGTTCACCGCCTACTACGGCATGCTGCTCGAGACCATCCAGATGGCCTACGTCAATGGGATCGCCTACAGCCAGCCGGTCATCGTCGCCGACGACCAGGTTCCGGTGCGGTTCCAGCGGGCCGATGAGGTGTGGGCGGGGAAGGTGTGGCGGGATCAGCTCCGCGAGTGGGACGAGGTGGCCAAGCCGGCGGCCGTCAAGACCCACCGGGAGCTGCAGGCCGTCGATCCCGACGGGCTCTCCGACGCCGACATGGTCGTCTATCTGATCAACTGCCGCGACCACCACTCCCAGATGATCTACCAGCACATGCGGTTCACCGGGGCGGCGATGATCTGTGTGGGCGACCTCCTGGCCCATCTCGGGGAGTGGACCGGCGTTCCCCCGGCGGAGGTGTTGAGCATGATGCAGGGGGCGGCACCGGTGTCGGCCGGGGCTTCGGCACAGCTCGAAGGGCTGATCGCCGCCTTCGCAGGGGATGCCGATGCCCGCCGGATACTCGATTCGGACGGCGATCCCGCCGAGGTGCTCGATCAGTTGCGGGCCCTCGACAATGAGGTCAGCCAGCGGTTGAACGAGTATCTGGATCTGGTCGGCTACCGGCTCCTCGACGGCTTCGACATCTCGGGCCGCTATGCCCTGGAGTTGCCGGACGCACTGCTCCGGGCCATCCGCCTGTCCGTCGCCGGGAGGTCCGACGGTTCAGCCGACGTGGACAGCCGCATCGTCGAGATCCGCGACCAGGTGCCCGAGGAGCACCGGGCCTCATTCGACGAGCTCCTCGCCGAAGCCCGGCTGATGTACCGGATCCGCGACGAGCGGGGTGTCTTCAGCGACATCTGGGCGTCGGGGATCATGCGGCGGGCCGTGCCTGGCCGCCGGTCGACGGCTGGCCGAACGGGGGAAGTTGGCCGACCCCGAGTACCTGATCGACGCCGGCTTCGACGAGATGTGCTCGCTGCTGTCCGACGCCGGCGGGCCGTCCTCGGATGAGCTGGCCGAGCGGCTCGGCTACCGGACCTCGTACAGCGCCAAGGATGCACCCGCCGGTGCTGGGGCCGGCACCGACCCCGCCTCCGGACCCGTCGGGTCTGCCTCCCGGCGCCGGACGGGTCATGCGGGCCACCGGAATCGCCATGGGAGCGCTGTTCGGGAGCTCGGAGGCGCCCCACGAGGAGAACCTCCTCCGCGGTCTGGCGGCCAGCGGTGGCGTCTACGAGGGACCGGCGCGGCGGGTCTCGGGTCCGACCGAGTTCGACCGCATCGTCGAGGGAGACGTGCTGGTGACGGAGTCGACGACCGAGGCCTTCAACATCCTGCTCCCGCTCCTGGGGGCCATCGTGACCGACAGCGGGGGCCTGCTCTCCCATTCGGCCATCGTGGCCCGTGAGTACGGCATTCCCGGTGTGGTGGGAACCCGTGACGCGACCGACCGCATCCCCGACGGCACCATCGTGCGGGTCGACGGCGACGCCGGTGAAGTGACGGTCAGCGGGTGAAGGCCGTCGTCCCGTTCGGGGAGGCCCACGAAGAGGCGGTCTTCGGGGCCAAGGCGGTCGGGCTGGGAGAGGCGACCCGGGCCGGTCTCTCGGTCCCTCCGGGCATCGCCCTTTCCGGTGACATCGTCGAAGAGGTGGCCGCCGGCCATTCGCCGGCCATCGACATGGTCGTCGACGCGGCCCGACCATTGGCCGGTCCGCTGGCCGTCCGCTCGTCGGCGGTGGACGAGGACGGTGCCGACGCCAGTTTTGCCGGCCAGCACCTGACCCTGCTCAACGTCCCGTCCATCGACGACCTGAGCTCGGCCATCCGGCAGATCTGGTGGTCGGCCAATTCCGACTCGGTCATCACCTACCGGAAGCGGGTCGGCCTGTTCAACCGCCCGAGCGTCGGGGTCGTCGTGCAGTCGCTCCTGGCTCCCGAGACGGCCGGGGTGATGTTCACCCAGAACCCGGTCAACGGGGCCGACGAGCGGATGATCGAGGCCAGCTGGGGACTCGGCGAGGTGGTGGTCTCCGGTCGGGTGATCCCCGACACCTACCGCCTGGACCGGTCGGGGGAGGTGCTCGAGCGGACGGCCGGAGTGAAGAAGATCGCCATCCGCTCGGTGGCCGACGGCGGCACCGTCGACGAGGAGGTGGCCACCCATCTCATCGAGTCGCTCTGCCTCGACGACGACCAGCTCGCCCAACTCAACGCCTTGGCCAGCCAGTGCGAGGAGGCCTACGGGATGGCCTGCGACATCGAATGGGCCTATGCCGACGGGAACCTCTTCCTGCTCCAGTGCCGGGCCGTGACCCGGGCCGGATCGACGACGCGGCCGACCGCCCAGATCCCTCAGGGCTCCCCGCAAGTGCTCGAGCAGGTGCCGTTCTTCGCCGGGCTGAACCCGGGCGACGCGGCACGCATCGCCGACGATGTTCAAGGAGCGCCGGTTCGCGGCCGGTGAGACCATCACCAAAGAGGGTGTCGGCGCCGCCGCCTTCTATGTCATCGACTCCGGGGATGCCACCGTTTCGATCAACGGCAAGCAGGTGGCCACGCTGTCGCGAGGTGACTACTTCGGTGAGACCGCACTGATCGACGAGGGGGCGCGGTCGGCAACGGTGACCGCCAGCAGCGATGTCGTCTGCTACGGCCTGACCTTCTGGGAGTTCCGTCCGCTGGTGCAGCACAACGCCACCATCGCCTGGAACCTCCTGCAGACCCTCACCAAGCGGCTCCGGGCTGCCCAGGAGAGCTAGGGCGATCGGGCGTCGGGGACGCCGGGCCGCGCCAGCCCAAAGGGGCAGGGTGGCTGGCGCAAGAGCCGGATGCCGCAGCTCCGGCGGATGCACTCGATTCTACCGGTCCTTTCCCCGCGCCGATCCAACATTGGGATCGGATCGGCGCACCACGGTGGCCTGGAGATCTGGGCGGCGGAAGCCCTGCTCGACAGGCCTGGTAACTCTCCATCGGCACGTCGGGGGCCGAACTTGAGGGATTACTCGGAAACCGCGGACTCGGCGGTGGCGCCGGCCACGAACCGACTCAACCCGTGTTCACACCGGTGGTCGTCCGGCCTCGTAGTCATCCGGCAGACGGGCCTGACAGTCGAGACACTTGGTCAGCTGCCGACTCCAGACGACGGTCTGGTAGGGCCGATGCCTGCCCGAGGCACAACTGGCCTCGGCCGCCAACCGGTGGAGCCGATCCTTGGGCGATTCGTAGACCAAGGGCAGCTCAGGCAGCGACTCCACCTCATCGGCACGACTGGCGTCCATGCTGCAAATGTCGACATCTGTCGCCGGTACCTTGAATCGGTTCGCCGGTCCCGAGCTGGCGGCCGGCCCTCAGGCTCCCCTCAGCCGTCCCCAGTGACGACGGCGACGAGTTGGTCGAGCAACCCCTTCGAGCCCTCCTCCCGGCCCTCCACCGTGTCCAGGCCGTCGAAGTGGACACCTTGTTCGGTGTAGGTCAGCCGTGTCCCGGCCCCGTCGGGCTCCAGCGCGATGGTGGTGACCGAGGTCGAGATGTGTCGTTCGGCGAGCCACATGTCGTAGGTGAAGACGATCCGGACCTGATCGACGATGTCGGTGTAGACGGAACGGAACTCCGTGGTCGGCCCATCGTGCCACTTGCCGGTTTCGACCGCCCGACCTCCGACACGGAAGTCGTGGGCCTGCTCGTGAGCCTCGAAGGCGTCGCCACCGCCGAACCACCGGTCCCGCTCGTCGTTGTCCGAGAGTGCCCGCCACACCCTGGCCACCGGGGCGGGCATGGACCGTTCGATCACGAAGGTGGCGTGGGTCTGACTGCGTTCGATGGTGTCGGTCATGTCATTTCTCCTTGTCGGTTTCATGGGCCAGGTGGGTTTCGAGTCGATCGAGGCGCCGTTCGGCGGGCAGTCGCTGCCCGCCGATCCACTCGGCGGCCGGGGCGAGCGCACCGGTGGCCAACTGGTACGTACGCACCCGTCCGACCTTGGTCGAGGTGACGACTCCGGCGGCCTCCAGTACGCCGAGGTGCTGCACCACGGTGGGCAGCGACCAGGTGAGCGGCCGGGCAATGTCCGACACCGAGGCGGGGCCTCGGGCCAGACGCTCGACCATTCCCCGTCGGGTCGGGTCGCTCAGCGCCCGGAAGATCCGATCCAATGGGTCCGGTTGATACTTAGGTATATGCCTAAGTATAAGCACCACCCCGGCGTTGTCAAGACCGGCCAGCGGACCGCCCGCCGGTCGGGTCCGGCCCCGACGGCGGCCGCTACGCTGAGCCGTCGGTTCGGGGGAGTGCGGGCCACGGCCAACGGGAGGTGGGGGAATGAATCATCGGGCAGTGGGTCGGGTCGGCGCCGCGACCGGCCTGGTCTATGTGATCCTCAGCCTGTTGTCGGGATTCCTCTATCCGCAGCAACCCCGGAACGACAGCCCGGCCGCCACCACCATGGCGTGGGTCCACGGCCATCGGGTGGCGCTCCAAATCGGAATGCTGTTCGGTCTGTTGGCGGCAGGTGTGTTCCTGTGGTTCGTCGGCGTGCTCCGCACCCTGTTCGACGAAGGCGGGGGCAACGATCGCTCGCTGGCACCGATGGTCTTCGGCGCAGGGATCGCTGTGGCGGTGGTGTCGGCGCTGGCCGCGCTGCCCATTGCCCTGCTCGCCTACATGGACGCCCAACCGTTGGGCCTGACCGACCCGGGCGTGGTGCGGATGCTCGGGGATCTGAACATCGTCCTCTTCGCGGCCAGTTCGATCATGACGGCGGTCTTCCTGCTGGCGTTGGGTCTTTCGTTCCTTCGCCGGGAGCTGCCCGGCCCCCTCTGGCTCGGATGGCTGAGCCTGATCGTCGCCGCCCTCAACGCGGTGGTCGTGTGGGTGGCCCTGACATTCAGCACCTATCACGGAAAGGGGTGGAATGCGGTCGGCTTCGGGGCCTTCGTCGGGTTCCTGCTGGTGGTTCTGATCACGAGCGTGTCGCTGATGCGAGGACCCGTTCTCAGATCGACAGCCAGCCCGGCGGTGACCGGGTAGCCGGTCGGTCGACCGGGACCGGGCCGCCTCGCCCGGTAGCCTCCGATTCATGTCCGCTGACGCCGACCGGCCCGGTCTGACCTCGTTCACCGGATGGGACGTCCGCGGTGGATCCCGCGCCGATCCCGGGGCCGCGGACGCATTCGTGGGGTCGGCGTCGACCGACCCGGGCGCCGGGGCCCGCTACGAGCTCCTGGCCGTTGCCGCCCGGGGCTTCCGACCTCCCCGGTTCCTGACCGTCGACGACGTTGCTGCCGAGGGCGGGCCCGGAGAGGATCCGCCGGACGGTGATGGCTTCGAGGGCCTCCGGCAGACATGGTCGGTGCTGTACCGGCGAATCGCCGAGACGAAGCCCCGCCGACTCACGGCCTTTGCCATCTACCTGCTCGGCGTCAACCCTCCGCCCGGGTTGACCGACGACGAGCTGGCCGTCTTCAACGACTTCTATACCAATGTGCACCTGCCCGAAGTGGCCGAACGCCGTCACGCCCTGCGTGCCGAGCGCTACGAGCTGGTGCGCGAGGTGCGGGCTCCCTATCAGGGGGCGCCGCGCTTCCTGGCCGTTTACGAGGTCGACGAGGAGTCGGCCTCGCACCGCCGCCACACCGGACCTCCGTACGAGAAGGGGCCGGAGGTGTGGCAGCGCCACAAGACACCCTGGCGACTCTGGTTCCGCCGACTCGCCGGCGGTGGCGATGGGCCGTAATCGGGTCGGGCGGCTCGGCGCAGGGACGGCCGCGCTCTGTCTGCTGACCGCGCTGTTGGTGGGGACCGGGCCGGCGCACCGGGCGGCGGCCCTGGCGGTCAACCGACCGGTGGTGGGCATGGCCGCCACTCCCGACGGCCGCGGTTACTGGCTGGTGGCCTCGGACGGTGGCCTCTTCGCCTTCGGCGACGCCCACTTCTACGGCTCGACCGGGGCCCTCGCGCTCAACCGACCGGTGGTGGGCATGGCCGCCACCCCCGACGGCCGCGGTTACTGGCTGGTGGCCTCGGACGGCGGCCTCTTCGCCTTCGGCGACGCCCACTTCTACGGCTCGACCGGGGCCCTCGCGCTCAACCGACCGGTGGTGGGCATGGCCGCCACCCCCGACGGCCGCGGTTACTGGCTGGTGGCCTCGGACGGCGGCCTCTTCACCTTCGGCGACGCCCACTTCTACGGCTCGACCGGGGCCCTCGCGCTCAACCGACCGGTGGTGGGCATGGCCGCCACCCCCGACGGCCGCGGTTACTGGCTGGTGGCCTCGGACGGCGGCCTCTTCGCCTTCGGCGACGCCCACTTCTACGGCTCGACCGGGGCCCTCGCGCTCAACCGACCGGTGGTGGGCATGGCCGCCACCCCCGACGGCCGCGGTTACTGGCTGGTGGCCTCGGACGGTGGCCTCTTCGCCTTCGGCGACGCCCACTTCTACGGCTCGACCGGGGCCCTCGCGCTCAACCGACCGGTGGTGGGCATGGCCGCCACCCCCGACGGCCGCGGTTACTGGCTGGTGGCCTCGGACGGCGGCCTCTTCAGCTTCGGTGACGCCGGGTTCTACGGGTCGGTGCCCGAGCTCCCGCCGCCCGGGCCACCGCGGATCGCCCTCTACGGGGATTCGTTGGCGTCCGAGGCCGGACAGGAGTTCGCCTACCTGGCCGGAGCGGCGGGAGCTCCGGTCCTCATCCGCACCTTCCCGGGTATCGCCATCTGCGACGACCTGGCCACCATGGCCGCCGATGCCCGTAACTGGCATCCGACCGTGGCCGTCCTCGCATTTTCGGGAGACGCCTTCACTCCGTGCATGGCCGGATACCAGCTGGGGACTCCGGCGTACTTCGCCAAGTACGTGCGCGACGCCCGTGCCGCCATCACCATCTTCCATTCGATCGGGGCCAGGGTCATCCTGGTCGGCCTGCCCCTCGACGAGTCGTCCAGCGAGAGCCGGAACGTCACCACCCTCAACCGCAACTACCGATCCGTCGCCGCCGCCAGCCACGGTGCCACCTACGACGACGCCGGCCAGGCGGTGCTGGCCGACGGGAAGTTCACCCGGACCCTCCCGTGCCTGTCGTTCGAGCCCTGTACCGGGCCGGCCGGCACCAACATCGTGCGGGCCCCGGACGGTGTCCACTTCTGCCCGACCGGCAATACCACCCTCGTCGGCTATCTCGAAGAGTGTGACGTCTACTCGTCGGGTGCGTTCCGGTTCGCCTCGGCCATGGTCGGAGCCGCCCTCGTCCCGCCGCCCAGCCCGTAGGGTGCAGGTCATGAAATCCGTGGACACCGTGGCGCTGACCATCGGCGGAAGGCGTCTGGCCGGGGAGGACGGCTCCTATCCCGTCGTCAATCCCGCCCGCCCCGAGGAGACCGTGCTGATGGCGCCGATCGCGTCCGCCGCACAGCTGGAACAGGCCGTGGCCGGGGCCCGGGCCGCCCAGCCGGCCTGGGCCGCGCTTCCCTACGAGGATCGGTTGGCCACGCTCCAGGGTGCCTGCGAGGCGGCCATGACCTCGATCGATCTGGACGCCACCAGCGCCCTCTTGACCCGTGAACATGGCAAGGTCCTCATGGAGTCCCTGTTCGACGTGGCCACCGCCGCAGGGATGGTCGGCGCCCTCTCCCCCCTGGTGGCCGCCTCGCTCGAGCCCCGCCTCGAAGGCAACTCGATGGTCGAACGGGTGCCCCACGGCGTGGTGGCCGCCATCCTCCCCTTCAACTGGCCGTCGGCGGTGATGGGCAACAAGATCCTGCCCGCCCTCCTGGCCGGCAACACGGTGGTGGTGAAGACCCCGCCCACCTGTCCCGGCGCCGTGCTCCTGCTGGCCGCGGCCATTGCCGACGGACTTCCCCCCGGAGTGTTGAACGCGGTCAACGGCCCGACCCCCGAGCTCGGGGTGGCCCTCGTCGCCCACCCCGGGATCGACATGGTCTCGTTCACCGGCGGCGTCGCCGCCGGTCGGTCGGTGCTGGCCGGCTGCGCCGCTCATCTACGACCGGCCGTGCTCGAGCTGGGTGGGAACGACCCCGCCATCGTCGGGCCCGACCTCGAACCGTCCGAGGAGCTGGCCGGCCGTCTGGTCGAGGCCGCCTTCACCACGTCCGGACAGGTGTGTATGGCCATCAAACGCCTCTACGTTCCCGCCGACCGGTTGGGCGGCTGGCGGGATGCGCTGGCGGAGACGCTCTCCCGCACCGTGGTCGGCGACGGTCTCGAGCCCGAGGTGACCATGGGACCGGTGCACACGGCGGCGGCCCGCGACCGGGTCGAGGCCATGATCGCCGACGCCGCCGTCGGAGGCGACCGAGGTGGTCCGTCCGGCCCGGGTGTTGGAACCCGACGGCGGCTGGACGGTGTCGCCGGCGCTCGTCGTGGCACCCGACCCCTCCGCCGCCCTGGTGGTCGACGAGCAATTCGCCCCCGCCCTCCCCCTCCTTCCCTACGCGGACTTCGATCAGGCCGTCGATGCCGCCAACGCCACCAACTTCGGCCTGTGCGCCTCGGTGTGGAGCGCGGACGACCAACTGACCGAGTCGGCCGCCCGGCGGCTGGAGGCCGGAACGGTGTGGATCAATGCCCACGGGATGGCGGCCATGGATCACCTGGCGCCCATGGGCGGATGGGGCGACTCGGGGCTCGGCACCGAGCTGGGACTGGAGGGGATGACCGCCTTCACCCGGCCCCGGGTGATCCGGCGGGCCGTGCTCTGATCGGTCGCCGGCCGGCCGCCGGCGGCCAGCGGGTACCTCGTCCAGACCCCGGAATGAAGACTGTCGCACCTGTTCAGGACCTCGGAGCTGGAGGCGCGGGCGTGTCGGCGCACTGGGCCCGGACCAGATGGTGACAGGCACTCTGACTAAAGGTCGGGTTGGAAACGGTCGATCCCCCGTGGCATGCAACTGCGAGTAACTACGACCGCGGATGATGATTCCGGCTGCGGAGGCCTCAGGACCCGAGTGCCGCGGGTGGCGGCCATTCTGTCGGCCTCCCTGATCGCGGTCTCGGCCGGCCTCATCGCCCCCGCCCTCGGCCCGACCGCGCCGTCAGCCGGGGCAACGACACCGACAACCGTCACCGACACCTTCGGCTTCGACAACGACACGTTGCAGAACTTCACCGTCCCCGCCGATGTCACCTCTCTCACCCTCACCGTGCTCGGCGGGCAGGGAGGCTGGGGTGGTGCCGACTCCTCGGGCAGCCCACCGGCCGGTGGCTACCAGGGCGATGTGTCCGGCACCGTCTCGGTGACCCCGGGACAGTATCTGACCATCGGGGTCGGCGCCGGCGCCGACGAGCCCTACCACACCGGGTGCACCGCCGGTCAGGACGAGACCTCCCCGGCCGACCCGGCCGACTCGGCCGCCGGGATCAACCCGCTCAGTCAGTACGACGGCGGGATGGGTGGGGCTCCCGGGTTCAACGGGTGTTCCGGCTACGGCGGCGCCGGCGGCGCCGCCTCGGTGGTCGAGGTGGGCAGCTCGGCGAGCTCGCCGACCAGTGTCGGCACCATCGTCGCCGGGGGCGGCGGCGGTGACGGCGGTTCCGGTCAGTATTCGCTGGTGCGGGGCCAGATCGGCCTGGCCTCCTACGTCCCGCAGTCGACCCCCACACCGATCACCTACGGCATCCCCGCCGGGTGCACCACCAGCTGCACCTCCCACAACACCATCGAGAGCCCGTCACCGCTCCCCACCTTTGCCACCCAGGGCCAGCCCGGCACGGCCGTGTTCACCATGTGCGGTGGCGACACCAACGGGAACAGCGCCGACCAGTTCTTCAACACCGGTGCCCCCAACAATGAGGCCGGCTGTGACGGTGGCGGCGGTGCCGGGGGCGGTGGCGGTGCGGCCGGGGGCGCGGCCGGAAACGACGAGTTCGGATCGGGCAGCTCCGACGAATGGTACGGCCAGGGCGGCAGTCCCGGCGAGAACGACACCGGCGGCTTCCCCGGTCTCACCGCGGTGGACTCGTTCTATTCGGACACCGACACCGGCGTGCCGTCGGGTACGGGCACGTTCGCCGATCCGGGTGCCGCCTTCGACGGCTCGGTGGTGATCACCTACGCCACCGGTGTCCCGGCGGCACCGACCTCGGTGGCCGGATCCGCCGGCAACGGCACGGTCGCCCTGCAGTGGTCGGCGCCGATTTCCGCCGGTGCCGCTCCCATCAGTGACTACGTCGTCCAGTTCTCGAGCAACGGTGGCTCGACCTGGACGACCGACGACACCGGCTCGACGGCGACGGCGACCACCGTCTCCGGACTGACCAACGGCACCGGCTACATCTTCGAAGTCGAGGCGGTCAACTCGGTCGGTGACGGCCCGTTCTCGTCACCGTCGGGCACCCTGACCCCATCGGGTCCCCCCGGTGCGCCCACCATCACCTCGATCACCCCGCGGGACGGCGCTCTGCTGGTCAACTTCTCGGCTCCGAGCGGCAACGCCCCGATCACCGGCTACGTGTACCAGCTCGACGGGACGGGTCCATGGTTCTCGAGCTCCGCCACTTCGAGCCCCTTGACCATCCCCGGTCTGGCCGACGGCACCCCGTATGCCGTCCAGATCGAGGCGGTCAGCACCAGCGGGACCGGTGCCCCCTCCAACTCGGTGGTCCAGACGCCGGTCGCTGTCCCCGGCGCTCCCACCATCAGCTCGGTCCAGGTCGGTGCCGGCGCTGCGTCGATCCAGTTCACCCCCGGGAGCGACGGGGGGAGCCCGATCACCGGGTACCGCTACAGCACCAACGGCGGGGGCAGTTGGACCTCGACCTCGACCACCAGCCCCCTGGTCCTGACCGGCCTGTCCAACGCGACGTCCTACAGCTTCGAGCTCGAGGCGGTCAACGTCAGCCGGCGACAGCGCGCCGACCGCCAGCACCTTCGTCACCCCTTCGGCACCGGCGGCGCCGGTTATCACGGCAATCGTTTCGCAGAATCAGACCCTGGCGGTCACCTTCGTCCCCCCGGCGACCGGGGGGTCGCCGATCACCGACTACGACTGGTCGACCGACGGCGGTTCCCACTGGTACTCCGAGGACGCCGCCGGCACCCCGTGCCAGAGCTCGGGTGGATCGGTCGAGACCTGTGAGATCAACACGCTGTCGGTCGACGGCGCCACGGCTCTCACCAACGGCACCGCCTATCCGATCGAGATGCGGGCGGTCAACGCAGTGGGCAGCGGGAGTGCGTCCGGCACCCAGTCCGGCACCCCGTACACGACACCGGATGCGCCGACCATCACCACCGGCGCCAACGGAATGATCGCCGCCGACCAGCAGCTGAGCGTCTCCTTCACGGCTCCAGTCGACAACGGCGGGTCGGCCATCAGCGGCTACCAGTACTCCACGGATGCCGGGGCCACCTGGCACGACCGAACCGACGGGCAGCCGGCCACCGCCACCACCATGACCATCTCGGCGCTGTCCACCGATGGTCTCACCCCGCTGGCCAACGGCACCACCTACAACGTCGAGATCCGGGCCGTCAATGCCGCCGGCGACGGACCCGGCTCGGCGGTGGCCGTCGGTATCCCGGTCACCGTCCCCGACGCCCCCACCATCAGCTCGGTCGCCTCCGAGAACGGGGCGCTCGGGATCGCCTTCACCTCCGGCTCGAACGGCGGATCGGCTGTCACCTCGTACCAGTACTCGGTCGACGGCCAGGCCTGGACGGACACCGGGACGCTGTCACCGGGCTTCACCATCAGCAGCCTGGTCAACGGGACCAGCTATTCCGTGCAGGTGCGCGCCGTCAATTCGGTGGGTACGTCGGCACCGTCGATCAGCCGTGTCGGGTACACCGACGACCACCCCGGGCCGGCCGGCCATCACCGCCACCTCGCGCGGCAACGACACCATCGTCCTGACCTACTCCGAGCCGTCCACCGGTGGCAGTCCCATTCTCTCCTACCAGTACTCGACCGACGCCGGGACGACCTGGTCCACGGTGTCGACGACTGATCCGATGGTGATCACCACCCTGTCGACCGACGGGAGCACCCCGGTCTCCAACGGGACCGCGTATCCGGTCGAGATCCGCGCCGTCAACGGGGTCGGGGATTCTCTGGCGTCGTCTCCGGTCAACGTCTCTCCCGCCTCCGCCCCGGCCGCCCCCGGTGTGGTCCTGACCCCCGGAAACGGTGCCATCGTCGTGCAAGCCACCGTGTCCGACAACGGCGGATCGCCGGTGACCGGACTCGACTACTCCGTCAACGGAGCTCCGTTCGTCTCCGCCGGCACCACCAGCTCGACCTTCTCCATCCCCGGGCTGGTCAACGGAACCAGCTACACCATCACCGTCCGGGCCGACAACGCCATCGGGAACGGGACACCATCGGCGCCGGCCAGCGCCACGCCGGCCACCGTGCCCGGCCCCCCGACCGCCGTACTCGCCGGGAGCGATTCCGCCTCGGCGGACATCGCCTGGACCGCTCCGGTTTCGAACGGCGGTTCCCCGGTGACCGGGTATACGGCCACCGCCTACACCTCGGCGGCCGGGACGACCGTTGCCGGTACCGCCTGCACCACCCCGTCGCAGGCCTGCACCATCACCGGCTTGACCAACGGCACCACCTACTACGTGGGCGTCGTGGCCACCAACGCCATGGGTTCGAGCATCTCCTCGAGCCCGCTGCAGGCGGTGACCCCGATCGCCCGTCCGGGTGCGCCGACCGTGACCGGGATCACCACCGGTGACTCCTACCTCGCCGTGGCCTTCACCGCCGGTACTTCCGGCGGGGACCCGATCATCTCCTACCAGTACTCGCTGGACGGCGGGAACACCTGGCTCAACGCATCCGGGACCACCTCGCCGATCATCATCAACGGCCTCACCGACGGGACGACCTACACGGTCGCCCTGCGAGCGGTGAGCGCCGCCGGTTCCGGGGCCACCTCCAACACCAAGTCCGGCATCCCGGCGACCTATCCCGACTCGGTGGACAGCACCACGGTGACCGCCAACGGCGAGAACGCCCAGATCGCGGTCAGCTGGACCGTGCCCGCCAACGGAGGGGCCTCGATCAGCGAGGCCCAGGCCACCGCGTTCAGCTCGCTGACCGGCGGCACCCAGGACGGCACCTGCACGTCGACCACCAACCTGGCTCCCGGCGACACCACCACCTGCACGATCACCGGCCTGACCAACGGCACCACCTACTACGTCTCCATCCAGTCGGAGAACTCCACGGGTTGGAGCGCCCGTTCGGCGCCACGGGTGCCGGCCACGCCGTCGATCAACCCCGGGCCCGTCTCCAACGTGACCGCGGTCGCCGGCGACGGGCGGGCAGCCGTGTCCTGGACCCCGGGTAGTACCGGGCAGACCGCCATCACCGACTACACCATCTGGTACTCGTCCGGAGGTGCGTACACCCAGTTCAACGATCGGCACCTCGACGACCCCCTCGGCCACGGTGACCGGGCTCACCAACGGCACCGCCTACACCTTCGAGGTCCGCGCCGTGAACTCCAACGGCACCGGCCCGGCCAGTGCGCCCTCCAACCCGGTGACCCCCACCGCTCCCTCCATCACCTCGCCGGCCCTCGGCGCCGCCGAGGCCGGAGTCCACTACCAGGCAGTCCCGACAGCCGCTGGGGGATCGACTCCCTACACCTGGTCGGTGACCGGCGGTTCCCTGCCGTCCGGACTGACCATCGACCCGACCACCGGTGTGATCGCCGGCACTCCGACGGCCGCGGGCACCTCGGTCTTCTCGCTGGTGGCCACCGACGCGGTGAACGGCACGGCCACCCAGCCCGAGTCCGTCTCGGTGTCGTCGGCTCCCACCGTGGTCTCTCCGGCGCTGAGTGCGGGAGAAGTCGGCGTCGTCTACGACGTCGTGCCCCTGGTGTCCGGCGGCACCGCGCCCTACACCTGGTCGGTGACCGGCGGGTCACTGCCCGACGGCCTGAGCATCAACCCCAACACCGGCGAGATCGCCGGCACTCCGACGACGAGTGGCACCTCCACCTTCACCGTGGTGGCCACCGACGCCATGGGGGGCACGGCCACCCAGCCCGAATCGGTGTCGGTCGCCGCCTCGCCGGCCATCGCCTCGACGGCGTTGGGCGATGGCGAGGTCGGTGTCAGCTACGACGCCACCCCGATCACCTCGGGCGGGACCGCGCCCTACCTCTGGTCGGTGACCGGCGGGTCGCTGCCCGACGGGCTGAGCATCGACCCGGCCACCGGCGAGATCACCGGCATCCCGACCACCAGCGGCACCTCCACCTTCACCCTGGTGGCCACCGACGACCTGGGTGCCGTCGCCACCCAGGCCGAGTCGATGACCGTGGTCGACGCGGCCGACCGTCACCTCACCGGACTTCGGGCGCCGGCGAGGTCGGCGTGGCCTATGACGTGACCCCGGTGACCATCGGTGGATCAGGGCCGTACACCTGGTCGGTCACCGGTTCGCTGCCCGCCGGACTGAGCATCGATCCGGCCACCGGCGAGGTCACCGGCACCCCGACCACCAGCGGCACCTCCACCTTCACCCTGGTGGCCACCGACTCGGTGGGCGGCACGGCCACCCAGTCCGAGTCCGTCTCCATAGCCACCGCGCCCCGGGTCACCTCGGCCCGCTTGGGGGCCGGTGAGGTCGGCGTGGCCTACGACAGCACTCCCACCGCGTCGGGCGGAACCGGGCCCTACACCTGGTCGGTCTCCACCGGTTCGCTGCCCGCCGGACTGAGTATCGACCCGGCCACCGGCGAGATCACCGGCACCCCGACCACCAGCGGTCGCTCCACCTTCAGGCTGGTGGCCACCGACTCGGTGGGCGGCACGGCCACCCAGTCCGAGTCCGTCTCCATAGCCACCGCGCCCCGGGTCACCTCGGCCCGCCTGGGGGCCGGTGAGGTCGGTGTGGCCTACGACAGCACTCCCACGGCGTCGGGCGGCACCGGGCCCTACACCTGGTCGGTCGCCACCGGTTCGCTGCCCGCCGGACTGAGCATCGACCCGGCCACCGGGGAGATCACCGGCACCCCGACCACCAGCGGTCGCACCACCTTCACCCTGGTGGCCACCGACGCGGTGGGCGCCAGGGCCACCAGGGCGGAGTCGATGACCGTGGTCGACGGACCCTCGATCACCTCGCCCGTCTTCGGCGCCGGTGAGGTGGGGATGACCTATGACGCCTCGCCGGTGGTCGCCGGGGGCACCGGGCCGTACACCTGGTCGGTGACCGGCGGTCCGCTGCCTGACGGGCTCAGCATCGACTCGGCCAGCGGCACGGTCACCGGCACGCCGACCGCGGCGACCACCGCCCTGTTCACGTTGACCGTGACCGATGCCGACGGCCGGAGCGCCCAACAGGCCGAGTCGTTGGCTATCGCCAACCTGCCCCGGATCGTCGCCCCCACCTCATTCCCCGGCGAGGTCGGTGCGACCTACCAGCTCACCCCGACCGTCGATGACGGCACGGGACCGTACACCTGGTCGGTGGTCGGCGGCCTGCCGGCAGGCCTCACCATCGACCCGGCCACCGGTGTCATCACC
>CAWEWZ010000009.1:0-271052 GCA_963812885.1 uncultured Acidimicrobiaceae bacterium | reverse complement strand
AGTCTGGTCACCTATACGTGCACTGATTCCATCGCCACCATCACAATGGATGATGGCAAGGCAAACGTCTTGTCGCCGGACATGCAATCGGAAATCCATGGCGCGTTGGATCAGGCGGTCGCCGACCGGGCTGTGGTCATTCTCCAAGGCCGGGAGAGCATCTTCTCGGGCGGGTTCGATCTTGCCGTCCTTCGTTCCGGTGGACCTGCTGCCGTTCGGATGCTGAAGGGCGGGTTCGTGCTCTCCGAACGTTTGCTCACCTTCCCCGGACCGGTGGTGGGGGTCTGTCCAGGACATGCGGTGGCCATGGGGCTGTTCCTGCTCCTCTCGACCGACTACCGGATCGGCGCGTCCGGGTCGTACCGGATCACGGCCAACGAAGTGGCGATCGGCCTCACCATGCCTCGGGCCGCCGTCGAGATCCTCCGGCAACGCCTGACTCCGGCTGCCTTCAACCGGTCGGTCATGCTCGCCGAAGTCTTCTCCCCGGTCAATGCCGTCGAGTGCGGCTTCCTCGACCAGGTGGTCGACCGCTCGGAGCTCGACGGTTCGGCCCGGGCCGTCGCCATCTCGCTGGCCGGCCTGGACGCTGCCGCTCATCTGGCCACCAAGGAGCGGGCCCGCCAGCAGACGCTCACCGCCCTCCGAGAGGCGATGGAAGCCGACGCCGCCGAATACGACGGACTCCTGCGACCACCGGGCTGATCGGAGCGGCGGCAAGGCCCCCGACCGGGCGGTCGGACCGGCCAGGAGGGACTGTCCCGGCGGCTACGGGAAGGATTCGTCCAGACCGTGCTGCATGAGGACGAGGTCGAGAGGCTGTCCCCATTTCTCACCGATCCCCGGCATCCGGCCGACGACGTCGAATCCCAACCGGGCGTGGAAGTCAACGGATCGGACGTTGGTGGAATCGATAGCGGCGACCATCACGCGCTTCCCGACGGATCGCGCCATCCCCGCCAGTTCGAGCAGCAGCGCCCGACCGACACCGCGGCCCCAGTGGCTCTCGGCAACGTGGATCGAATGCTCGACAGTGAACCGGTAGCCCGGCCACCGTCTCGAATCCCGGAAGTCGCCGTAGGTCGCCCACCCCACCACCGCCCCCTGCTCCTCGGCCACCAGCACCGGGTTCGAAGCCCGCTGCTTCTCCTGGAACCACTCCAATCGCTCGCCGACTGAGTAGGGAACCTCGGTCCACTCATAGGTCGTGGTGGCCAGCAGGGCGTTGTAGATCTGCGTGATGGCGGCGACGTCCTCCTCGGCGCCGGCGCGGATGACCATCGCAGGCTCGGACGGCGTCATCGTGCCAGTTCACACCTCGGGCCCGGGGACCCACAACAGCGAGGCTTCCCTGCCCCCGACTCCGGCTGCATCGAGTGCATTGAACCTCAATCCGGCTTGCGACCCCACGCCGAGACCATCGGCGAGGTGGCCAGATCGAGCCGACCGGAGGCCACGTTGGCCAGATGTCGGTCGATCTCGGACTCTTCGGCCAGGCCGCCTCCCACGAGGAGGTCCCGGATCTGTTCGACCGTCGCTCGCTCGAGCTCGTCACAGAAGGGTCCGCCCACCGGGAAATAGGCATCGGACTCCACCTCCACGAGCCCGGCGGACCGGAGCCTCCTCGGAAGCGTCCGCCCGAAGGCGAGGTCGACGCCACGTTGGGCGAGCAGGGTCCGGAACTCCCGCTTCAGCCGGTTGGCCAGCCGCTGGTCGGGCCCCCACTCGTCGGGACAGGCCAGCTCCTGGAGCCCGGGGTCGGCCTCTTCGAGCAGCAGCCAACCCCCGGGACGGAGCGAGTCGATCATCGAGATGATGGCTCCGTCGCGGTCGGGCACATGCACGAGGACGAGCCGGGCATGGATGAGGTCGAACGGCCCCGACGGAGCCGGCTCGGTCCCCAGGTCATGGCGCAGGACGTCGTAGCCGGCCCCGCCTCCCCCCTCGAGCCAGGAGGTGTCGATGTCGGTCGCCAGGACGTAGCCCCGGGGTCCCGTCTGCCGAGCCAACCACGTCGGGATGCTCGGACCACCGGCCCCCACCTCCCAGACCCGCCAGCCGGGGACGAGGCCCAGATGCTCGAGGTGGCGAAAGGTGGTCGGATTGAACAATTCCGAGAGCGCGTCGAAGCGCTCCATGGACTCGGCCTGTTGGTTGTCGAGCAGGTAGCCCTCGTCTGTGCCCACACCGGAATCCTAAGAGAGGGCTGTGCTCCGCGGTACCCGTCGCCAGGCCTCGGCCCGGTGAATGGAGGCGGAGAGTTCCCCGGTGGGGCGGGGAACCCGATCTGATATCGTGGTGGGATGCGTTGTTATTGGTGGTTTGACGAGCCGGCTCTGGATGAGCCTCGGAGCGCCCCCACGCACTGACCGCGCATTCATCCAGAACCGGCTGCAAGGCAGAGGCTCCGGCCTCTGCCTTTTGCTTTGCCCATGATGAGGCGAGCCGGTCATCCACGGATCGAACGGCTGGCCGGAAGGAAGTGAGAAACCGTGGAACCGAAGGACCTGGCCCACAACCGACGGATCGCCGACATCCGGACCCTCGTCTCGCCGGAAGCACTGGCCCGCGAGCTGCCGCTGAGCAACGAGCTCGCCGAAGTGGTCATCCGCGGCCGGGAGGTCGTCGCGTCGATCCTCGACGGCCGGGACGACCGTCTGCTGGTCATTGTCGGACCCTGCTCCATCCACGACCCCGAGGCCGGGCTCGAGTACGCCCACCGGCTGGCGGGCCTTGCCCTTCGGCACCAGGAGGATCTGGTCGTGGTCATGCGGACCTACTTCGAAAAGCCGCGCACGACGGTCGGGTGGAAGGGTCTGATCAACGACCCGGGGCTGGACGGGAGCTTCCGGGTCAACGACGGGCTGTTGGCGGCCCGATCCTTCCTGCTCGACGTCATCGCCCTCGGGATACCGGTGGGATGCGAGTTCCTCGACCCGATCACACCCCAATACTTGGCCGACACGGTGAGCTGGGGCGCGATCGGAGCCCGCACCTCACAGAGCCAGATCCACCGCCAGCTGGCCAGCGGCCTCTCCATGCCCATCGGGTTCAAGAACTCGACCGAGGGGGATGTCCAGGTGGCGGTGGACGCCATCGCCGCGGCCGCCGGGGCGCAAGTCTTCCCGGGGATCGACGGGGCCGGGCGGGCCGCCATCATCGAGACACGCGGGAACGGCGACGGGCATCTCATCCTCCGAGGGAGCTCGGCCGCGGCGAACTTCGGCGACGCCGACGTCGCCCACGCCCTCGAGCGTCTCGAACGATCCGGACTGGGTCGTCGGGTCATCGTCGACGCCAGCCACGGGAACAGCGGGAAGGATCACCGCAGGCAGCCCGGCGTGATCGCCGAGCTCTCGAGACGGCTGGCCCAGGGCGAGCGGGGTGTCGTCGGCGTGATGCTGGAGAGCTTCCTGGTCTCCGGCCGTCAGGACCTCACCTCGACTCCACTCGTCTTCGGGCAGAGCATCACCGACTCCTGCATCGGTTGGGACGACACCACCGCGGCGCTCGATCGTCTGGCCGGGGCGATGGCGCGTCGCCGGGAGGCTCACGCCATGGCCCCCGGGTGACCGGGTCGCGCTCCGGCGATTGCCGGGTGAGGGTCCGGTTCACGGTGGAACGACCGGTCCTACCCGGCGGCTGGCGCTGGTCGCCGCGGGCGACGGACCCAGCAGCCAGAGGAGGATCATTATCCAGAGCCCGAGGCGCACCTCGGCCAGTCCCTCGACGGTGTGGCGGGTCACCTCCTGCCCGTCGCCGTGCCAGGCGACCAGCATGGACAGGACGCCGATGACGGTGAGGGTGAACACCATCCGCCACACTCCCTGACGCCAGGCCCTGGACACCACGCTCACGCACACGGCCGCACCCGCCAGCACCAGGAGCCCGATCAGTGGTGGCCACAGGACGATCGTCAACGGCGACTCGAGTCGATGGGTCGATGACGCATAGAACGTGAGGCTCCCGTGGGCGAAGTCGAAGGCCCGTTCCGGGCGGCGTAACGGCTCGGTGAACACGTACCCGGGATGAGTGAGAAGCCAGAGGCCGTAGGTGTCGGTCCCCCGGGAATCGATCCAGTGCTCCAGAGGAGCAAAAGTGGGATCCGTGGCCGAGAAGAAGACGGCCTTGGCGCTCCCCGGCGTGGCCGTCGTTGCTTCCGCCAGCCGATCGATCTGCTGTTGTTCGGGCATCCCGTGGGCGGCAAACCATGCCACCCGGTCGGGGAACGGGAAGATCCGGACATAGAAGACGTCGGCCACATTCTGCTTCGTCCTGTGCGACGAGACGGTCCCCCACCCGGTGAGGGCCACGACTGCGCCCAGGCAGAGGGCCAGCGTTCCGGCCCGGATGGCCAGGCCCGGGTCCCTTCTGGTGGCCAGGAGGGCGCCCGTGGCCACGGCGAGGGCCAGCAACCCGACCGTCCATACCTGGGCGTCCCGGGTGGCGGCGAAGCACAGACAGACCCCGCTGACCGCGGCCACCCGGGGCCAGGTCAACCGGCGGGCGACCCAGATCGAGGTGGCAAAGAGCAGCGCCAGCAGGCTCATGGAGAGCGACTCGGAAAGGACCGAGCGGTTCCAGAGGGTGACCGGGAAGACGGTGGCAAAGGCGAGGATCACCCAGGCGGCCACCGCTCGCCGCCAACCTGGAGCGACCAGGCGCCCCACTGTCCAGGCCAGGAATCCCCACGAGACGGCGGCGAGCAGTGCCTGGGCCGCCAGAAAGCCGGTGGAGGAGCCGACCAGGTCGATCAGGAGCGGCGTGGCGGGTGGCCGCGGGCCGGACCAGAACGCCTTGCTCCACAGCGCCTGAGAGGCGATGTGGATATAGGTCAGGGAGTCGTTCCAGATGATGGCCGGTCCGGCCAGGGCCTGGGCGAGCAGGTAGACGGTGAACAGGCACCATCCGGCGAAAGCCAGCAACGCCGGGGCCGGGGCCCAGGTGATCAGGGGACTCCGGCGGGTCGGTGTGGACGTCACAGGGTGCAACCGTGGCACAGACACCGAGCGGCGCGGGCGATCAGCTTGTCGATGGTTGGCAAAACCGCTGGTCCAGGAGGGCCAACGCCCAGCTCGGGGTAGAATTTGCAATCCGCAGTTGCATTCTGCTGCGGAATTCCCGATACTGTCAGTTGTTGGGCGGCGGATTCCAGAGTCGATGACCATGCACCGGAAAACCGGACTCGTGCCGGTCCCTTCCGGGCGTGGTCCATCGGCCGATCGGTGTCAGTGCGGCGGTTGTGCCCCGTTCACCGGTCGGGGTCGGGCTCCCACTCCGGGTCGATTTCCAAGAACTGCCAGATCAGACCCTCGAAGGCCACGGCAAAGAGCGACCATTCCTGAGCCTCCCCACCCGGGCCCGTCTGACGGATTATCCGCTCGTCGATCGAACTGTCGATCCGGTCACGCAATCCGTAGCCCTGGCTCAACGCGTCGGCGGCGACGACGAACTGGCGCAGCGTGAACTCCTCCCGGAGGCGTAATCCGAGGTACGAGATCATTGCCGCATAGAGCCGCTCGATGCGCTGGGTGAACACCTCGGACCCCGCCAGCAGCGCGTCCTCGATCTTCTTCCGATAGTCGAACGACCCGCCCGACGCGGCCAGGGCCCAGACACCGATCCACGACGGCAGATTGCTCGACTGCCGCACGGCTTGGGCGTTGGCGCCGCCCCCCACCCGACACAGTTCGCGCATGGCCTGGACCCGCGACTCGGGCGACGAACGGTCGACGTTGGCCAGGACCGGTCGGATGTAGTCCATGGCGACGTCGACGTCCGCGTCGTAGTCGCCCAGCGCGATGCTCACCAGCACGTCGATCTGGAATTCGGCCTGGTTCTCCCACACCCGGCGGATGACCGACGCATTGGTGAGCCGGATGCCGGTTTCGTCATCCACCCGGTCGAAGACCCGCTTGAAGGTGAGCGCTTCGGCCCCGGTTCCGAGGCCATCCTCACGCAGGATGGTCCGACCGGTTTCCAGAAGAAGCTTCCGCAGCTCCTCGCGGCTCTGTCTCGGGCGTTTGGCGGTCACGTTCCCCCGGTCTTCCCCGTCGGTCCGCGGCGCGGGCGTCGGCGACGGCGCCGGTGCGCCGACACGCTCACCTTCCCCGTCGGAGAGGGCGCCCGGTGTCACGTCACCGGGCGTCGGCGAGCCCGAGGGACTCGCCGACAGCGGCTATTCCTGCTGCATCGGCGAAGGCGAAGCTGAAGATCACCTCGTCGGCGCCGGCCCTGAGGTGACCGGCCACCTGATCGGGGATCTCGTGCGGCTGGCCGATGAGGAACGCCGCCACCTCCTCGGGCGAACTACTGGCCTCCACCATCTGGCGGACTTCGGCGGTGTTCTGGTCGGACGTGGTCAAGATCAGCGGTGCCATCCAGGTCACATCGATCTCGGCCGGATCGCGCCCGACCTCGGCGCAATGACGGTGGAGGACCTCGATCTTGCGGGCCAATGTGCCGACGTCGCCGGTCACATTGCATTTGTCGGCGTACAGGGCCACCAGACGAAGGGTCCGCTTCTCGCCGCCCCCACCGATCAGGATCTTCGGTCCACCCGGTTGAACCGGCCGGGGAAGGTTGCGGGCATGGTCCAACCGGTAGTGGTCGCCGTCGAAGCTCACATCGTCACCGGTGAACATGGACCGGCAGATCTGGACGGCCTCGGTGAGCATGTCCAGGCGTACCCTGTCGCTCGGATAGTCGACACCGAGTCCGCGATGTTCGACGTCGTACCAGGCCCCTCCGATCCCGAGGATGGCCCGGCCCCTGGAGATGACATCCAGTGTCGTGACGATCTTGGCCAGGATGCCCGGGTTGCGGTAGGTCACCCCGGTGACGAGCGTGCCCAGTTGAATGCGCCGGGTCCGGGCCGCCAACGCTCCGAGCAGGGTGTACGCCTCGAGCATCGGCTCGTCGGGACCTCCGAGGGGCGGGAGCTGGAAGAAGTGGTCCATGACCCACAGCGAATCGAAACCTGACGTCTCGGCGGCCGTGGCCAGATCGGCGACGTGCTCGAACAGGTCGGCCGGGTCGAACCCGGAGAAATGGGGCAGTTGAACGCCGAACGCGGCCATGGCGCCACGGTAGTACCACCCCCCGCGAACCAGGGACCACCGCTCCAGCGTGCCCACGGCCGACCCGGCCTGGATCGGGCGACTCGTGGTAAGCACTGACTCTGCGGCCACCACGGTGAGCGAGAGCGCGGGAGGCAGGTCGATGGCCAGACGGAGTTCCCTCAGATCGCAGCTCTACCGGGCCGCCCGTGATCTGGGCAACGTCCAGGCGGCAAGCCGGGGGCCGGGTTCCTACGCCCGACGGGTGGCCCGGAGAAAGGTGTACCGCACCACCAACGGGCTGACGAATCACCTCCTCCGCTCCATCAGGCTGTAGGGGCACCGGGCCGCCAGGACCACTCCTCGTTCTTCCCTTGCCGTCGGCCGGATGTTAAGTTTCGCCCGCCGACATGCGTGGCGACGTCGCCTGGTTCGAGATGGGTCAGCCCGCATTCCGGCTGCAGATCGATTGGGGTATTCCTTGCATGCACTCACCGGCTTTCTCGATTTCCCACCCCACCAGAGGGAGGAGACCATCGCCGCCTTGCAAGCGGTGGCCGCCCGGAGCCGGCAGGATCGGGGTTGCGTCGAGTACTGGTGGTCCGAGGATGTCGAGCAGCCTTCCCGGTTCCGCTTCTTCGAGTGCTGGGAGTCGGAGGAGGCCTTCGCCGCCCACCAGGCCCAGCCCTACGAACACGAGTTCATGTCCGAGCACGTCTCTCGGATCGTCGGCGCCGACGCCCACGTCCTGGCCGTCGCCGAACGGACCCCGGTCGGAGGAACGTAGGCCCGATGCGGGGGGTCCGATGCACCGACGACGGGATCCGGGTGGTGACCACCGATGCCGAGCCGGGCGGTGGCGTCCGGGTATCGGTGGTCAGTTCCGGGATCTGTGGGTCCGATCTCCACCTGGTCTCCTTCGGTCCGTCGGCGGTCACCCTCGGCCACGAATTCTCCGGCCGTCTCGACGACGGCACGCCCGTGGCGGTCCTGCCCGTCGTGCGCTGCGGTCGCTGCGAGCGCTGCCTCGCCGGTGCCGAGCAGCAATGTTCCGCCGCCCTCGGCGCGATGTACGGGATCAGCCTCGACGGCGGATTGGCCGACGAGGTGTGGGTGGACCCGTCCTGCGCCAGGGAACTCCCGACGGACCTGGCTGTCGAGCACGCCTGCCTGGTCGAGCCACTGGCGGTGGCCCTCCACGGCATCAACCGGTCCGGCGTGGAGCCCGGGACCCGGGTGCTGGTCATCGGAGCCGGACCGATCGGTTTGTGCTCCATCGCCGCCGCCCGTGCCCTGGGTGCCGACGTCGATCTGGTGGCCCGACACTCCCGGCGGATCGAAGCCGGTGAACGGCTGGGGGCGGCCACCGCCGTCCCCGGCGACTACGACATCGTGATCGAAGCCGCCGGCACCCAGCAGTCGATGGACAAGGCCTTCGAGCTGGTTCGCCCGGGCGGCACGATCGGCGTCATCAGCACGTTTTGGGAGCCGGTCGGTTTGGCCATGCAATTCCAGCTGAAAGAGGTGACCCTCCTGCCGGCCTTCACCTACGGCCACCACCACGGGGTGTCCGAGTTCGAGGAGGCGGCCAGGATGCTGGCGGCGACGCCGGACCTGCCCGAGGCGGTCATCACCCACCATTTCGACCTCGATGATGCCGCCGAGGCCTTTCGGGTGGCCGGCGACCGCAGCTCGGGAGCCATCAAGGTGGCCGTCCATCCGTGAGCGACCGACCCGAGCCCCGCGGATGAGGACGTCATGACCCGACTCGTCATGGAGAACGCCACCGTGCTGGACGGCGACCACCCGCCGGTCACCGGTCGCCACGTGGTGGTGGATGGCGACCGGATCAGCGCGGTCGGCCCCGGCCGCTTCGGCGACCGCGCCCCCGACGACACGCTGGTCGATCTGGGCGGCCGAACGGTGATGCCGGGCATGGTCAACTGCCATTTTCACGCCACGTACCACAACCTCGGTGCCGTCCCTGCTCCCTTTGGTCTGGAGGAGCCGATGGCCCTCCAGGCGGTGCGGGCCGTGAACAGCCTCGAGCTACTGGTCAACAGCGGATTCACCAGCGCGGTGTCGGCCGGCGCACCCTTTGCCATCGACGCATCGATGAAGGTAGCCATCGATCGGGGACTCATCCCTGGGCCGCGGCTCGTGCCCTGCAGCAGAGACATCAGCACGACCGGGCACGCCGGGGACCGGAGCTACCCCCCGCACTGGGAGGTCGGAGCCCTCGGCGCCATCCGGCCCAGTGACGGGCCCGACGGGTTCCGGCGTTCGGTCCGGGCCGAGATCAAAGAGGGCGCCGAGTTCATCAAGATGTTCGTGACCGGCGGTCACGGGACGATCGGCCCCCGGGAGCAGATCGAAATGACCCGGGAGGAGATGGCCGCAGGGATCGAGGCCGCTCATCTTCGCGGTGCCAGGGTGAGGGGCCACATCGCCAACCGTGAGGCGATCCTGATGGCCCTCGATCTCGACATCGACGTCATCGACCATGGTGACGGCATGGACCACGAGTGCATGGACCGGATCATCGACAGCGGAACGCCGGTGGTGCCGTCGATGATGTTCCCGGCCCGCTTCCTGGCCTCGATGGGCGGGTCGGCACTCGGGTTCACCGACTCGATGAAGTCGGACATCGATGCCATGGCCGAAGTGCTCCCCAAAGCCAATGCGGCCGGAATGTGCCTCGTTCTCGGCGATGACTACGGTGCCATCTTCTTCCCACACGGCTCCTATGCCGAGGAGCTTGCCTACTACGTCGGGGAGATCGGCAT
This sequence comes from uncultured Acidimicrobiaceae bacterium, assembly GCA_963812885.1. Taxonomy (GTDB): domain Bacteria; phylum Actinomycetota; class Acidimicrobiia; order Acidimicrobiales; family RAAP-2; genus Bog-756. Next base: position 261,208 of record CAWEWZ010000009.1, on the reverse strand, counting down.
CCCCTCCTTGGACGTGATCCGGTGGGCCACCAAGCACGGCGCCGAACTGATGGGCCGGGCCGACGAGCTCGGAACGGTCGAGGTGGGGAAACTGGCCGACCTTCTCGTGGTCGACGGCGATCCGCTCGCCGACGTCACCGTCCTCCAGGACCGGACCAATCTGTTGGCCATCATCAAGGGCGGCCAGATGGTAAAGGACGACCTGGTGGCAACCGTTTCCACCTGAGCAGTCGCACCCTCTGGTTCTGCACCGAATCCCACCCTCCGACACCGGCGGACCACACCCCAGGCGTCGGACTCCGGGTTTCGGGGACGAGCCGGGTCGACCAGGGTGCGGTCTCCTTAGGCTGACCCGGTGAAGGGCATCGGCATGGGCATTGGGGGATAGAGGCGGCGAGGGAAGCAGGGGACCGAAGGCGCGCATCTGGGTGAACCGGTCCGGCGCTCCGACCGACGGCCGGTTGCTGCGAGGGGAACGCACCCGACTCCAGATCATCGACGCCACCATCGAACTGATCGACGCCGGCAATCCCCAACCGACCAGTGCGGAGATCGCCGGTCACGCCGGCATATCGGTGCGCATGATCTTCAACCATTTCGGTGAGCTCGAGGTGTTGTTCCGGCATGCGGTCACCCGTCAGTTCCTGCGCCATCGATCGCTCATCGCCATCCTGCCGGCCAACGGCCCGGTGGAGGTGCGGGTCCGGGCCACGTGCCGCCAGCGCCGGCAGTTGTTCGAAGCCATCGCGCCGGTGCTCAGGATGGGGTACTCGAGATCGCTCGGCTCGCCGTTCGCCTACGAGGTGCTCAGCGAGATGCGGTCACTGCTGCGTCGGCAGGTCGCGGTGACGCTCCAACCCGAGATCTCGATCCGCGGATCCGCCGGCCCGGTGCTCCTCGAGACACTGGTTGTGGCCGCCGACTGGCTGAGCTGGGAGGCGCTCCGAACGTACGCCGGGTACTCGGCAGACGCATCCGAGGGCCTCATGGTCTCCGCCCTCATCCATCTCCTGGGGTGAACCGGCTGGGGATCCGGTTTGGCCGGCGGCTCGAACCCGACCGCGGCGTCAGCCAGCGCCGGTCAGTCCGGCTCCGACCACGGAGTCTCGTTGAACCGGTTGAGTACCGGTCCGTCCGCACCCCAGCCGATCCGGGTCATCGACGCCGTGGCCAGGTAGAGGCGCCAGGCACCCTGGTCAGCGAGGCCGAGGGCCCAGCACGTCGCCGCTTTGATCGGCGAGACATGGCTGACCACCACCACCGGCCCCCGGTTGCGGGCCCCTTCGCCCTCGGTGGCGAACAACTCGTCGCAGGCGGAGCGGACCCGTGCCCCGGTTTCGGCCAGCGTCTCACCACCGGGTGGCCGGAAGTCCGGATCCGACCTCCACCGGGACCACAATTCGGAAGGCACCGACCCGAGGGGGCGTCCGTCGAACTCGCCGTAGTCGACCTCGACCCATCGATCGTCGATCTCGACGGGGAGGCCGGTGGCCAACGCCTCGGCGGTGGCCCGGGCCCTGGACAGTGGACTGGAGATCAACCGCGTCGCCCCGGCCACCCAGGGGGCAAGGGCACGGGCCTGGGTCTGACCTCGCTCGGTGAGGGGCGCGTCGATCCGTCCCACCAGCAACCCGTCGGCGTTGCCGGTCGACTCACCGTGGCGGACCAGGATCAGCACCGGACCGTCGGACCCCGTCGGGGTGGTCCGGGCTCGGCTCAATGAACCAGGATGCGGTCGCACTGGGGGCAGGTGGCGAACTCATCGGGCGGCAGCCGCCGGATACGCTCGGTCTCGACCGAGGACAGGGTGAGGTGGCAGCCGTCACACCGGTCCCCCACCAGCCGGGCCGCACCCACCCCGCCGAGGCGCGCCCGCAGGACGTCGTACCGGGCGGCCAGATCGGCGGGCAGGCCGGCGGCGCTCCCGGCCCGAGCTGCCTCTTCACCGGCGATGGCCACGGTGATGTCCTTCTCGGCTTCGGCGATAGCGACCTCGAGCCGGGCCGCTTCGGTGGCCAGCGAGGTGGACTCGGCCTGCTGGGCGGCCAGGGCAGTGTCCAGCGGCTCTTCCTCCTCGAGCAATGCGATCTCGTCCTCCTCGAATTGCTCCTGTCGTGAGGCCAGCTGGTGCACCTCCCGGTCCATGGCCTGGAGGTCGCGGGAGGCCGAGACCTCGCCGGTCTGCATCCTCGATTCGATCTCGTGCCGTCGGGTGGCGGCGGCGGCGATCTGCTCCTCCAGCCGGCGCTGGCGCTCGGTGAGGTCGTCCACCTGCGCCGCGACCTCGGACATGGCCGCGCCCAGCACGCCTTGGCGCTTCCTCACCTCGGCCAGCTGGGAGCGCTCGGGCAGCGAGTCGATGCGGTGGCGCAGCTGGTCGATGGTGATGTCGTGGTCCTGGACCACCATCAGGGTGTCGAAGGGTTCGGCCATCGGTCTCCTCTCACTCTCCCTCGTCGCGGATCGCCCGCCATCCGGGATCCTCGAGTATCCGGCAGGCCGAACGGAGGGCCCCGACCAGTGCGTCGTCGGCGCATGGCAGCGGCGTCCTCCCAGGTGAACCATGCCACGTCCTGGCTCTCGCCGGGCTCGGGCACGGGTTCCTCGTCCGGCGCCGATACCAGGTAGCGGAGGTCCAGATGGACGTGGTGCTCGGCGGCCTCGTGCACGTCCACGTGGATCATCATCGGCCCAGACGCCGGGTGGGACACCTCCAGGCCCGTCTCCTCGACGCACTCCCGGATCACCGCCTGGGCCGGGGTCTCACCGGGATCGAGATGCCCACCGGGTTGCATCCAGCGAAGGAGGCGGCGGTGCCGGTGGAGTACCACCCCTCGGTCACCGACGACGATGGCCGAGGCGGTGACATGGGTCGGATCCGCGGTCCGATCGAAGGGCCGGTCGAGCCGGCCCAACTCGACCAGCATGATGTCCCTGGACAGGCTCTCGCGAGGATCGGCGGCCCGATGCTCGACCAACTCACGCCGAAGGCGTGAACCGGCGACCGAGGCGACAACCGTCATGCGAGCCGCCGTCCTTCGACAACTCGGCTCGTGCGGCCCGTGGACCGGGAGCGGGTCAGGCCGACTTGCGACGCTGGCGGTGGATGCGGCGCCGTTCCCGCTCGGTGGTGCCGCCCCAGACCCCTTCGCGCTCTCGATTGGCCAGCGCGTGCTCGAGGCAGGACTCTCGAACTGCGCACTGGTCGCAGATCGACTTTGCCTCACCTGCCTCCTCATCGGAGACCGGGTAGAACACATCTGGATCGATGCCCCGGCAGGCTGCGTGCTTGCGCCAGGTGGCAATCATGGGAACGTCACTTCCTAATACTTGTTGGGATTACTGGTCGAACCGCACGACATAGCTCGGTGACCTGGGGAAAGGCGGCCTACCGGCGAAAACGGGCGGAACAGACAGTATGGCGCACCAAAGGTGGCGATGTCCACATCGACGGACGAGTTCCTGGGTCGCCGACCGGCGCTTCTGTGACCCGGTCTCCGGGCCGGCCATCGGCCGGCGGCGCCGACTCGGCGCTAGGATCACCCGGCGCCAGCCCCCGCTCGGCAGCATTCCTGACCTCCCCACCCTTTTGAACCGCCGATCAGGCGAAGGAGCCCGCCCATGCCGCCAGAACCTCTTCGGGACAAGACCATCGTGGTCACCGGCGTGACCGGACAGGTGGCGGAGCCGGTGGCGGTGGCTCTGGCCAAGGAGAACCGGGTGATCGGGGGAGCCCGGTTCAGGGACGAAGCCGCCCGGCGGAGGCTCGAGGATGCGGGCGTGACCTGTGTTCCCATCGACCTTCTGTCCGGGGACGTGGGCGGGCTGCCCGCCGACGCCGACTACGTGGTCAACTTCGCCGTCTCGAAGACCAACGACTGGGACCGCGATCTTCAGGCCAACAGCGGCGGGTTGGCCTGGTTGATGGAACACCACCAGAACGCGGCGGCGTTCGTCCACTGCTCCACCACCGGTGTCTACAAGCCGCTCGGCCACCACGTCTTCAAGGAGGAGGACGAGCTCGGCGACAACCACGGGGTATGGCCGTTCCTGCGCACGTACAGCATCTCCAAGATCGCCGCTGAGGCCACGGCCCGGTGGGCGGCGGTCCGCCACGACCTCCCCACCACGGTGGCCCGGCTGTCGGTGCCCTACGGAGACCGGGGGGGATGGCCGGCCATCCACCTCGAGATGATGCTGAACGGCGTCGACATCCCCGTGCACGTCGATGCTCCCAGCGTCTACCACCCGCTCCACGAGGACGACATCATCGCCATGGTCCCGGGCCTGTTGGCGGCCGCCACCACGCCGGCGACCACCGTCAACTGGGGCGGCGACCAGGCCGTCAGCATCGAGGAATGGTGCGGATTCCTGGCCGAGGTCACCGGGACGCCGGTGCGCTTCTCCCCCACCCGGGACACCATCGACAGCGTCCAGATCGACCTGACCAGGATGCACCAGCTGGTCGGGACGACCACCGTGGATTGGCGGGACGGCATGCGCCGCATGGTCGAGGCCCGTCATCCCGAGCGGCTGGTGAACTGACCGGCCGGCGGCGGCCCGGACGGTGGACGCCCTAAGCGCCGGGGCGCCGACCCATCACGGGGCGTCGTGGTTCAGGCGGGGGCGCCAGGCATGCAGTAGACGTTGCCGACCGACCACGCCTTGCTCATGGCGTCCGGGGTGACCTTCACCTTGGCTCCGCTCTCGAACACCGCGTTCAGTTCGCCTTCGGCCGAGGTCCACAGCCACCGCATGGTCGACGGGAACAGCGCCACCAGCGGCCCGAGCGCTTCGGTGCGGTGTGGACTGAGGTGGTGGACGCTGCCGTTGACCTCGACGGTGAACGGGATCCCGATCACCACTTCGGTGGTCCCGAATTGGAGTCGCGACTGTTCGTCGATGCGGATGTAGGTGAGAGCCGGGTCGTCGAGAACGAACTCTTTCCCGCCGTCGGGCAGCTCTCGAATCTGGAGACCGTCTGCCACCGGACCATGATCGCACTTCCCCGGCGATGGTGCACGTCCCGCTCCCGCCGTCGCAGGACCGGCTCAGGTCGAGGAGATCTCCGGGCCCCAGGGCCAGAGGAGCTCGGTGAGCCGGGCCACCAGCTGCCCGAGCTCGGTGGCCGTGGACCAGTAGCGGGCCAGCGTCCCTCCGTACGGATCGGCGACCTCGTCCGCCGAGGACCGGTGGGCCAGCGAGGTGCGGGTCCGGCCCCCGTGGGCGGCATCGATCCAGGCGGGGATGGACTGGCCCGGGATGCGGGGGCCGAGTGCGTTCCCCCGACGAATCAGCTCCTTCAGCATGAACGCCCTCGGCCAGCACGACGGATCGAGGAGGACGGCCTCTTGGATGTGGCGCCGGCCCATGCCGATGACCAGGTCCGCATGGGTGACCATTGGCGCGGTCAGCTGCCGACTGCGATGGTCCCGCAGGTCGATCCGGTAGGGGGCCATCACCTCGAGGACCTCGTCGGGCACCTTGTCCGGCACCTCCCGGACTTCGGACAGGAGACCTGCCGAGGAGGCCTCCACCGAGTCGGTGAGGCCCCGGCTCTGGGCGGCGAACAGGGCGGCGGCCATCGGTGACCGGCAGATATTTGCGGTACAGACGAAGAGGAACTGGACGTGCGGATTGTATCCACAGGACCGGACCACCGGGCCGCGGCCCTCCGCGGTCGCCGTCCGGCACCGAGTCCGCCGGCCGCCGGTGCCGACCCGGCATTGTGCCTGCACCGAGAGAGACCGTACGCTCAGGTCCGGAGTGGGCACGGCCGGGGCTCCCCGGGTCGATCGCACGACAGGAGAGACTTGTGCCGTCCGAGCAGGACAACGGAGGGATCGCCGCCCGTCGAGGTACGAACGGACTGGGGCAGGTCGCCCTGGTCCACGATTACCTGACCCAACGCGGCGGTGCCGAGCGGGTGGTGCTGGCGCTGGCCGATGCGTTTCCGGGGGGCACCGGTGCACACCTCCCTCTACGATCCGGACGGAACCTTCCCCGAGTTCTCGAAACTCGATGTCCGCACCCTCCCGCTCGACCGGTCGGCCGTCCTGCGGGCCCATCACCGCCTGGCCCTTCCGTTGCTCGCCCCGGCCTTTTCGAAGCTCAACGTCCAGGCCGACGTGACCGTGTGCTCATCCAGCGGCTGGGCCCACGGAGCCTCCACCACCGGTCGCAAGGTCGTCTACTGCCACACGCCGGCCCGCTGGCTCTACCAAGCCGATCGCTACCTGGCCGGTCAGTCCAAGGTCTCGGCCGCCGTGTTGTCGCTCATCTCCCCCTCGCTCCGACGGTGGGACCGCCGCGCCGCGGCCTCCGCCAACCGGTATCTGGTCAACTCCCATGCCGTCCGCCAACGGGTGTCGGATCTGTACGGCATCGATGCCGAAGTGGTGCCCCCGCCCGTCGACATCGACCCCCAGGCCGGTCAGGAGGCCGTCCCCGGCATCGAGCCCGGGTTCGTCCTCTGCGTCTCGAGGCTCCTCCCGTACAAGAACGTCGAAGCGGTCACCGCCGCCTTCGGGCTGCTCCCGGGGCAGCGCCTGGTGGTGGTGGGGAGCGGACCGCTGGCCGACCAGATCACCTCGACCTCCCCACCGAATGTGACCGTGCTCGGTCGGGTCAGTGACGCCAACCTCCGGTGGCTGTACTCGTCGTCGTCTGGACTGGTGGCCGCCTCCTATGAGGACTTCGGTCTGACCCCGGTCGAAGCGGCGTCGTTCGGCCGGCCCACCGCGGCGTTGCGATGGGGTGGCTTTCTCGACACCACGGTGGACGGGCGTACCGGGGTGTTCTTCGACGAGCCCTCGCCGCGGCTCATCGCCGATGCCGTCGACCGGATGTCCACGACGGCATGGGCCAAGGACTCGATCACCGCCCACGCCCGGCAGTTCTCGATGAACCGGTTCGTCAAACGGATGCAGGCCGTGGTGGCCGAGGAGCGCGCCGCGCTCTGACCGACGGGCGTCGCCCCGGCCGGTGCCGGCGGACGGGATCAGGAAGCGCCGCGGCCCCGGAAGATGGTGCTGGGCGTCTGCCAGAGGATCTGCATGTCCCACCAGAACGACCACGAGGCGACGTACTGGTAGTCGAGCCGGCACAGCTCGAGATGGGAAAGCTCGTTGCGTCCGGACACCTGCCACAACCCGGTCATCCCGGGTCGGGCCTCGAATCGCTTGCGGGCCCAGCCTTCGATCTCCATGGCCTCGGAGACCACGAACGGCCTCGGTCCGACCAGCGACATGTCGCCCTTCCACACGTTGATCAACTGGGGGAACTCGTCGAGGCTGGTCCGCCGGAGGAAACGGCCCACCCGGGTCACCCGGGGATCGTTCTGCACCTTGAACAGCGGCCCGTCCACCTCGTTGAGATGATCGAGCTCGTGACGCCGGGACTCGGCATCCCGGTACATGGTCCGGAACTTCATCATCGAGAACGGCTGCTCGTTGCGGCCGGTCCGCACCTGGCGGAAGAACACCGGGCCGGCACTGGTGGCCTTGATGATCACGGCGACGGCGGCGAAGAAGGGGGCGGCCACGAGAAGGATCACCGACGATGTGGCGATGTCGAAGCTCCGCTTCATGAACCGCGAGCCCAGGCTCAGCGATGCCGGGGCGATGTCCAGCATGGGGAGACCTGACAGGTCCTCCACATGGGACCGGCTCGTCATCAGCTCGTAGTACCGGGGAACGATCGACACGCCGACCTGTCCCGCCAAACCCTTCAGCATCTCGGTGGTGCGCTCGGGATGGGTGCGGGAGAAGCACACCACGACTCGGGCCACCGAATACCTCCGGCACAACTCCGGGAGTTCCTCGAGCTCACCGAGCACGTCGTTGCGTCCCAGCGGGTTGTCATCGACGAACCCGACGAAGTTCACGCTCGAATGGGCGCGGAGATGGCTGGCCACGGTCTGCGCCAGCTTCCCGGTGCCGACCACGATGACCGGAACCGAGCCCACCGTTCCCCGCCTGAACAATCCGAAGGCCACGACCCGGGCCAGCGGGACGGCGATGACGGCCACCAGGCACATGGCGGCCACCTTGCCCACGGTCAGGGCGGCGAGATCTGAGTTCTTCCTGGTGGCATAGGCCACGATGGCATAGAGGAAGCCGCTGATCATCAGGGCGTGGAGGATGTTGCGGAGGTCCGAGAACACGCTCATCGAGATGCGACGGGTCACACCCCGGTAGAGGCCGTAGAGGGCGAACACCCCGATGAACAGCGGGATCACGGCCAGATCGAAGAGGTAGATCCTGCCGCTGCGACTCGCCGCGCTGGCCGGATTGCTGGAGACGGCCGAGACCAGCAGCGGGCCGATGAAGGCGGCGACGGTCAAGCCGACGACATCGGCGAGCAGCAGACGCCGGAGCCCGTGCCGACGGACCTTGGTCAGAGCGACGGCGCGATCGGCGACACCACTGCGATGGGGGCGCTCGATTACGTCCGAGCGCAACGGCTCCTCGAGAACGCGTTGAATTTCAGAATCCAGTATGGCCATCCCAGCAGGCCTGCCCTTTCCTGCGCTGGTCATCCACTGCCCCTCGTCCGAAACGTTCGAGAGCTCAGCCACCACAACTACGTCCGCCGAGGTAGCCCATGGTAATACCGGGGCAACGCCCTCCACAACAGCCAATTTCTGCCCGTGGCGGAGACCGATGGCCGGGCCACTCCCCGGCCGCTGCTGTGCTGTCGGAGGCTCGCCACCATCGACTGGGAATGGTACCTCCAAATCCCCTTGAAGCCGGGATGGTTCTGACGGTCTCGTCCGCCCCCCTCGGGAACGGCGCCGGCGGTCCGAACGTGGGTGGCCGGGCCGACCACCGGGGGGCGGTGAGAGGGGTCGGTTCGGACAAGACTCATACCCCCCTATCGGCCGAACGGGGGGCGGTCTGAAGGTCCGTCTGTCCTGGCTGGAGCAGCCGGGAATCCCCCGCTCCCCACAGAATTGGCCGGGATCACCCGATCGCCGGCCTCGGACCGGCCGGGAAGCCGGCGGGGTCGATGGGGATAGGTGGAGTCGGCGGGGCCGGGCGGCGCCGGATCAGCCGCCGGTCACCTGGAGGACGCCGGCCCGAATGGCGGCAATCGACTCGAACGTCGATTTCTTCAACATGTTCTCGGGGAACTCGAAATCGAACGCTTCCTCGAGGGCCAGCATCACATTGACGCTGGCGTGCGAGGTCATGCCCGCATCGAAGAGATCGGCGTGCTCGTCGATCGAGCCCGGGTCGGTCCCCAACCGGCCATGTTCGGCCAGTACGAGTCGAATGGTTTCGTCCATTGTCACACCTCTCCTCGATCAATCGTCGTGTCCTGAACAGCAGATCGGTCCCCCGGGCGGCAGACCCCGACCACGACGGCGGCAGCCGTCGACCCTTCGTGAGTCAGACTCACCGCCAGCTCGTCGATGCCGGCCTCGGCGGCCAGGACCGCGGCCTTCCCGAACAGCCGGATCTCGGTCCAGCCGTCGCTGGACCGGTGCACCTCGATGTCCCGCCACTCGGGCCGGGGCCCCACCGGCCGGAGGGCCTTCACCGTGGCCTCCTTGGCCGCGAACCGGGCGGCCAGGGACTCGTACGAGTAGCAGGGGCCGGCGGTCGGGACGGTCGCTGGCGTCGGGACGGTCTCGGTGGCCGGGACCGGCTCCTCGCCCCGCCCGCCGCCCCGGCAGCAGTCGACCTCGTGGGGCGTGAAGATCCGCCGCACGTACTGGTCGCCGAAGCGTTCGACCGATGCCATCACGTCGGACACCGAGACCAGGTCGATGCCGACACGGAGCGACGAGCCTCTGATCGGGGGCGGTGTCCGACCCGGCCGGACGGCGGGGTCATCGGACCGACCCCGCCTCTCGGGGACGCGAGCCGCCGCCAGACGCTTCACGACCGCTCCGGGCCTCGACTGCCGACGAATAGACCTGGCGGTACTGCTCGGCGATGGACGGCCATCCGAACTCCCGGACACGCACCCGCCCGGCCTCGCCGATGCGCCTCGCCCGCTCGGGATCGAGCAGGAGGTCCTCGAGGGCGTGGGCGAATTCGGTGGTGTCGAACGGGTCGACCAGGACGCCGTCATGGCCATGGCGCACGAGTTGCGGGGGTCCTCCCCGATCGGTGGCCACCACCGGGATACCGGCCCGCCAGGCTTCGAGGATCACGATCCCGAACGGTTCGATCCGGCTGGGCATGACGAACATCGTCGCCCCGGCCATGGCTTCCGCCACCTTCTCACGTGACAGCCGACCCACGAAGTGGACCCGGTCGGCAACCCCGAGGGCCGAGGCGGTGCGGCGAAGATCCTCGAGCGCCTCCCCCTGGCCGCCGATGACCAGATCGGACGACCGGTGGGCGTCGTCGATGGCGGCATAGGCGGCCAGGAGCAGATCGAACCCCTTCTTCTCCACGACGCGGCCCAGGGCGAGGATGTAGGGACGGTCCGGGCGACCCGCCTCGGTGACGAAGACCGAGCCGACCGAGGCCATCGAGCCGTTCCGGCCGGTCGAGGCCGATCCGGCGGCGGCCTGGCCGTTCGACGCGGCCCGGCCGGTGCCGGCATCCCCGCCGAGATCGACGCCGTTGGGGATCACCTGCCCCCTCCCCGGCTCGAGCCCGAACCTGTCCTCGGCGTCGGAGAGGGTGAAGGCGGAACAGCCGGTCACCGCCGCCGCGCTCCGCAGGCTGGACCGGAGCGATGACCGCAGGACACGCGAGACGTCGAAGATGTCGGTGTCATCCATCACCGTCTCCCCATGAAGGGTGACCACCAACGGGAGCCCGCTGACCCGGGACAGCGCATGGGCGTAGGCACCGTTGGGTCCGAAGCATTGGACGTGGAGGATATCGGGGCGGAAGGCGGCGACCGCGCTCCGCAACGAGAACAGCGTGCGGGTTCCGGTGACCGCCGAGCGGCGGATGGCCGACCAGTTGGTGGCCGGCAGGGGCATGGGCAGGCGGCGGACCACGATCCCGTCGAGGATCTCCACCGTCTCCGGAGTGGCGTCGTTCGGATGGCCGGTCCAGACTTCGACCTGGTCACCGGCGTCGCCCAGGGCGAGGGCCAGATGACGCGTCAACTCCTCGACGCCTCCGAGTGACGGAGGATACGAGCTCGGGAGGATGGCTACGCGGGTCATGATGGTCGATCAGCCAGGGCCCCGACGGGCCCGGGACAGACGGCGACCGGTTCGACGGTAACAGCGGCACGGGTTGTTCGGAACCGGGCACGGAGGAGGCAGGGGCGGGGCATGGGAGCGGTCAGGAGATGGTCGGGTTCAGCCAGGGTTCGATGGCGGTCAGCACCGCCCCACTCGGCTCGGGGGCGATCTGGCTCCAGTCTCCGACGCCCGGAGACCAGAAGTTGGAAAAGGCCGATGCGTACCATCCCGACAGGAACCCCTGTTCGGCACAGTCACAGTTGGGTGCCCAGCTGGCCGGGTGGATCCCGAGAATGTTCTCGATCTGGGTCTCGCCCCCCTGAGGCTCGACGGCGGCGGCATCGACCTCGTGCCCGATCTCGAACGCGGTGATCCCCGCCAGCCGATCGACCGTCTCACCGGGGTAGACGTACAGCACCGAGGTCCCTCCCGCCTGCCCCCAGGTGAAGGTGGTGTTGCCATAGAAGCCGGGAGACGGTGCGTCAGCGATGGGAAGGAACTGGATCGAGTAGCCCGGGATGCTCTGCCAGGGGTACCGGACCAGGGCGAGCGCCTGGGCCCCCATCTGGTCCGGGGTCAGGTCGGCGGTCGTGGCTGCGGGGGCAGGAGGCACGGTCGTGGCCGGAGCGGCGACGGGCGGCGGTGGCGCCGCAGTCGCCGCCGGGGCCGCTCTGGAAGCCGCGGCGGGCGGGTTGGTGCTCGGGCGGGTGGTCGACGGAGCCGTCTTGGCGGGGGCTTTGGTCGGTCTCCTGAGTGTGTGGCCCGGCGCTCTGGCCGATGGTGGCGCCGCCGCGTCGGTCCGGGCCCGGTCGGTCCCACGGGAGGTGGTCGGAGGTTCTGGCGGTCGTCTTCGAGGCCGGCGTCGAAGGAGATCCACCCGAACCGACCAGCAGGACCGAAGCCGTCGTCACCATGGCCACTACGGCCACGACCAACACCTCGAACCGCAGAAGGGACCGGCGGGTTCCGAAGGTGGCCCGAATGAGCCGGGCCCCCAGGCCCGTCCGGCGGCGGTCCGAACCGATGTACTGCGGGGAGAGGACCAGCCTCGGATCATCGAGCTCGTCGCGGAAGGCCGACTGGAGCGCCGCTTCGGTCCGCGTACGACCTGGATCAGCGCTTTCCCGCAGCAGGTCCCAGGACGACGCCGTGGGCTGTTCGACCGCGACGGAAGAATCACCTTCCGTCAGTGTTGAGTCCATACCGACAGATCGGCAGGTTGCCGGATCAGCTGAAGCCCTCCAGCCCTCGACGGGTCAGCCCGTCCCGGGCAGGCCGCCGGCAGGCCGCCGGTCAGGCTCGACCGGTGGGGCGGCGAGATCGGGCCGAGCTCGGGCCGCAGCCCGGGCACGGGCCTGGGCCCGGGACCGGGCCCGGCTCCGGTCCGGGTCCGCTCCTGCTTGGCCAGCGCCTGTCGTCGGGCCACCGCCGCCCGTCGGGCCGCACGCTGGCTGCTGGCCCGACGAGCGTGGAGCGCACTCGCCTCCCGCCTTCGAAGGGCGGCCGCCCGGCGGGCCGAGCTCTGGCGGGCCGAACGGGCCCTGGTCGTGGCCCGGGCCTGCCGGCTGGGCGTGCTTCCGGCCGGACGCTGGACGGCGAGGGCGCCGGCTCCGGGGGTCGACGTGGCCGCGTCGGGAGTCGGCGAATGGTTCGAGGTTCCTGCCGCCGGCGCATGCGAGCCCATCAAGGTCAGCGGGACGGCGACCAGAATGGTGGACACCACGATGACCAGGACCTCGACCCACCGGAGCGAGGGCACCGGGCTGGAGGCCCTGGCATCTCCGGGGTCTCCGGAATCACGACGGCCCGACGCTCGCCGGCGCTCCGGATGATGGCGGACGGACCTGGTCCGACGGTCCCGACCCACGTAGTCGGGCGTGATGATCAGAGGATGGTGGTAGAGATCGGCCAGCAGGTCCTCGGGGAGATCGGTCTCGGGGGCGCTGACCTGACGATCGCCGTCGTCGGCCAGGAGCTCGTAGGCGGTCGTCGCCGACGCGTGCGTCACTGCCCCGTGGGCTCGGCGCCCACCTCTCACCACCGACTCCACACTCTCTCTTCGGCATGAGGGCAGGCCAGCTGAAGCGACCGCTCGGCTGCTCAGGCGGCCCGGCCGGCGGTCACGCGCTCGGGATGCTCAGACAGCCAGGCCCAGGGACCGGTAGACGTCGGCGGTAGCCACGGGCGGACCGGGCCCAGCTCAGCTCCTGCACCCGTCGGCTTCCCCTCCGGGCGAGCTCGGAGCGCCGCTGGTCGTCACCGACCAGCCCCCGCAGCGTCTCGGTCAGGCCGCCGACGTCACCGGGTCGGAACGTCTCGGCTCCGTCCCCGACCACCTCCACGACGGCCGGAACCGGGGTGCTGACCACCGCGGCCCCACAGGCCATGGCTTCCACCGGCGGCAGCCCGAATCCCTCGTATCTGGAGGCATAGCCGACCAGCGTGGCCGCTCCGTAGAGGGCGGGGAGGTCGCCCCGGGGCACGTGCCCGATCTCGACCGTCCCGGCCGGAGGGACACTGCCCCACAGGCTGTGGCCGGTGAGCACCAGCGGGATCGGCACCCGCCGGCAGGCGTCGGCCAGGGTGGTGATGTCCTTGCGCGGCTCGATGTTCCCCACATGGAGGACGAACCGGTCAGGAAGCCCATAGTGGGCCCGGACCCGCCCGACGTCCACCGGCGAGGCCGGCGACATGTCCGGGCCCGGGGCCGAGTGCACGACGACGGCGTCGAGTCCGAGAAGGCTCCGGACCCGTTCGGCGGTGAACGACGACACGGCGACGATGGCGTCCGCCCGTCGGAGCGCATGCCGGACCAGCACCCGCTCGCCGGCCACCCGGTGCCGCGGAAAGGCCCACGGCGTGTCGAAGATGGCGAGGTCGTGCACCGTCGAGACCATCGGCCCGGGTCGTCGCAGCGGGAGGTCGACGTCGAGCCCGTGGGTCAGATCGGCCTTTCCGAACCCGACCGCACCGGTCAGCGCCCGCCGGATCCCCCCGGAGTCTCCCTTGATCAGCGGGTGGATGCGGTCGGGCAGCTCGGAGGCACCTCCCGGTCGCACCGCGGCCACCAGGTCGGCATCGACCTCGGCGACCATGGCGGCGAGGAGCTCGCGTATGTAGGTGCTGACCCCGCCACCACGGGGATCGAGGGGCAGGGCGTTGTAGGCGATCCGGGGTGACGCGCCGGTCACCGTCGAGCCAGCGTGGCGGTCAACGGGCCGGGAGTATCTGCGCCAGGCGGGTGGTCGCCGCCGAGGCCGCGCTCGGCCAGGCGGGCCGTGACCGCCGAGGATCCTGCCGCCAGGCCGGTGGTCGCCGCCGACATCCAGCCCGCATCGGCGGTGGGCACACCGGTGGGCGCCGGGGACGACTCGGCCGACGAGCCCGCCGGGCCGGGGGCGGCCGGAGCGGCTCGGGCATCGGCGGTCCCCGATTCGCCGGCCCGCCGAGCCACTTTGTCCATGTCGGCCATGCCCAACGAGATCCCGGCGATGATGAACGGGCGCGATCGACGACGCGCCGATCCAGAAGATGTCGAAGAGACCGTCCACGTAGTGGAAGACGAGGATGACCAGACCGAGGGTGCCCAGGGCGTAGGGCAGCCGGAACATGGTTCGGACGGTGACACAGACCATGAAGACGAAGGCCAGCGATCCGACGATCCCGCTGGAGGCCAGGTTGTCGATGAAGACGTTGGGCGGGGCGGTCACGGCCAGGAACTGCGGGAGGTAGTAGAACCGCAGCCCCTCACCGAGGATGGGGCTCAGGTGCCAGACGTGTATGGCGGCCGAGATCTGGTCGACCCGGGTGGCCACCGAGTTGAATCGGGGGTTCACCCGGGCGTTGATGACGAAGCTGAAGTACAGCACCACCCCCACGGGGACCGAAGCCAGCATCAACAGCTTGGACTTGCCCCGCAATTCCGGATTCAAGAAGGCGGCCAGGGCGATGGCCAGGATGAGGAGGATCACCGACTGCCGACTCTGCGAGGCCAGCAGTCCGCCGATGCAGAGATACTTGTTGATCCTCGCCTCGGTGCGGCCGATACCCGTCCAGGACGGATTGATCTGGGCCACCACGATGGCGATCCACATGATGGTGCCGATGCCGTTCTTCTGGTACACGCCCCACTGAGCGGGTTGGAAGTGGCTGGTCACCGCGTGTTCCATGGCCAGGATGGCGATGATCGAGGAACCGGCTAGAAAGAGGCGGAAGGCCTGCCGGGTCCGGCCATTGGTGGCGATGACCCATCCCACGATGACGCTGCCGGCCACATAGGACCAGCGGTGGAACCATTCGACGATGTTGTCCCGGAACGGATGGGCGATGACCACGAGGATCAAGGCGGCCTGGAACCAGACGATGCCCTTGAGAAACTGGCGCAGGTAGGGCGCCTCCTTCCACCGGACGTGAAAGAGCGACACGATGGCGGCCACGAAGACCAGGAGGTCCGCCGCACTGAGATTGGTGGAACTCCCCCCGACCCGCTGGATCAGGAGGGATCCGGGAAGGGCGATGACGACCAGGAGGAGCGGATCAGCGATGAAGATCCCGAACACGAGGACGAACCCGGCTGCCGCCAATCCGACCTTGCGGTTGCCGGCCACGGCGATGCCGATCGCTGCGGCCACCACCACGGTGGACAACCAACCCAGCGTTCCCAGTGCCCGCTGCCCGGCCGCCCGCCCGCTCAGCCGGGTGCGCCTGGTCCCGACCCGTGCCGGGGCCGGGCTCGTTGTGCGGCTCATCGTGTCAGCGCGCTCTCGCTCATCGGTCGTCGGAGACGTCAATGGTGACGGCATCCGTAGCGTAGCCGCCGCTGCCTGCGCACCCGGGGTACGGCCAATTGGATCTCAAGGTGGCCCTCTGCGGTGTCGACGCTATCTACGGGCCCCGGCCCGCAGGGGTTCAGCAGTGCCCGAGGCGCGGGGTCGGGGGGCCATCTGGTCGACAGCGAGGGACGCAGCTAGGAACAAGGATGACTACGCAGAACCCCGTCGACAGCATCGTCGTCACATCCGACCGAGGTTCTGAGGTCATGTCCCTGGTGGTGTGCTCGCTGGAGGCCTGGGGCGAGGTCAGAAGGCGCATCCGCATCCTTGTCGACGAGCTGGTCGACCTCGACCCGTCGCTGCAGGTGCTGTTCGTCGCCCCCGCCATCGACATCCCCCACGAGCTCAGATCGGGCCGGCTCGGAGACCTCACCGGCCCGCGACTGACCGAGGTCCACCCCCGGATCCATGTCCTGCGGCCCCGCAAGTGGCTACCGCGCCTGGTGGGCCCGTTCGCCGATCGATCGCTCCAACGGCAGGTCCTCGATGCCGTCGACGAGCTGGGGCTCCACCGACCGCTGCTCTGGATCAACGACGCCTCCTACGCCTCGCTGGCGGTCCGCACCGGGTGGCCCAGTCTCTACGACATCACCGACGACTGGCTGCTGGCCCCGCTGGCCCCGAGACAGCGGGACCGGCTGATGGCCGACGAGGCCCTCCTGATGGAGCACAGCCAGGAGGTGGTGGTCTGCTCGCCCGAGCTCGCCCGTTCCCGGGGCACCAACCGTGCCGGTCGAGCTCATCCCCAACGGGGTGGACGTCGACCTCTTCCGCACCCCCCGGCCCCGGCCCGCCGACCTTCCTCCTTCCCCGGTCGCCCTCTACGTCGGGACACTGCACACCTGGCGGATCGACATCCCGCTCGTGCTCGAGCTGGCCGGGGCCCGCCCGGACCTCCAGGTCGTGCTGGTCGGGCCGAACAGCTTGCCGAGGGACGTCACCGACCGGTTGGAGCGGTTCCCGAACATCACTGTGCTCGGGGCCCGTCCCTACGACCGGATCCCGGCCTACATGCAGCACGCCGACGTGATCATCATCCCCCACCTGGTCGACCCGTTCACCGAGAGCCTCGATCCCATCAAGGCCTACGAGTGCCTGGCCGCCGGCCGGCCCACCGTGGCCACGCCGGTGGCCGGCTTCCGTGAGCTGGGTCCCCCGATCGTCACCGCCGACCGGAGCCGCTTCGTCGAGGCGACATCGACCGCCCTGGCCACCGCCGGTCCCGCCGGCCTGCCCGGCCGGTTCGACGGGGCACCCATTCCGACCTGGCACGACCGGGCCGAGGCCATGGCCTCATTGATGGCCCGGGCCCGTGAGGAGGGTCGATCCCGGTGAGAAGGAGCCCGCCGCCGCCGCCCTGCCCTCCGGGCTCGGGACCGGTTGCCGGCGCCCTTCACCGGTCGGGCCGGGCGAGGGTACTGCCCCCGGGGGCCGGGACGCCCTATCCTCAGCGCAAGGCCCACCGGCTCTCCGAAAGCGAGCGACCACTGACTTTCCCCGAATTCCTCTCGACCTTGTGGCGAAAGCGGCTGATCATCGTGGTCAGCGTCGTCGTGGCCGTCGCCGCCGCCTTCGCCTACTCCAAGCTCCACACCCCGATGTACCAGTCCACCGCCCTCGTCCAGATCAACTCCACGACGAATGCCTCCGGCGGGTCGTCCACCCAGGTGACCCTGCCCGATCCCGTCCAGGCCCTGAGCAGTACGGCGGTCGAGCTGCAGGCGGCCAAGCTCCTCGACAACCCCGATGTCGGGGCCGTGGCCAGCGAGGTCACCGGCACGGTCGACCCCACCACCGGCGCGCTCACCATCACCGCCTCGGCCCCCACCCCGGAAAAGGCCCAGGCGGTGGCCAAGGCCTATTCACAGGCCTACGTCGACCAGATCCAGACCCTGGTCAACAACCAGAGCGCAGAAGATCACCACCGTCCTGGCCGGGTTGACCCAGAAGCTCGCCGGCCTCGAATCCCAGCCGTCCAGCTCGCGTGACCAGCGCCGAGATCCAGAGCCCTGACCCAGACGGTCAGCGCGCTGCAGACCGAGCAGGAGCAACATCACGCTGGGCGAGCCGTACGCCAGCATCCAGGTCGCCGCCGGACTCCCGACGACCCCCTCCGGGCTGAGCAAGGCCAAGCTGGCCGTGATCGGCGCTGATCGCCGGGCTGCTGGTCGGGTGTCGGGATCGCCATGGCCCGGGACCAGTTCGACGACCGGCTGCGGAACACGCCCGACATCGCCTCGGTGACCGAGTCGCCCATCCTGGCCGAGCTGCCCGAGGACAACGAGGTGCGCTCGGGGAAGGTGGCCATCGCCATGCTCCAGGCGCCGCAGTCCCTCATGGCCGAGTCCATCCGGGAGCTCCGGACCAGTCTCCGGGTCATCCTCGACGACACCCCGTTCCCGGTCCTGGTCGTGACCAGCCCCGAACCGGGCGACGGCAAGACCTTCGTCACCGCCAACCTGGCCGCGGCCTGGGCCATGGCCGGCAGCAAGGTCATCGTCGTCTCGGCCGACTTCCGGCGACCGAGGCTGGAGGAGATCTTCGGCCTCGAGGTCACCGGGCAACCGGGTCTCTCCAATCTGATCCGGGCCAACTGGAAGAACTCCGACCCCGACCTGCTCTCGAACGTCCCCGCGGGGCGAGGGAGCGGCCTTCGCCCGGCCCGGCGAACGCCGGGCGCCGGGCGCCGAACGGCCCACGCCGCCGCGGTCCCGGCGCGAGTTCACGCCGGTCCCCGAGCAACCCTCCATCTCCTCGTTGCTGGTGGAGAGCGGCATCTGGGGCCTCCAGGTGCTGCCGGCCGGAACCCAGCTGGAGAACCCCAGCGAGCTGTTCGGCAGCCCGGGGATGCAACCCGTGCTCGACCAGATCCAGCTGCTGGCCGACGTCGTCCTGCTGGACACACCGCCGGTGCTGGCCGTGCCCGGACACCGCCATCCTCGGGAGCATGGCCCGCGGGGCGGTGATCGTGGCCTCGGAGGGTCAAGACCGACCGCACCGACCTCGAGCGCACCGTGCGCCGGCTCGAGAACACCCACTGCCGGGTGCTCGGGATCGCCATCAACCGGGTCAAGCGCGCCTCCACCGACTCATACCAGTCCTACGCCTACAAGCAATGACCCGGGCGGAACCGGTCCCTCCCGACCGGTCGGCCGCCGGCACGCCCGAGGATCGAAGGTCGGCACCCTCGAGTCCGGGCCGTCGGAGGCGCTGATGGCCGGTGGCGTCGACGTCCTGGTGGTGGCGTTCGGCGCACCCGACCTGCTCGACGGATGTCTGAGCCGGCTGGAGGACCGGTTGCCCGTCGTGGTCGTCGACAACTCCTCTGATGCCGCCGGTGCAGGCGGTGGCCGAGCGCCACGGGGCGACCTACGTCGACCCGGGGCGGAACCTCGGATTCGGGGCCGGGGTGAACGTCGGCCTCGAGCACCGGGCGCCTGAATGGGGACTCGGTCGCCGACGATCTGCTGCTCCTCAATCCCGATGCCTCGATCGGTCCCGACGCCATCGCCCGATTGCAGGAACAGCTCCGGGCCGCCGACGACCTGGCCTGCGTGGCCCCGGCCCAGGTGGACCCGGTCACCGGCGAAGAGGCCCGGGTGGGCTGGCCCTTCCCCACGCCGGCCCGAGCCTGGCTGGAGGCGCTCGGTCTCGGTCGCCTCGGGGGCCACACCGATTTCCTGATCGGCTCGGTCCTGATGCTGCGGGCCGACGCCCTCGCCGCCGTCGGGCCGTTCGACGAACGCTTCTTCCTCTACGCCGAGGAGACGGACTGGCAACGGCGGGCCCACGACCTCGGGTGGCGTGTCGCCCTCTGCCCCGAGGTGGTGGCCACCCACGTGGGTGCGGGCACCGGGGGCGATCAGTCGGAGCGCGACACCCACTTCCATGCGTCGAACGAGCGCTACCTGCGCAAGCACTACGGAACCGCCGGCTGGTGGATCTTCCGCACCGGAGTCATCGCCGGGGCGCTGGTGCGGGCCCTGTTCCTGCCCGGCGACCGGGGGCGCCGGGCCGCGGCACGGTTCCGGCTCTATGTGTCGGGCCCGATGCGGGCCGAGGCCGCCTTCGGATCCGAGGACGGACCCGGCTGACAGGCCGGCTGACGGGTCCGACGGGCTCGGCGGCCCGACAGGGCTCGGCGGCCCCGACGGTGGCGCCGCCGTCACCCGAACAGGATGCGCTCCACCCGCTCCATGACCCGGTCGCGGCGGTAGGGGGCGACCGAAGACGCCGCCTCCCGTCCCCAGGCCCCCAGATCGGCCCGGCCGGCCCGGGCCAACAGCCCGGCGAGCTCGGACACGTCGTAGGGATCCTCGAGGATCAGGCCCGTCCTCCCGTCGCGGACGGCTTCGGAGGCGCCGGCCAGCCGGCTGGTGATCACCGGGACGCCGCTGGCCAGGGCCTCCACGATCACCAGCCCGAACGGCTCGTACTGGGTGGGCAGCACCATGAGGTCGGCCGCGGCCAGGTGCCAGCCGACGTCACGGGTGGGTCCGTGGTACCGGACCAGGTCGTCGAGACCGAGGCGGTGGATGGTCGACTGGTACGGACCGAGCCCGGCCTTGCCCACCACGTGCAGGGTCATCCTCCGGTCGCCGTTGTGGGCCATCGCCTCCAGGGTCTGGCCCAGTCCCTTCCGGTGGAGCTCGTTGGCGATGAACATCATGGCCAGCTCGCCGTCCCCGATCCCCAGATCACGTCGGGCATCGACGCGATCCCGCTTCCGGCGCTCGACGTTGAACCGTTCGGGATCGATCGGATTGGGCACCACCGTGGTGAGTCCGGGGTCGACACCGTAGAGCCGGCCCAGGTCGTCGACCTCCCGTTTGGAGGTGCACAGGATGTGCCGGGGATGCCCGCGGCGGAAGTACTGCGACTCGAGGGCCAGCAGGGTGCGGTGCCGGGGCATGGCGAAGCGCACACCGGCCGGGATCTGCAGCCTGCCCACCGGGACGGTCCGGGCCGCCTCCAACCACGCCCGGTGCACGCTCGGCACCCACAGGACGTCGCCCGGCGGCACCACCGAGCCCATGGTCACGATGGTCTGTGCCCCCAGTGGTTCCAGCACCTTGGCGAAGCGGGCCCGGCGGACCCACATCCCGGCGGGCCCGGGATCCGGGTGCCCGGGGACGGGCACCATCCGGACCCCCTCGGGCAGCCCCTCGGGGGCGCTCGAGCCCACGAAGACGGTGTCGTGCCTCGGGGCCAGGTAATCCAGCAGGTCCCAACAGACCCGCTCGATGCCTCCGCTCCGGTGAACCTGCGGGAAGACCACGGCGACCTCCGGACCGCTCATGCCCGCCGTCGGCTCACCGGGCTCCGGCCCCCGGCGGTGGTCGTCGTCGGCCAGTTCGTGGAGGACTACGACCACTCGGGCATGATAGGAGAGGCACTCCGGAGCCCGGGACACGGCTCAGGTCCCATCCCGCGGCCAGGGCGGCCGCCATCCGGCACCGGGGCCCGACCGGCCGGCGGTCGACCGGAGGCTGTCGAGAGAGGAACCCGATGGACGTCGAGAGGAACGGCGCACCGGACCAGGATGCGGGCCCAGCCTCCCGCCCCTCCACGGTGTCGGGGCGGAACCTCTCGGTGGTCCAGGTCGTGCGCAGCGATGCCTTCGCCGGAGTGGAGCGGTACATGTGCCAGGTGGCCAACGGCCTCGACTCGGCGTGGGCACCGCCTGACGGTCATCGGCGGCGACCCGGACCGCATGCGGGCCGAGCTGATGCATGCCGGGTCGACTACCGGCCGGCCTCCACCGTCATCCGCACCGCCCGGGCGCTGGCCGGACGGCGCCACGTCGACATCGTCCACGTCCACATGACGGCGGCCGAGGCCGCGGCCTGGCTGGCCCGGCCGTTCCAACGGGCCCCGATCGTGGCCACCCGCCACTTCCCCGGAGACCGGGGCACCGGCACCGTGGCCCGCTCGCTGGCCCAGGTGGTGTCCCGCTCGGTCGCCCGTGACATCGCCATCAGCGAGTTCGTGGCCCGCGGCCTCGCCGGGCCCTCCGTGCTGCTCTACAACGCCGTGCCCGACCGGCCCCAGGCCGACCTGGAGGCGCCGGTGGTCCTGATGCTCAACCGGCTGACCGAGGAGAAACAGCCCCGAGCTCGGGCTGCGGATCTGGGCGGCCAGCGGCACTCGGGAACGGCCGGATGGCGCCTCGTCGTGGCCGGCACCGGCGACCGGCGCGGTTCGATGACCGATCTGGCCGATGGGCTCGGTGTGGCCGAAAGTGTCGACTTCGTGGGCCAGCGCAGCCGACACCGACAGGCTGCTCAGCGAGTCGTCGGTCGTCCTGGCCACGGCCCCGGAGGAGCCCTTCGGGCTCTCGGTGGTCGAGGCCATGGCCCACGGGGTGCCGGTGGTGGCGGCCGACGGAGGCGCCCACCCCGAGACGGTCGGAGATCCCGCTCTGCTGTTTCCTCCGGGCGACGTCGATGCGGCGTCGCGGGTACTGGTGCGTCTGGCGAAGGACCCGGCTCTGCGGCGACAGCTCGGCGATCGGCTCCGCGCAGCGCCAGCAGCGGATGTTCTCGATCCGACAGCACCTCGACGGCCTCGAAGCCCTCTACGGGCAGGTGATGGCCGAATCGGCCCGGCGGTGAGAGGACGGTCGTCGCACCGGGTGACGTCGACCCGTTGGCGCCTGCGGTAGCCCCGACGGGCCGGCGGGCCGTGGGCCGGGTCGCCAGACCGGTCAGCGGCGGCCCGGCCGCCCCCGAGCTCCCCGAGGTGACGGCCCGGTAGAGGGCCATCTGCGAGTCGGCGATGCTCTTCCACGAGTAGCGGACGACCTCGGCCATCCCCGGCTCTCGTAGCCGGGCCCACAGGCCGGGCTCGTCGAGGAAACGGGCCAACGCGGCTCGGAGGGCGGCGGGGTCGCCGGGCGGCACCAGCACGCCGGCGTCACCGACGACGTCGGGGAGGGCGCCGCTGGCGCTGGCCACCACCGGGACCCCGGACGCCTGGGCCTCGGCCACCACCCGCCCGAACTGCTCGATCCAGCCGGGCAGCGGGAGGGACGGCACGGCGACCACGTCGACCCGGGGATAGACGTCGGGGATCCGGTCGTCGTCGACGATAGCCGTCGAAGGTGACCCGATCCCGGATGCCGAGCGTGTCGGTCATGGCCGCCAGCCGTTCGGACTCGGGACCGGAGCCGACGATCTCGGCGGTGAAGCGGTCGTCGAGCGCCACCGCCTCGAGGAGGACGTCGACTCCCTTGTGGCGGATGAGACGACCGACGAACCCGACCGAAAGGGTGCCGGCCGGTGGCTGTCGGTCCGGCGCCCGGAACCGGTCGACGTCCACCCCCAGGGGCAGGTACGCCCACTCGCCGTGGAGACCCTTCCGGCGGAGGATCCGGCCCGCCTCGGTGTTGCACCCGTAGGCCCCGGCCGCCCCGCGCAGGGCCAGCCTCTCCAACCACCGGAAAGGGGGCGGATACCGCTTCTCGATGTTCTGGGCCGACGAGAAGACGTAGGGGACGCCGGGCGCCCGCAACCACCGGAGGAGCAACACTTCGGCGACCGCCAACCCGAACGGTTCTTCGTGCATGTCGATCAGGTCCCAGCGGCCGGACCCGAGCAGTCGCCACAGTGGCCGCGGGTCGTAGACGAACAGGTTCGGATGCCGCCCCACCGTCCGCACCGGGACGGCGAAGTCGTCACCGTCGGCGGTGAACTCCACCATCGAACCGCCCTCTTCCCACCGGGCGGCGGCGGCCAGGGTCAGGTCGGCCCCGAGAGCCCGGAGCTGACGCTCCCGTTCCCGCCACGCGGTGACCACCCCGCTGTGGGAGATCCGGAGCACCCGGATCCGACCACCGCCGTGGGGAGCCGCGTGGGTGGCGGCAGGCGAGGGCGGTCAGCGGCAGGGCGGTCGGCGGCAGGGCGGTCGGCGGCAGGGCGGTCGGCGGCAGGGCGGTCGGCGGCAGGGCCAACGCGCCTGGAGGACCGTCTCACCGGACGAATCGTAGTTCGGAAGGCTTCGGGTTCCGGGGCTTCTCAGAAGCGCTCGGCGCCAGGCGGCCTCGGTCTCGCCTCGGGTCGGCCTCGAAACGGCCACGGGGTGACCCAAGGGTGACACACGCTGACCCGAGGAACCGGCGTCAATCGACCTGAATCTGCGTGTTCTCCGTGTTCTTTCACTAAAGAAACACGTCGGGGCGTCGATGGGGAATTGTGATGAGGGCACCGGATCGTCGACCCCGGATGCCCCATCGAGGACCGGTCGGCGCCGCGCTGGTCTCGGTGCTCGTTCTCGTCGTCGTGCTCACCGCGTCGTTGGTCAACGCCCACGCTGGATCGCCGACCCCGCAGATCCGCGGCAGTGTGGCGGCCCCGACCGCCGCCAGCGTCAGCCCGATCTGCGACGCCCCCGATCCCACCGGCATCCTGGGCCCGTCCTCCAACCTGCCCTCCAATCCGACCAGCACGCTGATCACGCCCAAGGGTGGGGTGGTGAACTTCACGGCGACCTCGAGCAACCTCTACGTCGACACCGGGAGCCAGCTGATCACCTACACCCTGGCGGGCGCCGAGGTCAGCTCGTTCGACCTTCCACCGGCGATCGTCAACCGTCACGGCAACGAAGTCACCCAACCGGTCGTCGACCCGTCGGGGAACATCTACATCGCCAGCTACTACGACCAGGTGCTGGACAAGTTCTCACCGAACGGCCGGCTGCTCTGGTCGGTGGACCCCGGGGGTGACAACCCGACCGGGCTCTTCTCGATCGGCACCGGCTCGGGCTTCGAACTCGCTCTCAGCAACGTGCAACACCAGCAGGGCAGCGATCTGATCGATCTGTCCACCGGTGCGGTGACCGGGTCCTTCCCGTTGTTCGACGACTTCGACTACGTGAGCCAGGAGGCCGGACGGCAACCTGCTCTTCTCGGGCAACGGCTACGTGGAGACCATCGGTCCGACCGGCAAGGTGCTGTCCTCCTTCGGGTCGAGCCGGGTCAAGGGAGCCGGGGCCCACACCGGCTCGGGCAGCCAGTTCTACTATCCGGCCCAGGCCGCACAGGGGCCGGACGGGACCATCTACACTGCCGACCCCCTCAACACCATCGAGGCCACCAGCCCCCGGGGCTACCTCGAAGGCAGTACCACGCTCGGCCAGAACAACAACGGCGGCTTCGGTCTGGCCATGGGTGGCTACAACTTCTATCGGGTCGGTTCCACCTTCTTCTATCAGGGGGGCCCGCCCTTCAACACCGGCGCCGACAACATCTCGACGATCGCGGCGTCCACCCTCACCGCCTTCCTCGACGCCGCCCACGTCCCGACCGACTCCCTCGGATGGGGTGCCGGCCTGTCGACGCCGGCCTCGGCCAACTACTTCGCCGCCGGGACCACCCCCCAGGTCGCGGCGAACTTCGACCCGTGGTGGCTGTCCGAGGCCTCCCACCTGCAGCTGTCGTACTCGATCGAGAACACCACCTCGCTCGACGCCGAGACCGTGCCGTCACCCACCACGATCCCACTCCCCACCACCAGCGCCGGACTGGCCGATATCCCTCTGGCCATTCCCGGAACCGACCAACAGCCTGGCCCCTACCTGGTGCAGGCATCGCTGTCCGACACGAGCACCACGCCGCCCACCCTGCTCGGCACCACCTGCATGCCCTATACCGTCGGGACCGCCTCGGACGGGCTCGACCTGGCCAGCCTCCCGAGCGGCATCGGCGCCGGAGGGCCGAGCGATCCGCGCGGTGTCGCCCTCAACGCCCAGCTGGGCCTGGACGGACTGCGGGGGGCGACCATCAACTGGAGCAGCTACCTCCCCAACTGCTCGCCCTCCAATCCGACCGCGGCGACCTGCGGCCCGTCGGCCATGACCTTCGCCAACGCCACCGACGACTACTTCAGGGCCGCCTTCCTGGCTCAGCAGGACCACGTCACCTATTGGCTCCAGGCCAGCGGGGGCAGCGGTGGATCCGTCCCGACGGCGCTGGTGACCAACGGGTGGTGGAAGGCTGACGTCACCGCGCTGGTCGGCTACTACGCCAAGGTGCCCGCCGGCTGCGGTCAGTGCGCGCCAGTGACCA
The DNA here is from genome assembly GCA_963812885.1 of uncultured Acidimicrobiaceae bacterium. Lineage (GTDB taxonomy): Bacteria > Actinomycetota > Acidimicrobiia > Acidimicrobiales > RAAP-2 > Bog-756. The sequence goes on along the minus strand of CAWEWZ010000009.1, from coordinate 235,155 downwards.
AGTGGGAGCCGTGGAACGAGCCGAACAACACCGGATGGGGTGACGGCAGCCAGTACGTCTCCCAGGTGCTGGCGCCGTTCTACCAGGCGGTCAAGTCGGTCCTCCCCCAGGCCGAGCTCGACGGTCATCGGCGGGTCGTCGCTCAACGTGCCGATCGGTTGGTGGCAGCAGGTGATCGCCGCGGGCGGCCTCAAGGACCTCGACGTGGCCTCTGTCCATCCCTACACAGGCAACAACGACTCCTTCGAGGAGGACGGGATCCCCGCCCAGATCCGCCAGCTCCAGGCGATGCTCGGCGGCAAACCGCTGTGGTTCACCGAGGTCGGCTGGTGGAGCGACGGCGACTACAACTTCTTGAACCAGGCCAACGTGGTCGCCCGGGCGATGATCTGGCAGAAGGTGCTCGGCGTCCCGGTGTGGAACTACTTCTTCGACGAGGGCAACTGGGGCAACGACGGGGTGTCGTTCTCGCTGATCCAGGCGTCGAACACGGACGACTACGTGAAGCCGGCCGCCCTGGCCACCATGGCCACCGCATCCGAGATCGCCCACCGCCCCTATCTCTCGATGCCGGCCACCGGGATTCCCCAGACCTACGAGGCCTCGTTCGGCGCCACGGCCGGCGGCACCGACCAGGTCGCCGCGCTCTGGTCGGACGGACTGGACTCGACCGGTTCGGTCAAGGTGACGGCTCCGGGCGGAGGCTCGATCCCGGTGACCGTCACCTCGGAGTACGGGGATGCCACCACCGTGTCGGCCACCTCGGGCGCCGCCTACAGCCTGCCCATCTCCGACCAGGTCACCTACCTCACCTATCCGGTGGGCGACACCGTCACCGTCGGCCCCACCGAGGACTACGGAGCCAACCTGGCCCTCTGGTTCACCGGAGCCACCGCCACCGCCTCGTCCGGCAACGCGTCGGCCGCCATCACCGGGCTGCCCGTCGGCTACGACCAGGGCTGGAGCTCGAGCAGTGGGGACAGCGATCCGGTCCTGACCGTCACGCTGCCCGGCCGGCCCACGGTCAACCGGATCGTGGTCGACACCCAGTCGGTGGGCAGCACGGCCACCGGAGTCCGGAACTACACCGTCTCGGTCGACGGGCCGTCGGGTTGGACCACCGTGGCCGGCGTGGTGGGCCAGTACCGGACCCACGAGTTGCAACTGGACTTCGACGCCGGTGGCCGCCACCGGGGTCAGGATCGCCGTCTCCGAGGTCAACTTCGGCGGCTACTACGGCGGGGGTGTCCCCCCGTGGTGGTCGCCCAACCTGGCCGGACCCGCCTTCGTCCATGCCCTCCAGGTCTACGCCGGCTCGGACCCGCCTGACCAGATCGACGGTTCGGCCCTCACGCCCCTGGTCCCCGGCGACGTGTCCCCTCCGCCCACGACCACCACCACGACCACGACGACGACTTCGACGACGTCTCCGTCAGGCAGCCCGCCGACCACCACCGGGTCGGGCCCCCACAAACGGCCCCACCCCACGCACCGACCTCCGGCCGTCGACGGCTACTGGCTGACCACCAGCAGTGGGGCCGTCTACGCCTTCGGGAACGCCCCGTTCTACGGACCGACGCGGGTCGCCCCCTCAACAATCCCATCGTGGGCATGGCCGCCACCCCGGACGGCAAGGGCTACCGGCTGGTGGCCAGTCCGACGGTGGCATCTTCTCCTTCGGGGACGCCGGCTTCTACGGCTCGACCGGCGGCGCTGACCCTCAACCGGCCCATCGTGGGCATGGCCGCCACCCCGGACGGGCGGGGCTACTGGCTGGTCGCCTCCGACGGCGGGATCTTCTCCTTCGGGGACGCCCGCTTCGACGGTTCGACCGGGGCGCTGACCCTCAACCGGCCCATCGTGGGCATGGCCGCCACCCCGGACGGGCGGGGCTACTGGCTGGTGGCCTCCGACGGCGGGATCTTCTCCTTCGGGGACGCCCGCTTCTACGGTTCGACCGGGGCGCTGACCCTCAACCGGCCCATCGTGGGCATGGCCGCCACCCCGGACGGACGGGGCTACTGGCTGGTGGCCTCCGACGGCGGGATCTTCTCCTTCGGGGACGCCCGCTTCGACGGTTCGACCGGGGCGCTGACCCTCAACCGGCCCATCGTGGGCATGGCCGCCACCCCGGACGGACGGGGCTACTGGCTGGTCGCCTCCGACGGTGGGATCTTCTCCTTCGGGGATGCCCGCTTCTACGGCTCGGCGGGAGGCCTCGATCTCACCGCCCCCACGGTGGCCATCTCGGGATAGAAGCCGGCACCGCCCGGTGCCGGCCCGGTGGCCAGGTGGCCCGGTGGCCCGGCGACCCGGATGGATGACGGGTTCCGGAACAGGGGGAGGCGACGTACCGGAGACCCGGCTCTTGGCCGATGGACGCCGAGGAACCCGGATGCCTCCGCGCTCAAGCCTCACGGCCGATGTGTCGATCCTTCCAGGCAGGAACGCCTTTCATCGGAGATCCATACGTGCCCCAGAGACCCCAATCCAATCTGTCGGACCCAGATCTCCAGGGAGATGCGGATCCTGGATGGCTCCCTGCCAGTCCCCTGAGCCTCCTGGACGGCAAGCCTTCGCCCGATCCAGCCACCCGTGGCGACGGTGAGCACCGAGCGCTGAAGATCTGCTTCGTCCTGCCCCCCATGGAGCGCTACTACCCCCGATCCGGAGGAGCGATCGCCACGGTGACCCGTCACCTGACCGGTTCCTTGCTCCAACTCGGTCACTCGGTCGACGTGCTCACCCCGGATGATGGCGAGCAGCCCTACGACGAAGGTGCCGTGCTCCGGCTCCGGTTTGGTCCGGCATCGCCTCCTCCGGAGCTGCTCCACAAGAGCTACGTGCTCGAGGCAAGGCTGCGCAGGTGGTGCTGGCCGGAGTATGGACCGTATCTCCGGCGGGTTCTCGGCTGTCTGTCCCAACCTGGGATCGCACTCGACCTGGTGATCGTGGCCAACGACCCCGAACTGGCCTGGAGACTCCATCGGAAGGGCATCGGACGTCGTCAGGTCCTCTGGCTGCACAACCGGCTGCGAGGGGAAAGAGGCCCGCCGACTTTCCAACCTGCCGTCCGACATCATGATCGTCGCCGTCAGTGATTCGGTCCGACGGTGGACCTCGGACACCTACGGCATTCCGGCATCGTCGATTTCGGTCATCCACAATGGCATCGATCTGGATGAATTCCATCCTCGGGATGGCTTCGATCAATGCCGAGACGCGGTCCGAGTCGTGAGCCACGGTCGCATCGACCCGAACAAGGGACATGACATCGCCGCGAAAGCGGTGGCTGCGCTCCGCCGCCGGGGCTATCCCGGTGACCTTCACCATGATGGGCGGAGTCCAGACGTACGGAATACCCGAATCCGAAGCACAGTGCCTATGCCGATGCGCTGGCCGGCGCCGTTGCCGACGCTGAAGGCACGGCCACCGGTCGTCTCCCTGCGGCCGAGGTGGCCGGTGTCCTTCGCGACCACGACATCGCCTGCGTGCTGTCGAAGAGCTCGGAACCCTTCTCCCTGGCGGCGCTGGAAGCAATGGCATCAGGTTGCGCGGTGATCACGACGGGCACAGGCGGGATAACCGAGGTCGTGGGTGACTCGGCCGAGCTCGTCGGGGTTGACGACGTCGAGGCGGTCGCAGCGGCCATTGCCGCGCTCACCGATTGACCCTCGGCTCCTCGCAGAGCGGAAGGCGTCGGCGCGGCTCCGATCGAAGTCATTCACCTGGGACAGGGCTGCGGTCAAGCTGGAGTCTTTGATGGTCGACGCGCAAGTCGTAGTCATGCGCACACCTCAGTGTGGACCCTTGGTCCTCGTGAACAACAGCCGAGAGACGTTCACCCCGACCGTGAGCGGAGCCATCGGCACCTGCCTCTGGGAGCTGTGCCGGGCCGCATCCTCGGTGGGAGAGACCCCGGTGGTGGTGAGCCTGGGGTCACCTGCAGAACCCTACGGTTGGCCTGATACTCACTTCGTCCGGCCTCGGAAAATCCCCGCCGGGCCAGTTGCCGACAAGATTGTCAAAGCTGGCGCGCCGGCTAACCGGCTGGGCCCGGATGGATCAGCGGGCCTACGCGCTGAGCGTGGAACCCGTACTTCGTGGCCTGCAGCCATCGATCGTCGTGTGCAACAACGACCTCGAGCTCGCCGTTCACCTGCAACGGAAGTTTCCGAAGCGCTCAAGTCGTGCACTGGTTCCACAACCTGGAGTTGATCTCGGATAGGCCACGCCGGAGGTTCGTTCGTGACGGAGCCCTCCGTTCGGTCGCCGTGAGCGCCTACTTGGCCAGGGCACTCGAGGTCACCTATCAGCTGGAGCCGCTCAGCGTGCGCGGTCGCCATCAACGGGGTGGATGCCTCCGCATTTCGACCTGGCGCCGCGAACGGGGAGCCGGGGCCTCGTCGGTGTCCCCGTCTTCGGGTTCGTCGGTCGGATCTGTGTGGAGAAGGCTCCGGAAACGTTCCTACGGGCGTGCCTCGTCTTGGCCCAAGAGCGCAATGATTTTGCCATCCAGTTGGTCGGCGACACCAATTGGGGTCGGATCCGAGCCAACCCCGACCCGACGTTTGGTCGAAGAGCTCTCGGCCGAGCTGCGCGACAAAGGCATCGAGGTGCGCCAGCTCGGCCACGTGCCCCGCGAGTACGTCCCGAGCGCGCTCCGATACAAGTGACGTTCAGGTGGTCCCTTCGCGCTGGGATGAGCCGTGCGCGTTGACCATCCTCGAAGGCCTGGCCACCGGATTGCCGATCGTTGCCTCGGCGACGGGAGGAAGCCCCGAGCTGGTCGGTGATGGCGGCCTCCTCTTCCCTCGCGATGATGTCGTGAGCCTGGCGCAGAGACTGGCGCTGCTGCTCGATGATCCCGAGCTGCGCACGGGACTCTGGGAGCGCGGGCACGGGCGACGAGCTGAGTCGTTCACGTGGCTGCGCACGTGGAACTCGATCGTCGACGCGGCCGGTCCGGTGGCCGCCCACGAGACTCCGGTCGAAAGTCCCGTCCATGTTGCATGACCACCAGCTTGAGGCGAATGACCGGTCGGCTCGCCCGATCGATCGGCGGTGTGACCATGACCCCGGTCTGGTTCGGTGACCCGGACCAGCCCCTATTTGGCTGGTTCGAGTATCCCAGTGGCGGACTGGCCCGCGCCGGAGTCGTCGTCTGTCCCGCTCTGGCCGTCGAGGGGACGTCTTCCCAGCCCACGTTGCGCCTTCTTTCGAACCGTCTGGCCGCCGAAGGCTTGGCGGTACTCCGATTCGACTATGCGGGGACGGGCGACTCGGCCGGAGATGACCGTCAGCCAGGCCGTGTTGCCGCCTGGTTGGCGAGCATCCGAGCTGCCATCCACTTCCTCGAATCGACGGGTTGTGCCCATGTCTCACTGGTGGGTCTCCGCATGGGGGCGACCCTTGCAGCAGCCGAACTGTCTGCAGGTGGCGGTATTGCCGCTGCCGTTCTGTGGGATCCCTATCCGACCGGGCGCTCATTCGTCCGCCAACAGGGGATGCTGGCAAGAGTTCTCGAAGATGGGCACGCAAGGAACGACGGTTCGGTGGAAGGACCGGGCATCGTCATGTCCCCCGAGACCGTCTCGGACCTCAAGGACCTGAAGCCACCCATCGACCCTTCTGTCGCCGATCGACTTCTCGTTCTGACCCGGGCCGGTCGGTCGTTACCGAGCGATCTGCAATCTTCTGTCCAATGCGACGTCGTGGACTGGAGGGAAGTCGAGGGTCAGGAAACACTGGTCGATGTCGAGCCGGTATTTGCCCGCACCCCTTCTCAGACACTCGAGTTGATTGTCGGATGGTTGCGAGATGTGCTCCCTGGCACTGAACGCCCGATGTCGCTGCCCGAGCCCACCGGCGCCATTGTCGGCCGCTCCCCCGACGGTCAGATGATTCGAGAGCGTCCCGTCTGGCTCGGACCAAACCAGCTGTTCGGCATCGAGACGACGCCTGAGGTGGTTGATGCACGACCCTGCGTTCTGTTTCTCAATGCGGGTCTGATCGACCACGTGGGCCCGGGTCGAACATGGGTGGCGATTGCTCGCGGGTTGGCCGCCCGGGGATTCCGGACGGTCCGATTCGACCTGAGCGGTGTCGGGGCAAGTCCCCTTCGGCCGGGCGCTGACCCACGATCGACCGTCACCCTCGTCGGAATTCAAGATGTCGCCGACGCGCAAAGGTCGGTCGCCCCCGATGACCCTTCCCATGTGGTGCTGGTCGGCCTGTGCTCGGGGGGATACCACTGCTCGGAAGCTGCGTCTGTCGACCGGCGCCGTTGGCGTGGTGATGATCAATCCGAGCTTTCGGCTGCTCGGTGTCGAGGGCGAACTGGCCGGCGACGACGCCACAGCCGCGGAGCTGGAACGACAGGTGGATGAGGCACCACAGGCCATGGGTGAAGAGAATCCCAGGCCGGGCTCAACTCTGGGAGCTGGTTCGTCGGGCACCAGATCCCTTCTGGACCCTCGTCAACCGACTGGCCATCAACCATCCACCGGCCGATACGTTGAAGCAAATGAGGGAGACCGGAGCCGACGTGTTCGTGGCCTGCGACGACTACGACGCCTGGGTCCTCCAGCGCGGCGCCCGTCGGGACCTTCGCAGCTCACGCCATCCCGGTCGTGTCCGAATCGAGGTCGTTGACGGGATGGATCACACGCTCTTCTTCCAGCAAGGGCGTGAGAAGACCATCGAGCTGGTCGTGGACCACATCGCTGCGCAGTTCTCAACGGAAGAGCGGACGGAGGGCAGCCGCCCGGCCGGTCGTGCCCTCTGAACCGGGCTGGTCTGGGGCTCGCTGGCCTTGGCCCGGGCGCCGGGTGCGGGCGCACGACGTGTCCGGGTCCTCGGTCGGACTCGTCGGTGATGAGGTCCCGAATGCGGCGGTCAGGTGATCCTGATCGAGAGGGACTTCTTGGCCGTCTCCCTGGGGGAGCTGGTCGACTTGGTGTCCACGACCTGGATCTGGAACGAGTAGGTACCTGCTCGTGTCGCGTTCCCCGAAATCACACCGGTGGACGGCCCCAGCTTGAGGCCCGGGGGGAGGGCCTTCGACCCCGAAGCCAGAGACCACGCGTAGGGAGCTGTGCCATTTGCGGTGTGCAGGACGGTCCGATACGACTTCTGTGTCTGGCTGTAGACGGTACCGGAAGGCAACGACGTCGTGGTGATCGAGAAGGAAGGGCTGCTGTCCGTGAAGTACTGATAGGCGCCCAGGTAGGTATAGCTCTTCAGCAGGAAGGAAAACGTGTGCTCCCCAACGGGGACGTTGTTGTCGTACGCATCCCAGACCTCTCCATTGCCTGCGTAGATCCCGGAGTGGCTGTAGGCATTGATGTTCGAACCCCAGTAGACGACGTCACCGCGTTGCAGACCCCCCAAGTCGTTGGCACCGGTCGGAGGGATGAAGGTGCCGACCCCCTTCAGCTGAGAACTGTCGTTGGGGAGGGCGACCTTTCCTCCCGTGCCTTGATAGACCGCATACTGGGCCAGGCTCATGCAATCAAACCCCTTTGCCGGCGGAGCACACCCGGGATTCGAGGAGCTGTTGATCTCCGGACCAGGACCGTGGATCCCCCCTCCCCCGTAGCAATAGGGCTTGCCCTTCTCGACTGCTGCGTACCAGAGGATGGCGTTGCCGACCGCGGAGCTGGCCATCGACGTTGTCGTCGAAGCGACCACTGGTTCGGCTTTGGAACCGGTCGTCAAGGGGTGGGGCTCTTCGTCGGCGCCGCGGCTTCCGATTGGGAGGTGACACCGACTCCGATGACGGCGAGGAGCGCAAGCATCAACGCGGCAGTGCCGGCTTGCGCCATCCAAGTGGTACGCGAATGCCCCAAACGCATCGGTCATCTCCGGTCGAGGGTTGGTCGAAGTTCCCCCGCCACAGTAGTGGCGATTGCAGGGTTGTTGCACTTGTCAGCCCACCTTTGTCACGGTGGGTAGCCAAACGATCACTGGTGTGATCACACGCTCACGTTCTGTGGTTTCGAACGACCGCGGGATGGCGTCATGGAGGCGGCCGGCGTTCACCAGGTGATCGTGGCCGGTTCCGAGTCATCGAAGCTCCGACCGTCGGCGGTCCATTGCTCGGCCGGGATGCGGGCCGACGGGACGACGGTCATCGAACCGTGGTGACCGGGCATCTGGAAGCGGACCACCACCGTCGAGGTGGTGCCGGAAGGAATGGTGAGCGGTGCCGCCACCACCCAGGTCGGCCCTTCCGGCCCCTTGATGTCCACCGGGCCGGCGCCGGTCATGGAGATGTGGCTGGCCGACGCCGGGAGGTTGGCGGCCACGATGCCGAAGTACCCTCCGTAGCTCACCGGGACCCCCGGGAAGGGACCGGCGATGAACTGCGATTGGCCTGCCGGCGTCATGTTGGCCAGCTGGCTGGACATGGTCACCGTCGTGTTGGCGCCGGCCCGGGCGGTAGTCACGGTCACGTGGACGGGAAGATACTGGTCGAGTTTGTTCCCGCCCCGGTTGATGAGCGATACATCGACCGAACGGGGGGCGAGGCTGCCACTGACACCGCTGAGGACCCAGGCGGCCTGATCGACCCGATTGCTCGACCACATCATCAGGTTGCGTCCGGCGACCGCGCTGGACACCGCCTGGCCGAGCGACCGCAGATCGGTCGACTGGCTCTCCAGCTGATGGAGGACGGCTTTGGTCAGGGTGCCCAAGGCGTCCTGTCGCTGTTGCCCACCGGCGGCGGCGTCGGTCAGGCCGACATACTGGTCGTGGAGCAGGTACTGCTCGACGTTGTCGGCGCTGATCGTCTGTCCGTCAGCGACCACCGGCCCGGTGACGGCCAACAGTTGCTTGACCCCGGCGACGTCGATGGCCATGACCCCGTTCACCTTCTGACCGGTCAATCCGGTCCAGATACGTGCCGCCAGCGGTGCGGTGACGTCGAATTCCGGGGTCAGTCCCAGATTCCGGAGGTCGACTCCGGGGAGGAGCCAACCCCATTCGCGCTGGAAGTCACCGGTCGGGTTGACCTCGCCGGCCGGAAGGATGTGGTCACCCGAGGGGACGAAACCGCTCAGATCAACAGAGCCGTCCGAGGTGGAGGCCACACCGGCGTCGAGGAAGGCCCCGGAACCGGCCCGCATCTCGGCATTGTTGGCCGCCAGCACCAGATAGTTCTGGGGGCCCTGCAGAATTCCGGCCACCGCCGCCGACACCGCCGCCGCCTTGGTCAGACGGACCTGGGCGTCGTAGAGCTGGGTGACGAACTGGTTGTGCTTGGCGGCCAGGGAGCCGAACAGGGCCTGGGAAGGACCGGTGTTCACTGCGGCCAGTTGATGCTCGGTCGACAGTGACAGTGCGCTGAGCTTGCGCAGCGAGGTCAGCCGATCCGGGCCGGCGCCGTGGGGTTGATTGAGCAGGTCGTGCACCTGGGTGATGAACGACGACCCGACGTCGGACACCGTCCCCGCTGCCGAGCTCAGGTCGCGTACGGCGGTGTACTGACGTCCGATGACCGGCACCACTTGGATGGGGGCGAAGAAAGGCGAGGAGAGGTCCGACTGGGCACTCACGAACTCGGCGTGGGCCTGGGCGAGAAGTCGACTCGACTGGGCCGAGGTCAGATCTCCGGGAGAGAGATCGGCCTTCACCTGCTCCAGAGCCGCCAGACCGGTCTTGTCGTGCCGGTAGGCGGAAAGTGTCTTGAGGCCCACGATCAGCGCCCACACGCCAACGACCGCTACGACAGCCAGGGCGATCAACCACCTGCGTCGCCGTCGACCCCGCTTCTCGCTCACCGCGACCACTCGATTTTTCAGGCGACGGTGAGCGAGTCAAATGGGGCTGGCTGGGCTCAACGGCGCAACGGACAACGGCCTCTGATGGTACCGGAACCACCCTCCAAACCTGCGTCACCAGCGGCCATGGCGAGGATTGAAGGGGCGCGGCCGCTAGCATCCCAACGTGTCATTCACGACCATCCGGATGGCAGTGGGGCGGGTGGTTCTGGTTGCCGGAGTGTTGGTCCTGTTGTTCATCCCCTACCTCTTGTGGGGAACCGGATTGATGACGGCCCGGAGCCAGGCCCTGCTGCGGACCGAGTTCAGCAAGGCCCAACAACGTGCCGACGCGTCGACACCGAGCACCCTCCCGGACCCCGCGCCCCGGGCGCCGGTGGCCCAACCCGCGCCGCCGATCCTCGATCCGGCCATCGGCAGTGCCGTGGGCACCATCACGATCCCGAAGATCGACCTGTCCATGGTGGTCGTCGAGGGAACCGGTGATGCCCAGCTCCAGACCGGTCCGGGCCATTACCCAGGCACACCGCTGCCGGGCGAGATTGGCAATGCCGCCATCGCCGGGCACCGGACCACGTACCTTCATCCCTTCTACAACCTCAACGAGCTGGTGCCGGGCGACCCGATCACCATCGTCACGCTGCAAGGGATCTTCCTCTACCAGGTGACCGGGAGCCTGGCCGTGTCACCCACTGATGTGGCGGTGGTCGACCAGACCCGCAGGCCGACACTCACCTTGACCACCTGCAATCCGCGCTACAGCGCCAGTCAACGGCTGGTGGTGCACGCCCGCCTGGTGGCCAGCATCCTGGCCCACCCCAGGCACGTCGTCACCAGCGTCCCGAGGCGGAGAGTGAGGACGTCGGTGGCGGCGCAGAACGCGTCAGCGACACCGGCGCACGATTGGCTGGCCGCCATCCTGTGGGGGACCGCGGTGGCTGTCCTGACCACGGTGGTCTGGGTGTGGGAACGGCGGACCCGGGGAGGGCGGCGTGTCGCCGTGATCGCCGGCGGACTGATCGCCTGGCTGGTCGTGGTCTTCTTCTTCTTCCAGGTGGCGGCTCCGTTGCTCCCGGCCAGCTACTGACGGTCGGCACGGGAATCCCGCATGCTGCGTCGCGGCAGGGTGGCGGCGTAGGTCGGGGGCTTCTCGAGGGTCACGATGGCGCGTCAGAGGCCCGGGGCGGTGTTTCAGACTAGCGAATCCGCGTCCTGCACCGGGTGCTGACGGCCCTCGATGGAGCGTGTTCCGGTGCTGCCGACCGGAGTCGGCAGCTGCACCTCACACCGAGGTGAGCTTCAGGAAACGACCGGACGACGACGGCGGCGCATCAGCAGGCTGCCGGCCAGAACCGCACCGACTCCCACCACGGCCAACTCTTCCACGTCTGCACCGGTGAAGGGCAGACTGGTGGTCGGAGCCGTGGTCGGCCCTGAGCTCCCCGTACCCAGCGTGGCGGGCAGCTGACTCGGCGGCTTCACCGTGCCGGCGATCGCCGGAGGCTTCGTCGAACAGTTCACCCCGGACATGGACCCACAACTGGCCGCGCCGGCCGCGGACGGAACCGCGATCAGCGATGCGACTGCGACACCCGAGCCGATCAACAAACGTCTTGCCCACATAATGGTTGCCCTTCTTCCCGTAGGGGGGTTCCCCCTGCGTGCCCCTTCACAGACCACGTTACCCGCCTGCGACGGCTGCCTGTTGGATCCATCTTGCCGGGTTGTCGACGACCTCCGCAACGCATCCAGACACGTTCTCGACCCAGTATCACTCAGCGGGGTTGCTTCACCACAGATAGCGTTCGAATGGGCGGCGGAGGCGCGGCCGGGGCCGATTCGGCCTCTGAGTCGGCTCCGGCCCACGGCTCGGGCCGGGCCTGGAGCGACCCACTTCTCAGGCCGGGACGAGTTGGCCGAAGGTGCTGCACAGCCCGAACGCCTCGATGATCACGAAGGCGGCCACGATCACCAGCACCACCGGGACTCGCCAGCCCTTGCCCCGTCGGATCATCGGGGAGGGCATGTACCAGGAGGGCAGGAGACCGGGAGCCTGGTCGAGATAGACGGCAAGGGGCACCGCATCGTCAGCCAGGGGAGCGTCGGGATCGGCAGCAAGGGCGAGTTCGGCAAGTTCGGCTTCGCTGATACCGAACCCCAAGGACTCCTCAGGGACGGAGCCCTCTCCATCAACCTGACTGCCACTCTGGTCACGCGCCATCGGCCTCCCCTTCGGGCATCTCGCCGCGGAATCGCTGAGCGAGGCCTCTCCATACTACCGGCGTGGTTTCTTCAGGCGGCGCTCAGAGGAGGTGCACCACCAGCTCGAGCAGGACGATCATGACCCCCACCGAGACCAGGCCCACGACGTAGAAGATCCGTCGAGCCATCGATCGTTCCTTGCCACCAACGGTGCCGATGCCCACCACGGCGAGGGCCAGCACCCCGACGATTTCGGCCAGGACGAAGGCGGTGTCCACATCCCAGAGATGGATACCGGCCAGGGTGAAGATGATGGTGGCCGGGAGGGCGGCGGCCACGATCGACCACGATCCGAGAAGCTGGGCACGGATGTCCGACCGCTGGACCTTGAGATCCTGCCACGACCGGGTGGTGACCAGACGGGCCAGGGTGTGGGCGAACCAGATGGACACAGCACCCACCACCACCACGCCCGCGGTGGTCAATGCCTCCGGGTTGGTCTCGAAGGTGAGACCGGCGATGGCCACCAGCGTGGAGATGGTGCCGTAGACGTAGTCGGCCAGCCACTGCACTGCGTGCATGCGCTCGGGCTCGAACGGGCTGGGACCGGATGAGTTCAGCGGGTCCGCGGCCGTGCCCGGGTCGACGGACACGGTGGGATCTGCGGACTCGCCGGGCCCGGGCGTCAACCCGGATCCCGCGGACCGGGTGGGCTTGGTGGGCTCGGCGGAACCGGCGGACCGGGTGGGCTCGGCGGAACCGGCGGACCGGGTGGGCTCGGCGGAACCGGCGGACCGGGTGGGCTCGGCGGAGCCGGTGGACCGGGTGGGCTCGGCGGAACCGGCGGACCGGGTGGGCTCGGTGGGCTCGGCGGAATCGGCGGAATCGGCGGAGCCGGTGGGCTCGGTCACTCCATTGTCCAGCGGTTGGATGACACGAATTGGCTCCTGAGAGGCGGGTGCGTCTGTGGCCGCCCGACATCGGCGGCCGCACCCGTGTTCGAACGACGGTCGGTCGACACTCGATTCTGGCATCGTCGGCGCGGCATGGAGGTCTATGCCGACATCGGCGTGCCTCCATCACGCGTGCGGCAGAGGATCTCCCCATCCCGGTCTGGCCACCTCGGGCCATCGGTCAGAAGGGGTCCGTCATGGCAGCAGGAGCCGGTTGAGGCGCCGGCTGGCCATTCCGTAACCCACACCGAAGAGGACGACCAGGTAGGCCGCGTTGGCCAGCAGGCTCCAATGGAGCTGGCCGAGCGAGAAGGCCCGATTGATCTCCACCCCCTGGTAGAGCGGTGTGATGGCCACGATGTGCGCCAACCAGGACGGATAGGCACTGATCGGGTAGAAGGTGCCCGAGAAGAGGAAGAGCGGCATGAACACCAGCGAGACCATGTCGAAGTCCTGCCAGCTCCGCATGTGGGTGGTGGCCGCCATCCCAACGGCGGCAAACGCCGCGCTGAGGAGCACGCTCGCCGGCAGGCAGAACACCACCATCCAGCTCCGGACGTCTCCCAGGACGATCATGATGATCACGAAGGTGGTGGCGTAGAAGAGGCCGCGGAGCACCGCCCAGCCGACTTCGCCCAGGGCCACATCGTTTGCGTCGAGCGGGGTGGCCAGCACCGAGTCGTAGAGATGGGTGATCTTGAGTTTGAAGAACATGTTGAAGATCGAATCGATCATCGCCCCGTTCATGGCCGAGGTGGCCAGCAGCGCCGGCGCCACGAAGGCCGCATAGGACACCTCGGTGCTTCCCACCTTGATCGGGCCGACCAGCCCGCCGAGCCCGATGCCGATGGACAACAGGAACAGGAGCGGCTCCAGCACTCCGGTGAGGAAGAGGACCCGGTGGCGTAGGTAGAGACGGGCGTTCCGCTCGAGCAACAACAGGGACCGTCGGCTGCCGAGCGGCGGAATGAGTCGCGACGGCAGGGCGGGGCTGAGCCCGCGCGCGCCTCCGCTCTTCACCGCGATCGCCGCCGTGGCCACACTGCCGGCATCTTCGCTCACGCCGTCGGATCGACTCACTGCACCAACCTCCGGCCGAAGGTCCTGAGGGCCAAGGCCAGCCCCACCGCGCTCCAGGCCGTCAGGTAGGCCAGATCGAACAGCAGTCCCCAGCCGAATCCGGTACCCAGGGTCAGGGCCCGGCACAGGTTGACCCCGTGGGTCAGCGGCACGATCTGGGCCAGCACCTGGGCCCACTGCGGAAGGCGGGTCACCGGATAGAAGACGCCGGAGAAGAGGAACATCGGGAGGACGCCGAGTCGGAAGAGCAGGGCCATCCCGTAGTCGGAGTCCTGGGTGGCGGAGAAGGCGGCCGTCGGGGCGGCGGTGGCCAGGCCCGACAGGACGGCGACCGGTACGACCAGCAGCGCCCATGGCGACGCCACCACGCCGAAGGCAGCCATGACGGCCAGGAAGACGGCGGCCACCGAGGCGAACCGGACCACGGTCCAGCCGAGGTGGCCGATCACCACGTCGGTGACCCCCAGCGGGGTGGCCACCTTGGCCCAGTAGGTGCGGTCCCACTTGAGGCCGGCCATCACCGGGTAGGAGCACTCGGCCACGCCCATCTGGAGCATCGTGGCCGCCAGCAGACCGGGAGCCACGAAGTCGAGATAAGGCACTCCGTTGACCCCGCCACTGTGCCGATTGACCAGGCTCCCGATCCCGAGCCCCATCGCGGCCAGGTACATCACCGGCTGTAAGAAGCTGGTGGTCAGCGACGAGCGCCATGTCTTCGAGTAGACGTACCAGTTGTGCCACAGTGACCGCAGCCAGGTCGGCCAGCCGGCCTGCGGCTCGGCGATCCCCCGGTCGGTCGAGCGCGTCAGCATCCACGTCCCTCACCCCGTCAATCCACCAGGGTGCGCCCGGTGAGGGCGAGAAAGACATCCTCGAGGGTCGAGCGGCGCACCAGTGCGCTCTCGGGGACGAGGCCTCTGGCGTGCACCGCGGCCAGGGCCTGGTCGCCATCGTCGACATAGAGGAGCAGTCGGTCAGGCAGAACCTCGACCCGCTCGGCCACGTCGGCCACCTCCTTGGCCGAGTGCTCGTGGCTGTCGAGCCCGAAGCGCAGCTCCAGCACCTCCTTGGTCGACAGGCGGTCGATCAGGGTGCGCGGCGGGCCCTCGGCCACGATGTGGCCATGGTCCATCACCACGAGACGGTCGCAGAGCTGCTCGGCCTCGTCCATGTAGTGGGTGGTGATGATCAGGGTCACACCGTCGGCCTTCAACCGGTAGAGCCGCTCCCACAACAGATGGCGGGCCTGGGGGTCGAGGCCGGTGGTGGGCTCGTCCAGGATGAGGAGGTCGGGGTCGGACACCAGCGACCGAGCGATGGTCAGGCGTCGTTTCATGCCCCCGGACAGCGCATCGACTTTGTCATGGCGGCGATCGCCGAGCTGGGCGAAGTCGAGGAGACGGTCGGCCCGTTCGAGGATGACCTTCTTGGGCAGGTCGAAGTAGCGACCGTAGAGGTAGATGTTGTCCAGCACCGACAGCTCGAGCTCGAGGGTGTCGTCCTGGGGGACGAGTCCGAGCCGGGCCCGGATGGCCGGCCCGTCGGTGGCCGGATCGCGACCGAGGACCCGCAGGGTGCCGTCACTGAGCGGTGACATGCACGAGATCATCTTCATGGTCGAGGTCTTCCCCGCCCCGTTGGGGCCGAGGAAACCGAAGGTCTCCCCCTGTTCCACCCGAACATCGATCCCGTCGACGGCGGCGAACGGACCGAACCGCTTGACCAGGCCGACGGCCTCGACCATCGGGGCGTCGGCGGGCAGGGTCCCCCGGGTCGGGATGCGGCGAGATTTTCGGCGAAACATGGGAGACCAACATTCCCACACGCGAACCCAGGCCCGGAGCCGAGGGATGGGCGGGCCGATCGAGCCGAGCAGTGTTCCGTGCAGGCCGTCGCCCGGGGCGGGGCGGATCGGGTACCCGAATTCCTTGATGATCCCCTGGAGTTCTACGGGATGGAAATCCTGAAGGCCGAGGACCGCTGGACGGCGAAGACGCGGCGCGCCCCCACGACCCGGCTGTCATCCCCAAACCGAACCGGGTCGAGTCTGCTCATTCTGGAGCGACCATCGGGGCCAGGTCCTCGGTCCAGACGATCCCATTCCAGTAGCGCCACGATGCTTCCCCGGCCGGATCGGCGTACCAGCCCGGATGGGGCTGGGGAGGAGGGAGCGTCCGCCAGCGGTCAGGGGCAATTGGGAGGGCCAGGGCGACGAGGAGGGCGGCCAGAGGTATGATCAACATGCCGATCGTGAGCATGCCCAGAAGAGCCACGGCGCCGACCAGGCCGGCCACGATCATCCCGGTGACACCGACCTTCTTCGATCGACGGACCACTCGCCACACCACGCTGGCCGTGGCGATGAGGAGCGCACCGGCGAGCCCGAGGAGAATGACCTGCACTGGCCCGGGGTCCTCCTGGAGGACGGTGGGGCCCGCCCGGGTGATCTGAGTGATGTGGCCGTTGACCGACGAGCCGATCACCGATGAACTCCCGTTGGTGTGGGACAGGATCAGTGCGGTCGCCCCCCAGACCAAATACGCCCCCACGAGAAGAGCGAAACGAAGCGCAACGTGCTTGGCGCGACGGGACCATCTCCTGCGCCCGGTCGGCCTGCCCCGGGAACTGAGCCGGCCACCGGGGAGCGGGGGTCCCTCGGCGACGATCACCGCTCCGCCTTCGCTTCGTCGGCGGGCAACAGCCCTGCAGCTCCCGCGGCTCGGGATCCGCTCGACCCCGCAGGTCCGGCCAGGAGGCCGGCCACCATCCGCACCTGAGCGAAGAGCGCGTCGGCCGGCTTCCGGTCTCCATCGAGCTGGGTCAGCATCTCCAACCCGAGATAGAGCGCGACGACGGCGAAGGCCACCTCGTCGACCGGCACCAGTGAGCTGAGCGGTGATCCCTCGAGTACCCCGGCAATCGCATCACGGGCGAACCCGGTCCACGGCTTGATCCGCGCCGCCACTTCCACTCCCAGTCCCGGCGTCGATGCTGCCCCGGCGATCATGGCGACAAGGACGGCGACGTGGCCGGCTTCGAGGTCCTCGCGGAAGATGGTGGAGGCCACGTCGGCCAACTCGGCCGGCGAGGCCGCACCCGAGACCGCCTTCCCGTACCGGACGCCGCGATCGGTGCTGACCGCGTCGAGGGCGGCGAGGAGCAGGCCGATGACGGAGTCGAAGTGGTAGAAGATCAGACCCTGATTGACCCCGGCCCGGTCGGCGATGGTCCGGGCGCTGGCGCCGGCGAATCCATGGTCCCTGAGCGTCTCGATCGCGGCCTGCACGAGTTGGCGACGGGTCCCGTCACCCCGCGGAGATGGCCGGGACCCTGTGGTCTGCGAACTCTCGGGGTCCGAACCTGTCCTGGCCATGGCCCACCTCCAAGTTGAGCGACTGCTCAACTACCCTAGCGGAACCTCCCACCGGCAGACACGTCGAAGGCTGCTCATCTGTCGACCGGTCCGAGGGCGGTGATCGCCGTCGGGGCCCAAGCCGGCCAGTCCGGGCTCCCGACGACCAGTCCGTCGCTGAACAGCGCCGCCATCCGGGGCCCGTCGGGACGGGAGTTGTCCCAGAACGTGGCCGTGTCGGCCAGCGACACCGCCTGGGCCACGATCGGCCAGAGACGGCGGTAGCGCGCCCGGATCTTGTCGACGGGCACATCGTGACCCCCGGCGGCCACGCGAGAGGCCACACGGGCCACCGACAGGTTCTCGGGCACCATCAGCACGTGCAACGCCGTGAAGTAGCCGGCGCCCTTGGCGTCACGCATCAGCCCGAGCTTGGAGGGGTGCGAGAAGACCGTTTCGGCGATCAGCGGGAGGCCCAGCCGGATCAACCGGGCCCGCGTCGCCGCAGCAACCGTGGCCGCCTCATAGGAATGGGCGAGCTGATCGTCCGGCCAGCGCTGGGCAGCGATCTCGTCGGCATTGACGAAGGTCGCCACCGGCCACTTCGGGAAGAGAGCCAGCCGGACAAACGTGGACTTGCCGGCACCGTTGGGCCCGGCGACCAGATCGAGTCGGCTCACCCGCCGTCTGGGGCGGCAAGGACCGTTCGGGACCCGTCTGGGCGGTACTCGACCAGAGCCCCGTCGTCGTCCAGCGCCACGGTGGTCACACCTTCCCCGGCCAGGTGCTCACCGAAGGACATGGACTCGGCCTGAGCCTGGATCGACGCGTCCAGCTCGGCGTTGGCGACGATGCGCTCGCTCTCGGTGAGATCGGCGAACGGCAGCTCTCCGCCCAGCGCCGCCTCCACCCGACGCCGGGCTGCGGTCTGGTGCATCGACACCGACCTCCCCACCCGGGCCCAGTGGTCCAGCTGCTGTTTGGCCGAGCGGCTCTCACGCCTTCCCTCGACGGCAGCAGAGTCGAGAAGATCGGTCGCGAACCTGGTCGGCCGGTCTGCAGCCATGATTGTCCTCCTCCGACGCTCGGTCCATCTCTGTATCACTGCTCTATCTCTGTATCACTCTGCTACGAGTGTATCATTCTGCTACAGCTTTTGCCGCCGGGCGGTGGGCGCTGATTAGGGGGCGATCCCGGGGCTGCGCTCGGGCGGAGGTCAACCCCTGAAGAGCCGGGAAAAACGTGGCCGGGAGGTCCGAGGAGATGCCCAAACCCGGGCCGGATCGAATGTCGACCGGACCTCAGCCAGGGCAGCGCTGACGTCCAGGCCGTTCGGCGACCGGCCGGGCGACCGGCCAAGCGGTCCTCCGGCCCCCTCCGGCCGAGCGAATCAGATCACGAGCAGCCGCTGGTGGTGCCACAGCTGGCGCACACGTAGCACGACCCGGCCCGCTGCATGGCGTTGCCGCACTGGTAGCAGTAGGGCGCATCCCGTTGCTCGGCCCGGGCCATCGGCTCGGCCGGAGCGGCGCCGGGAACAACCCGCGGCGTCACCTCTGCCGGGGCGGCCCCGCCCGCCGCACCGCCGGCCCCCGCAGCACCACCGCCAGCAGTGGCCCCGGCAGCAGTACCACCGGGCACGCCCAGACCGGGCAGCTGGCCGTCGCCGCTCCCGTCCAGGATCGTGGTGATGACCGGGTCGACGGAGTCGACCTCGACCACCCCGACGACGTCGTGGCCGTCTCCTCCACACCGGGCAGCGTCGGCTGCATCCGCTCGGAGGTGGACAGCACGCCGAGCTCCTTGCGCTCGTCCACCGGGAGGTAGTCCACGGCCAGCCGCCGGAAGATGTAGTCGACCAGGCTGGTGGCGATGCGGAGATCGGGATCATCGGTGATCCCCGCCGGCTCGAAGCGCATGTTGGTGTACTTGCGGACGTAGGTCGCCAGTGGGACCCCGTGCTGCAGGCCCAGGCTCACCGAGATCGAGAACGCGTCCATGATGCCGGCCAGCGTCGACCCCTGCTTGGACACCTTCATGAAGACCTCGCCGGGACGCCCGTCCTCGTACTCGCCGACGGTCACGTACCCCTCGCAATCGGCGACCCGGAAGGCGAAGGTCGACGACTTGCGCCGCCGGGGCAGCCGCTCACGCACGGCACCGACGACGACGGTCTCCGAGGGGCGGGCCTGCTCGTTGGCCAGGGCCGCCTCGAGGCCGGCGATCTTCTCGTTGAGCTCGCGGGCGTGGGCCTCGGCCTCGGATCCGGCGGGCACGTCCTCGAGCCCGGTGTCGGCGTCGGCCTTCTTGGTGGTCGAGAGCGGCTGCGCCACCTTGCAGTTGTCACGGTAGATGGCGACGGCCTTGATCCCCATCCGCCACGCGTCGATGTGCAGCTGCTCGACGTCCTCCACCGTCACGTCCTCGGGGAGGTTCACCGTCTTGGAGATGGCACCGGAGATGAAGGGCTGGACCGCGCCCATCATGCGCACGTGCCCGAGGTAGTGGATGGTGTTGTCACCCATCGAGCAGGCGAACACGGCCAGGTGTTCGGCGGCCAGGTGCGGCGCGCCGACGATCGTCTTGTGCTCGTCGATGTAGGCGACGATGTCGTCGACCTGGTCGGATGAGTAGCCGAGGCGGTTGAGGGCACGGGGCACGGTCTGGTTGACGATCGACATCGTTCCCCCGCCGACCAGCTTCTTGGTCTTGACCAGACCGAGATCGGGCTCGACGCCGGTGGTGTCGCAGTCCATCAGCAGACCGATGGTGCCGGTGGGAGCCAACACGCTGGCCTGCGAGTTGCGCACCCCGTACTGCTCTCCGAGCTCCACGGCCAGGTCCCACGCCTCCTGGGCCGCGCACAGCAGATCGGTCGGGACGG
The DNA here is from genome assembly GCA_963812885.1 of uncultured Acidimicrobiaceae bacterium. Lineage (GTDB taxonomy): Bacteria > Actinomycetota > Acidimicrobiia > Acidimicrobiales > RAAP-2 > Bog-756. Next base: position 214,899 of record CAWEWZ010000009.1, on the reverse strand, counting down.
CCTCCTCGTCGATGCCGGCCACCGCGTCGCGGTGCATGCGCAACACGTTGAGCATGGGATCGACGTTCTCGTGGTAGCCGGCGAACGGCCCCATCCGGGCGGCCGTCCGGGCCGAGGTGGCGTAGGCGTGCCCGGTCATCAGGGCGGTGATGGCCCCGGCCCAGGCCCGGCCCTGGTCCGAGTCGTAGGGCAGGCCCTGTGCCATCAGGAGGGCGCCGATGTTGGCGTACCCGATCCCGAGCTGGCGGAACCGCCGCGAGTTCTCGGCGATCTTCTCCGTCGGGTAGTCGGCGTTCCCCACGATGATCTCCTGGGCGGTGAAGATGACCTCGACGGCGGAGCGGAAGCCCTCCACGTCGAACGACGAGTCCTCGTGGAGGAACTTCATCAGGTTGAGGCTGGCCAGATTGCACGCCGAGTTGTCGATGTGCATGTACTCCGAGCACGGGTTGGACCCGTTGATCCGGCCGGTGTTGGAAGCGGTGTGCCATTTGTTGATGGTCGAGTCGAATTGCATGCCCGGATCGGCACACTCCCACGCCGCCTGGGCCACCTGGCGGAACAGGTCCCGGGCGGGAACCCACCGGACGGGCTCGTGGTCGCCCCGGGTGGTGAGCGCCCACTCCCGGCCGTCGATGACCGCGTCCATGAACTCGTCGGTCACCCTGATCGAGTTGTTGGCGTTCTGGTACTGCAGGCTGATCGAGTCCTTGCCGTCGAGGTCCATGTCGAACCCGGCGTCGCGCAGCACCCGCGCCTTGCGCTCCTCGATGGCCTTGCACCAGATGAAGTCCTCGATGTCGGGATGATCCGAATCGAGGATGACCATCTTGGCGGCCCGCCTCGTCTTGCCGCCCGACTTGATGGTGCCGGCCGAGGAGTCGGCCCCCCGCATGAAGCTGACCGGACCCGACGCCGTGCCGCCGCCCTTCAGGAACTCGTGGGAGGAGCGGATCCGGGACAGGTTGACCCCGGCGCCGGAGCCGCCCTTGAAGATGACTCCCTCCTCGGTGTACCAGTTGAGGATGGAGTCCATGGTGTCGTCCACCGACAGGATGAAGCAGGCCGAACCCTGCTGGGGCACGCCGGCCACCCCGATGTTGAACCAGACCGGCGAGTTGAACGCCGCCATCTGGTGGATGATCAGATGCTTCAGCTCGGACCGGAAGGTCTCCGCCTCCTCGTCGTCGACGAAGTAGCCGTCCTTGATGCCCCAGGTGGTGACCGTGTCGACCACCCGATCGGCCACCTGGCGCAGCGACCATTCGCGCTCATCGGTGTTGGGGGTGCCGCGGAAGTACTTCTGGGCCAGGATGTTGGTGGCGTTGAGGCTCCAGCCCTCGGGCACCTCGACATTCAGCTGCTCGAACGCCACCGCGCCGTCCCGGTAGTTGGTGATCCTGGCGTCGCGGCGGTCCCACGCCGACCGCGTCGTAGGGATGGACCTCGGGAGTGGTGAAGTGGCGGCGGATGCCGATGCCGATGCGCTGTGGGGCGATGGTCATGCGGTGGGACCTCTTTCTGGATTCTTCCGGGTGGTCGCTGGTGCGGTGAGACTGGTGCGGTGCTGCTGGTGCCGTCAGGTGTGGGGTCGGCTCGGCCGGTGCGCTGTCTGTGTCGTCGTCGTCGGTGTCGAGTCGGTGTCGGGTCGTCGGGTCGGAGGTCGCTGGTGAGCCGAGCCGTCCGACCCGCGTCACCCGAGTCATCCGGCGGGACCCCGGTCCGACGTGTCCGACATCCGCCGGGTCCACTTCCGACCCGAATACCGCCGAAACACCATCAAAACACTATATGTAGTGGTGAGCCCTCCCCCGAGGTACGAGATAGTGGGTCTATTACAGCAGCGTAGTTACACCCCTGTCAACGAATTCTTTCGGAATTCCCGGTCTCGACGGCCGGCGAAGTTCCTGCTGAGGAACCGTTCGCGAAGAATTGCAAATGATTGCTGGGCGCGAGCAGAGATGCCGGTCGCTCCCCACCCCGATCCCGCCACCGGGCGTCACTACAGTCCACGTGTGGCCTCCCGTCCTCCCGTCTCGCCTGTCACCGTCGCCATCGACGCCGGGACCAGCGGGATCCGGGCCCTGGTGGTCGACGAGCGGGCCCGGGTGGTCGACGTCGCCTATGGCGAGCTCACCCAGTACTACCCCCGGCCGGGCTGGGTCGAGCACGACCCGACCGAGATCTGGAACGGGGTCCGGGCCACCCTGGCCGACGTGGCCGGACGACTGGCCGACGGGCGGCCGGGCCGTGCGGGCCGTCGGCATCACCAACCAGCGCGAGACGGTGGTGGCCTGGGACCGGCGCACCGGCCATCCGCTGCACCGCGCCATCGTCTGGCAGGACCGCCGGACCGCGGCAGCCTGCCGGGCCCTGGTCGACGCCGGTCACCTCCCACTGGTCCGGGAGCGCACCGGGCTCGTCCTCGACCCGTACTTCTCGGCCACCAAGATGCAGTGGCTCCTCGGTCCGGGTGGACTGTCACCCGGGCGGCGACCTCACCTTCGGCACCGTCGACGCCTGGGTGCTGTGGAACCTCACCGGAGGGGCGGACGGCGGGGTCTTGGCCACGGACGCCACCAACGCCTCGCGCACCATGCTCTTCGACATCGTGGTCCGGCGGTGGTCGGCGGAGCTGTGCGACCTCTTCGGGGTCCCCGAGAGCACCCTCCCCGAGGTCCGGCCGTCCTGCGGCCGGCTGGGCCGGGTGTCGGAGTCGGCCCTCGGAGCCGACTCGCCGCTCCGGGGGGCACCCATCAGCGGGGTGGCCGGCGACCAGCACGCCGCGCTCTTCGGCCAGGCCTGTTTCGACCCGGGCATGACCAAGGCCACCATCGGGACGGGCAGTTTCGTCCTCATGAACGTCGGCCCGGTGGCCCCGGCCCCGGTCGACGGGTTGATCACCACCCTGGCCTGGGACCTCGGCACCGACGGGCACGTCGCCATCGGCGCTGACGGCGGGCCCTCCGGCTCGCCCGGGCGCGCTCCCGGGTCGCCCGTCCTCGCTCGTCGGTGGCCTACGCCCTGGAAGGGTCGGTCTTCGTGTCGGGGGCCGGCGTCCAGTGGCTGCGGGACGAGCTCGGCTTCATCGAGGACTCCCGGGACATGGAACCGTTGGCCCGGACCGTCGCCAGCAGCGAGGGGGTCGTGGTCGTCCCCGCCTTCACCGGGCTCGGCAGTCCCTACTGGGACCCCGCGGCCCGGGGAACCATCGTCGGACTCAGCCGGGGCACCGGTCGGGCCCACCTGGCCCGCGCCATGATCGAAGCCATGGGCTTCCAGCTCCGTGACGTGCTCGACGCCATGTCGGTCACGGGTACGGCGCCCTCGGTCCTCCGGGTCGACGGCGGGGCGTCGGCCATGGCCCTCCTCCTGCAACTGGTCGCCGATCAGACCCGGCTCCCGGTGCGCAGACCGGCCTCGGTCGAGACCACGGCGCTCGGAGCGGCCACCCTGGCCGGACTGGCCGAAGGCGTCTGGGGCTCACTCGACGACCTGGCTGCGCTGTGGACCGAGGACGAGGCCTTCGGCCCCCTGGCCCCAACGTCCGAGACCGAGCCGGCTCACCAGGCGTGGCTCCGGGCCCTCGACCGGTCCCGGAATTGGGCCGCAGGCGGCTACAGCTAGTCCCGCTCCGGCCGGGACGACAAGGGCCGGCTCAGCCCGCGCCCCCGTAAGCCGTAGTCGGCCAGGCCGGCCATGGTGGAGATCCACTGCCGCTCACGCTGGCGCAGCACCGGGTCGAGGCGGCCCACGATCAGGATCTTGCCGCCCAGAGGCATCGGCGTCACCACCAGGCCGGGCCGATCATCGATCTCGCCGAGGGCCGATCCGTCGGCCGACCCTTCACCGGTCCCGAGGCCAGTGCCGGCCCCGACGTCCTCCGGGGGTTCGCCGTCAGAGGTCACGATCTCCGAACCGTGCTCGTCGACCACGGCGGCGAAAGTGGCGGCCAGGCACCGGCGCACCCTGGCCGTGAGATGCTCCAACAACGCCGGCGGGGGTGTCCCCTGGAACAGCTCGGCGGCCATCTCGAGGAGCTCGGTGTCGCGGTCGGGCATCGGCCCCTCGACGGCCCGGATCGACTCGATCGAGACACCGTCGACTTCGAGGACCTCGTCCCTGAGGAGGTCGAGCAAGGTGTCGCTGTCCAGGCCGACGCCCAGCTCGTCGACCACGCTGCCGCCGGCCCCGCTGGAGGATGTCGATCGAGACCACGTCGCCGCCCACCGATCCGATCCGGCTGGCCACGGCCCCGAGTGCACCCGGCCGATCGGGAAGCTTCACCCTGATCAGGTAGTTGAACACGGGCTCAGGCTAGGCCGTCACTGTGTACGGACTGTTTCCGACCGGTTACGACATCGGGTGGGGCGATGGCGGGCATCCGTCGACCGCACCTCCTGCATCCCATGGCCGCAGCTACCGGGCCTTCGTCCTCGAGGCGTAGTGGTCGACATACTCCTGACCGGAGAGACGGGCGATCTCGGACATCAGGGCGTCGGTCAGCCGACGGAGCTCGGCCTGATCGGCGGCATCGCTCCGGGCGTCAGCTTGGTCCGGGGCATCCGGGGCGTCCAGGGCACCGGGGACCTTCCCCTCGCCCGGGGCCCTTCCGACCGCTCGTACCGACGCCGGTTCCGCAGACGCCGGTGGTGACGGTGCGTCCGTTGCGCTCGTAGGCCAGCGGCGGGCCGAAGCGGACGGTCACACGGTGAAAGGGGCGCATCAGGTTGCTCCCCGGAGGCTGCACCGCCCGGGTGCCGATGATGCCGACCGGGATGACCGGCACATCGCAGGCCAGGGACAATCGGGCCACTCCGGTGTGCCCCTTGTGCAGACGCTCATCGGGAGCCCGGGTCCCCTCGGGATAGATGGCCAGCAGGCCACCCCCGTCGAGCACCCCCATGGCCGTGTTGAGGGCCCGCTGCGAGGCGTCGCCGCCGGCACGCTGCATCGGGATCTGTCCGGCGGCCCGGAAGAACCACGCCGTGCGCCAGTTGTCGAAGTACTCCGCCTTGGCCACGTAGGTCACCCGGCGGCGGAGGACGAGGGGCAGGAAGAACGAATCGCAGAACGACTGGTGGTTGGCGGCCAGGACGGCGGGACCGTGGGTGGGGAGGTGCTCCCGGCCTTCGACCTTCACCCGCCACAGCAGGTAGAAGACCGGGGTCAACAGCACCTTCATGATCCAGTAGGCCACGGGCCACGGTACCGCCGACTGTGATGGACTGCATCGCATGACCACGGCTGCGAACGACGGGGACCAGCGGACCGCCGATCCCGGGATCAACGGCTCCGGGAGGCACGGCAGAGCCGGCGCCGCCGGCGGTTCGGACGGAGCCGGCGCTCCCCGCGAATCGGGCCATTCCGACAGCCCCGACGGCTCCAGCAGCTCGAGCAGTGCCGGCGCCGCGGCCCGTTCCGGCGATCCGGCCACCTCATGGTCGGTGATGGGACGGACCGTCGGGCTGCCGGTCGAGGTGCGCCGGGCGGCCCAGTGGGGCGTGCAGTACCTGGTCCCGGCGGCGGCCGCCCAACGGATCGTCGGGCCCACGGGGCTCGAGGTCACCGGTCCCGTCCCGGGGAGGGCGCTGATGGCCCTGGCCGTCTGCCGGTACGACGACACCGATCTCGATCCGTACCACGAGGTGGCGGTCAGCTTCGTGGTCCGGCCCCACGATGCGGCCCGCAACCCGTCGGCGGCCCAGCGGACGAGGGAGTTCTTCTCGGGGGCCATCGGCGCCTACATCCATCGCCTCCCGGTCGACCGGGAGTTCTCGTGCGCCGCCGGCCGGGACATCTGGGGCTTCCCCAAGTGGGTGACCACCATCGACATCGACGAGCCCGCCGCCGGTCCGGGACGGTCGGGCACCGGGACGTCGGTCCGCTTGGTCGACGACGGGGTCCACGTGCTCTCGCTGACCGTCGCCGCCGGTGGCCGGCTGCGGCTGCCCTCGAATGCACCGCCGAGCTACTCCTTCCGGGACGGCGTGCTGCGCCGGACCACCTGGACCACGTCTGCCGACGGGGTCGGCGGACGTCCGGGCGGGGCCACCCTGGTCCTCGGCGACCACCCGATGGCCGACGAACTGCGGTCACTGGGTCTGCCCAAGCGGGCGCTGTTCTCGTCGTCGGCGGCGCTGATGCGGGCGTCGTTCGACGGCGCGGAGGTGGTGCGTGGCGGCGGCCGGCGGCCGGCATTGACCGCGCCCGGGGAGGCCCGTAGCGTCTAGGGACCATGTCCCGTCGACTCACACCGAAGGGCGCCAAACGGCGGAGCGATCTGATGGACTACGCCGCCCGCCGGTTCGCCGCCGACGGCTACCACACCACCTCGGTGACCAGCATCGTCGACGGGCTCGGCGTGGGCAAGGGCGTCTTCTACTGGTACTTCGAGTCGAAGGACGAGATGCTCACCGAGATCCTCTCCGAAGCGCTGGGTTCGATGCGCCAGGCCCAACGCGAGGCCATCGCCGACGAACCCGACCCGGCCCGGCGGATCGAACAGGGCATCAGGGCGTCGCTCCGATGGCTCTCGGAGAACCGCCCGCTCTTCGTGCTCATGGAATTCGCCCGGACCGAGGAGCGGTTCGCCCCGATCATCCGCCAGGGCGACCAGCAGACGGTGGCCGATGCCCTCCCCCACGTCAGCGCCGGCATCACCGCCGGCCTTCTCCGGGGCGAGGACCCGGTTATCCTGACGCTGGCGATCCTCGGAGTGACCGCCCACCTGGCCCGGGTACTCGTTCTGGAACAGGGGGAAGACGCCGATCGTGTGGCCGAGGCGGCCATCGCCTTCTGCCGCCAGGGCTACCTGAACACGGAGAACTCGACAATGGCGCGGAGGATCGCATGACCGACCTGGCGACGAGAGAGTCGGTGCCCTTCATCGAGGGGCTCCATTTCGGGGAGTCCCCGAGGTGGCACGAGGGGCGCCTGTGGTACGCCGATTTCTATTCCGGGACGGTGCTGTCGACGAGCGAGTCGGGGGACGTGCGGGTCGAGCTCGAGGTCCCCGGCGAGCCGGCCGGGCTGGGCTGGCTCCCCGACGGCCGGCTCCTCGTGGTGGCCCGCAAGCCCCGCACCGTGCACCGGCTCGAAGCCGACGGCCGGCTCGTCCAGCACGGGGATCTCAACCCGACGGCCGGGTTCTACGGCAACGACATGGTCGTCGATGCCGCCGGACGGGCCTACGTGGGCAATTTCGGATTCGACCTCGACGGCTTCATCGAGGAACGGGGCCAGGCGGCGCTGGTGGAGCCGCCGGGGCCGCCGACCACAGCACTGATCCGCGTCGACCCGGACGGTTCGGCCCACATCGCCGCCGAGGACATGTCCTTCCCCAACGGAGCGGTGATCACCCCCGACGGCAAGACCCTGATCGTGGCCGAGACGCTGGCCGGCCGGCTCACCGCCTTCGATGTCGGCGACCGGGGGGAACTCACCGGGCGCCGCGAGTGGGCCACGCTCTCATGGTGCGCGCCTGACGGGATCTGTCTCGATGCCGACGGCAACGTGTGGGTGGCCAATGCCATCACCAACGAGTGCATGCTGGTGGCCGAGGGCGGGGACGTCATCGACCGGGTCACCACCTCCCAGACCTCGTTCGCCTGCATGCTCGGGGGTGACGACCGGTGCACGCTCTTCGTGATGACCGCACCGACCAGCACCGAGTCGGTGGTCAGCGCGACCCGGACCGGACGCATCGAACAGGCCCGGGTGGAGGTGGGCGGAGCCGGGCTGCCCTGAGCCGGGGCGGCGGGATCGGGGTGCATCCGGCGGAGTCGGAGGCGGGCTAGCACCGGGTCGGGTCCGGTCCGGAGGCAGGACGGCTGATGCGGTCAGGGTCCGTGGTGCCGGAGGCGGGTCAGACCGGTGCGGGGTCCCAGCGGAGCCGGGTTGCCCCGGATCCGGTCAGTGGAGCCGGGTCAGTGCCTTGCGAAGGCTGCGGACACCCTGGCCGATCCGCTGCTCGTTCTCGATGAGGGCGAACCGGACATGGTCGTCGCCGCCCGGGCCGAACCCCACCCCGGGTGAGGTGGCCACATCCGCCTCCTGCACCAGGAACTTCGAAAATTCGAGCGAGCCCATGTCCGCGTAGGGCTCGGGGATCGGCGCCCACACGAACATGGTCCCGCGTGGCGGCGTGATCTCCCAACCGATGCGGTTGAGCCCGTCGCACAGCGCGTCCCGACGGGCCTGGTAGGTCTCGTTGATCCACTTGGGGTAGTCCGGCGCCTCGTTCATGGCCACGATGGCGGCGATCTGGATGGGTTGGAACGTCCCGTAGTCGAGGTAGCTCTTGAGCTTGGTCAGGGCCTGGACGATGGCGGCGTTGCCGACCAGGAAGCCGACCCGCCAGCCGGCCATCGAGAAGGACTTGGTCATCGTGTAGAGCTCGACGGCCACCTCCTTGGCCCCGGGAACCTGGAGGATCGACGGTGGCGTGTACCCGTCGAAGGCGATGTCGGCGTAGGCGAAGTCATGGACCAGGACGATCTCGCGCTCCCGGGCGAACTCGACCAGGCGGGTCATCCAGGCCAGGTCGACACATTCGGTGGTCGGATTGTGGGGGAACGACAGGACCACCACCCGCGGCTTCGGCCACGCCGACTCCCACGCCTCCATGAGGTTGCCGAAGAAGGCCTCGCCCGGGCTGGCTCCGGCAGTAGAGCCGGGAGCGTCGAGTCGGACGTGGCGGACATCGCAACCGGTGAACAACGGGGCATAGATGTGGATCGGATAGGACGGCGACGGGACGAGGGCGGTGTCTCCCGGCCCGACCAGCACCCACATCAGATGGGAGAGACCCTCCTTGGCGCCGATGGTCGTCACCACCTCGGTGTCCGGATCGAGCTCGACCTCGAACTTGCGCAGGTACAGATCGGTGATGGCCTGGCGGATCTTCGGGATCCCCCGGCTGGCCGAGTAGCGGTGGTTGCGCGGGTTGTGCACGGACTCGGCCAGCTTCTCGACGGCGACGTCGGGAGAGGGCAGGTCGGGGTTGCCAAAGCCGAGATCGATGACATCCCGCCCGTCCCGACGGGCCTCGGCCTTCAGGTCGTTGATGGTGGCGAACACATACGGTGGCAGTCCGTTGATCCGGCGAAACTCCATGCACCGAGGTTACTGCCGGTCTCCCCCGCCCCCGGACACCCACGATCCGGGGATGATCCAGTTCGGGGGTCGGGCGGCTCCCGGTGCCGGGGTGGGGTCGGGCGGCTCCCGGTGCCGGGGTGCGGCTCGGGCGGCTCCCGGTGCCGGGGTGCGGCTCGGGCGGTTCCCGGTGCCGGGGTGCGGCGTCGTCAGCCGCGACGCCGCGCCAGCTGGGCCGCCCGGGCCAGGTCCTCGAGCGACTCGGGCCAGGCGCACACCGCCCAGGTGGCCCCGGCCGCCTCGAGCTCACCGAGCCGGGCCGCGGCCTCCGTCACCGACGCGCTGACCGGACCGCCCCAGGTGACCTCCATCCCGGTCGCGGCCAACTCGGCCACGCGGAGCGGCTCGGCGCCCCACAGGTTCACGGCCACCCCGAGCTCCCGGGCCAGGTCGATGGTCTTGGGCAGCCCCCCGCCGACCCAGACCGGGATGCCCAGATCCCGCACGGCGGTACCGACCGACAGCACTCGGGAACGTCGCTTGTCCGCCGATTCGTAGGGGACGCCGAAGGCGAGGTTCTCCGGTCGGCTCAGATGGTCGCCCGTCCCGATGCCGGCGATCATCCGGCCCCGGCTGATCACCGACAGGCTCGACGCCGTCGCCACCAGCACTTCGTCGGAAACCAGGCCCACCCGGGCCACCAGGGTGCCCACCGAGATGGAGGAGGTGGTGGCGGCCAGAGCACCCAGCAGCGGCCCCGAGGACAGCGCGGGCCGGTCCGGCCGGCCCATCGGCCACAGATGGTCGAAGCAGAACACCCCGTCGAAACCGAGTTCTTCGGCTCGTCGGGCCGATTCGAGAGCAGTATCGGCCTCGTCGCGGAATTGCGGGAGGGTGATCCCGATCTTCACGGCGTGTTCATGGCGCCTTCACGGGGCCCCGGTCCGCTCCGACGCCCCGGCGGCGGCGTCCGGTCACGCCGTCGCGATGCCCGGGGCGACGGCGGCGGTCACGCCGTCGACTCGACCCGGGCCTTCAGCTCTCGCAGGGCGATCGACATGATGCGGCTCTGGGCCCGCATCTTGATGAACCCCGGCAGTGGCACCTTCATCTCCACCTCGAGGTGGTAGATGACCTCGGTCCGATTGTCCTCGGTGGCCGCGAACTCATAGCGCCCGTCGAGCTTGGAGGTGATATCCCCGCGGGTCTGCACCCACGACAGAACCCGTGGGGCCTCGCTGAAGTCGTAGGCCAGGGTGTAGTTGGTGCTCCGCCCGAAGGCGGCGGCCCGAAAGGTCACCAGACGGGGACGTCCTTGGTCATCCCGCTCTTCGATGGTGACCTCTTTGATGTCGGCCGCCCACTCCGGATAGGCACCGATGTCGGAGCTGACCTCGAAACAGCGCTCCGGCGTGGCCGATACGACCATTTTCTCAGTGGCTAGTTCCGCCACAATCGGGCCCTCCTCCTCGAATCGGTTGCCATGGCCGTAGGGGCCCTCAGCCTGCCACGTCGGCCAGCGACGCAGCCAGCCTAGGGGCGAGTTTGTCATAGTCGAAGGATGCTTCGGCCCGCCGTCTGGATGCCGTCCCCATGTAATCTCGAAGGGTCTGATCGCCGAGAAGCCGACCGATGGCGCGGGCCACGGTCCCGACATCGGTCGGCCGCCTGACCACGAGACCGGTCTCTCCGTCGGCCACCGCTTCGTCGGCTCCGCCCGATGCGCCGGCCACCTGGGGCACTCCGGCCGCGGCGGCCTCGAGGAACACGATGCCGAAGCCCTCCTGCTCGAGGCCCAGCCACCGATTGCGGCACAACATGGCGAAGACGTCGGCCGCCCCGAGCAAGGAGGGCAGTCCGGCATCGGAGACGGCGCCCAGCAGTCGGACCGGGGCACCGTGCTCGGCGATCCTGTTGGCCAGGCGGTCGGAGTCACGACCCCGGCCGGCGATGGCGACGGTCAGATCGGGCATGTCCGTCCTCAGCCGGACGGCGGCGTCGATGAGGACGTCCATGCCCTTGCGCGGCACCAGACGACTGACACTCACCACGAGCGGTCCGTCGGGCGGGAGGCCGAACTCGGCCCGTGCCGATCTGCGCTCGTCCGCCGAGAGCGGTCGGAACCGGTCGAGGTCGACTCCCGGGGGTATCTCGACCATGGGCGGGACCCGCTGCCCCCGGCGCAGGGCCCGGCGTGCGGCGGCGGCCGGATAGCCGCCGGCCGACACGGCCAGCGCGCTCTGCCGCAGCACGTGGGCGACCAGCTGTCGGCCCGCGGGCAGGCGTCCGGGGATGGCCACCTCGGCACCGTGGAGCATCACGGCGTATGGGATCCCGAGCCGGGGACCGATGAGACCGAGGGGGAAGACCGGATCGAGGACGACAAGGTCGGCGTCGATCCGACGGGCCATGTCTCGGATGCGGCGGACCAACTGTGGTCCGGGGACGAGCACGCGGGTCGAGACCCGCTCGATGCGGATCCCGCGGAGCGCCTGCTCCCGATCGAAGGCCCGGGCGTCGGGGTGGGAGCTGGCGGTCAGCACGGCGAACGAGTCGGGGTCGAGCCGACGCCACAGCTCCCAGAGGTAGGCCTGGATGCCACCCACCTTCGGGGGGAAGTCGTTGGTCACCAGGAGGTGGGTCACGTGGGTCGCTCTGGTCGTGCCGGTCGTTGTGGTCTGTTGTTGTCGTGCTGGTCGTGCTGATTGCTCTGGTCGCGCTGGTCGTGCTGATTGCTCTGGTCGCGCTGGTCGTGCTGATTGCTCTGGTCGCGCTGGTCGTGCTGATTGCTCTGGTCGCGCTGACTGCTGTGATTGCACTGGTCGTGCTGATTGCTCCGCCTCGCCCACCAGGTCGTGCCGTCCCAGCTCCCGGGCCGCCCACTGTGCGTGCTCGACGATCATCTGGTCGTCGACCGACAGCCAGCGGATCAATGCCCGCTCGGTTGCGGGGTCGGAGCCGTCCCCTACGTTGCCCAGCGCCAGGAGTGCATTCCGGCGTAGGTAGCGGGGATCTCGTTCGGCGATGTACCAGCGGCCGTGCGCCGCCATCAGGGCTTCGTCGGAGAGCTCGAGGAGCTCGAGGAGGTCCACCCAGGGAGGACTGACCGCGCTCGGGGGGTGGCGGTGGATCCCGCCGGTCGGCGACACGGTTGATCGGACAGACCTGCTGGCATTCGTCGCAGCCGTAGATCCGGTCCCCCAGTGCCCGGCGGTACTGGTCGGGGAAGGACCCCGGGGCCTGCACCAGCCAGGCCAGGCACCGACGGGCGTCGAGAACCCCGGGGGCGACCAGGGCCCCGGTGGGGCACGCGGTCAGACAGCGGGAGCAGCTGCCGCAACCCTGGGCATGAGGTGGGGGCACCGCGGGGGCGGTGGGCCGAAGGGGTGCGTCGGTGACCACCGAGCCCAGCACCGACCACGAGCCCAACCCGGGCACCAGCAGAAGTGAATTCTTGCCGAACCAACCGAGGCCGGCCCGATGCGCCGCGGCCCGGTCGACCAGGCCGTTGTCGTCGCAGATCACCGTGGCTCGCCATCCCCGGTCCTCGAGGGCGGCGGCGATCGGGGCCAACGCCTCACGCAGGGAGGCGTAGTGATCACGGCGTGCGTACCGAGCCACCCGGCCGGCGGGGCGGCGGGGCGAAAACCGGACACTGCCCTCGGGCGGCTCCTCCTGGCGGTAGCTCCAGGCGCCCACGACCAGCGCCTTGCAGCCGGGGAGGATCCGGTCCGGGTCGGTGGACCTGTCGGGGTTGCGATAGGTGAACTGCATCCCGCCGTCGAGCCCGAGTTGCTTCCGCTCGATCAGGTCCGTTCGGGTTTCCTCGAAGACCTCGGCGGTGGCAACAGCCACCTCGGCCAGGCCCGCACGTCGTCCGAGGTCGACGAGGACCTCGCTCAGTTCCGACGATTCCTGCCCGGACACGGGCCGGGACGGATCTACTCGTTACAGGTCGAGATGAATCGGATACCGCTGATCGGGACACACACCATCGTCGCACGGCCGGGCCGGCCTGATCACGGCCCCTGTTCGAGGGCGGATCGGGTAGACGACCGGGTAGACGACCGGGTTCAGCTCACCTGTCGCGAGTGCCGGACACCCGGGACCAGACCTGCCTCCTCGAGCAAGCGGACGGCACGGGCCTCCTCGGCGTCGACGACGACGGCGTCCTCGGGCTGGCGGCCGACGATGAAGGAGACCACGCAGTCCTCACATACGTCGGTCCCCCGGTGCATGCAGTCTGCGCAGTCGATGGTGAACGCCTCGGAGGCGACCACCGGCCGGTCCGACTTGAGCCCCGGAAGAGATATCGGGACGACGGTGGGGACAGCGGTGAGCGGCATGGTTCGGCCTCCTCGGTTCGGTGAATCGATGATGTGTTCCATGACCCGGCACATGATGGATGGAGGGTGTGACAGATGGGCCGGTGCCGGGTCGGCGACTCCTACCGGCCCGTTGTCGGCGGGCGGACGTCCACCCGGATCGGACTCCGATTGACTCACCCCTCGATTGACTCACCCGCCCGCATGACTCACCCGTCCGAACTACTCATCGGTCCGGACTACTCGCAAGTTGGCATGACCGTGCCCCCGGAGTCGCCTTCGAGGGAGTGCGAGGTGTCACGTTTGTGTCACGTTTGTGTCACGTTTGCTTCACGTTGAAGTCAGGGTGAAATTGGCGATCGCCGGTCCGGGTGGCGTCGTCGTCCATGGGACGTAGGCATGCCTTCTTTCTTGTCCATCGTTTCCTGTCCCACGACCGCCCGTCACACCCCCCTGGAACAATCAATTCCATGCCACTCACCGCGGCTCGACCCACCAAACACCCCGAAGGGGTTGCCAAACCCCGGTCCTCCGGGTCGGCGAGCTCGGGCCTGCTGGCCGCCATCGATGCCATCGCCACGTTCGTGGCCGACTTCGAACCTTCGATCTACAGCGGGGAGGACGCCACCACCCTGGTCGGCGCATTCACCCGGGCCGAGCGCCTGTGTGGTGCCGGGAAGACACTCGCCGCCACCAGAGCGGCCGAGTCCAATCGTCATGCCCTCTCGGGACACCGAAGCGCGGCGGAGTGGCTGGCGCAACAGACCGGGGAGTCGGTCGGTGAGGCGGTCGATCTCCTCAAGCTGGGTCAGGCGCTCGAGGACCAACCGGAAGTCGGGCGGGCCTATCGTGACGGCAAGCTCTCCCGATCGAGGGCGCGGCTGGTCTCGGGCGCGGCGAGAGTCAATCCGGGACGCGAACACGACCTTGTCGACGGAGCACAGCAGGACACCTTCCGTCAATTGAAGGAGCGGTGTCTGCGGGCCAAGTCCGAGGGTCGTTCGGCCGAGGACGCGGCCAAGGCCTACGCAGCCATCCACCGGTCGCGGAGCTGTCGAACGTGGACTGATACTGACGGTGCGTTCCGGCTCGACGCTCTGTTGACGCCGGACGCCGGCGCCACGCTGCTGGCTTCGTTGACCAAGGAATCCGACCGCATCTTCCAGCAGGCGCGCAAGGCCGCGATCCAGGAGCCGCCGACCGCGTACGCTGCCGACGCCCTCGTGGCTCTTGTGACGGGGCAATCCGGCCACCTGTCCGATCGATCGCAAGGGGGACGGCCCGATGCGGAATCGGGTGCAGGGCCGGTGGTCGACGGTCGGTCCGACCGTGACGATCGTCCGGGCCAGAACAGCCGACGCACGCCGTCAGCCACCGTTCACCTTCGAGTGGACCTCGATGCCTTGCGTCGAGGTTCAGTGAACGACGGCGATGTCTGCGAGATCCCAGGGGTGGGCCCGGTTCCGATTGAATCGGCGCGCGCCCTGATGGGAGATGCCATTACCGATCTCGTCATCACCAACGGGGTGGACGTGACCACGGTCTGCCATCTCGGACGCTCGATCCCCCGACCACTGAGGACGGCGCTCATGGAGCGGGACAGAACGTGCGTCGTACCCGGTTGCGATGTGCGACGCGGGCTCGAGATCGACCATTGGCAGATCTCATTCGTCGACGGCGGCCCAGCGACGTTGGAGAACTTGGCCAGACTCTGTGGGCATCATCATTACCTTCGTACCCATCAGGGATTCGAGCTCCACGGTGGACCGGGTCGATGGCGATGGAGGCCGCCCACGACACCGAAGGCGCCGAAAGCGGGAAGGAGGGCCAAGGGTGGCAGCAAGCGACGACCGCCGCTCAGGACCTGACCCGGCGCACGATTTTGATGACCTGGCCGGCGACGGCCTGGGCGGGGCCTGATCGGGGGCGGCACAATTTCCGTTCTTCAACGCCGCCCACGAACGGGATTTCGTAAGAAATCTGGGCCGTTGGTACTGATCGAACCTCAAGAAGTCGCAATCTTCCGCGTGGGGCGATTCTGGAGGCAGGTAGTGTTTTGTTCAGCGGCCCCGTCGAGCAAGGTTTCCGCCGACCGCGCTCCGGGGCCGCCCTTTCTCCGGTTCAACCCTCCCTTTCGGACTAACGGGAGCGGGCGTCAGTGGCCCCGGGCCCGGGCTCGGGTCGGGTCGGCCGCAGCCCCGCAACTCCGGCCTGCCCGCCGCCCAGGCCCGCGGTGCCGCGCCCCCAAACCCCAACTCCCGACCTGAAACAACCGCCTCAGTAGCCGGCGTCGGGATCGACCAGCCCGACCAGTGGCTCGCCGGCGGCGAACCGGCTGACGTTGGTCCGGATCCGTTCGGCCAGGAGGGGCATCACCATGTCGATGGTGTCAGCGGTGTGGGGCGTGATGATGCAGTTGGGAAGGTCCCAGAGCGGATGCCCGTCGGGCAGTGGCTCCGGTTCTGTCACGTCCAGCGCCGCCCCGGCGATCGAACCGGCGCGGAGGGCATCGACCAGTGCGTCGGTGTCCACGTGTCCCCCGCGGGCCACGTTGACCAACCATGCCGTCTCGTCCATCAAGGCCAATTCCGGCGCACCGATGATCCCGGTCGTCTCGGGAGTGAGGGCCAGCGCCAAGAAGACGACCAGCGATCCGGACAACACCTCCCCCAGCGACGACACCGGGACGGTCCGGGTGGCACCGGGGACAGGTTCGGCCTGCCGGCGGACCACGGTCGAGTCCACCCGGAACGGGGCGAGCTGCTCGAGCAGCACCGAGGTGATCCCTCCCCCACCGAGAATGGTCACCCGCTGGTCGTAGAGACTGGTGCCGGCGGGCGTTCCCCACGATCGGGCGGCCAACCGCGTCGGCATGTGGCGGAGACCGGCGAGGGCCAGCATCAGGGCGTGCTCGGCCACCGGCTCGGCATAGGAGCCCTTGGCGCACGTCCAGACCCGGTCGTGATCGAGCAGTCCGAAGGCCAGGACCCGCTCCACGCCGGCGAACGGGAGCTGCACCCATCGGACATCGGGGGCCTCCGCCAGCTGATCGGCGAGGCCCTTCACCTCCATCGGATCGAGCCAGACCAGGGCGTCGGGATGGTCGGCTATCCCGACCACCGAACCGCCGCCGGCGACGACGGCATCGGTGGCGAACGGGGCATGGTGAGGGCCGACGGCAACGCGGGGCGGAGTCATGGAGCGCACACTACCGACCGCAGCGGCCGGACCACCAGGGAGCCAGGACGCCACGCCGGCTCTCCCTTTGCTTCAATGGGTCGCTGCTCTGGTTCAATGGAGCGATCGCTACCTGGCCCGATCGGGGGATCGATGATCGTTGAGTTCAATGTCCGGGACTTTCTGGACCGGGCCGAGGTGGCCTACCCGGAACGGGTCGGGCTGATCGACGAGCCGCACCAGCCGGCCGAGGCCTGGCCGCCGCTCACGTTCAAGGAGATGGCCGATCGGGCCCGTTCCCAGGCCGCCGGTCTCGATCGTCTCGGCATCGGACCCGGGGAGCGGGTGGCGATCATCTCCCACAACGCCTCACGCCTGCTCACCTCGTTCTACGGAGTCTGCGGTTGGGGTCGTATCCTGGTGCCGATCAACTTCCGGCTGGCTCCGGCCGAGGTGGCGTACATCGTCGAGCACTCCGGTGCCTCGGTGCTCGTGGTCGACCCGGAACTCGATGCCGACCTGTCCGGAATCCGGACCCGCCACCGCTTCGTGCTCGGCGCCGACAGCGACGAGACCCTCTTCCCGGTCGACGCCGAACCCATGCCGTGGGCGGCGGACGAGCGGGCCACCGCCACCATCAACTACACGTCGGGAACCACGGCCCGGCCCAAGGGCGTGCAGCTCACCCACCGGAACTGCTGGATCAACGCCTCGGTCTTCGGCTGGCACATCCAGCTCTCCGATCAGGACGTCTATCTCCACACCCTGCCCATGTTCCATGCCAACGGCTGGGGTATGCCGTGGTCGACCGCGGCGGTGGGCTGCACCCAGGTCGTCCTGCGCAAGGTCGACGGCACCGAGATCCTGCGCCGGGTGGAGCGCCACGGTGTCACCCTGCTGTGCGCAGCGCCGGCCGTGGTCAATGCCGTGCTCGACGCACTCCCCGACTGGGACCGACCCATCCCGGGCCGGGATCGCACCCGCATCGTGGTCGCCGGTGCACCGCCGCCCAGCCGGACCATCGAACGGGTCGAGTCCGAGCTGGGCTGGGAGTTCATCCAGATCTACGGGCTCACCGAGACCTCGCCCCTGCTGACCGTGAACCGCAGCCGGTCGGAGTGGGACGAGCTCCCCTCCGGGGACCGGGCCCGGAAGCTGATGCGGGCCGGGACGCCGGCGGTGGGGACGGCGATCCGTGTCGATCCGGACGGCGAGTTGTTAGTGCGCAGCAACACCGTGATGGACGGCTACTGGAGTCAGCCCGAGGACACCGAAGCCGCCCTCGACGGCGGGTGGTTCCACACCGGTGACGGAGGGATCGTCGACGACGAGGGACACGTCAGCATCCTCGACAGGAAGAAGGACGTGATCATCACCGGTGGCGAGAACGTCTCGTCCATCGAGGTGGAGGATGCCATCTTCTCGCTCGAGGGGGTGGCCGAGGTGGCGGTGATCGGCGTCCCCCACGACACGTGGGGCGAGATGGTGGTGGCGCTGGTGGTGCCGGCCGACGGCGCCCGGTTGACCGAGGAGGACGTGACCGCGTGTTGCCGTTCGGTGCTGGCCGGCTACAAGTGCCCCAAGCGGGTGGAGTTCCGCGACGAGCTCCCTCGCACGGCCACCGGCAAGCTCCAGAAATTCAGGTTGCGGGCCCCGTACTGGGAAGGGAAGGAACGAGGCGTCAACTGATCGCCCCGGAACAGATTCCCTGGAACTGAATCCCCCCGGAACCGATCCCCCCGGAACCGATCCCCCGGAACCGACCAGATCCCCCCGGAACCGATCCCCCCGGAACCGATCCCCCCGGAACCGATCCCCCCGGAACCGGCCTGATCCGGATCAGATCCGGCTCAGCCGACCGAATTGGCGCCGGCGTAGGGCGCCGCCGCCGCCCGCCCGGCGGCCGGCTCCCCCTCGGCGGCCATCCAGTCCTCGATCACCGCGGTCGTCCACTGCGGCGCCTCGAGCATGGGCACATGGCCGGTGTCGGGAGCGATCTCGAAGCGCCATTGCCGGTGGGCGGCACGCATCCGGCGGGCGGCGGACAGCGGGACCAGGAGGTCGCGCTGTCCGTGGATGAGCAGGGTGGGCTGTCCGATGGTGTCGAGCCGCCGCATCGGCTCGCCGGGATAGGCCATCATCAGCGACAGGGAGCGGGCCGAGCGGAGATAGGCGTCGTCGGCCCGGACCCGATCCAGTCGGCCGGTGAGCTCGACGTGGGCCTCGACCACCTCGGGGGGAACCCGGGAGGCATCGACGCAGCAGATCTCCAAGACCCGGCGAACCGTCTGTTCCGGCGTGCTCCGGCGCCGGCGCTGGGAGAGATAGGTCTGACCCACGCCGGGGACCGCACACAGGAGGAAGTTGGCGATGACCCGCGGATGGACGAACCCGGGCCGGGAGGTGGGCAGCGCCGGATCGATCAGGATGAGGCCGGCCACCGAGTCGGGCTCGACGGCGGCCTGCAGCGCGGCCACCAGACCCCCCATCGAGTTGCCCACCAGGATGGCCGGCGAGGCACCGACCGCGTGCAGGAACTCACTCAACAGCCTCCGGTGGCCCTCGATGTCCGGCGTCCGGCGCCCGGCAGGGGTGAGTCCGTGCCCGACCAGGTCGAGGGCCAGCACCCTCGAGTGCCGGCTCAGGCGGGGCCCGACGGCGGTCCAGTTGAGGTGGGACCCGCCCAGGCCGTGCACACCGACCAGGAGTGGCCCGTCGGCCGGCCCGCCCATGTCCACGTAGTGCACCGGTCCGGCGAGGTCGACGGTGCGGGACCCGGCGCCGGTTGGCCACGATGGGGTCACCGGACAAGGCTACCGGCCGGGGGCCGGGAACCGGCTCCGCCTCCATCGGCCCCGCCCCACCGGCTCCGCCTCCATCGGCCCCGCCCCACCGGCTCCGCCTCCCTCTGTGCTGCACCGACCCTGCTGTGCTGCACCGACCCTGCTGTTCTGCACCGACCCTGCTGTTCTGCACCGATCCTGCTGTGCTGCACCGACCCCGCGCCCCCTCGTGCGCGGCGCCCTTCGGCGTTCGGGCTCGGCGGCCTAGCTCGGCGGCCTGGACGCCGGCGGGCACGACGGGGATCGGTTCCCGCCGCCCGGGTGTCAGGCCGGGAGGAAGTCGAGCAGCAGACGATTGACGGCGTCGGGGTCCTCGAGCTGCATCCAGTGGCCCGGCCCGTCCAACCGCTCGTAGCGCCAGGGCCCGGCGACGTGGTCGGACGACCCGGTCATCTGGACCTCGGTGAGCGCGAAGTCCCCGCTGCTCCACACCCCCATGGTGGCTGCCTGGATGGGCGGGAGGGTCAACGGCGGGTCGACCAGCGAGGAGGGCTCCACGTTGGCCCGGTACCAATTGAGCGCGGGAGTCAGCGACCCGTTGGCCTCCAGGTCGTCGATGACGGCATCGATGTCGGGGTGGTGGGTCCACTGGCGCAGGTTGGCCCACGAGTTGTCGGACAGCCACCGTTCGGCGACCCCCTCGAATTGGAAGAACATGATGTACCAGGACAGCTCGAGCTGGCGGAAGCCGGCGTCCCGGAAGGCCACCGGGTGGCCCACCGAGAGGGCGACCAGGTGGTCGACCCGGTCGGGGACCAGCGATCCCATCACCCAGGTCAGCGCCGCGCCCCAGTCGTGGCCGACCACGTGGGCCCGCTCGAGACCCAGATGGTCGAGGACGGCCAGCACGTCACCGGCGAGATGGACGAGCGAGTAGACCTCCACCCCGGCCGGCTTGCCGCTCGACCCGTAGCCACGGAGGTCGGGCACGATGACCTGGAACCCGGAGGCGGCCAGGGCATCGACCTGAGCACCCCACATCCGTCCCGAGTCGGGGAAGCCGTGGAGCAGCACCACCGGTCGACCCTGTCCGGTGGACTCGAAATGGATGTCGACCCCGTCGTTGTCGATGATCATCCCGGGCCTCAGCGGTTGTCGCCCGACGGGAAGTGCATGGCGATGGCCGCGTCGGGGGCGGTCACGTCCTCGGGCCACCGGGTGGTGACCGACTTGAGGCGGGTGTTGAACCGGACACCCTCCATGCCGTGGATGTGGGCGTCACCGAAGAGCGACTGCTTCCATCCCCCGAACGAGTAGTAGGCCATCGGGACCGGGATGGCCACGTTGATGCCGACCATCCCCACGGTCACGTCCCGGCGGAACCGGCGCGCCGCACTGCCGTCCCGGGTGAAGATGGCCGTCCCGTTGCCGTAGGGATTGGCGTTGACCACGTCGATGGCCTGCCCGAGATCCTCGACCCGGAGCACCGACAGGACCGGCCCGAAGATCTCGTCCCGGTAGACCTTCATCGAGGGCGTCACCCGGTCGACCAGACAGGGGCCGAGGAAGAACCCCTCCTCCCATCCGGGGACCTTGACGTCCCGGCCGTCGAGCACGACGTCGGCGCCCTCGTGCTCGGCCGACTCGACGTACCCGGCCACCCGGTCGCGATGGGCCCCGGTGATGAGCGGGCCCATGTCGGAGGCGGGGTCGGTTCCCGGTCCGATGGTCAACGCGGAGGCCCGCTCGTACAGGGCACGGACCAGCCGGTCGCCGTCTCCCACGGCCACCACCGCCGAGATGGCCATGCACCGCTCGCCGGCCGAGCCGTAGCCGGCGGCGATGAGGGCGTCGGCGGCGGCGTCGACGTCGGCGTCGTCCATGACCACGGCGTGGTTCTTGGCGCCGCCGAGCGCCTGGGCGCGCTTGCCCGAGGCGGTGGCCCGCTCGAACACCTGTCTGGCCACCGGGGTCGAACCCACGAACGAGACCGCAGCCACGTCAGGGTGGTCGAGGAGGGCATTGACGGCCACGGCGTCGCCGTGGACCACCGAGAACACACCGTCGGGCAGTCCCGCCTGCTGCCACAGGTCGGCGATCAGCGACGACGGGGACGGATCGCGCTCGGACGGCTTCAGGATGAAGCAGTTGCCGCAGGCGATGGCCACCGGGTACATCCACATCGGGACCATGACCGGAAAGTTGAAGGGGGTGATGCCGGCCACCACCCCGAGCGGCTGGCGGACCGATGACGCGTCCACGCCGGCGGAGACGTCCTCGGAGAACTCCCCCTTCAACAGGTGGGGGATGCCGCAGGCGAACTCGACCACCTCGATGCCGCGGGCGACTTCGCCGCGGGCGTCCTCGAGCACCTTGCCGTGCTCCTCGGTGATCAGGCGGGCCAGGTCGTCCCGGTGGCGGTCGGCCAACTCACGGAAGGCGAACAGGACGCGGGTGCGGGCCGTCAGGGAGGTGTCCCGCCAGCCGGCCCAGGCCTCGACCGCCCCGGCCACGGCCCGGTCGACGTCGGCCTCCGAGGCCAGGGCCACCACCCCGGTCTGCGCTCCGGACGCCGGGTTGAACACCGGCGCCGTCCGCGGTTCGCCTCCTCGGTCGGGGAAGCCGATCCGTTTCATGGCCTGCCCACCGGGCGCGGGGCCGGGGCGCCACCCGGGCGCGATGGCGAACGGAGGCTGCGTGGCAGAATCCATGCATGGCCGAAGCGACCCCACCCGGCGATGTGGGTGCGGGCGAGGTGCCGATGTCGGAGCGGACCCGCCTCCGCCGCCTCCCCGAACAGGGATCGCACCGGCGTTCGGATCTGCACGCCGTGCTCGACGCCGGGTTCGTCTGCCACCTGGGCCTGGTGATCGACGGGTGGCCGATGGTGGTGCCCACCAGCTACGCACGCCATCACGAGTGGCTCTTTCTCCATGGATCGGTGGCCAGCCGGAGCCTCCGCGCCGCCCGCCAGCCGGTGCGGGCATGCGTGACGGTCACCCATGTCGACGGCCTGGTGCTGGCCCGTTCGGTGTTCGAACATGCCGTCAACTACCGGTGCGCCATGGTCTACGGGGTTCCCGAGGTCCTGACCGACAGCGAGGAGAAGCTGGTCGGCCTCCGGGCCATCAGCGACCAGGTGGCCCCCGGGCAGTGGGAGTACGCGCGCTCGCCGTCGGTCAAGGAGCTGGCCGCCACCACCGTCCTGCGGATGACCCTCGACCAGTGCTCGGTCAAGATCCGCCGGGGTCCCCCCGACGACGGCGACGGCCCCGACGCCACCCTCGACGTCTGGGCGGGCGAGATCCCGTTGCGAGTGGTCCGTCTCGATCCGGTGGCCGATCCGGCGCTCGGTCCCGGCATCAGCGTTCCCATCCACCTGTCCGAGGGAAGTCCGGCCCCGGGCTCGACACCGCTGCGGGCCGTCGACCCCACCGTCGATCCCGCCATCGAACCCGGCTGAGGCCGCTGAGGCACGACCGGCGCGACCGGCGGGGCTGCCAAGGCGGGTACGACCGGGGGGGCGGGTACGACCGGGGCGACCGGCACCACCGGCAAGGCGGGCGCGACCGGCACCACCGGCAAGGCGGGCGCGACCGGCACCACCGGCAAGGTGGGCGCGACCGGCGGGGCCGGCAAGGTGGGCGCGACCGGCACCACCGGCAAGGTGGGCGCGACCGGCGGGGCCGGCAAGGCGGGTACGACCGGCGGGGCTGCCAAGGTCGAGGCCGGCGCGACCGACAAGGGACGCCGGCGCTGAGCCACCACCCCAGGCCCGTCGGCCACTCATTCGAGGAAGGTGCCCAGGGGCACCGAGGGCAGGCCGTGGGCCTCGGCCACCGGCCCGTAGACGACCGATCCCTCGACCACGTTGACGCCCTCGGCCAGGGCGGCGTCGAGGCGGACGGCGTCCCGCCAGCCCCGATCGGCGATCTCGAGCGCATAGGGCAGGGTGGCGTTGACCAGGGCGTGGGTGGAGGTGTGGGGCACGGCGCCGGGCATGTTGGCCACGCAGTAGAACACCGAGCCGTTGACCTCGAAGGTGGGGTGCGAATGGGTGGTGGGCCGGGTCGACTCGAAACACCCGCCCTGATCCACCGAGATGTCGACCAGAACCGACCCTTCCCGCATCCGGGCCACCAGCTCGTCGGAGACCAGCTTGGGGGCCTTGGCCCCTACGACCAGGACGGCGCCGATGACGATGTCGGCGTCGATGCAGCACTCCTCGATGGCATGGGTGCTGGAGGCCACGGTCTCGAGGGCGCCGCGGAAGTGGTGGTCGACCTGGCGGAGACGCTCGAGATTGCGGTCGAGGATGTACACCTCCGAGTGCATGCCCACGGCCAGAGTGGCGGCGGCCATGCCGGCGACGCCGGCCCCGAGGATGACCACCTTGGCGCAGCGCACGCCGGGGACACCACAGACCAGCACCCCCCCACCACCTCCTGGGCTCATCAGATGATGGGCGCCCATCAGCGGGGCCATCCGACCGGCCACCTCGCTCATCGGGGTGAGGAGGGGCAGCGAGTTGTCGGGCAGCCGGACCGTCTCGTAGGCGATGGCCGTGTTGCCCGCCTCGACCAGTGCATCGGTACACGCCCGTGACGCGGCCAGGTGGAGATAGGTGAACAGGACCTGTCCGGAGCGGAGCCCGAGGCGCGGGTACTCCTCGGGGATCGGCTCCTTGACCTTCAGGATCATGTCGGCCTCGGCCCAGATGTCGCCCGGGTCGTCGATGATCTTGGCTCCGGTGGCCACGAAGTCGGCGTCGGGGAGGGCCGATCCCAGTCCGCCACCCCGCTCGATGTAGACCAGGTGGCCGGCCGAGGTGAGCTCGCGTACGCCGGCCGGGGTGATGGCCACCCGGTACTCGTCGTCCTTCACTTCCTTGGGGACCCCGACGATCATCAGAACAGCCTCAGTTGCATCGCTCGACGGAGGACTCGAGGAAGGACTCGACAGAGGAGTCGGAGGAGAAGACAGGGCTCGCTTCGGACCGCGAATGGCTGCGGTCATCGGCGACGAATGGCCTCACTGGCAACGGTCGCTCCTCTCCAACGGACTGGACCGCCAGGGTCGAGTCCCGCGCATCTTCGACGGGAACACACCAACGAACGCGGCGAATCCCGCTCGCCCATGCTAGTCCCGGGGGCGGATTCTGCGCACCGGCGATCAGGATCCGTCGGCGGCCGTTGCCCCCGTTCCCGTCGACATCCGCGCTCCCCTCGGCAACAGTTGGAGAGAGTCGGGTGAATTCGGACTCGCTCCTCACCATCGAGAAATCGACTGCACATCTGCAGTACTTTCTGGTCACTGGGCGATCATCCAGGGGGAAGCAGCACTCGTTCGTACAGGCAACCCCGGTTGCCGAGAGAGTCAGGAGTCGATCGTGACCGTCGATACGCCAAGTTTGCCTACTACGAGTCGTCCGGAGAAGGGTCTCAAATCGGGGGCGCTCGGACTGATCTCGAGCACGGTGATCGGCGTCGCCTCCACCGCACCGGCCTACAGCTTGGCCGCCACCCTTGGATTCGTGGTCGCCGCCATCGGTCTTCAGGCGCCGATCATCACCATCCTCGCCTTCGTCCCCATGCTGTTCATCGCCTACGGGTACAAGGAGATGAACAACGCCGACCCGGACTGCGGGACCACCTTCACCTGGGGGGTCCGGGCCTTCGGACCCAAGTCCGGTTGGTGGGGCGGTTGGGCCATCATCGCCGCTGACGTCCTGGTGATGGCCAGTTTGGCCCAGATCGCCGGCCAGTACCTGTTCCTCCTGTTCAATGCCAACACGATCGGTACCGATCCCAGCAGCGGCTGGGTCCTCCTGGTCGGCATCCTCTGGATCGTGGCCATGACGGCCATCTGCTACGTGGGGATCGAGGTGTCCGCCAACTTCCAAAAAGCCCTCCTCGGGATCGAACTCACCATGCTGCTGGTGCTGTCGATCGTCGCGCTGGTGAAGGTCGGCAACGGGACCGCCCCCATCGGGCATCTCACGCCCCACTGGAGCTGGTTCAACCCCTTCGACGTGCCTTCGGCGTCTGCATTCATCAACGGCATCCTCCTGATGCTGTTCATCTACTGGGGATGGGACACCACCGTGTCGGTCAACGAGGAGACCGCTGATCCCGCCACCGTGCCCGGACGGGCCGCCGTCCTGTCCACCGTCGTCCTCCTGGTCACCTACGTGCTGGTCATCCTGTCGGCCCAGTCCTACGCAGGTGTGGGGACGACCGGCATCGGGCTCGGCAACCCGAACAACCAGGGCGACGTCCTGTCCGTTCTGGGCCACTCGGTGTTCGGGACGTCGGGATTCGGCAACTTCCTGTCCCACCTGCTCCTGCTCATGGTGCTCAGCTCGGCGGCCGCCTCGACCCAGACCACCATTCTTCCGACGGCGCGCACGACGCTGGCCATGAGCGTCTACAAGGCCATTCCCTCCACCTTCTCGAAGATCCACCGGCGGTTCCTGACCCCCTCGGTGTCGACGGTGGTCATGGGGGCCGCCTCGATCATCCTGTACGTGGTCATGAACTACATCTCCGCCGGGACGGTCATCTCCGACGCCGTGTCGGCGCTCGGGGTGATGATCGCCTTCTACTACGGCCTGACCGGATTCTCGTGCGCCTGGTACTACCGCAAGACGCTCCACGAGAGCGCCCGCAACCTGTGGGTCCGGGGGATCCTGCCCGCCGTCGGCGGTCTCCTCCTCTACGGGGCGCTCGGGTACAACCTGTGGTTCTACTGGCGCCCGGTCAACAGCTACACCAGCTGGCACATGCAGTTCTGGCCTCATTGGGACATCGGCGGCGTCTTCCTCATCGACCTCTTCGCCCTCGTGCTCGGAGGCGTGCTCATGTACTCCTACGCCGCCGTCCGACCGGCCTTCTTCCGCGGCGAGGTGCTCAATCGGGACACGCCGACGCTCGTTCCCGAGGACATCGGCGCCGAGGTGGGCCTCTTCGGCATCGATCCCTTCGACAAGAAAGCGACGTAGCCGGAACGGTCGGTCTGCGACCACCGGTCCCCCGCCGGGCCGCCGGTACCCGGACCGCTGGGCCGGGTACCACCGGTCCCCCGCCGGGCCGCCGGTCCCCGGACCGCTGGGCCGGGTACCAGTCCCCCGACCACCGGGCCGCCGCCCCCGGATCCGGGCCGCCCCCGGATCCGGGCCGCGTCCGGACTCAGGGCGATACCGGACTCAGGGCGAATCCGGCGTATAGCTCGATCGACGGATCTTGAAGAACGGTGAGCGCAGGACCCAGGCGCTGACGGCCATGAGGACCACACCGAGGATGGCCACGCCGGCCACCGTCCATCGGGCCGACGGACCGAGCGCCGGGATCGACTTGCCGAGTACCCAGACCAGCACGGCGGCGCCGAAGAGCGGAAAGACGCCGACCAGGGCGAGGTCGGTGAGACTCCTGCGGAGCAGCCTGCGGTAGTACCAGGTCGTGGCCAGGGCAGTGAAGATGTAGAACACGGTGAAGGCGATCGACTCGGCATTGACGACCGTGTCGAATGCACTCTTGAGCGACGACCACATCACGTAGAAGTCGGCCACCACCACCATCACCAGCCCCCAGAACACGGTGGCGAACATCGGGGTCCGGAACCGGGGATGGACGTAGGCGAACCGTCGCGGGAGCAGGCGATCAGTTCCCATCGAATAGGTCACTCGGCTGGTGGAGACGATCGTGGCCTGGGTGGTCCCGAGCACCGAGAGGACCACGGCCAGCACCATGAACTTGGCCCAGCCGCTCCCGACCAGCGTCTGGGCGATGTAGGGAAGGGCATCGGCGGCGTGCGCCTGCAGTTGGCCCGGTCGAAGCACCCCCTGGAAGCTGACGAACAACCAGGTGAACACCGGCCCCAGGATGGCCACCGAGATGATGGCGGCCTTGCCCGGATTGGTGCGCTTCTTGGTGGTCTCCTCGTTGATGTAGATGGTGGCGTCCCAGCCGGTGAACAAGAAGATGGCGATGAGCATGGCCCCGGCCAGGCTCCCCTTACCGCCCACCCCGCTCACATGGAGCCAGCCCAGGCTGGGGTGGACGGTGCCGGCCCGGTGTTCGACGAAGACCGCCCAGAAGGCGATGGCGCTGAACACCAGGAGCACCAGGTACTCGATCGAGGCGATCGCCAGTTGGAACCTCGCCGTGTACTTGATCCCGACGGCGGCGATGGCGGTCACCGCCACTCCGAAGACGGTGGCCGTGAGTACATTCCCCGCGGTACCGGACACGTCCAATCCGGTGAACGAGAGCACTGCCGGACCGAGAGGCAGGATGTTGCTCACCGAACCGAGGACGAAGCCGACCAGCATCGACCACCCGATCAGATAGCCGACGAAGGGCCCGATGGCCCGGGCCACCCAGACATAGGGACCCCCGCAGTTCTGGTCCCACAGATTGAGCCGCTGGTAACAGAGAGCGATGGCCAGCATCGGGATCATGCTCAGGATGATCGCCGGTCCGGTGGCGTAGGCGGCCACGGCCACCATCCCGGCCAGCGCCACCGCCGTCGACTGCCCGGGTGCGGAGGTGGCCACCCCGATGACCACGCTCTGGGGGAGCGAGACCACATCGGGGCGAAGCCGTGGGTGGAGGCGTCGGCCACCGCCGGTCGGCAACGGCCGAGATGGCTCCTCGGCGAGGTCCGCCGTCGGTCGGTTCGCGTTCATGGGGGAATTGGGCGCCACGGGCCCCGTGGACGGCATCATTCAATCACCGGAACCGGCCTCCGTCGAAACCGGGTGGTAGCCGGCGGATGCCCCGATCCCGGCGGTCAGCTCAACGGCCGATGAAGCTCATGACGTGCTTGATCCGGGTGTAGTCCTCGAACCCGTAGGACGAGAGGTCCTTGCCGTAGCCCGACTGCTTGAATCCCCCGTGGGGCATCTCGGCGGCCATCACGATGTGGGTGTTGATCCACACGCATCCGAAGTCGAGCCCCTTGGCCATGCGCATGGCCCGCCCGTGGTCACGGGTCCACACGCTCGACGCCAGCCCGTAACGGACGCCGTTGGCCCAGGCCAGCGCCTGGTCCTCGTCGGTGAATCGCTGGACGGTGATGGCCGGACCGAACATCTCCTCCTGGATCACCTCGTCGGACTGCTCGAGGCCGGTGATCACGGTGGGGGCGAAGCAGTAGCCGCGTTCGCCCACCCGCTCCCCACCGGTCACCACCTCGGCGTGGGAGGGGAGCCGGTCGAAGAATCCGCTCAGGCGGGCCAGCTGGTTGGCGTTGTTGAGGGGACCGAAGTCGGCGTCCTCGACGTCGAGGCCCCCGACCTTCTGGGCCCGGGCCTGCTCGACCAGGGCGGCCACGAAGTCGTCGTGGACCCGGGGACCGGCCAGCACCCGGGTCGCCGCCGTGCAGTCCTGCCCGGCGTTGAAGTACCCGGCGATGGCGATGCCCTCGGCGGCGGCGGCCACATCGGCGTCGTCGAAGATGACCACCGGGGCCTTGCCCCCCAGCTCCAGGTGGACCCGCTTGACCCCGGCGGCGGCGGCGCCGGCCACCTCCATGCCGGCCCGGACGCTCCCGGTCACCGAGACCATGGCCGGGGTCGGGTGCTCCACGAGCAGCCGCCCGGTGTCGCGGTCGCCGCACACCACGTTGAGGGCCCCGTCGGGCAGGAACTCGCTCATGATCTCGGCCATGAGCACCGACGAGGCCGGCGTGGTGTCCGACGGCTTCAACACCATGGTGTTGCCGGCGGCCAGGGCCGGTGCCCACTTCCACACCGCCATCATCAACGGGTAGTTCCACGGGGTCACCGCGGCGCACACCCCGATCGGCTCACGGCGGATCATCGAGGTGTGGTCCTTCATGTACTCCCCGGCCGACTTCCCCTCGAGGTGGCGGGCCGCGGTGGCGAAGAAACGGATCTGGTCGACCAGCTGGGGGATCTCCTCGGCCAAGGTCACCGCGACCGGCTTGCCGGTGTTCTGGGACTCGACGCGCACCAGGTCGTCGGCCCGGGCCTCGAAGGCGTCGGCGATGCGGAACAGGGCCAGGCTGCGGTCGGCCGGGGTGGCGTCACGCCACTCGGGGAACGCCGCGGCCGCCGCGGCCATGGCCAGATCGACGTCCTTGGCCCCGGACACCGGGGCCTCGAGATACTCCTCGCCCGTGCTGGGGTCGATCAGCATGGTCGAGGTACCGTCCGTGGTCTCGACGTTCCGCCCCCCGATGAAGTTGGAAAGCCTTCCAGATTCCACGGCGGTCCCCTTTCCTTTGTGGTCGCTCACTCGGTCCTCCCCGGCCGGTCGTTCGGACGCCGTGACCGGCGTGGACGCCGTGACCGGCGTGCCGGCGTCCGCGGACCGGCGTGACCGGCGTCCCGGGCTCGCCCGAATGCCGGCCGTTGACGACACTGTTCCGTCATAGTGGCCGAAGAATTCCCTTCAGACAAGTTTTTTTTGGCCTGAACCTGAAGTTGCCTACGATTCCAATCGATTTTTCGGACCGATTCTGCTTGAACTGCTATAACTGGCGGTAGATGATCATGTTTCGAGCCCGCCGATCCGCACCGTCGGTCGATCCGCAGATGAGGGGACTGAGGACCTGACCATGACCGCTTCTGTCCCCGGTCCATCAGCCAACGGACTCCTCGACGACGTCAACAAGGCCATCGTCGAGGAGCTGCAGAAGGACGGGCGCCGGACCTACGGCTCGATCGCCGAGGCGGTCGGGCTGTCGGAGGCGGCGGTGCGGCAGCGGGTGCAGAAGATCCGCGATGCGGGGATCATGCAGATCGTGGCGGTCACCGATCCCCTCCAGGTCGGATTCCGCAGCCAGGCCATGGTCGGGATCCGCGCCGATGGCGATGCCCGGGTGGTGGCCGAACGGCTGGCCGCGGTGGACGACATCGACTACGTGGTGCTGTGCACCGGCTCGTTCGACATCCTGGTCGAACTGGTGTGCGAGGACGAGGACACCATCCTCGATCTCCTCAACGGGGTGATCCGCCAGATCCCCGGGGTGCGGGACACCGAGACGTTCATGTACCTGAAGCTCACCAAGCAGACCTACACCTGGGGGACGAGATGACCGCCATGTCCAACGAGGCCGCTCGAGGAGAGCGCCCATCGCCACCTCTGGATGCACTTCACCCGCATGTCGCCCACCGGCGACATCCCGGTCATCGTCAGGGGCGACGGCGTCTGGGTGTACGACCAGAACGGGAAGCGGTACCTCGACGGGCTGTCCGGGCTCTTCACCAGTCAGATCGGCCACGGGCGCACCGAATTGGCCGAGGCGGCGGCGCGCCAGGCCGAAACCCTCGCCTACTTCCCGGTGTGGAGCTACGCCCACCCGATGGCGGTGGCCCTGGCCGACCGGCTGGCCGAGCTCACGCCCGGAGACTGCAACCGCGCTCTTCTTCACCACCGGTGGTTCGGAAGCGGTCGAGTCGGCCTGGAAGCTGGCCCGCCAGTACTTCCGGCTGACCGGCCAGCCCGACCGGCTCAAGGTCATCAGCCGGGACATCGCCTACCACGGGGCCACCATGGGCGCGCTGTCGATCACCGGCCTCTCGGCCATCAAGACGGCCTTCGAGCCCCTGGTGCCCGGGGCCATCAAGGTGCCCAACACCAACTTCTACCGGGCCCGGTACTTCGCCGACGACCTCGACGCCTACGGCCAGTGGGCCGCCGACGCCATCGAACAGGCCATCCTCATCGAGGGGCCGAGCACCGTGGCCGCCGTCTTCCTCGAGCCCGTGCAGAATTCGGGCGGCTGCTTCCCCCCGCCGCCCGGCTACTTCCAACGGGTGCGGGAGATCTGCGACCGCTACGGGGTGCTCCTGGTGTCGGACGAGGTCATCTGTGCATTCGGCCGGCTGGGCCACTGGTTCGGCGCCGAGCGCTACGACTACCGGCCCGACATCGTCACCATGGCCAAGGGGCTGACCAGCGGCTACTCCCCGCTCGGGGCCATGGCGGTCAGCGACCGCCTGGTCGAGCCCTTCCTCCACGGGGAGAGCTTCCTCCACGGCGTCACCTTCGGCGGCCACCCGGTGAGCGCGGCCGTGGCCATGGCCAACATGGACGTCTTCGAGAAGGAGAACCTCCTCGAGCACGTGCGCAAGAACGAGGGCGCCTTCCGGGCCTCGCTGGAGACGCTCTCCGATCTCCCCATCGTCGGTGACGTGCGGGGGGCGGGCTACTTCTACGGGATCGAGCTGGTCAAGGACAAGGACACCCGGGAGACATTCGACGACGACGAGTCGGAGCGCCTGCTGCGCGGGTTCCTGTCGGGCGCGCTCTACGACGCCGGTCTCATCTGCCGGGCGGACGACCGCGGTGACCCGGTGGTCCAGTTGGCGCCGCCGCTCACCTGCGGCGAGGAGGAGTTCGAGGTGATGACCTCCATCCTGCGCTCGGTGCTGACCGAAGCGTGGAAGCAGATCTGAGTCCGCCGTCGGGCGAGGACTACCGACGGCTCTCCCTGTGGTGGGACCGGCTCCCCGGACCGATCGGCATCCGGGCGGCCCTGCCCGGTGACATCGATGTCGACGTGGCCGTGGTGGGCGGTGGGTTCACCGGACTGTGGACGGCGTTCTACCTGGCGGAGGCCGACCCGAACCTGACGATCGCCGTCCTCGAGCGCGACGTCGTCGGCTTCGGGGCCTCGGGGCGGAACGGGGGTTGGTGCTCGGCCCTGTTCGCAGCCTCGGAGGAGAAACTGGACGCATCCCGCGGACCCGGCTCCGGGGAGTCCATGCGGCGGGCCATGGAAGGGACGGTCGCCGAGGTCGGACGGGTGGTCGAGGCCGAGGGCATCGGGTGCGACTTCGCCCGCGGCGGGACGGTGGTGCTGGCCCGGACCGCGGTCCAATGGCGACGGGCCCGCGACGAGGTCGCCGCCGCCCGGGACCGGGGGGTCGACGAGGACGATCTCCGGCTCCTGTCGGCGGCCGAGGCCTCGGCCCGGGTGGGGGCCACCTCGGTCTTCGGGGGCACCTACACCCCGCACTGCGCCACCATCGATCCCGCCCGTCTGGTCCGGGGTCTGGCCGAGGCCGTGGAGCGTCGGGGCGTCACCATCTACGAACGGACCGAGGCGACGGAACTGCGGCCCGGCGCGGTGGTCACCGCCCGGGGCACCGTGCGGGCGGCCACCGCGGTCCGGGCGACCGAGGGCTACACCCGGACGCTGCGGGGCGAGGAGCGGACCCTGATCCCGGTGTACTCGCTGATGATCGCCACCGAGCCCCTGCCCGACGAGTTCTGGGCCACGGCCGGACTGGCCTCCCGGGAGACCTTCAGCGATCATCGCCACCTGATCATCTACGGGCAGCGCACCGCCGACGACCGGCTGGCCTTCGGTGGCCGCGGCGCCCCCTACCACTTCGGTTCGGCCATCCGACCGGAGTTCGATCGGGACGGCGGCGTGCACGAATCCCTGCGCCTGACGTTGGTCGACTTGTTCCCGGCGGTGGCCGGATTCGAGATCACCCACCGCTGGGGCGGGCCCCTCGGGATCGCCCGGGACTGGTTCCCCTCGGTGGGGCTCGATGGCGCCAGCGGGCTTGGCCTGGGCCGGCGGGTACGTCGGCGACGGTGTGTCCACCACCAATCTGGCCGGCCGGACCCTGCGCGATCTCATCCTCCGACGGCAGACCGAACTGACCGCCCTGCCCTGGGTCGGCCACCGGTCGAAGCGCTGGGAGCCCGAACCGTTTCGCTATCTGGGGATCAACGCCGGGCTCCGCCTGGCCGGCAGCGCGGACCGGGCCGAGGAGAGGACCGGGCGCACCACATGGCGATCCACCGCCCTCGAGCGGATGCTCGGGTCCTGAGGGGTTTCGGGCCTGTTCGGGGAAGTCAGGCCGCCCCGAGGAACGGGGCTCCGAAGGCGAAGGTTCCACCGTCCAGCGAGAACAGCCAGTACCCACCGGTCGCCCGGTCGACGCACAGACCACCGACCGGGGCATTGAGCGACTCCGCCGAGACCGAGCCCGCGGAAGGTGGCCGAGCCGTAGGAGAAGACGCCTCCGTTGCCGGTCACCTCCCAGTACCCCTGACCGCTGGGCGCCGAGGCGATGCCGACGACGGAGTCGCCCACATCCGAGACTGGAGGGCGATCCCAGCCTCGGGGCGCCCCCGAAGGCGAACACGCTGCCGTCCCGGGCCACCTCCCAGTAGCCGCCGGTGACGGGGTCGAGGGCCATGCCCACCATGGGCTGGGCGAGGGGTTGTCCGCCCATCGAGCCACCGAAGCGGGCATCACCGAAGGTGAAGACGCCGCCGTCGCTGGCCACCTCCCAGTAGCCCTTCCCGTCGGCCGTGGCCACGAGCCCCACGATCGGGGCGTTGAGGGCGTGTCCACCCATCGAACCGTGGAACTGGGCGGCGCCGAAGGTGAACACGCCGCCGTCGCTGGCCACCTCCCAGTAGCCCGGCCCGTGGGGCGCGGCCACGATCTCGACGATCGGCGCATTGAGGTGGAGGCCCGCCGTCGATCCTTCATTGGTCACCGCACCGTGGGTGGTGATCTGCCCTTGGGAGTTGGCCGACCAGTACCCGGTCCCCTCCGGATTCGAAGCCATGGCCACCACCGGGGCCGGCAGGGAGCCGACGGACGGGAAGGTGACCGGGGGGGTGACGGCCATCTGGTTCGAGGGCATCGAGCTCCCGACCGAGTTGATGGCCTTGACCGTGAAGTAGTACGTCGTGCCCAGGATGAGGTGGCTGACCGTGTAGCTCCGGCCCTGGACCGGCCGGCTGCCGTTGACCGGCGTCACATACTGGGCACCGGGCAGGGTCCCGACGAAGAGGTCGTACCCGGTGACGGGGGACGTTCCGTCATTGGTGGGCGCGGCCCAGGTGACCCGCGAACCCCTCCGTCCCGACGTCGCCCCCACGAGGGTCGGCGCGCCGGGGGGGGCGGTACCGGAAGGGATCGGCGAGGACGAAGGGATGATCGGGGCGGCCAGCGTCGGGACGGCCGACGAACCCGCGGAACCGGCCGCCGCGGCGGCGGAGGCGGACCCGGTCCTCTTCGTCTTCCGGACGTGCCGCTTGGCCTTGTGCTTGGCGTGCTTCGCCTTGGTCTTCTTGGCACCGGATTTCGACTGATCGGCCGTGGCCAGGGCGACCGCCTTGCGGTACTCGGCCGCCCGCGAGGTCTTGTGCTTCTTCTTGGTCGTGGTGGTCGACTTGGTCGCCGTGGTCGCCTTGTGGGTCCGCTTGGTCGCGGCCGTGTGCTTCCCTCCGTGCCCGTGCCGCAGCTTGGCCCGGTAGGCGGCGGCAGCCTCGGCGGCGTGGACTCCGCCGTGCTTCTTCGGAGCGGGATTCTGTAGTGCGAAGGCGGCGCCGACCCCGAGCAGTGCGACCACGGCGATGGTGGCGCCGAGCATGAGACCGGCCCGTCTGTCGGGCATCGAGCCTTCACCGACGAGCCACATGGACCACTGCTTCAAGCCCTGTGCCCACTTCTTCATGAAAGGCCCCTTCGTCGCGACATCGGCCACTCTCTGTACGACCCGACGCCCCCCCGTCGTCCAACCGACGCTGTGGGAGGAACCCCCCAATCCGGCGTGCCACCGACGAGCCCCGAGCCAGGACAAGTATAGCCACCGGGTCGGTCATTTCGGCAGTCGCCCCGGCATTCTGGCCGATCGACGACGCCCTGAACAGGAAGTACGTCGGGACCGATCCGATGATCCCGTCACTCACCGGCACCTGACGACCACCGACCGGCACCCGACCCGGTGTCCGGGTCAGCGGGGACCGGTGAGCTGGTTCTCCTCGTCGACGAAGACCACGGACGGCTGGTGGAGCGGGATCTCGGCGTCCTCCACATCCACGTAGGTCACGATGATCACGAGATCACCGACCTGGGCCAGCCGGGCCGCGGCCCCGTTGAGACAGATCTGCCCATCGGCCCCCTCGATGGCGTAGGTCTCGAAGCGGGCGCCGTTCATCAGGTTGTACACGGACACCTGCTCGTTGGGAACGATGTCGGCCGCCTTCATCAGGGTCGGGTCGATGGAGATGGAGCCGACGTAGTTGAGGTCGGCATCGGTGACCCGCGCCCGATGGATCTTGCCGTTCAGCACCCTTCGTCGCATGGCCCGTCCCTCTTCTCACGTTTCCTACCGGTCGGCCCCTCGGATCCGGCCGTCGCTCCCGGCCAGCGTAATCGGAACCAGTGGTGTCGTCGGACCGGTCATCGGGTTCTCCGCTGACGGCAACGAGGTCCGTCCTCGGACGCGCGACTGCGCACCGGTGGTCAGGTGCCTACGCTTGGCGCGGTACTGGTAACCCTCGCAGAGGAAGGTCCCGGTGGCCCACGAGTTCGAACTGTCCGATCTGATCCCGGCGAGTCCTCAGACCATCTACGACGCCTGGATGTCGAGCGCCGGTCACAGCGCCATGACCGGTTCGCCGGCCGTCGTCGACCCGGAGGTCGGTGGCGTCTTCGAAGCGTGGGACGGGTACATCACCGGTCGCACCGTTCTCCTCGAGCCCGGGCACCGGATCGTCCAATCGTGGAGGACATCGGAGTTCTCCGAGGCCGAAAAGGACTCGCAGATCGACGTCGGGCTCGAGCCGGCCGATCAGGGGACCAGGATCACCATCCGCCACACCGGTGTCCCCGACGGCCACTTCAGCTACGAGCGGGACGGATGGGAGGAGCACTACTTCGAACCGATGCGGAGATACTTCTCGTCCGGGTGAGCACCGGGCGCGTCCCGCGCTACCCGATGGGACGGAGACACACGTAGACGTGGCTCGGACCGGCGTCGCTCGGGTCGTCGGACTCGAGCGCTCCTGACCAGTCCCGCTGGAACCCGGCTTTCTCGAGGGCCCGCCATGACTGTCGATTGGCCTGCTGGACGGCCACGACGACGGCCGCCAGGTCCGGGTACCGGTCCCAGGTTCCGAGGACGAAGTCGCTGATGACCCGTGGGCCGAGCCCTCGTCCCACCCGGAACCGGTCCCCGATCAGGTAGTCGATGCCGGCCGCCGGTCGCGGGGCGGTGCCGACGGCGACCGTCCGGTCCCAGGCCTGGTTCTCGTCGAAGCGGTAGCGCTGGATCAACCCGATGGGCAACCCGTCCTCCTCGATCACGAAGGCCTCGGTCGGGTCCCCTCCGTCCACCAGCGGTCCGAAGTCGGCCTCCACCGCGGCCCGGTCGTGCCCATGGCGCCACCATTGGGCGACGTGAGGGGTGGCCAGCCACTCCGAGAGACGTGGGAAATCGGATCGCTCGAGCCGGCGGAACGCAGTGGCCATGGGGTCAGGATGCCAACATCCGGCCTGGCGGGTCGAACCGGCACCGGCCGGCGCCATCGGGCAAGCTGGTGCGGTGAGTGCGATTCGCCGGGCCTTGGTGCTGGCCCCCATGGCCATGGAGCTCAGGCCGGTCGTCAAACGGCTCGGTGCCCGCCCATCGACGGTGGGAGGCATCAAGGTGTTCGAGGGCCGTCGGGGCTCGGTCGAGATCATCGTCGCCCAGATCGGGGTCGGACCGGAGATGGCCGCCGCCGCCACCCGGCGTCTGCTCGATCAATTCAGCGTCGACCACGTCGTGGTCAGCGGCATCGCCGGTGGGATCGATGCCGCCTCGACGATCGGCAGGGTGATCGTGCCCGAGGTCGTCCTCGACGTGAAGTCGGGCCAGGAGTACCGCCCGTTCCCGCTGGGCGGGACCGCGCTGGACGGGAAGGTGGGGACGGCCGACGAACTCATCGTGGATCCATCGCGCCTGGCCCGGCTGGTCGAGCAGGGCGTCGTCGCCCTCGAGATGGAGTCGACCGGGGTGGGCTCGGTCTGTCAGAGCCGGAGCGTGCCGTGGACCGTGGTCCGGGTGATCAGCGATCGTCCGGACGACGGGTACACCGATCCGTCCGTGCTCGGGACCCTCCGGCCCGACGGCTCTGCCGACCTGTGGGCCGCGCTCCGGCTGATGGCGACCAAGCCGACCCGGATCCCGGGGTTGGTGCGACTGGGCCGCGACTCCTCCTCGGCTGCGGTGAAAGCGGCGAGGACCACGCTCGAAGCTCTTGCCTGACCCCGGGCCGGACGGGGACCCGAACTCGACCGACTCCGGCGCCGAGGACGTCGAAGACGCGTTCCTCGAGGGTGACCGGGTCCTCGAAGTGGGCGGGGCCAGAGCGGCGCTCGGCTACCCGGTCTTCCGCCGCATCTACCTGTCCGCGCTCACCTCCAACATCGGAAGCTGGATGCAGACCGTCGTGCTGGCGGCGTTCGTCTTCAACATCACCGGATCGTCGACCGATGTCGGGTTGATGACGCTGGCCCAGCTGGGACCGCTCTTCCTGCTCTCGCCGATCGGCGGCATGGCGGCCGACCGATTCGACCGGCGCACCCTGCTGGTCGTGGTGACGGTGGAACAGACGCTGGTGGCGCTCATCATCGCCCGGTTGACCGATACCCATGATCCGAGGATCGGAGCCCTCTTCGCCGCCGTCCTGGCCGGCGGCATCGGACAGGCGTTCTACGCACCCACCTTCTCGGCCCTGATCCCGACTCTCGTCGAACGCAAGGACCTGCCCGGGGCCATCTCGCTCAACTCCGCCAACATGAACCTCTCCCGGGTGATCGGTCCGGCCATCGGCGGTGTCCTCTACGCCAAGGTGGGCGCCTCGTGGGCCTTCGTCGTCAACGCCGCCTCCTATCTGGCGTTGATCTGGGCGCTCATCACCGTTCGACTGCCCGCTCATCATCGGGCCGAGGAACAGGGATGGCGACGGATCCTCGACGGGTTCGACGTGGCCCGCCGCGACCGGGTCGTCGGCCGCTGCCTGACCACCATGGTGCTGTTCTCGTTCTTCTGTCTCCCGATCGCCGTGTTGATGCCGGTCCTCGCCCACAACGAGCTCGGGATCGGTGCCAGCACCATCGCCTACGGCCTCCTGTATGCCACCTTCGGCACCGGCGCCGTCATCGGCGCCCTCTCCATCGGCACCTTCCTCGCCGGGCAGCAGCTCGAACGGGTGGTCCGCTTCGGCATCGGCGGCTACGCGGTCACCCTGGCCGTGTTCGGCCTCCTGCGGAGCCCCGGGCCGGCCTACCCCATCGTCTTCCTGCTCGGTCTGTTCTACTTCGTGACGGTGACGTCGCTCGCCACCGTGCTCCAGAAGCGGCTCGACGACTCCGTGCGCGGCCGGGTGATGGCCCTCTGGGTGATGGCCTTCGGAGGCACGGTCCCCCTCGGGGCCATCGTGGCCGGTCCGCTCAGTGAACGGTTCAGTATCTCGGCCGTGGTCCTGGCCGGCGCCGTCGTCGCCGCGGCGCTGGTCTTCT
The DNA here is from genome assembly GCA_963812885.1 of uncultured Acidimicrobiaceae bacterium. Lineage (GTDB taxonomy): Bacteria > Actinomycetota > Acidimicrobiia > Acidimicrobiales > RAAP-2 > Bog-756. The sequence goes on along the minus strand of CAWEWZ010000009.1, from coordinate 176,228 downwards.
ACGCCAATCTCCACGAGCGCTGACCCGGAGCGGGAGCCGGTGGGCCGTGGTATGCCATGCCCGTGAGTTTTCCGCTGGCTCCGTTCCCGCCCCGGACCGGCTGGCGGGGCATGGTCTGTGCCGCCGACCAGTTGGCATCGATCGCCGGGGTCGGGGCCCTCGAGCGGGGAGGGACGGCCGCCGACGCCGCCGTGGCCGCGGCCGCGGTCATGGCCGTGACCAGTCCGCACCTGTGCGGCATGGGCGGGGACCTCCTGGCCGTGGTCAGCCCGGCCGGATCCGAACCCGAGGCCCTGCTGGCCGTCGGCCGTGCCGGTTCGGGCGTCGACCCGGCGCGGATGCGGGCCGAGGGCCATTCGGTCATGGCCCTCCGCGGTGACGTGCGCAGCGTCACCGTGCCGGGCGCGGTCGACGGCTGGCTGGCCCTCCACGATCGGTACGGGCGACTCCCAGCTGGGCACGGTGCTCGGTCCGGCCATCGAACTGGCCGAAGACGGGTTCGTGGCCTCCATCCTGCTCGCCCTGTCCAGCCATCTCGTCGCCGCGGTCCCCGGCGCCGACCAGCTCTGCCCGAACGGACCGCTCCAGCCCGGCGACCGGGTACGACTGCCCGGAATCGCCCGGACCCTCCGCGCCATCGCCGACGGAGGCCGCGATGCGTTCTACCGGGGTGAGTTCGGGGATGCCCTGGTCGACCTGGGTCAAGGCATCTTCTCGACTCCGGATCTCCAACACCCGGTCGCCGACTGGTGCGAGCCGCTCCGACTCGAGGTGTGGGGACACCGACTGTGGACCGTCCCTCCCCCGTCCCAGGGCTATCTCACCCTGGCCAGCAGCAGGGCGGCCGAACACCTCGGCATCGGGAGCGACCCGTCGGATCCGCTCTGGGCCCATCTGGTGGTCGAGGCGTCACGAGCCGCCGGCTACGACCGTCCGACAGTGCTCCACGACGGGGCCGACGGGCAGGCCCTCCTGGCCGACGACCGGCTGCGCGTCGGTGCCGGCCGGGTCCGAGCCGATCGCACGGCCGCCGCCGACGTCGGGCCGCCCCCGGGGGCGGGAGCCGGCACCCCGGTCCCCCGCCTGGGCGACGGGGACACCACCCATCTGTGCGCCATCGATGGCGACGGTCTCGGTATCTCGCTCACCCAGTCCAACGCGCTCGACTTCGGATCCCATCTGGTCGCCGGGACGACCGGGATCTTCCTCCACAATCGCGGGGTGGGATTCTCCCTCGAGGAGGGTCATCCGGCCGAGCTCGGTCCTGGCCGCAGGCCGCCTCACACGCTGTCCCCGATGCTCGCCACCACGCCCGGCGGATCGCTCACCCATCTGGTCGGGGCCATGGGCGGCGACGCCCAGCCCCAGATCCTCCTGCAGCTCCTGGCCCGGATGCTCCCGGGCGGCCAGGATCCCTCGACCGCGGTGGCCGGGGCCCGACTGGCGCTGGATGCGCCGTCGGCGGGACCGTTCCGGCTGTGGTGGGGAGACGACCTGATGGTGCGCGTCGAAGCCCACGCCCCGCCCGGATGGTTGGACGGCCTGCGGGGTCGGGGGCATCACGCCGAGCTGATCAGCGCCTTCGATCCGGTGGTCGTCGGCTGCGCCCAGATCATCGAGGTGGTGGGAGGGGCGGACGACCCGGCCCGGCACTACGTCGGTGCCGCCGATCCACGGAGCCCGGAGGGCGGGTCGGCAGGGCGGTAGGTCGGGCAAAAGGTAGGTCGGGCACTGCGGTAGGTCGGGCACCGCCGCTCGCCGGTGCCGAAGTCCTTGCCATGATGATGACCGTGCTGGCCATGACGACCGAGCAATTCGAGGGGTTGGTGGCCGACGCCCTCGACGGCATCCCCGCCCCGCTCGGGAGGGCCATGGAGAACGTCGCCGTCCTGGTGGACGACCACAGTCCGGCGGGACCGCTGTACGGGCTGTACGAGGGGGTCCCGCTCACCCGGCGGGGCAACCACTACTCGGCGTCGGCGCCCGATCGCATCACGATCTACATGGCGACGATCTGCGCATCCTGTCGGACCCGGTGGGAGGTCGTCGAGCTGGTACGGAAGACGGTGATCCACGAGGTCGGGCACCATTTCGGCATCGACGACCGACGCCTCGGGGAACTGGGCTGGGGGTGAGTCGCCGTCTCGCCCACCGGCCATCGGGCCGGGCCGGGCCGGCCCGGACAGGCTCGTGACCGGTCCGGGGACGGCCACCTCACCGGAAGGGACACAGCATGGACGCCGAAGGCTGGTACCAGGACGCCGAAGGTTGGTACCAGGACGCCGAAGGTTGGTACATGGACGCCGAAGGCTGGTACCAGGACCCGTTGGCTGGTACCAGGACCCGTTCCGCTGCATGAGGCCCGTTGGATCTCCGACGGCACCCGCCGCGCTGGTGCGCGACGGTGGAACCGAGTCGCAGGACCCCCCGCCGAGCGCCACCTTCACCGGTCAGCTGGTGCCCGTTGCCGAGGATGCTCCAGTCGACGGGGAACACCTGCGCCGGGCCGACGACGAGGAGCCCGACGCCATCTTCGATCCGGACGCCGCCGTCGGCGCCGTCTGGGACACCTTCGGCGAGAGCGGCGGGGACTGACCACCGGTCACCACGCCATCGCCGACCCGGCCGGTGGAGCCGAGCAGAGCGTGGCCGGCGGTTCAGGCCTGGGCCGCCACCAGATTGGCGAGGGCCTGGGCCCCGGGCCCGTCGATGGGCAGGTGTGTCCCGTCGGAGTACAGCCAGCCGGGGTTCTGCGAGGCCAGCCCGTTCCAATCGGCCAGGACGGTGTTCGGGTACTGCTGGACTCCGGCGGCCAGCACCGCGTTGTTGGGGTCCTGCCAGGGTCGGTCGACGTAGATGTTGACGAACACCACGCGCGATGCACCTGACAGCACACCCATCATCGAAGCCACATCGGCACCCGAGATGGGCCCGTTGGTGGAAAGTCCGACGATCACGACGGCACCGAGTTGACCCTCCGACTTGAGCTGCTGGAGGACGGCCTCCCCCGCCGACCACTGCTCGCTCACCGCCGCCTGCACGTTGATACCCGGGATGTCCTGCTGGAGCAGGGTCTGGTAGTCGAGCATGACCGAGTCGCCGACCGCGGTCACCTGACCGGCATTGAACCCGGGCCCCGGTGCCGGGAGCGGTGGGGAGGTGATCGGGCCGTGGGCCCCGGTAGCGGGCGGCGACGCCACCGGGGATGGGGTGTTCGTGGTCGGGACCGAGGTCGTGGGAGGTGCCGGCGATGTCGTCGTGCTGCGGGGAGTGGTCGTGGTCCGGGGGACGGTGACCGGCACGGTCGTCGGCATCCTGGGGCTCGGCGAAACGGTCGCCGTCCTCTGATCCGGACCGGTCGTCGGGGCCGACGCCTTGCTCGAACCGGCCACCGCGTACACGGCCACGGCGACGGCCACGACGACCGCGCCGACCAGGGCCACCGCGCCGGCCTGCCACCATCGCGACCGCTCGGAGGTCGGTGGTCCGGTCTCTGACGGGGGGCCGGATGTCGGGCTGTCGAGGCTCATCGATCGGGGGCTCTGTGCATGTCGGAGGGGCCAGGGCGCCGCCGCCCCTGGTCATCGGCGCCCATAGGGAGGGCGACCGGGGTGGCATTGCATGCTACTGCAGCACTGCTGATAGCCCAGGTCGGAGCCGGAATCCCCCACTGCCGGGAGGCGTGCAGCCCGCTGACCCCGCCCCCGGAACGTCACCGGTCCGACCCGATCCACCCGCCCGGGGCCAACTTTGCGCACCGTGGAAAGACGGACAACGCCTGGCTAACCTACGGGAGCGGCATCGGATTGCGAGGGGCGGCCGGCACGAACATCGATGAGTAACGGAGGCGAGCCCTGTGAGCGCGATTCAACCGGCAATGGCCAGCACGGACGGATGGAAGGTACGGACCAGGGCTTCGGGAGGTCGCCGGCCCAGGCTCCGATTGCCTCTCGCCCTGGTGCTCGGGGTCATGCTGGTGGCGCCACTCGGCCTCTGGGGCCTCTCGGGCGGCGCTTCGGCTGCCGCCACGCCGACCGCCTTCACCTGCACCGGCACCCCGGGATCGCCGGGTCCGCTCCCTGCCGGGACCTACAGCTCGGTGACGGTCACCGGCGTGTGCGCGGTCAATGACGGTCAGGTGGTCGTCACCGGCGACGTCACCGTCGAAGCCGGTGCCGCCCTGGTGGCAGCGTTTGCCAACAATGACGTCGGGGGATCGGGCACGTCGGGCCTGACCGTCGACGGCAACATCGATGTGGGCACAGGGGCAACGTTGCTCCTCGGATGCGAGGCGACCCACTTCGCCTGCGTCGACGATCCCAATCAGAACAACCCGACACTCAACGCCACCGAGACGGTCAGGGGAAGCCTGATCTCGAGCGCACCCCTGGGGGTCGTCGTGCACCTCACCAAGGTGGGCGGGGACGCGACCGAGGTCGGCGGCGGGGGCGGCGTCAACTGCACACCCACCGGCATCTTCGCCAAGTTCCAGTCCCCCGCCTACAGCGACTACGAGGACAACACCGTGGGGGGCAACCTCCGGGTCACCGGGCTCAACTCCTGCTGGTTCGGCGCCCTCCGGAACCAGGTCGGCGGCAGTGCCACCTTCGGGCACGTCACCCTGGCCGATCCCGACGGTTCGGAGAACCTGACCAATACCATCGCCGGCAACCTCCTGTGTCCGGACAATTCGCCGGCCATCGAATACGGGGATTCCGGGGCCTCCCCCAACATGGTCGGCGGCTTCGCCACCGGCCAGTGCGCCTTCGACGTGAAGCAACCGAGACCGGCCGCCTCGCCCGGCCCGGGCGGGCACCCGGCTGGGCCTCTGACCCCCATCGCCGTCCACAGTGGCACGCAGGGCTACTGGCTGGGGGCCGGGGACGGCGGGGTCTTCAGCTTCGGCGTACCGTTCTTCGGCTCCCAGGCCGGTCTGGTGAGCCAGCCCGTCTCGGGTATCGCCGCCGTTCCCGGAGGCCGGGGCTACAACCTGGCCGGAACCGGAGGCGCCGTCTACAACCACGGTCCGTTCGGATCGGACTGCACCGGGCTCACCACCATGCCCAACCAACCGGTCGTGGGCATCGCCGCCGCACCCGGAGGCAACGGATGCTGGCTGGCCGCTGCCGACGGTGGCGTCTTCTCCTTCGGCACCAACGCACCCTTCTTCGGCTCGGCCGGAGGCCTCGCCCTCAACCAGCCGGTCGTGGGCATCGCCGCCGCGCCAGGCAACGACGGCTACGACCTGGTGGCCGCGGACGGCGGGGTCTTCACCTATGGCCCCGGCGCCGGCTTCTTCGGCTCGATGGGTGGCCAGCACCTCAACCAACCCATCGTGGGTATCGCCACGGACCCGTCGACCGGCGGCTATTGGCTGGTCGCCGCGGACGGAGGGGTCTTCAGCTTCAACGCCCCGTTCCTCGGCTCGATGGGGGGTATCGCCCTCAACAAGCCGATCGTGGGCATTGACTCCGCCCCCACCGGAAACGGGTACTACCTGGTGGCATCGGACGGAGGCATCTTCGCCTTCGGCCCGGGAGCGAAATTCCAAGGGTCGACCGGTGCCACCCCGCTCACCGAGCCAATCGTCGGGATGTCCCTCGGCTGACCCCGGGGCCGGCTTCAGTCGGTCACACCGTCGGACGGACGAGCCGAATCGCGTCGGGCTTGGCCGGCGCGATTCGGCTGACCCTACCCGACGGCGTACCGCTGAAAGGTGACTGCGTACTCGCAGCCGGCGGCCATCCCGCCGTACCCGGCCATCGATCGCAGGAACTCGTCGGGATCGAACTCCCGCCCGAGGCCGTCGATGTAGGCCCGGTGTTCCTTGAGTGAGGCGACGCCCCGATCCAGCGTGGCCCCGACGTCGACGTAGTGAGTGGCCTCGCCCGCACCGGCGACGTAGACGAATTCGATCCCGTTCCACGGAACGCCGGCGTCGGGGAAGACCCAGCGGTTGGCCGCGTCCCGGCACGCATCGAGCACAGTGAGCCCAGTCGCCCGATGATCGGAATGATTGGGGCCTCCGCCGTCTCCCCACGTGAGATCGAAGTTCATGGTGACGACGACTTCAGGCTGCAGCCGCCGAAAGGCCGAGGCGATGTCGCGTCGCAACCTGAGGCCGGGCTCGATGAGACCATCGGGATGGCCGAGGAATTCGACCGACGCCGCCCCCACCACCGCCGCGCTCCGTCGCTCCTCCTCCTCTCGGAGTGGACCGGCTGCCGCCGGATCGATGCCGTCGATCCCCGCCTCACCACTGGACACGAGGACATAGGCAACCTGCTTGCCCTGCTCTGTCCATCGGGCGACGGCGCTGGCCGGGCCGTACTCGAGATCGTCGGGGTGAGCCACGACGGCGACCGCCCGGTTCCAGTCTTCAGGCATCGGCTCCACACCGAGAACATACCCGCCCGAATCGGTCCCCACGGCCCTCCCGCCGCCTGCACGCCGCCCCGGTGAACAGATCCGCACCTCTCCTCCGTACTACCCAACATCTCCAACGGAATGAGGACTTCCATGGGATGGGCCGGGCGAACAGATAACCCTGGACTAGATCGCACCCTGTGATCGAGCCAGGGCCTCGATCTCGTCGACGGTCTCGACCCCCTCTCCGACCACGCGGAGATTCAGGTTGTGCCCGAGTTCGACCATCGAGCGGACGATGGCCGCGTTGGCCTGGTTCAGGTGCATGTCGGCGATGAAGCGACCGGTCGATCTTCAGCTCGGCGATGGGCAGCGTCGGCCAGCAACCCGAGGACGTCTGACCGGTACCGAAGTCGTCGATGCTCACATCGGCACCGGCATCGCTGATCTCCCGCAAGCATCGACCGCGGCCCGGGCCGGGTCGATCATGAGGGCGGTCTCGGTGACCTCGACGGTCAACCGCTCCGGCTGCGACGCCGGCTCGCTTCAGGGCGCCGACGATCTGGCCGGCGAACCCGCTGATCCGAGATTGCGAGCCGAGACGTTCACCGCCACGGTCAGCCGGTCGTTGACCTCCTCCATCCGGCTCAGGTCGCCGAGCGCTCGGCCGACCACCCATCCGGTCAGCTCGTCGATGAGGTCGGTCTGCTCGACGAGCGGGATGAACCGGTCGGGTGAAATGTTGCCGAGCGTCGGGATGCTGCCACCTGCACCAGCGCCTCGACACCGGCTCGATCAGCCCGGGCAGTCGACGTGGACCTTGGGCTGGTAGTGCAAGCTCAGCTGGTCGGTGGCGATGGCGTGGCGGAGCTCGGACACCAACGAGCCAGATTCGCAGGCGTCGTAGTGGTTCTGTGACCTGTCATATCGGACGACACCCGAATGCTGGCCCTTGGCCACATACATGGCCACGTCGGCCAGCTGAAGAAGCTCGTCGATATCGGTTCCGTCTTCCGGGGAGACCACGTAACCGATGCTCGCCTCGACCGAGAGGGGAAGCCCCCTGATCTGTACCTCGCGTTCGATCACGTCGCGCAGCCGGCTCAGGACGTCCCCGGGATCGGAGACATTGCTGAGAATCGATCCCGAACTCGTCGCGACCCAGCGGGCGAGCGCGTCGGGCGACCGAGGCGGCCGGCCAGCCGGCTCCCGATCGGCGTGAGTAGCCGGTCGCCGTTCTGGTGGCCGAGGGTGTCGTTGACCTCCTTGAAGCGGTCGAGATCGATGATGGCGATCGTCGTCGGCTGTCGCGATGCCCGCCCACGCGCCACCTCGGCCTCGGCTCTCCGGTGGAAGAGCATGCGGTTCGGAAGATCGGTGAGCGAGTCGTACTCGGCCAGATACGCGTTGAGCTCGACTTGGCGGCGCAGCCGGCGTCCTACCCAGAACGAGATTCCGAACAGGACCACGTAGAGGGCGGCCAACCCGACCAGAGGTTGCGGTAGAGGGTGTGAAGCCCGCCGCTGACGTCGGCCTTGATCGGCGCATAAGGCAGGTACACCTCGAGGACGCCGACCCGCTGGTGATGGTCGCCGGCGACAGAGTGGAAGATAGACCTCCACCGACTCCGGGCCCGCCTGTCCGCTGTCGTCGCTGTCGGTGTTGATCCGGGTCAGGCGGGCTACGACGGCACCGTGGGCGGCGTCCAGGGCTTCGTCCTCGGGGCGTTGGTGGAACCCGGAGCCGTCGTCGGAGAACACGACTGCGCCGGCCAGATCACGGAGGCGGAGCCGCTGTACGTCGCCACCGGAGACGGCATCACGGGCCAGCCCGTGGAACTGGGCCTGTTCGCTGGGACTGAGGCCTCTGCTCAGCGGCCGCCCGTCGAGCAGTGGCTCGACGGCGGTGTGGGCCATCAACTGAGCTTCCGAGCGGCCCTGGGCCAGACCTCGACGAGTCGCCTCGGAGCGGTAGCTTCCGGCGAGAATGAGGCCCAGGAGGACGACGGCGCCCAGGGTGATGGCGGCAAAGGCCACGAACTGCCTGGTTGCCGATTTCCTGCCCACCCCGTTCTATCGACCCTCCGACCAGGGCACTTGAACCGCAAAGGAGGAGGATCGGGTGCTCCGGCACCTGACCTCCGTGAACAGAGTCCCCGTCCCGGTCGTGTGCAGCTCCGGCGCCGACACGATTCGGATGAGGAGGATGAGAATGAGCCACGGAACAGCACGGCGACGACGGATCGTGCGCCATCGGACCCGGTTCGTCGGAACGTTGGCACTCGCCGGTGCCATCGCCGGCGGCGGTGGGGCGCTGGTGTTCGCCGGCGGTCCGGTGCAGGCGGCCACGGGGAGTTCGGCCCCCCCCCCCCCTCGGGCCAGTGCCTGGTCAGCTGGCCCCGTCTCCTGCTGGCTCCGGGTAAGACCACCCCGACCGGCGTCATCGGGCTCGGGAAGGCGGCCTTCAAAGTGGGCACCAAGACCGAGTACCAGGTCACCTACCGGGGGAAGCGCCTCTACACCTTCGTCGACGACAGTGGGTCCCAGGTGAACGGAAACGGGGTGGCCGGATTCGTGGTGGCGAAGGTCACCTGACCGGGACCGGACCGGCCCTCCGGGCGGCCGGAAGGAAGCCGATCGGCGGCCGCCGGCGACCGGGGCCGGGCGGCCAGGTGATCGCCGCGGGTGGGTGACTACCGCGGGAAGGACTGGTCTTCGAGAAGCAGGTCTTCGTAGAAGGCGCCGATGCGCCGGTCGGGATGGGCGATGGCGATCTCGAGCACCCACAGATTGGGGTTGGGCCTGAACTCGACATCGGCGAGCGATCCGTCGTAGTGCGCGGAATGGGGGTAGTCCGACAGCCGGTGGCCGGAGAGATCGAGATTGAGCTTCCACCCGAAGCTGTCGGTCGTCTCGACGGCGAAATCATACAGGTCGTGTCCGGTCACACCCTCGGCGAACCACTTGTCGCGGACCGTGTCCCAGATGACCTTCACCTCACGTGCGGCCCGATGATGTTCGGGATCCGAACCCACTACGAAGGTGTCGCCGGCATCGCCTTCGCAGCCTCCGAAGATCGGACCGATGTCCACGAAGAAGATGTCGTCGGCGGCGAGGATGACGCCGGGTTCTGAGCGCTCGCTGAAACTCTTGGTGGTATTGGAACCGAAGCGGACGATGATGCGGTGCCATCCTCGGCGCATGCCCAGGTCGGAGAGGGTCTGACGGGCCATGACTTTGGCGTCCTCTTCGCTCATACCCACTTCCACCCGGTCAGCGATCAAGCCGACGGCCTGGCGCGTTCGACTGCGAACGTCCATCAATCGATCGAGGGAGAAGTGCTCGCCCGTACCTTCGAGATCAAAGAGCATGGTCAGTGCCTACCTCGTTCTGAGGCCGGTGGCCAAGGCCGGATGCCGGGGCCCCGCTGCACGCCGCTGTACCTCGCCGGGACCATGGCCGACGGCGTCGGAACCGGCACCGCCTCATTCCTGCTCGTCACGTGCTTCACAGCCGCCACGGAGGGTTGCGACGGTTCTCCCCGGCGTGGAAGAGGCACAGCCGGTGCCCGTCCGGGTCGCGCAGCCGGCTCTCCCGCCACAGCCATGGCATGTCAGCCGGCGCCTGCTCGAACTCGATGCCGTCCGCCCGAAGCCGTTGGCAAGCCCCGTCGAGATCGTCGGTCTCGAAGTACACGGTCACCTGTTCGAATTCGGGAACGCTCCCGACGAGTTCGACCGAGAACGTGCTCTCGCCCTCGGGGCACTCGAAGCGCAGGTAGTGCTCGTCCTTGACGATCAGGGTGAGGCCCAGCGTCCGATAGAACGCCTCCGACCGGTCGAGGTCGGTCGAACCCACGGTCACCTGGTCGAGTCGCATGCCTCCATTGTGGCCGCCCGGACCGTTCTCCTGCCGGGGCCCGACCGAGGGGTCAGCGGCCGGCAGCGCCGGCTCGTCGGGCGTCGGCCGCCACCCGACGGACGATGGTGGCCGCGGGCTCGGTGGTCACCTGGCGCCATCCGGTGCCGGCCCAGAGGTTGGGCACACTGGTGTCCCCGGCCCGGGTGGCGGCCAGGCGAAGGGGCCGGGTGAGGTGGTGCACCTCGGGGTAGGCCTGGGGTGCCTGCCGGTCGTGTTCGAGGGCGAAGCGGTTGGCCAGTCCACGGGCGAAGCGGCCGCTGTAGGCACGGGTGACGATGGTGTCCGGATAGAGCCCGTCGAGCAGAGCCTGCCGGTACGGGACCGACGTCCCCGCCTCGGGTGTGCACAGGAGGGCGGTACCCAGTTGCACGGCGGCGGCGCCAGCGCCCAGGGCGGCGGCGGCGTCGGGTCCGCTCATGATTCCGCCGCAGGCGATCAGGGGCAGGGCGGCCACCTCCCGGACGGACCCGAGGAGCGATAGCAGCGGGCGCCGGTTGATGTCAACGTCGATGAAGCTGCCCTGGTGGCCACCGGCCTCGGTCCCCTGTACCGCGAGAAGGTCGGCACCGGTCGCCGCGGCCTGCTCGGCCTCGCTCGCCCCGGTGACGGTGACGGCGACCTGGATGCTGGCGCGGTGCAATCGATCGACGGTCTCCGAAGTCGGGCACCCGAAGGTGAAGCTGACCAGATGGACACGGGCCGATTCGACCGCGTCCAATTTGGCCGTGTAGGCATCGTCCTCCCATTGCGGCTCGCCCAGCGGGACGCCGAGCCGATCGGACTCGGGTCGTAGCGACTCGGCGTAGGCGGCGACCGGGCCCGGATCGCCCGGTGCTGACGGGACGAAGAGATTCACGCCGAAGGGGGCGCCGGTCAGCGATCGGGTGGCGGTGATGGCCTGGCGGAGTCCCTCGGCCGACAGGTAGCCGGCGGCGATGAAACCGTATCCGCCCGCGGCCGAGACGGCGGCGGTCAACTCGGGAGTGGACGGGCCGCCCGCCATCGGGGCCTGCACGACGGGGAGCTCGCTCGGGAGATGCACGATCCCAATTGTCGTCTATCCGGTGGGGTCGTGCCCTCCCGGTCCGGGGTCGCATCGCCCACAACGGAGGGCCTGCATTCGCGGTCGCGGTGATCAGTCGGCGGCGAAGGAACTGGAGGCTGCGAGGAGGCCGTCGAGCAGCGAGGAGTCGCCGGTTACCTGGGGTGTCCAGCTCGCTCTGGTCCGGACGGTTGGCCGCCAGGCGACACAGCTCCAGGGCATCGACGGTGACGGCGATGTCGGGTGTGCCCGCCGGTTGTCCGAGTTCAAGTGGCACGACGAATGTCCCGCCCCCGGCACCGGTCACCTCGAAACGGGCGGTCTTGCCCGGGTAGGCCTGCCCGGTGAGGCCGAGCCCCAGGGGAAGCACGTCCATGAGGTCGCTCACCATGAGCGAGAGCCGATCTTCGTCCAGAAGATCGAGCGGCCGGCCGACGGCTTGGCGGATGTCGTCACCATAGGTCCAGAGCTCGAAGGTGCGCGAGACGAGGAGCCCGCGCACGCCCCCGGCCAGGTGGTGGTAGGGGACCGGGCGGTCCGGTCCCAGTTGGCCACAGACCGCGATCAGCTCCATGACCTCGTGCCACCAGTGGAGGGCGACGGTCTGGTTGGGGAGCCGAGCCATGTCGGCGGCGGCTTCACGGGTCACCGGCCAATGGTCCTCCCGAAGGTCGGCAGCGAGCACCGTTCCGCCCGGACGTTCCGCCGCAAGCCGGGACGTGGCCCGGTGGAGCCGCCCTTCCGGCGGCGTTGCTCCAGACCGGAGGCATGCTCCGGACCGTGCCCCGGCCTGTCATCTCCCTGTCGGGCATCCGATTCTCATCCTCCTGGACACTGGACTCCCTGTATTCGTCGTCGGAGACGGCGCGGATGACTGGACCGGCGCCGTCGATGATCTTCCCGGCCGACGTCCATCCGAGTGATCCGGACGCTCCTGGAGGCCGAATGGAAGACGGCAGGGCATCCACCTACGAGCAAGGAGCCGTCATGAGCGCAGATGTGAACATCAAGACCGTCGGTCTGCTGTACGAGGCCTTCGGACGGGGCGACATCGAGACCATCCTCTCCAACCTCACCGACGACGTGGACTGGGCCACCGAGGCGAACGGGAAGGGCACCATGGTACGGCCCCCACACTGGTCCTGCCGGAGTGACGGACTTCTTCGCGGCGTTCGGGTCGAGTATGGAAGTAGAGGAGTTCGTGCCTCAGACCTTCGCCGCCATCCCGGACGAGGTGCTGACGATCGTGTGGTGCGTCGCGAAGAACCGCGCCACCGGGAAGCAGATCGCGCACCATCTACACCATCGCTTCCGGTTCCGTGACGGGAAGCTCTCCTACTACCGGGGCTCTGAGGACACGGCTCAAACGACCGAGTCGTTCAAGGCCTGAACCGGCGCACGAGACCGCTCAACAACACAGGGAGCAACAGAGGACGCAGGAGGGAACAAAGGAGGAGATTGCCGCTCAGCCGGCCATTCTCCTAGGATCGCCCCCGGGCTCAGCGATCGGGCGCCGGAAGGAAGTCATGACGGAGAAGGTGATACTGGAGGTGAGGGGCCCGATCGCGGTGATCACCAACAATCGTCCCGAAAAGCGCAATGCCTTCGACGACGAGATGGACGTGCGTCTCTTCGACATCCTTGCCGAACTCAAGGAACGACGGGACATTCGGGCCGTCGTGTGGCGGGGCGAGGGACCGGTGTGGTCAGCGGGAAGGGATGTGTCGGTCATCGGCACCAACGCCACCTCGCTGAGCCACCACGACCTCATGACGAGGGGCCACAAGGGGATCCTTCAGCTCTTCGAGCTGGATGTGCCCTCGATAGCGGCCTTGCACGGCTGGGCGATCGGAGGTTCGTTCCAGCGAGCATTGCTGTGCGATATGCGCATCGCAGCCGAAGGCACGAGGTTCCAGCTCCCCGAACTGAGCAAGGGCGTGATCCCTGACACCGGTGGCATGGGTCGCCTCTTCGAGATATGCGGTTCGGGTGTTGCGAGCGATCTCATCAACACCGGGCGGGTCATGAGCGTCGACGAGGCCTACATGCACGGGATTGTCTCTCGAGTGGTGCCGCCTGAGGAACTCGACGACACGGCATGGGAAATGGCGGAGAAGATCGCGGCTGCTCCGATGGTCACCGTGAAGCTGGCGAGGCGGGTGCTCCAGCATTTGAGCGAGCCGCACGTCCGCTCGTCGATGGCCGACGAGCTGATCTATCAGACCTTCATCAACAAGTCGGATGACTTCGCCGAGTTCCAGGCGGCCAAACGCGAGGGCGTGAGCCGAAGTACCTCGGTAGCTGATCCGGGACAGGGACAAGACGATCTGAGACCGGCCGGGCACGTTCTCTTTGTCAGTAGCGGGAGGATCGACGTTTCATTAGCATTGGCCCCGTGCCTTTGTTCATCGATCGTCACAATCTGCGGGGCGTGACACCGACGGAGATCGCCGAGGCCCACAAGCTCGATCTGGCCGTCCAACCGAACTACGGAGTTCGCTACCTGACCTACTGGTTCGATGACAATGACGGAACCGCATTCTGTCTCGCCGAAGGGCCCGACCGGGGGTCCTTGGAAGCGGTCCACCGAGAGTCCCATGGTCTCGTGGCCGACGACATCATCGAGGTAGGAGAAGGGCCGATCAACGCGTTCCTCGGGGCCCCTCCCCAGCATGAGCCGGGAGACGTCTACGTCGAATCCGCAGTGCGAGCCATTCTGTTCACTGACTTGTGCGACTCGACGAAACAGACCCAAGAGCTCGGCGACGAAGGGTACATGGTGCTCCTCCACGAACACGACGACCTGGTTCGATCCGCCTTGGACAAGCATGGGGGGCGCGAGGTGAAGCACACGGCGACGGCATCATGGCCTCGTTCACCTCCATTTCCGGCGCGGTGGAGTCCGGTATCGACGTGCAACGATCGCTGCGTCGCCGGAATCAAGTGACGGAACCCCTAATCCACATTCGGATCGGAATCAGCGTCGGCGAACCCGTGACAGAGAACGGTGACTTGTTCGGAACATCGGTCCAGCTCTCCGCACGGCTATGTGGAGTCGCTTCGGCCGGTGGCATCGCCGTTTCGAGCGCCGTCCGCGATCTCTGTGCCGGGAAGCTCATCGAGTTCGAGTCCCGGGGCACTCTGAGCCTCAAAGGGTTCGCCGAGCCGGTGCCTATCTTTGAGGTGAGCGTGCCGGCGTAGCCGGTCCCGGCCAAGCCGGTCCCGGCCACCTCCCCCTCGTTCGCCCGATGCTGCTCGTCCTGAGGGCGCCATCGAACTCGCAATCGATTTGGCGAGGCGCTACTGGATGCCAACCCGCGACGCTGGACCGGGAGATCCGACAATGGTCGTCCGGCAACGGGATCGTTGGTCCCGACAGCCAGGTCGCCTCCAAGGCAGATCTTGGTGTCGTCACATCCTCCAACCGCCGTTGCCCCAACCAGCAACCCATTCGGGTTCCGCTGTATCTTCACACTGCGAAGGACCGGGAAGCATGGGAGGCCGAGAACTGGGTCAAGTTCGCCCGGACCCCCGGTTCACCACGTCGGTGACGAGGGATAACATCACGATGAACTTCCCGGAGTGGACTCGTCCGATCCGGGACTTTTCACGGCTCTGTTCGATGCTGGTTTCGTGGTTGACGCCCTCGAGGAACCCGTGCCCTGCGTCGACGCCGGACGGCTCGAGCGCTGGCACCGGTATCTCATGTTCCTCTACCTGCGCGCCGTCAAACGGCGACGGCCAGGCGCCGGGGCCGGCGATGAGACGAGCTTGCTTCTTGGGTTTGCCGCAAATTGAGCAGGCCATCGCGGCAGGATCCACTGCCGAGCCGACCGCCGGCGTCACATCGGAACTGCCTCCGATCACCGCTCTGTCTTGCCCCACGCAAACGAACGGACGATACTTGGCCGGGCCGGCGAGTCATCGGAGAGACCACATCACTCTTCGTCGAGTCACAGCCCACCGAGCCAGAGTAGGTACTGAACGATGATCAAAGAGCTGAACGACATGCCGTCCGGAGTCATCGGATTCGAGGCCAGTGGCAAACTCAAAGCTGAGGACTACCGGGACACGGTCCTGCCCGCCCTCGAACGGGCTGCGGCCTCTGGCGAAGTCCGCTTCCTCATCGTGATGCGCGATTTCGACGGCATGTCAGGCGGCGCTCTGTGGCAGGACCTCCGGCTGGGTGTCGAGCACCTGCGAGCCTGGAAGCGGGTCGCATTGGTGACCGATATCGGATGGATGCATCACATGACGGATCTGTTCGGATGGATGACTCCCGGCTCGACGAAGGCCTTTTCTCTTGCCGACCTCGATGAAGCTTCGACCTGGGTCGCCAGCTGATCGTTCGTGCCTCGGAGCAGGAGGCGGTAATTGCTTAGCTGACGAGTCCGTCCCATGACCAGTGCGGGATGGCCAGTCCGTCGGGCACATCACCCTCGGATCGCCTATAGCGGGACATCGAGTTCGTGGTCGCCCACTCGAAGTAGTCGTGGAGGACGGTCGAAAGCCGATCATCATCAGCAAGGCCTGCGTCCGCCAGCGCCTCATCGAAACAGGCGATCGCCCGTCGGTCCATCTCTTCGTGTGGCCCGTTCCCGCTGTGGATCCGCAGGACCTGGCTCTCGTCGCCATAGAGATCCGAATAGCGGGCTGGACCCCCGAGAGCCTCGACCCAGTAGGCCGCTAGTCGCTCCGTGTGCTGTGGGTGGAACCCATGGCTGAATGCGTGGCTCACTATCTCGTCGGCCATCACCCGGGCATGCCAGGCCGCAGCCAACCTCCACATTCCGTCATCGCCACCAGCAGCGTCATAGACCGTTTCCACGAACAAGAAGGCTATTTGCTGAAGGGACGTACGTGTCCCGCTGCCTGACCTCGACGAGGCCTGACTCCTGGGGTCGAGGAGGGTGGCCTCCGCCCTTGCTACGAGGATGATGGCTGAGGCTCAACGTCCTCCACCGTGATGTAGGGAGGCGGGCCAGATTCTGCGGCATACAACTCGCCTCCTACGGCACATCGAACGGATCGGTAGTACCGGACCCCATCCTCACCCCACACTGGACTGGGGCCTTCCACCAGCTCGGCACTTTGATGGAGATGGCACGTACGTCGTCCGGGGTTGGGCGCACTGAGGTTGACGCCGAAAGGCATGGTTTGATTTTAGGACATGTCCTGACGACCGATCACCTGTCGAAGTGCTCCGCCATGGACCGGATTGATCCGACCTCAGATTGATGACGCGCACCCGCCAAGGGAGTTGCCCAGCGTCAGATCTCCACGATCGTCAGTTGACGACGATGGTTCCTGTCATGAAGGGATGGATGCTGCAGTGATACCGGTAGGTGCCCCGCTTCGTGAACGTAACTTTGAAGGAGGAGCCTGGTGGGATCGGGCCGGAGTCGAAGAGGCTCGATGTCCAGGTGTGGGCAACCGTGTCATGGTTCGTCACCGATACCGTCGTGCCGACCGCGATGACCAAAGTCGACGGGACGAAGGCGAAATCGCGGATCGCCAGAACTGCCGTTTTCGGAACAGTCGTAGCCGGAGCAGCGGTCGTTGTCGTGGTGGCAGCGGTTGTCCGCGGGGCTGTCACTGCCGGCGGAGCCGGCTTCGTCGAGGTCGGGGACGCGGATGGTGACCCACCCGCCTTCGTTGAAGATGGAGGCACAGCCGTGGAACCTACAGTCGGTCGAGCTGAAACCTTCCGCGGTTTGGGCTTGATGGTGGTGGAGGTGGCCGATGCCTCGGTGGAATGAGTCCGCGACGGCGCATCGATTGCGGGGCTTCCCTTGTGAGTGCGAACTGACTGCTTTCCACCGTGAGTGGCGGTCGAAGTGGGTGCTGCGGTCCCGCTCGACCCGCAGGCAGTGGCCGCCATCAAGACAAGACCGAGAGCTTCGACAACCCAGCACCTTGGCGCCCGGGATGATGGCGCTGGCGGAAAGTTGAATCTCGAACTGAGTTGGCTCCACGATCTCCGGCCCATGTCGGTTCGCCTCCTCCGTTTCATGTCGTTTCCCTTTTGTTCCGATCAGTGCCTCTTCGCCTCTTCGATTCGATGTCCGACGCGCCTCTTCGATTCGATGTTCGACGACTTATACGTTGACGAGCGAGAGTTTGTTCAATCGGTGGCCGAAAATGCCGTAGACGTGCCACTTGCCGGCACTGCGTGGAGCCGCCCTCAAGCCGGGCTCGGTCAACTCAGCCCTCTTGACCACGAAGCCAGCACCTGGTCGTACGCATCGAAGTGGGAGACTCACCCGGTGCGTTGGGAAAGCCTCGTCGGGCGGATTGTGGTGATTTTGGTCGTCGGGGCTCTCTTTGGTCGGCTGGGCTACGCCCTTTGGAACCGTAACGGACCACCTCCACCCTCAAGACCGTGCAGTCCGCACCAAATCTGCATAGGTGCCGGCGGGGTACAGGACACCATTGCGCCTCCCCATGTCGCGATCATCTTGGTTTTGGTGGGTGTGTGGGTGATCTTCGCTCTGCTCGTGATCCGCAATAGGGATCGCTGATTTCTGATCGCACTCGCTCTGGTTTCCGGGGTAGGAACGGTGGAAGGGCCGCCTCGCTCAGCACCCCGGCAACGCGTAGCCGGGCGTCTTTCCCTCCGCTCCGAGCATCCACAGCGATCCTGTCCCGCCAGGTGACGAGTCCGCGCTCTGCGGATATTTGAAAATGACGACGTTGGCCGAGGTAGTTCCGGGCACGGATTTCGTCCATTCGGCAATTGGCATGTCCTGCCACGCGGCGTCGTCGGTAGCGAGCGTTGGGGTCCAACCCTGCGTCGCCAGAGTCACTCCTACTGCGCTGGCAATGGCCTCGGTAGCGCCTGCCGCCTTGAAGTTGGTAAGGACCTCGACCCCACTCCATCCGGCCCGTCCACTGGGATTGTCAGGACAGGCCGGCGACCACACTGCGTCATTCCTGATGGTGTAGGTGATTGTCGCTCCCGGTGGAACAGCCCTCGCGACCGGCGAGAGGGCGTGAAGAACCGTTCCGCCTGGATCGCCGCCCGAGTGGCTGGACTGTGAAATGGCAAAAGTCGCAAGCCCCACGCCGAGGAGGAGGAATACTCCAATAGCTACGGCCGATCGACGGGGTCGTCCGTTGAGTCGCCTAGGTCGTCTCGTTTGCGGGGAAGGGGCGACCTCACCCCTGACAGGATCGCTCAACGAACCGATATGTGATCCACCGCCCGCCACGCAGGCAGTCTACGACTGTGGAAATGGAGAGGCAGATCTGTCACGCTGGCCAGGTGTTCGAGCGCTTCACCAATCAGTCGAGGCAGGTCCTCGTACTCGCCCAGGAAGAGGCCTCTTTGCTCAATCACAGCTTCATCGGCACCGAGCACCTACTTCTCGGCCTCATCCGGGCTGACGAAGGAGTGGCCTCACATGTGCTCACGGATGTGGGCGTGCGCCTCCCCGCAGTCCGGGACCGGGTGGAGGAAACCATTGGCCTCACTGCCGGAAGGGACAGCGGATCACCTCCCTTCACACCACAAGCAAAGAAAGTTTTCGAAATCTCCCCTCAGGGAGTCGCACCAACTCGGACACAACCAGATCGACACAGAACACCTACTGCTGGGCCTGATTCGGGAGGGAGAGGGCGTCGCTTGCCAGGTGCTCGTGGATCTCGGCGCCAACATCGGCGAAATTCGTCGCCGAGTCATTCAACATCTTGTCGAGGCTGGAGCCGGAGAAGGATCCCACGACCCGACCCATCAGATTTCGGCCCCAAGCAGCACCGCCACTTCGGCAAAGGAAGTGGCATGCTCAGTTCTGTGGGCGTGCTCCCCCAGAGTCCGGCCGATAAATTCTGGAAGGGACGCCTTCATCTGCGAGAGCTGCATACGCCGCTGGTATATGCGTCTCCGTCCTCAACCAAATACCGTCCGTCCCGTTCCGGCGTCGCCGCCCCTGATTGCCCCTCCGGCGGGATTCGAGCCAGAAGAAGCGGACCAAGCACGGTCCGAGATCACTGCGGCGTTTGGGGCCAGTCGGACACCCAGCGACGACGGGCAAGCGATTCCGGCCGTCGAGAGGGGCCACGATCTCGTTCCAAGACACTACACTCTGGCCAATCGGCGCCCCCGGCACATGATCGCCGACGGTTCCGGCGTCCTGATCTCTGCCGACGAGATTCATTTCTACGATCGGAATCGGGCACTCGTCGTGTTCTCGGTTTTTATGGGAAAACGGTTGCTTCTCGGTGGCCAGCAAGGTGAGGCCGTGCTCATCGGCGGCGAATGGAAAATGGCTCGCTCGACCTTCTGTCGGCTGATGGACCTGGCCGGGATTGCGTGCCCGCCAGAAACTGACTGATCCATCGACTGCGCAAGCGGTGGCCCGCCTCTCCATCGGCGGGGGACCATCACCGTGACCGGACACGATATGTCCGAGCTTCGTCGCTCGTCGACGTGGGTAGTTCCGGAACTCGTTGGAATACGCCCCGTCGAGTCAGCTCGGCGATCAAGGATGAGGTCGAGTAGCCGTCTAACTCAGGTCGCAGGAGGTCGTCGACGCTCGACGGCGACAGTGGCGACCGGTGCTTGGCAGACTTCATGGAGACACTTCTTTTCTGCCGCCAGACCGCCTGTGGATCGAGACTTCGCTCTCTCGATTTAAACATCTATCGGCGGGAAAATGGGCGGCTCGCCGGGGACCTTATTCACGGACGATCGATTCTCCGGGTCGATGACGGTCGAGGTCGTCCTCCCTGTCGGGCTTTCGCCATGCGTCGCGATTGTGAACTGGCAAGCCATCGTCTACTGCGCCGATCTAGTCACCGGTTGGGCGGCACCTCGGCTTAGGTCAGATCAGAAGGTCGTGGCATCCGAACGGCCGCGGTCTTCGTGAGTCGATCGCTCAGGGTCCTGTAATGCGTTGAGCTCAGGCCACCGGTGATCCTCAGTGAAACCGGCGTGGGCTGGCGCACTTCGACGGCTTCCTCTAGAGTCCCTCTGACCTCAAATCGCTAGGGGAGGCGGATGTAGTGTTCAACAGGCCGTTTCTGAGATTGTCTTCATTCCTGGTCTTGACGGCGGTGACGACCACCGCATTCGTGGCAACGGCCGGAGCGACTGCGAATAAACAAGTTGTTTCCAGCACGGGAGCATCTGTGGCCCGACCCTCGGCCGTAACACCTTCCGGTTGGACGACCTTCGACCAGAACAATCTGCGGACCGGCGTGGACCCATCTGGCAATCCCTACTCGCCGGCCACCGCCGCTTGGACGTCGCCTCTCCTTGACGGCCACCTCTACGGCCAGTCACTCGTCTATGCCGGACGTGTCTTCGCCGCCACCGAGAACGACACCGTGTACGCCTTAGCCGCCAATTCTGGCGGCCTCCTGTGGTCGCACCATCTGTCCTCCCCCGTCAACGCCAGCACCCTTCCCTGCGGTGATATAACCCCGACCGTTGGCATTTCATCGACCCCAGTGATCGATCCTGCCCGCTCGGAGATCTTCGTGGTTGCCGACGAAGCGGCACCGGCCCCGAAGATTGCCTCACATCACCTGATCGGATTGAACCTCTACACCGGTGCCATCATGCTGAATGAGGTCATCGACGCGCCAGGCACGAAGCCCGCAAACCAGCTCCAGCGTGCTTCACTGGCCCTCGACCGGAACAATGTCATCGTCGCCTTCGGAGGCAACTCGGGCGACTGCGGTAGCTACCACGGGCTGTTGATTTCGGCCCCGGAGAATGGTTCCAAACCTTCGACCTTCATTGTCGCCAACTTCCCAGGAGACAATCAGGGCGGCATCTGGATGGGCGGAGCCGCACCCGACATCGATAGCCAAGGAAACATTTGGGTGGCCACGGGCAACACGGCGTATTCCAGTTCTAATCGGCCCTACGACTACGGGGCAGGCGTCCTCAAACTCAGCCCCTCTCTCAAACTGCTCGACTATTTCGCGCCCTTCGAATTGGTACTTCGACAACGGCCATGATCTGGACCTGTCAACAGCACCGGCGCTGCTGCCCAACGGTTTGGTCTTTGTGATCGGAAAGGCCTGGACCGCCTACACACTCCGTCAGTCGCATCTCGGGCATATCGGCGGCCAACTCCAATCCAAGTCTAACTTTTGCGGTGACAACCCTGACGGTGGGATCGCCGATCTCGGCGGCCTCTTGTTCATCCCTTGTCGGGACGGCCTCAGAGCGGTACGACCCACCGCCTCGTCGCCCCCAACTCCGATCTGGCACTCCAAGATCGGGCCGAATAGCTCCCCGATCGTTGCCGGGGGTCTGGTGTGGTCGATCGCCAACGGCGCTGTCGGCAATCAAGGTGATCTCTTTGCCCTAAACCCCACATCCGGTACCGTCGTTCAGAAGATCGACGTGTGCTGCTCTGCATCGAACTTTCCTTCGCCATCGGCCGCCGATGGTCTCCTTCTAGTCCCAGGCCAGTTCCACGTTACGGCCCTCAAGGGACCCCGAGGTCTCCCGGGTCCACCCTCGCCAGCTCCGTCCACGGCCACCGGATACGAACTTGTGGCCAGCGACGGTGGAATGTTCAACTTCGGTGGCGCGAGCTTCTTCGGATCGCTCGGTAGCCTCCATCTCAATGCGCCGATCGTTGGAATGGCCACAACGCCGCTCAGTCGCGGGTACTGGTTGGTCGGTGCCGACGGCGGAGTCTTCAACCTCGGAAACGCAAGCTTCTACGGGTCGACCGGCGCGTCCACCCTCAACAAGCCCATCGTGGGCATGGCCGCAACTCCTGGCGGCAAGGGCTATTGGCTTGTGGCCAGCGACGGCGGCATCTTCGCCTTCGGGGATGCCGGCTTTCTACGGGTCGACCGGAGCATTGACCCTCAACAAACCCATCGTGGGCATGGCGGCAACCCCTGACGGCAAGGGCTATTGGCTTGTGGCCAGCGACGGCGGCATCTTCGCCTTCGGTGATGCCAGCCTTCTACGGTTCGACCGGCGGCATCGACCCTAACAAACCCATCGTGGGCATGGCGGCAACTCCTGACGCCGTCGGCTATTGGCTTGTGGCCAGCGACGGCGGCATCTTCGCCTTCGGTGATGCAGCCTTCTACGGGTCGACCGGGGCACTGACCCTCAACAGACCCATCGTGGGCATGGCCGCAGAACCTGGAAGGAGTCGGCTATTGGCTTGTGGCCAGCGACGGCGGCATCTTCGCCTTCGGGGATGCAGACTTCTACGGGTCGACCGGAGCGCTGACCCTCAATGAACCCATCGTGGGGATGGCGGCCAGCACCTAGGCTGCGGGCGGTTGCTGGTTCGTCGCCTCTGGCGACGGTCCTGCCGTCACGGCTTCAGAGCCGGTCACCTGGCGATAGTCAGCGACAGGCATCACGAGCCGCGGATCTCCTGCGCCGGTTCGGCATTGGAAGGGGATATTCCATCGTGACTTCACGACTTGCGAGTGACTCAGAGGTCGCCACATGGCAACAAGAAGGTTGGGCCCTGATCGAGGGCTTGGTCGGCACCGAGGAGATCGACGCTGTAGCTGAGGAGCTCTGGAAGATCTTTCCGACTCCCGAGGAGCTCCACGCAGATCCTGAAGGAGTGACCGAGCGGTGGAAGGGCCACCCGATTCAACCCGAGGAGGTGTTCGTGTGGCCTGACGAGGGTCCGGGTTTCCGACCTGAACAGCAGCGGTGGTCATCCACATTTCCCTTCCCAGGCAAGGCACTCAACCGACTGTGCGTCCACCCCTCGATCGTCGACTTTGCCGAGCGCGCCCTTGCAACCACCGATATCCGGCTCTACCAGGCGGGAGCGAGTGCGAAGTACGCCGGGGTAACCAACTATGAGCAACCGATGCATATCGACCGCAACCACTCGTGGCTCCCCCCGGGAAGTGAGTCCCCCTGGTGGAACCTCGAGGGGTTCCTCTACCTCAGTGACATCTCCGACGCCGACAACCCCACACGGCTCGTCTCTTTGGCCGACTCCAACCATCTCGATTCTCCCTACGGTGTCGTCATGCCCAATATGGAGCCCGGCGTCTATGCGGCCGAGCGACCCGCTCCGGGTCCTCGCGGTTCCTATCTGGCTTACCGGTCCGACTGTTGGCATCGTGGCGCCCCTTTTGGCTCGGCCTCCGGAGCCCGATTTGTGGCTTCTATCGCCTTCAAGAATGCCGGCGTGGAGTGGATCGGGTACAACACCCAGCAGTCGGTGTCGACGAACATGGAGTGGACAGCCTTCGTGGAGAGTTCGACGCCTCGGGAGCTGGCCCTCTTCGGCTGGCCGCCGCCTGGGCACCCAGTCTGGAACGAGAGGTTGATCGGCCAAACCAAGCAGCGGTACCCGGCGCTCGATTTAGGTCCCTGGCGGGCGGCACTCGAGAAGTGACTGCTCAAGGTCTGGATACCTATTAGCTCGGTCGATGTTCCAAACAATTCGATGCAGCGGATGGCGAAATCAAGCCGGGAGACCGACTGCCACCAGCTCGTGACCTCGCAGCCGTAATGGGCGTGAACCAGAACAGGATGTTCAGAGCCCAGAGTCAACGCCGGGATGAGGGAATCTTGGAGTTTCGCCGTAGGCGGGGGTGAAGCTCCGGATTTGAGCGAGGTCAGTCATGCGTTGCCGTGAATTGCTCAGATTTTCCAGTCGGCAGGGCTATCGGAAGGAACAACTCATCCGCATTATCGACGGTCTCTCGTCAACATCCTGGCACACGAGAGTGACCTTGAACACCAGATGGGGGCGTACTGGCAACCGGTGTTTGTTTGCTCGCTGCTAACCGCCCCACGAACGGTACGTAAACGGGCAATCCCGCGAACTCGGAGCGACGTCTCATCTCTTCTATCTCTTTCCTAATCTTTACGGCACGTGGCGTTTGGAGCCATGTCAAACTGAGGCATGGCCATCCGAGTCGTGGCAGCGGTGGTCGGCTCGTTCATCGTGCTGGCCACAGCATGGAGTGTTCTGGGCACCTTGGTGGTACCGCGGCGCATTCGAAGTCGCATTCCCCGGATGGTCTTCATCGTCAACCGGAGCGTGTTCCAGTTCTTTGCCGACAAGGCCAGCTCCTATGAGCAAAGGGACCGGATTCTGGCGGTCCAGGCGCCGGTCCAACTCATCGGCCAGGTCGTCGCCTGGTTGGCTCTGTACCAGTTGGGGTTTGGACTGCTCATGTGGTCCTTTGCCGGTAACGGTGATCTGGGTGCCGCGATGGAGCAAACAGGATCGGCGCTGTGCACCCTTGGCTCTCTCGTTCCGCACACGAGTACCGGCGCGGCACTGGACCCGCTCGCTGCGCTCGCTGGCCTCGGAACGGTTGCACTCCAGATCGGCTACCTGCCGACGTTGTACGCAGCCTTCAATCGCCGTGAGGCGCTTATCACCTTGCTGGATTCGAGAGCCGGGGTGCCGTCATGGGGCCCAGAGCTTTTGGCCCGGACGCACTATGGCCTTGGCAGCGGCGTGTCCGCCGTTGGTGAGTTGCCTGGGCTGTTTGAAGCGTGGGAACAATGGTCCGCCGACGTATCCGAGAGCCACAGTACCTATGTTCCACTGATTTGGTTCCGCTCGCCTCGTCCGTTGTCGTCGTGGGTCACGGCGCAACTTGCCATCCTCGACGCCGCCGCGTTGTACCTGGCACTCCTTCCCAAAGGGTCAGACCTGATCCAAGCACGGCTCTGTCTACGAGGAGGCTTTACTTGTCTCGGCAACGTCGCCCGCGCCATCGGGATTCCCATCCCGCTAGACGCCGACCCCAGAGGCGGGATCTCGCTCTCGTACGACGATTTTGTCCAGGCAATCGAACGCCTGCGCAGGGTCAACTTCCCGGTCGAACGCCCGGTCGAGGATGTGTGGACGGACTTCTCGGGTTGGCGGGTCAACTACGAGGCCGCGGCCTACGTGTTGGCGTGGACAACTGAGGCTCCACCGGCATTGTGGTCTGGCCCGCGGCGGAACGAGATCGAGACGATCGCCCCTCTTCGGCCGCGGACGGCCGAGGAAGCCTGATTGATAGTGGCTTGCTGATGGTGGGTACCCCAGTCCGTCTCGAGCACGGGTTGAGTTGGGATGCTCCCCAACTTGGGAGAGGTGATGGTCTCGAGGGTGGGTGACAGCCGACCGGAACGCTCCGAATCAGTGAGCGGCTCCCGCAGCCCGACGCTGCCAACTTCCCGGGCGTTCCGGCCGCCCGGACTCCACCGAATCACCGCACGACCCGACACGTGGCTCGATGAGGCCGGCGCTCGGGTGGTGGATCCGGCCGTCCTCGGTCGACTGCGGCGGCTGGCGATTCCACCTGCGTGGGGAGAGGTGTGGGCGTCCGCCGATGCCGAAGCGTCAGTGCAGGCCACCGGCGTCGACCAGCGCGGTCGGACACAGTACCGATACTCCCCTGAGGCCCAACATCTGGCCAGCGACTACAAGTTCGCCCGCATGACACTGTTCGCTGCGGCGATACCTGCGCTACGTCAGCAGGTTGCGAGCGACATCGCTCAATACCGCCAGGATCCACTCGAAGCGCGAGTCGTGATGGCCGCCATCGTCAGGTTGCTCGAGCGCGGGCTACTGCGCGTTGGGAATGACCGGTACGCCAGGGACAATCACACATACGGACTGACAACGCTTCAGCGGAACCACGTCGAGACACGCGGCTCGACGATCACGTTCCAGTTCATCGGTAAGGAACATCGCCCTCACATTGTGACAGTTCATGACCAGGTGACGGCCAAGGTCGTGAGGGCGCTAGTGCGTGAGGCGTCGAGCGATGGTCAGCCGATCTTTGCTGTGCGGGGTGACCACGGAACGCATCACGTGACGAGCTCAATCGTAAACGCCTATCTCCATGCGCATACCCAAGCGCCGGCGAGCGCCAAAGTGTTCCGCACTTGGGGCGGCACCGTTGCGGCAGTTGCTGTGCTTGGTGGGGCCGATGCCCCGGCGGACGTCTCGGCGAAGTCGCGCGAACGCCTTGCCGTCGGGGCTGCGGCGAGGTTGCTGGGTGACACGACCTCCGTCACCCGGTCCTCGTATATCCACCCCGCCTGGATCGACGCCGGGCGGTCGGACCAGGTAGTCACCGCTGTCGCCGGGGCCTCCGCTCGCTTGGGCACGCGTAATGTAACCCGCCTCTTTACCGACCCAGACCTCCAGGCAGCGGTCCTTTCTGGGATCACCGATACGACCTCGGAAGTTGCGGCTGAGGACTACGACCCTGGGCGATAGAACTGCGACTGATCACCGTCCATTTCTTGGATCCCCTGGACCATGGGGTCAACCAAGGGGCTCCCTCGGGCGAAGTGACCACGGAACGCTGGTGCAACCCAAGGATCACCTAGTTACCCAGGCCAGTGGAGAGAAGGGCCGGCGGCTAGGTAAGTCGTGCCGTACCGCTTGGTAAGGTTCCAGGCCCGATCACGGGGTCGAGCGAGCAGGTCGAAGCGCGGCGAGGTCGTGGAAGCCCGCAGCCGCCGTGGCCAGGAGCAGGACACCGGCAGCGATTCCGGTGGTGGCGGCAAGCGAGGAGCCGGACATGGTGGCGACCAGGACGACCGGGCCTACCGTCAGCAACCAGCCCACTGCTCGGTACCGGGGGATGTGTACCAGGTGGTCGAGCCAGAGGAGAAGCGGACCGATGGTAATGGCGATTGAGGGGAGCACCCAGTCGCTGTGGCCGGCGGCGATGACGATGACCGGGAGTACGAAGGCCGCGATCAGCTCGATGACCGTGGCGATGGTCACCGACCGCTCGATCCGTTTTGCTTCGGGACTGGTCAACCGGGGCCCAGTGCCAGCGGTGACCCGAATCCCGTAGACGAGCACCACCAAGGCGACAACGACGAACGCCAATGACAGGGGACTCCTGGCCTCCCCTCGTAGGTTGAAAGCGCCCCGTACCAACCAGAAGGCGGCGAAGGCGAGTTGGATGAAGCCGCCTACCCGCTTCACCCGCTGCGACCACGCCTCAGCCGGGCTGAGGTCGGTCCGCTCCGTGGTCTCCAAATTGGTCATGTCGAGCTTCCCTGACTGCGATACCAGGCGACCGTCTGTTTGACCGCCACATTCATCAGCGTGCCAACCGTCCCGAACGTCGACACGTACTTCGTGGTGTCCAGAACAAACGGCTGTTCGAACTGATAGGCCATCTCCGCCAACCCGCGCATCATCGGATTGACAAGTCCGAGGGCTCGTAGGGCGAGTAATGGCACCGAGCGCAATGGAACAGGGTGACCCACCTCACCAGAAATCAGTTGCAGCACAGCCCGGGTGGTGACAGTCTCGGGTCCGGGCAGGTGCCACACCTGCCCGACAGCTCGCTCGTCGGTGCCGAGGACGGCGAGGCCGGCAGCGATGTCAGGAACATAGCTGTACGTGTGTAGAAGATCTGGATTGCCGATAAAGTCAGCGCGCTTGTCCGCCGCGGCATTGGCGAAGACGCGCGCACCCAGCGTTGACTCAGTGGCGCCGGCCCCGAAGAAGTCTGATGCCCGCCCGATTGCGATGCGAATCCGTCCGGCATCCGACGCCGAAAACAGCTCCCGGGTCATCGCCGTTCTGGTTCGTCCCTTAACAGTTGTCGCTGCCAATGGCGTCCGTTCAGTCATCGGTGCCCCACCGGTCGGCCCGTAGCCATAGACATTCTCCAGAGAAACGAGCAATGCTTCGGAACGCTCCGCGGCCGCCATTACGCCGAGCTGTAGTGGCGGAAACCGTTTCGGCCAGTCTGTGTATGGAGCATTGAGGCACTGGTAGATGACCGATGCCCCCTTGGCGGCATCGGTCGCTGCCTCGTGGTCCGTAACATCGGCGACCCTTTCGTCAACTCCTTCGGGCAACGCCAGTGTGTGGTGAAGCGACACGACTCGAACGGTCTGGCCCCCTCCGACCAGATGCGCGACAAGAGCACGGCCCACTTGTCCGGCCCCGAAGACAACATGGAGTCGGGATGCGGTCATCGGAGGGGAACGATCTTGGTTTTGCGAACGGGAAGTGCACGACTGCCGACTGAGGGCAGTGGCGTCGGTGGCGAGCACGGCTCACTCCATCCTGAAGGGAGGCGTCGAGCCCGTACGGTGCGATTACCGCTACGCGGTCGCCGAGCCCGAGCCTGGCGTCTCGGATATTTGCGACACCTGCTCGCTGCAGAACTTGGTGACCAATCGGCACCCCGCCGTCGACGGGGCCGCAGTCGCACGCTAGCACCCCATCCGGCGCTACCAAAGGGCCTTTACTCCCATACGCCAGTCGTGTGCCGTATCACGAGCCATCGCCCGGTATCCACAAGCCTTGAAGTGCCGGTCGGTGGTGGCTTATCCGACGCTCCTATGGATGAAGTCAAGGCCTTTTGACGGTTTTTCGGAAGTGAAGACAGCGGACAAACCAATGATGGGCCACTCGATGCAGAGGGCAAGCTCTTATCAGGTCACGCGTCTTGGAGAACTCGGTGAACCCGAACCATGGACCGGCAGATCGGTTAAAGGTCAGTCCTGACGGACGACAGGTGTTATGTGAGCCAGGTCCATGGTCCGAGGAGCTAGCCGCGAGGCAAGGATCGATAGACCTCGCGGGCGACATAGCGCTTGAGGATGCGGACGACTTCGCGCTTCGAGCGTCCCTCCTTCACCCGGCGTTCCATGTAGGCCTGCGTCTCGGGATCAGAAGCCAACCTCGAGATGACGATGGTCCAAAGCGCCCGGTTGGCCTGCCGGTCCCCGCCCCGATTGAGTCGATGCCGGGTGACTCTGCCCGATGACGCCTCGAGCGGTGAGACCCCGCACAGATGGGCCCATGCGGCTTCGGACCGCAATCGTTCAGGATTGTCGCCGGCAGTAACCAGCAAGGTGGCCGCCGTGTCGATGCCCACGCCATAGATCCCGAGGAGCTCAGGAGCATGGGTCTGGAGGAGCGGAGTGATCCTGGCATCGAGCGCGGCGATCTCTTCTTCGAGATCACCGATGCGGTGGGCTAGCGAGGAGAGCGACGCCTTCGTCGCCACCATCACCGGATCGGCTGACCGGGTCGGCCGCAGACCCTGGGCGGCGGCGATGAACTGAGGGGCGGGCAGGCCTTTGATGCGGCATTGAAGCTGGTCGGGCGCAGTGAAGGTCAGCTGGCGCATCTGGGTGAGGGCCTTCACCCGGGCCTGGCGTGCCGACCGTTTGGCCACCACGAGGACCCGGATGGCTTCGACCGCGCCGTCCCGAGACTTGGCATGACCGTGGGCTCTGCCCGACAGGGCAGCCCGGGCGGCCTCCACCGCGTCGATCGGGTCGGACTTGCCGGTGCGACGGCGGTCCTGGCGGTTGGGCCGGTCGACCTCGATGACCTCGACGCCGGCTCGGGCGAGGAATCTGGCCAGTCCGGCGCCATAGGCACCCGTGCCTTCCACCCCGACCTTCCCGACCGCCCCGAACCCGGCCAGCCACGAGAGCAGGGCCGAGTAGCCATCGGGATTGGCCTCGAACGACTCGGTGGCGAGCAGGCCGCCCACCTCGTCCAAGACAGCGGCCACATGGGACTCGCCGTGGGTGTCGATTCCGCCGGTGACAGTGCGCGCACCTTCTACGATGGTCATGCCATCCCTTCCTTTCCTTTAGTCGGTTGAGGGGTGGCACGGCCGTCCCGCAAAGGAGTGACGGTGCGGGTCGATCTGCTCCTAACAGACCGGCCCATCACCCCCTCTGGAACGGGGCGCGCCGCGCCTCCAGTGTGTTGTCCGGAACTCCGACCGACGGGGCGTAGATGCAGTCGACATCTACTTGATCTGAAGTCAGGTCGAGGATCCGGTGCTCCCGAAATTACAAAGGACCAACCTCTCGGCGGTGGACCCCTACGGAAGCTCGACTACATCATTGGTGTTTGGAGACAGTCCCTCGCACCCGCTCGGAATGGGACCTACAGGATCTCCTCAAGCTCCACGATCGCCTCGATGTGCCGATGCTTGTGACCGCTCCGGCAGTGTCGGTGGGGGTCGAAGTGTATCGGCACCATCCCGGCGGCTTCCGACCCCAACACGTCGTAGCGGACACTGTCACCCACATAGGCGATCCGCTCGGGGGACAGTCCGAGGGCGATCACTGCCGAGTTGAAGACCCTCGGATCGGGCTTCGCCAGCCCCACGACGGCAGAGTCGGTAATGACTGCGACCTCGACCCCTTCGCCAGGCCCGACCTGGCCGATACGGTGCTGTCCGAGTTGCTCCTCTGCAGTCCCGTCCGAGTTAGACACGAACCCGAGTGGAACTCCGAGTTCGGCCAGTCGACGCAGCCCGACGATCGAATCGGGGATGGTCTGACGCCAGAGATTGACCGACGGCGTCTCCCACAAAGTCGCTAGGGCCTTCATCGCCTGAGGCCGCTCCTCTGGTTGGATGCCCAGCGCCCCTACATAGCCGCCCAGGTACCTGAGTGTGCTTTCTCCATCGCTGAGTTCCTGATCGACTGCTCCGATCCCTGCGTAGTGTGCCTGCTCAAAGTCAGCAGGCCCAATAGAGACACCGGCGTCGGCGAGCGACTCGGCGACCAGTGACCCATCGGGGATCAAGAACACTCCACCCAGGTCGAGCAGCAGAG
Organism: uncultured Acidimicrobiaceae bacterium; assembly: GCA_963812885.1. GTDB lineage: Bacteria > Actinomycetota > Acidimicrobiia > Acidimicrobiales > RAAP-2 > Bog-756. The sequence goes on along the minus strand of CAWEWZ010000009.1, from coordinate 145,366 downwards.
CCTCGATCGGCATAGCTCCAGTGTGTCACTGGTCAACAATCGCCGCAGTCCCGGTGTTGCGGGGCACCCTTGCCGGGTGATTCAGACACGCATTCTGGAGCATCAGGGACTACTAGCTGCCACACTGACCGTCGATCGGCGGCCCATTGTTGTTTGCTCCAGATGCACAGGGGCGAAGCCGAGATCGCGGCATCGATCGGCGAAGGCACTTGCCTGTTCGTCGGTCCAACCGTGGCTCGCGTGGCCTCGGGACCCTGGTTGAGCCCTCCGCTCAATGGCCACCAAACGGCCACCGGGAAGAAGCACACGGCGGATTTCTCGAAGTCCAGCGTCGATGTCCGACCAGTGGTGGACGGTGGCGATCGACCAGACGACCGAAGCAGAATCGTCAGACAGAGGTATCGCCTCCGCGACGCCTTCGGTGTATCGCACCTTTGTAGGATGCCGGGTTAGGAGTCTCGCGATCCGAAGCATGATGGGCGCTGGATCGACTCCGGTGACCGTCGCACCCAGTTGGGCCGCGTAGCGGACCGCGACACCGGGGCCACACCCTACGTCCACGACCACGTCGTCCGATCCCATGCCGCTCATCCGTACGACAAGCCGGGCGTCGCCCTTGCGACCGAAGGTCATGCTGAGGGCGGCGATGAGCCCGGCGACACCGGTAAAGCGGGGGAAGTTGGCGTGATGATTGGGCGGTGCCTGTTGGTTGTCCACACCTCCACCTTGACAGTTGAACCCGGCTTCAAGTCAAGTGGGATTATGGACAAGCCACTTCTTACCATCGGGGAAGTTGCCGAACGAGCCCACGTCGCCACGTCGGCGATCCGCTACTACGAACGCGTCGGCCTGCTGGTCGCCGATGCCCGAACCTCAGGACAGCGCAGATACCGCGTTGCTACCCTCCGAAAACTTATCTTCATAGGAATGCTCCAAGACGGGGGGCTTGCCTTAGACGACATCACCGGAATCCTCGAAGCAGCGAGCGTTGCCGAGTGGAAGGCCATCGCCAGGCAACGACTCAAAGCTCTGGACGACCAGATCGCCACATTGCAAGGCCCGTGACTACCTTTCCGGCGCATTGCTTTGCCGGTATGACCACCCGGCGACGGACTGCAAGATCATGGGTGCTGAAATCGATCGTCGACTGGCAGAGGCGCCAGGTCACTCCGCCGCGGAGGCATAAGTGCCAGTCGGCAGGCATAGCCGACGCTCCTATGGATGAAGTCAAGGCCTTTTGACGGTTTTTCGGAAGTGAAGACAGCGGACAAACCAATGATGGGCCACTCGATGCAGAGGGCAAGCTCTTATCAGGTCACGCGTCTTGGAGAACTCGGTGAACCCGAACCATGGACCGGCAGATCGGTTAAAGGTCAGTCCTGACGGACGACAGGTGTTATGTGAGCCAGGTCCATGGTCCGAGGAGCTAGCCGCGAGGCAAGGATCGATAGACCTCGCGGGCGACATAGCGCTTGAGGATGCGGACGACTTCGCGCTTCGAGCGTCCCTCCTTCACCCGGCGTTCCATGTAGGCCTGCGTCTCGGGATCAGAAGCCAACCTCGAGATGACGATGGTCCAAAGCGCCCGGTTGGCCTGCCGGTCCCCGCCCCGATTGAGTCGATGCCGGGTGACTCTGCCCGATGACGCCTCGAGCGGTGAGACCCCGCACAGATGGGCCCAGGCGGCTTCGGACCGCAATCGTTCAGGATTGTCGCCGGCAGTAACCAGCAAGGTGGCCGCCGTGTCGATGCCCACGCCATAGATCCCGAGGAGCTCAGGAGCATGGGTCTGGAGGAGCGGAGTGATCCTGGCATCGAGCGCGGCGATCTCTTCTTCGAGATCACCGATGCGGTGGGCTAGCGAGGAGAGCGACGCCTTCGTCGCCACCATCACCGGATCGGCTGACCGGGTCGGCCGCAGACCCTGGGCGGCGGCGATGAACTGAGGGGCGGGCAGGCCTTTGATGCGGCATTGAAGCTGGTCGGGCGCAGTGAAGGTCAGCTGGCGCATCTGGGTGAGGGCCTTCACCCGGGCCTGGCGTGCCGACCGTTTGGCCACCACGAGGACCCGGATGGCTTCGACCGCGCCGTCCCGAGACTTGGCATGACCGTGGGCTCTGCCCGACAGGGCAGCCCGGGCGGCCTCCACCGCGTCGATCGGGTCGGACTTGCCGGTGCGACGGCGGTCCTGGCGGTTGGGCCGGTCGACCTCGATGACCTCGACGCCGGCTCGGGCGAGGAATCTGGCCAGTCCGGCGCCATAGGCACCCGTGCCTTCCACCCCGACCTTCCCGACCGCCCCGAACCCGGCCAGCCACGAGAGCAGGGCCGAGTAGCCATCGGGATTGGCCTCGAACGACTCGGTGGCGAGCAGGCCGCCCACCTCGTCCAAGACAGCGGCCACATGGGACTCGCCGTGGGTGTCGATTCCGCCGGTGACAGTGCGCGCACCTTCTACGATGGTCATGCCATCCCTTCCTTTCCTTTAGTCGGTTGAGGGGTGGCACGGCCGTCCCGCAAAGGAGTGACGGTGCGGGTCGATCTGCTCCTAACAGACCGGCCCATCACCCCCTCTGGAACGGGGCGCGCCGCGCCTCCAGTGTGTTGTCCGGAACTCCGACCGACGGGGCGTAGATGCAGTCGACATCTACTTGATCTGAAGTCAGGTCGAGGATCCGGTGCTCCCGAAATTACAAAGGACCAACCTCTCGGCGGTGGACCCCTACGGAAGCTCGACTACATCATTGGTGTTGTGGGCCACCTGGTGTCCAGCGTTGTGATGGGATGTTTGCGATGGTTCACGTCTCCGTCCAAGGCGACTTCGTTGATCGAGCTCAGTGGGTTGAGCTTGCAGAAGCGGTCGATCGCTCCGTCTTCGATTCCCTCTACGTAGCGGATCATCCCGGTTCCTCGGCTGCTCCCTTCGTCGCACTTGCAGCGGCGGCGGCCGTGACCCACAGGGTTCGACTCGGCACATGCGTACTCAATGGCGGCCTCTGGGAGCCAATGTCGTTGGCGTCCGAGTTGGTTACGCTCGACGCTTTGTCTGGTGGCCGTGCCGTCTTCGGAATAGGGGCGGGGCACACGCCAACGGAGTGGGCAATGGTCGGTTTGGACTTCCCTCGGGCAGGACAGAGGGTCGAGCGGCTGATCGAACTGGTAGATGCGGTGCGCCGCCTGCTCACTGGGGAATCCTTAACTACATCGGGAGCCAATTTTGGACTTCGGGAGGCCATTCTGAGCAAGCCTGGTCCTGTGCAGGGCTCGATTCCGCTAATGGTGGGCGGTAATGGGCACCGTGTCCTCTCCTTCGCAGCGGAGCATGCGGACATTGTCGGAGTCACTGGGCTCGGCAGGACGCTGTCCGACGGTCACTCACATGAGGCCGATTGGAGCCCCGCAGCGCTCGACCGCTCGTTCGACGTAGTTGATTCGACGGCCAAGCGGGTTGGTCGTCACCCTGATATTGAGGCCCTGGTCCAGCACGTCGAGATCACAGACGATCCCCAGCGAGCGGCAGATGGGATAGCTGAGTTCGTCCCTGGGGCCTCCGCCGCCGATCTCCTCGGAGCCCCGTTTATGTGGATCGGTACGCCGGAGCTGATAGCGGCGCAAGTGCGGGAATCTGAACAACGTTGGGGGATCAACCGCTATGTGATCCGGGAGACTGCCATCGAGGCTGTCGGTCCCGTGCTCAACCTTCTCCAGCCTTCGGACTGATTTCGCCGCTATCCCGCAGGTGCGGGTCACTCTCTAGGCCCCCTCGCCCCGGCGCCCCCGGTCCTCCCCGTTCGGGTGGCTGCCTCGCCGCCCCTGTCGGCCGGTGCCGTTCGTGCCCGCCTGCGTCCCGCCGTCGCCGCCTTGCGCGCCGCTTCCTGGGCCGTTTTAGCCGCCGGGCCCCTCTCTCCCTACCCAGTTTGGTGGGCGCTATCGGACTCGAACCGATGACCTGCTGGTTGTAAGCCAGCTGCTCTGACCAACTGAGCTAAACGCCCTTCCTGGTTGTCCCCCAGGCCGCATTCAGGGTAGCGCTCCCGCCGTCCGGCCTTCGTCACGTGGAACCGACCCATCCCAGCGGACAGAACGACCTACGACACCGACGCTTCAAGCAGCGTTTCCAGGAGCGAGGCGGTGGAGGCGGCCGCCGGCGTCCGGCGAGCGGCATGATCGAGCGTGACGAGATCCCGGCCCTTCGATTCGGCCATCACGGCTCCGGCCTCGGCACAGACCAGCATCCCCCCGAGATAGTCCCAACTGCCGAGTTGCGATCCACCCACGACGGCGTAGCCGTCGAGCACACCTTCGGCCACGGCACAGAGGTCGAGGGCCGCCGCACCGAGGCTCCGGTACTGCGACCACCCGAAATACCGCTCGGGATACCCCGAAAAGCCGACGATGGCCTCACTGAGGGCCTGGCACGTGGACGGCCGGATCGGCTGTCCGTCCTTTCTGGCCCCCCCGCCCCTGACCGCCTCGAATCGGATTCCGGACGCCTGATTGACCACCACTGCCGCCCGGGGGCCCTCCGAATCCACCGCACACAGGCTGGTGGCGTACCAGGGGATGCCCCTCGCCGCGTTGGTGGATCCATCCACGGGATCGATCACCACCACCAGTGGGCGGTCCAGTCGATGCGGACCGGACTCCTCGGACATCACCCCCAGGCCGGCCCCCTCGAGCACCTCCCCGGCCGCGGCGTCGGCGGCCAGATCCGAGCGGTACTGCGAGTCGCGGGTGCCGGCCAGCCCCCAGTCGCCGAGGGCGCCCAGGGCCTTGCCTACCGCCGATGCCGTGGCGTGCAGTACCTCGAGCAGTGCATCGTCGTCCATTGGCCGACGATACCGGAGCGGGCCCGAGACCGGTAGGCTGAGCCGCCTGTGGCAGTCATCGATGTGGCCGGATACGTGGCCGACCTGAAGGACCACTCGGTCGACCATGGGTTCCACGTGCACGACGAGCGTCATTTCGTCGAGACCTACTCGCTCCGCCAGGTCTGGGAGGTGGAGCTCCACCCCGAGGACGGCTGTGGCGGCCCTCTCGACCTGCACCTCGCCCTCGAGGTCGATCCGAGGACCCTCCTGTCCTTCGAGGACGCCGTATTCGGGCTCCCCGAGGACCAGGAGCCGCCCGACCAGTTCCACTTCCCCCTGACGTTCACCTGGGCCCTGCCTCCACTTCCCCATGGCCCCGATCTCCTGCGCCTGGCCATCGACCTGGCCGGGGTCGGTGGCATCGAGCTCCCCCTCGAGGTGTCGGCCATCGATTCCTACGCCTCGGCCACCGACGCCGCTGAGCGGCGGCTCAACATCGTGGCCCGGTGCCCGGTTTCTCTGACCAGGATCTTGGCCGGTGAAGAGATGATGTGCGAAGTCTTCGACCGGTGCCTGGCCGTCAGCCGGTATCTCCTCGACTCAGCCGGTAGTTGGCTGGGGTGACCCTGCTCGCCAAGCGGTCGACACTCCCCCGCCTGGCCGCTGCGGCCTTTGTCATCACCGGGTTCGGTGCCTCGCTCAGTGCCTGCGGCAACTCCGGGGCCACCTTGGCCAAGCAGGCCTGCACCCACATCAACCGGTCGATCACCCTGTTGAAGAAGTCGGAGCTCAAGGTCGATGAGGACGACGCGGCCCGATTGAAGCAAGAGGCGTACGACCAGTTGCGGGCCGCGCTCCCCATCGCCGCCGAGGCGGCCTACAACGACGGCCAATGGCAGGCCCTGATGACCACCGTGTCGGAGAGTAACCGGGTGCCGGAAACGACCCTGGTGGGTGCCCTCCAAGCGCAGTGCAAGGCGGCCGATGCCACCATCTTCGGCCAGACACCGCCGCCGTCATCGATCCCGCCGCCGCCCCCGTAACTCCCTGGCTACCCGCCGGCTACGGCGGGGACGCAGCCTTTGCCGCGACTCCGACAGTGGTGGACGGCGACGAGGTCGTGGTGGTCGGCGTGGTCAGCTTGTCGCCGGCCATCTGCAAGCGGCCCAACCTGACCGCATCGGGCAGGACCCGGGCATCGAGCCACTGGCCCGCCGCCGCAGTCGGGACGATGTGCACCCCGTCACCGTCACGGATCTGGATGCCGTTGAACGACGTGGTGTAGTTGCCGCCCGGGCACAGCTGGGCCCCGAAGTCATCCACCCGCACCGTGGCCGGGTGTTGGGCGGCCACCTGGCGGACCATGGTGTTGTAGGCGGCCAGCCGGGAGGCTGAGTCCTCGGGCCAGGGCTGGCCGTTGTCCTGTTCGCCCGAATTGAAGCAGGGCGCGGTCATCATCACCAGGAGGGCCCCCGTGGAGGTGGCCACGTCCACGGCCTGTTCGAGTGAAGACCTCAGATCGGCGTCGAACTCCGGATCCCCGATGTGCAGCCACCGCCCGCGGAGCAACCGGTCCTCGAGCTCCCACCGACCGGCCAGCAGGACCACCACGTTGGGCCGGAACTGCCTCAGGTCCCCGTTCCACTGCGCCGGCCATTGGCCCGATTTCGGGGTCGAGGGGTTGCACTGCGAGGCCATCGGATCGGCGACGCCGTGGGCCATGTACTCCGAGCTGCGCAGCACACCACAACCGATGATGGCACCGTTCAAGATGTTGACGTCGTAGCTGTTCTGGGGCTGGCTGGCCAACATGGCCAACCCGACCCGGTAGGCCAAGGAGTCCCCGAAGATGACCACCTTCACCGGTGGCCCACTGTACTGGGCCCCGACCACCCGGATGGTGCCGGCGGCCTCGGCGGTGGAGGGCAGGGTGGCGGCGATGGTGACCGCCACCACACCCAGGCAAGCCGCGCTGGTCATGAGCCAGGCCTTCCATTCGCTCAGCGAGCGCATCCTCCCCCGGCGGATCGGCTCCTCCACCAGATAGAAGGAGGCGGTGGCCACCACCAGGGTGACGCCGATCCGGACGGCAAGCAACGGATAGCCGAGCAGATGCATGCGGGCCGAGTCCAAGAGGGCGAAGATCGGGAAGTGCCACAGATAGGTGCCATAGGAGATCTTGCCCACATACCTGAACACCGGGTTTCCGAGGGCCAGGGACAGCGATGCGGTCTGTGCCGTGACCGAGCAGAAGATGACGGTTGCCACCCCGACGGCGAAGAGGAAGTACCCGCCCTCGAACAAGAAGGTGCTCGGACCGGTCAGCTGGGTCCACAGGTAGACACCGCCGAGCACGGCCGACCAGCCGAGTATCTGGAGGAGGAGGCGCGCCGTCGGCGAGGTGATCTCCCAGGCACCGATCAACCTGAGGCTCGGGCCCCGTCGGCGGTGAGGATCTCGCCGGTGGGGCCGGGGCGGCACCGCCCCCGCGGTCCCGGCCGAGGGGTGGGCGCGACCCGAACGCCCGGGGACCAGCGTGTGGGCTCCACGTACCGGTTCGGTCGGCCGGTGCTCGGCCCAGATGGCCATCCCGATGGCCAGGGCCGCACCGACCAGGATGTCCTGGGACCGGGTGTCGGTGCCCTCGTACAGCCGCATCACCGAGGCCCCGCTCGAGTACAACAGACGCATGTCGACGGCCGAGGCGATCGCCCCGATCACCGCGGTGGCGAAGATGGGCCACAGCCTTCTGGCCGGTCGCAGCTTCCGGCCCAGGTGGAGCATGAACAGGGCCACCGGCGGCCACACGATGTAGAACTGCTCCTCGATGGAGAGCGACCACATGTGCTCCAGCGGCGAGGGTTGCGCGGTCATGACGAAGTAGTTGCCGCCGCCGAAGATGAAATGCCAGTTGGCCACGTAGAACAAGGTCGAGAGCGAGTCGAGACGGAGGTTGGCGAACTCCCCCGGCGTGGCGAACACCTTGGTGTAGATGGCCACCCCGACCAACATGACCAGGAGGGCGGGCAACAGCCGGCGCGCTCGGCGGGCCCAGAATTGGCCCAGCCGGATGGTCAGCCGCTTCGCCCATTCACCGAGCAGCAGCGAGGTGATCAGGAACCCCGACAGGACGAAGAAGACATCGATGGTGAGGAACCCGCCGCTCATGAACGGAGCCCCGCCGTGGTAGAGCATGACCCCGAGCACCGAGACGGCCCGCAGCCCGTCGAGGGCGGGCACGAAACCGAACGTGATGGTGCGGCCCCGGGCCACGCTCCTGGTTTTGGTGGGGACGAAGCGGTTCGATCGCCCGGCGGAGGTGTGGACGCCCGGGCTCATCGGAGGGGGACCCCGGCCATCTGCAGCCTCCCTACCCGGACAGCTTCGGGGAGCAGCTTCCAGGCCAGCCACTTGGCCGTGGGAACGACGGACCCGTCGGCGCCGGACAGGTAGGGGAAGTGCACCCCGTCGCCCAGTCGGATCCTCACGCCGTCGATCGTGGACTCGAACCTACCGCCCGGGCAAACCTGGGCGCCAAAGTCGTACACCTCCACGTTCTTCGGATGGGCGGAGGCCACCTGTTGGAGGATCCGGTCGTAGTCGAGGCGCCGGGTGGCCGAGTCCTGGGCCCACGGTTGGCCGTTGGGCTGCTCGCCCGAGTCTTCGCACGGAGTGGTCAACAGCATCACGTAGGCGCCGGTCGACGACGCGATGCCCACCGCCTGCTCCACGTCGGCCTTGAGAATGGCGTCGTACCCAGGCTCACCGATGTGGATGTCACGCCCGTGGATCACCTGGTTGGAGACCTCCCAACGGCCGGCCAACACCATGACCACATTGGGGTGCTGGGCATTGACGAGACCGGTCCACAGGGCCGGCCACTGCTGGGGAACCGGGGTGGAGGCGCTGCACGGCCCGTTGGCCGGGTTCTCCACTCCGTCGAGGATCTGGTCGGACACGATCATCACGCCGCAGCCGAGCAGGCCCTCGCTGTGGAAGTCGACATCGTAGGGGATCTGGGCGTTGTTGGTGGCCAAGGCCCATCCGGCCGTGAAGGCCAGCGAGTCCCCGAACATCGTCACGTGACACGGGCGGCCCCGTGTACTGGGAACCGGTCGGCTTGGGTATCCCTGCTGCTCCGGCGCTACCGGCGGCGGGAACGGTGGCGGCGATGGTGACCGCCACCACCCCCAAGAACGCCGTGCTGGTCATCAGCCAAGCCTTCCACTCGGTGACCGATCGCATCCGACCCCGCCGGATCGGCTGCTCCACCAGATAGAAGGAGGCGGTGGCCACGACCAGGGTGACCCCGATGCGCACGGCCAGGAGCGGGAGGCCGTAGAGGTGGAGCCGGGTGGCGTCGAGGAGGAGGAAGATCGGCACGTGCCACAGATAGGTCCCGTAGGAGATCTTCCCGATGTAGCGGAACACCGGATTGCCGAGGGCGCGGGACAGGGATCCGGTCTGGGCGGTGATGGTGGCGAAGATGACCATGGCCACGGCCACGGCGAAGAGCAGGTAGCCGCCCTCGAACAGGACGGGGACCGAGGTGGTCACCTGAGTCCACAAGGCGAGGCAGGCGGCCAGGGCCGACCACCCGAGGACCTGCAGGCCGAACCGGACCGACGGCGACGCGATCTCCCAGGCGGTGATGGGAGTGATCGGGACACCGAACCACGGCGTGGGGACGGGTCGCTGGCGACGGGCGGCCCGCTCGCCGAGCGGCGGCCGATGCCGGGCCCAGATGGCCATCCCGATGGCCAAGGACGCGCCGACCAGGATGTCCTGACAGCGGGTGTCGGTCCCCTCGTAGAGCCTCGTCACCGCGGCGTGGCCGAAGTAGGACACCCGCATGTCGACGGCCGAGGCGATGGCCCCGGCGACTGCGGTGGCGAAGATGGGCCACAGCCTTCTCGCCGGTCGCAGCTTCGAGCCCAGGTGGAGCATGAACAGGGCCACCGGCGGCCACACGATGTAGAACTGCTCCTCGATCGAGAGCGACCACATGTGCTCCAGGGGCGACGGCTGCGCGGTCTGCGCGAAGTAGCTGCTGCCCCCGAAGATGAAGTGCCAGTTGGCCACGTAGAACAGGGTCGACAGCGAGTCGAGCCGCAGGTCGGCGAACTCGCCCGGGGTGGCGAACACCTTGGCGTAGAGGGCCACCCCGACGAGCACCAGCAGGAGGGCCGGGAGCAGCCTCCTGGCCCGCCGGGTCCAGAACTGCCCCAGGCGGATGGTCAACCGCTTGGTCCACTCCCCGATCAACAGGGAGGTGATCAGGAACCCCGAGAGCACGAAGAACATGTTCACGCCGAGAAACCCCCCGCCGACCAGGGGAGCCCCGCCGTGGAAGAGCATCACGCCCAGCACGGCGATGGCCCGCAGGCCGTCGAGGCCGGGAACGAAGCTGAAACTGATCGGTCGGCCGCCTTCGGGGACCGCCGGAGACTGCGTTTCGGCCGCGGGATGTCCAGAACTCATCGGGTCAGGTGCCTCCGGTTGCACCGGCGTCGTCCGGCGACGAGTCGCGCCCGCTATTTTCGCAGATCAGCAGGCATCCACGGGCGCGACCTCCTTCACCGGCCGCTGGTTCCACCGGTCGGACTTCGAGCAGATCAGCCGGCCGCCCGGGCCGGACCCGATCACACCGTCGGGCTGTACCCGGCGGGCAGGTTGATGGTCTTCTTCTCGAGGAACAGCTCGAGGCCGTCCTCGCCGAACTCGCGACCCACCCCGGATGCCTTGAAGCCCCCGAAGGGCGAGGAGAAGTCGATCGGGATGCTCGAGTTCACCATGTAGGTGCCGGTGCGGACCTGGCGGGCCACGTCGAGGCCCCGATCGTTGTCACCGCTGTACACCGCCCCGCACAACCCGTAGTCGGAATCGTTGGCGATGCGCACCGCGTCGGCGTCGTTGTCATAGGGAATGACCGAGAGCACCGGGCCGAAGATCTCCTCCTGGGCGATGCGCATGCTGTTGTCGACGTCGACGAAGACGGTGGGCTCGACGAACCAACCGGTGGCCATGCCGTCCGGGCGGCCGCCGCCCACGGCCACCTTGGCCCCTTCCTCCTGGCCGATGCGGATGTAGTTCTCGACCCGGTCGCGCTGGCGTTCGGCCACCAAGGGCCCGACTTCGGTGGCCGGGTCGAGGGCGTCACCCACCTTGAGGGCCTGCACCTGCTCGACCAGCGCCTCGGTGACCTCGGCATACCGGTCCTTCGGCGCCAGGATCCGGGTCAACGAGATGCACGCCTCGCCGTTGTTCATGATGGCGTTGGGCATCATGAGCGGTATCGAGGTGGCCAGATCGACGTCGTCGAGCAGGATGGCTGCTGACTTCCCGCCCAACTCGAGGCTCACCCGCTTGAGGTTGGCCCCGCAGGCGGCACCGATCTTGCGGCCGGCGGCGGTCGACCCGGTGAACGAGACCTTGTCCACGCCGGGATGGTTGACCAGGTGCTCTCCCACCTCGCGGCCGGCCGGGACCACGCTGAGCACCCCCTTGGGGAGACCGGCGTCGGTGAAGATCTCGGCCAGCACATTGGCGTCCAGCGGGGTTTCGGGAGCCGGCTTGAACACGACCGTGCTCCCCGACAGCAGGGCCGGCGACAGCTTGGCGCAGGCCAGGAAGAGCGGGACGTTCCACGGGGTGATGGCGGCCACCACGCCGACCGGCTCCTTGGACACCAGCACCGGACCCATGAGGCCGTCCCTGACCGTCTCGAAGGCAAACGTCGAGCCCAGACCGGAGTAGTAGTCGAGGATCATGGTCGGGGCCAGCACCTGGGCCAGGGTTCCCCACGAGATCGGCGAGCCCATCTCGTTGGAGATCAGTTCGGAGATGCCCTGCATGTCGTTGCGGATGGCCTCGGCCACCTTGGCCAGGATGGCACCTCGCTCGGCCGGGGCCATGCGGGGCCAGGGTCCGTGGTCGAAGGCCTGGCGGGCGGCGGCCACCGCCCGATCGACGTCGGCAACCTGGGCCTCGGGGACCCGTCCGACCAACTCCTCGGTGGTGGGTGACACCACGTCGAACGTCGAGGTGGAAGACGGCTCCACCCACTCCCCTCCGATGAACAGACGATCGTACGACTTCACGGGCCCTCCCTGGTTGGCGCCGGACCTGCCCTGGTCGTCCTTCGAGCCGGAACGAGTGGTCCGGCGTCGGGGTGGGGACGAGCGGCAATGCCCGGGTGTGTGCGTCAAATCGTAGCCCGCGTCCGGCGGGAACGCCCCCTCGCCCCAAACCTCGCTACGCTCCGATCGCACCGCCGCGACCACTGGACTCCGACCGTGTCCAGTGGCCACTGACATCGAGGAATGATCATGCTCTCTCCCCTGGACGACTACCCGATCCACCAGATCTCCGAGCCCATGCGGTTCGTAGGCACCTCGGACCGGAATTTCTACGACCGCTACTACTTCAACATTCACGGTGCTGACGGCGTGCACGGGACCGACGACGAGCTCTTTGCCGTCATCGGCATCGGCCAGTACCCCAATTTGAGCGTGGCCGACGCCTTCGTCTCGGTGAAATGGGGGGACGACCACCGCGTGGTCCGGTCTTCGAAGACCCTCGGCGCCGACCGGATGGACCCCTCGGTGGGGCCCATCCGGGTCGAGGTCATCAAGGGCCTCGAGCAGGTCAGGGTCATCGTTGACCCCAACGAGTGGGGCATCGAGCTCGACGCCGTGTACGACGGGTTCTCCGAGGCCCACCTCGAGTCACGGCATTTCGACCGTCAATTCTCCCGGGTCACCTTCGACTCCACCCGGTTCGCCCAGGTGGGCTCGTGGACCGGCACCCTCAAGGTCGGTGACCGGGAGCTCACGCTGACCCCCGACCGATGGTGGGGATCGCGGGATCGATCGTGGGGGGTCCGTCCGGTTGGGGAGCCGGAGCCCCCGGGTATCCGGGTCACCGATACTGCGGGCGGATTCTTCTGGATCTACGCGCCGGTCCGGTTCGAGGACCACGCCATGGTCACCATCATCCAGGAGCGGCCCAGCGGCGAACGGATCATGCAGGACGCCCACCGGGTCTTCCCGCTCGGGTCGGGACGGGACACCGAGTGGATGGGCCGTCCCGAGCACCAGCTCCGGTTCGCGCCGGGGACCCGCTCGGTGACAGGGGCAACGCTCTCGTACTTCGGTGCCCACGGGCAGAGGACCGCCGAGGTCGACGTCGAGACCCTGTTGGCCTTCCCCCTGCTGCTGGGCAGCGGCTACGGGATGGAGCCGGACTGGAAGCACGGCATGTACCAGGGCGAATTGGTGATTCAAGGACAGCACCTACCACCACCGGATCCGACCTATTCCACCTGGGCCCTCACCGAGTACGCAGCCCGGTTCACCTACGACGGGCACGTCGGCTACGGGATGTTCGAGTGCGCGGTGATGGGCCCCCACCAGCAGTACGGGTTCACCGGCTGGGACTGACCGGCCGGGCCGGTGACCCGGTCAGGTGACCGGCCGTACGGCGTCCGGCTCCCAGAACGCCCGGAGGGAGGCGATCTTCCCGTCGGCTGACCGGCGGTAGATGTAGATCCCGTCCACCTCGACCGCCCCGCCACCCTCGAAGGTGATCCGGATCACCCCGACGTTGGCCGCCTCGTCGCCGCAGAGGTAGGACTGGTTGATGGTGAACCTGATCGACTCGTTGACGGCGATCACGTTGTCGTAGAACGCGGCGATGGCCCCGATGCCGCGCTGCCCGGTTCCCTCCGGATCGAACGCCGAGGGACCGATCGGGTCCTCCACGACGGCGTCCTCGGCGAACAGGGCCAGCCAGGCCTGGCGATCACCGGCCTCGACCGCGGCCATCGATGCCTCACCCAGCTCGCGGGCCGAGATCATGACCGCACCTTTTCGATGACATCGCCGGCGAACCGGCGCAGGTTGTCGAGTTTCGTCTGGAGGACCTCGGTGTCCGGGCCCACCTCGTAGGGCCATCTGAAACCCACGATGACATCGGTCACGCCCTGCTCCTCGAGCCGTCGGATGCCGTCGACGGAGAAGGCATCGAGCGAGATGACATGAACCTCGAAGTCCCGGTCGTCGGTGCCCTCCTCTTCCCGCAGCTGGCCGAGGCGTTCGAGGAGCCCGGGAAGATCCGCCGGATCGCCGCCCCCGTGAACCCAGCCGTCAGCGCGTGCGGCCCTTCTGAGGGCGGCCGGGGCATGGCCACCCACCAGGATCGGCAACGGCTCGGTCGGAGTAGGACTGATCTTCACCGGCGGGAGCTCGTACGCCTCGCCGTGGTACTCGAAGTACCCGCCGGCGGAGAGACCTCGAACGATGTCGATGGCTTCGTCCATCCGGCGCCCCCTGCCCTCCCAGGGCACACCGCAGAACTCGTAGTCCTCCGGCCAGGGGCTGCTGCCCACGCCGAGGGCCAGTCGGTTTCCGGTCAGAACGGCGACGGACGTGGCCTGCTTGGCCACCAGGAGGGGATGACGCATCGGCAGTTTGAGGACGAAGGTGATGAAGCGGAGACGCTCGGTGACCGCCCCCATGGCCGGGATCAACGAGAACGGCTCGATGAACGGCTTGTCCTCGAGGAACTCGCGGGTGTGGTCAGGAGAGAACGGATACGTCGAGTCGGATTCGAGGGGATAGCAGATGCTGTCGGGCACGACCATGCCGTCGTAGCCCGCCTCCTCCGCCGCCCGGGCCAGCGGGAGGTAGAAGGTCGGCTCGACCATCGACTCGGCGTACGAGAACCTCACGATTCAGTCCCTCCATTCCACATGGACGCGGATGGAGCCGTCGTCGGTGATCCATCCGGCGGTCGCCGCATGCTCGAGCATGGTCGCGAACCCGGCCTCCCAGTCGGTCCCCAGGGTACGGCCTCGGACGTCGGCAGCCTCGCCGGCCAATCGCCTCACCGCCGCGGCCGGAACGGCGACGTCGCCGTTCGGCTCGACGGTACCGGCATCGTGCACACTGAGGGCTGCGGCCAGGGCGCCGAGCGCACCGTTGTCCCCGCCGTCGCCCGCTTCGCGCCGGAGTGCCTGGAGGGAGAACCTCCCCATCTCTTCGCCGTCGCGGAGATCGACTGCCCCGGTGGCCAGATCAACAACCAGCTCCATCGCTACACGCACCCCCGAAGTCGACCTTGTGTCGCCCTGGACCCTACAGCCGCCGCCCTTGCCGGGGCGGGAAACATACGCCGAGCACCCCGGAATACGGTGCGGCGGCCTCAGCCGGGAGGCGCCGCCCCGACCCCGAATTCCTGCAGACGTTCGGCCACCCAGGCAACCCCGTTGGGTTTGGCCATCTCTTCGGGCCAGCCGGCCAGCACCGTCTCCACCTCCTCGAGCGTGGGGATGGTGCCGACCACCATGACCAGCACCCGGTCGGCGGGCATCTCTTCGACCTCGCTGTCCCCGAACGGCGTCCAAGAGTCCACTTCGGGCACCAGCTCGAGCATCACGTAGAGCTCGCCGGTGTCCTCCACCCAGCTGAGCTCGTAGCGGCTCCCCTTGGCATCGAACCAGTTGGTGCCGAATTCCACCTCGGCAGACTGCCGGCGGCGCTCGTCGATGCTGTAGAACTCCTCGATATCCATGGATCTCCTGTTCTGGGACTGGTGCCAGACGCCGGTCGGGACGCGACTTCGTGTCGGCCACCGATCGAACGCGTCCACGAGGTCGACGAAACGCTCTCCCGTGGCCGATCGCCGAGGTCGTACTGGTGGCAGAGTACCGCATCGCCCCGCGTGATCCGGCTCAACGACGGAGGCCGTCCCTCACCAACCCGGAGTCCGGCTTTCGGCCGGTACCCAGGCGGCCGTGGCCAGGAGGCCGCCGCCGACACGGAACCGTCCGGACAAGACGGAGATGGTCCGGTCACCGACGCGGAGCGGGCCGTCACACAGCTCGGCCCGGAAGCTCCCGTCGTCCGGGCGGATGTGGATACGGGCACCCTCGAATCCGAGCCATCGCCCGGTCAACGGAAACAGGACCTTGTAGACACACTCCTTGGCGCTGAACAGGAGTCGGTCCCAGGCCACCCCGGACTCCGCCCTCTCCACCCACTCCAGCTCCTCGGAAACGGCGATCGACTCGCGCACACCTTCCGGCAACGCCGAGTCCTCCTCGATGTCGATCCCCACCGAGGCCATCGAGCCGGAGGACGCCACCGCGGCGGCACACCAGCGGGGGCAATGGGTAATGCTCCCGACGACGCCGTTCGGCCAGACCGGCTGCCTGCCGGAACCAGGGAGGATCGGCTGGGCGGCGACGCCCAGACCGGCGAGCGCCCGACGACCGCATTGGCGTCCGAGCGTGAATTCCTGGCGTCGATAGTCCGTCACCCGCCCGAGTGCCGCCTCCTCCGCCGCCATCAGTCGCTCCAGGGGAACCCCGGTCCGACCTTCGACGGTGACCACGCCCTCAGGGAGAAGTTCGGCGATCACGCTCCGTCAACCCTCGTTTCGTTCTGCCGTCGTTGTGGGCCTCGGGAGGTGGCGCCTCATCACGAGCGCGTCGGTGCCGGACGGCTGGTAGTAGCAGGGGAGGACTCCGTCCTCGCTGAATCCGGTACGCCGGTACAGCATGCGGGCCCGTTCGTTGTCCAGCGCGCACGTAGAGGTTCACGTCGGGACATCCCCGCTCCGTCGCCAGGGCAAAGAGATGGGCCAGCATGGCTGTCCCGATACCTTCTCCCTCGTGGTCCCGGCGAACCGCGATCGTCTGGATGCCAGCCGTGCTACCGGGAACGGCGTCGAGGCAGGCGTACCCGACGACCGTGGCATCGGACTCGGCGACGAGGTAGAAGCGCGAGGAAGGGCGCCGTAGGCCGAGACGGCGGACCAGGGCGACGAGGAAGAGGGCCTGGTTGAACCAGAACAGCCGGATGAGCCGCTCGAGTGGGACTGCCATCCGGACATTGCCGTACGCGGTGCGGGCCAGCCATCCTCGGAGGGTCCGCAGCGTCCAGGGATCCCGGGGAAACGCCTTCCGCTCGATGGCGACCACGGCGGCCAGATCACCAGCCCGCACCGAGCGGATCCGCACGGGAGGCCCAGTCGGCGCCGAGGCCGAACCGTTACGCGGACGCGGCTGCGGCCATCCCGGGCCCCTCGCCGTCAAACCTCCGGACGCCGTGGACGTCCTGGTCCACCCGGGCCAGACTTGCGCCCAGCCGCTCTGCAGTTCCCTCGACGTGATCGGTGATGCACGACAGCAGGGTTCCCTCCACCTCGTGTTGCTGGACATCGGCGGCCGGCTTGCGCCTGATCATCGGTTGCCAGAACTGGATCATCTTCCGCTCCTTCCGGGCCCAGAGGAACGAGATCTTCCCGCCGTACAACTCGGTCCTGTGGTCGTACACCGCCCAGTTGAAGAGCCCCACATAGTCCTTGTACAGCGCCTCCCGGGGCGGCACCATCCGTTCCAGCCGCGGTTCGATGTCCAACAGTTTGCCGAAATCCCGCACCCTGTCTCCCCCGGGAAAGACAGTTCGGTAGAGGTGGCGCTGCGCGTGACGGGCCCGCAGGTACAGGTCGGCCCGCCTCCCGATGCCAAGGTGCATGACCTGGCCCGCCCGGTCGCACACCCTGCGCAGGGCGCTGAACTGATTCGGCGGGGAGGGGTTGATCAGCTCGAGATGTTCGAGCACCTCTCCGGCGGCCTCCAACTGCAGGGCCATCTGGTAGGCCAGCAGCCCGCCGTTGCAATACCCGCCGAGCCGGTACGGGCCCCGCGGCTGAATCTCTCGCATGGCCGCGATGTGAGCTGCCGCGATCCCCTCGAGCGTCGGCGGCGGCTCCTCGGCGCTGAAACGATACGGCTCCACGGCGTAGAAGGGCTGATCGGGGCCGCACGCCCGGGCCATGGGGAAGCAGTACCAGGCGCCGCCGGTCCAGTCGCCGTGCAGGAAGAAGAACGGCCTCCTGGTCCCCTCCGTCTGCACCGAATGGACTCGGGTCTTCGCCTCTTCTCGGTGCTCGCCCCCCTCCAGGGCCTGGGCCAGTTGCTCGATCGTCGGATTGGCGAACAGGGTCGAGAGCTCCAGCTTCTTCCCGTAGACCTGCTCGATCCGACCCACCAGCTGTACGGCCAGGAGCGAGTGCCCGCCCAGGTCGAAGAAGTTGTCCCCGATCCCGATCGGCCTCTCCTCCAGCAGCTCCTCCCAGAGCTGCACCAGCTGGTGTTGGGAGAGAAGGCGCGGCGCCAGATACCCACTCCGTGAACCAGCCCGTTGCTCCACTTCGGGCAGCCCGCGACGGTCCGGCTTGCCCGACGCCAGTCGGGGCATCTTCTCCAGTTGGACGATGACCGACGGCTGCATGTAGCCGGGCAGCCTCTCTCGGAGATGGCCGCGGAGCTCCCCCTCCGGCAGCGGCTCCGCCCCGCCCGTGACGACGTAGGCCACCAGCTCCTTGTCCCCGCCCTCTCCCCGAACCACGACGACGGCCTCGTCGATCGCCGGGTACTGTCCCAGCGCCGCCTCGATCTCGCCCAGTTCGATGCGGTAGCCCCGGATCTTCACCTGGTGATCCTCTCGTCCCGCGTACTCGATGCGCCCGTCGGCCAGGTAGCGGGCCAAGTCGCCGGTGCGATAGAGACGCCCGGTGCCTTGCTCCGTGAACGGATCGGGCACGAAGCGTTCCTTGGTCAGGCCCGGTTGGTTGAGATAGCCACGGGCCAGCAGCCGACCGCCGATGTGCAGCTCGCCCGGTACCCCGACCGGTACCGGCTGGCCGTTGCGGTCGAGGATGTAGACGCTGCGCCCCGCCAGCGGCCGGCCGATCGTGATCCGGTCCTGGTCCTGGTCCACCTCGGCCAGTGTTGCCGTGATCGTGGTCTCGGTCGGCCCGTAGGCGTTCAGCAATCGCACGCCGCGCAGCCCCAGCTGGCGCCAGAGCTGGACCGCCTCCGCTCCCAGACGGTCTCCCCCCACGATCACCAGCCGCAACCGGAGGTCCACCAGATCATCTGGCGCCTGCGTCCCACTCCCTGACCACCTGATGCCAATAGGCCGGTGGCAGGTTCATGACCGTGACCTGTTGGCTCCTCACCTCCTCCAGCAGCTGCCTGGGCAACCAGACCGAAGGGCCCCGCATGACCAACCGGCCGCCGGTGGCCAACGTGGGCAGGATCTGTTCGAGCGACGCGTCGAAGCTGAACTGACTGAACTGGAGCACCCGCTCGTTCGGTCCCAGTGCGTACTCCTTGATCACCCCCCGGCAGTGGGCCGTGATCGCGTCCCGTTCCACCATCACGCCCTTGGGCTGGCCGGTCGAGCCCGAGGTGTAGATGACGTAGGCGAGCTGCCCGGGTTCCGTGTCCACGCCCAATCGCTCGGCGCTCTCCCGGCGTATCGCCTCCCAGGTGCGGTCCAGGCTGACCGTCTCCGTGCCGGACTGGCCCGCCTTCTCCGCCAGGGCGTGGTGGGTCAACAGCAGCGGCATCCGGGTGTCCTGCACCACGTACTGGGTCCGTGAGTCAGGTGCCTCGGGGTCCAGCGGCACATAGGCGCCTCCCGCCTTGAGGATGGCGACCAGCGCGATCACCTGATCGAGCGAGCGTTCCAGGCACACTCCGACGGGCACTTCGGGCCCCACCCCCCGCTTCCGCAGGTAGCGGGCCAGTTGGTTGGACCGCTCGTTCAGCTGCCCGTAGGTCAGCTGATCACCCTCGCACACCACCGCCACGGCTCGAGGCCGAGCCGTGGCCTGCTCGGTGATCAGGTCCTCGACGTCCGGACCCTGGCCCGGGTCCGCCCCGGCACTCCATTCCCGCAACACCACCTGTGACTCGCGCCGGGCCAGGAGTTGCAGTTGTCCGACCGGCAGCCAGGGCTCCGCCACCATGCCGGCGAGGAGCATCCTCCAATGCTCGATCATCCGGGCCACGGTCTCCCGCTCGAACAGATCGCGGTTGTAGGTGAACCGCCCGGTCACCTCGGATCCGTGCTCGTCCACCTCCAGGCCCAGGTCGAACCTCGAGGTCGGCGAGGGGATGTCATCGGGGCTCAATTCCCAACCCGCGGCGGCCACCGGTCGCAGCCGCTCGAAGGCCACCTGCACCTGCACCAGCGGCTCACGACTCGGATCCGCCTCTGGATGCACGGCCTTCACCAGAGCGCCAAAGGGCACATCTTCGTGACCACGGATCTCCTGTCGTCCGGCGTGGGTCCGCCGCAGTAGCTCCCGAACGCTGGGTGCCCCGGCCAGGTCGGCGCGGAGCACCGCCGGAGCGGCGAAGCACCCCACCGTCTGCTGTCGGTGGACTCGTTCCCGACCCGGCTCCGACAGTTCCATCAAGAAGTCTTCCCGCCCGGTGTAGCGAGACAGCAGGACCTGAAAGGCGGCGGTCAGGGTCGTGGACAGGGTGACCTGCTCATCCCGGCTCAACTTCCGCAGCCCTCCGCTGAGCTCGGCCGTCAGGGCGAATCCCTGCCTCTCTGCCCCGTAGGTCCGCTGCGCCGGTCGGAGGCGGTCGCCCGGAAGCTCCAGCACGGTCGGCGCCCCCGCCAGATAGGTCTCCCAGAACCTCAGCTTGGGCCTCCAGGGTCCCGTGTGCCTCGATCTGGCTCCTCTGCCACCGGGCGTAGTCGGCGTATTGCGGAGGTCGCTCGTACAGCCGGGCCGGGCGATCCTGCATCTGCGCCTCATAGAGCTCCCGCAGCTCGGGCAGGAAGACGTCGGTGAGCGATGCCGTGTCGGCGATGATCCGATGCAGCGACAGGAAGAGCCGGTGCTCCTGGTCCTCGACCCGCACCAGCAGGGCCCGAAGCAGCGGTCCCCGCTCCAGGTCGAAGTGCTGGCCCGCCTGTTCGTGGGCCCGCCGGCCCGCCTCTTCCTCGGCTTCAGCCCGGCCCAGGCCGCTGAGGTCGGCCACCGACCACGTCCACCTTCCCTCCGCCTCCACCAACGGCCTCGGCTGCCCGTCCCGGATCGGAAAGATCGTGCGCCAGATCTCGTGTCGGCCGACGAACGCCGCCAGACTCTCGCGTAGGGCCACGGCGTCCACCTCTCCGCGCATCGCCACGGTGCTGTGCAGATGGCCCAGCCCCGCACCAGGGGTCGACTGGTTCAGAAACCGCAGCTGCTCCTGTTCGTAGGAGAGTGGCGCCCCGTTCGCTTGGTCGATCGGTCTGGTGCTGTCCATTGGTCTCCCTTCACCAAAGCCGTCTTCCGGCGGGAGTTCTTCTGATCTCTTGGTGCCCGGGAGAATCGCCATCAGGTGATCACGACGAAGCGCAGGACCACATCGCCCAGCAGCAGTACCAGCAGCGGCAGTGAGGCGATGGTGAGCAGACGGATGGCGCCCGATGCCGGCCGAATGACGCACATGAACTCACGCAGGACGAGCAGAGCCAGGAGCAGGCCCAGCACGACCAGCCCCGCCTGGGTCCAGTTCCATGGCGATCCGGATGGAGCTGCCTTGGCCGGGCTCTGGGGCGACCGCTTCGGCGGCGCCCCCGCCGGCCAGTGCCAGGTGAAGATCGCGGCAGTGCTGTTGGCGAATACCACCCGCACGCCGGGCACGGCGGCCATGGAGGCCTTGAAGCGCCGACCCCAGTCAGAGGCGTAGCTGGAGGTCTCCTGCATCGCCGCGATCTGGGTCCGGTCGGCGATCAAGTACGAGCCCGGCCCCGCGTTGCGGAGGGCGGCCACCAGTCCGGCGACGCTGGCCGGTTGGCGGGGGGCCAGCTCGGGCAGGTAGGCGACCTTGCTCAGGTCCTGGTACGACCAGGGCATTTCCGGCGTGTTGTCCGTCGCCGGATCGGTGCTCAACCACAGCAGTCGTACCCCGCCGGCGTCACGCGCGTAGACCCAATTGGCAGCGGCCAGCTCGCCCGGCGGGATCTGTTCGTAGGCTTCGTTGCCGTAGCGGGCCAGGAGAAAGGCCACGGGGAGGGCGAGGGCCGATCCGACCAGGACGGTCGTCGCCCCCACGGTGGCCAGGGAACGCCAGGCGATCCGATCGGACTGGGGGTCCGGGAAGAAGAGGCAGGCGCCGAGCACGCATGCGGGTGGGAGCATGAAGAGGTAGACCCGGAGGGCGATCTCGCCGCCGTAGTTGGCCAGTCCGAACATGAGGAGGGGCATACAGAGGAGGGCGACGAGAACGCGATCGTCCATTCCCCGCACCGTGCGGCGGATCAGCCCGAACCCGGCCAAGGCCACGATCAACAGGGCAACCGCGACCCGGGCGTGCAGGGCCAGCCCGTGGATCGACGAACTACCGGCGATCCTCCCGCCGACGCTGCCGGTGAGGTTTCGGGTCAGATCGCCGAGCGCACCGAAGACGTCCGACCGGTGGCCGGACCAGTAACCCACGGTTGCGAAACTGACATAGCCGACCAGGATCACGCCCAACAGGATGGGCAGTCCCGGGAGGGTGCAGCGTCGGATCAGGACCAGCGCCACGCAGGCACCGATCAGCAAGAAAGGCGTCAACTGATGGCTGATCGTCGACACGGTGAAGATGGCGATCAGCAGACCGAGCAGGAAGGCTCGCTGGCCGGTGGTGGCGGGCCGGGGTGGCAGGTCGCCGGCCTCCAGCATCCCGAACACGCGCCGGTGGAGCCGGGCCAACGGCGACGGCTTCAGGTCAGACCGGGGTCGGGTGCGGCCCGGGTCAGTGAACCAGTTGACCAGGATGGCCACGAACACCAGGTACAAGAGGTAATTGAACGACTGCGGCGAAAAATAGTCCTGGCCCACCCAGTTCCCGACGACGAACAGGAAGCCGGCAAGCCACCGGGCCCGCCAGGAGATTCGCAGGCTGCGCATGAGGAGGAAGAGCGGCGGCAGGCAGAGCAGGTCGATGCCCACCGGCCATACCCGCAGCAGCGTCTGAAGTCCGTGCGTTCCGGCCGCTCCGGCCACGAAGGAAATCAGAGCGAAGAACCCGGCCCAGCTGAAGTACGCGGCCAGCCCGGGGGCCACGTGGCCGGTCTTGCTGACGAATCCGACGTACCCGACGATCTGGTAGGCGGTCGGGAAACGGGCCAGGGGCTCGACGAAGACGGTCACCCCATCGAGGCACACGACGAGGGCGGCGAGGGCGGCGCCGAGGACCACCGGCTGCGCTCTGGGCAGGACCAAGAGCCCGAGCACGAACACGAGGGCGATCAGCACCACGCCGAGGATGGCTCCCACCGGCAGCACGGAGAGGAGACCGAGCCCGTTCATCCGGCCGAGATCGACGTGGCGTAAGGAGGCGGCGAACAGCACCAGGCCGACGACTACTCCCACCACCATGGCGGCCGGAACTCGCGACCGGCGGGCTACGTCACCGGGGGTCACCGACGGCAAGGCGCCGTCCGCCTCCAGCATCACATCGGTCGTCTGGGTTACCACTAGGTGCCGACTTCCATGGCTCCGGTTACCTTCTGACCCCGGTCACCGTGCAACACCCGCCAGAGGCCAACGCTGATGAGAAGGGCAATGACCGTCTGGGTGGCGAGGACGGCCACGCCGGCGCCAACGGTACCCATGGCGCCGGTCAGAACGGCAGCGAGTCCCAGCATCAGGGCGGCCCTGACCGCCTGGATCAGCGCCACCAGGGAGGTCCGGCTCTGCGCCCGCAGGGCGCCCAGATAGAGCTCGGTGGCCGCCCTGGGAATCGTGGCGACGGCCAACAGTTGAAGGACCGAGGTCCCCTGGGCGGCGTAGCCCGGCCCGAACAGCCCCAGGATCCGCGGGGCGGCGAGGACGACCACAGCCGCGCAGGGCAGCAAGATCGAGGCCATCTTGCCGAGCGCCTTCCGGCACTGGACAGCAAGGGCGGCGGCGTTGAACGACCCCTCGACGGTGAGCGACATCGCCATGTTGATACCGATCATGTCGATCATCGAGGCGATGATCCACGCCATGTAGAAGTAGGCGGTCTGCCGTGAATCGATGTTGGCGGCGACCACGACGGGAACGAGGCTGCCGGTGGCCAGGAGGCACAGCGCACCCGAGTAGTCGCCGGCCAGGAAGCGGCCGATCTGACGGTTGCTCGGGGGCCGGAAATCCTGGGTCAGGAGGGTGTGACTCGGCACGAGGGTGCCGAAGATGAGCATGTTGATCAATGGCACCGCCACGAGGACCGGCAGCATCCACGACACATAGATCCCGAGGTGGTGGGGCAGGGCCGTCACCAGCAGCACCAACAGGACGAGCTTGGCCACGCCGAAGACACCATTCTCCAAGACCACCCAGGACGCGCTGCGCAGCCCGACCAGGACGCTGTCCTGCAGCGTGAAGATGGCCCAGACGACCACGGACGCGACGAAGATTGAGCCGATGACCGGGCCGCGCGAATTGCGAGTAGGACGAGCCCCACCAGCTGGCCGTCAACAGGAAGAGGATCGATACCCCGACCGATGCCACCGCGCTCACGGCATAGGCGCGGGTGATGAAGGTTCGGGTCTGCAGGCCGGCCTGGGGGATGAAGCGAGTCAGGGCACCGTTGAAATTCTGGGCCGTGAAGCCGGCAAGCAGGTTCATCGCCGCGTAGACGGCGGCGGCCCGGCCGACCTCAGCGGTCGGGTAGAGGCGGGCCATCAGCAGCCAGTAGACGAGGCCGAGGGCGCCGGTGGCCCCACTGTTGGCGATGAGGGCGTAGCCGTTGCGGGTCAGTGGATCGGCAAGCTGACGCCGGGCTCCCTGCACCTTGCGCTGGAGAAGGGTCTGCTCGGCCGGACGACTTCCCGGTGGCACCGGTGCCAAGGCAGTCCCGGCCGGACGAGACCATCCGGCCCGATGCGATCCGGCGCCGCGGTATCGGCCCGAAGGCCAACCGCGGCGACCGGAGAGTCCCGGTTGTCCGACGGCACCGTCGCCGGATTCCGTCCTACCGGCCACGCGAATCGCCACCCACTGCTGCCCGGGTGCGCCGGACCATGGCCCAACCCTTGGTCATCATGCGGTCCTTGAGGAAGATCCGCCAGAGTCCGCTGCCCCTGACGATGTGCCCGAACTCGATCATTCCCGTCGACCGACGAATGGTGAGTCGCGGCAACGCCATGGCGTTCGATCCGTTTCTCGCGACGACGTTGCTGACGGCGCAAGCGTAGTCGTGGCCCAGGTCCTGTGCCATCTGCCTGACCTTGGCGCTGGAGTAGCCAAACGGGTAGGCCAGTCCTCCTACCTGGGACCCGAGCTTGTCCTCGAGCTGCGCCTTGCTCGCATACAACTCTTCGCGGAGAGCCTCCTGCGGCAGCTGGTCCAGCTTGGGGTGCGAGTGGCTGTGGGCGGCGACCTCCATGCCGCCCTGGGTGGCCTCGGCGATCTGGCTCCAACTGAGCATCTTGCCCGGGCGATGGCCGCTGCGCAGTGGCCCGGCGTCTTCGACCCAGCCGGTGGTCACGAACACCGTGGCCCGAAAGCCGTACCGGTCCAACAAGGGCATGGCCCGGCTATGGAAATCGGCGTACCCGTCGTCGAATGTCAGGACCACGGACCGGTCCGGCAGTTGGCCGCGGCCGGCGAAGACCGCCGACAGTTCGGCCGCCGTCACCGTCTGATACCCCTCCTCGGCCAGAAAGGCGAGCTGCGCCGACCAAGCCTCGGGAGAGACGGCCAGGCGGCTGGCGGTTTCCGATGGCGGAGCGATCTCGTGGTACATGAGGATCGGTACCGGCAAGGACCGAGACGGCGTCACTGCCGTCCCCGGGTCACACTCGCCGTGGAGTTTGTCGCCCCGGCCGGGGGTGGCGGTCGGGTGCGACCCGTCGCCCGCCCCACGGCGTAGCCGGCCACCGTGGCGGTGAGTCCGGTCACGATGGCTCCGGCCCGGCCCAGCCCCGACCGATCGCCCTGCAGCAGGTCACCGAGGCCGCGGGCTACTCCTTTGGGCAGCGTTCTCGTCGTGTACCGCCGTTCCGAGGAGAGCCCGCTCTTGGCGCCGACGCTAGCCGTGACCAGCGCCTTCGAGAGACCTTCGGCATAGCAACGAGACACGAAGTAGGAGAACCGGCACCGATCGGCCGGGACCAGGTGCCAGATCGTCGCCCGGTCGTCGAACAGGAACACTGATCCGGGGGACTTCTGGTTGAGCCTGATGCAGAACTCGGTCTCCTCACAACCGAGAGGGCGCTTGCCGGCGGATCGGCCGATGCCATTTTGGAAACCGCCGGCTTGCGAGAAGGCCTCGCGCCGGAATGAGGCATTTCCGCCCAACAGATTCCGCACCCGTTCGCCGGACTGCGCCATCCCGAGGTACGTGCAGCCGACGACCCAGTCGAACTCCCGGGGGAACCAGGACGGGCGCGGGATCTTCCATGCGGGAAGCGTGAGGCCACCGACACCCATGATGGATGGATCAGCGTACGAGGTGGCGAAGAACTTCAGCCAGTCAGGATCGGCCACTGCGTCGTCGTCGAGAAACGCGACAATCTCACCTTGTGCCAGGCCGACTCCGGTGTTCTTGCCGCCGGACAGTCCTCGTTCCCACTGGTTCTCGACCACGTGCACGTCGGACAGCTCGCTGGCGAACGAGTCATAGAGATCCCGGTTGTGGTCGACGACCAGAATTATCTCCTTGTCGGGATAGCTCTGGGCACGGACGGACTCGACCGCAGCACACGTCTCTCTCCAGCGGGTCTCCGTGTACGCGCAGATCACGACCGAGATCATCTGGGGACGGCCGACGACCGGGGCCCGACGGCCGATCCATTGGTGCGTTGCCCAAGGCGGTGTCCGGAGACCGACGAGCACTCGGGTGCTCCGGACACCTCGGTCCACCTGGCGGTCGGGTCGGCGCCCAGCGCCGTCAAGAGGGCTTCTCCTGTGATTGCCTTCAGGATCCGCCACCCGTCGAGGAATACATGGAGGTTGCTCTCCCCGTGGACACGCTCCAGCTCGTGGCTGGGTATCTCCTGAACCTTCAGGTCCGCTTTGGCGGCCCGGATGTTCATGACGGTCTCGATCTCGAATCCGCTGCAGTCGAGATTGAGAGCAGGCAGGCAATCCGACCAGAAGGCGTTGTAGCCGTAACACAGGTCGCTGTAGCGGGCACCGAATGCCCGGTTCACCAACCCGCTCAGGACCCAATTCCCGAACCTTCGCCCGGGGGTGATGTCATCACTGCCGCCGCTACAGGCAAATCGCGACCCCTTGGCATAGTCGGCACCGGCGACCAACGCGCTGACGAACCGGACGATCTCGCTGCCCGCAGTCGATCCATCGCCGTCCATCATCACGATGATGTCCCCCTTGCAGGCGTGGAATCCGGCGAGCAAAGCGTCGCCCTTGCCGGTTCCCGGCTGGGTGACGACGTTGATGTCCGGCCGGCACTGCCGGGCCACGCAAATGGTGTCGTCCACGGAGCGCCCGTCGACCAACACGACCTCGTCCACCCACTCCGGCACCGTCCCCAACACGGCGGGCAGATTGCGCGCCTCGTTCTTGACCGGGATGACCACGCTGACCGTCGGAGCGATGGCCAACACGTCCGACAGTGACCGGTACTGCCCCCGTTCGGTGTCGGGGGGCTGGCGATCGAAACCCGCCGGGGGAGCCACGCTTACCGGGAATGCCTCGCCCTGTTCAGGTGAGACCGCATCCGGAAATCGAAACGGCTCGTCAAGCGAGATCCCAGGTTCACAGACAGTGTCAATCTCATACCCGGATGTCACGGTCTTTCCGAATTGGACCATGCCCATCCTCCTCTCGCCCCTACCTGTCTTTTATACCCAATCGTGATTCTTCATGGTCTGGAACGGACTCTTTGAGCACCGTCAGTGGCCAAGGAGCCACGCAAACGGCACGGGTTGGATCCCGCTACATTCCGGTGTGGCGGCGGCTCATCACCACACTGGGTGGCTGGTCCGCTCGACCCGAGATTGCCCAGGAAACAGCTCCCCCGGTCGTGCGAGGTGGACCGGAGCCGACTCGGTCCGAACCTCCCCCGTCACGTCGGAGCGACGGAAGGAGGGGCCGGCCCAACGAGGCCCCGAACGGAGCTGCAGCCCGATGGTGAATCGGGGGACTCATCGTCCGAGGAGCGAGGCCTCATCCGGATGGGCGGCAACCCCGTCAACCGTGTCAGGGGCAAGGCCGGCGGTGGTTTCGAGTGGCAGAGCGACGTTGACGGGTTCGCCTCTTCGAATATCTCATCGACTCATTCCTCCGGTCGAAAACGTGGGCGCGGTTCGCCGACATAGGTGAGTACGCCCCTCCGAATCGGGATGTTCAGGGAGTTTCGATGGATTCCACTCCTCACCACTCACCGGGCTCGTCTGAACTCGGACTGTGGGAATGTGGGCGAATTCGACCCTGGAGCCGGCCGGATCCCATCAGGCGGAGCCGACCGAGAGGGCCACACTTCCGCCGAGCGATGGCTCTAATCAGTCCGATGAACGACCGCGGTGGCAAAGGGGCCAAGAGCAACATCCTTGTTGTTGACGTCAACAACTATCGAGCTTGCCGAGTGGCTCACCAGAAAGACGTACTCCTTGCCCGCGATCGCCGAGATGTTCCCCCGGAGCGTGTCCTTGTACAGGGCCGTACCAGGTGGGAAGGCGTGATGGAGCTCGTCCAGGGCGGTATAGAAGCTGGTCGGCGTCCCGCCATCCGTATTCACCGTGTCTGTCCAGACGCTCTCACCGGTCCACGGACTCACACCGGCCGCGTTCCCCTCCATATCCCAGATCAGCATGTAGTTGACCCCCGCCCTACCGGCTTGGATGATATTGCTCATATCAACGGCCACTGCCTCTTGTCCTTTGGCAGTTCCTGCCGTCGACTTCAGGCCCGGATAGAACTCGGCCCAGACGATGGGCAGCGTCACCGCGCCAGGGTGTGTCGCATTCTTGAGCCCCCGCAGCCATTTGGTCACGGCCACGAAGTAGTCGCCCGACGCAAAGACATTCGATCTGGTCGTGGCCGGCCCGCCATCCATGCTGATGAACTGGGCGCCGACTTTGTGCTGCAGCCAGTAGGTAATGATGTTGAGTGCCCGCTGGTCGACGACGCCGAAGCTACCCCGGATGGAGGAGGGGTAGTTGGTGCTCGACGTAGCGCCCGCCCCCACCGGCGCATACGGACCGCCTACCTGGGCGCCCGGGCGAACCGCCCGTATGGCCCGGTACACGTCGTTGTACATCGTGGTGTAATCCTGGTAATTCCAGGTGTGGGCCGACGGATTCCAGAAACCCTTCAGCTCGTTCCACACGTCGAAGTAGTCAACCCTTGGCAATCGCTGCCCATTGGCTCCCACATGGGTGCCGTCGTAGCGTTCAGCCGCTTGCGCAGCGAGATGGGCGAAATCCTCAAAGTGTGCGTGGGCAACGGCAGCGCTCATGTTCCATTCCTGACGCACGCCTCCCACTTTCATCCATCCTGGCGCTGAACAGAGCGTGATCATTCGTTGATCGGCAGGGACGGTCGAGCCCATAGCTTCCACCCGGTTGTCCAGGGAGCTCCATCGGTAGGTTCCCGGTCTGGGTTCGGGGTCTCCCGCCCCCCATCCCATGAGGGCCACGTTCTGGAACGTATCCAATGAGGTCAGTAAGCGCTTGGCGGAAGAAACAGCAGCCGGTTTTTGTCCGGTTGCAGAAGGCACAGGTGCGTCCCGCGTGTAGTCGTAGCCGACCTGGAATTCTGCTCTCCCAACGATCGTGTTGGCGCTCTCCACGGAGGCATCTGCACGAGCGGCAGCGTGGGTGGCAACCGAGAGTGGAGCCGCCTGGCCAGGAGCGGTCGATCCCGTGCTGACCACGGTCAGGACCGCGACCAGCGCGATCACGAGGCCGAGTTCAACGTACCGAAATCGCTTTGGATTCGAGGTCATGGCTACCCGAGATTTCGCTGGTTCCAGCGGGATCACCCTGCCCTCCGAATCTACCCGTCAAACAAGTGGCTCGATCCGGGCCCGGCTCCGGTCATTTGTCGGCCCGGCTGATGGCTCCGTACCAGGCCCGGTCCTCAGGGGATTTGCTCCGGTCCGGGCGGCCCCGGCCTCTGCATGGCCTCGTGCCACCACGCCGCCTCGGCGATGACTCCGTGCCTGACCTGCGGCACCTGGGCCGTCAGGCACACGGCGGTGATCGCCACCACCGCCACCAGGCCACCCGTCGGCGACCACACTCCCAGGGCCAGCATGACGATCGCCGTCGAGGCGAGAATGACGACGTTGGTGGCGAATGCGATGATCAGGCGGGCGAATGAATCGTCAAATGTGCGGAGGAGTCCGGCAATCGCCGCTGTCGGCGCCACGGCAAAGAAGAGCAGGACCAATCCCGATCCCACGGCAGTGTGCACGCCGGCGAACTCCATGCCCACACCGACCGCACCGGCCACGACGGCCATACCGACGACCCACCTCGTCAACGAGGGGGACATTTGTGTCCCGGTCCGCACGACGTGCTCATCCTGCCACTATACGTTCGGGACCGCGAGGCGCAATGGCTGGGGAAGCCCTCCGCTCGGTAGTTCGGGCTCCCTTTCAGGCCTTCGTCACCGCCGATGGAGGTGGGATGGTCCCCGGACCGGTGGTGAGGCATCCGGCTTTGAGCGTCGGATTCGGGGCCGCGGGAAGCTTGGGCGGCTTCAGGAATGCCGGCTTGTTCTCAAGGTCCAGCATATCGAACAAGCTGTTGGCGTTGGCATCACGGCGGGTGAGCGCAGGGAGGTTCCATTTCTCTTCGACGGTCTTGAGAACCGAGGTGTGGTCGTAGACCGTGTGGGACACATGGTTCTTTTTGGCGTACGGACTGACCACGGCGCAAGGCACCCGGAAGCCGTACCGGTCGAATCCTCCGGGCGGATCCCCGGGTCCCAAGGCCGGCGGCACATCGTCAGGCGGTATCGCCACCGGAGGCGGAACATGGTCGTAATAGCCCCCGTGTTCGTCGTAGTTCCAGATGAGCATGGTCTTCGCCCAGTTGGGGCTCGACATCACGGCATTCACCACTTTGCCCACGAACTGATCGCCGAACTGGACGTCCTGTGGATTTTCCTCGGACTGATTCTCGTAGTCGGGCTCCACCAGGCTGAAGGACGGAAGTTTTCCCGCCGCGGCATCGACGTAGAACTGGTCGATGTGAGCGAGGCCGCCGGCCAGTGCCGGATCCGAGATCAAAGGCACGAACACTCCGAGGGTCGGCAGCGTCGTGTAGTAGTCCTTCCAGGTGATGCCGTGTTTGTTGAACTGCTCGAAGATCACGCCATTGGGCGGGAGGGTCTTGGGGAACGTGTCGTTGATGAGGCCGAGTGAGGTCCCGGCAATGAGGTATCGACGATTGGGGTAGGTCTGAGCCATGGCCGAGCAGAAGTATCGATCGGCAATGGGGAACGAGCCGGCCATGCCGCAGCTGAAGGGAAGGTCCTCCTTGGTGAAGTACCCCATTGCCTCAGCCGACGTGCTGGTCACGAATCCCTGACAGGTGCCTCCGTCATAGGCCTCGTGGCTGACCTTCCAATCGTTGCCCACGCCGTCGGTCTGGCATTCGGTCGGCATGTGGAAGGCACGGACGATGTCGCCCCGGCCGTCCGGGTTCTTCGCCGTCGGCTGACCATTGGGCCCGAGTATGAACCCATCGCCCCTGCCGATGAGCCCGAGAATGTTGTCGAACGAGTGATTCTCCATCATCACGACGACGAAATGCTCTATCTCTGGTACCTGGTCGGATCCCACGGCCCGTTTGGGATAGGGAAGCGATCCGGCCGGCAATATTCCCTTGCGCTTGGGGACGGTCGACACAGTGGAACTTGGGGAGGATGACGATTGGTCACAGGCTCCGAGCACGAGGGACGCACCGACCAAACCGCCGCCGAGGAATTGTCGTCGATTCAAATTCACCGGCTGCCTCGTCTTTCGTATACGGCCGATCCGTAACGACGCTCACACTAGGCGGCGACCACATCGGGAGCGAGCAGGAACGCGCGCCGGTGCCCAGACGTCGAAGGCCAGTGGACGAGATCTACTTCGCCACCCGATCGGGTCGGGTCGAAGCGAGGGGCTCGCCGGTCTCGAGAAGCGTCTTCAGGCTGGACAGGAGCACCGGCCATCCGTTCCTGACCATGGTCGCCGCCGTACTTCCGGGCTCGAAGTCGTCATGGATGACGGTCAGTTTGACCATCTCCCCGACCGGTTCGATGTCGAATGCGACCCGGGAGCGCCGCTCGCCGGCGAGCTTGGCGAACGCCTCTTCTCCGAGCTGAAGGCGTTCGTTCAGCTCGGGGGTAAAGGTGTGCCAGCTGTAGGCGAGTCTCCGGTAGGGATCGGATTCGAGAACGATCTGTTCCGGGTCGGCAATGATGATCCCATGGTTGTCCCACGTCATGGATGACCCCACCGTCCAGTCCGTTTGGAAGGTGGTCTGCCACCAGCGCCGGGTGAACGATGGCTCGGTCAGAGCGTGCCACAGACGTTCGGGACTCGTCCTGATGTACGTCGTGTAGACGAATCGCGGATTCTCCATGGGTGCTTCCTCCAGTGCTCGTTTGAGGTCCGATAGCGCTCGAACCCGTTGTTGGTCGTAGCGATTGATCCAGCGTTCGGCGATCTCGTTGATCGGCGCCGCGTTGAGATAGTGGAGCTTCTCCCGACCCCGTCGGATAGTTGTCACCAGGTTGGCTGCTTCCAGGATGGCCAGGTGCTTGCTGACGGATTGACGGGCCATGTCCAGGCCTTCCGAGAGTTCCCGGAGGCTCTGCCCGTTGCGAGCGTTGAGGCGATCCAGTAGGTGACGACGACTCGGGTCGGCCAGAGCCTTGAAGGCATCGACCATGCTCGGATCCGTTCCGCCGGTCAGAACTTCAAGTCCTCCGGGAAGGGAGTGCCCTTGCCGATCTCGAGGTAGCTCTTGAGACTCAGGAGGAAGTAGGCCCACCTGGCGCTGCAATGGGCCATGAACTCGCCCGGCTCCCGCCAGTCCGCGTGGCTGAACAACACCACTGTCTCGTCACCGTTGCCCACCAGGTCGAAGACGAGGTTGGTCCCGACCCACTCATCGGCACCCTCGACGCACTCCCAGCGCACATGGCCCTGGGGATCCAGGCGAGTGACCTCCATCACCGCGGCCGGTCTTGGCTGGCCGAAGAAGAACTGGAGTCTGGATCCCTCGTTCGACTCGCCCCGGACGCCGTCCCGGGTCCACCATTCGGAGAGGCCTTTGGTGGTGGCTATTGCCTCGAAGACGTCTTCGAGCGGGGCCGAGATGGCCACACGGTGTCTGATATCCGGCATGTCATCCTCCTCTACAGATCACCGGTCTGGCCGCTGACCAGGAATACGCAGCCGATCGGATACGTGAATAATATGCAGTCAAACGGCTGCCTGTCAAGAGGGGGGCACAGGTGCGAACACGTCGTGTTGGCGTCGGCTTGGCGCAGGTCGGCTGAGGCTACGGAATGGCGACCGACATGCGACGGACCCGAAACGGGGTGTGGGTCTCCCCGTTCCGGGGCCGGGATCGAGCCGACGTGGCAGACCCAAGCGCTACCGTGAATCAACCACCATGGGGAACCAACGTACGGAGCGCAAGGTGATCACTCCCCACGATGAGGAAGTATTGGCGAGATTGGTGGGGTCGGCAACCTTCGCACGTGGCTGTGGCTATGCCGAGGCCGGGGCGGTCCGGAGGCGCACATGGAGCCCGGGCCACACCCACGTGGTCGGAGAAGTCCAGGGTGGGGCGGCGAAGCCCTACGTGGCCACTGTCACCCTGACCCGCTCCCGGTCGAAACATCTGTCGGGATTCCAGGCCACGTGCACCTGCCCGGTCGGGATGAACTGCAAGCATGCTGTGGCCCTTGTCCTGGCCGCGGAGCCGACCGTGGGCTCAGGTCAATCTCCTCCGTCGCTGAAACTCGTCGAGAGCGACCCGGGACACTCCCGTGGCGCCTCCCAGGCCACGCCCGCCGGCAGCGCACCCAGTTCGAGGGTCGGGCGGGAACCGGGGCCTACGGACTGGGAGCTACCGCTGTGGGGCCTGCTCGACTCCGATGGAGGTGAGGCCGAGGAGGTCGGTGTCGAGGAGATCGGGCTCCAGTTCGAACTCATCCTCGAGGCGGGACGATCAGGAGCGGGCGGACCAGGGATCCGGGTTCGGCCGGTGGTACCCGGACGACACGGGAGTTGGGTCAGGACGGGGATCTCCTGGGCCAGCCTCGACTACTACCGGTACGGGCCGGCACAGACCCCCCGGGCCGCCGAGCAGCTCCAGCTGGTCAAGGAACTTCTGGCGCTCAGCCGGCTGACCGGTCGCCGGAGCGTATACAGCTACACCGACGAGGTGGTGAGACTCGAGACCATCAACAGTCGCCGGCTGTGGGATCTTCTGGGCGAAGCCCGGGCCCTAGGGCTCCCCCTGTTGCAGTCGGGGCGAAACGCCCGGCCGGTCACCTTCCTCCCCTCGGACGCCGAAGTCACCATCGACGTGACCAGGGCGGAATCGGGCCTACGCGTCGAGCCCCGCATCGGGACCAACGACCAACACCTTCCGCTCGAGACATCCATGCTCATCGGCAGCCCCGCGCACGGAATCGCGTGGTGGGACGAACCACCCGGCCCAACCCGCACGCCGCAGGCGCTCGGACTCGGTCTCGCGGCGCTGACCACGCCGGTGGATGACAACCTGCGTTCCTTCCTCAGAATGGCCAAGGTTGATGTGCCTGGTCACGACGAGGAGCGCTTCGTGCGCACCCTCATCCCCAAGCTCCGCCGCCGGGTGGCGGTGGCCTCGAGCAACGGGTCGGTCGAACTTCCCGAAGTCCGGCCACCCCGGCTTGTCCTCACCGTCCACCGGGGCGATGGCCACCGCATCGAGTTGACATGGGCGCGAGGTGCAGAGGGGCGGGGCGGAAGAGAAGGACTGTGGGGCAATCCGAGGCGAGGCCACCGACGAACCGCCGAGGACTCCATCATCGAAGCGGTGACGGCGATCGTTCGCGCCGTTCCCGACCTGTTCGAGCGCACGCCTTTCGGCGAGCGACTGGCTCCCGAGGCACAGCTCGAGGGAATGGCGGCCGTCCGGTTCGTCACCGACCTGCTTCCAGTGCTGGAGGCCATCGAGGGCGTCGAGGTCGAGCGAACCGGCGCCGAGGTCGAATACCGAGAGTCTGACGCCGCCCCCGTGGTGAGCCTGAGCGGCTCGGAATCAATCGACAATGACTGGTTCGACCTGACGATCACAGTGACTCTGGATGATGAAGAGGTGGCGTTCGCAGAGCTCTTCGTGGCCCTGGCCGAGGGCCAGTCGCACCTGATCCTGCCGTCGGGGACCTTCTTCTCGCTCGACCGGGCGGACCTCCGGGAACTCGCTGAGCGGATCGCCGAGGCGCGTGCGCTCCACGAGGCGCCTGAAGACGGCATCCGCCTCAGTCGGTTCCAAGCCAGCCTGTGGGAGGACTTCCAGCACCTTGGGGTGGTTACCGCCCAGGCCGGTCAGTGGGAGGACTCGGTGCGCGCCCTCGCCGGCGCCGCCGACCGGGCCGAGCATTCCGCACCCGACAATCTGTGCGCCACCCTCCGGCCGTATCAGCACACCGGTTTCAACTGGTTGGCTTTCCTCTACGAGCACCGGCTTGGTGGCGTTCTCGCCGACGACATGGGGCTCGGCAAGACGGTGCAGGCGCTGGCCCTGATGTGCCACACCAGAGAGCGGGGTCTGACCGACGCTCCATATCTGGTGGTGGCGCCGACCAGCGTTGTGGGCAATTGGGCTGCGGAATGCCGCCGGTTCGCACCCGATCTGAACGCAGTCACCGTCACCGAGACCGGGCGTCGCCGGGGGACGACCCTCAAGGACGTGGCCGCTGACGCCGACGTGGTCGTCA
Organism: uncultured Acidimicrobiaceae bacterium; assembly: GCA_963812885.1. Lineage (GTDB taxonomy): Bacteria > Actinomycetota > Acidimicrobiia > Acidimicrobiales > RAAP-2 > Bog-756. The sequence goes on along the minus strand of CAWEWZ010000009.1, from coordinate 109,820 downwards.
CTTCCTACAGCTTGTTCCGGATCGAATATGACGAGTACGCCCCCGTCGAGTGGGCCGGCCTCTTTCTCGACGAGGCGCAGTTCATCAAGAACCGGCACTCCCAGACCTATCAGCGGGCCAAGTCACTGCCGGTCGCCTTCAAGGTAGCCATGAGCGGGACACCGATCGAGAACAACCTGATGGAGCTGTGGTCGTTGCTCTCCATCACCGCACCCGGCCTCTTCGCCAATCCAGACCGCTTCGCGGAGTACTACCGGGTGCCGATCGAGAGGAAGGCTGACGCCGAGCGGTTGGCCCAGCTACGACGACGAGTCCGTCCGCTGCTGTTGCGGCGCACCAAGGAGCAGGTGGCCAGCGACCTGCCCGACAAACAGGAACAAGTCCTCGAGCTCGACCTCTCTCCGAAGCACCGAAAGATCTACCAGACCTATCTGCAGCGAGAACGCCAGAACGTTCTCGGGCTCCTGGGCGACGTGGCCAAGAACCGCTTCGCGATCTTCCGTTCGCTCACCCTGCTCCGACAGGCGAGCCTCGACGTGTCGCTCATCGATGCCGAGCACGCCGGAGTGCCGTCGACCAAACTCGATGCCCTGTTGGAGATGCTCGAGGACATTGTCGGTGACGGGCACCGGGTCCTCGTGTTCAGCCAGTTCACCCGCTTCCTCAACCTGGCTCGCGATCGGATCCGTAGGGCCGGAATCGATCACTGTTATCTGGACGGTCGGAGCCGGAACCGACCGGCGATCATCGCCGAGTTCCGAGAGGGCCGCGCCCCGGTGTTCCTGATCAGCCTCAAAGCCGGAGGGTTCGGCCTCAACCTGACGGAGGCCGACTACTGCATCCTTCTCGACCCCTGGTGGAACCCGGCCACCGAGGTGCAGGCGGTCGATCGCATTCACCGCATCGGTCAGACCCGCAAGGTCATGGTCTACCGCCTCGTCGCCAAAGACACGATTGAGGAGAAGGTCATGGCCCTCAAGGCGAAGAAGGCGGCGCTGTTTGCCAATGTCATGGACGGCGGCGGGTTCGAGTCCGGGGCGATGACCGCAGCCGACATCCGCGACCTGCTGGAGTGATGCAGCCGGGCCGTGAAGCAACGGCTCAGAACTGTGTCTGTCGATGGCCCGGAATTAGGCTGTCGATGGAGCATCGGCGAGCCGTTGTCGGCGTTGCCTGTACCGACCGGTTGGTCTACACTCCCAGAGGGCACTGCGTGCGCGGCTTTCTCGATTGCCGAACCCTGCGTCGCAGCGCAGGAAGGTCACAACATGACAGCAGACCAACTCGTGGTGTCCGCGGACGGACACATCCTCGAACCCACCGACCTCTTCACCACTCGACTGCCGAAGCACCTGCGCCACCGCGGGGTCTGGGAGGACGACTTCGAGATCGAACCCATGGTCGAGGGCGGGCCCCGGATCTTCAGGCGCCTCCACACGCCCGGGTTCGAGGGGTGGACGATCTCCCGGTACCGCCAGACCGGCGGCCGGATGCCCGAGGGCGACCCCGAGATGATCCTGGAGGACCTCGACGCCGACGGCGTCGATGTCGGGGTCATGCATCCGAACCTCTCGCTCTTCGGGCTCTACTCCGACGACCACGAGCTGTCCATCGCCCACGCCCGGGTCTACAACGACTACGTCGTCGAGCGGTTCTCGCCCTACTTCTCTCGCCTCGTTCCCACGGCCCCTGTCCCGCTCACCGATGTCGACGATGCGGTCACCGAGATCGAGCGCGCCGCAGCCGGCGGGTTCAGGGCCGTCCTCCTGCCGGCCACGCCGCCCAAGCCGTACTACTCCCGCGACTTCGATCCGGTATGGGCGGCGGCACAGGCGAGCGGGGTCCAGGTGTTCTTCCACACTCAGACGGGTGGGATCAAGATCAACGACCCCGAGGCAATCACGCTGAAGGTGGTCATGGAGAACGCCGAACAGGTCAACCAACCGGTGACGGAGAAGTCAGCATCGAAACGGATGGTCACCCAGGCGATTTACAGCACCATCGTGCCCCAGCAGATCATCTGCCAGCTCATCGGCGGCGGCGTGCCCGAGCGCTACCCCGACCTCCATTTCGCCCTGATCGAGTTCAACGCCCACTGGCTCGGTTCGTTGGTGGGCAGCATGGACAAGTGCTGGATCACGGGGATCGGCCAGGACCCTGATTGGTGGCTGGGTGTCTGGGATGAGTCCCGGCCACCCACCGAGCAGAGCAGCATGGCCCAGCTGTTCAAGCTGAACGAGAAGTGGCCGTATCCGCTGATGCCCAGCGAGTACGTCCAACGGCAGTTCCACGTCTCGTTCCAGGACGACCCGGTGGCCGTCGCCTGCCGCCACATCACCGGTGTGTCGACCATCGTGTGGGGCAACGACTATCCGCACGCCGAGGGAACCTTCCGTGGCAGCCGTGAACTGATGGGCAAGCTGTTCGACGGTGTACCGGCCGAGGAGAAGGCGGCCATGGTGGGTGGCACACTCAATGAGATCCTCGGTCTCTCTGCGTAACAGGCTCCTCACGCACCATCCTGACCCTGTCGCTTTCCTACTTGGGTCCATCGTCCACGCCTTCATGGAGCGTCGGTAGCTGACCCTGATCGGGTTTGCGGTGATCCTTGTCGGCGTCCCTGGCGCACCTTCGAAACCGCCTAGTGTCGGAAGGGTGGCCGAACACTTCGGATACGCCATCGACAAGCGGTATCTGCCGGTGTTGTTGCCATTTCTCCTGCGGCCCGGAAAAGACGGCGTCACCCTTACCGATGAGGGCGGATTTGTAGCAACCTTTGGCATGTTCAAGATCGCCACCCCTCTTTCGAACATCACGGGTGCACACATCACCCGGGGCTACCGGTGGTGGACTGCCGTTGGGGTTCGCATGTCGCGCGCTGACGATGGGCTGACCTTTGGAACCAATCGCGACGGAGGGGTGTGCATTCATTTTGAAGACAAAGTTCCCTCGCCACTGCGAAGACGCGGCCATTCGGCACTTACGGTGACCGTTTCCGATCTGGAGGGGCTGACGACTGCGTTCGATGGCAACGAGAACACCTGAATGCGCTGAGACCGTTCCTCGTGCGTGATTCCCGCTCCTCGTGACTTCACCACGAAGCCGGGCTCCATCCGCATCAGAACGAAGCGGCTCGGTAGGACCGAGGCGTCAAGCACCAACCGGAGCCGTGTCAAGCATCACCCGGACCATCCATCCAAAAGTGGGGCAGGCAGGGATCGAACCTGCGACCGAGGGATTATGAGAACGCCCAATTGGGGAGCCAGGTGTTGCTTTGTGTCGCAGATCGTCGCATCGTGCCTCGTCAAGCGTGGAGGCCGTGCTCCGGATCCGACAGCGTGAAACTAGGTGCGACACCCCAATACGCGATTGTTGGGACCGGTACGTCGATGCCCCTCAGCTTGACAGGGAGATCGGGACCGTTCAGCGGGTTGAGATGATCTGCTCCAGTCCCGTTCAGTAGGGGTAGCCGTCCTGATCGCCAATCCCGGTGGTTCGAGTCAGCCTCGGTGAGTGGAGCTCAGTAGCAGGAATGGCCCTTCATCGGTTTGCTGAGGATCCCCAGCAGCCCTTCCGCTGCCGGCACCTCCGGGAGGCGTGGACGGACGTTATGGCGCGTCCCCTACCGGCACTTTGATGGCAAGCTGGTGCTTGTCACCTGAGGGCTCGCACGAATGCCTCTCGCGACTCCTGCCACCACCGGCTTCGACGCTCGTACCGTTCCATTCCACCCATCTCATCGAGCATCCGAATGAAGTTTGGGTCGCCAACTTCAACCCGGTGCTGGACGAATGATCCTCCGCTCTCCATCTGCCCGTCGAAGAGTTCGACCAGTGTGTGGCGACCCTCGGCGTCGAGCCCATAGGTATCGGCGACGAGGCGAAGGCGTGCAGGACGATTTAGGTCGGCAAACCCGAGGCGGCTGGCGTTGAGGTCGTCGTCGATGGGCACGCACATCCGAGCAAAGGCTGCGAGGTCGAAGAGGGGCCGACCTGGTGCGGCAAAGTCGAAGTCCAAGAGTGCGACGGCCTCACCATCCCTGAAGACGACGTTCTCAAGGCACACGTCGTTGTGGCAGATCATCGTCCCGCCGCACGGATCAGCCAGTTCGTCGCTCCACTTTGCCGGGATGACGGGCATTCGGGACGAAGCCTCGTGAAAGGACCTAATGAGGGCGGTGGTCGAGGAGAGTGCGTCGTCAGTCTGCACCCAGGCTGGGAACGGCGGCACCGCAACGTCCCCTTCAATGAAGAGCAGCCGTTCCCGCCCGTCCGCCTGGATCTCTACTGGTAGCGAAGCTCCATCGAATCCAGCCGATCTCAGTCCAAGGAGAAAGGCGTGCACAGCCTCGGAGTTGGGGTTCGAGGGGCGAATGACGAAGTCACCCTTTCGGATGACACTTCCAGCATTTGCTACTCCACCTGACAGGATCTCGTCCACGGAAACAGTCTCTCAAGAACTGCGCCAGAACACCGGGTCAGGGGGGGATACCTCGGAGTGCCACCCGGGGGGAGCCTGTCCCGCAAGCGACCGCAGTTTGCCCAATCCGAACCTCGGGTAAGCCTCAGCCTGGTCACTTTTCGTGGGTGCGGATTCCACCTCGGAGCTTGCTATCAGAACTTCATCGCCTTAGCTTTGAATCATGGCAATGACGACGAGGGTTCTGAGTGTCTCCATTCCAGTTACCGATCAAGATGCTGCCCTGCGGTTCTATGTCGACGTACTTGGCTGCGAGGTGAGAACCGATCGTGAAGTTTGGCCAGGAGCACGGCTGGTCGAGGTGGTGCCGCCCGGTTCCGATGTCGGGCTCGTGCTGTTGCCACAAGATAGTGAGATTCCAATGGCAGTTCGCATGGGGACTAGTGACGCTGAAGCCGCCCACCAACGACTTCAGAACGCAGACGTGCTCCTGCACAACGACGAAGTGATTCATCTGGATGGGTCACCACCGATGTTCTTCTTCGCTGATCCGGACGGCAATGGGCTGGTCTACCTACAGGAGCCAGACGACTGAGGGATGGGTGCCCCACACCGCCCGGTCAGGGGGATACCTCAGCGTGCCACCGACCGGCTCATAGGCCATACCTCAAACGCACCTAGGTAGCGGCTTCCTCATGCGTCGCCGCCCAGTAACGATGTACGGCAATCACCGTCCAGATCGCCTCAACACAGCCAAACGGCCAGGCCCCGGGCCGAACACGGTGGACCGCATCGCCCAGACCGCAGCTCACAGGGGAGGGTGCCCCCTACCACCGGGAGAGCGGCGGCCGCCGAGTCGACGACGGCGACTGCGGAGAAGGCCCGCAATCACGGGCGGTTTGCTGCGAGCAAGCGGGCGCCGGTCGATAATGCGCCCCGAGCCGGTCATAGGGGGCACTCTCGCGTGCGTAGTGCACAATGGTCCCATGGACGTTTCACGTTTGGCCGCTGGGATCGCAGTTGGGATCGTTGCTGGACTGTCCTTGGGCTGCGGAGGGACCAGCAGCGGAATGGAAGCCATTGACGCCGTCGGACCAGTATCGAACTCTACCGGAACTTGTATCACCTCGACCAGCTTAGGAATCCAAAGTGGTGCGAATCTGCTTTGTCTTGATCACCGCATCGCGAAAATGGGCACCTGCGTCAAGATCGGGGCGGCCACTCCAGCCGTGAACGACTCCGGACGGTTGCTATTTCCAGGGGGGTTGGTGGCGGTTCTGCCACAGCGAAAATGCGCCGCTCCAACGCCCTGACTGTGGTCGGTCGAAGGCGGTCCGAGCCGCCTCTAGCCGGTGACGCTCCTATCAATGTCAAGGCCTTCAAAGGGACTCCGGAGTGAAGACAGCGGACAAAACAGTGATGAGCCACTCAGGCTGCGAGGGCATGCTCTTATGAAGTCACGCGTCTTGGTGGGATTGGTCCCGAGTCGTGGGTCGGCGGGTCACCGGTAAGTCAGTCCCGAAGGACGACAGTTAGGGGATGAGCCAGACCCACGGCCCGGGGATTCAGCCGCGAGGGAGGTAGCGATACGTCTCGCGGGCGATGTAGCGCTGGAGGATCCGGATGACGTCCCGCTTGGTCCGTCCGTCCTTCACCCTGCGGTCGAAATAGGCGGTGGTCTCTGGGTCATGAGCGATCCGGACCATGGCGATGCGCCACAGGGCGCTGTTGGCTTGACGGTCGCCACCGGTGTGCCGGCGCAGATGCCCGGCGTTCCTGCCCGAGTCGGCCGGGACCGGAGACACGCCACACAGGTGGGCCCAGGCGGCCTCCGAGTGCAGTCGTTCAGGGTTGTCGCCGGCGGCCACCAGGAGTGAGGCGGCGGTGTCGGGCCCGACGCCGAACAGACCGAGCAAGTCGGGGGCGGTGACGAGCAGCAGCGACTCAATCTTCTCGTCGAGTTCGGCGATCTCTCGGTCGAGGCTTTGGATTCGGTGAGCAAGCGAGGACGAGCGACGCTTTGGTGGCCGCGGTCACCGGATCGGGCGATCGGGTCGACCGCAGCTTTGCTGCCTCGGCCACCAGGGCAGTGACCGACAGGCCCTTCAGTCGGGAATGGAGCTGGTCAGGGGCGGTAATTCCCAGATGGCGCATCTGGACGACGGCCTTCACCCGAGCCTGTCGGGCCGATCGCTTGGCCACCACCAGGACCCGGATGGCCTCGACAGGACCGTCCTTGGTCTTGCCCGTCCCCGAGGCCCGACCACTGATGGCAGCCCGGGCGGCCTCGACCGCATCGAGTGGATCGGACTTGCCCTGGTTGCGTCGGGACTGCCGGTTGGGTCGGTTGACTTCGACGACCTCGACGCCCTTCCGTCGCAGGAACCGGGAGAGTCCGACCCCATAGGAACCGGTGCCCTCGACGCCGACTTTGGTCACCTGACCGAATCCCTCGAGCCAGACCAGCAGCGCCTTGTAGCCGCCGGCGTCGGCATTGAACGACTCGGTGCCGACGAGCCGACCCAACGGGTCGAGTGCTGCAGCAACGTGTTTGTCCAGGTGGGTGTCCACACCACCCGTGATCCCGGGAGCAGCTTCTACGATGGTCATCGCCATCCCTTCCTTCCTTAGCGGTTGAGGGGTGGCACGGCCGTCCTTGATCGGAGCGACGGGCGGTCCAGGTTGTTGGTAGCAACCCGGACCAATCACCCAACCTCAGAGACGGGGCGTGCCGTTTTCAATGTGCCGCTGGAAGAGCTCGGCCGACGACGCCCGAGGACGCCTCATGACTGCAAGTCAGGCCAAATCTCCCAGTGCTCCCGAAGCTATTGAGGACCAGCTGCGAAGCGGTGGATCCTGAAGGCCATTGTCATTGTTCGGGGACACCCTCCGATTCGCTATTTAAATCAATTCATGCGACCGTCTGCGCGATACTTGTGATTGGGGTCGTCAGCACGGAGGGCTCATGGCAGAAGACTGGTTCGTGGCTTCCGTCCAGAGGGTGTCTGAATCTGGCCGGACCGTATGCGAGTCGGTCGAAGCCGCGGTCCGCCCTCTCCATAGAGCGCAGGAGGCCCGGCTCGCAGGCCGACAAATAAGCGAGATTGTGGACGATCTGATCAGCGAGGGCGGCCGGGATATCCGGCTGAGCGCAGCAGAGGCATTTCGCCATTTCGAGAGAGAGATCCAGTCGATGCGGGTGGGAGTAATCCGCGCCATGATCGATGAGGAGGGCCTTTCCATCACGGACGCGTCTGCCCGGCTGGGCATCTCACGACAGGCGGGAACCCGCCTCTATCGGTCAGAAGGAGATCAGCCGGCTGCACCTTCCCTGGAAAACTGAACATTGGCGCTAAAGGTACCCCCCAGGTGCGTCCGACGCTGATGTAATGACGCTAGATATGCCCTCAGTTTCCCGACTTTCGCTCGAAGGGTCGGGTCATTCGCCGGCCGGACTGAGGTGGACGCTCAGCTGATCCTGGACTCGGTGCCCCATGTGGTGTGGACGGCGTCGGCGGACGGGCTGACCATGGCATTGAACCCTCGTGGTTTGGCATATACGGGTCACTGCCCGACCCAGAACGGTGACGGCGGATGGCTGGCCGCGACTCATCCCGATGATCAGGAGCTGGCCAAGGAACTTGGGCCGAGGCAGTCGCTGCGAGGACGGAGTACTCCGCTGATTGTCGGTTCCGTCGATTCGACGGGGTGTATCGCTGGCATTCCTTCCGCGCCGAGCCGGTACGCGGCTCCGATGGCGAGGTGAACTTCTGGATCGGAACGGCGACCGATATCGACGACCAACGGAGCCTGGAGCTTTCCCTGCGTCAGTCGGAGAAGGAGGCGGTGCAGGCGCTCAGCTTTCTCGAGACCATAGGAGACGCCGCTCCAGTTGGCTTCAAACTGGTCGATCACGATCTCCGGATCGTGCGGATCAACAAGCGACTGGCCGATATCGATGGCCGGACTGTTTCCGAACAGATCGGACGCACTGTTGCCGAAGCGGTTCCAGATTTGTGGCCCGAACTCGAAGATGTCTATCGCAGGGCGCTGGCGGGCGAGCACGTGTCCAACATCTTGCTGACCCGCACCAGCGTGGATAGGCCGATGCGGGTCACCCACTTCCTGGCTAGCTTCTACCCGGTGCGGGTAGACGGCGAGATAATCGGCGTTGGCAACGTCGTCGTGGACATCACCGAACGCAAAGATGCAATGGCTTTCCGCCAGATAGTCATGGACAACATGGCCGAGGGCCTCTACACGTTGGACGCGGAGGGCCTGGTCACCTCTGTCAACCCAGCTGCCTCCCGCATGCTGGGATGGAGCGAGGAAGAGTTGCTGGGCCGGCCGATGCACGAGACGATCCACTTCCAGGACGCGGACCACCAACCGATCCCAGCTGAAGAATGCTCACTGCTAGAGGTCCGCATGCTCGGCCGGACACTGCGAAGCTCTGACGCCACGTTCACTCGCAAAGACGGGACAACCTTCCCGGTGGCCTTCTCTTCTGCGCCTTTGCAAAGCGAGGCGACCATCGAAGGCGTGGTAGTGGTCTTCCGGGACGCCACCGAAGAGAAGAAAGAGGAGGAGGCGTTGCGGCGCGAACTGGCGGCTCTCAGCTGGGTCGGTCGAATCCGCGACGCCCTGGACGAGGACCGCTTTGTCCTGTACTCACAGCCTATTGTGCCGCTCGTCCGGGCTCACCCTGCAGAGGAGATCCTTCTGCGCATGGTGGACCGCGACGGCAAGATAGTCCTGCCGGGCGAATTCTTGCCTGCCGCGGAGAAATACGGGCTGATAGCTGAAATCGACCGCTGGGTCGTCGGCCGAGGCATCGAACTGGCAGCTCAGGGGCGGACCGTCGAGTGCAACCTATCGGCCGCGTCCCTGGACTCACCGGGCATGTTGTCGTTCATCGAGCAGGAGATTCGCAGGGCTGGGGCTGATCCGGGTGACCTCGTTTTCGAGATAACCGAGACGGCCCTCATGACCGACGTGAGGGCCGGGGCGGAGTTTGCCAGGGGTCTGGCGGGTCTGGGATGTGGGCTGGCCATCGATGACTTCGGCACCGGATTCGGGAGCCTCGTCTACCTCAAGAACCTGCCAATCACCCAGCTGAAGATCGACATCGAGTTCGTCCGGGATCTGGCGACCAACCAAGCCAATCGCGCCGTGGTCGAGGCGATCGTCCGCCTCGCTCGGGCGTTTGACGTTCGCACCGTGGCCGAGGGAATCGAAGATGAGGCCACGCTCGAGTGCGTGCGGGCCGCCGGTGTCGACTTTGGTCAGGGTTTTTACTTGGGCCGCCCGGCCTCCATCGGACCATTCCCGGACCTCGTACGAACTTATCGCTGCCACCGACGACGGATTCAGATTTCACAGGGTCGAGGTCAGCAGCAAGCGGGGATGCCTGACCGTGCCGAATGGGTAACCCGACCGTACGATCGTGCCCCATGATGCCGCTTGGGGGCAGGGCATATCCGGCGGTATGGGACGTTGCGTTCATCTGTCAGAGATGGTTGAACATGTCCGCCAGGGCCTGCTCCACTTGGGATTGTCCCAGACCCATCGACGTGATGGTCACTACGTAGCCATTCTTCAAGCTCTCCAGGTTTCGGGCGCCTCCCGGCCCCGCTGGTGGGCTGAGTTGCCAGTAGGCGGGTAACCCGCCAACGGTCACCTCGGCGTACTTCGGCGGGGCCGCACCATTGAGGTACTTGGCTTTACCGCTGTGGGCCACCGTGAACGAGCTCGCAGTTCGCCTATTCCACGAGACACGGACGACCATCGTCCCTGGACCTGCCGACAGACGGTAGAGACCGCTACTTTGATCCCCCGGTGAGGTGGCGCATTGACTAGGGGCTTGGACGGTTTCCCCGAGCGCGTTGCTGGCTTCCTGGGCGGTCAGCAATGAGCAAGCCGACTGTGGCGAGACAGTCTGAGTGGCGGAAGATGGCCCCGACGAACTGCACGCCGAAAGCGCCAACCCGAGCCCCAATATGGGACAGGCAAGAGTGGCGATCCGCCGAGCGAGCACGGCATCAGTATTGCCGAACATCAGGCAGCGAGCAGGCCAATGAGGGTGCCCCACTCGTGCCGGAGTGTGACACTCTGCCGACGCTCCTATGGATGAAGTCAAGGTCTTTGAGGGGCTTTTCGGAAGGGAAGACAGCGGACAGACCAATGATGGGCCACTCGGTGCAGAGGGCAAGCTCTTATCAGGTCACGCGTCTTGGAGAACTCGAAGAACTCGAACCATGGACCGGCAAATCGGTTAAAGGTCAGTCCTGATGGACGACAGGTGTTCAGTGAGCCAGGTCCATGGTCCGAGGAGTTAGCCGCGAGGCAACGTGCGGTAGATCTCGCGGGCGACATAGCGCTTGAGGATGCGCACGATTTCGCGCTTCGAGCGTCCCTCCTTGAGGCGGCGTTCCATGTAGGCCTTTGTCTCGGGGTCGGAGGCCAATCTGCTGATGACGATGGTCCAGAGTGCCCGGTTGGCCTGACGGTCCCCGCCCCGATTGAGCCGATGGCGGGTGACTCTGCCCGAGGATGCCTCGAGCGGTGAGACTCCGCACAGGTGGGCCCAGGCGGCTTCGGAACGCAGGCGTTCAGGATTGTCGCCGGCGGTGACGAGCAAGGTGGCCGCCGTGTCGATGCCCACGCCATAAATCTCGAGGAGCTCGGGAGCGTGGGCCTGGAGGAGTGGAGAGATCCTCTCATCCAGCGCGGCGATCTCTTCGTCGAGGTCACCGATGCGGTGGGCCAGCGAGGAGAGCGATGCCTTCGTCGCGACCATCACCCGATCGGCCGACCGGGTGAGCCGGAGGCCCTGGGCGGCGGCGATGAACTGCGGGGCAGGGAGGCCTTTGATGCGGTTTTGGAGCTGGTCGGGGGCAGTGAAGGTCAGCTGCCGCATCTGGGTGAGCGCCTTCGCTCGAGCTTGGCGGGCTGACCGTTTGGCCACGACGAGAACCCGGATGGCCTCGACGGCACCGTCCCGGGACTTCGCATGGCCTTGGGCTCTACCCGACAGGGCAGCCCGTGCAGCCTCGACCGCGTCGATCGGGTCGGACTTGCCCGTGCGACGCCGGTTTTGGCGGTTGGGCCGGTCGACCTCGATGACCTTGACGCCGGCCCGGGCAAGGAATCGGGCCAGTCCGGCACCGTAGGCACCTGTGCCTTCGACGCCGACCTTCCCAACCGCTCCGAACTCGGCCAGCCAGGAGAGCAGGGCAGAGTAGCCATCCGAATTGGCCTCGAAGGATTTGGTGCCGAGGAGGCTACCCACCTCGTCCAAGACGGCGGCCACATGGGTCTCGCCATGGGTGTCGATGCCGCCGGTCACAGCACGCGCAGCTTCTACGATGGTCATGCCATCCCTTCCTTCCTTAAGTCGGTTGAGGGGTGGCACGGCCGTCCCGCAAAGGAGTGACGGTGCGGGTCGATCTGCTCCTAACAGACCGGCCCATCACCCCCTCTGGAACGGGGCGCGCCGCGCCTCCTATCTGTAATCCCGGAGTACTGACCGACGGGGCGCAGGTGCAGTCGTGCATCCACTTGATCTGAAGTCAGGTCAAGATCCGGTGCTCCCGAAATTACAAAGGACCAACCTCTCGGCGGTGGACCCTCACGGAAGCTCAACTACATCATTGGTGTTCAGGGATACCCGGAGTCATTCGGTGTCGGTACTACTGCGTCAGCTGCCCGTGACGACCTGGATGCAACTGATGACGTTTCCGTCCGCATCCATCATGTTGGATTTGCGTCCCGCATCACCGACAGGCTCGATCGGCCCTGACTTGATCCCCCGATTCGCAAGATCGGCGACGAACTTATCCAGATCGTCTAGCGATATGGTCACTACGGACATTCCCGCACTGTCGGGATGCTCAATCACGTACAACCAGCCGCTTCCGGCTACACACCACATGACCTCGCTGTCATTGGGAACAATGTCGGCGGCACGCCCAAAGAACTGCTCATACCAGTTCAGAGCCACATGCAGGTCTGCTACAGCAACACTGGCGAAGAGAACTTCCATGGTCACTCCAACAGCTTGCCGCCTGTCGACGGGTGCTGTCGACCTTTCAGTCGGGGCACCTTCCTAAGTCGCCGTGTTTGCCGGCTACTGCCTCTTCCCGAGAGGTCATGGGGTGGGTCACGTACCCGGCAGCGAGGATTGATATTGCTCGCTGACGGTCCGTTTCGGGTCCGCGAAGGTAGCGTTGCCGTCGTGGACGGCGAACGCACACCGGTGCCCTTCGAGATTTGCGAGGCTGGCACCTTCCTGCACGGCACCAGGGCGGAGCTTGTTGCGGGGGACCTGCTGGTCCCCGGCCGAGAATCCAACTTTGAACAGGGCCGGAAGATGAACTGCGTCTATTTCACCGCCACCCTCGACGCCGCCACATGGGGAGCCGAACTTGCAGTCGGTGAGGATCACGGGCGTATCTATTTCGTCGAACCGACGGGTGAGTTCGAAGACGACCCAAACGTTACCGACAAGAAGTTCCCCGGGAATCCCACGCAGTCGTTCCGTAGCCGCGATCCCCTACGTATCGTTGGTGAGCTCGTCGATTGGATCGGGCATCCGCCCGAACAGCTGGCGGTCATGCGTGCGCGCCTGGAGCAAATCGGAGCAGGGCAAATCGAGGACTGAGCTCTACTGCATCCCAGGAGGCCATCCACACGTGGCGCAACGCTTCGCCATAAATCCGGTGTTATGGGATGCTTCGATGTCAGGGGGAATACCGTTGGGGTATGGCCGCTGTCTCCGTCATCCTCGACGCCTGGGAGCACATCTGTTGTGGTGAACGGAGGGAGGTTGGCGACGTGGTGAGTATCCCGGTACAGAACTACAAGGGAACGATCTTTGAGGAGCGCCATGGCGAGGGCCTTGGAATCGAAACCCGACTGATCAGGGGACCATTACAGCTATCCACTGGCGACCTGCGATCACGGTGCAAGAAGGCGGCAAGGCCGTTACTGCGACTGACTACGGGTCCGGGACTGGTTACGGTTCCGGATTGCCGGTCGATTCGACCGACTACGAAGTCCCAGCAGGGATCGACTGGGCGTTCGAGTTCACCCTGGAGACTGACGACCTGATGCCGCCGCCTCGCCGAACCGACTGATCTCCATAGCCTGTCACTGGCCCGGCGATCTGGGGCAGGGTGTATCCTCAGTAATATCGCACGGAAAGGGGCACGATGGCCTTGCTAATCCCGGTTCTCATCGTCCTTCTCGCCTTGGACATCTTCTGCTTGGTCGACCTCGCTCGCGCCGAGGACGTCAACCACCTGCCGAAGTGGGCGTGGGCCATCATCATCATCGTCATGCACCTGCTCGGGGCGATCGGTTACCTCGCCTTTGGGAGAAAGCACCACGGCGATCTCGCAGGAATCGGCAGAACCTGAGGCCAGACGCAGGGCCGTCAGAGTGCCAAACGCCAGTTCGGGTTATCCAGTCGAGTAGCCGGGGGGAATCGCACCCCCCGGCTCTCACAGAACCGGACGTGAACCTCTCGGCTCATCCGGCTCTTGCAGGTCGGTTGGGAGTAGCTGCGAGAAGGTGCCAGTGAGCGAAGAGCCGAGGATTGCGCTGTTGTTGCTCACGCAACCGGTCCCATGCCAGCTGAGGCTTCCCTCGCAGTCGCTTGAACTTCTGCATGGCCCATCTGACCAGATGCTCGTCGATGCGCCTTGCGAGGAAATACAACTTGGAGCGATAGAAGGCTCCGTAATAGTTGATCCAGCCTCGGACCTGGGGATTGATGGCCCAGGCGAGGTCGGACAGGTCCGAACCACTGCGACGGTTGAGGTGCCAGTCCCTGATCTGCTTGCCCTTCGCCTTCTTCGCCTTGGCACTCATGGCCGGCGAGAAGTTCATGAAGAACCCCCGTCGACCCTTCACCAGGCGGCCCTGGAAGGTGTAGCCGAGGAAGTCGAAGCTGGTGTGCTCGTACTCCCGGCGGCGTTTCGTGTCCTGGCAGTACACGACCTTCGTCTTCTCAGGGTGCAGCTCGAGTCCCAAGGACCCGAGCCGTTCAGCGAGTGCGGCCCACAGAGACAGGGCCTTTGCCTCGGTGTCGCAGTGAATCACCACGTCATCCGCGTAGCGCTCGAAGGGACTGCCGGGGTGCTCCCGGTCCATCCACTGGTCGAACGCATAGTGCATGAAGAGGTTGGCGAGCAGCGGCGAGATCGGGGACCCTTGCGGGGTTCCCTTCTCCCGTGCCACGAGGGTCCCGTCTGGCATCTGCATGGGGGCAGTGAGCCACCGTTCGATGTAGAGCAGGACCCAGCGTTCGTCGGTGTGGTGAGCGACCGCTTTGAGCAGCAGATCATGGGGAACGCTGTCGAAGAAGGCCCGGACGTCGATGTCCAACACCCAGTCCTTTCTCCAACAGCGCTGACGAGTCACGGCCAGAGCGTCATGGGCACTGCGCCCGGGACGATAGCCATAGCTGTCGCGGTGGAAGATCGGCTCAAGCTTCTCTTCCAGCAGCATCGCTGCTGCGGTCTGGGCGATGCGGTCCACCGTGTTCGGCACACCTAACACCCTGACCCCGGCCCCGTGGTCATTCGGTATCTCCACCGCCCGCACCGGCCCGGGGAAGTAGCTCCCCGAACTCATCCGGTTCCACAGCTTGTAGAGGTTGTCCCTCTCGTTGTCTGCGAAGCCTTCGATGCTGACGGCGTCCACGCCCGGCGCACCGTCGTTCGCCTGGACCTTCATCCACGCCTCGTAGACGAGGCGCTTTCGAATCTCAAACGACTTCATTTCCAACGGTGATCCGTCCATCAGCTCCTCCCCCGAAGGGTTGACTGATGGGTGACCTGGCCTGCCCAGCCCCTTGGCTCCAGCCCCATTACCGGGCCTTCATCGCTACTACGAGCTGGTCCGCCTCTGTGCCTCGCATCGGTACTCTCCCCCACGTGGCCGTGGCCACGTGGGGTTCTCCCTCTTGACGACCAGGGGGCCGACATCACCCATTTCGACTGGCCGTTCGTATCGAGACGACAGATTCTCCTGTTCCGTGCCAGGGCCTGCGACGAGCTCACGCCACCTTTACACCGGACACCGCCAGGGCCACGAGCAGGCAGCTCCCTGGCTCCGGACCCGCCGACAGGCGCGCCCTTATCCCGAGGCAGGCTTGCTGGCCCCGGTTTCGATGTCATCGTTCACATTCACGATGCGTCAGCAGTGGTTCACACATGTTCGTCTTCTCGTCGCTCACCTGACCCGCTGGTTGCGGGCCTTCTCCGCAGTCGCTTCCCACCCCGGCTCTTGACCGGCATGACACTGCGGCGGTTTGGGATCTCCGCCTGCACGGCGAACCCGGAGGGCCTACCTCCATCCCTGGCACAGCACGGTTCGTGCTGGCGATCTTCTACATCGTCACCACTCCCCTTTCAGGACGCACCACGCCCGGATGTGCCGGTCGAGGGCAGGCCATAAGCGCCGCCAACCCGGTGTTGTGGGGCATGGCACCCCCCTTCACGAGGAAGTGACGGGGTGCTAGGCACCTCACCTAACCGAGTCGCGCACTGTACTGCGGCGCCCCCGGATAACAAGCCAGAGCGTGAACACGAACTCGCCCATGCCCGTGATCGCGGAGACATCTGACGTGGCGCCCTGGACGAGCACCCGGACGACGGTGTCGAAGACATAGCCGAAACCCGCGATGGCGAGCAGGACAACCAGCAGCTTCGGGACATACCCCGATCTATAGGCCAGATAGGCCAGGACAAACAGATTCAGACCGAAGAGGACGAGCCCAGCGTCCCAGATATTGGTGAAGGTGTTGATGTGCTGGAGCGCCTGGGCGTGTAGGCGGAGCGCTCCGAAGAGTTGGCTGATAGCCACCATGAAGACCGCGGCGTACGCGATTCGGAGCCATGCTGCGAGCTTCGAGCCGGCTTTGCTCACGGGCTTGAACACGCGGTACAGCGCCCACGCGACGACGACATCGAGTGCGGCCACCAGGTACAGGCTCAGGATGCCAAATCGGAACATATTCTCGTGGGCCGCCAGGTTCGTGGCTGTCCGTGCGGCATTCTCCGGAACCACGAGCCCCTTGACGGCGACGAGGTATCCGAAGGCCGAGAGCACCGACATGGCCAGGAGTCCGACTCCCGCAGTGGTGCTGGCCTTGCGAATCGAGTGGTTCGTCTCGGCGAGCCTGTGATCTCGCCCTCGCTTAGGGTCTCGGGCGGGGAGCCGAGGTCGTGTTGAGCCACCGACATCGTGCCGGCGCCGAGGGACGCGGTCGTCGGGTCCGTGGGCCGGGTGAGCGTTGCTCTCGTCATGATCTCTCCAATGATCATGGCTTACGTTGTAAGTTGACGATATACTTACGGCGTAAGGAAGTCAAGGCATCGACGTGGAGGAAAGCCGATGGCTCCGAAGACCAAGCCGGCCACAAAGCCCCGGATCCCCTGAGCAGGGAGCGGGTGCTGCGTGCTGCCGTCGCCTTCGCCGACGAGAGCGGGATCGCGGCGCTCAGTATGCGCAAGCTCGGCGAAGCCCTCGGGGTCGAGGCCATGTCGCTGTACAACCACGTGGCCAACAAGGACCAGCTCCTCGACGGCATGGTCGACCTGGTCTTCGGCGAGATCGACCTGCCCGCAGGTGGAGTCGACTGGAAGACGGCGATGCGCGAGCGGGCCGAATCCGCCCGCCAGGCGCTGCGGCGCCATCCCTGGGCGATCGCCCTGATGTCGACCCGGACTCACCCGGCCCCGCCACGCTGCGCCACCACGACGCCGTCATCGGGAGCCTTCGTGCGGGAGGCTTCTCGATCCCGATGGCCGCCCACGCGTTCTCCGCCCTCGACAGCTACATCTACGGTTTCGCGCTGCAAGAGGCCACCTTGCCCTTGGGCGACACCGAGGAGGAGACGGCCGAGGTGGCGCAGGAGATGATGGCGCAGGTCCCCGCCGACGAGTACCCCCACCTCACCGAGTTCACCGTCGAGCACATCCTCCAGCCCGGCTACGACTATGGCGACGAGTTCGAGTTCGGGCTCGACCTGATTCTCGACGGGCTCGGAAGGGCCCGCGACTCGACCTGAACGCTGCAACCCGCCCTTCTGCCCGTTGTGGCACCCTGCCCGCCGACAGAGGTATCGGTCCGCCGTGGGCAATCCCGATTCCCTCTCGGCTGTCCTTGACAACCTTACGACGTAAGTATACGATACTTACAACGTAAGCTCACCGAATGGAGTGACCATGAAGACAGCAACGCTGGACCGATCGATGGACCCAACCGCCACGTCCGTGGCGGCCATGGCCGCTCCGACGCCGACCACGACATCCGTCAGCAAGACCGCAGTCCTTGTCGGACTGTGCTTCCTCACTGCCACCTTCACCTTCGCGATCGGTAACGCGCTCATCCGCTCGTACTTTTCGAGCGCGACCGCGCACAACGCCCTCATCGCCGGGGTGTTCCTTCTGGGCTGCTGCGGCCTCGCGGTCGCTGCCAACGGTGCGGCGATGCGGCGAATCCTTGCGCCGCATACACCGATTCGCTCGCAGGCCTACTTCGTCCTGAGGGTGACGGAGTGCCTCACACTCGTGGCGGTGGGCGTGTACTTCTTGACAAGCCACGCGCAGTGGAATGCGTACGTGCTTGCCGTCTACGCGGTATCTGGTGCCGCGGGGCTCGTCCTATCGTCTGCCTTGCTGACATCGAGGATCGTGCCGAGGAACCTATCCATGCTGGGTCTCATCGGCTATCCGGTCTTCTTGGTAGGAAGCATCTTGGCCATGTTCAACCTGATCGACGTGACGCACGGCGCAGGGATGCTTGCGCTTGTCCCCGGCGGCCTCTTCGAGCTGATCCTGCCGATCTGGCTCTTCACCAAGGGGTTCACTTCCCACCAGATCGAGGGCTGATCGAAGCCCTCAGTCCGAGGTGCCATCCCCATTTTTCCCGTCTTGTCCCTTGATTCCTTACGCCGTTAGCCTGCCAGTTGACCTAATCTATAAAGGAGTCCTCATGTCCATGTCCGCCCCTTATCCTCTCCAGCTCGAGTTCCATGCCGACAGGCGCATCACCCGGTGGCGGCCCCTCGTGCAGTGGCTGCTGGCCATCCCGCACCTGATGATCGCCTGGGCCCTGCGCTCCCTGCGCCAGGTCCTGACCCTGATCAGCTCTCTTCACGGTGCTGTTCACCAAGCGCATCCCACGACCCGTCTTCGACGCCATCGTCATGACCTACCGCTACGAGTGGCGGGCCATGAGCTACGCCTTCTTCATGCACGAGGACTATCCCCCGTTCGACTTCGATCTCTCCTCCGAGGACGACGGGGTGGAGCCTCACACGTCGCTGCGTCTGACCTATCCCGAGCACCTGGACCGGTGGAAGCCGCTGTACAAGTGGTTCCTCGCCATTCCTCAGTTCTTCGTCCTGGCCGCTCTATTCGTGGCCGCGTGCGTGGGCATCATCGTCGGCTTGTTCGCCGTGCTCGTCACCGGGGAGTACCCGGAAGGGATCCGGGACTTCCTCGTCAACGTCTACCGCTATGCGCTGCGGGTCGAGGCCTACGTCGGCTTCCTCACCGATCGGTACCCGCCGTTCAGCCTCGACGCTTGAGCGGAAATCGCTCCCCTCTGAACGGAAGGAACATGCTCATGTCAACCGGCCCAACTCCACGGATCACCACGTGGCACTCTAGAGGCATTAAAGAACCCATCAGGGTACCCTGCGCAGACTGACGCAAGTTACACGGCCACTCGCCATGCGCTCTGCCGGGACGGAGAAATCCAGCACCTCGATCGTCCGTCACGCGGGCGCCGTTCGGGCCGGACCCACGAACTCCGGTCGTAGCGGCCGAGGACGACGACAGCTTTCTATCGCCCTCCCGTATGGCGAACGTACCGATTGGATGAAAAACGTCCTTGCCAGTGGAAAGCGAGCGTCGTGACCCATGGGCGAACGTATGGAGTCGATCAACCGCAGCCCATCCCCATGACCGACGCCATAGGCCGGGGGGGGCTACTCTGGTCCGATGGAGCAGAAATTCACCCGCGCTTCGCCGGGGACACCCGCCTCCGGGTCCGTCGCATGGCGACGTAGAGGCGAACCGCGGCGGCGGATGCTTCGGGATCTCGAGGTGCCGCGGTGCTCATCGTTGACTCCTCCCGGAAGGGGGCAGTCTCTCAAACTTAGACCGTGCCCGCGGTGGTACGGAACCTTCTCCGCTTCTCCGCTTCTTCGCTGCACAGCAGTGCCACCTGTTTGTGGGGGTTTTTCCACTTTCGCGCTTGCCAGACACGACGTTCATGGGGAAGGAAATTCCGAGGTGACAATAAGCAACGCCACCCTCATATAACGAGTGGGGGAGCGGTATGCGTGGCTGGCAGGGATCCTCTTCGTTCTTGCCGTTTTGGTGGAGTCCGCAATCGGGCTCGGGGTCGGCATCAACCAGAATGACTCGGCCGCCAAAATCGCCTCCACGCTCGCCGATCACAAAAACCGGCTGGTGGTGGTCGAGGGCTTCTGCGTCGTCTACGCCGCCATGTTTCCGATCTACCTATGGAAGCTGTACGACCGTTTCCTGCACACGGATGCCGAGGGCTCTCGTGCCCTCGGTTCCTTGATGCTGGTCGGTGGCATGATGTTTGTCGCCCTTCACGCGTTCAGCGATATCGGGATCTACGGCGTGCTCGACGGGAAGCTGGCGGTGTTCGGTGCGCAACACGACCACAGCGTCTCCTACACGCTGTACCTGTTGACCTACGCCGTGGACAGCGTCGCGGACGTCTTCGGCAGTCTCTTTACGCGCTCGCTGCTGGGGTGCTCGTGTTCAGGAGTGGAGCCTTGCCGCGGTGGCTTCGGGTGGGTCTCGATCCTCGCAGCGCCCCTGCTTTTTCTGCAGGCATTCGGCCTCGGCGGCGTGATCGCATCGTTTGGCCTGGTTCTCGACCTGATCGGATTCGTGCTGCTCCTCGTCTTCGTCCTGATCAGCAGCATCATCTCGCTCAGGAGCGAGAGATCAGTTGGCGCCGCCGCTCAAGTCGAGTAGCGCTGGCCTGACTGAAGGCGCCGGGCGAGTGGGTTGACAATGTTCTGGGACACTCGTCGACCCGCTCTCGTTGCCGAAAATGAAACCTCGCTGAGTTCTTTCTATCCGGCGGCCCGTGTCTGGAAGGTTTCGTGCACACGGTCGAGGATCAGGTCGAGCCCGAACTCGAACTCGGCGGCTGGAACCACCGACCCACCGCGACGAGCCGGTGGGGGTCCGGCAGCGGCCTTCCGGTCTCGACAGTCTAAAAATATTTGGGACTTCTGGCCCTCTCGAAGGTGACGCAACCTTGAAAAGGATTTTGTGACTGGCGTTCCGAATTTCGTTGAAGCACAGGTAGGGTGGCTATGGACAACAAGAGCCGGGTCCTCAACGATGAGCGATAAGGCGACGCTCGCTGACGTAGCGAGGTCACTGTTTGCGGAGCCGACGGTCGTGGGCACATTGCAACGAATCGTCGATTTAGCGGCCGAGACAGTAGATGGATGTGACGGAGCTGGTTTGCTACTCGTCGGCAAGCGCGAGATTGTGGCTGGAGCATGGTCCAACGAGCTTGCGCGCAAGATCGAAGTCATGGAATATGAGATCGGTGAAGGTCCGTGCCTAGACGCGATCTGGGAAGTCTCCAGGTTTGAATCGTCTGACCTTCGCGAGCAGTCATCGCTCTGGCCCACGTTTGCGGCGCGCGCTATTGAGGCTGGCGTTGAGTCCATGCTCGCATTTCGACTGTTTGTCTCTGACGAGACCCTCGGTGCACTCGACTTGTACGGCAGTCGCCGGGGCGCGTTCGGTGAAGCCGCTCGCGCCTTCGGAACCGTCTTTGCGGCCACGCGGCGTTGGCACTCGCTGGCGAGCAGGTCCACGAACACGATCTTGAAGTCGCAGATGGCTTGCGTCAGGCGCTGCTCACCCGCGATGTCATCGGACAGGCGAAGGGGATCCTTATGGTCAAACGACGCATTGACGCTGACAGCGCGTTCGATCTATTCGCACGTTGTTCCAAGATCAGAATGCGAAGTTGCGAGTGGTTGCCGAGCACGTCGTCGACACAGGGACTCTTCCCGAACGATGATTTGACCAGTCCGCTTGTCGCAAGCGACCGATCACCCTTATCCGAGTGGCTCCTGAGTTGGGAGCCTGGACACTCACTGCGTGAAGCTGCTACGGTCCGGATCGACGGTTGAGCAGACTGCCGCCACCAACGAAGACGAACATGTTGGAGGCCGCAGTGAACCGACCGAAGCACCCCAGTCCAGTTGACGAGCGATGTTTTTCGGCGCTTTACACGGGTGATCTGCGATTCCGCGGGCGTATCCCCCCACAAGGCACGCTCCTGACCTTTTCTTCAGTTCGACTTCATTTCCTCAGACCCAGGACCGTTCGCTGCTTGACGCCCGGGACCGGCACCGGCACGCCCCCTTCTACCGCCTCGAACTCGCCGAAGAGCCTCACCTCCACTTCAATCCTACGACCACCGCCCCGCCAGCACCTGAGCAGCCTCGCGACCGCTATCAGGTCCCACCTCAGCGCCAGGTCAGCGGCACCTCAGGTCCCGAGCGCAGCCTTGGGAAAGACGCAGCTCATCGAGGAATGGAAGACCAATGATCGAGGCACAGGACCGAGGGAAGACATCGTCATGAAGGCAAAGCGGATCTACAACCCCAGTCGGATCGTTGCCCTGGTGGTCATCGGGGTGCTGTTGTTCGGCCTTACGTACATCCGGTTCGCAACCGGCCCGGCCGCGGTCTCGGTCCCGCAGGGGGCACACGCCGGCCAGCTGACCATGCACCCGTGCACCTATTCCACCGAGAACGGTGCGTTGCCCGCGGACTGCGGAACGCTGGTCGTGCCCGAGAACCGAGCGAGCTCGAAGTCGCGGCTGATCGCGCTGCCGGTGACCCGGATCCTGGCTCGCTCATCCCACCCGCTGGCGCCAATCTTCCACCTCAACGGCGGCCCGGGTATAACCAACATGACGTTCCCCCAAGCGAACCGCCTGGCCGCCCAGCACGATGTCGTCATGGTCGGCTACCGCGGCGTCGACGGTTCTTCGGTGCTGAACTGTCCCGAGGTGACGGCGGCGCTGGAGAACTCCGCAGACTACCTCGCCAAAGCGTCGCTGAGCGCGTACTCCCAGGCCTTCGCCTCGTGCGCGAAGCGGCTTGAGCGATCCGGCGTAGACCTCGCTGGCTACACGCTGGCGGAGCAGGCCGACGACATCGAAGCCGCTCGCGTCGCGCTCGGCTACGAGCGCATCGACCTGCTCAGCGAGAGCGCCGGGACCCGTCTGGCGATGATCTACCAGTGGCGGTACCCGAACAGTGTCGACCGCTCGGTGATGATCGGGGTCAACCCGCCCGGAAACTTCATTTACAGCGGAGCCGAGATCGATCAGGGGATCGAGCGTTACTCGGCGCTGTGCGCGAAGCAGCCTGCCTGCCGCGCCCGCACCGGCAACCTCGCCGCGAGCATGAAGCACACGGCGGCAGACATGCCGAGCAGTTGGTTATCCCTGCCGATCAAGCCGGGCAACGTCCTGGTCGGGACGTTCCTCGGGCTCACGGAGGCGAACTCGAACAGCGGTTCGATACTGTCCGGGCCGATGACCCTCGACTCGTGGATCTCCGCCGCGCATGGCGATCCGAGCGGCCTGTGGCTGCTCTCGTGGCTGTCCGGTGTCGTCCTCCCCCAGTCGTTCACCTGGGGCGAGTTTGCAAGCATCGGGATGGCCGACGCGCAGCCCGTCGAGCGCTACTTCAGCTCCGGCGCGGACCGGGGCTCGATCATCGGCAATCCCCTCGGGGAGTTCTTGTGGGGGGCAGGAGGCATGGCTCACGCCTGGCCGGCCAACCCGGGTGAGAACCAGTACACCAGCGTGCAGAACTCGAGCGTCCCGACGCTGCTCATCGGCGGGACGCTCGACTTCGAAACGCCGGCCCAGAACGCCACGAAGGAGCTGCTGCCGCACCTTTCCAACGGGCATCAGGTCATCCTGTCCGGGCTCGGGCACGTGGACGACTTCGACGCCTACGAGCCGAGCGCCAGCACGCAGTTACTGACCACGTTCTACGCCACCGGCCAGGTCGACACGTCCCGCTACACCCCGAACGTTGTCAGCTTCGCCACGCCGTCCTCGCAGGCAGCAATTGCCAAGGACATCCTTGGGTTCATGATCGGCTTCGCCTTGTTGGCAGTGATCTGGCTCGTGGTGTTGGCGATCCGGATCCGCCGCCGAGGCGGTACCGGCCGCAAGACGGGCGCATGTATCCGTTCGGCCGGTCCGATCGTGTTCGGACTCGGCGGATGGTTCCTCGGCGAACTGTTGGTACTGCGGTTCTGGCCGAGCCGGGCGCTCCCCGACCAGCTGCTGTCAGTGGTCTCGGTCGCGGTGCCGATCTGGCTCGGGGTCTACGCCGGCTGGGTCTGCACCGACACGCCGAAGGCGATGCGGGCCAAGGGCATCGTTGCCGCGGGTGTCGGTGCGGTGGTCGGAGCCGCACTCGGTTTCCACGTGACCAGCGGGCTCATAGCGTTGATCACGACGATCATCGGTGCGGCGGTCGTGTCGAACCTCAGCCTGCTCGTGCTCGACATCTGGACCGAGCGGGCCGCCTCCCGGGGAACGGCCGCTCCGGCGGTGGATCCGTCGGAGACGGAGCACCCGGAGGGGGAGCACCTGGAGCCGGCCCTGCACTGATCGCCCGGGCTGTAATCGGGATCTTCCAATGAATCGAAAAAGGGGATGGACATGACCACAGCGCTAGGAACGAATGCCGTGAGACGACGGCCGATGGACGGGATGCGGAAAACTGCTCTGGTCGCGGGCATCTTCTACTTGATCACCTTCGTTTCGCTCCCGGCGGTTGTCCTGCTACATCCCGTCTTGTACCAAACAGGCTTCATCCTTGGTTCCGGTTCCGACACCCGCGTGCTTTTTGGTTGCTTCCTGTATTTCATCACCGCCTTGGCCGGCATAGGCACCGCCGTGACACTTTTTCCAGTCGTCAAGCGACAGAACGAGACAGTCGCACTCGGCTTCGTGGCCTCGCGTGTTTTGGAAGGCTCCATCCTTGTTATCGGCACTCTCAGCCTCCTTGCAGTAGTGGGCCTGCGACAGAATCTGGGAGCCATGGGCACGGATCACGCTTCCCTTGTCGCCGTCGGACAGGCGCTCGTCCACGTCCGAGACTGGACCTTCGTGCTCGGAGATAGCTTCATGCCGGGCGTGAATGCGTTGCTGCTGGGCTACTTGATGTACCGATCCCGCCTTGTCCCGCGTCTCATCCCCCGCTCGGGCTCATCGGTGCTCCGTTGCTCTTCATTTCCGCAACTGCAACCTTGTTCCGCGGCGACCACCAGGTCACCGCATTGGCGGGGATTGCTGGTCTCCTCATCGCCCTTTGGGAGCTGTCGCTCGGTCTCTGGCTCACCTTCAAAGGATTCAATCGGTCTCCAGTCCTCTCTCAGGAAGCAAGTCCCGAGGCGCAGCCAATCTGATCGCAAGATAAGGCGCAATTCGTCGCTCCCTCTCTCTGCCCCCCCGCTCTCTGTTCCGGTGCGCCCTGGCGTGGCGCTCCCCGGCCTGCACTGATCGCCCGGGTGAACGGATCGAGTAGAGCGAGCCCCGAGATTCCCCCATCCGAGCGGAGTGACGCGTCCCAATAACACGCCGAACACGCCGGTTTGCCTGTCCCAGTCGTGCCGTTCGGGGGCACTTCCACCGTCGGATCGCGTTATTGGGACAGATCGGGCCAATTCGGCAACTTCGGTCCTCCGGGGAGATGATCCCACGGTGGGTCTACGTCACCCCGAACGTCACCCTCGCCTCTGTGGGTGCGGGACGAACGTCACCCTGAAGACCGCGTCCCCACTCCCCCAACGTCACCCTCGCTTGGTGAGTATTGGAGCAACGTCACCCTCGCGGAGGTCGCCACCCGTTCAACGTCACCCTCACCTATGTAGCTATCGGACGAACGTCACCCTCACGCCTGAGAAGAACGGTCACAGCCAGCATGACGGCCGTGGTTCCGGCTCCGACCAAGTTCCGTCGAAAAGCGATTGGGGAACGGTTGAGACTCCCTGCGTCTCTGGGTCGTTCGACCTCTCCGGAGACGGCCGGACACGATTGCGTCAGCGGCCCCCTTGGCGGGACGGGCACCCACCACCCTGACCCGGGTCCGCCCTCGCCTCTGCGGCCCTTCTGGCCGGCTTTGGCAAGTCGCTGGCCTCGCGCATCTCGAAGGCAGCGCGTGGCGCTCGTAGGGCACGCTCACAGCCGAACGATCGGCCTGTCACATCGGCTTCCCTCACGAAGCGGCGCCCGGCGGGCATCGAGCCCGCCATGGTCGCCGATGAGCACGTCACCCTCGGCTCCGCCAGACCGGGACATTCAATGTCCACACACATGCACCCGAGGGGTCCGCCGCCCCAGGGCGGGCTCCGCCACTCTGCGGAGTCGCGTCTCGAGACGGCGAGGGTGACGTTGCTCACTTCGAGTGCAACTGTGTGGACATGATCTGTCCAGCTCCCGGTGAGCCGACCTGCTGTGTAAACCAGGCGGCCGTGGCGGGCTCGATGCCCGCCTGGCTGCCTCTCTCGATCCCCGCTGGCGGGATCACTGCTCGTGCCGCCGTGCGAACACCGAAGACTTCTGACCCAAAGCCCTTGATCGGCTCCACCACGGACCTCGGGGTGACGGCTCCCTCGGCTCGATGTCGAGGGGAGCCGCTCTCGCACCTGGGTTGAGTTCCGGGCCCGATACGAGACTGGCATTGTGCCCAGGGTGACGTTCCCGCACTCGAGTGCACAGGTGTGGATATGTTCCGTACCGCTTTGGCAGAGCCGATTTGCTGAGTCGACCAGGCGCCCGTGGCGGGCTCGATGCCCGCCTGGGCGCCTCTCTCGATCCCCGGGAGGATCTGAGTCCCGGATCCCATCGTGAGGAGCCGCAGGAACGGACGTGAGCCCGTACGGTGCCCCGCCGAACCGGGCCCGGGTGCAGCACTCACACCGGCTCGATGCGGGGGAGCGCTGATGTGGGCTCAGAAGACGGTTACATGGTCTGTGGCGCCTCCTCGGTCACAGACAGGGCTTTGACCTGGGAGGGTGACGTTGCCTTCAGACCGCCGGGGCCCGAGGATGACGTTGGTGCTGCTGGCAAGACATCCGAGGGTGACGTTGAGGGTGACGTTGATTTGGACAATAAGCCGTACCAACCCATCGTTCAGCCACACGCCAAGGGGTGCACATGGTCGCCAGCCGTACCACCAGGACCAAGCCGTTCCTTAGCGTCGTCGAGGCTGCCGCACTGCTCGGTGAATCAAAATCAACGATCTATCGGTCCATTGCCCGGGAGGACTTCCCCATCCCGGTCGTCCTGGTCAATGGGCGCTTGCGCATCCCCCGGAAGGCCCTCGACCGCCTCCTGGACGGGTACAGCATTGTCGACTCGGAACCAGCGGCCACTCAGGCCGCTCCACCTACGTCGTCATCCTGCACCCGGACATCGGCGGCTCCGCCGCCAAGCAGGTCTCCCAGGTACTCGGCAGCGCGCCGGTCCTCTGCCTCGACGCCATCGGTGTAGTGGCGGGCCATGTGAACCGTCGACCAGCCGAGCCGAGTCTGCTTCTGCGCTTCGGAGATCACCGGATCGAGCACAGTCGCCTGAAAATGCCGTAGCGAGTGAAGGTGGACATCCCCGGCGACACGTGCTGCCTTTCGCACCTTGGTGAAGGCATGGCTCAGCGGGTCCGGATGCGGAGGTTCGTTACCGGGCATCTCCGTTGCAAAGACGAAATGCTCGGGTTCGATGTCGAACTCCCCGATTGCGGCCAGCTCCTCCACGGCCCTTCGCCGATCCCGCAACGCTTGAACCGTGGCCGGATCGAGCGCAACACGACGCAGTCCGGCCCGCGACTTCGGGCTCTTGATCTGCGCCCCCCCGGTGGCGGTGACGATGGACTCATCGATGGTGACCGTGGCGTCCTCCAAATCGAGGTCATTCCACCGGATGGCACAGGCCTCACCCCGTCGCATACCCGTCGCCGCCACGAGCAGAACGAAGGCATAGATCCGGGTATCGACTCGCCTTGCCGCAGCGATGAGGTCCTGCACCTCCTCGACCGTCGGTGCCCGCACGTGCTCCGACTGTTCGTGAAGGGCCCAATCGGGAAGTTCCGTGTCAGCGATCGGGTTCTGCAGCGTATTGCCGCTCCACTTTCGGGAAAGGCGACAGGCACGGTGCAGCATGGCCCGTGTCTGGCGCACGCTGGCCTCGGACGATCCCTTCTCCTTCAACGAGCGGAAATAGAGCTCCACGTCGTAGGGGCCGAGACTGGAGATGGCCCGTCGGCCAATCGACTGCTTGATGTGGGTCTTCCAGATGGATTCGTACCGACGCGTCGTGCTCGGACTGAGGTCTTGCCATCCGTTCACCCGCCAGGCGGCGATGGCGTCATTGATGGTGGTGATCGAGCTGAACGGCTTGGCCGCTTTGCTGGGCACCAGTGCCGCCTCATCTGCTTGACCAACCACCAGGCGAGCGAGCGCCTGCTCGGCACCCCGTTGCGTACCGCGGAACAGTTGGCTCTTATGCCGGACCCGGCCAGACGAGTCCCGTCCGAGGAAGACGCGCAGTTCGAAGGCGTCGGATCCCCTATCTGGTCTCTTCCTGATGCTTCCGGCCACCGGTGGCGCCTCCCTGCTCCTACTGGTCCCAACAATTGTCGGGACTGGAGTTGGGACTGAGCCTATTTTGGTCAAGACTCAGAGTCAAAAATAGCCTCTGAACTGGTGGGGCAGGCAGGGATCGAACCTGCGACCGAGGGATTATGAGTCCCCTGCTCTGACCACTGAGCTACTGCCCCTGGGCCGGGCCCAAATCCCAGACCGGGAAGGGTATCGGGTTCCAACCGGGCCTCGCCGAACCCGAGACGCATCCCCGGCTCAGACGCCGGTCGACGCCGCAATCTTGACGTGCATGGAGCCGAGCACCGACAGCCCGCTTCGGACCCCGTTGGTCGACCACTCCTTCAGGATGATGCCCCGGCCCACCCGGGTCCCTGACGGGGCCAGCTCTTCGGCGATCGGGTCGGGGAGGTACCCCACCCGATGGCCCCCACCGAAGATGGCCAGGGCGTTCCGATCCACCGGATTGGCCGGCTCGTGTCTGATCTCGATCCTCTTGCCGGCGCAAAAGTCAGGGAGCTGCAGGACGTCGTCGTGGAAGGACACACCGGCCACCTGGGTATAGAAGACCCCGGGCAGCACCGGCGAACAGTCGTCTTCGGTGAGCTCCACCGTCCGCGCCTCGTCGAGGAACGGCTTGTACCCGAAGCCGACGACCTCGCCATCGGCCTGCTCGACCGAGCACCGGTCGTCGACGAGGAACACGGGGAGCACGATCGGATCGCCGGCTCGCCGTTCACGTACTGTCATCGTCAATGGCCTCTCTCCCGTCGCGTCCCTCCGATTTGCCTGAGGTTCGCTTCACTCAATCGGTTACCGACCTGGCGGCAGCCGGATCTGAACGATAGTCATGCCCTTCGTCTGCGAATCGGCCGATCGGCACAGCAGCTTCCGGCGCCGGCGCGATCGGAACCCGGGTGATCGGTACCGACCTGAAACCGTGTCACCAGACAGTAGCGGACCGGGCTGCGAATCCGATGAACGGCGGCGGCAATACGACATCGGCCGGCTGTGCCACGCCGATCACTGTGCCGCCCAGGTCAGGCGATCACATGCCTCCGTGCACGGCCCCCACGACCAGCCAGGCCGGCTTGACTGCCGTCCAGAATGCATGAACCCGCCGGTCACCGGTCTCCACTTCGAGATGGGCCAGCCTCACCTTGAGCCGAGTGACCCAGGCGTTGGTGATCCGCGAGATGCGCTCATCGAAATGAACGCCCTCGGCCAACGTTGCGAACAGGAGCCGGCGGTCGGTGAGGACGAGGAATCCCTCGGCCTCGGGCTCGCTGACATCGGCGCCGATCTCCCGCCATTTGGCCAGGGTGTCGAACTGGATCATCTCACCTGCATCCAGCCGGTCGGCGACAATTTCCCACCTCTCCGACACCCACTGGTCACGCCGCAGCCTCTCCCACGGTCGCTCAGTGATCAGGTCATTGTGCACCAGCCCCGCGCCCAACTGCCCCTACCGACGGATAAGCCACACAAGAGCTTACCCCCCCTACCTGGGCCTCGCCGAAACTGCTCGTTCAGGCCCCAGGCCCAGGTAGCCGTGGATCCCTACCCCTCGAGCCGCTTCTGCACATCGGCGATGAAATCGGCCAGATCCCCGCTCAGCGAGCCCACTTCCTGGGTGAGGGCCGGAAGGTACCCCATGCCCTGCTCGCCGTAGCCCTTGTCGAATCCGGCGGCCACGGCTCGGTAGCGCTCGAACAGATCCGCGAATCGGTCACCGATCTCGAGGTCGGGGCAGGGATTCTCCCCCAGCCAGCGCTGGCCCTCGGTGCCCGTGAGCCTCATGGATTCGACCGCCGACCGTATGGCGGCGATGCCGTTGATCAGTGCGTTCTGGGCCAGATTGGTTACGGCCATCAGCGACTCGACCTGGTGCGCCGCCCGTTTGAACCACCCGTCGAACCCGTCAGTCACCGGTTGCCCTCCGGTCACGACGCCTCGGCTGCGCCCGCTGACGGTCGCCCTGCATCTTCGCTCACCCTGGTCATCCTCCGGCGTCGGTTCATCATGGCGTCGAAGCGGGCCCACCACGCGGACCCTCGGCGCGGGGCGACACGGCCGTCATACGTGATGCGGGGGCCTGTCCCCGTCCTGACGGTCGGACCAACATCGATCGCACGCCTCGCAGTATGGCCTGGCTTCGGAATCGTGGCGCTCGCCGGGAGGATGTGAGCCCGAGTGGCCACAGATCACGCACACCTCCGACTTCATCCCGGACACCCACAGATCGTACGGCACCGGGGCGGGGCCGGGCCGGGGCCGGGCCGATGGCTTGCCCGGTCCACCGTCACCCGTCCGAGACGGACGCGGATTGACGGCACGGATGGCCGCCCGGGGGGATATGGTGTCCGGCGACATGCGTCAGTGGGCCGTTGGCTCGACGATCGCATGTGGGGGAATCAAGGCAAGCGCCATCGCATCATCCTGAGTCACCATTCAGATGAACCGGATCCGTGGATGCGGACCGGTTCGAGAAAGGGCGGTCATGGGGGAACACCGGGGGAATTGGGTTGTGCCGTGTGCAGTGGCGTTGGGGATCGCCGTTGTTGTTGCCGGGTGTTCGTCCTCCCCTTCGACGACCTCGACCACCAGCACCACGGCCGCCTCGTCGTCGACGACGTCGGGAGGATCCACCTCCAACGCACCCGGGGTGACACCCACGGCCATCAACGTCGGCGCCATCTCCACGCTGACCGGTTCGATTGCCTCCGACTTCGACGGGCTCGCCCCCGGCGTCAAGGCCTACTTCGACATGGTCAATGCCGAAGGGGGGATAAACGGGCGCAAGCTGATCCTGGCCTACAACCTGGATGACGGCGGGCAACCCAGCCAGTTCACCCAGCTGACCCACACCCTGATCGACCAGGACCACGCCTTCGCGGTGATGGTGGCCTCCTACTGGTTCACCCCGAACTACTTCGTCGAGACCCACACCCCGACCTACGGCTACAACGTGAGCGGGAACTGGGAAGGTCCCCCCAACCTCTTCGGGGCGGGCGGTAACTCGGTGCAGAACTATGCCGCCGGCGTGCCCTCCGACGCCTACTTCCTGAAGAAGACCCACTCGAAGGGGGTAGCGGTCATCAGCTACGGGCCCGCCATCACCTCCTCCTACAACGCCTGTTCGACGACGGCCAACGTCCTCAAGCAGAACGGGTACAACGTCAGCTACGAGGACCTCGGCGCCCAGCTCGGCGGTAGCTATACGTCCGCCGTCCAGAAGATGCAGCAAACCAGCACCGACACGGTGATCTCCTGCATGCAGGAGAGCGACAACGTCACCATGGCCCGCGACATTCAGCAGTACGGGGTCAAGGTCACCCAGCTGTGGCTGAACGGATACGACCGGTCACTCCTGTCCCAGTACAGCAGCCTGATGAGCCACGTCTACCTCGGGCTGTCGGGAACGGTGCCCTACGAGGCAGCGGGGATCGACAACACCTATCCGGGCATGAAGACCTACATCAAGGAGATGAACAAGTACGAGCCGGCCTTCACCTACAACGGTGTCTCCCTGCAAGGCTGGCAGTCGGCCGCCCTCCTCGCCGATGCCCTCAAGCAGGCCGGGAGGAACTTCACCCAGGCCGACGTCGTGAACATCACCAACCACTTCACCGCCAACAACAGCGGTGGCGTGTCCACGGTGACCAACTGGGAGACCGCCCACACCAAAACCGTCTACCCCGGGTGCGCGGCCACCGTCCAGGTCCAGGGCAAGAAGTTCGTGCCCGTCTTCGGCCAGGGGAACCAGGTCTTCGTCTGCCTGGGCAAGAGCGTGAAGAACCCGGTACCGGTCCCCGCGCCGGCCGGCACGCCCGGCACCTGAGCCGGATGGTGCTCCGGGGGAGAGACTCGAACTCTCAACCTAGCGGTTAACAGCCGCTCGCTCTGCCGATTGAGCTACCCCGGAAACGCCCTTCTCACTGCCTGACCGTCCGGCAGCGCGAATGAGGACACTAGCCGGTGGGCACCCGGCTCAGGGGCAAAGGTGCACGGCACCCGGTATGCGGGCACAATGGCCCGGTGAAGTTCCGGTTCGGCACGGCCATCGCGTTCGGCATCGGGTACGCCCTGGGGTCGAGGGCGGGCCGCGAGCGCTACGAACAGCTCGTGCGCTTCGCCGGAGGCATCGGCCGGTCACCCCCGGTGACGGGGACGGCCGCCTTGGTCGCCAGCAAGTCCAAAGCGGCCGCCACCCTGGGGGTCGAACGAATGAAGGACACCATCGGGGTACGACTGGGATGGCGGGACGGTGACCAGGCGGCCGATGCCATCGCCCTCGATCTGGCCGAGGACCTGGCCACCGCCCTCAACAGCCGACGACGGTGACCGCGGCCCGGGATGCCCGGGCTCAGGCCTCGTCGAGGTAGTCGCGGAGCAGCTGTGCGGATTCGGGCCGGCGCAGCTTGGCCAGCGTCTTCGCCTCGATCTGGCGGATCCGCTCACGGGTCACCCCGAACGCCTTGCCCACCTCTTCGAGCGTGCGGATCTTGCCGTCCTCGAGCCCGAACCGCAGCCGGACCACATCCTGTTCGCGCGGCGAGAGGTGGCCGAGGGCCTCCCTGACCGCGTCATCGAGCATCATCCGGGCGGCGGCGTCGTCGGGGACCACCGCCTCCCGGTCCTCGATGAGGTCGGACAGGCTGAAGTCGTCCTCGTCGCCCATCGGCTGCTCGAGGGAGACGGTGTCCTGATTGATCCGCTGGATCTCCCGCACCCGCTCGATGGTGAAGTCCACCCGCCCGGCGACCTCCTCGGCACTCGGCTCTCGGCCGAGCTCCTGCAGGAGCTGGCGCTGGGCCCAGACCACCTTGTTGATGGTCTCGACCATGTGCACGGGGATCCGGATGGTCCTGGCCTGATCGGCGATGGCCCGGGTGATGGCCTGGCGGATCCACCACGTGGCGTAGGTGGAGAACTTGAACCCCTTGGTGTGGTCGAATTTCTCCACCGCCCTCATCAGACCGAGGTTGCCCTCCTGGATGAGATCGAGGAAGGCGAGTCCCCGGTTGCGGTAGCGCTTGGCGATCGACACCACCAGCCGCAGGTTGGCCTCGATCAGCGCCTCTTTGGCCTGTTGCCCACGGCGCACCATGGCCCGGTCGGCCACGCTGCCGGGATAGACCTCGCCGCGCTGGCCGTCGAAGGCGGCCATCCGCTCGGCCGCCTCGTTGCCGGCCAGGATCCTCTCGGCCAATTCGACTTCGAGGGCGGCGTCGAGCAGCTTCACCTTGCCGATCTCTTTGAGGTACATGTGCACCGGGTCGGCCGCCGAACCCCGGAAGCCGTCACCGTCGCCGTAGGCGTCGGCCGGCGCCGTCCGCCGGGCGGCCCGTTCCTTCTTGGCCGGCGCCGTCGTCGAGGGGGCCGTTCTCGCACCGCCATCGACCGGTCCGGTCGTCGGTTCAGTGCCGAGTTCGGGTGGGGCCGGGGCCGGGTCCAGGCTGACCAGACGGCCGGCGGGCGGGATCATCCCGGCAATGGGATCCTCGGCCGCGGCCGGTGACGCCGGAAACCCCTCGAGCAGGCGACCGGAGAGGTCGTCAGCTACCGTGGCCGTCATCGGCACCACGGTCGTCTCACCGGTGTCATAGGTGAACTCGATCCCCGCCTCCCTGATCCTCCCCACCACCTCGGAGATCAGCTCGGCACTCAGCTCGACCGACCGCAACACGGTCATCACGTCGTCCTGGGTCAGGCCGCCCCGGGCCCGCCCCATGCGGATCAGCGCCTCGAACTGATCGACCGGGAGAGCATCGATCACGGTGGGCGCGCCGGGCCCCGACCCGGAGGACGGTCCGCCGGGTGGCCTCGGTGCCACCGATACCGACGGTGAACCCTGATCGGCGGTCACGAACCCCGCCCTGTGGTACTCGACTGTGCCCTCACTACGAGCCAGGCTACCAACCTGGCCGTCGCCGCGACCGAGGCGGCAGGATCATCCAGCTCCTGGACCCAGGCGGCGGCAGCGGCGGCCTCCTGCCCCGCCTCGGGGGAGGTCCGGGCCTCGGCCGTGATCACCTGCAGTTCCCCACGGGCGGCGTCCCGGACCAATTGGAGGACCACGTCGTCAGGTTCGCCCATGGGCTCCTCCACGGTCAGGCGCACCAGGAGGGCCCTGACTTCGGGTGGAGCCGACTCGATGACGTCGTGGAGCTCGGCCTCGGGGTCGGCGTCGGCCAGGACCAGGAAGGCCGCCCGCTGGAGGTCGTCGCGGAACAGGGCCGCCTCCAGACGGTGGCCGACATCGGCGGGCCGGTGGATGGCCAGCCGCAGGGCCTCGAGACCGGGGCGGAATTCGCGCACCGTCCGGCGCGGCCCGGTGGCCCCGTTCGATCCGCGGCCGGCCGCACCGAGGTCGGCACCGGGCGGGAAGACCCCACCCCCGTCGAACCCGTCGGCATCCCAGTCGCCGTCCTCGGGCTCCCGGACCCACGGTTCTCCCCGGTCGCCGGCGGAGGGCCGCCGTGATCCGGTGGTCTCGGGCCCCGACCGGTGGGAGCCCCCGGTGGCCGGAGGGCGGGGCGGACCGGCCCGGCGCACCTGCTCGAGCCGGTCGCGCAGCAACTGGGGCTCGAGCCGGCACCGCTCGGCCACCTGCATCAGGTACGGATCGCGGACCAGGTTGTCCGGGTGCTCGGCCACGGCCACCAGCGCGGTGTCGGCCGCCCGGGCCCGGCCCTCCGGAGTCGAGAGATCGGCGGCGTCGAGGATGCGCTCCACCCGGAACTGGAGGAAGGGTTTCGCTGCTTCCACCGCCTGGCGCAGGCCGTCGGGATCGGTCCGGGCCATCTCGCCGGGGTCGGAGCCCGGGGGCAGGGCGGCCACGGCCACATCGACCTCCAGTCGGCGCTCCCACTCGTAGAACCGGCCGGCGGCCGACTGCCCGGCACTGTCGGCATCGAAGGCCAGCACCACCCGCGAGGCGAAGCCCCGCAGGAGCTTCACGTGCTCCTCGGCCAGGGCCGTCCCGCAGGTGGCCACGGCCCGCTCCACCCCGGCCTCGAAGAAGCCGATGACGTCGGTATACCCCTCGCACACCACGACCTCCCCGGCCCTGATGATGTCCTGCTTGGCCCAGTTGAGGGCGTACAGCGTGCGCCGCTTGGAGTAGATGGGCGTCTCCATCGAGTTCTTGTACTTGGCCGGATCGGAACTGCCGGGCAGGACCCGTCCCCCGAGCGCCACCGGATGACCCGAGGGATCACAGATGGGGAACAGGATGCGGGCCCGGAAGGCGTCCTGGAGCCGGCCCCGCCGATTGACGAAGCCGAGTCCGGCCCCCACCGCCACCTGGTTGGTCAGGCGCAGTCCCGTGCACAGCTCGTCCCAGGCGTCCGGCGCCCAACCGAGCCGGAAGCGGCGGACCACCTCGCCGTCGTAGCCGCGGCTGCGCAGGTAGTCGCGGGCCTGGCCGGCGTCGGCTCCGACCAGCAGCCGCTGGTGGTACCACTCGGTGGCCTGTTCCATGGCGTCGAGGAACACCTTTCGCCGTTGGCCGTCCCGGCCAGAGCCGGCATCCTCGCGGATGGTGATGGCCGCCTTGTCGGCCAGGCGGCGGACCGCATCCACGAAGTCGAGGTGCTCGATGGCCCGGACGAAGCTGATGGCGTCGCCCTTGGCCTGGCACCCGAAGCAGTAGTAGAAGCCTTCGTCGGCGTTGACGCTGAACGAGGGGGTCTTCTCGCCGTGGAACGGGCACAGGCCGACCCACCGGCGCCCCTGACGCTTGAGCGCCGCGTGCTCGCCGATGAGGGCCACGATGTCCGTTGCCGCCCGGACCCGGGCCACGTCCTCATCGGGGATCCCCATAGAGGACGACGGTACCGCGTCACCAGCGGCGGCCGTCCGCCGCCGGGAGGCGGCTCCGTCCGCCTAGCGCTTGGTCTTGGCCCCGGACTTGGCCTTGGCGGCCGGCTTCGACCCCGACTTCCCCCGGGGGGCGGCCTGGGTGTGACCGTCCAGGACGGCCTGGGCGGCGGCCAGCCTGGCGATGGGGACCCGGAAGGGAGAGCAGCTCACGTAGTCGAGGCCGGCCTTGGCGAAGGTGGCAATCGACTCGGGGTCACCGCCGTGCTCGCCGCACACCCCGACCTTCAGCGTGGGCCGGGTGGCCCGCCCCCGCTCGACGCCCAGCCTGACCAGCTCACCGACGCCGTCCGGATCGACCACCTCGAACGGGTTGTTCTTCAACAGACCCTGCTCCAGGTAGGCCGACATCATCCGGCCCTCGACGTCGTCGCGGCTGAAGCCGAAGGTCATCTGGGTCAGGTCGTTGGTCCCGAACGAGAAGAAGTCGGCCACCTCGGCGATCTCACCGGCGCGCAACGCGGCGCGCGGCGTCTCGATCATCGTGCCGATCAACACCTCCAGTGAGCCCGACCGGGCCTTGGAGCCGCGGGCCGACTTGCCCGGACCAGACGGCGAACCGAGACCGGGTACCGACGCCGCCGCCTTGGCCTCGGCGATGGCCGCCTCCACCCAGGTACGGGCCAGGGCCATCTCCTCGCGGGACACGGTGAGGGGGATCATGATCTCCACCACCGGATGGCCGCCCACCGCCACCCGGTCGAGAGCCGCCTCCATCAGGGCACGCACCTGCATGGCGTAGAGCCCGGGCTTGATCACGCCCAGCCGCACGCCCCGGGTGCCGAGCATCGGGTTGTACTCGTGCCACGCCTTGGCCGCCTCGAACAGCCGGGTCTCCTCCGCGGTCAGGCCCACGGTGGCCTCCTTGATGGCCAGCTCGTCGGTGTCGGGGAGGAATTCGTGGAGCGGCGGGTCGAGGAGCCTGATGGTCACGGGCAGCGAGTCCATGGCCTCGAGGATCTCCTCGAAGTCGGCCCGCTGCGCCACACGGAGGGCCTCGAGGGCGCCCTCCTCCTCCGCCGGGGTGGAGGCCAGGATCATCCGGCGCACGATGGGAAGGCGGTCCTCGGCCAGGAACATGTGCTCGGTCCGGCACAGGCCGATGCCCTCGGCCCCGTGGGTCCGGGCATTGGCGGCGTCGGGCCCGTTGTCGGCATTGGCCCGGACTCCGAGGTGGCCGGCCCGGATACGGTCGGCCCACCCGAGGATGGTCTCGAACTCGGGTGGCGTCTGGCCCTCGGCCACCGGCACCTGGCCCAGGACAACCGTTCCGTTGGTCCCGTCGACCGAGATCCAGTCCCCTTCGTTGACCACCGTGTCGCCCACCGAGAACGACGAGGCCGCCACCCGCACCGCCTCGGCGCCCACCACCGCCGGCTTCCCCCATCCCCGGGCCACCACCGCGGCATGGCTGACCAGGCCACCCCGGGCGGTGAGGATTCCCTCGGCGGCCAGCATCCCGTGCACGTCGTCGGGCGACGTCTCGCTGCGGACGAGCACCACCTTCTCGCCCCGCTCGGCGGCGGCCTGGGCGTCGTCGGCGGTGAGGTAGACCCGGCCCACCGCCGCCCCCGGGGACGCTCCGAGGCCCTTGGCCAGCACGTCGTAGCCGGTGCCGGAGAACTGCGGGTGGAGTACCTGGTCGAGGTGCTCGCCGGTGATCCGCTGCACCGCCTCCTCCTTGGTCAGGCGGATGGCCCGCTCCCCCACCATGTCGACGGCCATCTTGAGCGCGGCCCGTCCGGTGCGCTTGCCCACCCGGGTCTGGAGCATCCACAACTTGCCCTGCTCGATGGTGAACTCGGTGTCGCACATGTCCCGGTAATGCGATTCGAGACGGGCGAAGATGGCGAGCAGCTCCCTGTGGATCCTCGGGAACCGATCCTTCAGGGCGGAGAGCGGCTCGGTGTTCCGGATGCCGGCCACCACGTCCTCCCCCTGGGCGTTGACCAGGAAATCGCCGTACTCGCCGGTGGCACCGGTGGCCGGGTCGCGGGTGAAGCCGACACCGGTCCCCGAGGTGTCGTCGCGGTTCCCGAACACCATGGCCTGCACGTTGACCGCGGTACCGAGGTCATGGGCGATTCGCTCCCTGACCCGGTAGGCGATGGCCCTCGGACCGTTCCACGAGGCGAACACCGCCTCGATGGCCCCGCGCAGCTGCTGATCGGGATCCTGGGGGAACGGCTTTCCGGTGTGGCGCTCGACGATCTGCTGGTAGGCGTCGACCAGGTAGCGGAGCAACTCGATGGGAACACCGGCGTCGGAGTTGGTTCCGGCCAGCTCCTTGGCCGCGTCGAGCAGGCTGTCGAACTCGTCGGCGGGGATGCCGAGGACGATCCGGCCGTACATGGCCACGAACCGCCGGTAGGAGTCGTAGGCAAACCGCTCGTCGTCGGTCTGCTTGGCCAGGCCCTCGACCGACTGGTCGTTGAGCCCGAGATTGAGAACGGTGTCCATCATGCCGGGCATGGAGAACTTGGCCCCCGACCGGACCGACACCAGGAGGGGGTCGCTCGGATCCCCGACGCGCTTGCCCATCTTCTTCTCGAGCCTCGCCCTGGCCTTGGCCACCTCGCCGGTCAGGCCGTCGGGCCACCCGCCCTCCATGTAGTCGCGGCAGGCGGTGGTCCCGATGGTGAACCCGGGAGGGACCGGCAGCTCGAGCACGGACGTCATCTCGGCCAGGTTGGCGCCCTTGCCACCGAGGAG
Source organism: uncultured Acidimicrobiaceae bacterium (assembly GCA_963812885.1). GTDB lineage: Bacteria > Actinomycetota > Acidimicrobiia > Acidimicrobiales > RAAP-2 > Bog-756. The sequence continues at coordinate 71,085 of CAWEWZ010000009.1, read as the reverse complement.
ATCCTTCATGTCCATGGGTGGCTTGCGGTGGGCATGGTCGAAGTCGAAGACGTACGGCATCGGGGCAGGGCTCCTGGGGGTGGAATGGAAGTGGGCTTCGCTGCAGCGCCCCGTGCCGGCAGCCCGCACGGTCGCAGGCCGTCCAGCCTACCTGGCGGCCGTCAGTCCCAGAGACGATGCCGGGCCGCGCTCAGGCCTCGTCGAGCCGGCGTCTGAGCTCGGCCACCAGCTGGTCGATGGGCACCCGCTCCTGGGCGGTGGTGTCCCGGTCCCGCACCGTCACGGCGGCGTCTTCGAGCGAGTCGAAGTCGACGGTCACGCACCACGGCGTACCCACCTCGTCCTGGCGCCGGTAGCGCTTGCCGATCGATTGGGTCACGTCGTAGTCGCACATGAAATGGGGCTGGAGCGAGGCCAGCACCTCACGGGCCAGGGGTTCGAGGGTCTCCTTCTTCGACAGGGGGAGCACGCCGACCTGGTAGGGGGCCAGGCGCGGATGCAGCCGCAGGACGGTGCGGGCCTCGCCTCCGACTTCGTCCTCGTGGTACGAGGACAGGAGAAAGGCCATCATGGTCCGGGTAGCACCGGCCGCCGGCTCGATGACATAGGGCACGTACCGCTCGCCGGTGGTCTGGTCGAAGTACTCGAGTCGCTCCCCCGACGCGGCGGCGTGGGCCTTGAGATCGAAGTCGGTGCGGTTGGCGATGCCCTCCAGCTCGTCCCACCCCCAGGGGAAGAGGAACTCGACGTCGGCGGTACCGGCCGAATAGTGCGACAGCTCGTCGGCATCGTGGTGCCGGAGCCGGAGCTCGGATTCGGGGATGCCCAACCCGGTGTACCAGTGGAACCGCTCGTCGAGCCAGTATTCGAACCAGTGCTGGGCGTCGGCCGGTGGCACGAAGTACTCCAGCTCCATCTGCTCGAACTCGCGGGTGCGGAAGACGAAGTTCTGCGGGGTGATCTCGTTGCGGAACGACTTGCCCACCTGGGCGATGCCGAAGGGCGGCTTCTTGCGGGTGGTCTGGACCACGTTGGCAAAGTTGATGAACATGCCCTGGGCCGTCTCCGGCCGGAGGTAGGCCACTGCGCCCTCGTCCTCCACCGGTCCGGCGTGGGTCTTGAACATCAAGTTGAAGGCGCGGGCCGGGGTGAATTCGGTCGACCCGCAGTTGGGGCAGACGCCGTCGATCCGGTCCTGGCGCCAACGCTGTTTGCAGTGCCGGCAGTCGACCAGCGGGTCGGTGAAGTTGGCCAGGTGCCCCGAGGCCTCCCACACCGCCGGCGGCGAGAGAACGGCCGCGTCCAGACCGACCACGTCGTCGCGGCGCTGGACCATGGCTTCCCACCAGGCGTTCTTCACGTTGCGCAACAGGTTGACCCCGAGCGGGCCGTAGTCGTAGGTGGAGCGGAATCCGCCGTAGATCTCCGCCGACTGGAAGATGAAACCCCGACGCTTGCACAGCCCGACCACCTTCTCCATGAGATCGGACTGGCCGTCGGGCGCGTCAGGGGCGTCAGGCATAGTGGGGCATGGTACCGGCTGGTGCACGTCCCCCGACCCCGACCGGGAGGCGCCGACCGGTGTCGACCCGCAACCGGGCGGTCACCGCGTTGGCCAGCAGGCGGCCGCGGACGGTGAGCACGGCCCGATCGTCGGTCCGCTCGACCAACCCCTCGAGGTCGGGGTCGTCGGGCAGGGCGGCGGCCGGGACCCCGGCCCGGGTCCGCAGCCCGAGGGCGAGCGCTTCGAAGCACCGCTGCTCGTGGGTCAGCACCTCGTCGCCGGCCGTCGTGGGGTGTCCGCCCGCCACCATGGCCACGTACCGGTCCGGGGTCCTGACGTTCCACCATCGGTGGCCGGCCCGGTGCGAGTGGGCCGCCGATCCGATGCCGCGGTAGTCCCCCTGCTCCCAGTAGAGGCGGTGGTGGCGGCACTCGTGGCCGGGCCGGGCCCAGTTGGAGATCTCCTCCCACCGGTAGCCGGCCTGATTCAGGATGGCGTCGGTCCGCTCGTACCTCCGGGCCTGGGTGTCGTCGTCGGGGTGACGGCCCGGGTCGCCGGCCAGCGGGGTGCCGGGCTCCACCGTCAGCGAGTACGCGCTCACATGGGGCGGGGGGACGGGCAGGCCGACCACGTCGCCGAGGCTCTTCTCCCAGTCGCCGTCATCCTCGCCGGCCCCACCGATGATCAGGTCCACGTTCCAGCTGGCCAACCCGGCTCCGGCCACCGCCTCGGCCGCCTCGGCCACCTGGTCCACCCCGTGGCGCCGGCCGAGGCCGGCGAGCACGTGGGGGACCGTCGACTGCACGCCCACCGAGACCCGGGTCACCCCGCCGGCCCGGTAGGCGGCCAGTCGGTCGGGCGTGACGTCCTCGGGATTGCACTCCACCGTCACCTCGGCGTCGGCACGGCGGGGCACGGCGTCGAGGATGGCCACCAGCAGATCGGCCGGTAGTCGGGACGGGGTGCCGCCGCCGAAGAAGACCGATGTGGCCGGCGGCAGCCCCTCGTCGACCAGCGCCCGTTCGATCTCGGTCACGCACGCCGACGCGTACTCCACCATCAGGTGGTCGCGGTCGGTGTAGGTGGCGAACGCGCAGTAGTCACACCGGGACCGGCAGAAGGGCACGTGCACGTAGACCCCGAAACCGGCATCCCGGTCCGACGGGTCCGACGGCTTCACTGCCGCCCGCCCACCCTCGGGGTGGTGGCGGGCCCCGGTCACGACACCTGGCCCGACCGCACCGAGCGGAGGCGGCGGTCGAGATGGGCCTCCATGGCCTCGGTGGCCAGGGTGGTGACCTCGTCGGTGACCGGCGAACGGGGCTCGACCAGCACCCCGGCCAGGCCCCCGCCGAGGGTGCGGCGCAGCAGCGCCAAGCCGTCGGGGGACAGCGGCCGTCCGCGACGGCAGGTCCGGCACAGGACACCGCCCTCGACCAGGTCGAAGGCCACCAGCAGGTCGACGTCCTCTTCACCGCACGACACGCACATGTCGAGGACGGGGGCCGAACCCTCGAGGGCCAGCACCTTGAGGAAGAAGGCGGGAGCCACCATCGGCGAATTGCGGTCGGCCAGGGCGGCGATGGCCCCGACCAGCATCTCGTAGAGGCGGGGGTTGCCGTGCCGCTCCTGACCGATCTGGTCGACCACTTCGAGCATCGACATGGCCGCGTTCATCCGGTCGAGGTCCTCGCGGACGGCCCGGAACGTATCGATGACCTCGACCTGGTTGATGGTGTCCAGATCGCCCCGACCCTGCCAACCGAGCAGGGCGACGTGGCTGAGGGGCTCGAGTCGCGAGCCGAACTTGGACGTGGTGCGCCGGACCCCCTTGGCCACCGCCCGCACCTTGCCGTGCTCTTCGGTCATCAGGGTGACGATCCGGTCCGCCTCGCCGAGGCGGATGGTGCGCAACACCACTCCCCGGTCGCGAAAGAGGGTCATCTCGGCTCGCGTGGCTCCTCGGCGGACGCGCCCGACAGTGGTGTCGTGCTGCCGTTGGCCGGCTTGACCGGGCCGTTCGTTCCGGACGACGACAGGGGCGCCTGCCCGCCGCCGCCCGGGCGACCCGGGGACCGGCCGTGGGTGCGTCCTCCCCCGAGCAGGTTGTTGGCGGCGATGAGCCCGAACAGCACCGGTGGGATCACCACCAGCGGGGCGACCGGGGTGAAGCCGGCCACGTACATGAGCACGATGCCGCCGTAGAGGAGCACACCGAGCACGATGCCGGTGATGATCCACACCCCACCGGCGTCGTCGGGCCGCCGGTCGGCGTCGTCCCCCGGCGTCATCGCCCACCCATCAGGTCACCCCGCCGTAGCGACGCTGCCGCTGCTGGAAGTCGCGCACCGCCTCGAACAGATGGGTGCGGCGGAAGTCCGGCCACAGCACGTCGTCGAAGACGAGCTCGCTGTAGGCCAGCTGCCAGAGGAGGAAGTTGGAGATGCGGTGCTCGCCCGAGGTGCGGATGACCAGATCGGGATCGGGCTGGTCGGGGAAGTAGAGCCGGGAGCGGATGGCCTTCTCGTCGACCTTGGCCGCCGGCACACCATCGGACACCAGCTGTCGCACGGCGTCGACGATCTCGGCCCGGCCCCCGTAGTTGAAGGCCATGGTCAGGGTGCAGCGGCGGTTCCGGGCGGTGAGCTCGATCGACTCGTCCATACGCCGCAGCACCCGCTTGGGCACCCGCCAGTCGCGGCGGCCGGCGAACCGGATCCGCACCCCCTTGTCGTGCAGCTCGTCGCGCCGGCGCACCAGCAGGCTCTCGTTGAATCCCATCAGGTAGCGGACCTCGTCGGCCGGCCGGCGCCAGTTCTCGGTCGAGAAGGCGTACATGGTGATCCAGGGGATGCCGAGCTCGAGCGCGCCCTCCACCGCGTCCAGCAGGGCAGCCTCGCCGGCGGCGTGCCCCTCGGTGCGGGGCAGTCCCCGGCGGGCCGCCCAACGCCCGTTGCCGTCCATGACGCAGGCCACGTGGGCGGGAACCGGGCCGTCGGACAGGTCGGTCGCCGACAGGGTGGACCGATGCTCGTCCCCGGCACTTCGGGTACCGGCCCGTTCCTGTTTCACGGTGCGAACCTACAGTCTCCCCGACCCGGCTCGTGCCCGGCGGGCGTGCCGCCCCGGGGCTCAGCGGCGGTCCTGTGTCTTGAGTGCCGGGGCCGCGGGCACTAGACCCTCCCCATGTCCCCGCTGGATGCACTGGCCATCTTCGCCGCCGGTCTGGCCGCCGGGACCATCAACGTCATCGTGGGGTCGGGCTCGCTGATCACCTTCCCCACCCTGCTGGCCCTGGGCTACCCGCCGGTGCTGGCCAACGTGTCCAACAACGTCGGTCTGGTCCCGGGCAACATGAGCGCCACGTTCGCCTACCGGCGCGAGCTGGTCGGGCAGCGGCGCCGGTTGATCCAGCTCGGGTCGGCGTCGCTGGTCGGAGGGCTGATCGGGGCCATCCTCCTCCTCGCCCTCCCCCACAGCGTGTTCAAGGCGGCCGTGCCCGCCCTCATCGCCCTGGCCTCGGTGCTGATGGTGCTCCAACCCCGGATGAGCGCCCGGCTGGAGCGCCGGGGCACCCGGCAGGCCCACGGGGGTATCGCCCTGCTGGCCGGGGTCCTCCTCACCGGCGTGTACGGCGGTTACTTCGGCGCCGCCCAGGGCGTCGTCCTCATCGCCCTGCTGGCCATCTTCATCGACGACGACCTGCAGCGCCTCAACGGGACCAAGAACGCGCTGGCCCTCATCGTCAACGCGGTGGCCGGGATCCTCTTCGTCACCACCACCGACGTCTCGTGGTCCGTGGCCGGGCTGATCGCCCTGGGATCGGTCATCGGCGGCCAGGTCGGTGGCCGGATCGGCCGGCGACTGCCCGCCGCGGTGCTGCGGTGGGTCATCGTCAGCGTCGGGCTGGTCGTCGCCGTCGTCCTGGCCGTGGCGTGGCATTGATCGTCTGTGGTACTGCACTCCCACGGCGTTGCCTAGGGTCATCGGATGACCGACGTGCTGGCCACCACACTGGCCCAGGTGGCCGCGGCGCTCCCCGGCGGGGGCGAGTCCCGACCGGGTCAACAGGAGATGGCCGCGGCGGTGGGCCGGTCCATGGCCGGAGGCCGGCACCTGGTGGTGCAGGCCGGCACCGGTACCGGCAAGTCCCTGGCCTACCTGATCCCCGCCGCCCTCTCCGGCCAGCGGGTCGTGGTCGCCACCGCCACCAAGGCCCTGCAGGACCAGCTCGCCACCAAGGACCTGCCCCTGGTGGCCGCGGCCGTCGACGGCGCCTTCTCGTTCGCGGTGCTCAAGGGACGGAGCAACTACCTGTGCCGCCAACGCGTCTCGGAGATCGGGGGCCGCGGCCAGCAGCTGTCCCTCCCGCCCGGCGGGGCCGATCCGCCTGACGCCGACGACCCGCTGACGCCGGCAGACGGCGATGGCGGAGGCGGCGATCCGGTCGACGGCGGCCGGCTCGGGGAGCAGGTCAGGCGGCTGGTCCGGTGGGCGGAGGACACCACCACCGGCGACCGGGCCGAGCTCGAGTTCGAACCGCACTTCCGGGCCTGGGCCATGGTCTCGACCACCGCCCGCGAGTGCCCGGGAGCGTTCCGGTGCCCGTCGGGACACGAGTGTTTCGCCGAGGACGCTCGGGCCCGGGCGGCCGATGCCGACGTGGTCGTGGTCAACACCCACCTGTACGGCGCCCATCTGGCCAGCGGCGGGGCCGTCCTCCCTCCCCACGAGCTGGTCGTCTTCGACGAGGCCCACGAGGTCGAGGAGGTCATGACCGACAGCCTCGGGGTCGAGATCGGCCCCGGTCGGTTCCGGGCGCTGGCCGCCGCCGCCCGTCCCCTGCTCGACCCCGGGTCGGCCGGCGCCGTCGACGCCGCGGATGCCGTCTCCGATGCGGGCGACCTCCTCCAGCGGGTGATCCGCCCGCTGGCCGGCCTGCGGATCCCGCGCCGGCGAATCGTCGGGGAGGACCCGGACGCCCCGGCACCGGTGGACGAGCCGGTGGAGGCGCCGGGCCCGCCGGCCGAGCCGCTCGGCCTGGAGCTCGGCCTGGACGACATCGCCGCCCGGCGGACTCCGGTCCGGGCCCCCGCCCCACCCTCCCCGCCCGGGGCCGAGGCCGGGCTGGCCGAGGTCCTGGCCCTGGCGTCCGGTCGGGTCAGCCGGCTCGTCGACTCCCTGCGCCGGGCCGAGCGGGAGGCGGGTGACGACGAGCCGCCGGCAGCCCGCTCGAGACGGGACCGCGTCCTGCTGGCCGCCGGCCACCTGGCCGCCGACCTGGCCCGTCTCACCGCCCTCACCGACGACGAGGTGGCGTGGGTGGACGCCGGCTCGAGGTCACCGAGCCTGCGGGTCTCCCCCATCGATGTCGGCCCGCTGCTGTCCGAGCACCTGTGGGGCACGGTCACCGGCGTCCTCACCTCGGCCACGGTGCCCCTCGGACTGCCCGAACGGGTGGGACTCCCGGCCGGCTCCTCCGACGAGCTCGACGTGGGGAGTCCGTTTGACTATCCCCACCACGCCATGTTGTACGTGGCCCAGGCCCTGCCCGATCGCCGCCGGCCCGAGTCGGAGCCGGCCATCCACGACGAGCTCGTGGCCCTGATCAACGCGGCCGGCGGACGCACCCTGGCCCTGTTCACCAGCTGGCGGGCCATGCGCGCCGCCGCCGACGCCCTGGCCGACCGCCTCGCCTTCCCGGTGCTGTCCCAGTCCGACCTGCCCAAACCGGCGCTCATCGAGGCGTTCACCAACAGCGAGCCGACCTGTCTGTTCGCCACTCTCGGGTTCTGGCAGGGGGTGGACGTCCCGGGGCGCACCCTCAGCCTGGTCACCCTCGACCGGATCCCGTTCCCCCGTCCCGACGAGCCGGTGCTGCAGGCCCGGCGCGACCGGGCCGGGGCCGGGGCCTTCGCCGCCGTCGACCTGCCCCGGGCCGGGACCCTGCTGGCCCAGGGAGCGGGGCGGCTCATCCGCAGGGCCGAGGACCGCGGGGTGGTGGCCGTCCTCGACAGCCGGCTGGCCACCGCCCGCTACCGGGGGGCCCTCCTGGCCCGGGTGCCTCCGATGAAGCGGACCATCGACCGCTCCGAGGTCGAGGCCTTCCTCCGCGGCATCACCTCCGACGGGTAGGCCGGCCGGTCAGAAGCCGAGCCGGTCGAGGGCGTCCTCGCGCTGCTGCCAGTGCTTCTCGACCCGGACGAAGAGCTCGAGGTAGGCGCCCGGCGGCATCTGGGCCCGCACCGCCGTCCCCACCCCCTTGAGGGTGGCTCCCCCCTTGCCGATGACGATCCCCTTCTGCGAGTCGCGCTCGACCAGGATCTCGCACCGGACCCGCGGCCACTCCCACTCGGTGACCCGGCAGGCGATGCTGTGGGGGAGCTCGTCCTGCACCCGGTGGAGCAGCTCCTCGCGCACCAGGTCGGCCACCCAGAACGCCTCGGCCACGTCGGTGACCATTCCCTCGGGGTAGTACCGCGGACCCGCGGGCATCCGGGCCACCGTGGCCTCCACCAGGGCGGCCACCCCCTCGCCGGAGGTGGCCGACACCGGGAAGTACTCGACCGGGGTCGGCGGCCCGCCGGCCTCCTCGTCGATGCGCTCGACCACCGAGGACACCGCGGTCAGATGGCCGAGGACTCCATCCCCGCCTACCCGGTCGATCTTGTTGACCACCACCAGCAGAGTCGGGGTGCCCGCCTCCTCGTCTTCGCCGCCGGCCGGTCGCAGCTCTGAGCGCAGGGCGGCGGAGCGGGCCATCGACCGGACCCGGTGGGCCGACTGGGTGAGGACCATCCGGTCGCCCGGGCCCACCGCGCCGCTGGCCTCGACCACGGCCAGCACGACGTCGACGTCGTCCAGCGACGAGGTGGCCGACTCGTTCATGCGCTCCCCCAGCGCGGTCCGGGGCTTGTGCAGGCCCGGCGTGTCGACGAACACCACCTGGGCGTCGGGCCGGTCCAGGACGCCGCGCACCTGGGACCGGGTGGTGTTGGGCCGCGGGGAGGTGATGGAGACCTTGGTGCCGACCATGGTGTTGACCAGTGTCGACTTGCCCACGTTGGGCCGACCGACCACGGCCGCGAACCCCGAGCGGAAGGCGCTCACCCGTCCGCCTCGGTGGCCGGGGCGGCGGGTGTGATCCGCACCCGCTCGATGCGTCGCCCATTGACCCGGTCGGCCACCAGCCGCATCCCGTCCACCGATACCGACTCCCCGGCCACCGGGACGTGTCCGAGGAGGTCGAACACCAGTCCGCCGACCGTGTCCCAGGCTCCGGTGGGCAACTCGGCGTGGATCAGCTCGTTGACCTCGTCGACGGGCAGGCGGGCGCTCACCCGGAGCTCGCCCGACCCCAGGCGCTCGTAGGGCGGCTCTTCCACATCGAACTCGTCGACGATCTCCCCCACCAGCTCCTCGATGAGATCCTCGAGTGTGACCAGGCCGGCCGTACCGCCGTACTCGTTGACCACCACGGCCTGGTGGAAGCTCTCGGCCTGCATCTCGCGCATCAGGTCGGAGACCCGCTTCGTCTCGGGCACGAAGTGGGCCACCCGCAGATGGGACCGCACCGGGTCGGCGCCCTGCCCGGCCCGCACCGTGCGGATCATGTCCTTCGTGTAGGCGATCCCGACCACGTCGTCGACCTGCTGCTCGACGGCCGGCACCCGGCTGAAGCCGTCCGCCAGGGCCCGCTCGAGCGCCACCTCGACCGTCTCGTCGGCACCGATGGTCACCATGTCGGGCCGGGGAACCATCACCTCGCGGACCACGGTGTCGCCGAACTCGATGATCGAACGGATGAAGGCGCGTTCCTCGGTCTCGATCACGTCCCCCTCGAGGGCCACGTCGGCCATGGCCAGCAGCTCCGACTCGGTCACCGCCGAGCCGAGGTACTGGCCCTTCTCGCCGATGAACAGATTGGCCAGGCCGATCAGGGCCCCCGAGACGATCCGCACCGGCCAGAACCGGACGACGGCCGAGACCAGCGGCGCGCTGAACAGGGCGGCCCGTTCGGGGTGGTGCACGGCCCAGTTCTTCGGCACCGCTTCGCCGAGGACGAAGATCACCACGATCTCGAAGACGGTGGCCGCGGCCACGCCCCAGGCGCCGAACCAGCTGTGGGCCAGGATCCCGACCAGGGTGGCCACGACCAGTTGGCAGATGAGGACGAGCAGCAGGACCGGGTTGAGGAAGCCCTGGGGGTTCTCGGTGAGGCGGACCAGCACCTTGGCCCCGCGGCGCCCGTCGTCCACCAGCGCCATGGCCTTGTGCCTGCTCATGCGGACCAGGCTGGTCTCGGCCAGGGCCAGCATGGCCGAGACGGCCAGCAGCACCAGGACCACGATGATGAGGATCCCGTCGCTCGCCGAGAACGAGCCGGCGGCGATGAGGACGACGGCGCCGACGGTCACGAGGGCACGCGGTAGTACCGGGCCAGCAGCTGCTGCTCGCGCTGCTCCATCCGCTCGGCCTCCTGGTCGACCTCGTGGTCCATGCCCAGCAGGTGGAGGAGGCCGTGGACCACCAGCAGGGCGATCTCGTCGTCGAAGGTCACCCCGTGGTCGACGGCGTTGCGGGCCGCCACCGACGGGCAGATGACCACGTCGCCGAGGAGGACCAGGCGACCGGGGTCGGGCTCGATCGAGCCCGGGCCCGTCCCGCCCTCGTCGGGCGAACGGCCGCCCCGGTCGGCCTCGTCCTCGATGGGGAAGGAGAGCACGTCGGTGGGACCCTGCTTGTCGAGGAACCGCTCGTTCAGCGAGGCGATCGTCGGCTCGTCCACGAACAACAGGGAGACCTCGGTCTCATCGACGATCCCTTCGGCGGCCAGCACCGACCGGGCCAGCCCGGCCCAACGTTCGACGGCCACTGGATGGTCCGACTGCTCGTCGGCGGCGTAGACGTCAAGGGTCAAGGTCGCCCTCCGAGGGTGCCTTCCGCTCGTAGGCGGCCACGATGTCGGCCACGATCCGATGGCGAATCACGTCGCGCTGGGTGAGATGGACGAAGGCCAGGTCCGGCACCCCGGACAGCACCGCCTCGAGACCGAGCAGGCCGGACCGGCCCCCGGGCACGTCGATCTGGGTGATGTCGCCGGTGACCACCGCCTTGGATCCGAAGCCGATGCGGGTGAGGAACATCTTCATCTGCTGGGGACTGGTGTTCTGCGCCTCGTCGAGGATGATGAAGCTGTTGTTGAGGGTCCGTCCCCGCATGAAGGCCAGGGGCGCCACCTCGACCGCCCCGCGGTCGATCAGCCGTTGCGCCCCCTCGGGCTCGAGCAGGTCGTGGAGGGCGTCGTACAGCGGCCGAAGATAGGGATCGACCTTGGCCATGAGGTCGCCAGGGAGGAAGCCCAGGCGTTCGCCGGCCTCGACCGCAGGTCGGGTCAGGATGATCCGGTTGACCTGGCGGGCCTGCAGGGCCTGGACGGCCAGGGCCACCGCCAGGTACGACTTGCCCGTCCCGGCCGGGCCGATGCCGAAGGTGACGATGTTGGAGGCGATGGCGTCGGCGTAGGCCTTCTGGCCGCCGGTCTTCGGGCGCACCGTCCGCCCCCGCGCCGACCGCAGCAGCTCCGAGGTGAGGACCTCCGACGGGCGCACGTCGCCGTCCATCATGTCGATGGTCCGGTTCACCTGCACGGCGTCAAGCCCCTGGCCCGACTCGAGGAGAATGATCAGTTCCTCGAAGAGCGCCCCCACCCGCTCGGCGCCCTCGCCCTCGATGGAGATCTCATTGCCCCGCACGGCGATGCGCACATCGTCGAACGCCCCCTCGACCAGCCGCAGCAACTCGTCGCGCTGGCCCAGGAGGCCGGCCATGAGGTGGTTGCCGGGAACGAGGATTTTGACCTGGGTGCCTGCCACGTGCGTTCTCTCCCCGACCCTACCAGCGGACCGGGGACGGCCACCCCATGGCCCGGGGTCCGGGGATCGGCCGAATGAGGCGGCCGGCGATCAGCCCAGGGGCCCGAGAGTTCGCCCGCCCAACACGTGGAGGTGGAGGTGGGGCACCGAGTTGAGGGCGTCAGGACCCACGTTGAAGACCAACCGGTAGCCACGGTCTTCGCCGGCGATACCCTCGGCCCGGGCCACCTCGCGGGCCGCGGTGAGCAGCGCGGTCACCTCGCCGGCATCGCCTCGGTCGACCGTCGAGGCATTGACGATGTGTCGCTTCGGCACCACCAGCACGTGCACCGGCGCCTGCGGGTTGATGTCGCGGAAGGCCACGGTGTGCTCGTCGGTCCGGACGATGTCGGCCGGCACCTCGCCGGCCACGATGGCACAGAACAGGCAGTCGGCCACCAGCTCGCTCAACCGGTCCCGTTGGTGACCACACCCTGGGCGCTCACTTGGTCGCGCCCGTTGCCGTTGCCTTTCACCTCGGGGTACAGGTGTTCCAAGCTTCCCGGGGAGATACGGCTGGCATCGATGAACCGGTCCACGTCGGATTCCTGGATGCGGATCACCCGGCCGAACTTGTAGGCCACCAGATCACCTTCGTCGATGAACCGGTAGAGACTGCGCAGGGTGATGCCGAGGCGTTCGGAGGCTTCCTTGGTGCTCAGCCAGTTGATCTGTTCGGTCACGATCGCGCCGCCGGTCATCAGACGTTGACGAGCAGCCCGAGCTCGTCCAGGCGGGAGCCCATGCTGTCCGGGGTCACCCCGAACAGGCAGGCGATGGCGCGCACGTCCTCGGCCCGGATGGTGATCATCCGGCCGTTGAAGTCCTGACGGTGGACCTGGATCATGCTCAGGAACCTGCGCAGCAGGTCCCGCTCGGGACCGCTGACCGTGTGCAGCTTGGTCAGGTCGATGGCCACCTTGTCGGCCCCCGAACCGGCCTGGATGGCCCGTCGGGCGCTGAGCGGGGCCACTTCCTCCGAGGAGGATCCGGCCGCCCCCCACCGGGTGGCCACCACGTCGTCGGGCGGGAGCAGCTGGTCGACGGGGACGTCGTACAACTTGGCCAGCCGCTGGAGGCGGGGCACCGAGATGGCCCGCTCGCCCCGCTCGTAGGCGCCGAGCACCGAGGCCTTGAACTCCTGCTCCGACATGGCCTCGACAGCCTGGAGGGAGAGGCGCATCTGCTTGCGCATGGTCCGGAGCCTGGCCCCCACCGCCTGGGCATAGGCGATACGAGCAGCCTCTTCCTGCTCGTCGTCGTCGTCGAGTTGGTTGATGCCCTTGTCAATAACCGTCATGCGCACCTCCGGTGAATGTACCGGTCGCCCCTGAGCTCCGGCCCTGTAACTGTTACGGAGGCACATGTTCCGACGCGAGCCAGCCGGTACGTGCGATTCCATCGCGCACCACCGACCCCTCAACAGGAGCCCCTGCCTCTCTACGTAGTAGTTTTGCTCACGGAGCGTGGTTGCGCAAGGGTCGGGACCAGACCGTTGCGAAGGGCACACAGGATCGTGCCTGCGGCGACGGCCGCAGTCTCGGCCCGGAGGACGGTCGGACCCAACCCCACCGTGCCCGGGGCGAGGGCCAGTTCGGCGTCGTCCCAGCCCCCTTCGGGCCCGATGGCCACCACCGGCTGGGCCAGGGAGGGCGGCGCTCCGCCGGGCTGGGCCAGGCCCAGAGACGCCCCGGTCGACCCGGCCAGGGCCCCCACCGTCGAGACGTCGGACACCTCGGGCAACCACGCCCGCCGGCACTGGGCCGAGGCCTCCCGGGCCACCCGTCGCAGACGGTCGACCGCCCGGATGGCCCGGTCCCCGTCCCAGCGGACCACCGCCCGCCGGGAGCGGAGGGGCACGATCCGGTCCACCCCGAGCTCGGTGAGCTTCTGGACCACCCACTCGGGTCGATCCCCCTTGGCCGGGGCGAAGGCCACGGTGACCTCGGTCTCCGGTCTGGCCACGGTGGTCACACCGCCGTCGGGCACCAGGATGGCGTCCAACACGGACCCGCCCGGGCCGGCGGCCACCCGGCAGGCCACCCAGGACCCGGCCCCGTCGGCGGCCACCACCAGCTCACCGGGCCGGAGCCGGAGGACGTCGAGGAGATGGTGGGCATCGGCCCGGTCGACGACGGGTGAGGCCGGGTCGTCCACGAAGACCATGGCCTTGGCTGAGACGAGCACCGGGTCGGGACGGGCATCGGCCGCTCCCGCCTCCCCGGCCGCCATGTTCAGCCCAGGGCCGAACGCAGCTTCGAGAAGATCCCCTCGCCGGGCGGCGTGGAACCCAGCTCCTCGCCCCGCGCCCCGGCCAGCGACGCCAGCAGCTCCCTCTGCTGGTCGTCGAGATCGGTGGGGGTGTCCACCTGCACGTGGACGAAGAGATCGCCCCGACCGCGGCCCCGCAGCTTGGGCACACCCAGGCCCTTGATCGTGATCACGGTCCCCGACTGGGTCCCGACCGCGATGGGCAGGTCCCGGGAGTCGTCCAGGGTGTCGAACCCGACGCTCCCCCCCAATGCGGCCAGGGTCACCGGCACGTGCACGGCGGCATGGAGGTCCACACCGGATCGCTCGAAGACCTCGTCGGGCTGGACCGAGACATGGACGAAGAGGGCGCCGTTGGGCCCACCCCGGAAGCCGGCCGGGCCGTGACCGGCCAGACGGAGGGTGGAGCCCTCGTCCACCCCGGCCGGGATGTCCACGGTCAGGGTGCGCGGCTCGTTCCGTCTCCCCTCGCCCCGGCAGTCGGCACAGGGACTCTCGATGTACTGACCGGTGCCCTGGCACCGTGGGCACGGAACCGCGGTGATCACCTGACCGAGGATCGACTGGCGCATCCGCCGGAGCTCGCCCGCCCCCTCGCACTCGGGGCAGCGGGTCGCCGCCGTCCCCGGTTTGGCCCCCGAGCCCTCGCACGTGTCGCAGTGGACCGGTGTCTCGACGTCCACCTGGCGGGCCACGCCGAAGACGGCTTCCCGGAACGACAGCCGCAGGACCATCTCGGCGTCGGGGCCGGGCATGGGCCCGGTGCGGCGGCCGCGCCCTCCGCCGGCCGCGCCCCCCATGCCGTTGAAGAAGGCGTCGAACAGGTCGCCCAGACCGCCTCCGAAAGGATCACCGGGGCCTCCGCCGGCTGCAGGGCCGAAGACGCCCTCGGCGCCGTAGCGGTCGTAGCGGGCCCGGCGTTCGGGGTCCTTCAGGACCTCGTAGGCCAGGCTGACCTCCTTGAACCGTTCGGCGCTCGCCCCTTCGTCCTGGTTGGCATCGGGGTGGAATTCCCGCGCCTTGGCCCGATAGGCCCGCTTCAGCTCTTCGTCGCTGGCATCGCTGCGGACCCCGAGGACCTCGTAGAGATTGGCCTCGGTCATCCGGTCGGCCTCCGTCGGGTCATCGGCCGGCCTCGCTCAGCCGGGCACCCAGTTGGTCGCCGACCACGCGGGCCGCGGCCAGGGCCAGCGGGTAGTTCATACGGGTCGGGCCGAGCAGTCCGATGGTGCCGCCCTCCATGCCGTCGACCGACACCGGCATCACCACGATGGCGCACGACGCCAGCGGCTCCATGCCGTGCTCGGTCCCGATGGCCACCGACAGACCGGTGTCGAGGATGTCCCGCAGGAGCGTGACCACCACGAGCTGCTGCTCGAGGATGCTCAGCACCGAGCGCACCGTCTCCACGGCGTCGAAGGCGGCCACCATCCGCGACGATCCCCCGACGAACAACTGTTCCGCCCCGTCGGCCTCCCGGAGTGACCGCAGGGCGCTGAGCCCCGAGCCGACCACGGCGTCGACGGCCGGGTCCCCGGTGGCGGCGGCGTGGGGGGCCACCTGGGTGACGGGGACGCCGAGCGAGTGGACGGCCAGTCGGGCGGCGGCGGCGGACAGGACGACGTCGTCCACCTCGTCGGCGAATTCCACCGACTGCTTCTGGACCGCCCCGTCGGCCAGTACGACCACCAGGAGGGCCAGGCGGGGGCCGAGTCCGACCAACTGCACCGAGCGGATGGCGGCCGACTCGTGGGACGGCCCGATCACCATGGCCGTGCAATCGGTCAGATCGGCCAACAGTCCCGAGGTGCGCTCGAGCATCATCTCGATCTCGCCGTGGGCGTGCTTGAAGAACTGCCGGACCTGTTGGCGGCCGTTGGGGTCGAGCGAGCCGGTACCGGCCAGGTGGTCGACGAAGAACCGGTAGCCCTTGTCGGTGGGGATGCGCCCGGCGCTGGTGTGGGGCTGGGCCAGGAAACCGTCGCGCTCGAGGGCGGCCATGTCCGACCGCACCGTGGCCGACGACACGCTGACCCCGGGGGCGTCGACCACGTGCTGGGATCCCACCGGTTGGGCCGAGCCGATGTACTCGGCGACCACCGCGTTGAGGATGGCGGCCTTGCGGGCGTCGAGCTCGCCGCTGTCGGCGGTGTCTTCGCTGCGGCTGGTATCGGAGGTGGCCATAGGTCTCAGGTGTGGGGATCGGACCCCTTCCGACCGGACCGGTCGGAATCGGACACGCCCCTGTGCTGGCACTCCACTCTAGTGAGTGCTGAACCGTCCCGGACTGCCATCGACCGCCAACAGGCCCTTTCCCCGGATTCTCCTGCCGGCGGCCGCGTCCGCGGGATCAGGCGGTGGCGACGAACATCCGCTTGGTCATGGCCGGTCCCAGGGCGATGCTGGCCCCGTCGACCTCCAGGGTCAGCGTGCCGTCGGGGGCCCGGGCCTGGATCAGCGCGGTGGTGCCCGGGGTGAGTCCGTGGTCGCCCAGGTAGGAGAGGGATGCCGCCTCGTGCTCGACGCTCTCGGTGATCCGTTCGAGGCGGATCCGGTCGCCGGGCTGGGCCTCGGCCAGGCGACGCTGCTCGGGGCCGACCGGCTCGACGCCGGGGATGGGGTTGCCGTGCGGACAGGTGGTCGGGTTGCCGAGGAGCACGACCAGCCGGTCCTCGACGTCGTCGGAGATCACGTGCTCCCACCGACCGGCCTCGAGATGGGCCTTGTCCCAGTCGAGCCCGATGATGTCCACCAGCAGGCGCTCGGCCAGCCGGTGCTTGCGGACGACGCCGCGGGCCAGGGCATCGCCCTTGTCGGTCATGGCGATCCGGCGCGAGCTGCGGACGATGAGATCGTCGGCCTCGAGGCGGTCGAGCATCTCCGACACCGAGGGGGCGGCCTTGCCCAACCGTTCGGCCAGGCGGGCCTGGATGACCGGGATGCCTTCTTCCTCCAGGGCGAAGATGGTCTCCAGATACTCCTCGACCGGCGGGTGGAAGCGGTCCAGCACGCCGTCGATCCTACGGTACGGGCGCTGTCCACGGGACGGTACCGTGGACGGCGTGGAGTCCAACCCGAGGCCTGATCCGGCCGACGAGGGCCCGCTCCCATCCCCCGACGGGCCCGGTGCCCCCGACGCCGACGGGGCCGGAGGGCCCGACGATGGTGACGGGACGGTCACGGGGAAGGATCCGTTGCGCTTCAGCAATTGGATGAAGCGCTCGGCCACCGGCGCGGTCATGACCGGCATCGCCGTCGGGCTCAAGGAGGCCCTCCAATCCAAGACGAAGGAAGTGCCGTTCGTCATCGAGGCCCGCGGTGAGCCCGACGACCCGGACAAGCCCATCGACCTGAGGTTCGACCCCGACAACCCGAAGGACACGGTGGCCATCATCCGCAAGCCAGCGGGTGGTGCCGACCCCGACGCACCCCGGCCGACGGCCTGAGCCTTCGCATCCTGTGGCCGATCACGCCGGTGGCGCCGGCGGTTCGAGCCCGCGGTCGGCGACCGGGGTCGACGGCGCCGAAATCCGCCGGCCCCTGGCGGCGAAGACCTTCCAGGCGGCGGCGTCGGTCACCAGCACCACGCCGACCCCGTAGGCCAGGCCGGCCAACGCGTCGGTCGGGTAGTGCCAGTGGAGGAAGACGACCGCGGTCCACATCCACAGCGACACCAGCGACGCCACCACCACTGTGGCCCACCGCCACCGGATGGTGGTGGCCAGGACGGCGGCGGTGGACAGTGCGGCCACCCCGGCGGTGGAGCCGGACGGGTAGGAGTACACCCCGCCGAGGGTCCGGCCGACAGCCGGTTTGACCACGAGCTCGCAGGTGACCAAGGCCAGCGTGGGCCCGACGAGGCAGGCCACCGCCCGGGGGCGGTCCCGGCGGAACACGGCGGCGGCGGCCACGATCGAGCCCACCACGGTGACAGGCGGGTACCGCAACCAGGTGACCGGGGTGAACCACCCCCCGCCACCCGAGGGCACGATGTCGAGGACCCACCGGTCGAACGGCCCGGCCACCGTCCGGCGGGCGTAGACGGCACCGACGGCCACCACCGCCACGACGAGGGCCACGCCGACCACCAGTTCGGTACGGGCCTGCCGCCCCCGAACGGCCGCCGGGCCGGCCGGTGCCGACGACACGTCGGCCGCTTCCACCGGACTCACCACTCCTCCCAACCTACCCCTCCACCCCGTCCCCGACCCGGCCGGGCGACCGCCCACCATCCGGCCGCTTCCGCCGACGCTAACGTTGCCCATCTCCTGCGCCCGGACCGACATCGTCACCGATCCCGTGGGGACGGGTGCACCGGTGGCCGCCCACCGGTGGCACCCGCGGTGACCCCGCAGCTGGCCCTGGCCACCGTGGCCGTCGGGCAGCCGATGGGCCAGCAGGTCTACGAACGGGAACTGGCCGGCCGGGCGGCGGCCGAGCTGGGCCCCGACTGGTCGGTGGACCTGATCGTGGTGCGGACCCTCCGGTCACCGTTGGCCGGCACCGTACGGGTCCCCTCGCGGCGTGCTCATCGACGCCTCGCCCGCCTTCCGCCGCACGGCCGGCCGGTTCCTCTACCGCGGCCGGGGGATCGTCCACCGGATGGACCTGCGGCTGCCGCCGGCGCCGTGGCCCGAGGTGCTCACCGTGCACGACGTGGTGTCCCTCCGGTTCCCCGACGAGGGCCGGCTGCCGGCCGACGCCGCAGCCTCGGCCCGGCGGGCCGCGGTGGTCGTGTGTCCGTCGCAGTTCTCGGCCAACGAGGTGGCCACCCACCTCGGCGTCGACGCGCCGATTGCCATCCACAACGGGGTCAGCGAGCGGTTCTTCGGCGCCGCGCCCCTGACCGCGGCGGCTCTCGAGGCCCGTGGGATCCGGTCGCCCTTCGTCCTCCATGCCGGCGGGTGCACCGAACGCAAGAACCTGGCCGGGCTGGCCGAGGCCTGGCCGCGGGTCCGCTCGGCCCGTCCCGACGCCATGCTCGTCCTGGTGGGCCCGCAGGACGAGCGGCGGGACCGCCTGTTCGCCCCGCTGGCCGGGACCGTCCGCCTCGGGCGAGTGGACGACCCGACGGTCCAGGGCCTGATGGCCGCCGCCGCCGCCGTCGTCGTCCCCTCCACCTATGAGGGGTTCGGACTGCCCGCCCTCGAGGCCATGGCCGCCGGGGTGCCGGTGGTCGCCGCGGCCCGGAGCTCGTTGCCCGAAGTCTGCGCTGACGCCGCCTACCTGGTGGAACCGGACGGACCCGGCCTGGCCGAGGGGTTGGTGGCGGCGCTGGCCGGTGGCCCCGACACCGAATCGATGATCGGGCGGGGCCGGCGGCGAGCCGGCATGTTCACCTGGGAGGCCAGCGCGGCCGCCCATGCCGAGGTGTGGCGCTCGTGCGTGCCGTGACCTGAGCCGACCCTGCCGGGAGGTGCCGGCAGCCGTCCGTGGGAGAGTGGCCTTTTGGGTAGGAGAGGCCGCTCGATGAGGTTGGTCACCAACGTCCACAGCACCAGCCCGATGGGTGGCGTGGAGCTCAATGTGTTCCAGGTGAGCCGCGAACTGGCCCGCCGTGGACATCAGGTCCACCTCCTCTACCGCGAGGCCGGCTCGCTGGTTCCCGACTACCGGACCTTCTGTCAGTCGGTGACCAAGGTGCCCGACGTCGACTACTGGTTCCCCACCGGCCGGACGGGCACGGCCCAAGCAGATGGCCATGATGGTGCCGGCGGCAATGGTCGCCGTCCGCCGTCGACCGGACCTCATCTACGGCAACCGGATCATGTCCACCGGTTGGGCGGTGCCGGCCGGCAAGCTGGCCGGCGCCCCGGTGGTGTGCCACGAGCACGGGCACAGCGACCACCTCGAGCACCCGCCAGATCGACCGGCTGCGCCGCCACGTCGACCGGTTCGTCATGGTCTCCCACTACGTCGCCGGACTGTGGCTGGCCTCGGGGTTGGACCCGGACAAGGTCGACGTCGTCTTCAACGGGGTGGACCCGGCCGAGTACCCCTTCGGCGGCGACGAGGAGCGATCCGGGGCTCGTCACGCCCTCGGCCTCGGCGAGCGATCCGTTCGTCGTCACCTACTTCGGACGGCTCGACCGCGAGAAGGGTGTGCACGTCCTGCTCGACGCCTGGCGCCGGCTCGACTTCGGTCCCGACGAGGCCAGGCTGCTGGTGATGGGTTCGTCGACCGTGCACGCCGATGCGGCGGCCTACCGGGCCGAGCTGGAGGAGCTGGCCGCCGACACGGTGCGGTTCGTCCCTGGGCAGCGTGACGTGGTGACGCCGCTCCACGCCTCCGATGTGGTGGTGGTGCCGTCGGTATGGCAGGAGCCCTTCGGCCGGACGGTGATCGAGGCGCTCTGCCACCGGTCGGCCGGTGCTGGCCTCGCGGGTCGGTGGGATCCCCGAGATCCTGACCGGTCCCCTCGGGCCGCTTCCTGTTCGAACGGTAGGACAGCGCCGGACTGGCCGAGCAGCTGGCCGGCCTCATCCACTGGCGGGACAAGGAGCCGGAGCTGGCCCAGCTCTGCCGGGCCCGGGTTCTCGACCAGTTCACCCTGGCCCAGACGGTGGACGGACTCGAAGCCGTCCTTCCGGTCGGCCCGGTAGGGGTCAGTCCGGGCGGCGATCCCGGCCGGCCAGGCGGATGCCCGTCCAGGCCCCGGTGACCGTGGCGGCGAGGACCACGCCGGTCCGCATGACCGCGCCGCCACCGGACTTCACCGCCCCGGAGAGGTCGCGGGCCCGGGCCCTGCTCCCCGCGGTCGACGTCCGTTCCCCGATGGCGGCGAACGACCCGGCCACTGACGTCGACACATAGCGCCGGACGATGGGCTCGGTGACCCCGAAGTTCCTGATGAGCACGATGAGATGGTTCTTCTGGGCCCAGTACACGTAGCGCAGATCGAATCGCCTGCCCTTGGCATAGGGCGCGGCCAGATGCTCGACCACGGCGTCGGGCGTGTACACCAGCTTGAATCCGGCATGGGCCACCCGGAGGCAGAGGTCGGTCTCCTCGCGGACACAGGTCCCGCCGTAACCCTCGTGGATCCCGCCGATCCGGTCGAGCACCGAACGGCGGAAGGACATGTTGGCGCCCAGCAGATGGTCGACGGGTACCGGTCGGCCGGGGTCGGCGGCGAAGTTGCCGGTGATGGTGCCGTCCGGCTGCAGCTGACCGATGGCGTCCACCCCCTCGTCGAGTTCACCGGGCATCCGGCGGATCTGCCGGCCACCGACCGCCCCGACCTCGGGATCGTCGTAGAAGGGCAGCAGGTGCGCCAGCCACTGCGGCTCGGCGAAGGCGTCGTCGTCGACGAAGGCCAGGATTTCGCCGCTGGTCATCCGGTAGCCGAGGTTACGGGCGGTGGCCATCGCCCCCATCCCCGCCGTGCACACCGCGTAGGTCACCGTCGGGAACCGCTCGCCAACCAACCGCTCGGTCTCGTCGTCGGACGACGAATCGACCACGAGGATCTCGTGCGGCGCCACGGTCTGGGCCAGCAGATGCTCGAGGCACCGGGTCACGAAGTCCGGCCGGCGGTAGGTGATGATGACGACCGAGACGGTCGGGGTGCTCATCCGGCGACGTCGAGCACCGAGTCGGGAACCCGGGCCGTGCGCAACCAGGTCGGCGCTCCGACCACCGCCGGAGGGCGGCGCACCGGGGTCAACAGCGTGGTCAGGCGCGGATGACGGCAGCGCTCCAGCCAACGGTCGATCTCCTTGCCCCAGTTGACCTCGTCAACATGACCGGAGGAGGCGGCCTTGTCCCGCATCTCCCTCTCGGACCGGACCCACGAGAAATGCCAGATTCCCTCGTCGGGCCGGACCAACTCGTCCACCCGGGCGCGGCGGGGATGGGCGGGGTCGGTGTTCCGGCGCCGGAAGTCGATCCGCCAGATGGGCACGTCGCACTGACGGGCCAGTTCGAGCACGGTGCCGGCTTTCACCGCCGTCGGGCCGGGATACCCGGCCGAGACGCCCCAGGTCCGCCGGCACCGCTCCAGATAGAGCTGTCCGCCCACGTGCCCGTAGAGCCAGCGGGCCGGATAGTCGAGGGCGGACCTTCCCTCGGCGTGGGCCCGGCCGATGGCCTCGACGAACCGGCGGGGACTACCGAGCACCTCGTCGGTATCGATCTGCACCACCCAGTCGACGTCCTGGCCAAGGGCGGCGATGGCGGCGTTGCGCTCGAGCGTCTCGGCCTCCAGCGGGAGCAGGCCGGTGTCGTGGAAGTTGCCGGGGAGCAACACCACCTTGTGGTCGGTGTCCATCCGTTCGACGACCGACAGGCAGTACTCGATGGGTAGCGGCCGTCTCGGTCCAGCTCAACCCGGCCTCGTCATAGACAACCACGATGCGTTCGGCGATAGCGTAGATGGAACGGATGCTCTGCTCGAGGAAGGCGGGGTAACCGAGGAGGAGGTAGGCGCCGAGGCGAAGGGAGCCCGGCGTTCTCGACGGCTCGGCGGGAGCGGTGCCGACGGAGGGGGAGGATTCTGTCATTGCCTCACAAAAGGTACACGGCCCTCGATGCACAGCCGCTGACTGCCCATGGAGACGAACTGCCCCCGATGTGCAGCCTGAGCGACAGGCCCTGAGATGAGGCCCTCACCGACATGGTTCGGGCCGCCCGAGCGCCGGTTGTTCGGGTACTTCCACATTCCCGAAGGCGCCCGGGCCCGCGGGGTGGTCATCATGTGCGGCCCTCTCGGACGTGAGGTGGCCAACACCCAGCCCGCGCTCCAGGCGCTCTCCGTCCAACTGGCGGGGTCCGGGGTGGCGGCGCTGCGCTTCGCCTATGCGGGCACCGGCGACTCGGCCGGCCATTTCGGCGATCCCGGGCGGTTGGACGACTGGTTGGCCAGCATCGACGATGCCGTCTCCTTTGCCCGACGGTCCACGGACGGGCCGGTGGCCCTGCTCGGGATGCGCTCGGGCGCTCTGCTGGCCATCGAGGCCATCAGCCGCGGCACGTCGGTCGACCGCCTCGTGGTCTGGGATCCATGGGATTCGGGCCGGGCCTTCCTGCGCTTCGAGCGGACGCTGTTGGCCACCGGTTACGGAGCCCCGCAGGCGGGCGACGGTTCGGTCACCAGCCCGGGGTTCACCTTTCCGGCCGAGACGGTGGAGGAGCTGTCCGCGCTCACCTTGACCTCGGCCGACTACTCGGCGGTCGACCGGGTCCTGATAGCGCTGCGCAGCGAGGGGCGAGGCGTGCCCGCCGACCGCGCCAGCGCCGGACACGTCGACTGGATCGAGGTGGACGGGCAGCCCGACCTCTTGGATGTCCCCCCGCAGATGATCACCCTGCCGGCCACCTCGATCAAGACGATCGTCGACTGGCTGTCCCGGGCCATCGACGCGCCCGAGCTCGAACTACGCCCCGAGTTGGTCGACGAGGCCGAGGTGGCCCGGGATGCCAAGGGCAGGTCCATCACCGAGCACGCCGTCTGGCTGGGACCCAACGCCTTGTTCGCCATGATCACCGAGCCGGGCATGCTCTGCGGGCCGTCGTCGCCGACCGTGGTCTTCCTCTCGGCGGGGGCGCTGGACCATACCGGGTCCGGACGCAAGTGGGTCGAGTTGGCCCGCCACTACGCCGGCCACGGGCTGCGATGTGTCCGGGTCGACATCGACGGTATCGGGGAGACCTTCGGACGCCCGGACCTGCCCCGCCAGGTCCCGAAGCCCCCCGAGGCCATCGACGATCTCTGCGACCTGGCCGAAGCCCTGGGCGACCCCGCGGGACGGAACCTCATCCTGGTGGGACTGTCCTCGGGCGGCTATCACGCCATCGAGGGCGGCCTCCGGTTACGTCCCCGGGGGGTCTGTGCCATCAACCCGGGACTGACCGGGTGGGTCCCCGACGTCGATCTCGGCGTCATCGACCAACGGCGGCTGGCCTACCGGCCGATGCCGGCCTGGCTCCGCGACTTGTCCGTCAAGCATTCGCGGGTGGCCCTCAAATCATGGCAGGCGGTGTGCCAGGTGTGGGTCAAAGGGTCACCGATCCACCCGGTGGCCGCGGTCAGCCGGCGCGGGATCCCGGTGCTGGTCATCTTCAGTGAAATCGATTCCCGCGAGTTCGAACCGTCGCTGTACTGGTCGATGGTCCGCCGTCGACTCCGTCGACGGGGCACGTTGGTCATCGAGGTCATCCCCGGTGACGACCATTCGCTGTACACCGTCGAGGGTCAGACCCGGGGCTATCCCCTCCTGACCCGCTGGATCCTCGATCGCTTCGCGCCGGGCGCCATGGGCTGACGGGACCGCGCTCAGATGGCGTCGGCGAAGCCGCGCTCCATCTGTTCGAAGATGATGGCACTGGCGACGAAAACGACGATCGGCCCCACGATGGCCATCACGAACTCCCACACAGGAGGGGCCGGCTGGTTCACGACCGACCACTGGAAGGCCTGGAGCAGCCAGGTCAGCGGGTTCAGGTCGTAGATGACTCGGTACTGGGCCGGCACGTTGGCGATGGAGTAGACGATGGGGCTGGCGAAGAGCAGGAACTGCAGGAGGAACGGCACGAAGTAGTTGACGTCGCGAAAACGCACGGTGAGCGCCGACGTCACCAGGCCGATACCGCTGGCCAGCAGGATGAACATGGCCGCCCACACCGGGACGAGGAGCACGGCCACGCCCGGGTTGACCCCGAAGATGATCATGAGGGCGGCGAGGAACACCATCGAGACCAGGAAGTCGACCAGGCACGAGTAGACGACGGCCAGGGGCACCAGCATCCGGGGGAAGAAGACCTTCGACACCAGGTCCCGGTTGGAAACCAGCGAGCCCTGGGCGCGGCTGATGATCCCGTTGAACAGGTTCCAGACCACCATCCCGGCGAAGATGAACACGATCGGGGGCGCACCGCCGTAGTCGAGGTGCGCGACTCTCGAGAAGAGGAGGACGAAGAGCAGGGCAGTCAGGAGCGGTTGGAGCACCACCCACACCACACCGAGGAGGGTCTGTCGGTAGCGGAGGGTCACGTCTCGGGCACCGAAGCGGTACAGGACCTCGCGGGCCTCCCACAGCTCGGAGATCTTGGGGATGGAGAACTTCTTGGGCGGAGTGATGACGATGGTGGCCATGGGTCCTCAGCGCTGCGAGTAGTCGAAGTCGGGGAAGACGACGCCCCGGTCGGTCCCGTCCGGGGTGGTCGGGTGTGGGTAGGGGGTGACGGGCAGGACCTGGAAGTGGCAGGCCTGCTCCCAGATGTCGGTCGGATGGCCACCGGCGTGGATCATCATGTCCACGGTGTACGCGCCCGGCTTCAGCCACGGCGTACGGAGGGCGAAACGGCCTTCGTTGGCCGTCGCCGGGTCGAGCCAGAAGTCGACCACCCTCGAGTCGCACTGGGAGATCACCATCCCGTCCTCGTTGTTCAAGAAACAGGAGATGTGGTATCGGTTCCCGAAGGCGGGGTTGGCCCCGACGGAAAACTCGACGACCACTTCCTCGCCCGGCTTGGTGATGTCGCTGGCCACGCTCACCTCGGCGAAGCGGAGCTCACCGGTCCCGGGGCGGAACGAAGCCTCCTTGAGCATCGGCGCGGCGCGGGCGAAGCTTCGCTTGTACGCCTCCATCGCCTCTTCGACGGTGCCGTGGAGGACCAAGCGGCCGCTCTCCATGTAGAGAGCCGAGCTGCACAGGTCCGAGACCGTCTGCAACTGATGGCTCACCAGCAGCACGGTGCGGCCGTCGTGGGCCACCTCCCTCATCTTGCGGAGACACTTGGCCTGGAAGTCGGAGTCGCCGACGGCGAGCACCTCGTCGACCACCAGGATCTCACTGTCCAGATGGGCGGCCACCGCGAAGGCCAGACGGATGTACATGCCGGTCGAGTACCGCTTGACCTGGGTGTCGAGGAACTTCTCGGTGCCGGCGAAGTCGACGATGGCGTCGAACCGCTCCTTGATCTCCCGCCGGCGCATGCCGAGCAGGGTCCCGTTGAGGTAGACGTTCTCCCGACCGGTCAGTTCGGGATGGAAGCCGGTGCCCACCTCGAGCAGGCTTCCCACCCGGCCACCCAACTCGATACGGCCGGTGGTCGGGGCGGTGATCCGGTTGATGATCTTGAGCAGGGTGCTTTTCCCGGCCCCGTTGCGGCCGATGATCCCGACCACTTCCCCCCAGTTCACTTCGAAGGTCACGTCGTGGAGCGCCTCGAACTTCTCGACGACCTTCTTCGCCCGCGACCGCTTGAGCTTCCTGATGACCGCCTCGGCCGCCGTGGTCGCCTGCTGCTCCTCCCGTGTGTAGATCCGGTAGGTCTTGGAGAGGCCGGACACGGAGATAGAGGCATCCTTGGACACTGGTGACACGTTAGACGTCAGTTGTTGGAGCACCGGAGGGACCTCGATCGGACAGGAATGCGCTGTTAACCAGGATCGACCGTTCAGTCGTCCAGCTTGAGCGCGGAAACGAACGCCTCCTGGGGAACCTCGACCCGTCCGATGTTCTTCATCTTCTTCTTGCCCTCCTTCTGCTTCTCCAGGAGCTTGCGCTTCCGGGTGATGTCACCGCCGTAGCACTTGGCCAGGACATCCTTCCGCCTGGCCTTGACCGTCTCCCGGGCCAGGACCCGGCCGCCGATGGCGGCCTGGATGGGGACGTCGAACATCTGGCGAGGGATCAGCTCACGGAGCTTCTCGGTCATCCGCCGGCCGTAGAAGTCGGCCTGTGACCGGTGCACGATGGTCGAGAAGGCGTCGACCGGGGTGTGGTTGATCAGCAGGTCGACCTTGACCAGATCGGCGGTGGCGTACCCTTCGGGCTCGTAGTCGAGGCTGGCATAGCCCTTGGTCCGGCTCTTCAATTGGTCGAAGAAGTTGACCACCACCTCGGCCAGCGGGATGGCGTAGACGAACTCGACCCGCTCCGGCGACAGGTACTCCATCTTGAGCATCTCGGCCCGCCGGCCCTGGCACAGGTCCATCACCGTTCCGGTGTACTCGGCCGGCGTGAGGATGGTGGCCCTGAGCATGGGTTCGTCGACATGCTCGAGGGCGGTGGGCTCGGGCAGCTCGCTCGGATTGTCGACATCCACGCAGGTCCCGTCGTTCAGGTACGCCCGGTAGGCGACCGACGGGGCAGTGGCGATGAGCGACAGATCGAACTCCCGCTCGAGCCGCTCGCGGACGATCTCCATGTGCAAGAGCCCGAGGAAGCCGCACCGGAATCCGAACCCGAGGGCCCGCGACGACTCCGGCTCATAGGTGAAGCTGGCGTCGTTGAGCCTGAGCTTCTCCAATGCGTCGCGCAGGTCGGGCAGCTCGTCGCCGTCGATGGGAAAGAGCCCGCAGAAGACCATGGGCTTCGGATCGCGGTACCCGGCCAGAGCGGCGTCGGCCGGATGGGCGGTGGTGGTGACCGTCTCGCCGGATCGGGCGCCCCCCACATCCTTGATCCCGGCGATCAGGTAGCCCACCTCGCCGGGGCCGAGCTCGTCCACCGGTACGGTGATCGGGGTCCGGATGCCGATCTCCTCGATCTCGTGGTTGCTGCCGGCCTGCATGAACCGAAGTCTGTCCGTGCCGACCAGCGTGCCCTCCATCACCCTGATCGAGCTGACCACCCCCCGGTACTGGTCGTAGGCCGAGTCGAAGATGAGGGCCTGCAGCGGCGCGGAGGGGTCACCGGTGGGAGCGGGGATGCGCTCCACGATGGCGTCCAGCAACTCGGGGACCCCCTCCCCGGTCTTGGCCGAGATGCGCAGGATGCCCGACGAAGGGAGGCCGAGGACCTGCTCGATCTCCGCCGCCGACCGGTCGGGATCGGCGGCGGGGAGGTCGATCTTGTTGAGGACGGCCACGATCTCGAGATCGTTGTCGAGGGCCTGGTAGCAATTGGCCAGCGTCTGGGCCTGGATGCCCTGGGAGGCGTCGACCAGCAGCACGGCACCTTCGCAGGCGGCCAGCGACCGGCTGACCTCGTACCCGAAATCGACGTGGCCGGGAGTGTCGATCAGGTGGAGGGTGTTCTCCTTCCACGGCACCCGCACGTTCTGCGCCTTGATGGTGATCCCCCGCTCGCGCTCGATGTCCATCGAGTCGAGGTACTGCTCGCGCATCAGTCGGGGGTCGACGGCCCCGGTCAGCTCCAGGATGCGATCCGACAGGGTGGATTTGCCGTGGTCGACGTGGCTGATGATGGAGAAGTTGCGGATGCGGTCGATGGGAAGCACGGAACGGCCAGCGTACCCAAGCCGACCGGAGGCCCGACCACCACCGGCGGGCCGTCCGGGCGGGAACCGTGCCGGGTGGGTGCGGACCGGGGCCGGGTGGCGGGTGGGAAGCCGACGGCGGGGCTGCTACCCTGGGGGGCCTCCGGAAATGGGCCCTCGTCGGGCACCCGGGGTCAGATCTTCCGAACCGACGGTGGTGGCTGCACGGCCCACCGCACCAAACGCACCAGGACGACAAGGACCAGCAGTGGCAAACATCAAGAGCCAGATCAAGCGGAACCGCCAGACCATCAAGCGCCAGGCGCGCAACAAGGCGGTGCGGTCCGAACTGCGGACACGGACCAAGCGGGCCATCAACGCCATCGACACCGGGGCGGAGGACGGCGAGGAGTCGCTGCGTCTGGCCATCAAGCGGATCGACAAGGCGGCGGCCAAAGGCGTCATCCACAAGAACCAGGCCGCCAACCGCAAGTCACGGCTGATGACCCGGGCCGCCCGGGCCACTGCCGACTGACTCCGAGCACCCGGCCGGTCGGCCGGCTCAGGCCGCCGGGTAGTAATAGAACGGTTGGTCGCAGCGGTAGCCGTGGGTCGGGCCCTTCACCGGGGGGTCGTCCAACCGCTGGTACTTCCCGTTCTCGATCCTGGCGATGATGTAGCAATTGGTGGGCACCCGGTCAGCCGGGTTGGCCGTGCCCACCAGGTGTCCACCGGAGAACGAGGTGATGTGGCGGAGCGCCTCGAGCACCGAGCCCCGGCTGGGATCGGATCCCGCAGCCTTGAGGGCCTGGCTGAACATCTCCGCCGACAACCAGCCGTAGAGGGTGTAGAGGTCGGCGTGGAAGCCGGGTGACGCCTTCTGCACCCAGGTGAGGAAGGTGTTGACGGCCGGGATCCCGGATGCGTCCTCCCCGAGGTAGAGGGCGGTGTTCTGCTCCATGTAGGCACCGTCGATGGCTGCCGGGCCTCCGGAGTCGGGCACCAGTTCCTCGCTGTAGGTGGAGCCGCCGAACACGATCACCGGGTGGAAGTTCTGCTGATTGAGAGCCTTGATCACCGCGGCGGCATAGTTCTGGGGCATCTGCTCGAGGAACAGGATCTTCACCCCGTCGTTCTTCATGTTGATGACGTACTGGTCGAAGTTGGACGTGGAGATGTCGAAGGTCGGGTCGTAGACCACCTTGTACCCCAGGTGCTCCATGGCCGCCTTCTCCGCCGTCCACTTGACGGTGGCCGACGGCTCGTCGGCCACCAGCGCACCGGCCGCCTTGACATCGGTGGGGAACTTCTTCTGGAAGTAGACCAGGGGACCGAGAATCCAGCCGTTCGGGGTCGGGGCCGGGCTGAACGAATTGGGCAGCGCGGCCGTGGCCAGGTCGAGGGACACGGTGACGTTGGGCACCTGTGGGTTCTGCTTGAGGATGAGCCCGCCGAAGTTGTCGAACAGCGAGAAGCTACCCACCATGGCGAAGTCCTTGAGGACCGCAGCCTGGGTCGCCTCCCGGTTGGGGGCCCCGGCGTAGTGGTCGTCGCTGCTGTCCACGATGATCTTGCGGCCGTTGATCCCGCCCGTCGAGTTCACATAGTCGGCGTACGCCTCGGTGCCGACGGCGGCACCTTTGAAGATCCCGGCCAACAGAGTGGACACGTTGCCCACCGACACCGTGGTGGCGGTGATGCCGGTATGGTCGCTGAACGCCGACTTGGGGATGGTCGCTTTGGTGGACGAGCCGGTGTCGGTACCGACGCTGTTGGTCGACGAGCAGGCGGCCAGCGCGGCGGCAAGCACCATGGCGGTCAGGACCGCCGCCACCCTCGTCTCCCGCCGCCGTCCCGGCCTTCCGATCGGAGCGGGTCCTTGCGGTGAGGTGGCATCCATTGGTGATCTCTCCCCCTGTGTGGTGGGACGACCCCGGATCTTCGATCCGCCCCCGGCCGACCTGATGGTACGACTGTAGAGAATGCGGGAGGCTCGCGCCCGGTCAGCCCCCGACTTCGCCCTCATGGATCACGTCCGTCGGTCCTGAGCCCTCCTCCCGTCGGTGCATGGCGGCGATGCGCGAGCGCTCCATGTTGACGAACTCGCCCACCGCCTCGACGGTGACCACGCCGTTTTGGATGAGGTGGCCGCGGCTGTGGGTCCGGCGATCGTCCTGGGAGGTGACCCATGATTCGAACAGCGCCGGCTGCTCGACGAGGGTCGGCTTCAAGTACCGGATCGAGAGGTTGACGGTCGGGCCGGCGCCGTTGGCCATGATGTTGGCCGCGGTCAGCACGATGTCGAAGGCACCGGCGAGGACCGCACCGTGCACACATCCGGGCGCCCCTTCGTAAGTGGCGGTGAACTGGGCGCGCCCGATGGCCTTGGGCGGGTCGAACTCGATGGTGATCGGCAGCGCCACCGGGTTGCACGATCCGATCACCACATCGAAGGGCATCGCCGCGGCCAGTGCGTGGGGGTCACCGGACCTGACCGTCTCCTCGGAGAAGCGGGCCAACGGGACCGGGCCGGCCTCGGGGACGAAGCGGTCGAGCTGGTCGGCCAGTACCGCCGCCTGCCGGGCCACGTCGGCCAGCAGTTCGGATGGAGCCGTCGAGGTCACCGTGACCGCCATCAGCCGGCGGACCGAACCGGCCAACTCCTCCCGACCCGCGCTGCTCCACGGCTTGGCCACCGGCGCGGTGTCGGGCTCAGTCATCGTTCGCCGCCGAAACGGGCCAGGTAGGCGGCGTGATCGTCGAGCACCGACAGCATGGTGCGGGCACTTCCGGATGGCACCCGCAGCACCACCTCCCCGATGCCCTGGGCCTGATAGTGGGCCAGCTTCTCGTCGGTGGGCACCGTGCCGAACGGAACCACCCGTATGCCTCCGGGATCGCGCCCCCGGTCCTCGACGGCCCGCCTGAGCCGGGGCAGGGCCTCGGACAGGCCGGCTCCCCCGACGGGCATCCACCCGTCCGCGTACTCGGCCACCGCCCCGAACACCGACGCGTTGGCGCTCCCGCCGATCAGGGTGGCGATCCGCGGCTGCTGGACCGGCTTGGGCCAGCTCCAGCACTTGTCGAGGGACACGTAGCGGCCGTGGAACTCGGCCTGGTCCTCGGACCACAGGGCCTGCATGCACAGGACGTGGTCGCGGGCGATGGCCCGCCGGTCCTCGAATGCCACCCCGTGGTCGGCGGCCTCCTCGCGGTTCCAGCCGAAGCCGATGCCGAGGACCACCCGGCCCCCGCTCAGGTGGTCGAGCGTGGCCAGCTGCTTGGCCAGGACGATCGGGTCGTGCTGGGCCACCAGCATCACCCCGGTGCCGAGGAGGATCCGCCGGGTGGCCGATGCTGCCGTGGACAGAGCCACGATCGGGTCGAGGCTGCGGCGGTAATCGTCGGCGTCCACCCCCTCGACCAGGGCCGGCGGCTGGTCGGCGCGCACCGGAAGGTGGGTGTGCTCGGGTAGGTAGAAGGAATGGAAGCCGCGCTCCTCGGCGGCCAGCGCCAGCTCGGCCGGGGTCATGGCCAGATCGGTGAGGAATGCGGTGATGCCGAGGCGCACGGGCGGTCAGCGATCCAGTCCGGCGGCCAGCTGCGAACCCGGGTTGTGCGCGGGGTCGGCGAACAAGGTGGCGAACGCCGCCTCCTCCCGGGCCCGGGCTTCGGCGATCGCCGGTCGGCGGGAGGCCATCATCAACCGCTTGATCTGGCGGGTGGCGTGCGGTGGGTACGACGCGATGCGCCGGGCCAGGTCCATGGTCTCTCCGAGCACCGTGCCCGCCGGGCAGACCCGGAGCGCCAACCCGGCGTCGGCGGCCTGGTGGGCATCGATCCATTCCGACGCCAGCAGCATGGCTGACGCCCTCTGCCAGCCCATCCGCTCGGGGAGCAGCCAACTGCTGGCCGCCTCGGGAGGCACCCCCAGCTCGGCGAACGGAACCCGCAACCGTGCCGTCTCGTCCATCAGCACCAGGTCGACGTGGGCCAGCAGCGTGCAACCCAGCCCCACCCCGACACCGTTGACCGCGGCCAACAACGGCTTGTCGAAGGAGTCCACGACATCCATCAGGCCGCCGAAGCCCGAGCCGGCCTCCGGTCCGCCGCCGCCGGTGGCCAGGACGGCCATCTCCCGGAGGTCCTGGCCGGCGGTGAACGCCGTCCCCCTCCCGGTCATCACCACCGACCTGACCTGCTCGTCGTCCAGTGCGCCGGCGAGCGCCCCGGTCACCTCGCCGTACATGGCCGCGTCGAACGCATTGCGCACCTCGGGGCGGTCGAAGGCGATGAGTCTGACCCCACCGTCGTCCTCGACCTCGATCCGTCCGTCGCTCACGGGCGGACGACCTGACCGCCGTCGACATTGAAGACGTGGCCGGTGATCCACGAGGCCTCATCGGACAGCAGGAACAGGCACATGCCCACCAGGTCCGAGGTCTGGCCCTGGCGTTTGATGGCCAACGACGCCAGGATCGGCTTCATGAAGGCGTCGGGGACCACGGTCCGGGAGGCCTCGGTGTCGATGGGGCCGGGGGCGATGGCATTGGTGCGGATGTTCTGGCCGCCGAGCTCGTGGGCCATCTGTTGGGTGATCGAGTTGACTCCGGCCTTGGCCAGACCGTAGAAGCCGGCGTACAGGTAGGCAGCCGTCGAGGACTGGTTGACGATGGCGCCTCCCCCCCGGGCCTTCATGGCCGGATAGCAGGCGCGCACGCAGTTGAGGGCCCCGAGCATGTTGACCGACAGGAACCGGTTGAGATACTCCCAGTCCACCGTGAGCAGGAGGTCGAGCTGCATCCCGCCGAAGATGGCCGCGTTGTTGACCAGGTAGTCGATACCGCCGAACCGATCGACCGTCCGTTCGGCCATGGCCCGGGCCGAGTCGGGGTCGGCCACGTCCACCCGGATCGACTCGGCCGACCCGCCCGACGACACGATGCCGGCCGCCACCGCCGGCGGCGTTGTCCTCGGCGATGTCGGCGACCATCACCTCGGCGCCGGCCGCGGCCAGGCCCTCGGCGTATGCCTGTCCGATGCCGCCTCCCGACCCGGTCACGATGGCCACCTTGCCGGTGAAGTCGAACCGGACCATCGGAGCCGGGCCGGCGGGCTCCTCGCTCACGACCCCCCGTCCCGGCTGCGTTGGGCGATGACCCGCTCGGCGGCGGCATTGATCTCGGTCGAGAGCGGCCAGCCGATGTAATGGGTGAGGTGGAGCACGGTCTCACGGACCTGCTCCTCGGTCAGCTCGCCCCGCTCGAGCGCGGAACGGAACTGGATCTCCATCAGCTGCGGCTGGTCGAGGGCGGCCAGCACCCCG
Source organism: uncultured Acidimicrobiaceae bacterium (assembly GCA_963812885.1). Classification (GTDB taxonomy): domain Bacteria; phylum Actinomycetota; class Acidimicrobiia; order Acidimicrobiales; family RAAP-2; genus Bog-756. The sequence goes on along the minus strand of CAWEWZ010000009.1, from coordinate 37,903 downwards.
ATGGTCATCAGCCGTCGGTCGCGAGTGTCGAGCGCGGGCCGGGTCCACACCTCGCCGAACAGGTGATCGACGGTGAAGTCGACGTAGGGGCCGGCGATCTTGTCGGGGTCGACCGAGAACCCGTAGACCTCCTCCATCTTGGCCATGCCCCGGGCCCGGGACGATCCCGGCTCCCCGCTCGTCTCGGACTCACTCATCTGGTCACGCTCCTGTTCACGCCGGCTCGGCGATCGACTTCGTCTCGAGGTACTCCTCGAACCCGGCCACCCCGGACTCCCGCCCGACGCCCGACTGCTTGTAGCCCCCGAAGGGCATGTCGGGGCTGAACCACAGGCCGCCGTTGATCCCGATGGTGCCGGTGCGGATGCGATCGGCCACGCCGATGGCCCGTTGACGGTCGGCCGACCACACCGAGCCGGACAGCCCGTAGGACGAGGCGTTGGCCAATGCCACCGCGTCATCGTCCCCGTCGTGGGGGATGACCACGAGCACGGGTCCGAAGATCTCCTCTTGGGCCACCCGGGACCCGTTGTCCACCCCCACGATCAACGTGGGCTCGACGAAGAACCCGGCATCGAAGCCCTCGGGCCGGCCGCCGCCGGTCACGATGGTGCCGTGCTCGTCGGCGGCCAGGCGGATGTATCCCTCGACCCGATCGCGTTGGCGGGCGCTGATCAGCGGGCCGCAGATCGTCCCCGGGTCGGTGGGGTCGCCGGCGGGCAGCTTGGCCAGGACGCGGGCCGTGGACTCGACCGCTTCGTCGAACTGGCTCCTCGGCACCACCAGCCTGGTGGTAATGGCACAACCCTGCCCGGCGTGGGTACACACGGTGAAGGCCGCCGTGGCGCACGCGCCGCGCAGGTCGGCGTCGTCGAGGATCACGAACGCCGACTTGCCGCCCAACTCGAGGAAGACCTTCTTCAGCGACTCCGACGCCGAGGCCATCACCTTCCTGCCGGTGGCGGTGGAACCGGTGAAGCTGACCTGGTCCACCCTCGGGTCGGCCGAGAGCAAGCCGCCGATACCGTGGTCCGACGACGGCACGATGTTGACCACACCGGGAGGGATGTCGGTCTCCTCGGCGATCAGGCGTCCGAGCACGGTGGCGCACCACGGTGTGTCGGGCGCAGGCTTGAGGACGACGGTGTTGCCGGCGGCCAGGGCCGGGCCCAGTTTGGCCAGATTGATCTGATGGGGAACGTTCCACGGGGTGATGGCGCCGACGACCCCGGTGGCCTCGCGCCGGACCCAGCGGTGTGACGGGATCCCGAGCGGCGATGCATTCCCCAGATCGGTCTCCCACTCGTACCCCTCGGCCATGTCGGCCACCCATCCGAGTGATTCGACCGGCGCGTCGAGCTGGGCCGAGTAGGTGAGCGAGACCGGCGACCCCGCTTCGGCCACGGTGAGGGCCCGGATCTGGTCGGCGTGGGCGAGAAAGGCGGCCTGCAGCTGCCGGAGCCCGCGCACCCGCAGCTCGACATCGGTCGACCAGCCGGTCGTGTCGAAGGCCAGGCGGGCGGCTTCGATGGCATCGTCGAGATCCTCGGGACCGGCGTCGGCCACCACGCCGAGGACCTCCTCGGTGGCCGGGTTGACGGTCTCGAAGGTCCGACCCGACCGGGCCGCCCTGAGCTCTCCGCCGATCAGGAGCCGCTCCTCCCCCACCACCCGGGTGTCGGGCGCGGCCATCAGGCCCCTCCGACGCCGAAGATCTGGTCGGCGCGGTCCTCGGTCATCCGGGCCAGGGGCAGATCGACGTCGAGCGACCCGGCCAGTTCCAGCGCCGCGGCCAGGTCCTTGTGGGCCAGGAGGGCGGCGGCCCGCATGGCCCCGACCAGTCCCTTGTCGTCGGCGTCGGTGAAGGGTGCCACGGTGGGCCGGAACATCAGCCTCGACACCCCCCCGATCTGGGGGTCGCTGGCCTTGACCACCTGGGCCAGGTTGGCCAGGTCGATTCCGGCCGCCTCGGCCAGGACCTGGCCCTCGTAGGCGGCCAACCATGATCCGTAGGTCACCAGGTTGCGGGCCAACTTGGCGGCGAGACCACTTCCGAAGGGTCCCATGATCACCGTCACCGAGGCGATGGCGTCGAAGACCGGCCCGAGTCGGGCGACGACATCGGGGTCACCGCCGACCATGCAGACCAGCTCGCCGGCGGCGGCCGCGGTCGGCCCTCCGGTGACGCCGCAGTCGAGCACCGGCACGCCGAGGGCCGCGGCCTCGGCGCCGATGGCCCGGATGCACGGGATCGAGATAGTGCTCACGATGATGATGGTGGTGCCGGCCCTGGCGGCGACCAGGCCCCCGTCCGGACCGGACAGGACGGCGTGCACCTGGGCATCGTCCACCACGGCCACCACCACGACGTCCGACTGCCCGACCAGGTCGGCGGGCGATCCGGCCACCGTCGCCGTCTCGCGGTACCGATCGGTGGCCTCGGTACGAAGGTCGCAGACCACCAGGGGCAGTCCGGCCCGGGCCACGCTGGAGGCCACCCCGTCGCCGATGGACCCGAGGCCGATGACCCCGACCACGGGCTTGGCCCTGTCGCCGGCTCCGTTGGCTGATCCGACTTCTGGCACTCGGTGTTCCCCCTGTCGATCGCTCACATCCGCCGGGTGATGATCTCACCCATTGTGCTTGGACACGTGTCTGGACTATAGTCCGACACATGGAGGACGGCAACGTGGAGGAGCGAGCCGGCGCCAGCGTGGACGGCGGCCTGCCCGACTACTCGGGCCCGTTCCAAGCCGACTTCCGCTACGAGGATCTGTCCCGCGAGGCACTGGTGAGACTGGTGCGCGAGTACGCCCAGGCCGTCCACATCCTCGACCGGTCGATGTGCGCGGCCATCGGCATGTCCCACGGCATGGAGGAGATGGAACGACTGGCCATCGAGGAGTGGCGGGGCGCCAGCCCCGTCTACGGGCAGCGGCTCCGTCGGATCATGGGCGTCGAGGGCAACGACGTCGAGGCCATCTTCAAGGTCCTCCAGCTCGACCCCGGCTTCCCCCACCATTACCTCGATGTCCGCTACGAGGTGGTCGACGAGAAGCATGGCTACTTCGAGCTCGCCTACTGCGGCGCGCTGATGGACGCCGAGCCATGGGGCGACAAGATGGTGACCGGGATGTGCCATCACATCGAGGACGGGACATTCGATGTCACCGCCCAGGCCATCAACCCCAAGGCGCACATCCGCCACGTCCACCGTCCTCCCCGGGTCCCGTCCGACCGGGCCCCGCACTGCCGCTGGGAACTGATCATCGACGACGACAACGAGACCCTGCCCGAGGCCGACATCACCACCATCACCAAGATGACCACCGCGGCCACGTTCGACTTCCCACCCATGCGGGACGGGACACCCCACATCCCCGGGGCCGGCGACGGGCGCTGAGCCATGCCCAAGGGACCTCTCACCATTGCCGAGCAGGACGCCGGCGGCGCGTCCGACGGGCCCCACTCGCTCGAAGGGACCCGGCGGCGGCTCACCCCCCGTCAGGCCGAGGTGGTCATGCAGCTGGTCCGGGCCACCGGCGAGGAGGTCGAAGAGGTCGGCTACGCCGGGCTCACGGTGCGCACCGTGGCCCGCCGGGCCGGCGTGGCTCCGGCCACCGCCTACACCTACTTCAGTTCCAAGGACCACCTGCTGGCCGAGGTGCTGTGGCGACGCATGGAGGCGCTCCCACCCGTCGACCCGGACGGGGAGGGGCCGGTGTCCGAGCGACTGGCCGAGGCGGTCCGGTCCATGGTCCTGTTCACCGCGGAGAGCCCGGCGCTGGTCGATGCGTGCACCGTGGCCCTGCTCAGTCCCAACCCCGACGTCAAGCACCTGCGCGACCGGATCGGGGCGCAGATCCACCGGCGGCTGGCCGCGGCCCTCGGCACCGGTACCGACCCGCTGGTCGTCCGGATGCTCGAGACCTCGTTCTCCGGCTCGCTGCTGATCGCCGGCATGGGCCACATGCCCTACACCGACATCCCTGACTTCCTGGTCGCCGCGGCCGAGCTGCTGCTCGACCGGGCGCCGGTGGCCGTCGAGTCGAGAGCGGCCGGATGACCACCACCCGTCAGCCGGTCACCTACAGCCCGTACGCCTACGAGATCCACGAGGATCCGTATCCGATCTATGCCCGCCTGCGGGCCGAGGCCCCGCTGTACCGGAACGAGGATCTCGACTTCTGGGCCCTGTCGAGACATGAGGACGTCATCGCCGCCTTCCGCAACGTGGACGGCTACTCCAACGCCTACGGGGTCTCGCTCGATCCGAGCGCCTTCCGGCCCGACGCCCACAAGGTGATGTCGTTCCTCGCCCTCGACCCGCCCCGCCACACCCGCATGCGCTCACTGATCGGCAAGGGTTTCACCCCGTCGAAGGTGGCCCAGATGGAGGACCGGATCCGGGCCATCGCTGTCGAGCACCTCGACGCCGCCCTCGACCGGGGCTCGTTCGACTTCATCGCCGACTTCGCCGGCAAGCTTCCGATGGACGTGATCTCCGAGTTGGTCGGCGTGCCCCCGGTCGACCGGGCCGAGATCCGGCGGCTGGCCGACCTGGTGGTCCATCGCGAGGAGGGGCTGTTCGACGTGCCCCAGGCCGGCATGGACGCCGCCCTGTCCCTGGTCGTCTACTACCAGGGCATGGTCGACGAGCGGCGGGCCCAGCCCCGGGACGACCTCACCTCGGCCCTGCTCGAGGCCGAGCTCGACGGGGACAGGCTCACCGACGAGGAGGTCGTCGGCTTTCTCTTCCTGATGGTGGTGGCCGGCAACGAGACGACCACCAAACTGCTCGGCAACGCCTGGTACTGGGCGTGGCGCCATCCCGGTGAACGGGCCAAGCCCTTCACCGACCCGGCGCGGGTGGCCGACTGGGTCGAGGAGACCCTGCGCTTCGACACCTCGAGCCAGATGCTGCTGCGGGTGGCCCGCACCCCTCTGGAGATCCACGGCACCACCGTCCCCGAAGGAGACCGGGTACTGCTGCTGGTCGGTTCGGCCAACCGGGACGAGACGGTGTTCCCCGAGCCGGATCGCTACCACCTCGACCGGGACACCTCCAAGCTGGTCAGCTTCGGAAGCGGCCGACACTTCTGCATGGGGGCTCCGATGGCCAGGATGGAGGCCCGGATCGGGCTCGGCGAACTGGTCAAGCGGGTCGCCACCTACGACATCGACGCCGCGGGAATCGAGCGGGTCCACTCGATCAATGTGCGCGGGCTGGCCGCCCTCCCGACCACGGTGGTGCTTCGCTGATGCCCCGCTTCGAGCCCAATCCCGAGCGCCGGCCGGCGGTGGTCACCGGGGCGTCGTCGGGGATCGGACAGGCGACGGCCAAGGAGCTGGCCTCGCTCGGACACCCGGTGGCCCTCGGGGCCCGACGGGTGGCGGCGTGCGAGGACACCGCCGCGGCTATCCGGTCCGAGGGCGGCGAAGCGGTGGCCATCCACCTCGACCTGGCCGACGGCGAGTCGGTGGACCAATTCGCCAAGGCGGCCGTCGATGCCCTCGGCGAGGTGGAGATCCTGGTCTCCAACGCGGCGCTGAACATGGCCGGCTCCGTCCTCGACACCGACCCCGAGGCGTTCGACGGCGTGCTCCGGGTCAACGTGAGCGGCACCCACCGCCTGGTCCGCGCCATGGTGCCGGCCATGACGGCGCGGAGGCGAGGCGACATCGTCTTTGTCACCTCCGACGTCGTCGAGCGGCCGCGGCCGGCCATGGCCGCCTATGTGACCTCCAAATGGGGGCTCGAGGGCTACATCCACTCCCTGCAGATGGAGCTCGAGGGCACCGGGGTGCGGGCCACCATCGTGCGGCCCGGGCCCACGCTGACCGGCATGGGCATGGACTGGGACCCGGTGGTCACCGGCGAGGTGATCGAGCAGTGGGCGGACTGGGGATTCGCCCGCCATTCGAACTTCATGCGCCCGGCCGGGGTGGCCAAAGCCATCGCCGCCGCCGTCTCACTCCCGCGGGGCACCCACGCCACCATCGTCGAACTCCAGCCGGAAGCACCGATCACGACCGACCCGAACGACGAGGTGAGATCATGACCATGGCCACAGCACGCCGCGAGCCACCACGGGTATCGGGCGGCGAGGACGAGAACGGGCATCTCGACGAGCTCCGGGTCGACCCCATCGCGCTCATGAACCGGGTCCGCTCCGAGTGCGGCGACGTCGGCGTGTTCCGCCTGGCCCAGCGGGACGTCGTCCTCATGACCGGTGCCGGGGCCAACGAGTTCTTCTTCCGGGCCCCCGAGGAGCTGCTCGACCAGGCCGAAGCGTATCCCTTCATGACCCCGGTGTTCGGCGAAGGCGTGGTCTTCGACGCGCCGCCGGAACGCCGGCGGGAGATGCTCCACAACCAGGCCCTGCGGGACAAGTTCATGCGGGGGCATGCGGCCACCATCGCCGATGAGGTGGAGCAGATGGTGGCCGGATGGGACGACGAGGGGGAGATCGACCTGCTCGACTGGTTCGCCGAGCTGACCATCTACACGTCGTCGGCGTGCCTGATCGGCAAGCGGTTCCGCAACGAGCTCGACAAGCAATTCGCCGTGCTCTATCACGACCTCGAGCAGGGCACCGATGCCATTGCCTATGTCGACCCGTACGCGCCCATCGAGAGCTTCCGACGGCGCGACGCGGCCCGGGCCGGGTTGGTCCAGCTGGTGGAGGGCATCATGGAGCGGCGCGCCGCCGATCCACCCGGCGAGGGCGACGAGCGCGATCTGCTCGATGTGCTCATGTCGATCACCAACGAGGACGGCTCCCCCCGCTTTTTGGCCGACGAGGTCACCGGGATGTTCATCTCGATGATGTTCGCCGGGCACCACACCACCTCGGGGACGGCGGCGTGGACGCTGATCGAGTTGCTCCGACACCACGACGAGCTGGCCGCGGTGGATGGCGAACTGGCTGAGCTCTACGCCGGTGGGGCCGAGGTGAGCTACCAGGCTCTGCGGGAGATGCCCCGACTGGAGTCGGCCATCAAGGAGGCGCTGCGCCTCCATCCCCCGCTCATCCTGCTCCTCCGGGTGGCCAAGGAGGACGTCGAGGTCGACGGGTTCACCGTCCGGGCCGGCCAGATGGTCGGAGCCAGCCCGTCGGTGTCGAACCGGATCGAGGAGGACTTCCCCGATGCCGACCAGTTCCAGCCGACCCGCTATCTGGCGCCGCGGGAGGAGGACAGGTCCAATCCGTGGACCTGGATCCCCTTCGGGGCCGGCCGGCACCGCTGTGTGGGCGCCGCCTTCGCCATGATGCAACTCAAGGCCATCTTCTCGGTGCTGCTGCTGGACTGGGAGTTCGAACTGGCGCAGCCCTCCGACAGCTACCGCAACGACCACTCGAAGATGGTGGTCCAGCTCCAGCAGCCCTGTGTCGTCCGGTATCGGCGCAAGAAGGCTTCGCACGTTGCCACAACCGGCGGAGACCCCACGTTGATGCGGGTCTCGGTCGACCTCGATCTCTGCCAGGGTCACGGGGTCTGCGAATCCGAGGCGCCGAGCGTCTTCGAGTTGGGCAAGAACGCCACGGTGACCATCCTCGACGACAGTCCCGTCGACTCGCTGCGGTCCGAGGTCGAGGCCGCCGTCCGGTTCTGCCCGACATCCGCGCTTCAGATCACCGAACAGGAGTAAGCCCATGCCGTCGTTCCCACGCCCCGAGCTCGAAGAGATGATGCAGCGGTGGATGGATATCAACAAGCGTTGTGAGAAGCAGCTCGACTGGACGCCGATGGCCGACATGTACACCGACGACGCCACCTACGGATGGAACGTCGGACCCAACGACGAGTTCATGGCCGTCGGCCGCGACGAGATCCGCGAGTACGCGCTGGGATACGAGATGGAAGGGCTGGGTGGTTGGACCTACCCCTATCAGCGGGTGCTGATCGACGAGGCCCAGGGCGAGATCCTCGGCCTGTGGAAGCAGGTGGCCGATGCCACCCGGGCCGACGGGAGTCATTTCGAGATCGCCGGGCTGGGAGGCAGCTGGTTCCGCTACGCCGGCGACTTCCGGTGGAGCTGGCAGCGCGACTTCTTCGACGTCGGCAACGCCACGGCGACCTACTTCGAGATGATCAAAGCCGATGCGCTCACCGAGGGGATGCAGAAGCGGCTCGAGAAGGCCGCCTCCGGTGAACGTCAGCCCGGCCACTACCGGGTGGGTGGTGCCCCCGTCGGCTTGTGGGACGGCGTGTGAGGGGTCAGTACCTCGAACGCTCTCGACAAATGCGGACAGCGGACACGGTCTGATCGACAAGGATCAGGACTGGCCCAGCCCGACCAATTTGCGAGGATCCGCCGGCGTCACTGCGTCGTGCCGTGACAAAGGACGGGGCCGAGGCCCCGTCCTTTGTCCGTCTGGTACGTCTGCCGCTGCTCTGAAGTCAGCAGACGGTCAACGATGGCAAGTGCATCTCAGGCGATGTTCAGGCTGCTTTCCGCCGGGTCAAAGAGACCCTTGATGACGTTGATCGCCTTGTCCGCCGTGGTCGTCCCTAACCCCTGCGTCAGGTTGTAGACGAATCCCGGCTTCGTGGCCCCGCTTCTGGGTCAGCAGGTGGAGGCCCGTCACCGATCCGAGGCAGACGATCACCGTGGTAGCAGCATTCTTGTACGGCGACGTGGTCGGAGCGGTGATCTTGCCCTTGACCTCGAAACCGGCCTCAGAACCATAGGTCTTGGACTTGGGACAGGTATGAACTGGCGACGCTTCGATGTCGAGGTGCCTGTGGTCGACGTGTACGCCACCTTGTTGATCGTGAACTTGACTGTCTTCACGTCAGCTCTGATGCTGCTCACGCCGGTTTTTGCGTAGCTGTCGAACGAGTCGTAGCCGTACTCGGTCGGGTGCCCCGACACACGCCGGGACGGTCGTGGTCGCACCGGAGGCACTGCACTTGATGTTGGTGCTCGTGATCTTCAGAGCCGGTCCGGTTCCACTGCAGGTGGTGGAGCCCTTCGTGTACGTCTCGGTGCTCACATTGGTGGTCGACGTGGTCGCCGTGGTGACCTTGCCGTTATGGGTGAGTCCGGGTGTGGCAAAGGAAACCGTGCCAGCCACGTGGCAGTTGATCGTGGCCGCGGCACCAGCAGTCGGCGCCGTCGCTACCAGGGTCACGGCCCCGGCGCTCGCAGGCATGGCGATCGCCGCAGCGACCAATAGCAGTTTTCGTATCATTGTGTGGCTCTCCTTGGTTTTGACGGCATTAGCCGACGCCCCCCAACAGGCGGCACGGGTCGACTGCTCTTCCGGGATATAGAACGAACGGGTGGGCGGCTCCGTTACACCGATCGTTCGTTGGGCTGGTCAGCGGCCGTTTACCGGCCCCAATGTGACTTCGGGGCGGTCCTCGCGAACCGAGGCCGTACGAACACGCACGGAGTGGGGATTCACCTCGAGGCGCCCTGTCCAAAGGCGGTGGCGACGCAGACGCTCCCCAGCGTGGGTCGACGCACCACCGGCGTTCCGTGGGCGATTCACTTCGAGAGGCGATGGCCAATCCCTCTCACACCTTCCCGGCCTGCAGCGTGTAGGTGGCAGCCAGACGAGCAGGTCCACGTCGCAATCGGTACTCCCCACCGCCAACCGCTTCCATGGCGTCTCCGAGAGGGTTCCACGGAACGCTGTCGTGTTCCTCGAGAGCGGTGAGGGACAAACCGGCACCCATGACGGCGGAAACGATCTCACCGAGCCCATGGTTGAAGTGGACAATGTCGGGCGAGTCGAGCGGCTCATCGTGTTCCTGGTAGCTGAACGGCTCCGAGAAGGCCACGCCTTCGGTCTCGAAGTAGGGGAACTCCACCGAGAGCAAGCCGTCCGGCCGAGGGTCGGCGAGCGCCCACAACATGGGGTGGCCCTCGCGCATGAAGAGTCGGCCACCCGGTCGCAGCAGGGCGGCCACGACCTCCGCCCATTGCCGGATGTCGGGTAGCCAGCACAGTGCCCCGATGCCGGTGAAGACGAGGTCGAACCGCTCCGAACCGACTGCCTCGACCGATTTGTACAACTCGCTCTCCACGAATTCGATCTCGGCGGAGCAGTCGGCGGCCAGGGCGGCGGCCACGTCCAGAGCCGGCCGCGAGAAGTCCACACCGGTCACCCGGTGGGCACCGAGACGGGCCAGCGACAACGTGTCCGTGCCGATGTGGCACTGCAAGTGGACAATGTCGAGGCCCCGAACGTCCCCGAGTCGTGGTCGGTCGAAGCGAACCGCATCGGACAGATAGGACGGATCGGATCGGAAGCGGTCGAGCGGGTAGGAGTTCGCATGGTGACGCACCCGACTGTTCCAATTGGCGAGGTTGACGGTGAGGTAGTCGCTCACGAGTGAATGATTGCACGTACCCACGCCTTGGAAGTCGATCAGATCAAGGGATCCTGAGCGCAGCGACACGGCCGGTCCATCCCGAGTCCGAGGTCGTATGAGGTCAAGTTGAGACGCCAACCTGCCGAATACTGCGTCATGGCTTTCGGAGAAATCCATCCCCCTCTGCTCGTGACCCTTGGTGACCAGGGCCACCGATGCGGCGAGTGCTTCAAGGAGGTCGAGGAGGCCGATGCCTTCCTGGCTCCCGAAGATCGAAGGATGTGGGTGTGTTCCGGTTGCTACGTGAAACTCCTGCCAGACGCAGAGTCGTGAGGCTCGGCGCACGCAGCTGCATTCCTCGGTGACCGTGACGATCGGCGGCAGGCCGGCCGACCCGGATCGGCTCAGCTCCAGAGGGCCAAAACCAGGCGGTGCCGGATCCGTCACCGAACCTCCGGCGAACGAGTGGGTGGCTCAGCGGTGCAGGTGACCACTCGATATGATTCAGACGTCGAATCCGTGCCAGGGAGTTCTCGAGATGTCGATGCGCGTGCCCAAGGACAAAAGGATCGCCCTCCTCAAAAGCGTGGATCTGCTCTCTGCCTGTAACAAGAACGAGCTCCGACAGATCGCGACCCAGGTCACCGAACTCGACGTCCCCGCCGGGAAGATACTCGCCGAACAGGGGATGCCGGGCCGGGAGTTCTTCATCATCGTGGAGGGCAGGGCCACAGCGTCGCGGAACGGCGTCTTCCTGGCCGAGCTACACCCCGCTGATTTCTTCGGCGAACTTGCCCTTCTGGACGGTGGAGCTCGAACCGCCACGGTGGTCGCCGAAACCGACATTCATCTGATCGTCCTGTCACGGGGTGAGTTCAAGCACGTCTGCACCTCGTTTCCATCGGTGGCCCCGAGGATGCTGGCGGAAATCGGGGCTCGGCTTCGGAAGGCGGACGAGGCACTCGGAGGCGATCGTGTCAGCCGCTCGCTTGATCGACTGACATTGTGAAGATCCGGCGCCGGCAGTAGAGCCCGTGCTCGCTGTCGGTCTGCTCGGCGTTCTGGCCGTTCCCCTGGTCGCATGGCTAGCCATTCGTTGGCGGCCTGGCCATCGAAAGGGGCCCGGAGCCGAGGTGTCGGGGCCGAAGCATCGCTGGTGGCAACCCTGACGTCGCAACACGAGCCGGTCCACCGTCCCGACCTCAGGCCGGAATGGAGAAGCCGGCGATGCCCGATACCGGCGCGACGAGCGTCCTGCCCCCCATCGAACCCAGGAACGGGGAGTCGAGGGCGAAGACACCACCATCAGCCCCGGCCAACCAGTAGCCACCATTGGACTGATCGGCGGCCATACCGACGATCGGTGCGGCCAGCGCGGTGCCGAATACCGAACCGTGCCCCGGTGCCTCTCCCAGGGGGTAGACGTTTCCGTCGGCGCCGGCCGCCCAATAGCCGGTGCCGTCGGGGCTCGAGACGATCGAGACGACTGGTGCGGTGAGATCCTCGGCCGAACCGTCCGACCCGGCGTTGCCGTAGGCGAACACCGTTCCGGCCGCACCCACCAGCCAATACCCGGCCCCGGCGGGCGTGGCGGCGATGGACACGATCGGTGAGCCGAGCATCGAGTCGGCGGCCGAACCGTGGAAGACCGCGTCGCCGTAGCTGAAGACGCCGCCGTCGGCCGCCTCCAGCCAGTACCCGTGGCCGTCGGCGGTGGGGGCAATACCCACCACCGGTGCGTTCAGGTGGGCGGTCACCGCGGAGCCGAAGTACCCGGCGTCGCCAAAGGCGAAGACGCCACCGTCGGATGCCACCAGCCAGTACCCACGGGCGTCCGGTGTGGCGGCGATGCCGACGACGGGGGCGTCGAGGTGACGCCCACCCATCGATCCGTAGAACAATGCCTCACCGAAGGCGAACGTCCCGCCGTCGCCGGCCACCAGCCAGTACCCGGTCCTGGCCGTGACCCCGGCCCTGGGTGGGTTGGCCGCCGAGGCGCCGGCCGGTCCTCCGGAGAGGAGCCCTGGCGGCGTGACCAGCGCCAACAGGCCGACGAACAGTGCAGTCGCGATGAGCCGTGTCGATCGATGCATCCCACTCTCCTGATCCCTACCGGAGGAACCCGCCCGTCTGCGGGGCCCTCGATGAACGCAGCAGTCGGTCCCCGTCTCCCAAGTGTGACCCAGGATCGCACCTCATGCGTCGGTTTGCGTCCAGCGTCCCAGGTGGGCAGAGCCGGGCGTCGTAGAGTAGCGGTGTGGATGCAGAACCAGCCCAGGTGATCGCATCGATTGAGAAACTGATCGAGGCGGTGAGGGTTCTCCGTCTCGAAGTCGAGGTCAGCGAAGAGGTGCTCCATCGGGCCGCGGTTCACTTGCGTGAAGGACACGGCATCGCAGGAACCCTGGCCGATCTTCCCGTCCTCGAGACGCGCCACGCCACCGATGCTGCGGTGACCGGAATCTACGAGGCGATTCACGACCTACGGGAAGTCGTGATCGAAGCCGGCCTCGCCGAGGGGATGGCCCCGGCCCGCCTGGCCGAGGCGTACGGAGTGCCCCTGGCCGATGTCGTCCGCCACGAGAACACGTCGGCTGCGCCGGGCCTGACCGCGCCCTGCCGGGCGACACCGGTCGGTCGCTCTTCGCTGATTGGTATATTCGGCCGTCTATGGCCATCCTCCCCAACCGGGCCGAGACCACCCAGGGGCACGGCGCACTGGTCGACCGGGGCGAGCACCTGTTTCATCAGCTCGGGATGCGCGATGTCCCGTCACCCGAGGGTTGCCTCGCCATCGAGATGGATGTCCGCCCCGAGTTCGCCAACGTCCGTGGGGCACTGCAAGGTGGCCTGATCGCCGTTCTCATCGACGTCTGTGCCGGACGTCTGGCCTATCAGTCATGCGATCACGAGAAGGGCTACAGCACGGCGACGTCGGACCTCACCGTCCACTACCTCTCCCCGGTGGCCGTCGGACCGGCCCGGACCGAAGCCCGGATCTTGCGGCAAGGAACGTCCAAGTTCGTGCTCCACGTCGAGGTGACCGATGTGGGACGGGACAACCAACTGGCCGCCGTGTCCACCATCGCCTTCACCGTGCTCCCACCAAAGGAGTGACCTAGCGCCGTCTACGACGGCCCTTCCCCGAGCGTCCGCTTGATCTCTTCTTCACGGCGTCGGAGTTGGGCTTCCCAGAGCCGGAGACGCGCCTGTTCCTCCCGGTGGCGGACGATGGGGTCGAGGCCGTCCAGCGCCTGTGCGTCCAACGGATCGGCCGGGTCGAAGCTGGGGCCGCTCGGCCGAGAGCGGTCCCGATTGTGGGCTCGGCGGGTCCAGACCCGCGGTCTTCCCAGGCCGAGCCAGAGGAGCGATCCGATATCCGGCAGAAAAAACACGATGAGCAGCCAGACAAGCTTCGGAAGGTGGCGGATGATGGCATCGTCGGTGGTGATCACGTCGAAGATGCAGTAGATCCACAGAACGAGAAAACCGATGCCGACGATTCCGCCGATGATGTCCGCCATGTCCGCCTCCCCGCTCGACGCCTGGTTCCAACCGTAGCCGCAGCCACGTCGACCCGGCCATTGACGGGGATTCGGAGGAGTGCGGTACCTTCAGCCCGTACCAGGACCGAACGCCTCGATGACCCGGGTGCGCCAGTCCTTGAGCGCCTCGGAGTGGTCGGCGTCGGTACGCCCCATGCGGACGAGGACGAGGTCGAGATCCGGACAGACATCGATGTACTGACCTTCGTGGCCGGCCGCCCAGAAGGTACCGTGGCTCCCCTCCCTCGTCCACCAGTGCGAGCCGTAGTAGTCGCCGTCATCGGGGTCGACCGAGCGGGGTCGTCGCCCCTCGTCGACCCATCCCTCGGGCAGTAGCCTGCGTCCCTCCCAGATCCCATCCCGGAGATACAGCAGACCGAACCGGGCGTAGTCCCGGGCGGTGGCATAGGCGTAGGACGCGGCCACCCAGGTCCCGGCCTCATCGAGGGTGACCGTGGCTGACGTCATGCCCAACGGCTCGAAGAGCCGGCGGGACAGGAACTCCCGGTACGGTTCGCCGGGGCCCACCGTCGCCGCCACGATGCCCGAGATCACATTGCTGGTTCCGCTCGAGTAGTTGAACCGCGTCCCCGGTGGCGCGGCCAGCGGCCGGTCGGCGGCGAAAGCCGCCATGTCGGACTTGCCCCGGCCGAACAGCATCTGCAGGACATCGGAGGTTTCGGGATCCTCGTACTCCTCGAGGAAATCGAGTCCGTCTCGCATGTCGAGCAGGTGCTGGAGGGTGACCTCGGCCCGAGGGTCGCCCGGCGACTGCCACAGGGGCACCGGGGCCGGCCCATCGAGCACCAGCCTTCCCTCGTCCACCAGCATGCCGACCACGGCGTGCAGCATCGACTTGGCCATCGACCACGACAGCAGCGGGGTGTCGCGGACGACGGGCTTGCCCGGCTTGTCCCACTGCGGCAGCAACCCGCCGTAGCGCTCGAACACCAGGCGGCCCCGGTGGACGATCACCACCGCGAAGGTCTCGTGGAGAGGACCCTGCGGATCGAACGCCTCGGCCATCAGGCCGTCGAGAGCAACCGCTTCGGGAAGGTCGCCGACGGGCCACTCCGCTGTCGGCCAGAGCACCCCGTCCTCCTGGGACGGGAGTGGGTGCAGGGGCGCGGGACTCGGTCGGGTGTCGGTCACGGCTGTCAAGCATCGCGCAACCTGGCCATCTGGCAAGCTGGCCGGATGATCGACCATCTTTCCATCCAGTGCGCCGACGTCGCCGCCAGCGCCGTCTTCTACGACGCAGTGCTGGCTCCGCTTGGCTTCGGCCGGGTGATGGACTTCGGAGAAGTCATCGGGTTCGGCGCACCGGACGATGCCGAGTTCTGGATCGCCCCGCGGTCGACGGGTGAGGGATTCCGGGAGTCCCACATCGCCTTCACCGCCGCCGACCGGGCCGCCGTGCAGGCGTTCTTCGACGCCGCGGTCGGCGCCGGAGCAGAGCAGCTGCACGCGCCCCGGGTGTGGCCCGAATACCACGCCGACTACTACGGCGCCTTCGTCCGTGACCCCGACGGCAACAATGTCGAGGCCGTCTGCCACGTCTCCGACTGAGGGGTCAGCGGGCCGGAGCCCGCCAGTCGATCCAATTGCCGTGGGCCTGGGTGAAGGCCAGGAGTTGCTCTGTCCGGACACCGCCTTCGAAGAGGATCGCACCCAGCAGATCGGCGCCGCTCCCGTCGTGACTCGGGACTTCGTCGACGGCCAACGCCTCGACCACCCCGGGGGCCTCGGCGCTGAGCCAGGCCAGCGGGCGGTCTCGCGACGCGTGGTCGAGGATCTCGACGAACCGGTGACGCTGTTCGATCGAGAAGTAGGCGAACGCCCATGTCGTCATGACCACCGCAGGCGTCCCGTCGGGCAGGCCGGCCAGGACGTCGGGAAGGACCTCGTTGGCGTCCCCGCTGACCAGTTGCGGGAGGTCCGCCTGCGCCAACCGGATGGAAGCTGCGGTGCGTTCGAGCCGGCCGGTGTCGGGCCAGAAGCAGGCCAGCAGCCACCGGGCGTCCGCCGGCGCGGAGAGGTCCAGCGGCGACCGGTCGATTCCGATCCGCGGATCGAGGACGGGCAGCCGTTCGGCGATGGGCGGGTCTCCTCCGACCACCCGGCACCTGACCTCGACCGTCGAGTCCTCCGGGCCGGTCGCCCCGTGGTTGCCGTAGTCCAGACGGTAGCGGTCGCACAGGAGGGAGAGGCCGGCGCTGGCGCCTACGTCGATCAGGGCCGGGGGCCGGGGAAGGCGGGCGGCGAGCCAGGTCAGGCCGGGACCGATCAGCGCGCTGCGGCCGCAGTCGTTGGTCTGGACATGGCGGGTGGCGAGCACCGACTCGATCTCGTCCCAGTGGGTCCTGCACACCTCGATGAACAAGGGTGCGGGGTCGGCGTCGGAGCGGTCGGCATAGACCTCGGCCAGCGGATGGTCCAGGCCGTCGAGCAGCAGGTAGTGGACGGCCGCGAACAGGGCCAGAGGAAGGTGTGAATTGGGCGGGAGCGACGACACCAGGGCCAGCGTTCGCCTGGTCCCCGGCGACGGTCAGGGCGATGCGCTCGTACAGCGGCGAGTACCCGTGGAACTGCTGGTCGGAGGTCCACTCCCAGAGACGGGCCAGATCATCGGTCCTGCTGCTCATCGCCACCATGTTCGCATCATCGGCAGATCCACTGCGGCCGTGTCGGCGGGTGCCCGCCTCAGGTCATGACCGGCATCACTGGGGCGAGGGGACCGAGCTCGGGCTCCGTCCCGTGGCCATGTCGATCCACTTCGGAACCGGCAACGCCCGGGCATCCGCCTCGAGCTCCGGCGCGCGGGTGACGAGGACCGAGAGCAAGGCGTCGGCGGTCACTGCCTCGGCGATCCCGTCGGGGACGACTGGGTGGACCAGGTCGCACCCGTGGACGACGGCCTCCACGCACCGGGTGACCAGATAGTCGACGCAGGAGGATCGACCCTTGCACGGCCTCGATGGTGGCGGCCAGGTCGGCCGCCTGCAGTGATGGGAGGACACGATCGAGGGCGGGGCCGAAGTCGATCCGGCCTCGTGCCGGGCCGACGAATCCACCACCTGGGCCAGCCGATCGGTCTCTACCAACCGAGGCACGCCACCGCCCACGACCTCGACGGCTGAACCGGGCGGCTCCCCCCAACACGACCGTCCGTGGTCAGCCTTGCGCTACTGACGCGGTGCGACCGGCCCCGACGTCCACAGTGCGGCCACCGACGCGGCCGACCGCCGACCCTGGGCGAAGCCGGCCCGGGCGGCAGGGGTCCGCACCACCGGGTCGAGGGGATCGGTGCCGAAGGCGACGAACGAGTCGGCGTCAGGGGACAGCACCTGGGCCCGGCCCGATTCGTTCACCTGATCGACCTGGGCATCCAGTTCGGGATCGGGCATGGGCGCGACGACCAGGACCTCCGCCCACCCGACGGCCAGATCGGCGTTGGTCAGCGAGTAGACGCCGCCGTCGATGTAGCGGGAGCCGTCGATGGTGACCGGCGGCCAGACGCCGGGGACGGCGCTGCTGGCCGCCACCGCATCGACCAGGTCGACCCCGGAGCCGGAATCGAAGACCCGACGGGCGCCGGTGGAGGCGTCGACGGCCACGATGGCGATCCGGCGTTCGGGCCATCCCAAGCCACGCAGGCGGCCGGCGACCACGGCCCGCCGGGCGGCCTCGGGCACCGTCTCGGTGGCCAGGGCGAGGTCGGCGATACGGCGACGCTGCTCCCCGGGGTCGGCGGCCCCTTCGAGGAGCCGGGACCTCGTCTCCCACACCTCTTCGATCGTCATACCCGGCGCCCGGAGCTCTCGGTTCTGCAATCGGGGATCCACCTGCCGCTCGAACCAGATCTCGAGGGGGACGCCGCTGCCCACCTGGGCGGCCACGGTCGACCCGGCCGACGTGCCCACGATGAGCTCGGCATCGGTCACGTCCAGTCCGGCCACGGCCATCCCGTGCAGCATGCCGGTGATCCAGCTGATGCCGGCGAGGCCCCCTCCTCCCAGCACCAGGGCGCGACCGGTGCTCATCGGCACGCCACCGCGGACGCCCTC
Source organism: uncultured Acidimicrobiaceae bacterium (assembly GCA_963812885.1). Classification (GTDB taxonomy): domain Bacteria; phylum Actinomycetota; class Acidimicrobiia; order Acidimicrobiales; family RAAP-2; genus Bog-756. The sequence goes on along the minus strand of CAWEWZ010000009.1, from coordinate 19,962 downwards.
TCCGTCATGCTGCTCTTCATGCTCCTTCATGCTGGGCACCTTCAAACTGTGCATCTTCACACGGTGCATCTTCATACCCGTGCGTCTGACCGAGGACCCCTCACCCACTCCCCGGCCCACCCGCCTTCGCCGGAGGTCCTCAGGATGGCACAATCAGATGGTGAGCGAGTGGGGTGTGTCCATGTACGGCGAGCCCTGTCGGGCATGCGGCTACTCGTGGAAGGCGAGTGTCGGAGACGGCGTCATGCTGGTGGCCACGCTCCCGAGCACCTACGGGCGGGTGCTCATCGGGGCCATCGGGACCGAGCGCCACCCCGATCTCGAATGGTCGGTCTCGGCCTACGTGAGCCACGTGGCCGACAACCTGAGGATCTGGGCGGAGCGGCTGGCCGGGATCGCCGCCGGCGCCCCGCCCGAGGTGGGCGGCTACGACGAGAGCGCCCTGGGCCGGGCCCGGGGCTATCAGCAGATCCCGCTCCAGGCGGCACTGTGGTCCCTCTCCCGCTCGGTGGCCGGCTGGCAGCACGCGGTCGGCCAGACCCCGCGGACCGGCATCATCCTCATCCACCCCGAACGCGGCGGACAGTCGCTGTCGGACGTCGTCCTGACCAATGCGCATGACGCCTTCCATCACCAATGGGACATCGAGCGGTCGCTCCGCTCCGAACCCGAGGACGACGTCTAGCTCACCATTGCCGCGGGGCGGCACTGAGTAGTTTGTGCGCGGTGAACGCCGATCCGACGGTCCGAGCTGCCGCGGCGACCGACCTCCCATGATCAGCATCGCCGACGGCATCGGACTGCTCATCGGCATCGTGATCATCGCCATCATCGCCGACCGGCTCCGCATCGCCTATCCGATCCTGTTGGTCGTGGCCGGCATCGGCGTCGCCCTCCTGCCCGTCAAGCACCGGATCGAACTCCAACCCGACCTCGTCCTGCTGGTCTTCCTGCCGCCGCTGATCTACGACGCCTCGCTGGACACGTCGGCACGCGAGCTCCGGACCCACTGGCGACCCATCCTGTTGCTGGCCGTCGGACTCGTCGTGGTCACCATGGCGTCGGTGGCCGCGGTCATCCACTCCCTGGTGGGCGGCATGAGCTGGGCGGAGGCCTTCGCCCTGGGCGCCATCGTGTCGCCGCCCGACTCGGTGGCCGCCACCCAGATCGCCGGCAGACTCGGCCTTCCCCGCCGCCTGGTGGTCATCCTCGGAGGCGAGGGGCTGATGAACGACGCCACCGCGCTGACCGCCTATCAGGTGGCCATTGCCGCAGTGGGCTCGGTGTTCACCGTGGCCGACGTGTTCGGGAAATTCACCTTCGCCGTGGTGGTCGGAGTGGCGGTGGGCCTCGCCGTCGGCTGGATCGGATGTCGCATGCTCCGGTTCACCGAGACACCGGTCGTCGAGAACACCATGCTGTTGATCCTTCCCTTCGCCGCCTATCTCCCCGCCGACAAGATCGGGGCCTCGGGGGTGCTGGCCGTGGTGGCCACCGGCCTCTACTTCGGCCGGTACGGCTCGGGGTCACTCACCGCCGCGGCCCGGCTCCAGCAACGCGAGATCTGGGACCTGATCGTCTTCTTGTTGACCGGGATCTCCTTCCTCCTGATCGGACTCGAGCTCCGGCCCATACTCGACAGCCTGGTCAACCGCGAGTCCGGATCACTGCTCATCGAGGGGACCGCGGTGGTCGGCGTGGTGATCGTGGTCCGCATGGCATGGATGTTCGCGGTCGCCTTCCTCCCCGGCGGGCACCGGCAGGTCGGGGCGACCAGCCGCAGCACCCGGTCGTGGCGCGAGACCACTGTCGTCGGTTGGGCGGGCATGCGCGGTGTGGTGAGTCTGGCCGCGGCGTTGGCCCTCCCCCAGGACTTCCCCCAACGCGACCTGTTGGTGTTCCTCACCTTCGCCGTCATCGTGGCCACACTGGTCGGCCAGGGCCTGACCCTGCCCCCGCTCATCCGCCGGCTCGGGCTGGTGACACGCGACGAACAGGACACGGTGCTGTTGACCGAGGCGCGCCGTCGGCTGACGGTGATCGCGCTGTCCCAGATCGACGATCTCAGCCGGAGCGATCAGTTCCCCGGCGAGGTGGTGGACCGGATCCGCATCGGATACGAGTCCCAGTTGGCCCGCATGGACCGCCGGCTCGAGGTGATCGATGCCGGCGACTTCGACGAGGACGTCTCCGGCAACGGGGCCCACCGTTCCGCCGACCGTACGGCGACCTGCAGGCCGAGCGCGAGCTCCGCAAGCTGGTCATCGCCACGGAGCGGGCCGAGCTCGGCCGGCTGCTGGCCCGGCGGAAGGTCAGCGAGCGGGTGGCCGAGGAGGTGCGGGCCGCACTCGATGTCGACGAGACCACGATGCGGCCCTGATATCGGGCCCTGACAGGCTGCAGGGCGCCCCCGGAGGGACGCCCTGCAGATACAAGTTGCTGTGTTTGTGCACCGGGGTTCCCGTGCGGCGCCGGATGGGACCTGGGTCCGGCTAGGTCGCCCGGTGGGTGTCTGGCTGGGATTCGCCAGGTGGTACAGCGAGCCGCCTCAGCGGCCAGCCACCTCCAGGGTCCCAAAACGTTGACTGCTCAGTTGGACCACCTCCTCTCTCTGGTGACCACATGCTAGCGAGCAGATCGCGCCCATCGTGGGAACCGCCGGATGGCCTGGTGGAGCCACTGGCGGTCCACGGCCGGTGAGCAGTACCCTACGAACATATGTTCGTAGAGACCGGCCGATCGACCTCCCCGCCACCGGGCCCCGGGGCCGGACCGGGGCCAGGCCCGCGAGTCCCTGGCCCTCCTGGCCGAGCGGGCCCGACCGGTGTCCTCGAGCCGGGCCCAACTGCTCCCGGTGGCCCCACCTCTGGTCGACCTGTTCCCCGACGGCAGCCTGCGCCGGGGAAGCACCGTCGTCGTCACCGGCCTGGCCATACCCGGTGGCCCGGGGCCCGGCGGCGGCATCAGCCTGGCCCTGGCCCTCCTGGCCGCGGCGTCGGGAGCCGGCTGTTGGTGCGCGCTCGTCGGCCTCCCCGGGCTCGGTGCCGTCGCCACCCACGACATCGGCATCGACCTGGCCCGGCTGGCCGTGGTCCCCCGGCCCGACGCCGCCTGGGCCGAGGTGACCGCGGCGCTGATCGACGGCATCGACCTCGTGGTCCTCTGCCCTCCGTTCCCTCCCCGCCCGGCCATGGCCCGCAGGCTGGTGGCCAGGACCAGGGACCGCCGGTCGGTGCTGGTGGTGGCCGGGCGGCACGGATGGCCCGAGCCCCCCGATGTGCAGCTGCGGATCAGCGACATCCGCTGGGACGGCATCGGTGCCGGCGAGGGATACCTGCACCGGCGGCGGATGACGGTGACCGCCACCGGTCGCCGGTCGTCCGTGCTCCCCCGACACCACCACCTGTGGCTGCCGTCGGCCACCGGAGCGGTGGTCGACGGCCCGGCAGAGCCGGCGGTCCCGACCCCGACTGCTCTCCGGTGAGCAGCATGGACCGCCTCCTCGTCGTGCGCTGCCCCGACCTCCTCGACGAGGACGAGGACGGGGCCGCCCTCCGGTTGTTCGTCGAGGTGATCGGAGCCGTGGAGGCCTACTGCCCGTGGGTCACCGTCGTGCGGGCCGGCATCTGCTCGCTCCCGGCCCGCGGCCCGGCCCGCTACTTCGGGGGCGAGGGCCCGCTGGTCCAGCGGATCACCGACGCCGCCGCCGGCCTCACCCCGGTCGAGGTCGGGGTGGCCGACGGGTTGTTCGCCGCCGTCCTCGCCGCCGGCGCCGGCCTGGTCGTCCCACCGGGTGGGACCCCCGGCTTCCTGGCCCCGTTCCCGGTGGGCATCCTCGACCGTCCCGAGCTGTCGGAGCTGTTGGACCGGTTGGGCATCCGCACCCTGGGCGACTTCGCCGCCCTGCCCGAGTCCCATGTGCTCGGCCGGTTCGGAGCCGACGGTGTCATCTGCCACCGGGTGGCCGGCGGGCGGAGCGGCGAGCTCGACGACCTGCGCCACCCGGCCACCGGTCGACGGGTCGAGGCCCAGCGCCGGGGAACCGGGCGGGGCGGGGCCGGAGCCGGCCATCCCGAATTCTGGGGCGGGGTGAGCGACGCCGATGCCCGGGCCGCCCGGGCCCTGGCCGCCGTGCAGGACCTCCTCGGCCCCGGCGGCGTGGTGACCGCCCGTCTCCAAGGAGGCCGGGGACCGGCCCAGCGGGCCCGCTTCGTCACCTGGAACGACCGGGAGCGCGCCGCCGACACCGCCCTCGGTGCTCCGTGGCCCGGCCAGATCCCGCCGCCGGCCCCGGCCGTCGTCCATCCCGCTCCCCTCCCCGCCGAATTGACGGACGCCGACGGACGTCAGGTATCGGTGTCGGGTCGCGGCCTGCTCACCGCCGCCCCCTCCCGGCTGTCGGTGGAACGGAGTCCGTGGTCGGCGGTGACCGCCTGGGCCGGCCCGTGGCCGTCCGACGAGCGGTGGTGGTCGAGGTCCCGGAGGAGGAGCGCGCGCATGCAGGCGGTCACCGGCACGGAAGCCCACCTGCTCCTGATCGAACGGGGCCGGTGGTGGGTCGAAGCGACCTACGGATGACCGGACGCCCCCACCGACGATGGCCTACGCCGAACTCCACGCCCACTCCAATTTCTCCTTCCTCGACGGGGCCAGCCACCCCGAGGAGCTGGCCGCCGGGGCCGCCCGACTGGGCCTGGCCGCCCTGGCCCTGACCGACCACAACGGCCTCTACGGTGTGGTCCGTTTCGCCGAGGCGGCCCGGGCCCTCGGCCTGCCCACCCTCTTCGGGGCCGAGCTCACCATCGCCGGGGCCGGGCCGCCCGGGGTCCGGACCGGGGTGCCCGATCCCGACGGCACCCATCTGGTCGTGCTGGCCCGGGATCCCGAGGGATACGCCCGCCTCAGCCGGGTGATCGCCCAGGCCCATCTGGACGGCGGCGAGAAGGGGAAGCCGATCATCACCCTCGACGTGCTGTCCGACCACCACGGCGGGCACTGGCAGATCCTCACCGGGTGCCGCAAGGGCGCCCTGGCCACCGCCCTCACCACCGAGGGACCGGCGGCCGCGACCCAGGTGCTCGACCACCTGATCGGGCGGTTCGGCCGCGACCAGCTGGCCGTCGAGCTGTGGGACCACGGGAACCCGATCGACGCCACCCGCAACGACGCCCTGGCCCTCCTGGCCACCGAGCGGGGGGTGACCCCGGTGGCCACCAACAACGTGCACTACGCCACCCCGGCCCGGTTCCCCCTGGCCACCGCGCTGGCCGCGGTGCGGGCCCGCCGGACCCTGGCCGATCTCGAAGGGTGGCTGCCGTCATCGGCCACCGCCTGCCTGCGCGGCGAGGCCGAGCAGCGCCGGCGGTTCGCCCGGTGGCCCGGGGTGGTCGACCGGGCGGCGGAGATCGCCGCCCGGTGCGCGTTCGACCTGCGCCTGGTGGCCCCGCGGCTCCCCGACTTCCCGGTGCCGGCCGGGCACACCGAGCAGACCTGGCTGGTCGAGCTGGTCCGCCGGGGAGCCACCGACCGGTACGGCCCCCGGGAGGCCGAGCGGGTGCCCGGGGCGTGGGCCCAGCTCGACCGCGAGCTCGCCATCATCGGCTCGCTCGGGTTCCCCGGCTACTTCCTCACCGTCTGGGACATCGTCGCCTTCTGCCGGGACAAGGACATCTTCTGCCAGGGTCGGGGGTCGGCGGCCACCTCGGCGGTCTGTTACGCCCTGGGCATCACCAACGTCGATGCCGTCACCCTCGGCCTGTTGTTCGAACGCTTTCTCTCCCCGGCCCGCGACGGACCGCCGGACATCGACATCGACATCGAGTCGGGTCGGCGCGAGGAGGTGATCCAGTACGTCTACGAGCGCTACGGCCGGCTGCACGCGGCCCAGGTGGCCAACGTGATCACCTACCGGTCGCGATCGGCCCTGCGCGACATGGGCAAGGCCCTCGGACACTCCCCCGAGGAAACCGACGGTTGGTCGAAGGCGGTCGAGCGGGGGGAGCCGCTCGGCGAGCGGGACGACCTTCCGCCACTGGTGCGGGACCTGGCCACCGATCTGCTCGACTTCCCGCGTCACCTCGGCATCCACTCCGGGGGCATGGTCATCTGCGACCGCCCGGTGGTCGAGGTCTGCCCGGTGGAGTGGGGCCGGATGCCCGGGCGCAGCGTGCTGCAGTGGGACAAGGACGACTGTGCCGCGGCCGGCCTGGTCAAATTCGACCTACTCGGCTTGGGCATGCTGACCGCGCTGCACAACATGGTCGACCTGGTACGCGAGTTCCACCACGTCGAGATCGAGCTGGCCCGGCTCGAGCAGGAGCCCGAGGTCTACGACCTGTTGTGCCGGGCCGACACCGTCGGGGTGTTCCAGGTGGAGTCGCGCGCCCAGATGAACACCCTTCCCCGCGTGCAGCCCCGGTGCTTCTACGACCTGGCCATCGAGGTGGCCCTCATCCGTCCCGGGCCCATCCAGGGCCATGCCGTCCACCCCTACATCCGGCGTCGCAACGGGACCGAGCCGGTCACCTATCTGCATCCGCTGCTGCAACCGGCCCTGGAGCGCACCCTCGGGGTACCCCTCTTCCAAGAACAGCTGATGCAGATCGCCATCGACGTGGCCGGCTTCACCTCGACCGAGGCCGATGAACTGCGCCAGGCGATGAGCGCCAAGCGGTCCGGTGAGCGGATGGCCCGTCTGCGCCACCGGCTGTTCGCCGGCATGGCCGCCCGGCAGGTGTCGACGGAGGTGGCCGAGCAGGTGTACGAAGCGCTGGCTGCGTTCGCCAACTTCGGGTTCCCCGAAAGCCACTCGGTGGCCTTCGCCCACCTGGTGTACTCCACCGCCTGGTGCAAGGTGCACTACCCGGCGGCGTTCACCGCCGGATTGTTGAACGCCCAACCCATGGGGTTCTGGTCCCCCCAGAGCCTGGTGGCCGACGCCAAGCGCCACGGGGTGACCGTGCTGCGCCCCGACGTGAACGCCGGGAAGGCCGACGCCGGGCTCGAGGAGGAGGGTACCGACGGGCCGGCCGTGCGGCTCGGGCTGGCTTCGGTGCGCGGCATCGGGGAGGAGACGGCGACCAGGATCGAGGAGGGACGGCCGTGGTCGGGCATGGAGGATCTGGTGCGCCGGGCCGGTGTCACCCGGGCCCAGCTGGAAGCCCTGGCCACCGCCGGGGCGCTCGACGGTCCGACCGGGTGCGGCTCCGGGCCCCGGCCACCGGCGCCGGAGGGTGGCCGGCCGGTCCGGGCCCCCAACCGGCGCTCCCTGGTGTGGGGGGCGGGCGCCGCCTCCCAGGCCACCGCCGACCGGCTCCCGGGGGTGGTCACCGGATCCGACCCCCCACCGCTCCCCCGGCCCACCCGGTGGGAGGAGGTGGCCGACGACCTGTGGTCGCTCGGGATGGCGCCGGACACGACGGCCATGGAACTGGCCCGGGGTCGGCTGGACCAACGGGGCGTGCTCCCGGCCGCCGCCCTGCGGGCGAGACCGAGCGGGGACCGGATCGTGGTCGGCGGCGTGGTGACCCATCGCCAGCAGCCGGAGAGCGCGCACGGTGCGGTGTTCTTGAACCTGGAGGACGAGACGGGCATGGTCAACATCGTGTGCTCCCGCGGCGCGTGGGTCAGGTGGCGACCGGTGGCCCGGTCGTCCCCGGCTCTGTTGGTGCGGGGGCGGGTCGAGCGGTCCGAGGGTTCGATGACCGTGGTGGCCGAGCGGTTCGATGCCCTCGATCTCGGCCCCGTCCCGGCGTCCCGAGATTTTCGATAATTGCTCTTGACTACTCTCGGTAACTTAGTCAACACTTAGAGTGCTTAATAGAAGTGCCACAGTAACAGCAGCACCATCCATATTCATTGCGCACTCAGTCATTGAACCTTCGAGCGTCCGGACCGGACGCAGACGCACACGCCGACTACCCCACTCCGAGGGCCGGAGACCGGCGTGCCGTCACCACCGGCAGTACCAGTAATGACCGAGGAAGCAGTGACAACAGGAGGCTGTGGCATGACCGGACAGATGGCAGGTCCAAGTATCTTCTCCCTCGAATTGGTCGGACTCGTGATCGGGGTCTCGATGATCGTGGGGGCCGTCGATCTGATCCGGAAACCGGGGTGGGCCTGGAAACGGGCCGAGGAGAGCAAGGCCGCGTACCTGGTCCTGGTCCTGCTCCTGCCGCTGGTCGGGTTGGGCATGTACCTCTACTCCGCCCGGCCCAAGGTGGCCCCGATCGCCGCCGCCGGTCGGGCGGCCAGCCTTCCCTTCGAACGCTTCGGCGAGGATGCCGACCACAAGCACCGGGAGGAGCAGCGCGAGGACGGTTGGCCGGCCGGGACGGTCGCCCCTCCCACCGGGTTCGGCAGCTTCGGCGCCACCACGGTCAGCAACGGCCAGATCCTGTTGGTGGAGTCCCCGCGGACGGAGACGTCATCGGACGACGGCCTCGAGCCGGACGATCGCCCCGAGCCCGTCGAGGTCAGCAGCACCTTCTTCAGCACCGGGAGTGTGGCCACCCGGACCCTCCGGTCGCCGGTCGGGCTGGCCCGTACCTACCGTCCCAAGCAGCGGACCAGCCTGGCCGTGGCCGAGGAGACCCGGGCGACCGTGCCCGCCGGGTGGAAGGCGGATCCCACCGGACGGCACCAGTTCCGCTACTGGGACGGGTTCCAGTGGACCGAAAACGTGGCCGACGCCGGGCAGCAGTCGAGGGACTCGGTCAGCGCCTAGCCCCGACACCGCCGCCATTCGCCCTACCGGGTCCGGGTGACCAGTCGGCTCAACCGGGCCACCAGCACCTCGAGCACGACTTCGCCGGGCAACAGGGTGGTGCCCCGGAGCTCCAAGTCCGCGGCGGCCAGCAGCTGGATGGCCCGGCCGATCCGGGCCGTCCCGAGGCGCCGGGTCTGGGCCAGGGCCTTCTTGGCCGGGTAGGTGCTGCGCAGGCCGAGGATCTGGGCCGCCTCCTCGGCCGAGATGCCACCGGCCCCGTCCAGCCGGAGGATCTGGCGGTAGTGGCGGTGGAGATTGGCCATCACCACCAGCGGGTGGGAGTCACCCGCCCCCAGCATGCGGTGGAGCACGTGCAGGGCCTGGGCCGTGTCGCCGCCGTCGATGGCGTCGGTGAGGTCCCAGGGGGCGAGCGATCCGGCCTCGCCCAGGAAGGGCTCGAGGTCGGCCACGGTGACCGTGGCCCCGGCCCCGTAGGCGGAGGCCAGGGTCTCGAGCAGGCCCTCGAGGCGGCCCACGTCCCCACCCAGATGCTCCGACAGCCGGGCCACCGCCGAGCCGTCGAGCCGGACCGGCGCCCCCGACAGATGGTCGGCCAGCCACTGGGACCGGGCCTTGGTGCCCCGTCCGACGGTCGAGTCGACCACGGCCCCGACCGTGCCGACCACCTTGGTCAGGGACTGGGGGACGGTCCCGCCCCCTCCCACCAGGATCAGGGCCGTGGTCGGCAACGGGTCCTCGAGGTAGGCGGCCAGGCGCTTGGCATCGGAGGCGTTGAGCTGCCCGGCTTCGCGCACCACCACGATCCGGCGTTCGACCAGGAAGGGAGGGGTCGTACAGGCGTCGATGACCGCCCCCACGTCGAACTGGTCCGCCCCGGGGCCTCCGAACTCCTCGACCATCAGCGACGGATCCCCTCCGCCCACCAGCTGGTCGCAGAGGGCGTGGGCGGCCTGAGCGGTGAGGGACGGGTCGTCCCCCTTGACCAGATAGACCGGACGCGCCGGCCCCCGCCGGGCGCGGGCGCCGACGCGTCGGCCTCGGCCAGGTGGGCGGCGCTCACCGGCCGCTCCTCACGACGGCGCCGCCGGGGCGACGGGGACCGGCCGGGCGGCGTTGACGGCGGCCAGGACCGAGCACACCTGGCGGTGGGCGGCCACGTCGTGCACCCGCATGATCCGGCACCCGAGGGCGGCGCCGAGGGCGGTGGCCGCCATGGAGGCCGCCGACCGCTCGTCGATCTCGAGGTCGAGCACCTTCCCGAGGAACGTCTTGTTCGAGGCCGAGAGCAACAGCGGATAGCCGAGCTCGGCGAGCCGGTCCGAGGCCCGCAGGAGGGTCAGCGACTGCTCGGCCGTCTTGCCCAGGTCGAGGCCGGCGTCGACGATGATCCGGTCCGGGGTGATCCCGGCGGCCTGCGCCCACGCCCCTCGCTCGACCAGGAAGGAGGAGACCGACTCGACCACGTCGTCATAGACGGGATCGGGATCGGGGATGCGGGGCCCGAGCCGGATGTGGGTGGCCACCACCGTGGCCCCGGCGGCGGCGGCGGCGGGGAGGTACCTCGGATCGGCGAAGCCGCTGATGTCGTTGCCGACCACGGCGCCGGCGGCATAGGCCTCGGCCGCCACCGTGGCCCGCCAGGTGTCGGCCGAGAGCGGGATGTCGAAGCGGGCCCGGAGGGCGGCGACGGCCGGAACCACCCGGTCGAGCTCCTCGTCCTCACCGACCGCCGGACCGGGCCCGGCCTTCACCCCGCCCACGTCGAGCAGATCGGCACCGTCCTCCACCAGCCGCTCGGCCCGGCGGAGGAGCTCGTCGAGGGCGTAGGTGGCTCCCTTGTCGTAGAAGGAGTCGGGGGTGCGGTTGAGGATGCCCATCACCAGGGCCCGGTCGCCGATGTCGAAGGTCCGGTCGCCGAGGGTCAGGACGGTCGCGTGCACGACGGTGACGCTATCCGCCGGTTACCGGCCGGGGGTTCAGAACAGGCGGGAGGCCAGTTCCTTGCGGTACCCGGTGGCCCGTGGGTCGTCCGGCCCGAGGGTCTCCAACAGGTCGAGGAACTCCTGGCGGGCGTCGGGGTCGTCACGGACCCGGTCGAGGAGGCCGCTCAGGAGGTCGTCGACGTTCACCCCGTCGACGTCGACCTGTTGGGTGGCGAGCCTGGCCTCGGCGAGGAGCCGTCTCGTCTCCGGCGTTTCGGGGATGCGGCCGAGCAGGGCGATGGCCTCCTCCTGTCCCCCTCCGGCGATCAACATGGCGGCCAGCGCCTCGATGGCCCCCGGATGATCGGGCTGGAGCTCGAGCGCCCTGCGCAACGGCTCCTCCGATCCGGCCCGCACCCCCTCGTCGACCAGGAGGTCGGCCTCGGACGGGGTGGGCGTCAGCCGGGCCACGAATTCGGCCACCGCCGCCTCGGGCTGGGCGCCGATGAAGGCGTCGACGACCTTACCGTCCCGGATGGCGAAGACCGCCGGGATCGACTGCACCTGGAAGCTGGCCGAGATGGCCGGATTTTCGTCGACATTGACCTTGACCAGGGCAACCGCCCCTTCTGTGGCATCGACCACCTTTTCGATGACCGGCCCGAGGGTCCGGCACGGGCCGCACCAGGGAGCCCACAGGTCGACCACCACCGGGAGCTCCGAGGAGCGGCGGAGAACCTCGTCTTCGAACGTTGCATCGGTCACGTCGAGCATCGTCATCACGATACCGGGAGACGTATCCCGACCGGGCACGCCGGAGGTCCGCTCCGGTCCCCGACCCCAGGCGCGGGTAGCGTCGTAGGGCATGACGGCAGGGTCTTCGGACACGGATGTCGATATCGAGGGCATCGACCGTGAAGCGGTCACCGGGTGGATGACCGCGGCGGTGGCCGGGTCGGAACCGCCCTTCACCTTCGAGCTGATCGCCGGTGGTCGCTCCAACCTGACCTACCGGGTCACCGACGGGGCCGGCCACGCGTTCGCCCTGCGCCGGCCGCCGGTCAGCCACGTCCTCCCCACCGCGCACGACATGAAACGCGAGTACACGGTGATCAGCGCGCTGGGCGGCACCGGGGTCCCCGTCCCCCGGACCCTCGGTCTGTGCACCGACGACGCGGTGAACGGCGCCCCCTTCTACGTGATGTCCTTCGTCGAGGGCCACATCGTCCGCGACGAGCGGGCCGCCGGGCAGCTCTCCGAGGCGGCCCGGTCTCGGGCCGGTGCGTCCCTCATCGACACCCTGGCCAAACTCCACGCCGTCGACATCGACCAGGTCGGCCTCGGGGACTTCGCCCGCCGCGACGGCTACATCGAGCGCCAGCTCAAGCGCTGGCACGGTCAGTTCACCCAGTCGACCGTGGACGGCCGGCCGGGACCGGCCGTCGTCGATCGCGTCCACCAGCTCCTGGCCGCCCGCATCCCCGAGCAGCAGGGCGTGGTCATCGTCCACGGTGACTACCGCCTGGACAACACCGTGCTCGACGACGACGGCAACGTGGCCGCCATCCTGGACTGGGAGATCTGCACGCTGGGCGACCCGCTGGCCGATCTCGGCCTGCTGCTGGTCTACTGGACCGAGCCCGAGGACGGCGACCCGGCGCTCGTCGGGGTCGCCCCCACCGCCGTCCCCGGATTCTCCACCCGCGGCCGACCTCATGGCCCGCTACGCCCGGCTGACCGGGCGGGACGTGTCGGAGATCGCCTACTACCGGGCGTTCGGCTTCTGGAAGCTGGCCTGCATCCTCCAGGGCGTGCATGCGCGCTACGCCGGAGGGGCGGCGGCCGGCGACCGCTCCGGAGCCGACCAGTTCGCGGCCACCGTCGGTCGGCTGGGCGAACGGGCCCTGGCCGAAGTGGAGTCACTGTGAACGACCACGACCCCTCGGCGCTCTACCGGATGGATCCACAGTGGGGGGAGCCGGTCGGCGACCGGCTCGACCGCCCGGTGATGGTCATCGGCCTCGAAGGCTGGGTCGACGCCGGGCTGGGGGCGTCGGCGGCCATCGCCCAGCTCCTCGAATCCTCGCCCACCACCGCGGTGGCCGAATTCGACACCGAGCTGCTCATCGACCAACGGGCCCGCCGACCCATCGCCCGCCTGGAGGACGGCGTGACCACCGAGCTCACCTGGCCGGCCATCACCATCGTGGCCGGCAAGGACCGGGTGGGCGCCGACATCCTCTACCTGACCGGTCCCGAACCGGACTTCCGGTGGCCCACCTTCATCAAGGCCGTGGTGGCCCTGGCCCAGGGACTGCAGGTGCGGACGGTCGTCGGGCTGGGTGCGTTCCCGGCGCCGACTCCCCACACCCGACCGGTCCGGCTGGCTTCGACCGTTCCGCCCCAGTCGGTGGATCTGGCCGGGCGGGTGGGCACCGTGCACGGGACCCTCGAGGTGCCCGCCGGCGTCCAGGCCGCCCTCGAGGTGTCGCTGGGATCGGCGGGGATACCGGTGATCGGCCTATGGGCCCGGGTCCCCCACTACGTGTCGGCCATGCCCTACCCCGAGGCCAGCGCCGTGCTCATCGAGGGACTGTGTGCCGTCACCGGAACCGTGCTCGACAGCTCGTCCCTGCGCGCCGCGGGCGAGGCCTCACGTCGGCAGGTGGACGAGCTCATCGGGGCCAACCCGGACCATCTGGAGATGGTCCGGCGCCTCGAGACCGCCCTCGACTCCGAAGAGGTCGGCCCGGTCGGACTCGACGTCGACGTGCCCAGCGGGGACGAGATCGCAGCCGAGCTCGAGCAGTTCCTCAGAGGCGAAGGGCACTGAGGGACCCGACCACCGCCGGGGCCAGCGATCCCGGGCTGTGACTCCGGGTCAGGTGCTCGGCGTAGATCGTGAACAGGACCATGAGTCCGACCACCACCACCAGCACCAGTCCGAGCACCACCCACGGGCTGCTCCGGCGGCGGCCGCCGAGGGCCATCACCGAGTTCGGACCGGCCACCGGGCCCGGACGCCGGGTGCCCTTGGTCGGTGTGGCCGCCGCCGCGGCGGTGAAGACGGGAAGCTCGGTGACGATCTGCCGCATCTCGTCGATGGTGGTGGCCGAGGCCAGTTCCCCCAGCCTGACCTCGTATTCGTCGGTGCTCAGCAGGCCGCGTTCGGCGGCGTGGTCGAGCAGCAACCCGTAGCTGTTGCGATCCTCGTCGCTGACCCCGACCTGCTCGTCGGGGGACGGAGGCGGGTCCGCCGATCCGTTGGTGTGCCCGGCGAACCCGGCCAGCGTGGCGTCCAGATCGTCCGGCCCGCCCAATTCGGGGACCGGCAACGCCCCCCAGTTGGTCGATGCCGGGAGCGGGTCGATCGGCCACGGGCGACCGTCGGCGGCGTCATCGGTCACCCCTGAAATTGTGGGCCCGGGGGACCCGGCTACGCAACTAATTCGGCGGGCCCGACGGCGGGTGGGGCGTCGGGCTCCTGGGATACCGTGGTCCATGGACGTCGACGGCGGCATCGGGTTCGATCCGAGCGGGGTGGTCGAATCGGCCCGGTTGGCCGAGCGGGTCGGCTACGACGGCATCTGGTCGGCCGAAGTCACCCACGATCCCTTCTTCCCGCTGGTCCTGGCGGCCGAGCACACCGAACGGATCATGCTCGGCACCGGAATCGCCGTGGCCTTCGCCCGAAATCCGATGAACCTGGCCATGATGGCCAACGATCTCCAGACACTGTCGAAGGGCCGGTTCATGCTCGGCCTCGGGTCCCAGATCAAGCCCCACATCGAGAAGCGGTTCTCCATGCCGTGGTCCCATCCCGCCCCCCGGATGCGCGAACTGATCCTGGCCGTCCGGGCCATCTGGGCCAGCTGGGCGGACGGGAGCAGGCTGGCCTTCCGGGGTGCGTTCTACCGCCATACCCTCATGACCCCGATGTTCGATCCGGGGCCCAATCCCTACGGCAACCCCCGGATCTTCCTGGCCGCCGTCGGGGAGAAGATGACCGAGGTGGCCGGGGAGGTGGCCGACGGCATGCTGGCCCACGGCTTCACCACCGAGCGCTACCTCCGCGAGGTCACCGTCCCCGCCCTGGAGCGCGGCCTGGCCGCCTCCGGTCGGGTCCGCTCCGACGTGCAGATCTCCTACCCGGGCATGGTGGTCACCGGGGCCGACGAGGCCGGGATGGCGGCGGCGGCCAAGGCGGTCAAGACCCAGCTCGCCTTCTACGGGTCGACCCCGGCCTACCGGCCGGTGCTGGAGCTGCACGGCTGGGGCGACCTGCAGACCGAGCTCAACACGCTGTCCAAGCGCGGCTCGTGGGAGGCGATGGCCGACCTCATCGACGACGAGATGCTCACCACCTTCGCCGTGGTCGGCCCGATCGACGACATCGCCGGTCTCGTCCTCCAGCGGTTCGGGGGCCTCGTCGACCGGTTCAACTTCTACGCCCCCTATCCCATGGAGCCGGAACGGTGGGCCGAGGTGTTGACCGGCTTCCGCTAGACGCCCGGTGGTCAGACGACGACGTTGACCAGCCTGGGCGCCCGCACCACGATCCGGCGGGGCTCGGCGCCGGCCAGCGCCTCGATCACCGCCGGGGAGGCCAGGGCCAAGGTGGTGGCGTCCTCGTCGGTGATGTCGGGGGTGACCTCGATGCGGTCCTTCACCTTGCCGTTGACCTGGACGACCATGGTCACCGACGCCTCGACCACCAACTCGGGGTCAGCCACCGGCCACGGGCGGAGGTGGATGTGGTCGTCGTGGCGCCGTTCCCACGCCTCGGCGGCCACGTGCGGGGTCATCGGGGCCAGGAGCAGCAAGAGGGTGTCGACCGCCTCGCCGGCCACGTCGGCGTGGGCCCCGCCCCGGACGTAGGGCTGGACCAGGTTCACGAACTCCATGCACGCGGCCACCGCCGTGTTGTACGACCACCGTTCGAAATCGCGTGTCACCCGGTCGATCAACCGGTGGGTGGCCCGGCGGACGGCCAGATCCTCCTCGGTGAGCGGCCCGGACCGGGTGGCCGCGGCGCCACCGGGGTCGGGCACGGCCAGCCGCCACACCCGGTCGAGGTAGCGGCCGCACCCGTCGATCACGCTGTCGGTCTGGTCACTCCAGTCCACGTCGTCGGCCGGGGGCCCGACGAAGAGGTGGAAGAGGCGGAGGGCGTCGGCCCCGACCGTGGTCAGGTAGCTCGACGGGGCCACCAGGTTGCCCTTGGACTTGGACATCTTGGTCCCGTCCATCCGGATCATCCCCTGGGCGTGGTAGCGGGCGAACGGCTCCCGCAGGCCTTCGGGGGCCAGGCCGACGTCGGCCAGGGCCTTGGTGTAGAAGCGGGCGTAGAGCAGATGGAGGATGGCGTGCTCGATGCCACCGATGTACTGGTCGACCGGCATCCAGTGGCCAGCGATGGCCGGATCGAAGGGCAGGTCCGCCGTCCACGGGTCGGTGAAGCGCAGGAAGTACCACGACGAGTCGACGAAGGTGTCCATGGTGTCGGTCTCACGGGTGGCCGGACCGCCGCAGATCGGGCAGGTGGTGTGCAGGAATTCGGGGTTGGTGGCCAGGGGCGACTCGCCGGTGGGCAGGAACTCGACGTCGTCGGGGGCCAGGACCGGCAATTGGTCGGTGGGCACCGGGACGATGCCGTGGTCGGGGCAGTAGACGACCGGGATGGGGCAGCCCCAGAAGCGTTGGCGGGACACCAGCCAGTCGCGCAGGCGGTAGTTGACGGTCCGCTTGCCGATCCCCTCGGACTCGAGCCAGGCGATGGCCTTCTCCTTGGCGGTGGGGATGTCCAGTCCGTCCAGCCAGCGGCTGTTGATCTTCTCCCCGACCCCGGTATAGGCCCGACCCGGGCCGCCGTCGGGCCCCCCGTGCTCCTCCCATCCGTCGGGGGGCTTGACCGTCCGCACCACGGGCAGGCCGTAGGCCTGGGCGAAGTCCCAGTCGCGGTGGTCCTCGGCGGGCACGGCCATGATGGCGCCGGTGCCGTAGCCCATCAGCACGTAGTCGGCCACGTACACCGGCACCGGCTGGCCGGTGAAGGGGTTGACCACCGACGAGCCGGTGAAGGCCCCGCGCTTGGCCAGGCTGGCGGCCCCGCTCTCCGACATGCGCTCGAGGTCGGTGCTGGCCGCGGCCCGGACCCGCAGGTCCTCGACCTCGGCCCGGTGCTCGAACGTGGTCAGGGCCTCGACCATCGGGTGCTCGGGGGCTACCACCGCATAGGTCATGCCGAACGAGGTGTCGGGCCGGGTGGTGAAGACCCGGAGCACCAATCGCTCCCGCCCGTCGGAGCCGTCTCGGCCCTCGACCACCAGGTCGTACTCGGCCCCTTCGGAGCGTCCGATCCAGTTGCGCTGCATGGTCTTGACCCGTTCGGGCCAGTCCAGACCGTCCAGATCGGCCAGCAGCTCGTCGGCGTAGTCGGTGATCCGGAAGAACCACTGCTCGAGGTCGCGCTTGACCACCACGTCGCCCGAACGCTCACAGGTGCCGTCGGCCAGGACCTGCTCGTTGGCCAGGACGGTCTGGCAGCCCGGGCACCAGTTGACCGGGGCGTTGGCCCGGTAGGCCAGACCCGTCTCGAGCAGCTTGAGGAAGATGGCCTGGTTCCAGCGCATGTACGAGGGGTCGTGGCTGCGGATCTCGCGACGCCAGTCGTAGACGGCGCCGATCGAGATAATCGATTCCTTGAGCTCGGCGATGCGGGCCTCGGTGAAGATCCGCGGGTGGGTACCGGTCTTGATGGCCGCGTTCTCCGCCGGCAGCCCGAAGGAGTCGAACCCGAACGGGGAGAGGACGGCCTCGCCCAGCATGGTGCGGTGACGGACCAGCAGGTCACCGAAGGTGTAGTTGCGGACATGGCCCATGTGGGCCGGACCCGAGGGGTAGGGGTACATGGTGAGCACGTACGAAGCCGGACGGGGATCGTCGGCGTCCACCTCGTAGGTGCCCTCGTCGGCCCAGCGCTGCTGCCACTTCTTCTCGACTTCGATGACGTCGTAGGCCCGGGCCATGGATGACGATCGTACCGGGGGCGGAGCGGCCCCCGGTGCTGGTGGCCGGTCCGTCCGGTCAGACCCGGTGGGCCATCCCCGCCAGGGCGCTGCCGACCTTGGTGATGGTGCCGCCGATGGCGGAGAACATCCGCTGCAGGTCGGTCGTGCCCGCCGCCGGCGGAACGGTGATCGAGACCGGCTGGCCGTAGTGGGCGAGGCCGACCGTGACCGTCACCTGCGATGACGCTGTCGATCCACCCGGGTGCCCGGCCGCCGCGCCGGTGGAGCCCAGCAGGCCGCCGACGGTGGCGTGACTCAGGTCCACCGACACCGAGATCTGGTGGATGAAGCCGTCGGTTCCCACCCACACCGTGACCGGAATGGTGGGGACGCCCAGACCGGGGCAACGCCTTGGCCATCGCCCGCATCGCCGCCGGAAGGATGCCCGTGTTGGAGTCGGCGCCACCACGGCGGCCACGGTGACGGTGGTCCGGTATTCGGTGGTGGACTGGCCGTCGACCCGGCGGGTGCCGACCTCGGTCACCGGTCCGGTCACCGACCGGAGGGCACCGAGCAGGTCCGAAGGATCGGACAGGGCGTGGAGCGGCAGTGACCCGACCGACGACGAACCCTTGGTGGCGGATCCCCCCGGCAGCTCGAACCAGCTCTTCCCGCCGGTGAGCGCAGTCAGGCTCGGGACGTGCACGTAGACAGTCGACCGGTTGGAGACGACCGTGACGGAGTCGTCGGCGCCCCCGGTGAGCGTGGCCAGGGACGGGACCGACACGGTCATCTGCCCGACCTGGCGGGACAGGTCGACCGAGCCGGATCCGGACAACAGCGTGGAACCGGCCGGGCGTTCCCGGTCACCGACACGGTGAAGGCGGCACTGCGGGCCGACGGCCGAGTCGGCGGCCGCACTGGACAGCGCTCCCTTCTCCGCCCCGGCCTGCGACGTGGCGTCGGCGCCGCCCGAGCCGCCGACCGAACAGTCCGAAGGCGACTGCCGTGACCGCCACCACCGAGGCCAGGATGACGGCGACCACGGTGCGGCGGTACCAGGGCGAGCGCGGCGCCGGCCCGGGCCGTGGACCGCCGGTCGTGGCCAGGGTGCCGCCCGGCGGAGGGCCCGCGGGCACCATCGAGCCCCTGGTAGCTGACCAAATCGCCCATGTCGAACTGCCCCTTCTCTCCCCGGTTCCGGTGACCCTCGGTCCATCCGGCTCGCCGGCTGCCCGCCGGCTCGGAGCGAGATAGTACCGACCATGCCGCCGTTTGAATCGGCAGGGCTCCGGTCAGGTCAGAGCTCAGACGGTCGGCTCGAGCCTGGCCGCCATCTCGCGGTAGCCGGTGACGGGGATGAGATGGATGCCGTCGAAGGCGTTCGACGCACGGATCTCGTCGATGAGGTCGCCGGCGATCTCCACGCCCGCCGTCCGGTCACGGTCGAGCACGGCGATGATCGACTCGGGCACCGCCAGCTCGGGGATCTCGGTGGAGAGCTTTCTGGCCATGGTGGCCCCGGGCAGGACGATGACGCCGGCGAAGACGGGACCGGCGAACTCGATGCTGGCCCGCCACTCGAGGAGGTCGCGGGCCGAAAAGCAGATCTGGGCGAAAAGGAAGTCGGCGTCGCGCTTCCAGGCGGGTACCGGTCGGAGGCCAGAGGCCACGCCGATGCGGATGGGCCCGGTCCCGAGGCCGGGTTGTTCGGCGAACCGGCGGGCTTCGGCGATCATTGTCCGGACCGAGAGATCGTCGGACCGGGCTCCCGTCTCGGGCCGGTCCCCGTAGACGAACAGGAACTCGTCGACCCCGTAGGCGGCGGCGGTGAGGAGGTCGCGTCGGAATCCGAGGATGTTGCGGTCGCGGGCGTTGAGACAGGCGATCGATCGGCCGCCCATGAGCTTGACCTCGTGGGCCACGGCGATGCTGGAGACCGTCGCCCGGCCGATGTGGTTGTCAGGGATGAGGAAGGCACTGGCCACCCGGCTCATGACGCCGATCTGATGACGGACGTGCATGAGGTCGGGTCGTGTGGCCGGCTCCACCTCGCAGATGATCTCGAGCGCACCGGGGTCCATGCCCTTCACGATACGGCGGCCCGGCCCGTCACGGATTGAGGTAACGCCAGCGGTGGCCACCATCGTGGGTGGCGATCAGGCCTTCGCCGGTGCAGCCCTCCGGCGCCACGCAGGGGGGTATCCCGACGACGGCCCATCCATCCTGGGGGGAGAAGAAGTGCAGTCCCCAGGCGCCGCCCTTGGCGGGACCGGGTCCGGGATCGCTCGGCCACGCC
>CAWEWZ010000008.1:0-515211 GCA_963812885.1 uncultured Acidimicrobiaceae bacterium | reverse complement strand
CGTCCACGATGTCCCGCGACAGAAGTGCGTATGTCTTGCGCCAGAAGCCGGTGGTCAAACGGGATCTTCGGATTTCAGCGGGGAGCCGCTGTGCCGGAGATCACCCAGAATTAGGCGAAGGCGCTTCAAGCTTGAGGTGTGAGCCAAAAAGCAAGAAGCACCTTCGTCCTCGTCCACCCTACTGAGATCCTCCAGGCACTGGTGGGTCTGAAGGACGTGCACGTCCTGCGTTATGAGCGCCGGGGTCCCCACGTCGGACTGATGGTCGAGCAGCGACCGGGCGTGGTGCGCTGCCCGATCTGCAAAGGGGCGGCCCAGGTCAAAGAACGTCCGGTGGTGCACTACGTGGACCTCCCCGTCTACGGAACACCGATGTCGCTGGCCTGGAAGAAGCACCGCATGCGGTGCGTAGATCCGACGTGCGCCAAGAAGACCTGGGTGCTCGAGGACCATCGAATCGCGGCCAAGAACTGTCTGCTCACCACCAGGGCGGCCAAGTGGGCGACGGTCCAGGTCGGCGGCGGTCGGACGGTCTCTGAAGTGGCCGCCGAGCTCGCCTGTGACTGGCACACGGTCAATGACGCGGTGACCACCTATGGCGCCGCCCTCCTGGCCGCCGACCGCAAGCGGCTGAACAAGACCAGCGCCATCGGGCTGGACGAGACCTCCTTCGTCAAGACCGGTGAGTACCGCCAGACCAGCTTCGCTACGACCGTGGCCGACGTGGAGAACCACCAGATCATCGACATCCTCCCGACCCGCAATTACACCGACGTGGCAGGGTGGATCGACCGCCAGCCTGTGGCCTGGAAGGAGCGGATCCGCTTCGGCGCCCTCGACATGTCGGCCACCTACGCCGCCGTCTATTCGGTCATGTTGCCCAAGGCCAACCAGGTGGTCGACTCCTTCCACCTCATCGCACTGGCCAATCGCTGCCTCGATGCCGTGCGCCGCCGGGTCCAGACCGAACAGCTTGGACATCGGGGTCGCAGAGACGATCCCCTCTATCGGGCCCGTCGGGTCCTTCTCATGGGCGAGGAGAAACTCGACGCCGAGGCCAGCGCCCGACTGGCCTCACTGCTCGAACTGGGCGACCCGAACGCCGAGGTGGCTGTGGCCTATCGGATCAAAGAACGGCTCCGTGACTTCTATCGGACGAGGGACCCCGACGAAGCCCGTCGGATACTCGAAGAGCTGACGACCCACTGTCTCAAACGGGCCATGCCCCCCGAGGTCCGAAAGCTCGGGCGGACGATCCGGGCCTGGTTCGACAAGATCTGCAACTACCACCTGGCCAAGGTGTCCAACGGACCCACCGAGTCGCTCAACAATCTGATCAAGCGCATCAAGCGGATCGGCTTCGGCTTCCGCAACTTCGACAACTACCGGATCCGAGCCCTGCTCTACGCCGGCAGGCCGAACTGGCGGGTCCTCGGCTCGATCGTGGTCCGATGAAGTGCTGGACCCCGCCAGAATCCGAAGATCCGTCAAACGAGCCGGCGGTGGGAATCGAACCCACGACCTGACGATTACAAGTCGTCTGCGCTACCAACTGCGCCACACCGGCCGGGTGCCGGGATCTGCCCGGTGCCGCTGCCATTCTACGGCCGTTTCCACGGGAACAGGAGCGTTCTACCCGGTGCCCACCGACGTGCGTGCGGGCCCCGATGCGGAAACGCTTGCTTCTGCTGCCCCCGGTTGGCAGGCTGGCGTGCAGTGGCCAACCCTTCTGAGAATGATTCGCGACCATCAGGGGGCCCGGGCGGGAGCAACGGTGGGATCCCGGTCGTTCGCGCGCGCTCATCGTCCTGGTCGTCTTCGTGGCCGGTCACCGCCCTCGCCCTGAGCAAGCTCCATCCCTCGCCGACCAAAGCGGCCTCGGGGCCGACCGCGGGTTCGACGGTGACCACGACGACGAAACCCGCTCATCCGACCACCACGACGACCACCATCGCTCCGAGCAAGGTTCCTGTTCTGGTGGCCAATGCCTCGGGGGTCACCGGCGCGGCGGCTGCGGTCAGCGCCCAACTGAAACCGGCGGGCTGGGCACTCCTGCCCCCGGCCGACGCCTCGGCCCAGGTGACGACGTCGCACGTCTACTACCTGGTCGGGTTCAAACCCCAAGCCGATACCATCGCCTCCTCGCTTCAGCTTCCGGCCACATCGGTGGGCCCCTACACGACCGCGGCCCCGATCAGCTCGATCGGGGCGGCCGAGGTGGCGGTGGTGGTGGGCCCCGACCTCGCCGACAAGGCCACCACCACGTCGTCCACCGCTTGATCGGCGAGCCAGGGGACGAGCCGGGCCCCGGCGGTGCTCACGTTCTGTCACCGGAGATTCGTCGCGCCTTTGCGCCGCTTCTGTCCAATCCCTCGGGTTCGGCCATCGTGTCGGACTTCGACGGGACGCTGTCCCCGATCGTGGCCGAGCCCGGCCAGGCGCGCCCTCTCGGAGGGGTAGACGATCTGTTGGCCCGGTTGGCCCGGCGGTTCGGCGTGGTGGCCGTGGTGTCGGGTCGGCCCGTTTCCTTCCTGATCGACCGACTGACCCCGGCCGGTCATGGACCATCCGATGACGTCGCCGGCCCGGGCGGGATCCCCGCCGGTCTGCGGCTCGTCGGCCTCTACGGCCTCGAGTGGTCGGACGAGGTCGGCGCCATCGTCCGGGAGCCGGAGGCGGAGCGGTGGCGGTCGACGGTCGGCGAATCACTGGCCCGGCTGGTCTCGGCCGCCCCGGTGGGTGTCGAGGTCGAGGCCAAGGGTCTGGCCGTCACCGTCCACTGGCGTCAGGCGCCGGAAGCCGAACCCTGGGTCACCGAGGCCGTCGCCTCCGAATCGGGGCGGACCGGGCTCCGGGCCCACCCCGGGCCGGATGTCGATCGAGCTGCGCCCGGCCATCGACGTCGACAAGGGATCGGTGATCCGACGCCTGGTCCGGGGCTGTTCGGCGGCCTGTTACCTGGGCGACGACCTCGGCGACCTGCCCGCCTTCGCCGCCCTGGCCGAACTGAGCACGGCGGGGATGGCGACGGTCTCGGTGGCCGTGGTCGATGACGAGAGTGCTCCCGAGGTGGCGGCGGCGGCCGACCTCACGCTGTCCGGCCCGCGCCAGGCACTGGACCTCCTGGGTTGGTTGGCTGACGGGTGACGGTCCTCGCCCGGGGTCACCGGGCGGCGTCGAGTTGGTCGTTGAGCCAGTCGACAGGACGACGACTTGCGATCAGTTTGCGGAGCTCGCCCGACCGGGTCGCCCGTTGACCCTCGTCCATGTCGAGCGCCTCGGCCAGCACCGCAGCGGTACCCGACACGTCGAAGGGATTGATCTCCAGTGCGGCCGGACCCAGTTCGTCGTAGGCGCCTGCTTCGCGAGACAGGGCCAGCACCCCGTGGCGGGTGTTGATCAAGGGTCCCTCTTTGGCCACCAGGTTCAATCCGTCCCGGACCGGGTTGACCAACAGGACGTCGTACCGGGACAGGGCGGCCAGCGAGCGCTGGTAGTCGTCCTCCACCCCGAGCACGATGGGTGTCCATCCGGGCGTCCCCCACCGCTGGTTGATGCGGGCCACCGTCGACTCCACCTCGTTCTGGTAGGCGAGATACTCGGGCAGGCCCTGACGGGTGGGATAGGCCAGGGCGACGAAGACCACCCGTTCCCTACGCTGCGGCTGGCGTTCCAGCAGCTCTTCGAAGGCCCAGAAACCCCGCAGCAGGTTCTTCGACAGCTCCATCCGGTCGACCCGCACGATGACCTGGCGGTCGTCCCCACCGATCTGCTCCTCGATGCGGGACAGGGCAACCGCCACCGCGGGCTCGGCCGCCGAGGCGCGCAGGCGATCCGGGTCGGTGGAGAGGGGTGAGACGAAGGTCGGCCCGGCTTGTGCCGAGCGACCCTCGTCGGGAAGGAGGAGCGCGAGCTCCCTGCCGGTAGGCGGTGGCCCACCGCTCGGTGTGGAAGCCGCAGGCGCCGAATCCGGCCATGGCGGTGAGCAGCTCGGTCCCGACCGCCGTCGGCAGCATGCGCAGTACCGATGGGTCGGCGAAGGGCGTGTGGCTGAAGTGGGCGGTGCGCAGGTCGGGCCGGAGCCGGGCCAGCGTCGAGCCCATCAGGGCCAGGTGGTAGTCCTGGACGAGGACCCGTCCGCCCTCCGGGGCGACCTTGGCCACCGTCTGGGCGAAGAGATCGTTGAATCCGCGGTAGGCCTCCCAGGCCTCCATCCACCGATGGTCCCCCCGGGGCCGGCGGGCGGAGTCGAACAGGTGATGATGACAGAACCAAAGGGTCGCGTTCGAGATCACGTTGTAGGCCATCCGGTACATGTCCGGGTCCGGATCCACGAGCTCGACCCCGCAGCCGTCGTCCTGCATCATCCCGGCCGCGGCCGCGGCCCGATCGGCCTCCCCGAGGGCACAGGCCACCCAGGTGGCGCCGGTGCCGGCCACGATGGGACGGATCGACCCGGCCAGGCCCCCTCCCGAGTTGGCCGCCACCGGATGGCCGTCCTCGAGCCGGAAGGCGAGCGGGCCCCGGTTGGAGACCAGCACGGTGTCGGCCAGGAGCCCTTCGCCGTCCTTCGGGGACCGGTCGGTGCTCATGGATCGACGCTACCCGTTGGCCGCGGTGGGCGAGCGGACGGGATTTCCACTTGACAAGTTAGTGAGTGAGCACTCACAATAGACGCATGATGGTTCCGAGCCGACAGACCGCCGACGAGCGGCGCACCGCCGTGCTGGCCGCGGCCATCTCCGAATTCGCCCTGGCCGGCTACGCCGGGACCTCCACCGAGGCCATCGCCAGGCGGGCCGGGATCTCCCAGCCCTATCTGTTCCGCCTGTTCGGGACCAAGAAGGACCTCTTCGTGGCCACCTATGACCTGGTCGGCGACCGGATCATCCGCGAGCTGACCTCGGTCAGCGAGGGCCTCGAGGGCGAGGAGGCCCTGGCCGCCATGGGCGCCGCCTACGTCGAGCTGATGCAGGACCCCGAGTTGCTCCAGGTCCAGCTGCACGGCTTCGCCGCCGCCCCGAGTGACCCGGACATCGCCCGCAGCTGTCGCCGCACCTTCGAGGTGCTGGCCGAGGTCGTCTACGAGCGCACCGGCCTGTCGGACGACGAGCTGCGTGAGTTCTTCGCCATGGGCATGTTGATCAACGTCATGGCCGCCATCGATCTTCTGTCCGTCCCCGAGCACTGGGCCCAGAATCTCTGCCAGATGCCCGAGAAGGCCCAAGCCATCAAAGATGCCACCCAGGCCCTGAAGGCACAGCACCGTGCCGACCAGGCCGCGAACGCGGAGGTCCCCGCATGAACCAGCCCACCGTCCCCCTCTTTTTGCCCCGTGTAGATAGTGATCGCTCACAACTAACCGGGTGGCGCACAGTCCGGCCCGGGGGCCTGGTCCATCGGTGGCGGGCCCGGATCGGCGGGCACCGCCGCCCGCCGGCCGAGCGCGGCCCAGGCCGACACCACCGACACCACCACCACCACCACGGCCGCCCCCTCCGCCGCCTCCGGGGCGGCCGCCGATGGGCCCGCCGGTGACGGCGCCAGCCGACCCTTCCCGGCGCCCGGTCCCGTGCCGTGTGGGCCATCGTGATCACCGGTATGGCCCTGTTCATGTCCGGGCTCGACAACCTGGTCGTGTCGACGGCCCTGCCGGTCATCCGGGTCCACCTCCACGCCGGCCTGTCCGGGCTCGAGTGGACGGTCAACGCCTACACCCTCACCTTCGCCGTCCTCCTCCTGTCGGCCGCCGCCGTCGGTGAGCGGTTCGGCCGTCGCCGGATCTTCGTCCTGGGGATCGCCCTGTTCACCGCGGCGTCGGCCGCCGCCGCCCTGGCTCCGAGCATCGGCGTGCTGGTCGCGGCCCGGGCCCTCCAGGGCGCCGGGGGAGCCATGATCATGCCGTTGTCCCTGACCCTGCTCAGTGCCGCGGTCACTCCCGAGCGGCGCAATGCCGCCCTCGGGCTCTGGGGAGCGATCGGCGGTGCCGCCGTGGCCATCGGGCCGCTGGTGGGCGGCGCGGTCACCACCGGATGGTCGTGGCAGTACATCTTCTGGCTGAACGTGCCCGTCGGCATCGTCCTGATCCCGTTGGCCTGGTGGAAGCTGTCCGAGTCGCGAGGCCGGCCGGCCCGGCTGGACCTGGTCGGCGTCGGTCTGGTCAGCGCCGGGTTGTTCGGTGTCGTCCTCGGCCTGGTGCGGGGGAATGCGCACGGCTGGACGAGCACCTCGGTGCTGGCCTCCTTCTTCGTCGGCGCGGTGGCCCTCATCGGCTTCATCGCCTGGGAGCTGCGGTCGGACCATCCGATGCTGGACATCCGCCTGTTCCGCAACCGGGGCTTCGCCACCGTGAACGTCACCGCCCTGCTGTTCAGCTTCGGGATGTTCGGGTCCATCTTCTTCCTGACCCAGTTCCTCCAGACCGTGCAGGGCCTGTCACCGCTGGCCGCCGGGATCCGGGTGCTGCCGTGGACGGCGATGGTGATGGTGCTGGCGCCGGTGGTCGGCCAGCTGGCGGAACGTTGGGGCGGCAAGCCTCTGGTGGTGACCGGTCTGGTCTTCCAGACGGTGGGCCTGACGTGGCTGGCCACCATCACCATCGCCGTCGATCTCCTACGCCGACCTGGTCGTCCCCTTCGTGGTCTGCGGCATCGGCATGACCCTGTTCTTCGTCCCCCTCGCCTCGCTGGTGCTCGGCGTCGTGCCCACGTCGCTCGAGGGTGTGGCCTCCGGGGCCAACAGCGCCTTCCGGGAGTTGGGCGGGGTGCTCGGGATCGCCGTGCTGGGCGCGGTGTTCAGCGCCCATGGCGGCTACCGCTCGGGTCAGGACTATGTGAACGGGATGACCCCGGCGGTCTATGTCGGCGCCGTGGTCGTGGCCGTGGGCGCCGTCACCGCCCTGGCCATCCCCGGTCGACGCCGGGCCCGGGCTCGGCGCCGTCGAACCGGTGGGCGCCCCGGTCCCGGACCGCCGGCCCGTGCCCGAGGACGCCGACTCGCTCGGGCCGGTGTCCGACCGCGAGCGGGTGTGCGCCCCGGTGTAGGCCGCTCGCCGGGGTGGTCAGTCGGGGGTGACCAGGGGGGCCCTGACCAGGGCGGCGCGGAGGATGTCGGTGGCCTGGGGCCGGAGCTCGGACAAGGGTCGGTTGCGGTGCACCCGGGTCCCGAGGTCCACCTGGGCGATGGTCCCCACTCCGAGGAGGGTGGCCACGTCGATCAGGAGGGCCAGCTCGACGGCGTAGCCGTCGGCCAGACCGCACTTCTCCAGCACCGAGCGGGGCGCGGCCGTCTCACCGGCCAGTGGCTGCTCGATCGGAGACAGAAACGGGAAGAGCACGTCGATGATCGGCTTGGCCATCAGCTCGGTGACACGCCCACCGCCGTCGGGGGCTCCCTGGAGCGGGCGGCGATAGAACCCCTTGACCAGGGAGACCGACTCGTCACCGAGCAGGGGCCCGAGCAGTCCGGTCACGAAGTGGGATTCGAAGTTGGTCACGTCGGCGTCGACGAAGGCGAGGAGATCACCTTCACTGGCCTTGAGGGCGGTCCGCATGGCCTGCCCCTTCCCTCCATGGGAGGCGTCGGAGCCGATGACTCTGGCTCCCGCGTCTCGGGCCACGTCGGCGGTCCGGTCGACGGAACCGTCGTCGACGACCAGCACCTCGTCGACCAGGGGCACGCCCCCGGCGGGCCCGGTCAGGGCCGAGGTGATCGCATGGACCACCGGGCCGACGGTGGCCGCCTCGTTGCGGGCCGGGATGCACACCGAGATGCTCCGGCCCCCTTTGGCATCGGCCAGCACGACGGGATCGAATTGGGAGTGTGAGTACCGGACTCGGTTCTGACCGGGGGCGGACTCCATGGGCATGCCGCAATCATCGCTCACCCTGACCCATCGTGGGGACGCAGACCGGGGTCGGGAGGCATGGCCATGGGAACCCAGCCGGAACGGAGACCGGAGGCGCGGCGGGGGCCCGCATTGACGGCAGGGTGTTCCGTCGACCAAAATAGAGGCCATCATCCAGAGCGACTGAGGGACCGGGCCCAGTGACGTCGCGGCAACCAGCATGCACATCCCGCACTGCCCAGGCAGAGCGGGATACGCACCAGGTGCCAATGCCCGAGCGATGAGGAGATTGACGTGGACTTTGTATCCGGGCTTCGCTGCCGTGAATGTGGACGCGCCTACCCTGCCGAGGCGTTGCACGTGTGTGACTTCTGTTTCGGACCCCTCGAGGTGTCCTACGACTACGAGCGGGTGGCGGCCACCATGACCAGGGAGCGCATCGCCTCCGGACCGCGGTCGATCTGGCGGTACGCCGACCTGCTCCCGGTGTCCGACGCGGCACCGGTCGACCTGGGCGCGGGTTTCACCCCGTTGGTCCGGGCCGACCGGCTGGCCGCCGAGCTGGGCCTGGGGGAGCTCTGGATCAAGGACGACACGGCCAACCCGACCGGCTCGTTCAAGGACCGGGTGGTGTCGGTGGCGCTGACCAAGGCCCGCCAGTTGGGATTCAAGATCGCCGCCTGCGCGTCGACCGGGAACCTGGCCAACTCGGTGGCCGCTCATGCGGCCCGGGCGGGCATGGAGTCGGTCGTCCTCATCCCGCACGACCTCGAGACGGCCAAGGTGACCATGACCTCGGTCTACGGCGGCAAGGTGATTTCCGTCGAAGGCAGCTATGACGACGTCAACCGGCTCTGTGCCGAGTTGACCAGCGAGCAGCCCACGTGGGCCTTCGTCAATGTGAACGTCCGCACCTACTACGCCGAAGGCTCCAAGACGTTGGCCTTCGAGGTGGCCGAGCAGCTGGGGTGGCAGGCGCCGGACCATGTCGTCGTGCCCATCGGGTCGGGTAGTCAGCTGACCAAGGTGGCCAAGGGCTTCGACGAGTTGTGGAAGATCGGGATCCTCGACGAACAGCCGTCGGTGCGGATCTCCGGGGCCCAGGCCGCCGGTTGCTCGCCGGTGGCCACCGCCTTCGCGGAAGGGACGGACGCCATCCGACCGGTCAAGCCGGACACCATCGCCAAGTCCCTGGCCATCGGCAATCCGGCCGACGGCTGGTACGCCCTCGACACCATCCGCCGGTCCGGCGGCTCCTGCGCGTCGGTCACCGACGACGAGGTCATCGAGGGCATCCGCCTTCTGGCCCGGACCGAGGGCATCTTCGCCGAGACGGCGGGTGGGGTGACCATCGCCACGTTGGCCAAGCTGGCCGGTCAGGGGGTGATCCGCTCGGATGAGCGGGTGGTCGCCATGGTGACCGGGCACGGCTTGAAGACGGTGGAGGCCCTGGCCGGTGTGGTCGGTCCGACCGCTACGATCGCTCCTACGCTCGAGGCATTTGCCGCGGCGATAGAAAGGGGGGACGATCGATGAACGAAGCGTCCGAGGGGGGAACACGATGAGCGTCAATGTCCGAATTCCGACGCAGCTGCGCACGCTGACCGGTGGTGCCGGCGAGGTGACCGTCGAGGGTGCTTCGGTCGGCGAGGTGCTCAAGGCTCTCGATGGTGCCTATGCCGGCTTCGGCGACCGGCTCTTCGACGACAACGGCGGGCTGCGCCGGTTCGTCAACGTGTTCGTCGCCGACGAGGACGTGCGGTTTCTCGACGGATTGACCACCCCGGTGGCCGACGGCCAGACCGTCTCGATCGTTCCGGCCGTCGCCGGCGGCTGACGCCGCTGACCGGCTGAAGAGCCGGCGGCTGACGCCGCTGACCGGCTGAAGAGCCGGCGGCTGACGCCGCTGACCGGGGCAGAGCCGGCGGCTGACGCCGCTGACCGGCTGAAGAGCCGGCGGCTGACGCCGGTGACGGGAAGGGGCCGGCGGCTGAGCGGTCAGGCCCCGAGCCCGTGCAGGATGAAGGTGCAGATGATCCCCGCGGCTGTCGGGGCCGGGTCGGGGAACGTCTCCCCGGCCCGCACGGCCATGGCACCGTAGATCTGCTGACCGACCAGGTTGACGGCCACGTCGGGATCGATGTCCCGGAAGATTCCCGATGCCACGCCCTCGACGTACAGATCGTGGATCAAGCGGGCGATGTTGAGGCCGATCAGGGCCAGCTCGGTCCCCACGGCCTCGCCCCCCTGGATGACCGTCCCCTGGGTCATCAGCGCGAGCCGGAAGAAGGCGGGGTCGTCATCGATCCGTTCGAGCATGCCCTGGATGAGCCGCTCGAGACGGTGCACGGGCTCGGCGTCCTCCTCCCACGTCTGGGCGATGTCCTCCAGCAGCTGGTTGTGCATGCCCTTGAGGCAGGCCCGCAACAGCTCATCGCGGTTGGCGAAGTAGACGTAGACCGTCGATCTGGCCACGCCCGCCTCGGCCGCGATCTCGTCCATGGGCACGTCGGTGGTGCCGCGCTCGCCGAACAGGCGTCGCGCCACCTCGATGACCTGATCGCGCCGGAAGTCCCTGATGACCTCTTTGAGGCTGTCGGTCGAACGGCGTGCCGGCATCTAGGCCGACATGCGGGCCGCCGGTGGGAAGGCCACTGGGATGTGCTTGACCCCGTTGATGAACTGTGACTGGAGGCGCTGGACCTCCCCGTCGAGGCGAAGGTCGGGCATCCGGTCGAGCAGATGCTCGAACATGACCCGGATCTCCATGCGGGCCAGGTTGGCGCCCAGGCAGAAGTGAGGCCCGCCGGCACCGAAGGCCAAATGGGGATTGGGATTGCGGGTGATGTCGAACCGCTGCGGATCGTCGAAGACGGATTCGTCGCGGTTGGCCGAGACGTGGAAGAACACCACTTTGCTGTCTTCCTCGATGAGCTGACCGCCGAGCTCGAAGGCCTGGGTGGTCTGGCGCCGGAAATTCATCACCGGCGTGACGTAGCGCAGCATCTCCTCGACGGCGGAGGGCAGGAGGGACCGGTCGCTCACGGAGGAGCTGCCACTGATCGGGGTTGTCGAAGAATGCAGCCATCCCACCCGAGATCAGGTTGCGGGTGGTCTCGTTCCCGGCCACCGTGAGGAGCAGGAAGAACAACTCGAGCTCCATCTCCGAGAGTTGTTCGCCGTCGATCTCGACACTGGTGAGCACGCTCATGAGGTCGTCATGGGGATCCGCCCGCTTGACCGCGAACAATTCGGACGCGTAGGCGTACAGCTCCATCGCCGCCTGCTGAGAGGCCTCCTCTCCCGTCTGGTACTCGGGGTCCTCGCTGCCGATCATCCGGTTCGACCAGTCGAACATCCGGTGCCGGTCCTCGTGGGGAACGCCCAGGAGCTCGGCGATGACGACCAGTGGGAGCTCGGCGGCCATGTCGGTGACGAAGTCGGCGGTGCCCTGTTCGATGACCGAGTCGATGATCAGGTCGGCGGCGGCGTTGATCCGGTCGTGGAGCTGGTTGACCATCTTCGGGGTGAACCCCTTGTTGACCAGCCGGCGATAGCGGGTGTGGAGGGGTGGGTCCATGTTGAGCATCAGCAACTGCTGTTGCGCGAGGTCGTCGTCGGGCAGGTCCCAGATGAAGGTGGCCTTCTTGGCCGACGAGAAGTGCTCGTAGTCTCGGTTCACCTGGGTGCAATCGGCATGGGAGGTCACCGCCCAGAACCCGGGGCCGTCGGACTCCTCCTGCCACCACACCGGGGCGTGCTCCCGCAGGAAGGCGAACCAGTGGTGGGGTACCCCGTCGGCGAACGGCTTCGAATTGGTCAGATCGATGTCGTCGAAACCGATGGTTTCGACGTCGACGGCTGTGTCGGCCATGTCGGATGCACCCTCCAGATGATCGGACACCCTGTCCGATTCGTTGGATCGTATGTCCGGACCGGGGCCGTGTCAACGATCCCCGGCCGAGGGGCCGGGCTCGCCTGCGGGGTGAGGCGTGTCCTCGGTCATCCGGTCCAGGGCGGGAAGCAGGTAGCCGAACCCGGCCACGACCGATCCGAGCAACATCAGGGCGAAGCCGACCAGCCGCCAGGGGTGGGCGGCGGCCAGGAGCCCACCGACCCCGGCGGCGCCCACCCCGGCGGAGCCGATCCAGCCGCTCAGCCGGATGATCCGGGTCGAATCCCGCGAGCGGACCAGGTAGAGACCGGCGCCGAGAGCGAGCAGAAGGCCGAGCCCGGCGTGGGCGAGGTACACCGTCTGTCCTCGGGTGGGGAGCCAGCCACTCGGTCGGCCGGTCGGCACCGAGACGACCACGGCGATGCCGACGATCAGCTCGGTGCCGACCAGGAGGGCGAGCCAGGTGGCCAGTCGGTCCGTCCAGCGCTCCGCCTCATCGGCCGCGTCCGTCGGCCCGGCCCGGCCCGGGGTCGGACCGGGCCGGTCACTGGCTGCGGACGGCGAGAGCGCGTCGGTGACGGGTACCGATCCACCCGCCGGGGCCAGGCGGACGAGGAGGTTGTAGGTGAGGACGGCGATGGCGAGGTGCATGAGCATCAGCGCGGCCACGGCCTGGGCGGGCTGGTGCCGGGCCAGCAGGTAGAGGTCGGGGATCCACAGCAGCAAGGTCACCACCACGGTCAGACGGAAGAAGAGCCATCGGGGGTCCCACGAAACGCGGGCCACGATCGGCCACGCGGCGCAGGCGATCAGCACGCCGATCGACGTCAGCAGGCCGTAGTCGGAGAAGCGGAAGTGGGCGTAGCCGCGGGTCGAGGGGACCAGGGTCGTCGCCCCCCAGACCAGCAGGGCATCAGCCGCCAGCGAGCCACCCACCGACAGGACGGTGGCCACGAGGAGGAGGACAGGGGCCGGCTGGGGATGGCGGCGGGTGAGATCGACCCGGGCCCGGTAGAGCATCTGGTCCCGCGTCGTGGTCATCGGCTGGCGGGCGCCGGTGACGGCAGCCGGGCTCGAGGCGCCTCCCACACGACTGTCGGCGAAGCCCGGTCACCACCCACCGGCACCGGGGGCCGACGGCCGGGCCGGCATGCTCATGCGCTCCAGTCGACGGTGCCGTCGATGATGACACGGGGCTCTTCGGTGAGGACGAAGTCGAGGTGATCGGTGTCGAGGAATTTGGGGAGGTCGGCGAACATCTGTGGCGAGTCGTCCTCGTTCATATGGGCGTTGTACTCGTCCATCGATGCGAACCACTGTTCGGTGACGCCGTCATAGCCGGAACGATCGTCGTCGCCGCGGTAGTCATCGAGGGGGCGGGGGTTCTGCTCGTACCGGATGACGTGGGTGCCGCAACGACCGTTGGCGATCAACGGGGCGTGATGGTCCTTCCAGTGGGCCTGGAACTCCGCCGGGGTCATCCCCTCCCTTCGTTTCAGCAGACAGGTCAGCTTGATCATCGGCGTTGTCCTCCCCGTGGTCGGGCGGGTTGTTCGGATCGTCCGGTGCACGACGACATGGGCCCGGGCCCAGAGGCTCCACCCTGCCGGCCCGTCTTGGCAAGCCGGGATACGAAGTCGCGGAGGGGACCGGTGCCGATGGACGTCGGGACGGGCTCGCGATCTCGGTCTGTCAGCGGGACACCCGGGCGCAGAACAGGTCGGTGACGTAGGGCATGGCGATCGGCTCGCCCAGCGTGGCCCCGAAGGCTTCCACCTCGTCCAGCAGTGACCGCTGCTGGTCATCGGGCAACACCTGGACGTAGCTGCGGGAGGCGACCTGTTCGACGAAGGTGTCGAGGTCGAGGTACTGGACGAAGGTGAACTTGGTCCGCTCGACCGGTCCGAACAGCCCGCTGTCGTCGATGATCGTCCCGAAGTCCGTCCCCATCGGATAGGGCTGGCACAGATCCCACCGGCTGATCCGGACCAGTTCGGCCATCATCGGATCGGACTCGTCGCGTTCGTTCCAGATGAGGGCCAGCCATCGGCGCGGTCGCAGGACACGGACGATCTCGGGGAGCGCCCTCGGCGGGTCGAACCAGTGGAACGCCTGGGCGACGACGACGGCGTCCATCGTCGCCGTGGCCACCGGGATCATCTCGGCGTTCCCACCGATCACCGGTACCCCGGGGACCACCCGCCCGAAGACCTCGCGCATCGCAGCAGAGGGCTCGACGGCCACGCAGTCGGCGCCGTCGGCCCGCAACTGGCGGGTCAGCTTGCCCGTCCCGGCGGCGAGGTCGAGCACCTTCGACCCGCGGGCGATGGCCGTCATGGCCTCGAGATGGGCGACGGCGTCCTCCGGATACCCCGGTCGCGCCCGCTCGTAGACGTCGGCCCCGGTCGCGAATCCGGCCCGACCGAGCGTTTCCCGGTCATTCGTGACCGTCGGGTCGCCACCGGACATGGTGCCACTCTATGAGAACCGGTCTCTGTGGAGACGCCGTCGTTCCGTCGGTTTCCGGTCGACCGGCGGCGACCCGCTCGATCGCTCCCGGTGACGGGGATCAGATAGCGTCGGGAGGTGACCGAAGCCAGTTCACCACCGGGCGACGGTCCCGAACGGGCCCGGTCGACGGCAGAAGCCGCGGCTCCGGAGTCATCACCGGGTCCGAGGCACCCGGGGCTCACGCCCGCCGATGGTCCTGCTGCGCCGCCGCTGGCTCAGTTCGTTGATCAACGCCGTTTGGAGCTGGACCGCCAGGCGAGGTGCCATCGGTCCCGGCGACCGTGTGGCCTCCCGGTTCGGCGCCTTCGGCTCCGGCACCTGTCTCGCCTTTCCGCCCGGGGCACTCTTCGGCGAGCAGTGGATACACCTGGGTCGCGACACCCTGATCGGACCCCATGTGAGCATCTCCGCCGGCATGGTGCCCGGACAGAAGATGGTCACCGATCCCGTCGTGCGGATCGGCGACCGGTGCATGATCGGCCGCGGCAGCCACATCGTCGGCCACTTCCAATTGGAGATCGGGGACGACGTCCACACCGGGCCCTACGTGTACATCACCGACCAGAACCACGGCTATGAGGACCCGGATCAGGTTGTGCATGCCCAGTGGCCCAGCGACGTCCCGGTCCTGATCGGCCAGGGGAGCTGGCTGGGAACGGGCGTGGTCATCCTGCCGGGAACCGTGCTCGGGAAGAACGTCGTGGTCGGTGCCGGAGCTGTCGTGCGGGGCAGCTTCCCGGATCACTGCGTGATCGCCGGCGTACCCGCCCGTGTCGTCCGCCGCTACGTCCCCGGTTCGGGATGGACCGACGGCAACGGTTCAACGCCGATGGCCGCCTCGGTGCCCACCGACGACCGATCCACCCCGCCGCGGTCGACCGGACCGGCCGTCGGAACCGACGGTGGAGATGAACTGACCGTGCCGACCGCCGAGCCCGGAGCCAGATCGGGTCGGCCCGGCCCGGTGGCCCCGGTGAAGGTACCCGGAACACCGAGCCCGTAGCGGCGCACCACCTCCGAGGCCTCGTCGCGGCCTTGCTCGATGAGCGACTCGGTGGTGGAGAAATCGTCGAAGTCCCGAGAGCCCTCGGCGCTCCCGGTGCAGACGATGACCTCCACCCCCGGCGGCAGCTGTGCCATTTCCCGGGCGAAGCGGGAGTGGATGGAGATGAACAGTGCGTTCAGCATGGCTTCGACCGGGCGCCGGGGCGACGCCGGCATGTAGACGGGTGAGCCGCACAGGAGCACGACGATTCGGGTGGCTCCCGATTCGATGGCCCGCCTCACCGGGACGTTATTGACCACACCGCCGTCGATGAATCGCTCGCCGTCGATCTCCACCGGAGGGAAGATGGCCGGGACCGCCGTCGAGGCCAGGACCGCGTCCATGGCCGATCCGTAGGTGAACCACCGCTCCTGGCCGTCGGTCAGCGAGGTGGCCACCACCTCGACAGGAATCACTGCGTCCTCGAGCCGATCGAAGTCGATGCCGGCCTCGACGACCTTCCGCAACCCGGTGTTGGGGTAGACCGAATCCCGCTGTTGGAAGTAGAGCCAGGGCCCGTGCAGACGCCCCTGGGGGTACACGTGGTCGCGGGTGAGTCCCCGCCAGATCTCGGTCATCCGCTCGACCCCGGCCCGTGTCGGGTCGCCGGCGAAGGCGACACCGTTGACGGCGCCCACCGAGGAGCCGTAGATCCGGTCGGGCACGAAGCCGTGCTCGGTGAGCACCTGGAGCATCCCGATCTGGACGGCACCACGGGTACCTCCCCCGCCCAGCACCAGCGCGGTCAGCTCACGGTCGTCATCGTCCTCCTCGGCCCGCGGTTCGGGATCGTCGGCGCTGGTCGGCCAGCCACCGCTCCCTGGCCACCCTCGCTCGTTGGAGCGTGAACCGGACGACCAGAACCAACAGGACGGCGGTGACCACGACGAACAGCCCGAAGACGATGGCGAACGAGGTAACCGCAGCGTCAGGCAGCATCGTATCGAGAGGCTACCGGTGCCATCGTCGGACACCTCCCGCCGCCGGCCGTGTCCCGTCGCCCTCGGCCTCGTCGTGTCCCGACCGATGCCCGCCGCAGCTTTGTGACACCCCCAGGCCACACTGGGACCCATGTTGGTGATGGACGAGGACCGGGCGCAGCTGATCCCGGCTCGAGAGGACCCGGGCGGGCGGCGGCCGGGCGGCCGGGCCAGAGGGAGCCGGGTCAGAGGCCAGGGGACGCCGTCCCGCCTACCCGAGGCCGGCCGGGCCCGGCCCGTCGTCGACCGTCGCACCTGCTTCGGGGCCGGTCCAGGCGGACCCGAGGAGTGGGAGCCGCTGGCCGGCGCCGGCCTGCTCGAGCGCCTGCGGATCACCGGGAGGCCCCGTCCCAAAGCCGATCCCGAGCTCTCGGTCAGGCTGCGGGAAGGTCTGGAGCAGGGACTCCTGGTCGCTTCGCGGAATCGTGACCGCTCCCCGGCCGACGACGCCGATCGAAGCAGCTGCGAACGTCCGCTCGTCGTCACCAAGGATCGCCTGACCCGCGCCCTGTCATCTGAGGCCCACCCGGTCGACGCCGGTTTCGGGACGCGGGCGCCGACCATGGCCATGGCCTGCGGTGCCCTCATCGACGTGCTTTTCCGACAGCTGGTCACGGTCGGGTCGATCGGCGATCCGATGGGGGACGGCCTGGCCGCGCTGTCCGTCGACGACCGTCAGGACGAGCTGGTCTCCTGGATCGAGCGGATGCCACGGCCCGAGCGGGACGGCTTGCGGGCGGAGGTCGAGCGCCAGGCCGAAGGCCTGGTCCGACGCTGGCCGGCGCTGGAGCCGGCCTGGTTGCCGCGCACGCAGGAGGCACTCCGGGTCGGCCTGGCCGGCGGTGCCGTCGAGTTGTCGGCCCGGGTCGACCTGGCCGTCGGTCGGCCCGCCGAGGACCGGTCCTCGGTGGCCATCGTCGAGGTCAAGTCGGGAATCCGACGGATCGAGCACCGAGCCGACCTCCACTTCTACGCGCTGATCGAAGCGCTTCGGAGCCCGGCACCCCCCTTCGTGGTGGCCACCTACTACACGAGGACCGGCGAGCTGGACGTCGACCCGGTCACCGAGGACCTGTTGGTGGCGGCCAGCCGCCGGACGCTGGCCGGGACCCGTGTGCTGGTGCAACGGGCGAAGGGCCCGGTCCAGCCGTGATGCAGGTCACCGAACTGACCCGGCAACTGACCGCAGCCCCTCCCTCTCCGGTTGATGACGGCCCCCGCCTCCGGATACGGGAGCAGCTGGTCTCGGGGGTCCGACCGATCGTCGGCCGCCTTCCCCCCGGAGATCAGGTCCAGGTGACCCTTCCCCTGCTGCGCCAGGCCCGGACCTGCCCCGAACTGTTGGCGCCGGCCGGAGGAGGCGTTCGCCTGGAGGCCAGCTGTTCGTCCGTCGATCCCTCGGACTGGCCATCGTCGAGTCCTGCGTCACCGGGCGGTTTCGCAACCCGGTGGAGGCGGCCGGGCCGGTGGCCGCCGATGCGGTGGCCGCCTGGGAGCGGACCGGCTGGCGCACCTTCCACTGGGAGCCGTGGTTCGCCGGTCTGGCCGGCGGTGCACGCGCCACGGTGCTGGCCGAGGCGGTCAGCTGGGCAACGTCGCTGTGGACGGCGCTCGATTGGAGGGCACTCACCTCGCTCCCGCAGGTCGGCGGCGTGGACGATCAGTGGAGCTGCCCGGCATCTCGGGCTGTGCGCGTGAGGGGCCGGTCCGAGTTGCGGGTTGCGCTGGATGCCGACCACCCCTGGGGAGCCGACCGGGAAGGGGCCGGCCGTGGGCGACGCCCCGGCGAGTTGGGCCGGCTCCATCGACCGGTGGCCCTGGTCTCGACGTCCGGAGGCAGTCCGGGTCCGTCGTGGGCGGAGGAGCTGGCCTTCCTCGCCCTGTCGGCCGGGCTTCGTTCGCCTTCCCGACCGGTGCCGGCCCGCGTCCTCGGCCTGTGGCCCGATGCTGGGCTCCACGGCGCGGTGGAGATCGACGCCGACATCTTGTCGGCCGCCGCCGACCGGGTGGTCTCGACCGTCGGCCTGGTGGTGGATGCCCGCCTCTCGCTGGCCGGCCCCGATGCGAGTCGGTCGGGCCGATCGGCTGGTCAGCTGAGGAAGAGGGCCTTGGCCGCCTTGGCGTCGGGCTTCCCCGCGGCGGTGAGGGGGATCTCGTCCACCACCAGCAGCTGGCGGGGAATCTTGTAGCCGGCGATGAGATCGCGGCAGTGGGCCTGGATGTCCTCGAGTCCCGGAGCGGCATCCGGGGTCCGTGGCCGGACGACGACGCGCCACCCGCTCGCCGAACCGCTCGTCGGGGAGCCCGACCACGATGGCGTCGAAGATCCCCGGGTGGGTCTTGACGGCCGCCTCCACCTCCTCGGGGAAGATCTTCTCGCCACCGGAATTGATCGACGCCGAGCCCCGTCCGTGGACGGTGATGGTGCCATCGGACTCCACCGAGGCCAGGTCTCCGGGGATCGACCACCGCACGCCGCCGGCATCCACGGGAAAGGTGGCCTCCGTCTTCTCCTTGTCCTTGTAGTAACCGACCGGGATCCTCCCGGTGCGGGCCAGCCGGCCGATCCTCCCGTCCCCCGGGCGCAGGGGGTTCAGCTCGTCGTCGAGCACCGAGGTGTCGCCGCCCATCACGAACCGTGGTCCGGATGGCACCCTCCTCGACCGCCCCCTGGGCCCCGCTCTCACTCGATCCGAACCGGTCCATGATCATGATGTCGGGCAACTGTTCCTGCAGCTCCCCCTTGACCGTGGCCGACAGCATGGCGCCGCCCGAGCCGATCACCGCCAGTGTCGACGTGTCGTAGGTCCCCGGAGGGGCCGAGGCCAGCGCATCGGCCAGCGGACGGGCCATGGCGTCGCCGACCAGACCCACCGACACCACCCCCTCGTCGCCGATCAGTCGCCAGAGGTGGTCGGGGTCGTAGCGGTGATCCGTGTAGAGCACGGCGGTGCCGCCCATCATGAACGCGTTCCACATGACCCACTGGGCATTGCCGTGCATCAGCGGGGCCACCACCAGCATGACGACCCTGCGGTCGTCGTCCGCGTCGATGCCGATCGGCCAGTTCGTCGGCCCTCCCGATGGGGGCCGCCCCCCAGCCGCCTCCGCCCATGGCGGCGAAGAAGATGTCCTCCTGGCGCCAGATCACCCCCTTGGGCATGCCGGTGGTGCCTCCGGTGTAGAGCACGTAGACGTCGTCGGGGGAGCGGGGAGCGAACTCGCGCTCGGGTCCGGCCGAGGCCAAGGCGGCTTCGTACTCGACCGCCGAGGTCGGCGTTCGGTCCGGAGGGGTCCCGTCCTCGACGGCCACCAGGACGAGGGGCCTCGACGGGGTCAACGCCTCGAGGGACGCGGTCACCAGGGCCGAGAGGGCCCGTTCGAACACGAGCGCCTCGAGGTCGGCGTTCTCGATGACGTAGGCCAGCTCGGAGGCCACGTAGCGGTAGTTGAGGTTGACCGGAACGGTGCGGGCCTTGTAGCAGCCGATCATCGCCTCGGCCCACTCGGCGCGGTTGTAGGCCAGGATGCCCACGTGAGCACCGGCGTCGATGCCCCGGTCACCCAGGAAATGGGCAAACCGGTTGGCCCGCTCGTCGAGCTGCCGGTAGGTGAGACGCCGCTCCCCGCCGACCAGCGCCAGTCTGTCGGGGACGGTGTCGACGACGATCTCGAACAGATCGGCCAGATTGAATTGCCTCGGGCTCATCGAACCACTCCTCGTCGTCCTAGCATGCGGCTTTCAGCCGGTCACTCTGTACCACGTCCCGTCCCGGACGCGGGCGCCGGGTGCCCTCGCACCGAAGCGGAGGAGATCGAGCGATGAGCGGTGGTTCGAACGGGCAAGGCGGGATCGTCGGGCTGTCGGCGCTGGTCACGGGCGGAGGCAGCGGCATCGGGCTGGGTGCCGCCACCCGGCTGGTCCAGGACGGGGCCCACGTCACCATCTGCGGCCGCACCGAGGATCGACTGCGGTCGGCGGTGGTCCTGCTCGAGGAATCGGCCCGGACGTCGACCGCCGCCGGCGGGCCGGCGGGTACCGCCGGCTACGTGGTCGCCGACGTGACCATCGAGGAGCAGGTCGCCGCGGCGGTGGCCGCGGCGTCGGCCGAACGGG
This sequence comes from uncultured Acidimicrobiaceae bacterium, assembly GCA_963812885.1. GTDB lineage: Bacteria > Actinomycetota > Acidimicrobiia > Acidimicrobiales > RAAP-2 > Bog-756. Next base: position 494,817 of record CAWEWZ010000008.1, on the reverse strand, counting down.
GCCGGCTCGACATCCTGTTCGCCAACGCCGGTGGGGCGATGCACATGGGACCGATCCGGGATGCCGACCTGGCCCAGGTGAGGGCGACCGTCGACCTCAATCTCATCGGGACCTTCCTGTGCATCAAACACGGGGCGCCACTGATGTCGACCGGCGTCGGTCGCGGGGTCGACGGTGGTGAGGCCGGTGGGGGTTCGATCATCGGCATGTCGTCCGGCGCCGGGAGCTTCCCCCACCGGTACCTGTGGGCGTACGGTTCGGCGAAGGCCGGCATCGACATGCTGTGCCGGTACGCGGCCGAGGAGCTCGGCGGTACCGGTGTCCGGGTCAACACCGTCCAGCCGGGGATCGTCGACGACGAGCTGATGGCGCCCATCACCGCCGGTGGGCCGCTGCTCGACGACTATCTGGCCGAGATGCCGATCAGCCGCCTCGGAACGGTCGAGGACATCGCCGGCGCCGTCCGCTTCCTGGCCGGACCGGAGTCGTCCTGGATAAGCGGGGAGAACCTGGCCGTCGACGGGGGCCACCACCTCCGCCGGGGGGCCAACTACGGGCTGCTCTTCGGCGGGTAGCGAGCAGTGGTGGCCGGGGGCGGATTCGGCATGTCCTCGAGGGGCCGTGCCCGGCCGTCGATCGGGAGGTGTCGATAGGGTGGGGTGGTGGGTCCTCCCCAACCGACTGATCCGGTTCGGTCGGGTACACGCCTGACCGGGTCCGAGGCTGTCAAACTCCATCTCACCCTGGTTGCCGCCCTCGCCCTCTGCATCGCCGCCTTCCTGTTCGAGGTGCGGCGTGCGCTGAGCGGAAACGAATTGAGCTGGGCCTACGTGTTCGAGTGGCCGCTGTTCGCCGTCTTCGCCGTCTACATGTGGTGGACCACCCTCCATCAGAACCGGAGGAGGAGGCGGGCGGCGGCCAAGCCGAAGGTGGTGGCGCCGGAGCACGTCGACATGCTCATCAAGTGGCAGCAGCACCAGCGGGCGATGGCGGCGGCCGAAACCGAGGCCCAAGCCCGCCGGACCGGCCGGGACCCCGAGCCCTGACCTGATCGCCACCTCCCCGGTCGGTGATCCGAGCCCGACCCGGGGCCGGCCGGGGGCACGGTGGGCGCCGAAAGAGTGGCCGGGACCGCACCTACACTCTGGCCTCGTGGCTCCGGCACGTCTGAACCGAACGATGTGGTCCCGGTACGCCGCCGACCCCGACGAGGACCGGTAGTGGCATGACCGGGATGGGCCAGGGGCTCAAGGACAGCAACCCCACCATCACGGCCGCCTTCCGTTCGGCCCTCGACCACCAATTCCTGATCGTGATCATCGTCGCCGTGGCGCTGGCCCTGGCCTGGAACGTCATCCGCACGGTGAGCTACCGGCGGGCGGTGGCCGCCGGCACCGTGGAGGCCAAGGTCCCCGACCCGTGGCCGTACCCCGAACCGGCCGCCCGTCGCATGCTTCGCATCAGCTTCGGGATCCTCTGGCTGTTCGACGGGCTGCTCCAGGTGCAGAGCTCGATGCCGGTGGGCCTGCCCGGCGATGTGATCACGCCGGCGGCGGCCACGTCGCCCGGATGGGTGCAGCACCTGGTCAACGTGGGCACCACCATCTGGACCGACCACCCGGTCTCCGCCGCCGCCGCCACCGTGTGGATCCAGGTCGGCATCGGATTGTTCCTGCTGGTCGCCCCCCGGGGCTACTGGTCGCGTAGCGCAGGAGCGGTGAGCGCCGGCTGGGGTCTGATGGTGTGGGTGTTCGGTGAGGCCTTCGGCGGCGTCTTCGCTCCCGGCAGCAGTTGGCTCTTCGGACTTCCCGGGGCTGTCCTCTTCTACGTCGTGGCCGGCGTGCTCGTCGCCCTCCGCGACTCCAGCTGGGAGAAGGCCGAGTTCGGCCGGTGGCTGCTCCGGGCGACGGGTGCCTTCTTCATCGGGATGGGTGTCCTCCAGGCCTGGCCCGGTCGCGGCTCGTGGTCGGGCCAGGCCCACCCGGGTGGGCCATCGGGGTCGTTGACGGCCATGGTCGCCCAGATGGGTCAGGTGTCCCAGCCGTCGTTGTTCGGCTCGTGGGTCCGGTCGTTCGGATCCTTCGATGCCGCTCACGGCTGGGCGGTCAATTTCGTGGTCGTGGTGGCCCTGATCGGCATCGGCGCCTGCTTCGTGAGCGGCCGACGCCGCCTCCTCCGGGTCGGCGTCATCACCGGGGCCGTCCTCTGCCTCGCCACCTGGGTCCTCGTCCAGGACTTCGGCTTCTTCGGTGGCGTGGGTACCGACCCGAATTCGATGATCCCGATGGCCCTCATCTTCATCGCCGGCTACGTCGCCGTGGTCCGGGTGCCGGTCCGGGCCGAGTCCCCAGCCCCGGCCCGGCCGGCCACCGCGGCCCCGGCTCCCACCGGGTTCTTCGACCGTCTCAGCCCCTCCTACCTCCTGCGATCACTGGCCGCCATCGGCGCGGTCGGGGTGGTGCTCGTCGGTGCGGCACCGATGGCGGTGGCCTCGGCCAACCCCACTGCCGATCCCATCGTCACCGAGGCCACCAACGGGACCCCCAATGTCGTCGACGCCCCGGCATCGCCTTTCACCCTCACCGACCAGGCCGGCCGGAAGGTCTCGCTCCGTTCGCTCGCCGGTCACACCGTGGTGCTCACCTTCCTCGACCCGGTCTGCACCTCCGACTGCCCGCTCATCGCCCAGGAGCTGCGGGTGACCGACCGGATGCTCGGTGCCGGTGCCGCCGGAGTCGACTTCGTCGCTGTGGTGGCCAACCCCCTGTACAGGAGCACCGCGGTCATGGTCGCCTTCGACAAACAGGAGGGACTCGACCACGTGCCCAACTGGACCTACCTGACCGGGTCGGACGCACAGCTCCACAAGGTCTGGAACGACTACGGGGTACAGGTGGCCGCCACCCCGGCCGGTTCGATGATCGCCCACAGCGACATCGTCTATGTCATCGACGGCACCGGCCACATCCGCGCCATCCTCGACTCCGATCCGGGCAACGCCACCCCGGCGTCCCGGTCTTCCTTCTCGGCGTTGCTGACCGGTCAAGTGCAGCGCATCGGCCACTCGTGATCGGCGGTGGCCACCGGAGGGACAGCCGGTTCCCGCGGGTCGCTGGACTGGCCGGCGCCGCCGGCGCCGCCGCCTTGCTGGCCGTGACGGCATCGTCCTGTTCGTCGCCGGGCGCCGCTTCGTCCCCGGACACCCAACCGCCGATCCCCCTGGCCAGCTCCTCGGCGGCCCCGGGGCCAAGCTCGGGCGCGGGCTGGGCCACGCTGGCCATGGGTCACCTCGATGACCCGGTCAACACCTTCTGGCAGTTGTTCTCCTGGGCCGACGGTTCTGACCACTGGACCCTGGTCACCCCGCCCGGCGTGGCCAGCAACGGTGGATTGGCGATGTCGGTGACCGGCCAATCGGTGTTGGCCGGATTCGGGCCTTCGCAAGACCTCCACTTCTCCCCCCTGGCGGCCAGCATCGACGGCGGAAAGCGTTGGACGGCGGGCCTCATCCTCGGTCACCTGGCCCCGGTGCCCGACTCGCTGTCGACATCGACGACCGGGCACCCGTTCGCCCTGCTGCAGAGCGGTGGCGGGACGGTGGTCACCAGCACCGGCGACCTGTCCACGTGGACGCCGGTGGTCTCGAGGCGGACGTTGGCCGCCAACCCCTCGACCTCCTCGTGTGGGATCGAGAGGTTGAGCGCGGTCGCCTCCACTGCCGCCGGCGGCGGCTCGACCGCCGACACGCTGGTCGGTGCTGTCTGCACCGGCGGGGACCACCTCGGGATCTTCGAGTCGGCCGGCCACGGTTGGGAGCCGGTCGGGCCGCGGCTCCCGGGGGTGAAATCGGGGCCCACCGAGGTGATCCGGCTCGACGGGATCCCGGGTGGGGCGTCGGCCTTGGTCAGTGCCGGCCGCGGCCGCGGTGCCGAGCTCTACGCCCTCTCGAGTACTGACGGCCTGCGGACCTGGACGGTGTCCTCGGGCTTCCCTCTGGGGCGGATGGCCATGATCTCGACCGGTCTCGCCCCCGACGGTGGCTTCGTGGTCACCACCTCCGCTGGCGACGGCAGATCCCGGGTGGCGGTGGCCGGCCGGCCGGCCTCCGGGTGGCACGACCTGCCCCCGCCGCCATTGGGCACCTCGGCGGCGGTGGCCGTTCCGGGCGGCGCCGTTGACGCCCTGGTCCCGCGCCAGTCGGTGCTCGACGTCTACACGCTGCGGGCCGGCGCATGGGATCGAACCCAGGCGCTGGACGTGCCCATCCAGTACGGATCGTCCGGCTGACCGTCGGTCACCCCGGTCCGGGCCGAGTACCGTGAGCCCCGGACACCCTCCGGGTGCGACTGAGGAGTACGAACCTTGGACTACATCACCAGGAATTGGTCGTTCGATCCCTTCCTCATCGTGGTGGCCGTCCTCGTCATCGCCCACGAGATCGGGTTGGCCCGTCTCCGCCACCGGTCGGAGCCGGCGCGGAATCGGCGCCGCCGGCTTCATTCGCTGGCCTTCTACGGCGGCCTGGCCGTGCTGGTCATCGCCATCGACTCGCCCATCGACTACTGGGCGGACGACTACTTCTTCGTGCACATGATCGAGCACCTGCTCATCGCCTTCTACGCCCCGATCCTCATCGTCTTCGGCGCCCCCTGGATCCCGCTGCTGTTCGCCCTGCCGGTCGGTGCCCGCCGGAAGATCGGCCGATCCGTCATGCTCGGTCGCTGGTCGCGGTTCCTCCGACCGGTGGGCCGGGTGGTGGTCAGTCCCTGGTTCGCCCTCATCTCGTTCAACGTGGTCATGATCGTCTGGCACTTCCCGGTGCTCTTCGACCTGGCCGAGAACAACCAGACGGTCCACATCTGGCTGATGCACGGGAGCTTCTTCGTCACCGGCGTGCTCTTCTGGCTCCAGATCATCCCGTCCCACCCGTTCCGGCTCAAGGCCACTCCGTTCTGGCAGGCCGGTGCCGTGATCAGCACCAACATCGTCATGTTCGTGCTGGCCATGGCCTTGAGCATCTTCAGCGCCACGAGTTGGTACCCGGTCTATGCCCACCTCCCCGGTGTCACCCTGTCGCCCTTCGCCGACCAACAGATCGGGGCGGCCATCCTCTGGGTGTGCGGCGACTTCTGGGCGGTGCCGGCCCTGATCGTGATCATCAGACGAGCGGTCGATCAGGAGGGATCGCTCTCCGAGGTGCTCGAGCGATTGACCCACCGGGCGACCGGGCCGCGACCGACCGATCTCCGGCCGTCGGGTCCGAGGACGGTGGGACGAACCTGATCGACCGGTCCGAACCGGCCTTCCCCGGGGACGGGGAGTGGCTCGGCCGGCAGGGTTCCGACAAGGTGCTTGACGTGCCAGTTCGGTCGGCTTACTGTCACGAATGGAGTTCAGCACCCGGGGGACGGCAGCCTTTGTTGCCTGCGGGGGGTGAGCAGCCGTGGGAAGGGGAGAGCCGCCGTGCTCGACCAGTCCCTCGAGGACATGGGAGTGCGAGAATGTCATTTGGGGGAAGGGTTTCGATCGTCATCGGGCTCTTCGTCGTGGCCGCCGGATTTGCCGTCTGGGCGGTCATCGGCTTCCTGCTTCCCCAGCCCTCGACCGTCGACTTCACCTCGGCGCAGCCGGCCGGTGCCCCGGTCGACCTCACCGTGCAGACCGTGGGGTCGATCGGTAACGGATACGGCGACCACCCGACATGGGTCTCGTACCTGGTCAAGGACCCCCAGGGTCAGTGGATCCACTCCACGATCTGGAAGGTGCCGGCCCACACCCGGATCAATCTGACCGTGGAGCAATTCGACTCGGGGAGCCCGCTCCGCAACCAGCAGTGGGGACTGGTCCAGGGGACGATCGGCCTCACCGAGACCCTCAACGGCAAGAAGATCTACGGCTACAACTCGAACACCGGCAACGGGGTCGGTCACACGTTCGCCATCCCCACCCTCGGGATCAACGTTCCGCTGGTCGGTGTCCCGTCCAGCGCCACCAACGTCTGCAGCCAGGCCCCGTGCTCCTACCCGAGCTCGGCGATGAACGTCATCAAGGCCTCGTTCCGAACCCCGGGACCGGGTGAGTACCCCTGGCAGTGCTTCGTGCCCTGTGGGCTGGGGTGGTTGTTCGGAAACGGGGGGCCGATGAGCACGGTCGGCTACATGGGTGGATTCCTGGACGTCGTGTCGTGACCGATGTGAACACCGAGGGCGAGGGCGGAGGGTCGGCCACCGCCGAGGGCCCGATCACCATGGACCGCAAGCCTCCTCGTCATATCTGGAGGATGGTCGCCATCTGGGCAGTGCTGTCCGTCGTGGCCGACCTGCTCTTCTGGTTCCTGGTCGGCCCGCACGTCCCCCCCGGGGACATGACCGACGCCGCCGTCTCCAACCAGTTCGACTTCAACGTGCTGCTCCTGGCCGCCCTGCCGGTGCTCATCGCCGTGTGGGTGTACCTGGCCTACTCCCTGATCGTGTGGCGGGCGTCCCGGAAGGGGGCTCCCGAGCCGGTGGGAGGAGCCCAGGCCCGCGGCCACCTCGGGGTGCAGGTGGGTTGGATCGTCACCAGCACGGTGATCGTGCTCGGCCTGTTCGTCTTCGGCACCGTCGAGCTCATCACCAACAACGGCTCAGGAGGAGGCGAAGGCCCCAACCCGATCTGGACGCCCACCTCGGCCACCGTGCTGCCCATCCAGGTCATCGCCCAGCAGTGGAAGTTCACCTACCGCTACCCGACCTTCGGCGGCTTCGAGAGCCAGCGCCTGATGCTCCCGGACAACACCACCATCGCCTTCCACGTGACGTCGCTCGACGTGATCCACGATTTCTGGGCCTACCAGCTGAGCATCAAGGCCGACGCCAACCCCCAGCTGGACAACGTCGCCTATGCCACCACCAAGCAGACCGGCAGCGTCACCGTGCGATGCGACGAGCTGTGCGGCTTGTGGCACGGGGCCATGTTCAACTACGGCACCGTGGTGCCGAAGGCCACCTTCTTCGGCTGGGCCAAGGCCACCGAGCGCGCCACCGCGGCCAACACCAAGAACCTGCCCCCGTTCTCCTGGACCTACGTCCCCGACGCCAACGGTGCCGACGGCGGGTTCTATCCGGACAACGTCGACCCGTACAGCAATTCAGAGGTCTACGGTGCCACTCCTGCAAAGCCGACCTCATCGGGGTGATGATCCAACCATGACGCTTGCCGCCGAACGAGACACCGAAGTCGTCTATCCCGACGCCACCCCGCCCGTTCTCGGCGGGTTCCAGGGGTTGCCGGCCCGCCCGGGTTGGTTCAGCCAGCACCTGGGCACGGCGGTCGTCGGCGGGGTCCTCGGCTACCTCCTCGGCCACTGGCTCGGCAACGTGGTGGCCAGCGGCTACCCCCAGGTGGCCAACAGCGGCTCGAACCCGACCGCCGTGGCCGGCGGGCTGCTCCTCGCAGTGCTCGGCTGGCTGTTCGGGATCGGAGCCCTCAACTACCCGCTGGCCAAGATCGTGGGCATGGAACCGCGACCCGACTACGAGTCGACCAGCTGGACCAGGTATTTCCGCTACACCGCCGACCACAAGGTGGTCGGGCTCCAGTACGTCATCGGCGTGCTCACCTTCTTCTTCACCGGCGGCCTGCTGGCCATGGCCATCCGCACCGAGCTGCTGTCCCCGACCAGCCACGTGTTCGGCCCCGGGACCTACATCGCCGTGGTCAGCGAGCACGGCACCATCATGATGATGATGGCCACCTCGGTCATCGTGGGCCCACTGGGCAACTGGCTCATCCCCCTGATGATCGGGGCGCGGCGCACCGCCTTCCCCCGCGTCGAGGCCTTCAGCTTCTGGGTGTTCTCAGCCGGCTACTTCGTCATCCTCTCGGCCCTGTTCTACGGGGGGTTCCCCACCGGGTGGACCGGGTATGCGCCGCTGCAGACCCAGGCCGGCACGGGCATGATCTCCTACCTGGTCGGGTTCGCCGTCATCGGCCTCGGCATGATGACCGCCGGGTTCAACCTGGCCGTGACCATCATCAACTACCGGGCACCGGGGATGACCTGGAGCAGGATCCCCATCTTCGTGTGGGCCATCCTGGCCACCTGTGCGCTGCTCACCCTGGCCACGCCCACGCTGGTGGCCGCCGGCCTGTTCGGGATACTCGACCAGACGGCCCAGACCGCCTTCTACGTCACCGAGCACGGGGGCAGCTCCTTCCTCTGGCAGAACCTCTTCTGGTTCTTCGGCCATCCCGAGGTGTACATCATGGCCCTGCCCGGGTTCGGCATCGTGGCCGAGATCCTGCCCGTGTTCACCCGAAAACCGCTGTTCGCCTACAAGGTGGCCGCCGCCGGCATGATCGGTGTGGCCCTACTCTCGTTCTTCGTCTGGCAGCACCATCTGTTCCAGAGCGGGATCAACCCGGACATGCGTCCGCTGTTCATGCTGACCACCGAGTTGATCTCGATCCCGACCGGGTTCATCTTCCTGGTCGGGATGGGGACGCTGTACAAGGCCAAGATCAGGTTCGAAGTGCCCATGCTGTTCTGCCTGGCCGTCTTCTTCAACTTCCTGATCGGTGGAGTCACAGGTGTGTTCCTCTCCGATGTGCCGGTCAACGTGACCGTGCACGGGAGCTTCTTCGTCCTGGCCCACTTCCACTACACGATCATGGGCGGGCTGATCTTCGCCTTCTTCGCCGGCCTCTACTACTGGCTGCCCAAGATGACCGGCAAGACGATGAACAAGAAGCTCGGGAAGATCCACTTCTGGTTCATGTTCATCTTCTTCAACCTGACCTTCTTCCCGATGTTCCTCATCGGCTTGCTGGGCCAGCCCCGGCGGGTCTTCGAGTACGCCCAGAACCTGCAGGCGCTGAACGACTTCGCCTCGGTGAGCGCCTTCGTCCTGGGGGCGTCATTCCTCATCTTCATCGCCAACTTCGTGTGGTCGATCTTCATCAAGCCCGACCCCGGCCCCGGCCAATCCATGGAACTCCCTGGGCCTCGAGTGGCAGACGCCGACGCCGGTGCCGTACTACAACTTCGAGCGCATCCCGGTGGTGCTCAGCGATCCGTACCACTACAGCGAGGAGAATGCGCCGGCCGTCGCCGACCTCGGCGAAGGGGGGCTGGTGGCCTCCGGTGCCTCCTCGGCGGCCAGCGTCGCCGAAGACCCTCGTCCGCCGGCCCAGTGAGTGGAGACAGCAGGTGACCGAAACAGCTGACGTACCCCTGTACACCGACAACACCGACAAGCCCCTGTTCACCGAGACCCCGGAGGAGCGCGAGTTCGAGCTGCGCGCCGCCGTCGGCTCCTACTGGACCGGCGGGCGCCTGGTCATCGGGATGTTCACCTTCTTGTTCGCCTCCCTGGCCTTTGCCTACTTCTACCTCAAGTCGAACAACTCGGGGAAGCTCTGGCGGCCCGACGGGATCACCGCGCCGACCGGCATCGGATGGACCATCTTCGCCGTCGTCCTGGCCTCGGTCGTGCTCGCCATCTACGGCCAGTGGCGGATGCGATCGGGTTCGGTGCTCGACTGGGAGGTGAGCGGATGGGTGGCCGTGTCGGGGTTGCTGCTGGCCACCGGGCTCCAGGTGTGGCAGTTCACCGAGCTCCCGTTCTTCCCCGGGTCCAGCGGCTACGCATCCTGCTTCATCGGCTGGGGGGTGATGAACACCATCCTGCTGCTTTCGGGCGTCTACTGGCTGGAGACCAATCTGGCCCTCTGCATACGCCTCAAGCGGCTGGTCCCCGAGGAGGGGTCGCTGGCCACGGCGATGGGTCCGGCGCCCCAGCTCTTCCGGGCCAACGTCGAATCGTGCACCTACTTCTTCGGCTTCATCGCCGTCATCAGCGCCCTGTTCTGGGTGTTCTTCTATCTGATCTGATCCGCCAGGAGCCGATCCGAAACCAGCGATGTCACCATGGCCGGGTCCCCGGAGTACGATTGGAGCCGAGCGACAGTGAGGTTGGTCCGCCAATGAGCATTGCTACCGACACCTTCATCGGACCCCAGGTCCTGACCGTCGCCATCCCCCTGGGCACCCTCTTCCTGGTCATCCTCTGGGGCTTCTTCCAGCGGCGCACCAACGGGCGGTGACTCCCGGGGCCGAGGCAGGAACGTCCCGGCCCCCGGTCACCGAGCGCGCACCGACCGATCCGCCGGACGGCGTTGGTCATCGCCGGGGTGCTGGTCGTCGTCTGGCTGGTCCCCCCGCTGGCCCCCTGGGCCCGCCGCTACGAGTTCGTCCAGGCCCTCCAGTTCTCCTTCTTGGCCATCGTCGTCCCCGCCCTGGCGGTGGTCGGCTCCCCGTGGTCACTCCTCGGTCTGGCCTCGTCCGGTCCCGAGCGCCTCGACGAAGACGGACGCCCGCTCGCCGGATCCGATGGGTCGGGACCGGTCGACCGCTTGGCCCGGCACCGTCGTCGTCACCCCGAGGTTCTGCGCACCGCGCTCTTCGGCTGCCTCTACCTGGCCGGCGCCGTCGTGTGGCGGACGCCGCCGGCGGTCGACGGGCTGGCCCGCCATCCGTGGCTGGTCCTGGTCGAGGCGGCCACCCTGGTGGCGGTCGGTGTCGGCCTCTGGCTCGAACTGGTGGAGTCGCCCCCGCTGGTGCCCCAGGCTGCCCCGGCCCGGGCGGGTCGCCCTGGCCGCGGTGTCCATGTGGACGGTGTGGATCCTCGCCTATCTGGTCGGCCTGTCGCACGCCTCGTGGTATCCGGCCTACCCCCACCACCCAGGGACCGGCTTCAGCCTCTCGGCCGACCAGCAGCTGACCACGGGGATGATGTGGTTCGTGTCGGCGTGCGCCTTCATCCCGGTGGTCTACTGGAACCTCATCCGCTGGTTGCAGTCGGAGGAGGATCCCGACGACGAGCTGCACCACCTGATGCGACCAGGAGCGGATCCGGGGCCGGACCCTCGGTCCCGGACAGCCCACCCAGTAGACCGGTTCAGCTGGTCCCGGGGAGGCGGGGCAGGTTGGGAAGGGCGGGCATCGGGATGTGGGCCTTCAGGATGCGGTCGGCCGCAGTCACGTCGGCGTCGGCCTGGGCCCGGTCACGGGCCAGGGCCACCTCCCGCTTCGACAGATCGGTGATGGTGGCGGCGCGGTGCGGGTCGTCCTGGAGGGTCTGGATGTCCTCGATGGCGCCCAGGGCGTCGGAGGTCGCCCACAGCGTGACCACGTTGACCACATCGCCGACGTTCTTGCCCGCCGGGGTGCCGGTCCCCTCCACGTTGGAGAGGTCGTAGATCTCGCTGCTGGTGAACGAACAGGCGGTCTGGTCGTCCCGCAACATCGACGGCGTCTCGGCCCGGTCCGAGGAGGTGAGTGATCCCTTCTTCTCGTCCTGGTAGATGGTGAAGGTCTCCTTCACGCCGTAGGCGCAGCCGGCGATGTCATCGTTGATCTGCTGCATCACCGTGGTCTGGTCGGCGGTGTCGGTTGCCGCCGTGGTGTGGCCGGGCAGGTCCACGGCCACCGAGGCGACGATCACGGCGGCGACCGCGGCGCCGGCCAACACCCAGGTCCGCTTGTACCAGACCGGTCGCTCCGGGGTCTCGGCGATGATGGCGCCGATGGTGAACGGGTCCTCGGGCCCCGGCTGGTCGCCGTGTTCGTCGGTCATGACGCCCCCTTGAGCAGACCGGCGGCCGATTGGGCCACCCCCGTGGCGAACGTGTGGATCACGTCGGGTTGAAGAGTGTAGGTCCCGAGGGAGCTCTCGTCGGCGAACGGCGAGGCCCGGAGCACGAGCCGGCCGGCCGGATCGATGAAGTCCATGACCTCGGTGTGGGTGATCGACCGGTCGGTGTTGTTGACGGCGACCGTCACGCCGTAGCGCCTCCAGACCCCGCTGAGGTCGCCGAGCGACCCGTTGAGGAATGTCACGTTGGCGTGGCCGGCCAGTCCCGTCTCGGTCAGGACCGGAGGGGTCGGGGCCAGTGAGGTGTCCAGCGGATCGGAGTTGACCACCACGAAGGCCACGCCGGCGCTCCTGGCCCCGAGCTGCTGGTCGGCCTGGTCGATCTCCTGGGACAGGACCGGGCAGATGTCGTCGCAGGCCGCGTCGAGGAAGGTCAGGACGACCACCTTGCCCCGGACGGAGGCGAGGGTCCAGGTCCGCCCGTCCGGTTCCAAGAGGGATACCGCCGGGGCCGGCCGGGCGGTGAGGCGGGTCAGCCCGATCACCGCACTCGGTGAGGCGTGGACCGGGGGAGCACCCGGAGTGGTGGGCGTGACCGGAGCCGGGCCGCCCGTGCCCGCCAGGGTGGTCACCGGTGTCGAGATGAGGGCGCCGGCCCCGGCGTTGCCGATGAGTTTCTCGGCGATGATCGCCGCCGATCCCGAGCACGGCGAAGCCGATGATGAGCCACAGGACGAACCGGCGGGGTACGGGCACCGACCCGGCCCGGAGCGCGGCCGGCCGGTCCACCGGTACCCGATCGACCGGCGCCCGGCCGGTGGCCAAGGCTGCCCTCCGCTCCGACGCCGACAGCGGCCGCGGTCCGTTGGCGCGGTGCCCGGCCGGCGGCGCGGTCGACCCGTCCGGGGTCGGAGTGACGGGGTCGTTCGGGGGCGCCTCGGTCCGTGTGATCGGTCCCGTCCTCGGTCACGGCCCCACCTGCCCGTGGACGGTGCTCACCGCAGGCGCGCTCAGCAGATCGGGGGCCGGTCCGCTCGCTCCCCTGTTCACCGCGGCGGCAGCGCATCCGTCCGGCATCCGGCCCAGCTCACGGTGCGGACGACGACGGCGGATCCTCGGGCTCTGAAGCCGGTGGATCCGACGATTTGGATGCCCACCGGTGCGAGATTAGTCGACCTGTGATCAGGATGTTCGTCCCTCGGAAGGGGATCACCCGCCGTGCTTCCGAGTCGCGGGCGTTCGGTCCGTTGGACTAAGACGGAGGCGTGCAACGGTGGCATCGGGGGCATCCGGAGTCGGGGTGGGGAGCGACCACCCCCGTTCCCGGCTCCCGCTGAGCGTGCCCATGCTCCTGGCGGCACCGGACAAGTTCCGAGGGACGGTCACCGCCGGTCAGGCGGCGGCGTCGATCGCCCGGGGGGCGCCGGCCGGCTGGTCGGTGCGCGAGGTCCCGCTGGCCGACGGGGGCGAGGGTCTGCTCGAGGCCCTGGCCGGGCAGGGCGGGACCATCGAGACGGTCGAGGTGGAGGGTCCGCTGGGCACGCCCGTCGAGGCGGCCTGGCTCCGGATCGGCAATCTGGCCGTCATCGAGATGGCTCAGGCCTCGGGGCTGGCCCTGGCCGGCGGAGCCGAGGGGAACGATCCTGTCCGGGCCACCACCCGGGGGACCGGGCAGCTCATCGTGGCCGCCGCCCACGCCTTGACGGTCCCGACTCCGGCGGAACCTCCGCCGACCCTCGGACATGGCGGCAGGGAGGGATCGTCGGGGAGCAGACGGCGACCATCGTGGTCGGACTCGGCGGCTCGGCCACCACCGACGGCGGAGTCGGGGCGCTCGAGGTCATCGAGGCGGCCGGTGGGCTCGGCGACGTGGAACTGGTGGGTGCCTGCGACGTCGAGGTCGGGTTCGTCGAGGCGGCCACGCGGTTCGGACCGCAGAAGGGAGCCGGCCCCGACCAGATCGCCGAGCTCGAAGCCAGGCTGGAGTCGGTGGCGCGGCGGTATCAGGACACCTACGGGGTCGACGTCAGGTCGGTCGAAGGGGCCGGTGCCGCCGGCGGATTCGGCGGGGCCATCGTCGCCCTCGGTGGACGGCTCCGGTCCGGATACGAGGTGGTGTCCGACCTGCTCGGGCTGGCCGACCTGATGCAGGAGAGCCGGCTGGTGGTCACCGGCGAAGGGGCCCTCGACGCCACCTCGCTCCTCGGCAAGGTCGTCGGGTCCGTGCTGCGGGACGCCGCGCGCCTTGCCGTTCCCGTCTGGTCATCGCCGGCCGGGCGGCACCCGAGACCGCCGAGGAGGTCAGGCGTTCGGGGGCCGGCGTGGTGTCGTTGACCGAACGGTTCGGCGAGCACCGGGCCCTCACCGACACGGCCCGGTGCATCGAGGAGGCGGTGGCCGAGTACGTCGGCTCCAGCCTGCTCTAGACATCTCAGCACTAGTACCGGACATTGACTGTCTATGTACCGTGGGGGACGCCGAGCCGACCGAGCTGGCCAAGACCGGTCGGGGGAGGCCGACCGGTCTTCCCTCACCGTCCGTCCATGACCAGGCGCCCCCCGGACCCGTCGTAGGTGGCACAGAGTTCCTTGCCGATCTCGGCCAGCTGGACGAGCGCGGACGCGGGGGCGGTGACCTCGACCCTGGCCCCGAAACCGGCCAGTTGGGCGGCGATGATCTCGACCCGGTGGCCACCGATGGTGATGGGGATCCGGCCGTCCGCCCACGGGGTGCCGACGGTGAGCTGACGGTCGAACATCCACCGCAGCACCGGGACGATCTCCGGCTCGGCCACTGCTTCGACGTGGACCGGTGACCGCAGCTCGTCGACGGCCACCCTGATGTTCTCCCACGCCGCCTCGAGGTCGAAATCGGCCGGGCGGTCCACCGGATCGTCGGTCCGCTCCACGTCGGAGACCCGGTCGACCCGGAAGGTACGCAGACCCTTGTCGGTACCGGCGATGAGGTACCAGACCATCGCCTTGACCACCAGCCCGAGGGGGTGGACGATCCGGGTCGTGGCCGTGCCGTCACGCCCGGCGTAGCCGAGCCTGACCTGTCGGCCGGTGATGGTCGCCGCCTGCAGGACCTCGAGATACGGAGGCCGGTCCATCCGGCGGGCCCGCCCCCACCCGTCCGGGTCGACCATGATCGAGGTGGCCACCGATTCGGCCTCGACCCGAAAGGGCTCGGGCAGGGCCTGGACCAGCTTGCGGAGGGCCGCCTTCAGCTCCGGGGTGGCCGAAGCCGACGGCCCGGCCACCAGGAACAGGGCCCGGGCCTCGGTTGCGGTCAGGCCGGAGAGGTCGGTGCGGGCGCCCCCGACCAGGGCCCATCCGCCGCCCCGGCCCTGCTGGGAGTAGACGGGGATGCCGGCGGCCGACAGCGCCTCGAGGTCGCGCCGGGCGGTGCGCTCGGAGATCTCCAGCTCGGCGGCGACCTCGGCGGCGGTGACCCGCTTGCGTCGCTGCAGGAGGAGGAGGGTGGCTACCAGGCGGTCGGCACGCACGGGCACCAGTATCCCCCCGAAACCGTCCACTTGGTGACCGGTTTCAGCTCCCGGTGGGTCAGGAGCACTCGTAGGCCGCCGGGTCCGGGGCCCTCATCTCCTGGCGGAACCGGGCGAACGACCACGGCCAGCCCGTCGGCAGGCCCCGGTCGTCGAGGTACCAGCTCTGACAACCGGTGACCCACACCGTCCGTGTGGGCGGCCTCGTCGCGGGCCTGCTCGAACTCGGCCAGCGCCTGGGGCGTGGCGCAGATCTCCCGGCAGTCACCGGACCGGAGGCGGTCGATGAGCTGCATGATGTAGCCGAACTGGAGCTCGGCCACCTCGATCAGCGAGAAGTTCCCGATGGGTCCGTTCGGCCCGTTGAGCATGAAGAAATTGGGGAAGCCGGGGATGGAGATCGAGAGGTAGGCCTCCGGGCGCGGGGTCCAGGCCCGGTCGAGGGTGAGGCCGTTCCGCCCGACGACCTCCATCGGCCGCATGAAGGAGTCGGCCTTGAACCCGGTGGCCAGCACCAGGACGTCGAGCTCGTGGAGGCGGCCGTCCCGCGGTGCGGACGCCGCCGGCTTCGATCCGCTCGATGGCCTCGGTGACCAGTTCGGCGTTCGGGCGTTGGATGGCGTCGTAGAAGTCGGGGGAGATGATCAGGCGCTTGCACGCGGCCCGGTAGTCGGGACGCAGCCGCTCCCGGAGGACCGGATCGTGCACGTTGTCCTCGAGGTTGGCCAGGCATGCCTGCTCGATCATCTTGATCTCGGCCGACTCGGACATCCACCACCGCGTTGGAGAACAGGTCGAACATGTCGGAGAGCTCCTGGCGGGTGCGGGCGAGACTCGTCGGGATCGTCCCGCCACGCCTCCCGCTTCTCCCTCGGGTAGGCGGGGTTCTCCTGGGGCATCACCCACTGGGCGGTGCGCTGGAACAGGGAAAGATGGGCGACGCGATCGACGACCGCGGACACGATCTGCACCGCGGTCGACCCCGTCCCGATGATCCCGATCCGGGCACCGTCGAGCTGCACGTCGGGATCCCAGCGGGCGCTGTGGAAGACCGCTCCCGCGAACGGTCGATCCCCTCGATGTCGGGATACCGGGGATGGTGGAGCACGCCCGGTGCGCGGCGATGACCACGTCGACCTCGTCGCGGTGCCCGGAGGCCGTGGTCACCGACCACCGTCCGTTCGAGAACGGGCACGCCGTGACCGGATCGCCGAACCGGACGTGGGGCACGACGCCGTGCTCTTCGGCGACCTGCTCGAAGTAGGCGCGGATCTCCGGGCCCGGGTGAGAAGCGGTGGCTCCACTCGGGGGTGAGGGCGAACGAGTACGAGTACAGGTGCGACGGCACGTCGCAGGAGAGTCCCGGATAGGTGTTCTCCCGCCACGTGCCCCCGACCCGGTCGGCCTTCTCGTAGACGGTGAAGTCGGTGAGACCGGCCTCGCGCAGCTTGATGGCACTGAGGATGCCGGCCATCCCCGCGCCGATCACCGCAAACCGCAGGTGGCGTCGGTCCCGATCCATGCGATGAGTCCATCACAACCCTGGGGTCGGCACGGGCGCCGTCGAGCCGGCCGGGGCCGTCGTCACCGTGCCGACCCGGGCAGCGGCGGGTACCGTACAGCGATGATCCCGGACCAGCTACACCCTCAGAGGCACCGACGTTTCCATCCCGCCCGCTCGGGGTGGGCACCTGGGCCTGGGGGGACCGCTCCACCTGGGGCATGGGCGGCTACGACACCGACCTCACCCAGGACTCGATCCGGGAGGCCTGGCAGGCCTCGATCGATGCCGGCGTCACCCTGTTCGACACCGCCGAGGTGTACGGCAGCGGCGAGAGCGAGCGGATCATCGGCGGCCTGTTGGCCGAGGACCCCGAGCGGGCCGGCTCGGTCGTCATCGCCTCCAAATTCATGCCGTCGCCCGTGGAAGCTGGAGGTCACGCGGCGCCCTCATGAAATCGCTGCGGGCCTCGCTGGGCCGGCTGGGCCTCCCGGCCGTCGACCTCTACCAGCTCCACGGTCCCGATCAGCCTCCGATCCCACGCCGTTCTGGCCGAGGCCCTGGCCGCGGCCCACCAGGAGGGACTGGTCAAGGCGGTGGGCGTCTCGAACTACTCGGCCAAGGAGACCCGGTCGATGGCTGCCGCCCTGCGCGACCACGGGATGCAGCTGGCCACCAACCAGATCGAGTTCTCATTGCTCCGGCGGTCACCGGAGACGTCCGGTCTGCTCGGCCACGTGCACCGAGTTGGGCGTGCTCCCGCTGGCCTATTCGCCGATCGGCCAGGGCCGGCTCACCGGCAAGTACTCCGCCTCCAACCCTCCCCCCGGCAAGCGGAACTTCTCCAACCATCCGATGGAGGTGGTCGACGGCGTGGTCGCCGAACTGCGGCGCATCGGCGAGAAGTACGGGGGGAAGCTCCCGAGCCAGGTGGCTCTGAACTGGGTCATGGCCAAGGGTGCCGTCCCGATACCTGGCGCCAAGAACCGGGCCCAGGCCGAGGAGAACGCCGGCGCTCTGGGTTGGAGCATCGACGAGGACGATCTGGCCCGGCTCGACCGGGTCGCCCTGCCGGGGATCCGGAGCCTCCAGGGCCGGTTCTGGCAGCACGGCTGAGCGAGGTGGGGCCCGCCGGGTCGTCGCTCTGTCGGCGCCGGTGTCGGCGCCGGCGCCGGTGGTCGCGGTTGAGGGCACGCCACTACAGTTTCTGCGATCAGCGGTCAAAGGAGATCCCGCCATGGACATCCGGTCGAACGAAGACGTGGCCCCGGTCATCGAGCACAACGGCACCACCCCGGTCTGGTGGCTGGTTCCGCCCCAGGAGATGCGGGCGGCGACCGAGGGCGGGTTCCTCGAGCTGGTCAGCGAGTGGGAGATCGCCGGCGGCGGGGCCGTCGAGGCCCACTCCCACCCGACCCACGAGTTCTATTACATCCTGGCCGGCCACGGGATCATGAAGATCGCCGACGAGGAGCGCGAGGTCCACGCCGGCGATCTGGTGTACACGCCACCCGACACCACCCACAGCATCTGGCCGGCCAGCAAGAACGCCCCGCTCCGGGGTCTGGCCTTCGCCATCGGCACGCCGGGTGCCGGCCCGGTCGACTACAGCTGAGGTTGCCCGAGTGACCCCGCCCGACGCCGGCCCCGGATCCGTTCCCGCCCTCACCCTGAACGACGGTCACCCCATCCCCCAGCTCGGGTTCGGCGTCTTCCAGATTCCGCCGGCGGACACCGAAGCAGCCACCGCCGCCGGCGCTCGACATCGGCTATCGGCACATCGACACCGCCGAGATGTACGCCAACGAGCAAGGGGTCGGCCGGGCCGTGGCCCGGTCCGGTCTCGACCGGGCCGAGGTCTTCGTGACCAGCAAGCTCAACAACGGATTCCACCGGCCGGAGGCCGCCCGCCGGGCCTTCGACCGGACCCTGGGAGAGCTCGGCTTCGAGTACGTCGACCTGTTCCTCATCCATTGGCCACTGCCGACGCTCTACGACGGCGATTTCGTGTCCACCTGGAAGGCCATGATCGAGTTCCATGGCGACGGGCGGGCCCGGTCGATCGGCGTGTCGAACTTCGAGCCCGAGCATCTGGACCGGCTCCTGGACGAGACCGAGGTCGTACCGGCGGTGAACCAGATCGAGGTGCACCCGTACCTCACCCAGGACCGGGTGCGGGGGTACGACACCGCCCACGGGATCGCCACCGAGGCGTGGTCCCCGATCGCCCAGGGCCAGTACTCGGAGACCCGACCATCCAGAAGGTCGCCGCCGGTGTCGGCCGGACGCCGGCGCAGGTGGTGCTTCGCTGGCACGTCCAGCGAGGCGACATCGTGTTCCCCAAGTCGGTCACGCCGGCCAGGATGCAGGAGAACTTCGAGATCTTCGACTTCGAACTGGGAACCGCGGACATGGACGCCATCACCGGATCGAACAGGAACGAGCGCACCGGGCCCGACCCGAACACCTTCGACTACGTGCCCAACTGAGCGGACGCCGGGTCTCCCGGAGCCGGCGACCGTGTCCGACGGGCCGACCCGACGGCCGCCGGAGCCCCACTGGTGGATCCTGGTCGTCATCGCCGGAGACCAGCTGATGGTGGTGCTCGGCATCACCATCATGATCGTCGCCCTGCCCTCGGCGCAGCGGCCCCTCGGATTCTCCAACGCCGACCGCCAGTGGGTGGTGACGGCCCACCCGTTGGGGTTCGGTGGCCTTCTGCTCCTCGGCGGTCGGATCAGCGACCTCATCGGGCCCAAGCGGACCCTGATCATCGGCGTCATCGGCTTTGCCGCCGCTTCCGCCCTCGGCGGGGCGTCCCAGACCACGGGCATGCTTATCGGGGGCCCGGGCCCAGCAGGGGTCGTTCGGAGCCCGGCTGGCCCCGTCCGTCCTCTCGCTCTTGGCCACCACCTTCACCGATCCCCGCGAGCGCGGTCGGGCCTTCGGGATCTCTGTGGCCATCGCGGTCGGCGGTGCCGCCTTCGGGCTCATCCTCGGGGGGTTCCTCACCCAGTACGTCGACTGGCGCTGGTGCCCTGTATCAGCACGGCCACCAACAAGCCCGAACCCCGTGATGTCGGTATCACCTCGGCGATGACCAATACCTCGCAGCAGATCGGTGCGTCCATCGGGACCGCCCTGCTCAACACCATCGCCGCCACCGCGTCGGCCGTCCACCTGGCCTCCCGCGCCCGGAACCCGGCCCCCGTGGAGCGGGCCACGGTGCACGGGTACGCGGTGGCCAGCGGGTGGGCGGCGGTCTCGTTGGTGCTGGCCGCGGTGGTCGGCGGCACCCTGCATCAACACGCCGTTCCGGGCAGGAGCGGCCGCGGCCGACCCGCCTATCGTCGCCGCCGACTCGATCGAGGACCCCGGCCCCGAGATGGACGACCGGGTCGACCCGGAGCTGCGACCAGGGTGAGCGGGCCGGCCGACCAGAGCTCGGTGTGGGCCGAGACCGCCGGGGGCGGGCGCCCAAGCTGGCCCGGATCGGGCCCACGGTATAGGTTCCGCTTGACAACGGGGATTCAGGGTTCGCCAGGGGGGAGTGGTTTGCAGCCGAGCACATGCTCGATGACTCGAGCGACGGATCCCACCCGTCGGCAGGTTCGGGTGGTGAAATCGGGCGGTATGGCTCAGCGCCTCCGATCGGTCGCGCATCCCCTCGGGCGTACCCCGCCCGAGCCGGGGGGCCCCGGTGTCCGCTGACGGTGAGGCGGATCACCCCCCTCGACGGGATGCGGGCCTTCGCCGTCACGGCGGTCATCCTGTACCACGCCGAGCCCAGCTGGGCCATCGGGGGCTACTTCGGGGTCGACGTCTTCTTCGTCCTGTCCGGGTATCTCATCACGTCGCTCCTCCTGGCCGAGTGGCGGGATACCGGGGGAGTGGCGCTGCGGGCCTTCTGGGCCCGCCGGGCCCGCCGTCTGCTTCCCGCCCTCTTCCTCATGCTCGCCGTGGTCGGGGCGATCGCCGTCCTCCTGCCCCGGGTGCTGGGTTCGCCCGGCCTGCTCGGCGACACGTTGGCCACCGTCGGCTACGTGGCCAACTGGCACCTGGTGGCCGCCCACACGAGCTACTTCGACACGGTCTCCAACCCCTCGCCCCTCCTGCACACCTGGTCCCTGGCCATCGAGGAGCAGTTCTACCTGGTGTGGCCGCTCGTCGTGCTGGCCCTCGTCGGCGGCCTGCGCCTCCGCCACCGGCGGTCCGGGCCGGACGAGGGCGTGAAGAAGAAGAAGTTGGTGATCGTGGCCGTGGTGGCCTCGGTGGGCGCACTGGCCTCCGCCCTGGAGATGGCGTTCGTCACCCCGGTGGGGACGACCGCGGTGAACCGCTCCTACTACGGGAGCGACACGAGAGCCCAGAGCCTGCTGGTGGGCGCGGCCCTGGCCGCGGTCTGCCTCCTGTGGGGTCCGGTACGCACCCGGGGCGGTCGGTTGGCGCTGTGGCTGGCCGGTCTCGCCGGAGCCGTCGTCATCGTGGTGATGTGGCGCACGGTCACCGAGACGTCGGCCCTCACCTTCCACGGGGGATTCGCCCTCTTGTCCGTGGCCACCGCCGGGGTGATCGCCTGCGTGACGTCGGTGTCGGAGAGCCCGGTGACGAGGGTCCTGTCGGTCCCCCCGTTTCCCTATCTCGGCCGGATCTCCTACGGGATGTACCTGTGGTACCTGCCGGTTCTGTTGGTCATGACCTCGGGGCGGACCCACCTGGAGGGCGTCTCCGCTCCTGGCCGCCCGGATGGTGGTCATCGTGGCCGTCGCCGCCGCCTCGTTCCACCTGGTCGAGACCCCGATCCGCCGAGGGGCGCTGGCCGGCTGGCGCTCGTGGGTGGCCGTGCCCCTGGCCGCCGTCACCGTCTCGCTGGTGCCCCTGCTGGTGCCCACGCTCTCGGCCCTGGTCCCGGCGGCCGATGCCGCCGTACAGGCCCAACCGGTCCTGGCCGGATCGACCGATGCGCTTCCCTTCGGCCGGTCGGTGCGGATCCTCCTCGTCGGCGACTCGATGGCCGGTTCTCTCGGCGTCGGGATGTCCACGGTCGCCGCCCACTACGGCGCCCAGGTCGTGAACGAGGGATCACCGGGCTGCTCGGTCGCCGAAGCGGGCCTGGTCCGGGTGCTGTGGTACACGGTCCCACCGGGGAAACCGTGCGTGACCAAGGACCCCGGACATGTGTTCGCCGCCTACCGTGCGCTGGTCCAGGAGTTCGACCCGGATGTGGTCGTCTACCTGGCCCGGGCCGACACCTTGGACACTCAGCTCCATGGGTCCTGGCAACACGTCGGGCAGACCTCGTACGACCAGTGGGCCGAGTCCGCGCTTCGACCAGGCGATCGCCGTGCTCGGTTCGGGCGGGGCCCACGTCGTCCTGCTCACCTCCCCCTTCTACGACAGCGGTGAGCAGGGTGACGGGCAGCCCTGGCCGGAGAACGCCCCGGTCCGGGTGACCGAGGACAACTCGTTGCTGAAGAAGGCCGCGCAGCGGGCTCCGGGCTCGACCAGTGTGATCGGTCTCGGCGCCCTGGTGTCACCGTCGGGCCAGTACGCCACCCAGGTGGACGGGGTCTCCCTCCGGTGCGACGACGGCGTCCACTTCACGGTGGCCGGCGGCCAGTGGGTGGGCGAGCACCTGATGCCCGAGCTGGTGTCCTTGGGCCGCTCCCATGCGCTCGCACCCCCCCAGGCCCATCGCCCGACGTTGCCCAAGCAGGCCCAGCCCGGGTGGTACTCGAGCCTTCCCTGCGGCAACTGAGGCGGGCGCGCTGTTCTCCCCTAGAGGACAGCCGGTTCGGCGTCGGCGTCAACCCAATGAGGCGGCCTCCGCCCCTTTGAGCTTGGCGCTCCACTTCTCCTCGATCCTGCCGTAGCGCCAGACGGCCAGGGCGGTCAGCCAGGTCACGACGAACATCCCCACGATGATGAATCCCGCGGTGTTGATGTTGAATCCGGCCATGTCGTCCCAGAACCGGCCGTGCAGATGGAGCTCGGTGGGTAGCAGCCCGAGGACCTCGACAGTGCCGATGAAGAAGCAGATGGCCACCGACAGGCCGGTGATGGCCAGGTTGTAATAGACCTTCCGCACCGGGTTGAAGAAGGCCCAGCCGTAGGCCACGTTCATGAAGCAGCCGTCCAGGGTGTCCATCAGGGCCATGCCCGCGGTGAACAGGATGGGCAGGCACATGATCGAATACCAGGGCAGGTGCTGGGTGGCCAGCAGGGCGGTGGTGGCCAGCAGGGCCACCTCGGTGGCGGTGTCGAATCCGAGGCCGAAGACCACGCCCACCGGGTACATCTGCCATTCCTTGGTGATCGACCGCATCCACTTGCCGAAGAAGCGGTACATCAGCCCGCGGTTCTCGAGCTGGCGCTCGAGCTCCTCCTCGTCGTAGGTCCCCTTGCGCATGGCCCGGAACACCCTGATGATCCCGGCCAGGATGACGACGTTGAGAACGGCGATGACATAGAGGAACGAGGCCGAGACGATGGTGCCGAAGACCCCACCGAACTGTTGGAGACCCGAGTGGGTGTCGGAGACGGCTCCGAAGACGACCTTCTCGGCGACGACGATGCCCACTCCGATGGCGACCACGATGGTCGAATGCCCGAGCGAGAACCAGTAGCCGACACTCAGGGGCCGCTTCGACCCCTCGATCCCCCGACGCTCGTTGATCAGCTTGCGGGTGGTGTTGTCGATGGCCGCAATGTGGTCGGCGTCGAAGGCGTGGCGAAGGCCCAGCGTGTAGGCCAGGACGCTCACCCCGATCCCGAGGCCCTTGTAGTGATAGGGGACCACGAAGGCGATGAACACGCCGAACCCGATGACGTGGAGGGCCAGGATGGAGGCGAACATCCATCGGGCCCGGCGCCATTCGCCCGGGCTGAGGGACCGCCGGAGCTGGGTGAGGCGACCGGGGGGAGGGGTCGACGAGGGCGCCATCTCGATCGTGACCATGGGGCAGCGATCCTCCTCGTCGGCTCGGCGTCGATCCCCGATGTCGGGCTCGACGCATACACTACCCATTTGCAAGGGCTTCGCAACAAGGTTCGGCGCGGCATCGGTGGGCGGATGACACGGTGAGGTCTACCCTGACGACGTGAGCAAGCAGGTCACTTCCCCGACGGCCGGCGGTGAACCGCCGGCGACCGTCGACGACGTGTTCGCCCTGGTCCGGGCCCGGGGCGGGCGGGCCACGCCGTCACGGAGGATCATCCTCGAGATCCTCTTCGACACGGACAGCCATCTGACCGCCGAAGAGCTCACCTCGGCGGTGCAGGCCCGGGCTCCCGACGTCCACCTCTCGACCATCTACCGCAATCTGGAGGAGCTCCAGAAGCTGGGCGTCATCGAGCACTCCCATCTGGGCCATGGTCCGGCCACCTATCTGCTCGCCTCGCACTCCCACGCCCACTTCGTCTGCGACCGGTGCGGGAGGCGGATCGAAGCGAGAGACGAGCTATTCTCCGAACTGGCCCGCAACGCCAAGCGCCAGCTCGGGTTCACCATCGACCCGCACCACTTCGCCATCCTCGGTCGATGCGCCGAATGCTCGACGGGTGAGGCCCCGTCGGTCACCGCTCGCTGAACTGGTGATATCGGGTCGAACAGAGGTCGCTCCGCCCCGACCCGAAGCCGGGGTCAGGAGGGGAGCAACACGTTGGGATTGAGCACGCCGTCGGGGTCGAGGGCCCGCTTGAGGGCCCGGAAGGCGCCGATCTCGTCGGCACTCCGTGACAGGTGGAGCCACTGCTTCTTGGCCGTGCCGATGCCGTGCTCGGCGCTGATGCTCCCGCCGAACTCGGCCACCAGACGGAGCACCGCCCCGTCCACCCGGTCGTCGTCAGGAAGGAGTCCGGTCACGTTCACGTGGATGTTCCCGTCCCCGACGTGACCGAACAGCCAGGTGCGGGCGGTGGGGGCCACCGTCCGTACCGCCCCGCCCACCCTGTCGACGAAGTCGGCCAGTGATCCGAGGGGCAGCGTCACGTCGAGCTTGTGCGGTGGACCCAGGGTGTTGATGGCTTCGGTGTGGGCTTCGCGGTAGCGCCACAGCTCGGCCCGCGGCGCCGGATCGGTGGCCACGACCACGTCGACCACGTGGTCGAGGGAGCCGACGGCGGCGGCGAAGGCATCAGTGGGATCGGCCTGATCGGCCGCCTCCACCAGCAGGTAGACGGGGTAGGAGCGCACGAAGGGCCTGTTCATCCCGGACACCGTGCACACCAACTCGAGACCGGGCGAGAGGAACAGCTCGGCTGCTTCCAGCGTGGGCAGCGCCCGGCGCAGGGAGGCCGACGCCGTCAGCGCGTCGGAGACGGTGTCGAAGGCCAGCACAGCCACGGTCCGAAAGGACGGGGCCGGCACCAGGCGCAGCCGGGCGGCGGTCACCACGGCCAGCGTCCCCTCGCTCCCGCACAGCAGGCCGGGCAGGTCGTACCCAGTGTTGTCCTTGACCAGTCCCCCCAGGTGGGTGATGACCGAGCCCGTCCCGAGCACGGCCTCCACCCCGAGCACCTGGGCCCGGGTGTCGCCGTAGCGGAGAACGTGCGTCCCCCCGGCGTTGGTGGCCACCGTCCCGCCGACGGTGGCCGAATCGCGGCTGGCCAGGTCGACCCCGTAGGCCCAACCGGCTGAACCGACGGCACGGTGCAGGGTGCCGAGGGCGGTCCCGGCGCCGGCGGTGACCTGGCCGGCCAGGGCGTCGACCGGCTCGAGGCCCTGCAGGCGCCGGAGGCTGAGCACGACCTCTCCCCGCAGGGGGACGCCGCCACCCACCAGCCCGGTGTTCCCACCCTGGGGGACCAGCGGAAGGCCCAGCTCCCGGCAGGCGAGGACGACACCGGCGACCTCGTCGGTCGAGCCCGGCCTGACCACGATGCCGGCGCGGCCCACGAATCGTCCCGTCCAGTCCGTCGTGTACGACGCGATCACCTCGGGGTCGTCGATCACCTGCGTCCCGACGACCTGACGGAGCCGATCGACGATCGTCCGCTGACTGGCCATGGTCCCTACTCTGCCCGACCTTCGGGTGGGGAGCGGCCACGGATCAGATGGAGAGGCCCTCCGGGGGCCCGATGGTCGACGCCCCCGGGCCGAATCGTTCCACGTACCGTGGGTGGACCTCGTTCCATCCGCCGAGGGCGCGCCTGGGGTCGGGATCCCCACCCACGTGGAGGGCGAGTGCGTCGAGGCAGGTGTGCCAGCCGGCACCGTCGCGGGCCGCCTTCCCCTGCTCGTCGAATGTGTCGGAGAGGATCAACATGGTGGCGTCCCCGGCGGGGATGAGCTCCAGACGGATGATGTCCACGCCCCACCGGAACTCCAACAGTCGCGGCGGCTCATAGGTGAGCATCTCGCCGTCGAAGGACGGGGCCTCCCCGTTCGGGAAGGAGAACCGTAGCGCCGAACCCCGCTCCCGCCCGCCCTCGATGGTGGTCGGAAACCAGGCGGCCAGGTGGGCCGGCTCGGTGACCGCCCGCCAGACCTTCTCGACGGGGTGCGAGAGCTCTCGTTCGAATCGGAGCTGCCAGTGTCGGTCATCCAGTGGGGTGAGGGTTCCGTCCATTGCCTGTCTCCCGGTCTCGAAATTGGATTTCAGTCGGCGTCCGGCAGGGCATCGAGGTGATGCCCGAGGTCGTTCAACCGGGCTGCCCACATCCTGCGGTACGGCTCCAGCCAGGCCACCGCCTCCTGGAGGGGCTCGGGCTGCACGCGGTAGAGCCGGCGGGATCCGTCACCGCGCTTCTCGACCAGGCCGGCCTCACGGAGAACCCGGAGGTGCTTCGAGACAGCCGGCTGGCTCAGTCCCAGCCTCCCGACGAGTTCGCTCACCGGCAGTTCGCCGGGGCCGAGCAGATCGAGGATTCGCCGGCGGTTCGGCTCGGCCAGCGCCTCGAACAGGGTCATGGACAGAATATAACTGAACAGTTATATGCCTGTCCAGCAATATCACGCTTCTAGCGGCGTGACGGCGGATCGCCGAGTGGCCGGTCCAGCCCAATCCGGTTGTGCCCGGCGGGGTCGGGCCGGCTGATCGGTCCGGGGCTCCCGGCCGGGTCAGCGGTCGCCGGATTCGCCGGTATCGGCCGCCTGATCAGCTTCTTCGTGGCCGGCGGTCGCGTGATCGATCTCCGTTGTGGTCAGCTCGCCGATGGTCTCCGTCTCGGCCATCATGGCCTTGAACGACCGCTCCGGGCACTGCTTGGCATGGCGCTTTCTGCCGACGTAGGTGACCCTCTCGCCGCAGCTCTCGCACTCCCACAGCGTGCTGTCCATGACGTAGGTAAATCCGTTCTGGGACCGGAACGCTCTGCCGGCGGCCTTGATCGGGTTCATCGTTGACTCCTCGAAGCGACGATTCCGGGCGCGACCAGTGCCAGCCCATGTCCCGGCCACCGTCCCAGCGCCACATAAGCGCCAGCTGTGAACGAGGTGGGTGTCGGCTGAGCAGCCGGTGGGACGACCCGGTGTGAACGACCGGGCCGCCGAACGCGTCGGCGGCGGCCATCCGCACCGGGCCTTGGCTCTAGCTTCGGACGGTAAGTGTCAACACCTTCCAGGCAACGTCGTCGGTGGCGGGGTTGGTCGTCGTCCTGTCGTCGGTCACCTCGATCGTCAACCTGAACGTCCCGACCTCGGTCGGCTGCCCGGAGAGAACCCCGGTGAGAGTTGTCGGGGCCGGACTTCCGCTCGCTCGTGACGACCGATTGCGTCGTCGCCTACGGTTGCGGACCAGCGCCGGACTTTGACCGGGTTACCCGACGTACTACGTGCGTTGCGTCGGTTGCGTCGGTTGCGTCGGTTGCGTCGCCGAATGTACGAGAGTTCACCCGCCCGGTTTCGGCCGCGCCGGCGTGGCTCCGAAAACGAAGCGTCGACGATCGACGCGCCGGGCGTCGGTCACGGCCGGGAGTGCGGCGACGGGTGGTAGGCGCACCGATGGCAGGCACTCGTCGTTCGTCCTCGTATGGAAGAATGCCGGGATGTCCCGCATCGTGATGGTGCACGGCGCCGGCAACGACCTGTGGGGCCCGCTGTCGATCAAGTCGAAGTGGTTTCCCGCGCTGGCCGACGGTCTGGCCTGGCACGGAATGGAGATCGACGAGACTGCTGTCCGGATCGCCTTCTATGGCGACCTCTTCCGTCCGGATCCGGAAGAGGGATATCGGCCACTGGTCGACGAGGCCGCGGCGATGGCCACGGTGAAGAGCGTCATGGCCAACGTCGACCCGACCGTGGACCTGGCCGAAGTGGTCAAGATGCTGGCTGAGCACCACTTCGATCGGCTGCTGGCCCAGGCCGCGGCCTACATTCAGCAACCCTCGGTCCGCGATGCGGCGCGACAGCGGGTGGAGCGAGCAGTGGACGACGACACCACGGTGGTGATCGCCCATTCGCTGGGGACCCTGGTCGCCTACGAGGCACTCTGTGCCCACCCCGAGTGGGGGATCACCGATTTCGTGACCATCGGCTGTCCCCTGGCGGCCAACGTGGTCCACCCCCGGCTTCAGCCGTGCCCGACCGACGGAACCGGGGCGTGGCCCGGCTCGGTGCTGAGCTGGACCAACATTGCCGACGCCAATGATCCTGCGGCGGCCAATCCGCTCGCCGGCCGGTTCGCCGGCTCGGTGATGGAGTACACGGTGGACAACGGCCATCGCGTGCACGATCCCGAGCCCTATCTCAACAACCGGTGGACGGGACGAGCCCTCGCCACCGCGTTGACCCGCTGACCCCGTTCGCTATCTTTGACCGCCAAGCCCGTGATTCCTACTCACCAGATGACGCCCAGGCAGCCTCGATCGCGACCGGACCGGTACCGATGGATCCTGGTCTTGGTGGCCGCAGTCGGCTTTGTGGTCGTCTTGGTGGCACTGGGGACGAGCAGCGTGTCCAAGCAGCTCCTCGGCGAGGCCTCCCACCTCGGCGAGGCCTCCCACCTCGGCGAGGCCACACCCCCTGTCGTCGGGACAAGTGCGGACATCGCCTTGCGGTGCCCGTGGCTCGAGTCGGCGATCCAGGACGGTCAGCCGGCCTCGGTGCTGGCCCAGATGGCGCTGGACCGGATGACGGTCAGCGAGAAGCTCGGCGAGGTGGTGCTCAACAGCTCGGGGCCCTACGAGAATGTCAACGCCGGAGTGCCGCGGCTGTGCATTCCGTCGCTCGCCGTCCAGGACGGGCCCCAGGGTGTGGGCTACGGAGCCCGTCACGTCACCCAACTCCCGTCTCCCCTGGGTGTCGCCGCGTCGTTCAACACCTCGATTGCCCTGTCCTACGGTCAGGTCGAGGGGGCCGAATCGCTGGCCAAGGGCTTCGACGCCGTGCAGGGGCCGACCCTCAACATCGACCGGGTGCCGGAAAGCGGACGGACTTACGAGGGCTACGGCGAGGACCCGCTCCTGGTGTCGGCCATGGGGGTGGCCAACATCGAGGGCATCCAGACCACCGGGTCGATGGCCATGGCCAAGGAGTTCGCCGTCTACAGCCAGGAGACCGATCGCGGCGTGCTCGACAACCAGGTGTCCGAGCGCGCCGTCCAGGAGCTCTACCTGCCTCCGTTCAAGGCCGCCGTCACCCAGGCCCACGTGTCGACGGTGATGTGCGCCTACCCCAAGCTGAACGGTACCTTCGAGTGCCAGCAGCCCCAGTTCCTCGGCCTCCTCCACCAGTGGGGGTTCGACGGCTTCATCCGTTCGGACCTCGGGTCCGTCCACGATCCCGTCGCCGCCCTTTCGGCGGGAACCGATCTCATCAAGCCCCAGAATGCCGTTGTCCTGACCGGTCTGGTCCGCCAGGGCCAGCTTCCGATCGCCGCGGTCAATGCGGCGGTGTCCCGGGTGCTCACCCAGATGTTCGCCCACGGGGTGATCGGCCGGGACGACGCCGGGTCTCCGGCCGCCATCGTCGACACCCCCGCGCATCGGGCGGTGGCGTTGCATGCCGCGGAGAGTTCGGCCGTCCTCCTCAAGGACGACGGCTCGGTGCTGCCGCTGTCGAGGGGCCGGACGAGGCTGGCGGTCGTCGGAGCCGACGCCAGTACCGACCCGGTGACCAGCGGGCTGGGCAGCTCGAAGGTGCTGGCCCCGTTCACGAGCACGCCGTTGTCCGCCATTCGACGTCGTGCCGGCGCCGGCGCGACGGTCACCTATTCGGACGGCGGTAGCACCACGGGGGATCTTCCCCCCATCCCCACTGCCCTCCTCCGTCCGGATTCCGGTATCGGTCACGGGCTCACGCTGACCCTGTCCCGGACCGGTTCCGTCTCCGGTCCCCTCGCCATCAGGGCGGTCGAGCCCACCGCCGACCTCACCATCAGCCCCCACCCCCTGAGTTCCGGTCCCCCGCCCCTGGCCTCCACCGCCCCCATCGACCAGGCAAGGGCCAGTCCGCTCGCCGACGACGGGATCCTCACCCTCGGCCACCTGCGCCGGACCCAGTCGAGCGTGGTGCTGCCGGCCGGATGGTCGAACATGACCGCAGTGTGGACGGGAACGCTCACGCCCCCCCGGACTGGCCTCTACGTGCTCGGGCTCCAAGGGTCGGGCGGGGCCACCCTCACGCTCGACGGGGTGCCGGCGGTGTCCGATCCCCTCAGACACGTGAACGGGCGGTGGTCGCAGTCCATGCATCTCACCGGTGGTCACCACTACCGGGTGCTGCTGCAGTGGCAGCCGTTCGACAATTTCACGCCCGCCGGCGTGGCGTCCCTCACTCCCGGCATTCTGACCCTCGGGTTCAAGTACGTGAGCCCGGAGATCTCGGCCGCCGTCGCCGCGGCCCGCAAGGCCAGCGTGGCCATGGTGTTCGTCGGGGACTTCACCTCCGAGGCCTACGACCGGCCCTCGCTGGCGCTGTCGGGCGACGAGGACGCGCTGATCTCCGCGGTGGCGGCGGCCAATCCGCGGACGGTGGTCGTGCTCAATACCGGAGGGGCCGTCCTCATGCCGTGGCTCGGGAAGGTGGCCGGGGTGGTCGAGGACTGGTACCCGGGGGAGATGGACGGGTCGGCCATCGCCGCTGTCCTGTTCGGCGACGTAGATCCCTCGGGACGATTGCCGATCACCTTTCCGGTCAGCCAGGCCCAGTCGGCCATCCACACAGTGGCCCAGTGGCCGGGCATCAACCTGACCTCGTCCTACACCGAAGGTCTCGAGGTCGGGTACCGCTACAACAACGCCAACGGGATCACCCCCTTGTTCCCCTTCGGGTTCGGGTTGTCCTACACCCACTTCTCCATCGGCCATCTGCGGGTCAGCCGGTCCCCCGGAACGGTCACGCTCAATGTGCGGGTGACCAACACCGGGACGCGGTCGGGAACCGACGTCCCCCAGGCCTACCTCACCTATCCGGCGTCGGCCGGCGAGCCCCCGGCCCAGCTGGTCGCGTTCTATCCGGTGTCCCTGGCCCCGAACCAGAGCAAGACGGTCAGCCTGGCCGTTCCCGCCTCGGCCTTCCAGGCCTTTCTCGGGGGCACATGGACAACCGTGCCCGGCGAGTACCGCCTGGCCGTGGGGGAGTCTTCGTCGGATCTCCCACTGTCGACGGCGATGACGGCACCACAACTGTGATCGGCGGGTCAGGGTCGACCCGTCCCCATGACCGCCGGACCCCATGACCGCCGGACAGCATGACCGCCGGACACCGCATGACCGCCGGACCGCCTCCAGCTGCTATATCTCAGGTGGGGCGGGGAGGAGAGAGGTGGGATCGATGCCCGTTTCACACAGGTTCATTGACACGAACGGAATCCGCATGCACATTGCCGAGGCGGGGGAGGGTCCCCTCGTCCTGCTCTGTCACGGTTTTCCGGAGTCGTGGTACTCCTACCGGCATCAGCTGGACGCCCTGGCCGCCGCCGGCTACCACGCCGTCGCCCCCGACCAGCGCGGGTACGGCCAGACCGATTCGCCCGAGGACGTCCATGCGTACACGCTGCTCCACCTGGCCGGTGACCTGGTCGGGTTGGTGGAGGCACTCGGCGGGGAACGATGCGTCGTCGTCGGCCATGATTGGGGTTCGCCGGTGGCGTCGGCCCTGGGCCTGTTCCGACCGGACCTGGTCCGTGGGGTGGCGCTGCTCAGTGTGCCCTACCTGCCGCGAGGTGACTCGGATCTGCTCACGTCGCTGACCGAATTGCTCGGCCCCAACAACTACCAGGTTTTCTTCCAGGAGCCGAGGTGTGGCCGAGGCGGCGTTCGAAGCCGATGTCCGGGCCTCGATACTCGGCGGCCTCATCGGCAGCTCCGGCGACGCGCCGGAGGTCAACACCCTCGGCGACATCGTGGCCAACCCTCCGGTGCCGGCGCCGGATGGGCCACTACCCGGATGGCTCACCAGCGAGGACGTCGATCACTTCACCGAGGAGTTCGAGCGGTCGGGATTCCGCGGGGGACTCAACTGGTACCGCAACTCGCGTCAGAACTGGGAGCTGATGGCGGCGTGGCACCACGCGCCGCTGCTGGTTCCCTCGTTGTTCGTCGGCGGGGACCGCGATCTTGTCTTCCACTGGCCGGGCTTCCCCGAATTGATCGGAGCGATCCGCGACATCTCGATGCCGAACCTGACCAAGGCCGTCGTGCTCGAGGGTTGCGGGCACTGGACCCAGCAGGAGCGCCCGTCCGAGGTCAACGAGTTGCTCCTCGAGTTCTTCGCCGGGCTCGCCGACTGACCCTGGATCGCCCGATCGACCGGCGGACCCTCTCCTTCTCCAGGCTCGTCTGCAGCAGAGGTCCCGGCGATGTCCCACCGGGAGGTCAGTCCCCCTGGCGGACCCGGCCCCGGAAGGCGGTGATGGCCAGGGACATGCTGACCAGGCCGATTCCGGCCAGGGCGGCCAGTCCCTTCAGGAGACTTCCCGCCTCCCATCCCGAACTGATCAGGGATCGCAGCGCTCCGAGCAGGTAGGTGATGGGGTTGTAGGTGGCGATGGTCGAGAACCAGCCGGTCAGTGCCTGTTGGGGGACGACGGCATCGGTGAGGAAGAACAGCGGGAAGAAGACGACGAAGCACGCACTGACGGCGGCGGGACTCCCCGTCTTGAGGGCGACGGCATAGGGGAAGCCGGTGAAGACGAGACCCCACAGTGCCGAGAAGGCCACGAAGACCACCACCCCGCCGAGTCCGGTCGCAAATCTGACCCCCACCCCGTAGCCGATGGCGAGCACGGGGAGGCAGAGGGCGACGATCACCACGACGTCGGCGACCATCAGCCCGAGCAGCAGGGCGATTCGTCGGATGGGAGTCATGCACAGCCGGTCGAAGTAACCCCCCTGGATATCGGTCACCAACGTCGGTGCCCGCGACATCCCGGTCACCGCGAAGGCGATGGCCATGGGGATGAGGAACGCCTTGTAGTCGAGCCCGGTGGCATGGCCGGCCAGGTTCTCGAAGGCCCCGAGGTTCACGGTGTAGAAGAACGCCGGGACGAAGACGGCGGGGAGGACGGCCGCCGGCTCACGGGGGATCTGGCGCAGGGCCCGGCCGGCGATGGTGACGACGTCCCTCAGGAAGCCGGCCTCCCGGGCGACGACCGCCCCGGCGTCGGTGCTCGGGGCGGTCATTGATCGACCGATTCGATGTGTGATCCGGTGAGCGCCTCGAAGACGTCGTCGAGGGTCGGTGTCCGCAAGGTCAGGCTGCTGACGGCGACGTTGCCACGTCCGAGCGAGAGGGCGATCGGGCTGAGGGCCCCCGAGCCGTTGGCGGTGCTGATGGTGATCCGGCCCGAGTCCATGGTCACGTCGTCGACGCCGGGGACGTTACGGAGCCGGGCCAGGGCACGGTGGTCGCCTCCCGTGACCTCGGCCACGATCACGTCCTGTCCCACCGAGTGCTTCAGCGCGTCGGGCGACCCCTCGGCGACCAGGCGGCCCCGGTCGATGATCCCCACCCGGTGAGCCAGGGCATCGGCCTCCTCGAGGTACTGGGTGGTGAGGAAGATGGTCATCCCGAGCTGCGTATTGAGCCGCTTCACCTCGGCCCAGACGCTCGACCGGCTGGCCGGGTCCAGGCCGGTGGTGGGTTCGTCGAGGAACAGGACGTGCGGGTTGTGGATGAGCGACGCGGCCAGATCCAGCCGCCGCTTCATCCCGCCCGAGTACGTCCCGATGCGACGGTCGATGGCGCCGCCGATGTCGACCAGGTCGAGCACCTCGGCGAGGCGCCGATCGATCGCCGCCGACCGGAGGCCGTAGAGCCGGCCCTGGAGCACCAGCAGCTCCCGACCGGTCTGGCGGTCGTCCAAGGCCGCCTCCTGGAGGGCCGCACCGATCCGGATCCGGACCTCTTCCGGATGGTCGGCGACGTCGTAGCCGGCCACGGTCGCCGTCCCCTCACTGGGGGCGAGCAGCGTGCACAGCACCCGGACCAGGCTCGACTTCCCGGCACCGTTGGGCCCGAGGAATCCGTAGATCTCGCCCTCCCCGACGTCGATGTCGACCCCGTCGATGGCGGTCATGGTGCCGAATCGTCGCACCAGGCCATGGGTGGTGATGGCAGACGCCCGCGGCGCAGTCGGCCGCCCGGAGGACGGGACGACAAACCGCCTATACCAATCAGAATCTGACATACTAATGAGTATAACTTATGCTGCGTGGTAGTCAACTAGGCATGACATTCGAACCCCTCACCCCGGATCGCCGGCGCCAGCAGACGAGAGAGCACCTGCTTTCCGCCGCCGCCCAGGTCTTCGCCGAGCGCGGGTTCCACGGCGCCACCCTCGACGCC
Source organism: uncultured Acidimicrobiaceae bacterium (assembly GCA_963812885.1). Taxonomy (GTDB): domain Bacteria; phylum Actinomycetota; class Acidimicrobiia; order Acidimicrobiales; family RAAP-2; genus Bog-756. The sequence continues at coordinate 460,444 of CAWEWZ010000008.1, read as the reverse complement.
GTCGCCGCCGCGGCCGGGTTCAGCAAGGGTGCGGTGTACTCGAATTTCAAGAGCAAGGAGGATCTCTTCCTGTCCCTCCTGGAGTCCAGCTACTCGAGGGAGATGGAGTCGATCCGGGCGACCATCGATGCCTCGGAGATGCCTGTCGAGGCTCGCCTGACCGACTTCCTCCCGCTCATCCAGGCCGGTACCGACCAACCGCTGTCGCCCGAGGACTGGGCGGTCCTCTACATGGAGTTCGCCCTGTTCGCCGTGCGCAATCCGGCGGCGCGGCGAAGGCTCGCCGACCTCGACGAGGTCAACATCACCGCGGTCGCCCAGCTGATCGCCAGCGAGCAGCCGGGAACCAAGGAATTCGAGTCGATCAAACGCGAGGCCCGTATCATCGAGGCCCTGTTCCGGGGCCTCGGGGTGATGAGGAGCATCGACCCTGAGGCCGTCGACGGGGCGCTCATGGAGGCGGCGCTGGCCTTCGTCACCAGGGCACTGACGGCGGAGACCTGAGATCTTCGATTCGGGGTAGAACGCTCGGGGCGGATGCGCGAAGCTGCTGGTACGACGTGTGGTTCGTTGCCGCCAGATCTGGAGGAGCCCATGACGACGTTGGCCAATCGCTACCTGGAGGGGAACTACGCCCCTGTCTCCGACGAGCTGACCACTGGCCAGCTGCCGGTGACCGGAGCACTGCCCGAGGCCCTCGATGGCCGCTATCTCCGAAACGGTCCGAACCCGATCAGCAGCCCCGAACCGTCCACCTACCACTGGTTCAGCGGCACCGGCATGGTGCACGGGATCCGAATCCGGGATGGCCGAGCCGAGTGGTACCGGAACCGATTCGTCCGCTCGGCCGAGGTGGCCGCCGCCCTGAGTGAGCCGGTCCGCCCGGGGCCGGTGCACGCCGACATGGACTTCGCCTCCAATACCAACGTGATCGGCCATGCCGGACGGACATTCGCCATCGTCGAGGCGGGGGCCCGCCCCTATGAGATGACCTACGAGCTCGACACGGTCGGCCCGTCCGATTTCGGCGGCACGCTCCCCGGCGGGTACACGGCCCATCCGAAGCGCGATCCGGTGACCGGTGAGCTGCACGCCATCTCCTACTTCTGGGGTTGGGGCAACAAGGTGCAGTACTCGGTGGTCGACACGGCAGGACTGGTGCGGAAGGTGGTCGACATCGATGTCGGCGGTCCGGTCAGCATCCATGACATGTCCCTCACCGAGCGATTCGCAGTCATCTACGACCTCCCCGTCGTGTTCGACGCCGACATGGCCATGTCCGGCGCCGGGTTTCCCTACCGCTGGGATCCGGACTACCGGGCCCGCATCGGACTACTCGAACACGAGGGAGGTGCCGACGGCGTGCGCTGGTTCGATGTGGAGCCCTGCTACGTCTTCCATCCCATGAACGCCTACGACGACGGTGACCAGGTGGTCCTCGATGTGGTCCGGCATCAGCGGATCTTCGACACCCAGCGCCTCGGGCCCGATGAGGGCCCACCGACGCTGGACCGCTGGACGGTCGACCTGGCGGCCGGGAAGGTGATGGAGGAGCGGATCGACGACCTGGGCCAGGAGTTCCCCCGCGTCGACGAGCGCCTGGTCGGCCGCCCCTACCGCTTCGGCTACACCGGTGCCTTCCTCGAGGGCCACGACGCGCTGGTGAAGCAGGACCTCAACCGTCGGACCCGGGAGGTGCGGCCCCTCCGCTCCGGCGGCGGCGGCGCCTCGGAGACGGTCTTCGTGCCGGCGGCGGCGGACGCCGCCGAAGACGACGGCTGGCTGTTGTCCCTCGTCTACGACGCCGATCAGGACCGAAGTGACCTGCTGGTGCTCAACGCCGCCGACTTCACCGGCGAGCCCCAGGCAGTGGTCCACCTGCCCCAGCGGGTCCCCTTCGGCTTCCACGGGAACTGGGTGCCGGACGACCCATGACCGGTCGGATCAACCCGATTCGGCGTTCGCCGGTCCGAAGATCGGCGTCGCCTCCAGGTAGTCGGGTTCGATGAGCTCGGTGTCCGGCGCCCGCTGTTTGAAGGCCTGACGGACGGGTTCGAGGTCGGCGGCCCCCGAGAAGCCGGGCAGCCAGTCGTCGTGGTGGGCCAGCACCACCCGCCGGGCACCGAGGGCTCGGGCCTCGTCGGCGACGAAATCGGCGAGGGATCCCTGTACCGGTTCGCCGTCGGCGTTGCCTCGGCCGGCGGCGGCGAGGATGGCGAGGTCGGGGTTCAGCTGTTCGAGGATCGGGCTCCACCGGCCCGAGGTGTCCTGGTAGAGGACCGAACCTCCGGGAGTCTCGAACAGATAGATGAGGGCGCCCCCGTCGCCCCGGTCGCTGTGACCGGTCGCCGCCGCCATCACATGCTCGACGGCGTCCCGGCTGAGGGAGGTCGCCATTCCGCCATGCAGCGCCTGCATCCGCCTGTTGCGTTCGTGCCACGGCACGCCCAGGTCGCCGAGACACACGTCGCCGGACCCGGCGGCGTGGGTCCCCGTCCAGAGGCAGGAGTGGAGACTGGGGTAGACCGACACGGACACCCCACGTCCCAATTCGATCCGCTCGCCTCCGGCGACGCAGATCATGCGTTCGAGGGGGATGCCGGCCTGCTCCAACACCCGCACCGTCTCGTAGCTACCGATCAGGGTGGCGCCGGTATTGGCGATGATCCGTTCGGCCCCCCAGAGATGGTCGAAATGGGAGTGCCCGATCACGATCCAATCGCACTCGTCGATGTCGTCAGCGGTCAGTCCGGTGCCGGGGGCCGAGGGTATCCGGTCGATGTAGGCGTCGAGGAAGACGGTGAGCCCGGGCGGCTTCGAGTCGGAAGGTGGCGCACCCGTACCAGTCAAGCGTCGTACTCACGGTCGGGCCTCCAATGTCCCTGGCTCTCCACGGGATCTGCTCGGCGGCATGTGCCCGCCTGGTCACGGTACTTCCATCCCCACCGCGGTCGCCGGGCGGGATCGCCTCCGGCCGGTGGCCCGGTCTGGTCGAGCGGCTGGGTCGGCCATTCCGTTAGTTGACACTTACGTAAGTAGCGACTAATATTCGAACCATGGACACCGCGTTCAAGGCGCTGGCCGAACCCCGGCGGAGGGAGATCCTGCGTCTGGTGTGGTCCGAGGAGCTGCCGGCGGCCCAGATCGCCGCCCGGTTCGACGATGTGACCCGCTCGGCCGTCTCCCAGCACCTCGGTGTCCTGCGCGAGGCGGAGCTGGTGATCCGAGCGCCGCGACGGCACCCGCCGGCTGTACCGGGCCAACCACGCTCAGATGGACCGGCTCCGGCAGTTCCTCGACGAGTACTGGACCGGAAGTCTGCTGCGCCTGCAGGACCTGGCCGAATCGGCCGAACGAGAGAAAGGAACCAGCCATGGCTGAACTGATGCGTGAGACGGTGATGGATGCCAGCCCGGCCACCATCTTCCCCTTCCTGACCGATCCGGCCCACCAGGTCCGATGGATGGGCACCGAGGCCGAGCTCGATCCGCGGGTGGGCGGCGCCTACCGGGTGCTGGTCCAAGGGAAGCATCCCGGTGTCGGCGAGTTCGTGGAGGTGGTCCCGAACACCAGGGTGGTGTTCACCTTCGGGTGGGACGAACCCGACCATCCCATCCCGGCAGGCTCGACGGAAGTGGAGATCACCCTCATCCCCGACGGGGACAAGACGAGGGTCCGGCTCGTGCACCGGGGACTGCCCGACGGTGCCGTCGGGGACCACACGTCGGGGTGGGACCACTACCTCGAGCGTCTGGCCATCGTCGCATCCGGCGGCGACGCCGGTCCCGACGCGGAGATGGGCCGATGAGGGTGCCAACTTTGACCCCTGCAGGTAACGAGACGAAGGAGACCAACCCATGACCGACCACCCGAAGGCAACCCGGCAGGAGTGGCTTGCCGCCCGCCAGGACCTGCTCAAGGCCGAAAAAGAGATGACCCGGATGAACGACGAGGTGGCCCGTCAGCGGCGTGAGCTGCCGTGGGTCCGCATCGACGACAACTACCTCTTCGACACCGAGGACGGGGAGGCCACCCTGGCCGACCTCTTCCGGGGTCGTTCGCAATTGATCGTCTACCACTTCATGTACGGCCCGGACTGGGACGAGGGCTGCCCGAGCTGCTCCTCGGTCGCCGACGGCTTCGACGAGACCCATCTCCATCTCCAGAACCACGATGTCGCCTTCACCGCCGTGTCCCGGGCACCGCTGGACAAGCTGCTCGCCTACCGGGACCGGATGGGTTGGGACTTCCCGTGGGCGTCGTCGGGGAGGAGCGACTTCAACTTCGACTTCAACGTCTCGTTCACCGAAGCGTCGGTGGCCAAGGGCGGGTCGTACAACTTCCGGCCGCTCGAAGGATGGCAGCTCGATCCCGAGAAGCTGCCGTTCGAAGGCCCGGGGATGAGCTCGTTCGTAGCTCGAGGACGGGGTCGTGTACCACACATACTCGGCCTATTCGCGAGGCGTGGACGGGCTGTGGAACATGTGGCAGTGGCTCGACCGGGCGCCGTTCGGCCGCAACGAGGACGGGATGTCGTGGTTCCGTCGCCATGACCAGTACGAGGCCAGCTACCGATAACGGGTCGGTCGGTCGGGGAGGTGCGTGATAAGGCTCAGGGAGCCTCGGAGGCTCGCATCTTCTCGACCAGCCCGTAGAACATGGGATAGACGGACCGGCCTCCCATGGCGTCGATGGAAGGGAGCCAGAGCTCCCACCGTTCGATCAGCCGGTGGCCGAGCAGGTCCCTGATCAATTGGAAATCGAATCCGCCGTGCTTCTCGAGGGCGCCGAGCTGTTCGAAGTAGTCGAGCTCCCGGTACAGCACGTACGCCTCCGCCGCGTTCTGCTCGATGTACTCCACCAGGGCATCTCGCAGGGCCTCTTTGGTCTCGAGTTGGGCGACGAGACGACGGGTCTCCACCAGGGGAGGGTCATCCCACCGTCGGAAGAATTCGACCGCCGTCTCGGCCTGTCGGCCGATGCGGGCCTCCCGGGCCTGTTGCCCGGCGAAGATGACCGCACCGATCGCACTCAGCAGTCCGATTGCGCTCACCGCGGTGGCAATGGCCGTGACCTGCTCGGCCCAGTTGGGCATCAGGGCGCCCGCCCGCTGGTGGGAGATCTCACGGATCCGCCGGTTCGGTCTCGGCATCAGCCCCTGTAGTGCCACCGGCTTCCGCATCCGGGTCTTCATCCGCATCCGGGTCTTCGTCAGCTGCGGCCGCTTGCCGTTGAACAGCGGCTTCCCGGTCCCGAAGGATCACCTCGGCGGCGGCCAGCGCCAGACCCTCCGGGCGGGGCCCGTCCCAGTCGAGATACCAGTGTCGGTTGAGGCTGGCCAGCCACGAGTCGCCCGCAGGGACCAGGCCGAACCGGGAGATCGTCCGCTGGAGGCCGACCTGGTCGGAGTAGAGCACTTCCACGGTGATCGTCTGGCCTGTCTCGATGGCATCGACGGTGACGGCACGAACCTGATCGTCCGGGTTGCGGAGCGCACCCTGCCACATTCCGATGTCGCCGGCCGGGATGTACAGGTCCCGCGACTGGAGGCGGAATTCCTCCAGCGGGGCGTGCATGGGCAGGTTGTCCGGCGAGCCCGCGTTCGGCCTGATCGTCCAGCCCTGGCAGACCGCGATCCCGCTGCCGACGTTCCTCAGGCTGATGGCGAGATACACGGTGCCGTCGATGTGTTCGACCGCGGCCCGTCCGCCCGGCGCGCTCACCCAATTCCCCTCGAGGAACATGATCTTCTGATTGGGGTCCTCGAGCCGGGACGGGGCCAGGAGAGGTCGTCGCTGCTCCTGCAACGCCGCTTCGGCGATGCGGGCCGACCGGTTGGAGGACCGCACCGCGGCGAACGTGGCCAATCCCAGTACCAAGGTCCCGACCGCGGTGGCCAGCGAAGCGATCGTCGCCCAGTCGACCGATGCGAATACCATCACTCGTCGGTCTGGCCGCGGGCGGGTCGGCGTGGAGCGACCTGAGCCGGCCGGAGGGGTGGATGAGGATCGGCTGACATCAATCGGCGATGGTCTCGATCATCTCGTCGAGGGTGCACCAGTCGCTGGTCCGAATCGGGTGTCCGGTCAGTCCGGCGGCCACCGCCATCTCGATGTTGTCCGGGTCGATGCCCAGGACCGTCTCGTAGCCCGCGCTCCGGTGGCTTCCGATGTAGGCATCCCGCTCGGTCAGTTTCTGGCGTATCTCTTCGAGCTCGTCGACCGATGCGACCTCGAAGGCCAGGACCCTGATCCCGATACTGCCCCTCCCCGGGTGGGTCGGAAACCGGTTGTCGACCCCTCGAAGCACCAGGACCTGGGTCCGGTCCGTCTCGTCGACCAGGAGGGCGGCGACCCGATCGCGCCGGGCCACCGTCTGGAAGCCGAAGACACCCTTGTAGAACTCGATCGATCGGTCCACGTCGGTCACCGTCAACATCGAGGACTGAATGGTCACCTGCATTCGCAACTCCTTGTCCGAACGGTTCCTCGGCGCTGTGCGGCGATTCGGGAACGACCGCCGATTCTGCCCTCCTCGTAGTACTCGATTGCCGGGACGTCCGCCACCCGCCGGGTGACGCCGATCAGGTGATGGCCACCAGCAGGTCCTCTCCGCTCGTCGGTCGGAACCCATCCGTTCGGCCGGCGAAGTACCGCTCGGCCAATTCCGAGAGGGGGACGTGCCGGGCGTCCCGGAAGCCGGCCTCGCCGGCCAGCGCCAGCATGTCCGGTGGCGTGAAGAAGCTGAGGAACGGTGTACCCGATGCCCGGGCGCCCTCCTCCGCCATCTGGAGCCCGGGACGGTCGTCCGGGTCGAGGAGCTCGAGCGGCAGGAGGAAGGTCATGGCCAGGGTCGAGCCCGGGGCGAATGATGCGATCCGGCGCAGCGTGGCCGCGTTCGCCTCCCTGGTGAGGTACATGCTGACGCCGGTCGAGGCCACCACCGCCGGTTGGCCGGCATCGAAGCCGGCGGCGGCCAGCTGCTCCCACCAGACGTCGGCCTCGAAGTCGACGGGGACCAGTTTCAGCCACTCAGGGACGTCGAGGCCGAGTTCTATCAGGCGCCGACGCTTCCAGGCCTGAGGACCGGGCCGGTCGACTTCGAAGACCTGGAGGCGGGAGGCGATCTCCGGTCGTCGCTGGGCGAAGGTGTCGAGGCCGGCTCCGAGGAGGACGTACTGGCCGACGCCCCGCTCGACCTGCTCGGCCACCAGGTCTTCGATGAAGCGGGCGCGGGCCACGATGGATGCCCGAAACCCACTGGTGAAGGCCGGATCCATGTCCGGACGGCGGCGCCACCCTTCGTCGGGGGCGACCAGCCGGAGCCCGACCTCGTCGTCGAGCACGTGCGGCGGCGGGTCGACCAGCACGTGCATGGCCCGCCACAGGGCGACCCGCTCCGCCGTGCCTTCCGGCACCTCGATCTTGCCTTCGGTCACGAGTTCCTTCCTCTGACCTCTCCTGCACAGTGCCGCGCTCTGTCCGTGCTCTGTTCTAGTGCTCTATTCCCAGGCCGGGTTCGAACGGTGGGTAGGGGGCCCGGGAGGCCGAGTCCATCGGCAGACCATGGGAACACTCGTTCGGACCCGGCTGGCCGCCCGGGGCCCCGTGTCGACTCCGCTCGATGGCCGACGCCGCTGGGTAGCTTGGTCTCGTACCTGAGGACGATGCCAGGGTTTGTTGCCGGGGTGGACACAACCTCAGCGTGACAGGATGCCGAGGAGTGCGATGAGTTCGAGACTTGCGACCGATGCCGAGGTGGCCAGGTGGCGCGAGGAGGGTTGGGTCCTGCTGGATGGGCTCATCGGGACGGAGGAGATCGATGCGGCCGCCGACGATCTCGGGAAGAATTACCGCCGCACACCCTCGGCACTACCCGACGCTCGACCTCACGCCGTGGCGGGAAGAGCCGCCTTCGACCGCTGCCAGCACCGGGATGGCCGCCGAAGTACCACCTGGTCATCGGGCGGAGGTGGAAGCATGATCACCGATGAACTGAAACGGCGGCGACTCGAGGTGCTGGAGGAACATTTTCGCTCCGAGGTGGACCAGGAGTTCGAGCGCACCCTGGCCACCTTCAACGGCCGGCCGCACTACGAGATCATGGCCACCGGCCGGATCTATGACGGTGACGACGAGGTGTTGCGGTATCACCTGCGCCAGCGCACCGCCTTCCCCGACCAGCGTCATGAGAACGTGCGGCACCACGTTGGCGACGACTCGGTTGTCTCCGAGTTCGACCTGTTGGGGACGAACCTCGGTGAGTTCTCGGGGATGCCGCCGACCGGTAGGGCGTTCCGCGTGCCGGTGGTCGCCGTGTTCTTCTTCGAGGGGGACCGCATCGTCAACGAGCGCGTGTACCTGGACCGAGCCAGCCTGCTCACGCAGATCGGTCGGGGCGACATGCTGGTGCCGGCGGCCACCGATCGACCCTGAGTGGTGACCACCGGTCAGGCCCGATGGCGTCGATCCGTCGCCGGCCGAGCTGCGGCCCGGACGTCACCGGATCGGGTCAGTCGGTCGCCACTCCGGCAACCGGTTGGTTCGGGGAGTTGTCGCCAGCGGAGCCGTGGAACGGGGCGTCGCCGAAACTGAAGATGCCGCCGTCGGAGGCCACCAGCCAGTAGCCCTTACCGTCGGGGGTAGTGGCCAGGCCGACGATGGGCGAGTTGAGGGTCATCGCCCCGGCCGAGCCGGAGAAGGCGGCGTCGCCGAAGCTGAAGATGCCACCGTCGGAGGCCACCAGCCAGTAGCCCTTACCGTCGGGGGTGGTGGCCAGGCCGACGATGGGCGAGTTGAGGGTCATCGCCCCGGCCGAGCCGGAGAAGGCGGCGTCGCCGTAAGCGAAGATGCCGCCGTCGGATGCCACCAGCCAGTAGCCCTTACCGTCAGGAGTGGCGGCCAGGCCGACGATGGGCGAGTTGAGGGTCATCGCCCCGGCCGAGCCCGAGAAGAGGGCGTCGCCGAAGGCGAAGATGCCACCGTCGGAGGCCACCAGCCAGTAGCCCCGGCCGTCAGGGGTGGCGGCCATGCCGACGATGGGTGAGTTGAGGGCCATCGCCCCGGCCGAACCGGAGAAGAGGGCGTCGCCGAAGGCGAACACGCCACCGTCGGAGGCCACCAACCAGTAACCCTTACCGTCAGGGGTGGCGGCCATGCCCACGATAGGCGAATGAAGGGTCATGGCCCCGGTGGAGCCGTGGAAGGCGACGTCGCCGAAGGCGAAGATGCCACCGTCAGATCCCACCTCCCAATAGCCGCTGGTCGGAGTGGCAAAGGTCTGGACCTTCCCGACGGCGGCCGAATAGTGGGCCCCGGCGGCGACGTGGGCGGTGAGCGAGCAGGTTCCGACCCCGACGTAGGACACCACCAGTCCCCTGACGGTGCAGACGGATGGGGAGTTGGAGGTCACCGAGACGGTTCCGTCCCCGGTGGTGGCCACCCTGGCGGTGAACCCGCCACCGACGGCACGGCCCGAGGGGAGGTTGGCGATGGTCGGGATGCTGGGGACGGCGCGGTTGACGGCGAAGGTCTGTGGGCTTCCGTCGGCGCCCGAATAGAAGGTTCCGGCGGCAACGTGGGCGGTGAGCGAGCAGCGGCCGACCCCGACGTAGGACACCCGTTGGCCGCTGGCGGTGCAGACGGAGGGGGAGTTGGAGGTCACCGAGACGGCCCCGTCCCCGGTGGTGGCCACGGTGGCGGTGAACCGGCCCCCATAGGTGCCGCTCGACGGGAGGTCGGGGATGGTCGGGGTGGTGGGCGTCTCCTGGCCGACGGCGAAGATCTGCGGACGTCCTTCGGCGGCTGTGTAGTTCGTCCCTTGGGCGACGTGGGCGGTCAACGAGCAGGGGCCCACGCCGACGTAGGACACCACCATGCCGCTCACCGTGCAGACGGCAGTGGAGTCGGAGGTCACCGAGACGGTCCCGTCGCCGGTGGTGGCCACGGTGGCGGTGAACCCCCCGATGGTGGCCTTCGACGGGAGGTTGGAGATGGTCGGGGTGCTGGGGACGGCCCGGTCCACGGCGAAGGTCTCGGGATTCCCGTCGGCCGCGGCGTAGTTCGTGCCGTCGGCGACATGGGCGGTGAGTGAGCACATGCCGACGCCGACGTAGGAGACATCGTGGCCACTGACCGTGCAGACGGGTGTGGAGTTGGAGGTCACCGAGGTGGGCCCGTCCCCGGTGGTGTCGACGGTGGCCGTGAACCGACCGCCGTAGGCGCCGTCGGATGGCAGGTCGGAGATGGTCGGGGTGCTCGGGGCGGCCCGGTCGACGGCGAAGGTCTGCGGGCTTCCCCCGGCGCCGGTGTAATTCGCTCCTTCGGCCACGTGGGCGGTGAGCGAACAGGGGCCGACCCCGACGTAGGACACGTCGTGGCCGCTGACCGTGCAGACGTCAGGGGAGTCCGAGGTCACCGAGGTGGTCCCGTCCCCGGTGGTGGCCACCGTGGCCGTGAACCGACCCCCATAGGTGCCGCTCGACGGGAGGTCGGAGATGGCCGGGGTGCTCGGGGCGGCCCGGTCGACGGCGAAGGTCTGCGGCCTCCCCCCGGCGCCGGTGTAGTTCGGTCCTTCGGTGATGTGGGCGGTGAGCGAGCAGGGGCCGACCCCGACGTAGGACACCACCAGGCCACTGGCCGTGCACACGTCGGGGGAGTCCGAGGACACCGAGGTGGTCCCGTCCCCGGTGGTGTCCACGACGGCTGTGAACAGAGCCCCGAAGGTGCCGTTCGACGGGAGGTTGGAGATGGTCGGTGTGCTGGGCGTGTCCCGGTCGACCATCTGGGTCAGCGAGCTCGAGCTGGGCGGATAGCTGGGATCGCCGCTGTAGGCGGCCTTGATCGGGTGCGGACCGATCAGGGGATAGGTCACCGAGCACGTGGCCACGCCGGTCGAGGTGTCCACCGGCCGCGTCTGCGCAGGGCGCAATTCCGATTCCGTCGTCGCTGAAGGCGACCGTGCCGCCATCAGGGGCAGGGCTCACGGTCGCCGTGTAGGTGACCTGGTGGGTGACGATGGACGGGTTGGCCGACGACTTGAGGGAGGTCGCCGTCGAGCCGGCCCGGACGATCGATTGGGTGAGGATGGCGGAGACGCTCGGCGCATAAGTGGCATCACCGCTGTAGCCGGCGGTGATCGGGCGGGTCCCGATCGTCCGATAGGCCAGCGCGCACGTCGCCGCCCCCGTCGAGGTGTCCACCGGCCGCGCCGCGCAGGAAGCGATGACCGTTCCGTTGTCGCTGAAGGTCACCGTGCCGCCCCTCGGTACCGGGCTCACCGTTGCCGTGTAGATGACGGTTGCCCCGGCCGGTGATGTGCGATCGCTCGAGCGGAGCGTGGTGGCCGTCGCCGGCTTGGTATAGGTGAGCACGATCTTGCCGTTACCCGATTCGGTGCCGGTCGTGAACATGGGTCCACCGACGCTGGGACTGGCATAGCTGCTGCCGCCACCGCCGCCACCCATCCCCCCGTAGCCACCGCCACCTCCGCCGCCGCCGTAGTAACCACCGCCGCCACCACCACCACCGGTGCCCCAGGCGCCGCTGTATTGGCCGGTGCCCCCGTTACCACCGGTGCCACTGGCTCCGTTCCCGCCGGGCGTCGAGCCGGGAATGTAGTAGGAGAACGGCGCCCCTCCTGTGCCCCCGGCCGTGGCCGTGCCACCGCCTCCCGGCCCACTGCTCTGAATGGCGCCCGTGTTGCCGGCCTGACCGGGGAGGCCACCGGCACCGCCGGTGCCGCCCACCCCGCCACTGCCGGCGCCGGCTCCGCCCCCGCCACCGGCTTCGGTAAGGGTCACCGGGTTGGGTCCGGAGCTGGTGACCAGGGACGCGCCGCCGCCACCGCCGCCGCCCTCCCCGATGAGTGAGGGCCCGTTACCGCCGGTCCCGCCGCCCGGGCCGCCCCCGGCACCCCCGCGACCGATGGGTCCCTGGTAGCCGTCGCCACCCTGCCCGGCCATGCCGCCCACGATCAGCTTCAACGACTGGCCCGGCGTCACCGCCAACGATCCCTGTACCTGGCCGCCCTGGCCGCCCGGTTGGCGTGGCCAGGAGTAGATGTTGCCGCTCCCCCCGACCCCGCCCTGGGCGCCGGCCACGTCGACCGTCACCCGGGTGACGCCGGGGGGAACCGTCCACCCGAACGGGCCGGTGCTGGTGACCGTGCAGGTGACTACCGCAGCGACGGTCACGCAATTGGTGGGTGGGACCAGAGGCGCGACCACCTGGCCTCCGGGGAGCGAGGCGGAGGCGGACCCGTATATGGCGTTGCCGCCGTACCGGACGTCCACGCTGTGGGTGCCGGCCGCCAGTGAGCTGATGCTGTACCGGGCCACGCCCGAGCGGAGAGCCACCGGGGCACCCGAGTTGGTGCCGTCGACGACGAACTGCACATCGCCTGTCGCCGTCGCCGGGCTCACGGTGGCGGTGAAGGTGACCTGCTCTCCGACCATGGAGAGTCCCGGCGCGGAGGTCAGCGCCAGCTTCGCCGACAGGGGCGCCACCGTCAGTGCCGCGCTACCGGAGCTGCCGACATACGAAGTATCGCTTCCGAAGCTGGCTGACACCATGTCGGGATAGGTCCCGGGCGCCAATCCGCTGAGGCTGACTCCGCCCAGCGTGGCCACACCGTTGGCGGCGCTCACCGGGCAGACGACGCCGGTTGTGCCACCGCACACCGGTTGACCGTTCAGCTCGAACTCGACAGGCTTGCCGGCCACCGGCGAGGGGCCTGCGGTCAGGGTCGCCGAGAGGCTGGTGGTACCGAACAGCGTGCCGTCGGCGGCGCTGACCGCCAGCTTCGTGGGCACGGCAACCTGCACGGTCACCCGGCCCCGAAGGCCTTTCGCTCCGCTCGAGTTGGCGGCCGAGATCGAGATGCGGTTGGTTCCGGCCACGACGTACGGTGTCAGGTCCAGTGTGGTGACCGTGGTCGGGCTGCAGCCACAGCGACCGAGGTCGCGGCCGTTGACGGTCACGGTGGTGGCGGCGCCGGACTCGAGTTCGAGCCGGGCCGTGCCGGGCTTGCCGGCGACGTCGAAGTCACGGCTGTAGGTGTGGGCCGCGGGGCCGCGGCCACAGGGGTCGCCGGACTCGCTGATCCATTGCCCGGGAGGCAGGGCGGGTGCCGACGGGTTCGTGCACGAGGCGGGAAGGAGGGCCGCCTTGCTCGTTCCGTCGTAGGTCCAGGCGGCATCGGTCCCCACCACGATGCTGTAGGGCGCACCGGCGGCCGTGACGTTGATCGAGGTCGACGCCGTGCTCACCTTGTAGTTGGTCAGGTTCGTGGGCGTGAAGGTGACGTGCAAGATCTGGCCGTCGCCGACCCCGAGGACCGTGCCGGCAGCAGGTGAGTACTGGAAGGTGCCGGGCACGGTGGCCGTGGCGTTCAGCTGGCCGGCTCCGAGGGGAGTCGCGGCCACGATCGAGGAGGGCGCCGCCCAGGTGATCGGGACGGTGCCTTGGACCACCGCCCCGCCGGCCAGGGTGCCGATACTTCCGGCATAGGTCGTGTCGCCGCTGTAGACCGCGGAAACGGTGTGGAGCCCCACCGGGAGCGAGGAGGTGGTGTAGGTCGCGGTATCGCCGGTCAGAGGCACCGGGGCACCAGCCGCCGCTCCATCGATCAGGAACTGAACGGTGCCGGTGACGGCGCTGGGCCCCACCGTCGCCGTGACCGTGAGGGGGGAGCCCAGATCGACGGGATTGCGGTTGGCGCCGAGACTGGTCACCGTCGCCGTGCGGGGGTCGCGATACGAGATCGTGATGAGGCCGTTGCCGGACTTGGCACCGGTCGTGAAAGCGGCTCCGCTGACGCCGGGACTGGCGTAGCTGCTGCCACCGCCACCGCCACCCATGCCACCGTAGCCGCCACCGCCACCGCCGCCGCCGAAGAAGCCGCCGCCGCCCCCGCCCCCGCCGGTACCCCAGCCGCCGCTGTATTGGCCGTAGCCTCCATTCCCGCCGGTGCCACTGGCTCCGTTCCCGCCCGCCGTCGAGGCGGGGATGTAGTAGGAGAACGGCGCGCCTCCCGTGCCCCCGGCGGTGGCCGTGCCGCCTCCTCCCGGCCCACTGCTCTGAATGGCGCCGGTGTTGCCGGACTGACCGGGCAGGCCACCGGCACCGCCGGTGCCGCCCACCCCGCCGCTACCGGCGCCGGCACCGCCGCCGCCGCCGGCCTCCAGGAATGTCACCGGGCTGGATCCTGAACTGGTGACGAGCGACGCGCCACCACCACCACCGCCCCCCTCTCCGTACAGATTGGACCCGTTCCCGCCGGTGCCGCCGCCGGGACTGCCTCCCGCGCCCCCCTTGCCGTTCGGGCCCTGGTAACCATCGCCGCCCTGCCCGGCCATGCTGCCCACCACCAGATCGAAGGACTGGCCTGACGTGACCGGCATCGAAGCCTGCACCTGGCCGCCCTTACCGCCGGCTTGCCGAGGCCAGGAATAGATGTTGCCGCTCCCCCCGACGCCCCCCTGGGCGCCGGCCACGACGAAGGTGACGTTGGTGACGCCTGCCGGAACCGTCCAGGTGGAGGATCCGGTCGAGTTGGCTGTGCAGGTGACCGTGCCGGCATAGGGCACGCAGTCCGGCGCCGGGCCCGCCTCGGCGGGCGTCGACAGCGCGGCGACCAGGCCCGTGGTCAGGAGGAGGACGGCGAGGAGACCGGCTCCTGTCCGCCGGACTGCGGGGGCAAAGGCTCCCGGTGGTTGGGTCGTTCCGGTGCGCCAAGGCCCCCTGGGATGCATCATCGTCCGCCCTGGCCGGGCTGTGGCCAATTGGGTTGCGGTGAAGACACCACGGCTGGCGTCGATCATGACCATCGACCGTTTTCCCACCTGCCTTGAGCGACAGCCCGCCCGCTCCCGATCCTCGCTGCCGGTTTCCCGACACCCGGGGTCCAGGATCGTCCTGGTCTCCGATGTCTTGACACACCGGTCTTCGATGTCCGGCGAAAGAACCCCGGGCGGCCCCGGTAGGACATCTGTCGAATCCTCCGTCACCCCTCACACATCGGTTCGATCCCAGCAGGTCCTGCCTGGCCGGGCTAGAGAACTCCTCCCACCGCCTCAACCAGCTCCATCGTCTGCTCGGTGTTCAGCCTCACCTGATCCCAGTTCCCCTTATAGGCGGCGTACGACTGCGCATCGAGCCCGACATGGATCTGATAGCAGAGCAATCGCGCCTCAAGATCGTCCGGCAATGGACCATTGGCTTCCCAGTGCCGTCGCAATTCGCCGGCCAGATCCAAGTCTGGCCATGACGTATACCGTGGCTGGCAGTACAAGAGCCAGGCCGCGTCGTACAGGTGGTCACCGTACATAGAATTGCCCCAGTCCAAGACCGCGCTGATCCTGTCTCCTTGGACAAGAACATTGTGGTTGAGCAGATCATTGTGGATGACATGACGTTCAGTGGGCATATGTTCAGTCAGCCGCGTCGAGTGCCTTCAGTGCGGTGTCAAAGTCTCTGGTACCGCTGGGCGAACCTTCCAGTGCAGCCCGCCATCCATGGGTCCTGTTGCCCGGGTGATCGTCCGCAAATTTGTGCAGTAGCGCTTCCCGCCAGGTTCTCTGTGGGCCGTGTCCATCTGACGTCCAGTTGCCGTATCCTCCGCTAGCTGAGACATCAATGGCGCGGATCGCATCCATCGTTCTGAAGAGACTCGGAAGAACCCTTCGGATCTGTTCGCTGCGAAGCTCGTCGAGAAAGTCACCCCGGGCGCGACTGGACATCGCAAAAAAGCCGAACTTGGTTTCGTCGAGTTCCAAGACTTTGGGAATTGGAAGCTCATCGGACGCCCAGCCAGAGGCGATACGGTCCTTCTCGTAGTCCTCTCCGTGAATGCCAAAACGGGCCACTACCTGCGATCCATCGAGAGACAAGGCGTAGGCCTGCGACCAGTCACCACCAGAAAGACGGGTGACCTCGCCGGCCCGGCCACCGAAACGATCGTCGATGAAGGCTTGCACCTCACGTTGATGCGACAACTCGTCCTCGATCCTGACGTCGCTGACAGAACTCGACGCCCTTGCGACGACCTCAAGCTAGAAGTGTCTGCAGCCCGAACGGCTGGTGCCGGCGCGTACGGTTAACCCCCGCCAGCACTGTCTGAACGGGCGACCAGTCGGGTCTCGATGTGCCGCAAGGTCGAGATCACCGCGTCGATCTCGTTCGGATCGGCCACCGTCTCCTCGAGCAAGCGGCTCCAGACCTCACGCAGTCGCTGCAGGTTCTCCTCCGCCTTCTCAGTGGGATAGAGGCACACCCGCCGGGCATCGTGTTGATCGACCTCGCGCCGCACCAAGCCCGCCTTCTCGAGGCCCCCTACCGCCCGGCTGAAGTTGCTCGAGATCAGCTGGGTGGCATCGGCCGCCGCGCCGGCCGTCGTACCCGGGTGGCGATCGATGTAACGCATCACCGCTCCCTGCAACGGCGTTCCCGACCCCGCTTCGGCTTCCTTCGACGCTTCGATGTGGCGACCGACCGCCAGGATGAGGTCGGCGAGATCGAACAGCCTCGAAGTCTGTTCCTCGGTCATTTCGCCAGGACCCCCATCCCCGTCAGATTACTATCAATTGACAGGTACTGCAGCCACGCCTAACTTGATTATCAAACGATAGACATCGCCGGATGGACGCCTGTCCGACCCGATGGAAGGACGAAGCCCGTGACGCTCATCGCCATCGAGGAACACTGGATTACCCCGGGCATCACCTCCGCCCTCAAGGCTCAGGCTCGGCCGGACGAAAGTCTCGCCTTCAATGAAATGGGCGATCACCAGCCGCGTCTCGAGGACCTGGGCGAGGGCCGGATCCAGGCCATGGACGCCCAGGGCATCGACATCTCGATCCTCGCCCTGACCCCGCCCGGAACCCAACCGCTCTCACCCGAACGGGCCCGACGCCTGAGCAGAGCCGCGAACGACACGTCCATCGCCGCCGTCGGCAAGTATCCCACTCGATTTCGGGCGCTTTCGACCCTACCCATGTCCTCCCCGCCGCACGTTGTCGACGAGCTCGTGCGCGCCAAGAGGATGGGCCACGTCGGTACCATGGTCTACGGCCGTTCCGGCGATCGCTTTCTCGACGATCCGGCCTACGACGATTTCTTTGCCGCCGCCGGGGAGCTCGGCCAGCCAGTCTTCATCCACCCGCAGATCCCCTCGGACGCGGTGCGGGACGCCTCCTACCGAGGTTTCGGTGATGTAACCGATCTCGCGTTGGCCACCTTCGGATGGGGCTGGCACCTCGACGCCGGACTGGCCGCACTACGCCTGATCCTGCGCGGCACCTTCGACCGACACCCTGAGCTGCAGATCGTGCTCGGGCATTGGGGCGAGATGCTGCTGTTCTGGCTCGACCGGGTCGACAGTCTCTCCCGCGTCGCCGGTCTGCAGCGGTCCGTCTCGGAATACATCCGGACGAACTTCCACATCACTGCCTCCGGAATGCTCAACCCGGCGCTGCTCCATCACGCCCTGTCAGTGACCTCTGTCGATCGGCTGATCTTCTCCACCGACTACCCGTTCCAGCATCCGACACGAGACGAGATCAACTCCTTCCTCGGGCAATTCGCCTCCGACGGGGAACGAGAGAGGTTCTCCGCCGCCAACGCGGCATCGCTTTACGGCCTCGAAATGGTGGGCCTTCCCGATCCAACGACTGGTGCAACGACACTCAACCAACCGTGAACCGAACAGCAGTTACTGCTCCGCGAAATGGCTCGCCAACACGCGCAGTTCATGCGGTCCGGATCCTCAGCGCAGACGAGTCACCACTGCGACAACTCGACCTCTACCCCGGCCAGAACGACCGACGCATGCCCGGAGCTGGTTGTCGACGATGTCGCGCGACATAGTGCTTATGTCGCGCGACATCAAGAGCGGAGGGAGTGGGATTCGAACCCACGGAGGCTTGCACCTCACGGCTTTTCAAGAGCCGCGCATTTGTCCGCTCTGCCATCCCTCCGAGCGCTTGCCAGGGTAGTCGGCGGCCGGCGACCGGTCGGGTGCCTCGGGCGGTCTCGCCCGCTCGCTCGCTAGGACCTCTGGATCTCGCCCTGCAATCCGTCGATCCACTCGCCGGCCTGGCGCAGCGAGGTGTCCACCTCGCGCCGGATGGCCGGTCCGGCCGGGCCCGCCGCCGGATACGAGCCCAGGAACTTGACCCCGGCCAGCTCGGCGTGGAGGTCGCGCAGGCAGTCGGCGACCACGGCGTCGGCCACATGGCCCTCGAAGTCGATGATGAAGCAGTAGTCACCGAGCGCCTTCTTGGTGGGACGCGACTCGAGCTTGCTCAGGTTGATGTTGCGGGCTGCGAACTGGCCGAGGATGGCGTAGAGGCTGCCCGGGCGGTCGGCGCTCTGGAAGCAGGCGATGCTGGTGCGGTCGTGCCCGGTGGGGGCCGGGATCCCCGACCGGGCCAGTGAGACGAAGCGGGTCTGGTTGTCGGGATGATCCTCGACGTCCTCCACCAGGATCTCGAGGCCGTACAACTTGGCCGCCAGCCGGGGAGCGATGGCCGCCGTGGGCCGTGACGACAGCGCCGGGTCGCCCTCACCCAGCAGGCGGGCCGCCTCTGCCGTCGAGTTGGTGGCCATGGCCTCGGCCCCGGGGAGCTGCCGGTTGAGGAATTGGCGGCACTGGGCGGTGGCCACCGGGATGGAGGCGACCCGCTCGACATCGGCCAGCCTGATCCCCGGGCGGGCCATCAGATGGAGATGGACGTCCAGGATCACCTCCCGTTGGATCCGCAGCTCGAAGTCGAACACCAGGCTGTCGATGATGTCGCGAACCGTGCCCTCGATGGCGTTCTCCATGGGGACGAAACCGAGGTCGACGTCGCCCAGTCGAACCGATTCCAGTACCTCGGACAAGGATCCCATGGGGACGATGGCGGCCGAGGCGTAGTCGGGCTCGCTCAGGAGCGCCTCTTCGGTGAACGTACCCTCCGGGCCGAGGAACCCGATCCGCGGCGAGGTTCCGGATCGAAGGTGTGAGGATGCGCCCGCGGCCATACCCAGGCAGGATAGTGAACATCATGGACGAACCCCGACTGCAACGACTGCTGGCCGACGTGCGTTCGGGTGCCTGTTCCCCCGACGAGGCGGTCCACCTGCTCCGCCGACTCCCTTTCGCCGACCTCGGTTTCGCCAAGGTCGACCACCACCGCAACCTGCGTCAGGGCCTTCCCGAAGCCGTCTACGGGCAGGGAAAGACGCCGGAACAGTGCCAGCTGATCGTGGGTGAGCTGCTCGGCCGCCCCGACTCCCGGGATCCCGCCCCATCCGACCGTCGGACCCGAGCCGGGTGAACCGGACCCGGTCGGACCTGTCCAGGGTGGACCGGTCATCCTGACCCGGGCCGATACCGCACAGGTGGAACGGGTCATGGACCGACATCCGGGTGGAGTCCGGACCCGCACCGGCACGGCCACCGGCGGGGACCGGATCCGGGGTGAGCTGTCCACGGTGGTGTGGAGGCCGGTGCCGCCCCGGCCGGCGCGAACGCTGGTGGTCACCGCCGGGACCTCGGACCTTCCCGTGGCCCGCGAGTGCGAGGCCACGCTCGCCGCCCTCGGACTGCGTCCGGTGCTGCTCCCTGACTGCGGCGTCGCCGGGGTCCACCGGCTGCTGGCTTCGGCCGACGAGCTCGCCGACGCCGACGCCGTGGTCGTGGTGGCCGGGATGGAAGGGGCTCTGGCCAGTTTGGTCGGCGGGATCACCCCGGCGCCGGTCGTCGCCGTTCCCACCAGCACGGGCTACGGTGCCGCCCTCGAAGGGGTGACTGCGCTGCTGGCCATGCACGCGTCGTGTGCCGCCGGGATCACCGTGGTCGGCATCGACAACGGATTCGGGGCCGCGTGCGCTATCGCCCGGATCCTGCCGTGACCGCCGCCGCCGACGACGGCAGACCCACCAGACCCACCGCACCCACCGCACCCACCGCACCTGGCTCACCGACGACCGGTCGGTCGGTGGCCTGGTTCCATTGCTTCGCCGGGATCGCCGGGGACATGGCGCTCGGAAGCCTGTTGGATGCGGGCGCCGATCTGGGCGAGGTCCTGGCGCTGCTGGAGCGCCTTCCACTCGGCGGCTGGGCGCTCGAGGTGGAGCCCGTCCTCCGTGGGGGAGTGGCCGCGTCGAAGGCCGTGGTCAGCGTGCACGACAACGTGGTCGTCCGCACCCACGCCCACATCGTCGGACTGGTGGAGGAGGCCCGCCTTCCCGACCGGGTGGCCCGTCGGGCGCTGGCCACCTTCTCGGCGCTGGCCGACGTCGAGGCCAGGCTCCACCGTCGACCGGTCGACCAGGTCCACTTCCACGAGGTCGGCGGCCACGACACGATCATCGACGTGGTGGGGACGGCGGCCGCCCTGGAGGTGCTCGGGATCGACGAGGTGCGGGCCAGCCCGGTGGCGACGGGGCTGGGCATGGTCAGGACCGCCCACGGCATGCTCCCCAATCCGGCGCCAGCCGTGGTCGCCCTGCTCGAAGGGGTGCCCACCTGGGGCCGCAACGTCGCCGTGGAGCTGACCACGCCGACCGGCGCAGCCCTGCTCGCCGCCCTGAGCTCGGGCTTCGGTCCCATGCCCTCGATGCAGGTGACCGGCCAGGGTTTCGGTGCCGGGTCGCGGGAGCTCGACGAGCTTCCCAACTGCACCCAGGTGGTGACCGGCGTCCTGGTGGACCGACAGAGCGGGGCCGGCCTGGTCCCGACGCCGACCGGTGGGGACGTCGATGGTGACGCCGACGCCGGTCAACCCGTGTCGCATCTCGAGGCCAACGTCGACGACGCCACCGGCGAGCAACTGGCCCATGCCGTGGCCGTTCTCCTCGAGGCCGGCGCCTATGACGCATGGCTCGCCCCGGTGGTCATGAAGAAGGGGCGGCCGGGCACCGTCGTGCATGTGTTGTGCGATCCGTCCATGGTCGGCTCACTTCGGGCGGTGCTTCGCCACTCGACAGGATCGCTCGGCGTGAGGGTCACGGCCGGTGAGCGCTGGCCCGCGGCCCGCTCGGTGGACTCGGTGTGGGTCGACGGACAGCTGATCAGGGTGAAGGTGAGCGCCGGCCGGGTCAAGGCCGAGCACGACGACGTTGCACTGGCCGCCCGGCGCACCGGGATGTCGCTCCGCGAGATGGCCTTCCGGGCCGAGTCCGTGTGGCGGACCAGCCACGACGGACCGAGGATCGCCATCCCCCAAGGAACCACGTTGGGTGGGACAGGCGAGGCCGGCGACCCGTCCGGCCCGGCCGATGCTGTGTCCCCCACGACCTGGGAGGCCGCCGATCGTCTTTCGTCGGTCGCAGAGCCGTCAGATGATGACGGCGACGACTCGGCATAGGCCTCGGCCATAACAAGCGGCTCGACCCGGACATCGTCCCGAGCACCCAGGTAGCAGAGCCCCTGGATGGAACGGCTGAGTGGGGGCAGCCCGGCCCGGGCCCGCCTCCCCACGTCGAACGGTCTGTCCCTCTAACCCGAGCGGTTGAGGGCCAGATCCTCGGTTCGGATCGCTTCGGGCGGATCCCACTGCCACCCGCCGTTGCCACGCACGATCCGGTGGCTCTGGTGGGTCTTCAGGTAGTGGTGCCAGTGGCACAGCCGGACCAGGTTGGCCAGGCTGGTCTCTCCTCCAAGCCCGAACGGCTCGAGGTGATCGATCTCAAGCCCGTCGCCCACATCGCACCCGGGGACGACACACACCGGATCACGCTCGATCAGCGCCCGTTTGAGCGATGCCGGGATGGTCCGGCCGGCATGGGCCACCGTGGTCACGTCCGTTCCGTTGGTGACCAGAACACTGAGGATCGAGTCGGCGGCCAGACGACGTGCCGTTGCCACCGGGATCGGTCCGATGCCTGGTATCTCACAGATCTCACCGGGCTCGAGATGGCCCCGAACCAGCGCCTCGTGGTCCACTCGCACATGGACCATGGCGGGCGGGCCAAGGTCCCGTTCACCATTCTCCCCCGCGTCCCGCTGGCCTCCGCCCGCCGCCCTCGGCGATAGTCCGTTCGATCCGCCGCCGGGTCCGTCCCTTCCCACCGGGCCCGCCGGCCCCCGCTCCGGCACGGGCTACCCCACAGGCCAGACCGACCAGGGCGTCGGCGGCGATGGCCTGCGCGGGTTCGTCGACGCCGGCCCGTTTCGCCTCCGCCGCCAATCGACCCGACTCGGCCTTGACGGCGGCCACCAGACGGGCTCCCTCGTCCGGGGTCAGCCGGGCATCGAACCGAACGGCACCGTCCCCGTCGGTCCAGTTGCGGAGGTACCGGTTGCGACGGATGGTGTCATAGCTCTCCTGCTGACCGCGTCCGACGGCCTTCACCCTCCGACAGCGCAGCTTGAGCAAGGTCAGGGGCTGGTGCTCCGCCGTGTCGACCAGACCCTGCTCCGATTCGGGCTGGAGGATGGCGGCGCCGGCGATCTCCTTGACCTGGGTCTCCGAGAGACGGCCGTCGCGCATGGCCTCCTCGGTGACGGGCAGGGAACCGAGTTGCCGAGCCGCTTGGAGCGTGGTGATCGCCGGTCCGAGTCCGGTCCCGGTGGTTTCGGCGATGTGGGCGGCGGCCGAACGATGGCCCTTCCGGCGCCAGACGTTGGACGATTCGACGCGGCGGGCCGACAGGAGCTTGCCGCCGGCGGCAAGCTTCTCGATCTCGGAGAAGGTCTCGAGCAGGCGGGCGGCGTCGGGGCCGCTGAGCCGCTCGGGCTCGATGTCGGCCAGGGCCGACCGAAGATCGGTGATCACCTTCCGGAGTGACTGGATCGTCATGGGGTCATGGTGCCAGGGGGGTGTCTCATCGATGGGGGGTCGACCGCGGTCGACCGCCCACGCCGCCGGTTCCGTCGGTCGGTGGGGGCGGGACCAGCCCTGGTCCCCGTGGTCACCGGCCAGGCACTACCGTCTGACCGACAAGGCCACCCGTCTGGCATGCCCTCCGTCTGCTCGCTGAAAGGAACCCTTCTTCATGTCTCGTGTCCGTACCTGGTCGCTCGTCGTGCTCAGCGCCTCTGTGATCGGCCTGGCCGGTTGCAGCAGCTCGTCGAGCACGCCGACCACACACGCCGGCCCCGACGACGACCCTTCCCCAGATACCCGTGCCGGACCGCTCGCCGGCGGGGACGGCGGGGAAGGAACCGACCATCACGGTTCCGCCCGGGGCCGCTCCCACTCACCTGGAGAGCTCGGACCTGATCGTCGGCACCGGTGCGACGGCCAAGCCCGGGGATGTGGTGACCGTCCAGTACGTGTTGGCCACCTACTCCTCGAAGAAGGAGATCCAGGCTTCGTGGACCAGTCAGCCCTTCACCTTCACGCTCGATGCCACGCCCGAGCAGGTCATCTCGGGCTGGGACAAGGGGGTGGTGGGCATGAAGGTGGGTGGCCGCCGTCGAGCTGATCATCCCTCCCGCTCTGGGCTACGGGGACCGCTCGGCCGGTCCGGGTATCTCGGCCAACGACACGCTGGTCTTCATCATCGACCTCCTGAAGATCCAGTAGTCGGACCCGTGACGACAGCCCGCCGCGCGCCGGCGTCAGTGTGAGCCGGTGGCGGCCAGCAGGGCCAGGGCGGCGGCCATCGACAGGGGGACGCTGATCAGGCCGAGGACGATGGTCCCGGCCACCGGGGGATCCGACCCGGAGGACCTGGCCGTCCGCCACCACAGGATCCAGGCCAACGAACCGGTGACGAACAGGTTGGGCCCGATGTCGAGGCCCACGAGCAGCGAGTAGGGATGGGGAGGCACCCGCGCCGCCAGCAAGGAGGCGGCGGGCAGATTGTTGACCAGCACCGAGGCCACCGCGGCCACCGCGGCGGTGCCGACCGGGTCGAGATGGGCGAGCAGGGTGGCTGGGCCCGACCACGAGCGGCCGAGCTGCTCCCAGTGCGGTGGCGATTCCGAACAGCCCGACCAGCACCGGGAGGCCGAGTACCTCGAGGACCCGGTCGACTCCGATCCGCCGCGTGGCCAATCGGATCAGAACGGCCGCCACGCCGACCGCGGCCACCGGCGAGGGCGGGCGAGCGGAGGGCCAGCACGAGCACGGTCACGGCGATGACGGCCACCGCACCGACACCGAAGACGGCCGGTCGGCTCACCGGTGGCCGGATCCGGCTGATCCGCCCGATCGCTCGCCGGCACCGGAGCACCGCTCACGAGTGAGCGCCGGTGGGCCACGGCGATGACCGCCGCGGTGATGAGCACCGCCGCCGTCCACGGAAGCGCCATCCGGGAGAGGAACTCGCCGCCCGACAGATGGAGCTGGCCGAGGACGATCAGGTTGGTGAGGTTGGACCCGGGAAGGAGCAGGCTGCCGGCGTTGGACAGGAGGAGGCAGCCGATGAGCAGGGCCGCTTCACCCTGGCCCCGGGTCTTGGCCGCGTAGACCAGCACCGGCGTGAGGAAGACCACCGACGTGTCCAGGTTGAGCAACGCGGTGACCACGGCGATGGTCGCCGCCGCGGTGGCGAAGAGCACGAGGCCGTTCGGGGCGGCCACGGCCAGCCGGTGACCGGCCGCCTCGAACAGGCCGTCCTGGTCGGCCACCAGCCCGACCAGCAGCAGTCCGGCCACCAGGACGAAGGCCGGCCACACCTGTGACGCCGCCGATCGTGTCGCCGTTCCGTCGAGGGCCGCCGCCACCACCACGGCGGCGACGCCGGCCCCGGCGAGGACCCGGCTCCCCGTCCGAAACGCCGTCCCGTCGATGGATGGCGAGCCAGCCCTCACGAGCGACCCGGGCCGGCGCGGGGCCGAACACCCAGATCATGTGCTCGGGCGGTCTCACCGGGCGCCGCCGGTGGCCGATTCTCCACACGGTCGAGTCGGTACCCGAGCTTGTTGGGGATGGCGGCGCTGCCCAGGTTGGCGGCATCGCAGTGGATCTCGACCCGGGAGACACCCTGGAGGCCGAGGGCCGACGAGGTCAGCGCCGACGCCGCCGCGGTGGCCAGGCCCCGCCCGGTGTGGTCCGACCGGACCCAGTAGCCGATCTCCAAACCCCCGGGGCCGACCCGATCGTGCAGTCCGCAGAAGCCGAGCAGGGTCCCAGGGACACTGTCGCCCTCGCTGACCCCGTCGCTCACCCCGTTGGTCACCCCCGTGCTCCCGCCCGCGGGGGCGCCCCGGATGGCGAACTGGAATTCATGACCCGCCTCCCAGTTGGCCACGGCACGCTCCAGGAATTCGCCGATCGACGCCGGCGTGGCCGGAACCTGGGCCCAGGGCATCCACGGCCGCAGTTCGTCGAGGCTGCGATTGACGGCGGCGACCAGGTCATCGACGTCGTCGAGGCGCGCCCTGGTCAACGTCACGTCGGCCGACCGGATCGTCTCGTCCGGCCGACCGGCCAACCACCCCTCAGTCATGTCCGTGGTCGATCCGGCGGCGATGGGTGTGGCGGCAGCAGCACACGACCCCATGGGCCACGGCCCCACGGCACACGGCCCCGCGGCACACGGCCCCGCGGCACACGGCCCCGCGGCACACGGCCCCGCGGCACATGGCCCCGCGGCCCCGCGGCACACGGCCCATGACGACGATCGCCGCCGCCCACCGACCCCCTCTGCGGTCCTGCGTCACCGCGGCGGTCAACCCGGGAGGGCGGTGATCAGCCGCAGTGATCCCGGATACTCGGCGGCCGACCGCAACGGCCCGTGTTGGCGGTCCCAGCTCCCGTCGTCGATGGCGGTGCGAAGCACCTCGACCGATCGTGCCTCGACCGCCGGTCCGATGAACCCCCAGGCCGACTGCGACCTCCGGACCCTCTCGTCGAGGAAGGCCTCCGGCCGCCCGAAGAAGGCCTCGGCGAACCCGTCGGTGCAGCCGGCCCGGATGGGGACCGGATCCACCGAGGCCACACCGCCGAGCCAGGCCACCACGCCGCCGATGTCGGGCATGCGGGCGCTCTCCCGCTCCATGAGCTCCGGCGCGTAGTCGGCCAACCAGAACCGGCGCAGCGACACCGGGTCGAAGGTCAGGATGACGACCGGTCCCCTGGCCACCCGACGGATCTCGGCCAGCCCCCGGCCGAGATCCCGCCACTGATGGATCGTCACCGAGGCCAGGGCGGCGTCGAAGGAATCATCGGGATAGGGCAGGTCTTCGGCGGTGGCGTCGATGGCCCTGGCCAGCTGCGGGGGCCGCTGCGAGCGCATCGACGCCGAGGGCTCCACCGGGGTCACCTCGATGTCGTCGGGCTCGTAGGAGCCGGCGCCGGCTCCGACATTGATCAGCGAGTCGGCATCGCCCAACGCCCCCCGGACGGCGGCGGCGATGGCCGGGTCGGGCCGACGGATGGCCCAATAGTGCTCGCCACCGCGCTCGTAGTCGAAATCCCCGGCAGGCTCCGCCCTCATCTCCCGATCGTAGGACCGGGCCGACCGAGCCGGTCAATTCTCCGATTCAGCCGGCGAACGAGAACCGGTACACGTTGGTGGTCCGGGCCTCGAACCCGACCCGGAGATAGAGACGGTTGGCCGCCTCCCGGCTGGGCCGCGAGGTCAGGTCGACCGTCCGGGCCCCCTCGGCCTCGGCCCGGCGGACGGCGGCGAGCACCAGCGCTTCACCGGCACCGGCTCCCCGGGCCGACTCATCCACCACCACGTCCTCGATCCAGGCCCGGAGCCCGGTGGGCACCCGGAAGACGGCCAGGGTCAGCGAGCCCACGATCGGTCCCGGACCCATCGCGGGCCACCAGCAGCACCGAGGCCGGCGAGGCCACCATGGCGGCCAGTTCGTCGGCCGTCGGCGGCGGATTGGAGGACGACAGCTGGGGGATCAGGCGCGCCGAACGCCTCGACCAGCTCGGGAGTCACCTCGGTGGCCTCGGTCACCGCCACGCCGGCGGCCGGCTCGGTGCTCATGACCGCCTCAGGGGTTCAGACCTTGTCAGGATCGCCCCGCCAGATCGGCGACCGGACCGAGTCGTACAGCACCTCGATGGGCTCGCCGCGCAGCGCGGCGAACACGTGCTGACCCCAGCGCTCGGCCCCGGCCAGCGGGAAGGGGAGCTGGTCGAGCGGGAACCAACCGACGTCGGCACATTCGAGGGGGTGGGCCTGGAGCTCGCCGCCGACGGCCCGGCACTGGAACACCAGCGAGTAGAGCGGGATGCGGCTGATGCCGATCCGGAGACCATCGAGCACGGCGATCAGCCGGACCACCTCGACCTCGATGCCGGTCTCCTCCTCGACCTCCTTGACCACCACCTCGGCGGCCGAGTACCCGACGTCGGCCCAGCCGGTGGGATAGAGCCACACCCCGGAGTCGGCCCGCTTGACCAACAGCATCTCGCCCTTGTCGTTGCCCACCGCGGCGCCGACCGCCACCTTGGGGGTCACGTAGCCGGGGACGCCCTTCCCGACCGACCCCAGCCACTCCTCGACCAGCCCGTCGGCGTCCTCGGCGCCCTCGGACCCCTCGTCGACGGCCACCCGGATGTCGGCGGCCACCCGGAGGATCTCCTCGAAGCGTTCCTGCTCGTAGAGGGACTCGGTGAAGCCGAGCCCGGTGCGGGCGATCCCGGCGAGGGCCTCGCTCCACCGGAGGAGCTGTTTGGTGGAGGGGACGGGATCCACGCACCCGACGCTACCCGCTGCCAACGCGGAACCGCATCCATCAGGCACAATGGAGTGTGGCCGTCAACGAGGATTGTCGTCATTACGTCATGCAGACCACCGCTCACGAGGAGAAGCTCGAGCGGTGCCGGATGGGTGCCAACGAGCAGCTGCCGTTCGCCTGCCCGGAGGGCTGCCTGTTCTACGAGCCCCGCAAGGTGTCGGGCGCGGGCTGGACCATCCGCCGGGATTCCTGAGCCCGAGCGGCGTCTCGAACCCGGGCCGGAGCCGGATCCTCAGGCCGTCCGGGTGGCCACCAGGGTGTAGGTGAGCGGTATCCGGGGCATGCCGGCTCCTCCGGTCCATTCCTTCGGGCCGGACTCCACCAGCCAGGGGAACTGCTGGTTGACGGTCCAGTCGTGCTCGACCAGGAGGTCGATCCGCATCCCGCGGCTGACCAGGGCCATCACCACCTCGCCGATGCCGTGGTTCCACTGGTAGGTCCGGATGTTGGCCAGCGGACGGTCGGCGTCGGTGTAGGTGAGGTCGGAATCGTCGACGAAGGGCTCCGGCTCCTCGAAGTAGGGCCAGGTCAGCACCGGGGAGTCGTCGGCCAGGGCCCACGACACCGGGTGCATCTCGTGGAGATAGAGCCGGCCGCCGTTGCGGGCCAGGGCGGCCACCTGTTCGGCCCAGCGGTCGACGCTGGGGAGCCAGTGGAGGGCACCGAGACTCACGTAGACGATGTCGAAGGTCTCGGGGGCGAGCACCTCGGCGGCGTCGAACACGTTGGCGCACACGAAGGTCGACCGGTCGGCCAGCCCGGTGCGGACGGCCAGGTCCTCGGCCGTCCGGATGGCCTCGGGCGAGAAGTCGAGACCGGTGACCCTGGCCCCGGCGTCGGCCCACGCCAGGGTGTCGAGACCGAAATGGCACTGGAGATGGACCAGCTCGAGGCCGGAGGGGTCACCCATGACCTCGAGCTCGCGGGGGCGGGGCCCGGGGCGGGTGGCCAGCCACTGCTCGACGTCGTAGAACCGGGAGGCCAGGTGGATCGATACCCGCTCGTCCCAGTTGCGCTGGTTGGCCGCCAGGAGCTCGGAAGCCAGGTCGGATCCATCCGCACCCGAGGGCGGTGTCGGCCGGTGTCGGCGCCGACGGCCGCTGGCCGGCGGGGGAGCGGGCATGTCGCCCGGGCCGGCCCGCGAGCCGTGCGAGTCCACCGGTCAGCTCTCGACGACGTCGCCCAGCAGGTCGACCTGCACGCCCTCGTCCCGCAGCCAGTCGACCGCCCGGTCGACGGTGCCGGCGCTGCCGTCCAGCTCGCAGATGATCCACCCGGTGTGCTCGCCCACATCGGCCCGTCGGATGTTGGGGACGATGTCCAGCTCCTTGACCATGCGGGCGATGATCGGCTCGCGGACCAGCTCCTCGGGAAAGGTCAGCTTGACCCTGACCCCGATCACGGACGGCCCCCACCGGAGGAGGTCAGTTTGGCCCTGGCCGGATGGCAATGGGGGAGCGCGTCGTTCAGATTGCCCGACCGGAAGCCGTCGAGGTCGAGGGTGACGTACCGGTAGCCGGCCCGGTGCACGGCTTGGCTGACCTCCTCCCGGCGGGCCACCACCGAGGCCAGGTCCTCGGCCGGCACCTCGATGCGGGCGGTGTCGCCGTAGTGGCGGACCCGGAGCTGTCGGAAGCCGAGCGCCCGCAGCCCTGATTCGGCGTCGGCGACCGAGCGGAGCGTGCCCAGGGTGACCGGGGTGCCGTAGGGAACCCGCGAGGCCAGGCACGCCGCCGCCGGCTTGTCCCAGGTCCGCAGGCCGAGGGCCTTCGACGCCGCCCGGACGTCCGCCTTGGTGAACCCGGCGTCGACCAGCGGGAAGACCGCCCCCCGCTCGGCGGCCGCCTGCTGGCCCGGACGGTGGTCGCCCAGGTCGTCGAGGTTCACCCCGAGGGCGATGGTGCGGCTCGCTCCGCCGTCCGGCCCCCTCACACCGGCCGGTCCGGCCGCCAGGGCGGCCAGCGGGGCCAGGGCCTCGAGCAGCGACGTCTTGCAGTGGTAGCAGCGCGAGCCGTCGTTGGCCGCATAGGCCGGGTCGGCCAGTTCGGCCGTCTCCACCTCGACGTGGCGGAGCCCCCATTCGGCGGCCAGCGCCCGGCAGTCGGCCAGCTCCTCGGGGGCCAGGGACGGGGACACCGCGGTGACGCAGAGCACGGCGTCGGCCCCCAGGGTGTCGGTGGCCGCCCAGGCCAGGAAGGCCGAGTCGGCCCCGCCGCTGAAGGCCACCACCAGCGGGCCGATCCGCGGCCAACCCGGACCGGAGGGTGTCGAGGTCGCCCCCCCGGCGCCGCTCACTCATCGGCGGTGATCCGGGCCAGGACGGTCTCCACCGTGCCCACCATCCCGGTCAGGAACGGCCCGAATTCGGCGAACCGGGCCGAGCCCTCGTCGAAGCGCATGGTGTACACGCAGTCCTTCAGGTCGTCGGGCCGGACCCCGAACAGGGTGACCCCCCACTCCCAGTCGTCGATGCCGGTGGAGCCGGTGATCACCTGCACGATCCGTCCGGCGAAGGTGCGGCCGACGGCGCCGTGGCCGTACATCATCGCCTTGCGCTCCTCGAAGGGCATGGCGAACCAGTTGGAGCCCTCGGTGTCCCCGCGCCGCTTGGACATCGGGTAGAAGCAGAAGGCGGTCATGCCCTCCGGCGGCAACGAGGGGTAGAGCCGGGTCTGCTTCATCTCCTCGGGGATGCCGGCCGCGTATTCGGAGACCTCGGTGAGCGACACGTAGGAGTAGACCACGACCAGTCCGGCCGCCTGCAGGTCGCTCTGCAGCTGCCGCAGCCGCCACAGGTCGGGGCCGAGGGCCATGAAGCCGAGGTCGGCCTTGTGGCCGAGCATGGCCACCGTCACCACCTGGACCCCGTCGGCCTCGGCGCCCTTGACCGCCTGGACGACGGCCTGGGCATCCCAGCCCGGAGCTGCCGGCCCGGGCCGGCGGGCCCGGCCGGCTTGACGAACAGGTGGAGGACGTTCAACCCGATCGAGGGGGCGAGGGGTTCGGTCACGGCCCTCAGTCTACGGAAATGGACGAAGGGCGCCCCGACGGGCGCCCTTCGCCTCTCGATTCGTCCGTCGGGGTCATGACGACGGCGACGCTCCGGTCGAGGAGGGTCGGCTCAGAAGTCGTCCATGCCCCCGCCCGGCATGGCCGCACCCGACTCCTCGGGCTTGTCGACGATGACCGCCTCGGTGGTCAGGAACAGGGCGGCGATGGATGCCGCATTCTGCAGCGCCGACCGGGTCACCTTCACCGCGTCGATCACACCCGTCTTGACCAGGTCCTCGTACTCGCCGGTGGCGGCGTTGAGTCCCTCGTTGGCCTTCTTGAGGTTGCGCACCTTGTCCACGATGACCCCACCCTCGAGGCCGGCGTTGACGGCGATCTGCTTGAGGGGCTCCTCGACGGCCCGGGCCACGATGCGGGCACCGGTGGCCTCGTCACCCTCCAGCTTCTCGGCGGTGTCCAGCACGGCGGCCTGGGCCCGGAGCAGGGCAACGCCCCCACCGGGCACGACGCCCTCTTCGATGGCTGCCTTGGTGGTGGACACGGCGTCCTCGATGCGGTGCTTCTTCTCCTTGAGCTCCACCTCGGTGGCCGCGCCGACCTTGATGACGGCGACGCCACCGGACAGCTTGGCCAGTCGCTCCTGCAGCTTCTCCCGGTCGTAGTCGGAGTCGGTGTTGTCGATCTCGGCCTTGATCTGGTTGATCCGGCCCTTGATCTCGTCGTCGGAGCCTCCGCCCTCGACGATGGTGGTCTCGTCCTTGGTGACCACGATCTTGCGGGCCGTGCCCAGCAGGTCGAGGCCCACGTTCTCGAGCTTGAGGCCGACCTCCTCGGTGACCACCTGGCCGCCGGTGAGGATGGCGATGTCCTGGAGCATGGCCTTGCGGCGCTCACCGAAGCCGGGGGCCTTGACGGCCACGCTCCGGAAGGTGCCGCGGATCTTGTTGACCACCAGGGTGGCCAGGGCCTCGCCCTCGAGGTCCTCGGCGATGATCACCAGGGGCTTGCCGCCCTGCATGACCTTCTCGAGGAGGGGGAGCAGGTCACGGACGGCGGTGATCTTCGACCCGACCAGCAGCACGTAGGCGTCCTCGAGGGCGGCCTCCATGCGCTCGGGATCGGTGACGAAGTAGGGGGAGATGTAGCCCTTGTCGAAGCGCATCCCCTCGACCAGGTCCATGTCCATGCCGAAGGTCTGGGACTCCTCGACGGTGATCACACCGTCCTTGCCCACCTTGTCGATGGCCTCGGAGATCATGCCGCCGATCTCCGGGTCGGCGGCCGAGATGGATGCCACCTGGGCGATCTGGTCCTTCGAGTCGGTGTCCCGGGCGATGCCGCGCAGCGAGGCGACGGCCGACTCGACGCCGGCCTCGATCCCCTTCTTGAGCGACATGGGGTTGGCTCCGGCGGCGACGTTGCGGAGCCCCTCGTGGACCATGGCCCAGGCCAGCACGGTGGCCGTGGTGGTGCCGTCACCGGCGACGTCGTCGGTCTTCTTGGCCACCTCTTTGACGAGCTCGGCCCCGATCCGCTCGAACGGGTCCTCGAGCTCGATGTCCTTGGCGATGGAGACGCCGTCGTTGGTGATGGTGGGGGCGCCCCACTTCTTGTCGAGGACGACGTTGCGCCCCTTGGGTCCGAGGGTGACGCGTACGGCGTCGGCGAGCTTGTTCATGCCGCTCTCAAGGGACCGGCGGGCCTCCTCGTCGAACGTGATCAACTTGGCCATCTGGTGTTCCTCCGTGGTCGTTAGCACTCTGCACTGTCGAGTGCTAATAGCAAACCATGCTTGGGGCCGGTGCGCAACCGCGGGCCCGCCCGAAACCCGGCGCCCCGCCCCCCACCTGGGATGCGACCTCCGAAACGCTCTCCGCGGCCGGAGGAACGCTCCCGGTCGGGATCGGTGGGCGCCCTTGACAGTCGGAAGCCCCTCCTCGGTTGCTGGTCGAGGAGCTGGTCGAGGACGCGAGGTTGGTACCCGTGGCCGTCGAGGGGTGGACGAGGACCGCCTACTGCGTGCCCCAGGCCAAACCCCGGCGTCCGAGGCGACAGCACGGGACCCTGCTGTCCCCGTTCGACTCGCTCATCTGGAACCGTCCCCGGACCGAGCGGTTGTTCGGCTTCCACTACCGGCTCGGGATCTACGTCCCCGGGCATCTCCGCACCCACGGGTACTACGTCCTCCCGCTCCTGATGGGGGACGAACTGGTGGGCCGCTTCGGCCTCAAGGCCGATCGGAAGGAAAGCACTTTGCGGATGATGGGGTTCGTATGCGGAGCCGGGGGCCGACCCGGCGACGGTCATCGACGCCACCGCAGCCGAGCTCCACCTCCTCGGCCGTGGCTCGGGCTCCACCACCTCGGCCGGCGGCTCCGGCTCGAGCACCTGGCCGTCGCTCCACGCGGAGGCCTGGCCCGGGGGCTGCGGGCCGGAGTCACCCGCGGGCGGCGGGCCGTCCGTACCTGACCGGGCTCCCTCCCCGGTCAGTGGGCGAAGAGATGCCATCCGGCGTAGGCCCACCCGGCGATGAGGGCCAACCGGGCCAAGGGGGGTCCTGACGCCAGCCGGACCACTTCCCCGGCGTCGGCCCATCGGCCGTGGGACCGCCGGGCCAGGACGTCGATGAGCACGCAGGCGAAGACCACCGCTACCCAGAAGGCCACTCCCACGCCCCGGCTGTGGGGGAGGAGGAGGGCCGGAGCGGCGCCGGCGTGGGGGCCGGGCCCCACCGCACCGGAGGAGCCACCGGGCGTAGGCGCCGGGGCCGATGGGTCGGGACCTTCCACCACCGGGGCCCGGGCCCGGGCCACGCCATAGCCGAGACCGGCGACGATCCAGGCCAGCCACAGGCCGGCCTCCAACGGGCGGAAGGCCAACGAGAGGGCGCTCACGGTGAGGTGGGGGTCGTGGGGCCCGGTGTCGATGCCCAGCACCTCCCAGGCCACCACGACCAGGGCGAGGGCCAGCCAGGGGGCGGCGCCGAGCAGCACCCGGGATGTACCGACCCGGCCGGGTCGGGGCCATGGGTGGTCGACGGGACGGAGACGGATGGCCCAGCGCCGATAACGCCGACCCCGCCAGAGCAGCAGGTCGATCACCGCCACCCCGGCGAGCGAGGCCGACCACGCCGCCAGGGCCGCGGGCGTCGACTGGTGGAACCCGCTGGCCCACCCGCACCAGCCGCACAGGGCCAGGACGACCACGGTTCCGAGGGCGAATCGCCGGGCGCTCATCGCACCGATCGTCGCATGCCACCGGCGCCGGCCGTGGTCTACGGTGGCGCGCATCAGCACGCGACACGGGGGGTAGCAGTGGGCCGTTCGATCAGGACCGCGGTCATCACGCCGGTCGTGGCCGCCATCATGGCGACGTTGGGCGCGGTCGGCCTGGTGGTCGTGGTAGGCCTGTCCGGTGGAGGCCGTGCCGCCGCCGCGGCGCCGTCCCCGTACTACCTCTCGCTGGGCGACTCCTACTCGATCGGCTACCAGCCCGGGATCGGTGGGACCAGTGGCTATACCGGGTACGTGGCCGGAGCCCTGGCACTGCGGGCCGAGAACTTCGGGTGCGGGGGAGCCACCACCACCTCGGTCCTCCATTCGTCGGGATGTGGAGACCCGGCCAGCCAGGACGCCGTCCACTACGCCGGGATCACCCAGGAGAGGGCCGCACTCAACTTCATCGGCGCCCACCAGGGAGCGGTGCGACTGATCACCATCTCCATCGGCGGCAACGATTTCGACGGCTGCTCGACGGCGCCCTGCGTGCAGGCGGTCATGCCGACCATGGAGGCGAACATCAAATCGTTGGTCGGCGCACTCAGCCGCGCCCTGCTCAAGGAGTCGGACACCAAGGCCAGGATCATCGGCCTCACCTACCCGGACGTGGACCTCGGACTCTACGTCTACCCGGCCGATCCGCCGGCGGCGGCCAGTGTGACCCAGGCCCGTTCCTCCATCCTGGCCTTCGACGACCTGATCAACCCCACGCTCAAGAAGTCGTACCTGACACAGCCGCGGTCGAGCTTCGTGGACGTGACCTCCGCGCCCCACGGGAAGGCCACCAAAGGGGACGACACAGGTCTCGGCCTCACCGAGAGTCTGCCCCCGTACGGAACCGTTCCGGTCTCGGTGGCCGAGGTCTGCCGGCTGACCTACTTCTGCTCACAGGGGACCATCCACGCCACCACGGCTGGCTACAACTTCATCGGAAAGTTGGTGGTGGCGAACTACCGGTCGCCGTAGTTCGGCTCAGCCGGCGTCGACGGCCTGTCGACGATCAGCACCGAACACGGGGCGCTGTGGGCGATCGAGTTGGGGACGCTCCCGAGGACCCGGCGGGCCCCGCGCATCCCCTTGTTCCCGACGACGATCAAATCGGCGTCCACGGATTGGGCCACCTTGACCACCACCTCGGCCGGGTCACCCGTCGAGGGGTGGACGACCGGCTCGAGCCCGCGTTCCTTGGCGATCCCCGACAGGCCTTCGAGCAGGACGTCGGCGGGGTTCATGTTGGTGGTGTACCGGAATTCCGCTGGCAGCTGTTCGCGGGTGACCGACTTCGGGTCGTAGGCGGTCACGATGTGGAGCGTTCCGCCGGTCAGTTGGGCGATGTCGGCTGCAGCCACGACTGCTTGACGGGCGGTCGACGAGCTGTCCGCTCCCACGACGACGTTCTCGAACAATGTCATCAGCTCCTCGGATTCTTCATTCCGGCCCTTGACCACAGGTGACCTGCGAAACCCTATCGGCTCGGCTTCGCGGTCGCCCTTTGCCGTCAAGGAAGGACCAGTCCAAAATAGAAGCATATTGCCAGTAATTGGTATCTATAGTATGGTGAGGGAACAGCCCCCGAACGTCCGTCGCAGACGGTTATCCATTTCGGGGTCTCCTAGTCAGGCATTCATGCCCCGCAAAAAGTCTCCCGCTATGTCCTGCCGCGCCCCGTTCCGATTCGGTGGTTCGTCTTCCTGTGTTGAACGGTCCGGCTCAGGTGCTGCGACGTTGAGAGGGAAGTCTGCGGATGGCCTTCGGAAAGAGGTCCGAAAGGTCATGGTCATCGCTCTGGCTGTCGCCTCGTGTTCGACCTTCGTCGCCGTCGCCACGGACGCAGGTTTGGCCGGCGCCGCGCCGGTCACGGCCACCGTGCCCGTCGGGACGAGCCCGTTCGGTGTGGCTGTCACTCCCAACGGTTCCCATGCCTATGTCGCCAACAGCGGCGCCGGCACGGTCAGCGTGATCAACACCGCCACCAATACGGTGACTGGTGCCGTCGCGGTCGGTGCGACTCCGCATGGCGTGGTCGTCACGCCCGATGGGTCTCATGTCTATGTGACGAACAGCGGTGCCAGCACCGTCAGCGTGATCTCCACCGCCTCGAACAGTGTCACTGGCACTGTCTCGGTCGGATCGAGCCCGCAGGGAGTGGCTATCAGCCCGGACGGTTCAACGGCTTATGTCGCCAATGCCAACTTCAACTCCGTCAGCGTCATCGATACCGCTAGCAACCTAGCGACTGTCACGATTCAGGTGGGAGCGAACCCGCACGGCGTGGCTGTCACCCCCGACGGTTCGGCCGTCTACGTGACGAATGCCACGGGCAATTCGATCAGCGTGATCGACACCGCCACAAACTTGGTCACCGCCATCATCCCGGTCGGTGTCAATCCTCAGGGCGTAGCCATCACCCATGATGGTGCCACCGCGTATGTGACTAATGCAACGAACAATACGGTGAGCGTGATCGACACGGCGACAAACTTGGTCACCGCAACGGTGAACGCAGGGGCTGGTCCTGCCGCTGCAGCCATCGCCCCCAATGGATCCTTCGTCTATGTGGCCAATGCTGCGGCCGGCACGGTCAGCGAGATCTCCGTCGCAACAAATACGGTCACGCCCATGGTCACTGTCGGCACCGGTCCTGACGGTGTGGCCGTCACACCGGATAGCTCGCATGTCTACGTGACGAACGCGGGATCGAACAACGTGAGCGTGATCGGAAACCTTGTGCAAGCTGCCCCGCTCGCCGCAGGGGTAACCGTCGGCAACGCCTACAGCGGCCAGCTGGCCGCTGTACCGGCAGCAGCGGAACCATGTCCTATGTGACCAATGTCACTTCGCCCGATGTCACAGTCGACGGTACCGGTGCGGTCACTTCGCCGAGCACGACACCACTCGGTACCTACGTGGTGTCCGGAACCGACTCGGACTCGAGCGGCGACTCCGGTGCGTGGAGCTTTACGCTGTCGATCATCAAGTCCCTCACCACGACTGCCCTCACATCGTCGGTGAACCCTTCGACGACGCCCCAGTCGACCACGTTCACGGCAACGGTAACCGGGACCACCCCGACCGGGTCGGTCTCCTTCCAGGACGGGAGCACTCTTCTGGCCAGCAGAGCCACCACCGCCGGCGTCGCCACCTTCGCGACCGGCGGCCTCGCAGTGGGGAGCCACCCGGTGACTGCTGTCTACAGCGGAGACGCCGACAACTTCACATCTACGTCGTCGGTCCTCACTCAATCGGTGAATTCACCGACGACGACCACCCTTACCTCTTCGATCAATCCCTCGGCCTTCACCCACTCGACTACGTTCACGGCGACGGTCACCGGGGTGACCCCGACCGGCTCGGTCACCTTCGTGGACGGAGCGACGGTGTTGGTCACCGACCCGGCCACGGCCGGCGTCGCCACCTACTCGACCGCCGCTCTCGCTGTTGGGAGTCATTCGATCACCGCCATCTATAACGGGGATGCCGACAACGTCACGTCCACCTCGGCGGCTCTCACCCAGGTCGTGGACAAGGCACCCAGCACCACCGCCGTCACCTCGTCGGTCAATCCCTCGGCCTTCTCTCACTCGGTTACCTTCACGGCCACCGTCACCGGAGCGACACCGACCGGATCAGTCACCTTCATGGATGGAGCAACGGTGCTGGCCACCAATCCGGCCTCCGGTGGCGTCGCCGCCTACTCGATCGTCGGTCTCGCCGTCGGGAATCATTCGATTACCGCTCTCTACACCGGCGATACCGACAATGTCACGTCCACCTCGGCGACTCTCACCCAGGTGGTGGGTAAGGCGCCGACCAGCACGGCCCTCGCCTCTTCGGTGAACCCCACGAGCCCGACCCAATCGACCACCTTCACGGCCACGATCAGCGGGGTCGCACCGACGGGGTCGGTCGCTTTCAAGAACGGAGCCACGACCCTCGGGTCGGCGGCTCTGACCAGTGGTGTCGCCACGTTGTCAACCGCGGGGCTTGCCAGCGGAACCCATGCCATCACCGCGGTGTACAACGGCGATGTCGACAACGTCGCCTCCACATCGGCGCCCCTCACCCAGGTGGTGGGCAAGACAGCGAGTAGTACCGGACTCACCTCCTCGGTGAATCCGTCGGTTGCCTCCCACGCCGTAACGTTCCGGGCCACCGTGAGAGGAGATACTCCGACCGGTTCGGTCACCTTCATGGACGGGTCCACAGAGATGAGGACCGAGGTCATCGTCAATGGCGTCGCCTCGTACACCACGGCGACGCTCTCTGTCGGTAGCCATTCGATCACGGCCGTCTTCCGTGGCACGTCAGGCGGCACGGGAAGTTCCGGATCGACCTCACCCGTCGTCACTCAGGTAGTTGTCACTGCCCCGGGTCATCCGACCGGCCTGGTCGCGACCTCGGGCGCCATGCAGATCGACCTTTCGTGGAAGGCACCTGCCAACGACGGCGGCTCGGTGGTCACCGGCTATCAGGTCTTCCGGGGGAGTTCGTCCGGAAGGGAGGGCTCGACTCCCATCGGAGTCTCGTCGGGTACCTCGTTTGCCGACATGACGGCCCCGGCCGGCGTGCGCTCTTATTACACGGTGGTGGCGAGGAATTTCGCCATGGTATCGACCGATTCGAATCAGGCCAGCGGATCGACTTTCGCGGCCAGTGCCTCGGGTCGGGGAATGGCTTCTGTCCCCGGAGGAGGCGGGTACTGGCTCTCCACTGCCAACGGAGGGGTGGCCACCTATGGCAACGCGCCGTTCTATGGATCGATGAGTGCAGTCCCGCTCAACCGACCGGTCGTAGGCATGGCAGCCGCACCCGACGACAAGGGCTATTGGTTGGTGGCCAGTGATGGCGGCATCTTCGCCTTCGGCAACGCCGGGTTCTACGGTTCCACCGGCGACATCACCCTCAACCAGCCGATCGTGGGCATGGTGGCCACTCCCGACGGCAAGGGCTACTGGCTGGTGGCCGCCGACGGAGGGGTCTTCTCCTTCGGTGATGCCTCCTTCGACGGCTCCACTGGCGACATCCACCTCAATAGTCCGGTGGTGGGCATGACCGCCACTCCCGACGGCAAGGGCTACTGGCTGGTGGCCGCCGACGGCGGGGTCTTCTCGTTCGGGGACGCCTCGTTTGCCGGCTCAACCGGCAGTCTCCATCTCAACTCACCCATCGACGCCATGACGTCCACCCGCGACGGCAAGGGCTACTGGCTGGTCGCCGCCGACGGCGGGGTCTTCTCCTTCGGTGATGCCCCCTACTTGGGCTCGGGTGGCGGCCAGGCCAGGTCGGAGCAGGTCGTCGGACTCATCGCCAACGCCGACGACACCGGCTATCAGCTGGTGGTCGACGGTGGGACGACCTTGAGCTTCGGCGCCACCTGAGCCTTCGCTGAGAACGATGCTCGGCTGACTTCCACCGCATCCCGCGGGTCCCCTCTCGGATCTGGAGATCTCAGACATCCCCTTTCGCTATGGAGGGGAAGAGTTCGTCATCGTCCTTCCGTTGTGTCCGATCGATGAAGCGGCGCAGGTTCTCGAACGGGTCAGGCGCCGCTTGGCCGATCGGCTCACGGTGGGAAACCTCCCGGAGTTCACAGTGAGCTTCGGTTTGGCCTCATCCGACCAAGCCGCGGATTTCCAGCAGGTGGTGAGCCTGGCTGACGAGGCCCTCTTGAGTGCCAAGGCCGGGGGCAGGAACAAGACCGTTGTTGCCCGGCCGTCGGGCGGATCCAGCGATGAGGAAAGAAACGGCTCGGTCATCGAGCTGCCCCTTCCCGGCGAGATGGCGCAGGAATCCCCTGCGACAGCGCATCCACTACCGAAGGTGGCTGAAACCCTGACCGCCATGGGGGATGCCGCTTCACTCGTCAAGCCATTGGGTACCACCTGCGGGTCGTAGCACGATTGCGATTGCTTGACGTTGGCGGCTGATCACGTGGTGGGGGACCACTGGAGCAGCCTTTTGCGCGACAGGCCATGGCCAAGACGGCCACCCAACCGATGAGCGTCCATCCCAGCAGAAGATTGATGGCGAGAAGGCTGCGGAGGTGAGGAACGCCTCGGGCCTCCCCGATGATGAAGGGGAGGAGGTACAGGGCGACCGAGAGAACCCCGCCAAACAGGACCACCGCGAGTGCCAGTTCGGTCGAGAGGTCGGAGGTTGCCACGATCACCGCCATGCCTATTCATCGGCAACGGCGACTGATGGCTTGAGCAGCGCTCCCGCCGCGACCAATCCTCACCCTTCCCTCTATGATGCCCGCGGGAGCGTCTGGACCCTGCATTGTCGCCCAGATGTAGCCAGGAGAGGTGCGAGAGCGGCCGAATCGGACTCACTGCTAATGAGTTGACCTGGGTAACTGGGTCCGAGGGTTCAAATCCCTCCCTCTCCGCTGATGTCTCGGGACATCGTGGACCGCTGTATCAGGGCATCGGAGACCGCCGGCACCTGACGCCGGCGTCGTCTACCTGAGTCACACCAACCGGGGGCCCCGGAGCCGAATCGGGCCGGCAGGGGGCCGAAGACCCCTTTGGACTGACCGATCCCGGTCCCGGCTGGGCCCGTCAGGGGGCAGATGAGGACTTGCCGCCTCCCGAGCCCGGTAGATTGTCCTGGTGGCCGAGCGGTACTGGATCGAGACGTTGGGCTGCCCGAAGAACCAGGTCGACTCGGACAAATTGGTCGGGACCCTCACCGGGGAAGGCCTCGAGGCGGCCGTTTCGCCCGAGGCGGCGGAGCTCGTGGTGGTGAACACCTGCGCCTTCATCGAGGCAGCCCGTCAGGAATCGATCGACACCATCCTCGCCCTCTCCGAGTCCCGTCAGGCCGGGGCCAGGCTGGTGGTCACCGGCTGCATGGCCGAGCGCTACGGGGACGAGTTGGCCGGGGCCCTGCCCGAGGTGGACCTGGTGGCACCGTTCGGGGCGTCATTGACCGGATCCGGCGCTGCGCACGAAACGCCGACCCCGGTCACCCTCGGCCACAAGCCGGGGGCGGCCCCGACCGACCCGCCGACCCCCTCGTTCGATCTGTTGAACCTGCCCCGCCCCGCCGCCAACGCCCCGTGGTCCTACATCAAGATCGCTGAGGGGTGCGACCGGAACTGCGGGTTCTGCGCCATTCCCTCGTTCCGCGGCAAGCAGCGGTCGCGATCGGTCGACTCGATCCTGGCCGAGGTGGATCAACTCGGGGGCCGGGACCGGTCCCTGCGGGAGGTGGTCCTGGTGGCCCAGGACCTCTCGTCGTTCGCCCTGGACCGCTCGGGCGGAAGGACCGAACCCCGCCTCGACGGCCCGGCCGTCGGGGCCAGGCGACCCATCGTCGACCTGGTGGCCGCGGTGGCCCAGCGGGTCCGGTGGACCCGACTGCTCTATCTCTACCCGTCGACGCTCGACGACGCCCTCGTGGAGGCCATGCTCGCCACCGGAGTGCCCTACTTCGACCTCTCCCTCCAGCACGTGTCACGGCCGTTGCTCAAGCGCATGCGGCGTTGGGGCGACGGCGACCGCTTCCTCGACCGGATCGGATCGATCCGGCGGGCCGAGCCGACGGCGGCCTTCCGGTCGTCGTTCATCATCGGGTACCCCGGTGAGACCGAAGCCGATCACGACCACCTCCTCGAGTGGATCGCCGAGGCCCGGCTCGACTGGGTGGGCTTCTTCCCCTTCAGCAACGAGGTCGGCACCTTCGCCTCCGGGCTCGACGACCAGGTGCCCGATGAGCTGATGGCCGAGCGGCTGCGTGAGTGTGCCGAGCTCCAGGACGCGCATCACCGCCGCCCGTCGGGAAGGCCTGATCGGCACCACCGTCGAGGTGCTGGTCGACAGCCCGGGCGAGGCGCGGACCTATCGGGAGGCCCCGGAGATCGACGGGATCGTCAACGTCCCCGAGCACATTCCGGTGGGATCGTTCGTCGAACTGGTGGTCACCGGCGCCGACGGGCCCGACCTGGTGGCCGAGTCCGCAGACCAGCGGACACCGGCGACGGGTGCGGCTGCCCCGGCCCTGTCGGGCACCGTCCGATGAGCGACGGCGCCATCATCCCCGGAGCACCTGCGCCCGCGTCGGCCACCCGGACCACCACCTTCGGGCCGTCGGCCCTGCTCACCCCGGCCAACGCCATCACCCTCCTGCGGCTGCTGGCCACTCCGGTGGTCATCGCCCTCATCATGCTGTGGGGGGCCAGCTGGACCACGTTCGTGCTCGGCGGCATCCTGGCCCTGTCCGACGGCATCGACGGGTGGCTGGCCCGACGCCAGGGGACCACCCGGTCGGGTGCCTTCCTCGATCCCCTGGCCGACAAGGTCGTGGTCCTCGGCGCCCTCTTCGCCCTGGTGGCCAAAGGTATCGTCTGGTGGCTCCCGGTGGCCCTCATCGCCGTCCGCGAGGTGGCCATGAGCATCTACCGGTCGGTGGTCGGCCGGCATGGCGTCTCCATTCCGGCCCGCACGACGGCCAAGGTCAAGACGCTGCTCCAGGACGTGGCCATCGGTCTCTGCCTGGCCCCGCCACTGGCCACCCACCAGGGGGTGCTGTCTGCGGCTATCTGGGCGGCCACGGCCATGACCCTGTTCACCGGCGGCCAGTACTTCCTCGACGGCCGGCGGGCCGCCCGTGGGAGCGGCGCGACGATCGCCGGGCCCGGCGTCGGCGCGGCCGACGGCACCAGCTCGGCGGCCTGACCGCCGATGCGCATCGAGATCGTCGCCGTCGGTACCGAACTGCTCCTGGGCCAGATCACCGACACCAACTCCCAGTGGATGGGCGAGCACCTGGCCGCGGTCGGGGTCACCTCCCAGTTCCACCAGGCGGTGGGGGACAATCACGACCGGATGGTGCTGGCCTTCCGCACGGCTCTGGCCCGCAGCGACGGAGTCATCGTGTGCGGCGGCCTCGGGCCGACCCACGACGACATCACCCGCGACGCCATCGCCGAGGTCATGAACGTGCCCCTGCACCGGGACGCCGACGTGGTGGAGAGGATCCGTGCCATGTTCTCGAGCCGGGGCCGGGAGATGCCCGACTCGAACCTCCGACAGGCCGACGTGCCCGAAGGAGCCACCATCATCCCCCAGACCAAGGGCACGGCTCCCGGGTTGATCTGCCCGGTGGGCCACAAGGTCATCTATGCGGTCCCCGGCGTCCCCTACGAGATGGCCGACATGTTCGAACGGGCCATCGTCCCCGATCTGCAGCAGAGGATGGCCGAGGCGGCGAGTCCACCGGCGTCATCGCCAGCCGGGTGTTGCGGACCTGGGGGATGAGCGAGTCCGGGCTGGCCGAGGCGCTGGCCGGGCACATCGCCCGCCTCGACGCTCCGCCGGCGCCGGAGGGCGCGGCGGGACCCGGGAAGGGGACCGGCAGGGTCGGCCACCATCGCCTTCCTGGCCAGCGGGATCGAGGGGATCAAGGTCCGGGTCACGGTGCGGGCCGGGGACCAACAGACGGCATCGGTGCTGTTGGATGCCGAGGAGGCCGAGATCCGGCGGGTCCTGGCCGCCGCGGCCGGGGACGTGGTGTTCGGCGTGGACGAGGAGGCCATCGAGGATGCCGTGGCCGCGGCGGTCATGGCCGGCGGGCTGACCCTCGGGCTGGCCGAGTCCCTGACCGGCGGACTGGCGTCGTCCCGCCTGGTCAACGTGCCCGGGGCCAGTCACTGGTTCCGTGGCTCGGTGGTGTCCTACGCCTCGGAGGTCAAGTTCGCCGTCCTCGGCGTGCCCGAGGGACCGGTGGTCTCCGAGGAGGCGGCCCGGGCCATGGCCGAGGGCGCCCGCCGGGTCCTCGAGTCCGACGTCGGGCTCTCCATCACCGGGGTGGCCGGTCCCGAACCGCAGGACGGCCAGGCCCCCCGGGACGGTGTTCGTCGGTCTGGCCCGGGCCGGCCACCCGACCGAGTCGTTCGGGTTCAACGTGCCCGGCGACCGGGACCGGGTCCGGCAGTACGCCACCATCGCCGCCCTCGACCTGTTGCGGCGGACGCTCGGGTCGGCATCAGGAGAGACCGCTCCGGCCCGAGCCCTCGGGTAGCTCGTCAGGGGCGGCGGTGGTCGCCGGGCCGGGAGCCGCCGCCGGCGTCACCGGGATGCCGGCCGGCACCAGCTCGACCCAGGTGTTGCCGGGCTGCAGGGTGATCGGAGCCCCGCTGGCCGCCGAGAGGGTGGCCGGTTGGGTGAGGCTGGACCGACTCCAGGTGCCGGCGATGGCCGCGTCGTTCCGCATCACCAGCAGAGGCCCGGAGCCGATGGCGTTCACCTGC
Organism: uncultured Acidimicrobiaceae bacterium; assembly: GCA_963812885.1. Classification (GTDB taxonomy): domain Bacteria; phylum Actinomycetota; class Acidimicrobiia; order Acidimicrobiales; family RAAP-2; genus Bog-756. The sequence goes on along the minus strand of CAWEWZ010000008.1, from coordinate 416,263 downwards.
ACCTCCAACCCGCCCTCCTCGTTCTCGACCCAGGGGCCGTCCGACGTCTGCACGGTCATGATCACGACGTTGGCCGCCTTGGTCTGCGCCGCCGCCGAGCAGCATGTCGGGCGACCCGGCGTAGGACCGCTCGTAGCCCGCCGACGGATTCCACGTCCAGGTCACGTCGGATGTCGAGGAGAACGGGATGTGGACGCTGGCCCCCGAACCGGCCACCGCTCCCGCGGGCAGCGCCGACGTGTAGTGGAAGATGGGCGCCGGAGGCTTGTTGTCCGAAGGATTGAACGCCCACAGGGAGGCGGTGGTGACGAAGGTGGCGTACGGCGCCACCCGCCCCGGCTGCTGGATGATGGCCGAGCCCCGGTCTCCCGAGTACAGGTTGTCGTCGATCAGCGGTGCGGAGGCGAGCAGGGCGATGACCGGATCGATCCCGCCGGCGTGGACGAACAGCGGGTCCGACAGCTGGGAGAGGATGCCGACGTCGGGCGCCCGCGCCGACCGGAGGTCGCCGACCAGGGGAGCCCCTTGGCACTGGAACACCGCCAGGAGCCGGGTGATGGCGCCCTCCACCGGCTCCTCGAACACGATGTCGGCCTGGTTGAGGCCGGCCGAGGGCCGGTCGCCGGGATAGTTGCCGATCTTCACCCCGAGGGCGGGGCGGGCGGGCACGACCCCGCCCGGGGCCGGCGTCCCGGTCAGCGGGCAGGTGGCCCCGGGCGCAGCCGCCACGCTGGTGGTGGTTGCCGCCGCCGCGTCTTTGGCTCCGTTCTTGTCGTTCCTGGTGGCGAAGAAGGCGCCCAGTACCCCGATCAGCACCACCGCCACCCCGGCGAGGACGTACCACCGGGTGCGGGACGGGCCGCCGCTCCCCTTGGACTGCCTCCGGAGCTCCTGCCGGGAGTAGACGGTCGGTGCCCCGGCGCCTCCGGTGCCTCCGGTGGCGGAGCTGCTCCCGGGCCCCGGACCGGGAACGGCCGGGGTCATACCGGTGAGGTCGGAATCTCGAGCGGCCGGTCCGGGGCCGGACGTGCCCTCCGGTGCTGATCCGGATGGCGGGTCGTTCATCGGGCATTGCAGGGCGAGGCTACTCCGAGCCGATGTCGAATTGGTTGCATTCCGGGGCCGGAGCGGCGGTGCCGACGGCCGTTCCGGCGGCGTGGGCGGCCGAGCCGGCGGCCGGTGACCGGATCCGCCATCGAACATGCGTTCGGGTCTAGAGTGATCTCGTCGTGGAAGCACATCAGTCCATGGAGATCGGCTCCGGACCCTGGTTCGGGCCCACCGGTCATGTGTCACACCTTCTCCGTAGGGTCGGCACGGTCAAGTGAGTAACAACACCGAGGAGAGAAGAAGAAGACATGGAACGTGACAAGGCACTGGACATGGCCCTGGGTCAGATCGAGAAGCAGTTCGGCAAGGGGTCCATCATGCGCATGGGCGAGAACCTGCACATGAACATCGAGGCCATCCCCACCGGGGCGCTGGCGCTCGACCTGGCCCTGGGTATCGGTGGCCTTCCGCGTGGCCGCATCGTGGAGATCTTCGGACCGGAGTCGTCGGGCAAGTCGACGTTGGCCATGCACGTGGTGGCCGAGGCGCAACGCAACGGCGGGATCTGCGCCTATGTGGACGCCGAGCACGCCATGGACCCGGTCTACGCCAAGGCCATCGGTGTCAACATCGACGATCTGCTCATCTCGCAGCCGGACACCGGTGAGCAGGCATTGGAGATCTCCGACATGTTGATCCGGTCGGGAGCGCTCGACGTGCTGGTCATCGACTCGGTGGCCGCGCTGACCCCCCGGGCGGAGATCGAGGGTGAGATGGGGGACTCCCACGTCGGGCTCCAGGCCCGCCTGATGTCCCAGGCGCTGCGCAAGTTGACCGGCACCCTGTCGAAGTCGCGGACCATCGCCATCTTCATCAACCAGCTCAGGGAGAAGATCGGCGTCATGTACGGATCGCCCGAGGTCACCCCGGGTGGTCGGGCGCTCAAGTTCTACTCGTCCGTCCGGTTGGACATCCGGCGCATCGAGACCATCAAGGACGGTGCGGATCAGGTGGGCAACCGGACCCGGGTGAAGGTGGTCAAGAACAAGTGCTCCCCTCCGTTCAAGCAGGCGGAGTTCGACATCACGTTCGGCCGGGGTATCAGCCGCGAGGGATCACTCCTCGACGTCGGGGTCGAGCTCGGGTTCATCAAGAAGTCCGGTGCCTGGTTCACCTACGAGGGTGAGCAGTTGGGCCAGGGCCGCGAGAACGTCAAGACCTTCCTGACCGAGAACCCGCAGCTGATGGCCGAAATCGACGAGCGGATCCGTGAGTACCTGGCGGAGCAGAACGCAGCCCTGGCCGAAAAGTTGAACGAACAGTCATCCGTGCTTCCCGACGGCGTCGACGGGCTCTCCCTCGACGATCAGCCCATCACCCTGAGCGAATAATCCGACCGGACGTCGCGTGCCAACGGCCTCAAGTGGGCCCGGTTTCGTGACGAGAAAGATCGGGTAATGCTCAGAGCAATCGCCGGCCCGGGACGCATGTTCACGTCCCGGGCTGCTGCGTTTCCGGGCTCCCATCGCTCAGAGGATCCCGTGCCGGCCCAGTCGCGGCCCGGTTCTCAGGCCGCGTTGATCGTGTTGGGAGCGGCGCTGGAGGGCGAGCCGGGCGTATAGATGCTCTGCCAATTCCCCTGTGACGGGCGGGTGAGGCTGGCCGGGCCCAGGCCGATGACAGAGTACAGGTTCTCCATCATCCGCAGCATGGGTTCGGTCACCCCGGGGATGGCGTCGGGAATCACGTTGGGTGGGATCAGGGTGCTGTTGGCCAGGTGGCCGACCCACGAGGCGTTACCGGTGGCGAACACCCCTCCGCCACCGGGCAGCGTGTACCAGGTGACATCGGAGTAGTTCCCGCCCCGGTTGGGCACGATCGAATGGGCGATCACATCCAGGTTGGCCGGGCCGACCGCCGGGGACGTAGCGGTCGAACTCGCCCTGGACCACGCTGGGCAGGACGGCGTTGGCGGAGAGCCCGAGTCCCTCGAAGATCCAGGAGCCCGGATCGGTGACCACCATGTCGGCCTGGGCCTCGATGTCCTGATACGTGCTCCCGATCAGGTTCGATTCGGGACGGTTGACCGGTGGCTGCGGCCAGTTCACCGTGACCAGTTCGGGGTTGTGACCGGCCATCGGATCCTCGGCCGCCGACTTGTAGCAGATCTGGCGCCGGCTGTTGCCCAGCGGTGACGATTCGAACCGGATCTGGCGGTAGCAGGCGTTGGCGCCGAGGAAGGCCAGGTTCACCCCGGCGGACAGCGCCCGTTGGGCGCCGACCCGCATCGGAGCGGACCAGTATTCGTCGTGGCCCAGGCTGATCAGCGCCTTGTGGTTCTTCAGAAGCTGCGGATTGGTGTGGAGGTCGACATCGGTCCAGTAGGTGACGTCGAGACCCAGCTGCTCGGCCTGGTAGATCACCGGGATCTCGTTGCCCACGAAGTCGGCCGCCCCCGACGCCCAGTCGAAGTCGTAGGGACGGTCGAACGAGACGACGCGGGCGCGGTCGGCGTAGGTGCCGCCGGCCGGGGCGTGGGTGAACGAGAGCGCCCCGCCGCTGTTGCCGTAGTAGAGGCTGTAGCCACCCCAGCGGTTGTAGGCCTGCCAGGTGGTCACGCTGTGCTGGATGACGATGGCGGCCCGCGAGGTGTCGTCGCGAACGCAGAAGGGCACGTACTGCTGCTCGCTGGTGGAGCCGACCAGCTTCAACAGGTAGGCACCCGGTGGCCAGCTCCGGTCGACGGTGAAGGAGACCGACGGCGACCAGTGGCATTCGATGGTGTTGGTGGGCGCGATGAGCTCGGGGGCCGGTTGCTGGATCCCGCGCCGCTCCTCCGATGTCCAGATCAGGCGCCCGCCGATGCCCTGGTAGTACCCGATGCGATAGGCCTCGACATGGAACCGTGGGGCCTTGGTGTTCACGAACAGGGTGACCTTGTCGCCGTGCACCGCGCTGACCTGGCTGGCGTAGCCCTCGATGGCCCGGTCGACCGGCACCGTCGTCGTCCACCAGGCGTCACCGGTCTTGGCGTTCTCGGCGATGATGGCGGGCGAGGTCGGGAGCCTGACCCCGTGGACGACCGCGGTGGTGGCCCGGTCCGGGTGCTGATGTTCTTGGTGATGCGAGAGCTTGGCCTGGGCGTGGATCTTGTCGGCGGCCTTGGGGCTGCCGCCGGACTGCGATTCGGCGATGCCCAGGGCCACCGCCGCGGTGGCCACTCCTCCGGCCGCCGTCAAGCCGATGAACCGGCGCCGGTTGAGGCGGGACGACGTCGGAGTCCGGGGGCCGAGGCTGGTCCCGCTGGCCCGTTGGCCCGTCGTCGACCCACTCGCTCATCGGGTGGTCACGGTCCGACGATCGAAGGGCAGCCGACTCTCGAAGCTCCGCCTCGGCTGGACTTGCTCACCTCACTACATTAGTGAGCGGTCTCCCGGGAGGGGGGTCGAGCCAACTCCGGCCCGCCGAGCGCACCGCTCCGAACAAGCGGCCGCCGGGCACTGACGAAAGTGAGCCAGACCATGCGGTTCGGGATCATCCCCCCAGTCCGATCGGGGGTCACCGCCGACCCCGAGTGGATGACCTCGTTCGCCCGCCACGCCGAGGCCTGCGGGTTCGAATCGGTGGTCCTGGTGGAACACGCGGTCGTGGTCTCCGACTACCAGAGCATCTATCCCTACGCCTCCTCGGGGAAGATGCCGCTGCCCGACGACTGCCGGATCCCCGATCCGCTCGATCTGATGGCCTACCTGGCCGCCGTCACCGACCGCATCGGACTGGCCACCGGCGTGCTGGTCCTCCCCAACCATCATCCGGTGGTCCTGGCCAAGAGGATCGCCACCGTCGACGTCCTGTCGGGAGGCCGGGTACGGATGTGCGTCGGGGTGGGGTGGATGGACGAGGAGCTCCGGGCCACCGGAGCCGATCCGCGGACCCGGGGCCGTCGTACCGACGAGACGATCGCCGCCATGCGCGCTCTGTGGGCCGACTCGGGGCCGTCGGGCGCCGACTTCGAGGGCGAGTTCTTCTCGTTCCGGCATGCCCACTCGTACCCCAAGCCGGCCCGGCCGCACGGGGTGCCCATCCACATCGGGGGGCACAGCGAGGCGGCGGCCCGACGGGCCGGACGTCTCGGCGACGGGTTCCAGCCCCTCGGCCTGGCGGCCGAGGACCTGTCCCTCCGGATGACCCAGATGCGGGTCGCGGCCGAGGAAGCCGGTCGCGATCCGGCCGGCATCGAGCTCTCCCTGTCCGGTTACCTGCCCACCACCTCGGAGCAGGAGATCGAGGACGCCCGGGCGGCCGGTGCCACCCGCCTGGTCGTCTCGACCTCGATGAGCGACGACCTGGCCCGGATCCACGACGAGATGTCGGCCTTCGCCGAGCGGTTCGCCATGACGGCCGGGCGACCGGGGCGGTCCCGACCGCCCGTGACCGGTCCCCTCCGGTCTCCCGACGGTCAGGCCACCATCGGTGCGCTCCGCGATCTGTCGACGGACTACGGTGCCGCCGTCGACGACCGGGACGGCGAGCGGTTGGCCGGTCTGTTCGTGGCCGACGGCGAGCTGGTGGTCCCCAATTTCCCCGACAGTCTCGAGCCGGTCGTCACCCGCCAAGGACACGACGCCCTGCGCCGGATCCCCGACGGCCTCGGGGTCTACGACCGCACCTTCCATCAGATGACCAACCACCGGTATGTCGTCGACGGCGGCCTGGCCACCGGAGACGTCTACTGCGTCGCTCACCATGCATCGTCGGCCGGCGTCGGGTACGGGACCGATGTGGTCTGGTTCATCCGCTACGGCGACATCTACCGGGAGACGGACGAGGGTTGGCGGTTCGTCCGCCGCCAGCTGAACCTCCAGTGGGTCGAAGAGCATGCCATCGCCCCGCCCGGCATCGCCCCCCCGGTGGTCCCGCCGCCCGCGTGGAGCCGGTCGGCCGAGCCGAGCCGTGCAGGCCGTGTCCGGTCAGGCCGTGCGGGTCAGAGGGCGGGAACGGGCTGGGGCGGGGGCGGGCCCACGTACCGCGCCGCCGGGCGGATCAGCCGGTTGTCGGCGGCCTGCTCCATCACGTGGGTGGCCCACCCGATGGTCCGGCTCGAGGCGAAGGTCGGGGTGAACATCTCCCGGGGGATGCCGCAGGTGTGCATGACCACGCCGGCGAAGAACTCGACGTTGGTGTAGAGCTGGCGTCCGGGCTTGAGCTCGGCCAGGACGTCGACCGTGGTCCGCTCCACCTGCTCGGCGAAGTCGACCAGGTCGCCGCCCAGGCTCCTGGCCACGTCCCGCAGGAAGACCGACCGGGGATCGTCGGTCTTGTAGACGCGATGGCCGAAGCCCATGATCCGGTCACCGCGCAGGACGGCCTCCCGGATCCAGGCCTCGGCCCGGTCGGGCGTCCCGATCGAGTCGAGCATGGCCAGGGCCCGGCTCGGGGCACCCCCGTGGAGGGGACCGGACAGGGCCCCGACAGCTCCGACGATGGCCGCGGCCAGGTCGGCGCCGGTCGAAGCGATGACCCGGGCGGTGAAGGTGGAGGCGTTGAATCCGTGGTCGATGGTGAGCACCAGGTACTCCTCGACGGCCCGGACGTGGGCGGCCGGAGCCTCTTCCCCGGACAGCATCCACAGGTAGTTGGCGGCGTACCCCAGATCGTCACGCGGGGGGACGGGATCCTTGCCCTGCTGGAGTCGGTGGACGGCGGTGAGCACGGTGGGGACGACGGCGCAGAGGCGGAGGGCCTGGGCCCGCAGCTCCTGGTGGTCGATGTCGTGGGTGGGCCGCCAGCCGAGCTCGGCGCCGAGGATGGAGACGGCGGTGCGGAGGACGTCGAGCGGCGATCCCATGCCGGCCAGGGTGGGGAGCATCGCCGCCAGACCCGGGGGGATGGTGCGCAGGCCGGCCACCTCGGCGGCGAACCGTTCCGAGCCGGCCCGATCGGGGAGCGCTCCGTCGAACAGCAACTGCCACACGTCCTCGAGCGATCGCCGGGCCGCCAGCTCGGTGGCCGAGTACTGCCGGTAGTGGAAGAACCCCTCCTGCCCGCGGACGTCCCCGACCGAGGTCTCGGCCACCACCACCCCTTCGAGGCCCCGGGGCACATCGGCGCTGACCTCGTCGGCCGGTCGGATCTGGGCCACGGTCAGGAGATCCCGGATGGACACCACCCCGACCAACCGGCCGTCGTCGACCACCGGGAGATGGCGGTAGTGGTGGTGGGTGAGCCCCGACCAGGCCTCCACCACCTCGTCGTCGAGGGCGAGCACGTCGGGGTCGGCGGTCATCCACCGTCGGACCGGTTCGGTGAGGGGGTCGGCGCTGGTGGCCGAGGCGCGCAGCAGATCGCGTTCGGTGAGGATGCCGACGATGGCCCGGTGGTCGGTCACCACCACCGATCCGATCTGGCGGCTGTTCATCAACGAGGTGGCTTCGGTCAGTGACGCGTCGACGTCACAGGTGACCGGTGGGGACGACATCAGCTCTTGGACGGCGGTGGGCATGGGATGCTCCTCTCTCTGGTCCGGGCGGCCCTTGCCGCCGGCGGGTCTGGTTCCTTGTCTCATCTCCAGTGTGACGCCCGGTTTCTTGACTGTAAATATTGATCAAGTCAATGTTGTCGGCAGGATAGGCTGAGCCGGTGACCCGGATGCTGGAGAGCGACGAAGCCGCCCGCCGGCTCGGGGTGAAGGTGTCGACCCTCTACGCCTACGTGAGTCGCGGGCTGCTGGCCTCCCACCCGGCCGCCTCGGGGAGGAGGAGCCTGTTCGACATCGACGAGGTCGAGCGTCTGGCCCGGCGATCCCGACAGGGCAAGGCCGTCGAGACCCGCATGGTCACCATCACCACCGGGATCACCCAGCTCACCGAGGACGGTCCGATCTACCGCGGGCGCCGGGCCACCGACCTGGCCACCGGGTGGCGCTACGAACAGGCGGCCGAATGGCTGTGGGGTGTCGACCGGGAAGAGTCCGCCGATCCTCCCGGCGATGCGCCTGGTGATCTCTCCACCAACACCGCCCCCGCCGCCGCCGCCGACTGGTCGGCCCTGGTCCTGGGCCGCCCGCCGGAGGTGGGGACGAGCGATCGGATCCGCTGGGCCGTGGTCATGGCCGGCGCCCTGGACCCGCTCCGCGCCGACCTCCGGCCCGAGACCGTCATCCGGACCGCCCGCCGGCTGACCGCCTCGATGGTCGACGTGCTGGGCACCCCGGGTGGCGGGCCCCAAGCTGAGGGCTCGATGGCCGAACGCCTGGCCTCGGCGCTGACCCCCGAGCCCACCGCGGAGCTGATCAAGGCGGTCAACGCCGCCATGGTGCTGATGGCCGATCACGAGTTGGCCACCTCGACGATGGCGGTGCGGATCGCCGCCTCCACCCGGGCCGATATCTATGACGCCGTGCTGGCCGCCCTCGGCACCATCGCCGGCCCCCTGCACGGGGGGGCCAGTCAGCTCGCCTATTCGCTGCTGGTCGACGCCGACCGCGAGGGCGTGGAACGGGCGCTCGACGACACCCTTCGGTGGCAGCGCGTGTTGCCCGGCTTCGGGCACTCGGTCTACAAGCACGGCGATCCCCGGTTCACCGTCCTCCTCCGGCTGTTCGAGCACCTGGCCGCCCCCGGGCAGGTCGAGCTGGTCGGGTCGCTCGTCGAGTTGGCCGACGCCCATTCGATCCCGCTCCCCAACGTGGACCTGGCCATGGCCGCCATCGCCTGGTCGACGGGGATGGCATCCGACGCCGGACGGACGCTGTTCACGGTGGCCCGGGTGGCCGGGTGGGTGGCCCACTACCTCGAGGAGCTGGGCGAGCGACCGCTCCGCTTCCGGGCCCGGGCCGTGTACGCCGCACCCGGTCGCCGCTGAGCCGGGCCGGACCTACGCTTCGTCGATGGTCCTTCCCGCCCCCAACCCCGACCGCACCTGCCTGGTGACCGGAGCCTCGTCCGGCATCGGCGCCGAGATCGCCCGCCTGCTCGCCGCCCGGGGGCTCGGGGTCACACTGGTGGCCCGGAGCCACGAGAAGCTGCGCGCCCTGGCCGACGAGTTGACGGCCAGGCACGGCATCCGGGCCGGGGTGATGGTCGCCGATCTGGCCGACGACGTGTCCCGGAGCTCGATCGTGGACGAGCTCGAGCGCCGTTCGTTGTCGGTCAACATCCTGGTGAACAATGCCGGATTCTCGACCATGGGCCCGGTGTACCGCTCCGATCCGGCGGCCGAGCTGGCCCTGGTGCGGACCGATGTCGAAGCGGTGGTGCATCTGTGTTCCCTGTTCGTGCCGGGGATGGTCGAGCGCCGCAGCGGCGCCGTCCTCAACGTGGCCTCCACCGCCGCGTACCAGCCCCTGCCCGGCCAGGCCGCCTACGGGGCCAGCAAGGCCTTCGTGCTCTCGTACAGCCACGCCCTGCGCGGCGAGTTGCGGGACAAGGGTGTGACCGTGACCGTGCTGTGCCCGGGCCCGGTGGATACCGGCTTCGCCGCGGCGGCCGGCATCTCCGACGAGGAAGCCGCCGGGGCCATGCCCAAGATGATGTGGGTGCCGGTGGGCGACGTGGCCAAGGCCGCGGTGGCCGGGTTGGACGCCGACCGGGCCGTGGTCATCCCCGGATTGGCCAATCGGATCTCGGCCGCTGCCGGTTGGCTCTCGCCCCGCAGCGTGGTCGTCCCCATGGTGGCCCGCCGGCATCCCGCCCTCGGCCACTGAACGGCGAGGGGCCGACCTTCCTCTGCCGCCGCGGTCAGGCCGGGCCGAGGATGTAGTCGCCCGACACCGGGTGGTGGTACCAGCCGCTGGCGGCGTGGGTGCCGCCGTCGACGTGGATGGTCTGCCCGGTCACATAGGAAGAGAGGTCGGAGGCGAGGAACACCGCGGCGCCGGCCATCTCGTCGACGTGTCCCACCCGCCCCATGGGGACCACGTGTCCGAACCGATCGCCGCTGCCCGGCGGGGCGACCGCGGCGAGGCCCTCGGTCATGGTGATGTCGGGGGCCAGGGCGTTGACCCTGATCCCGTGGGGCGCCAGTTCGAGGGCGATCGTCTTGGTGAAGTTGATCACCCCGGCCTTGGCCGCCGCATAGGCCGCGTAGCCGGGGGCCGCCCGCACACCCTCGATCGAGGTGACGCTGATGATGCTGCCTGGCAGTTCCGCTGCCACCATGGCCTGGGCCACCCGGTGCGTGCACAGGATGACGTGCTTGAGATTGGCCCGGTACAAGGCGTCCCAGCCCTTCTCCTTGCTCTCGAGGAAGGGGACGGCGAATACACCACCGGCGTTGTTGACGAGGATCTGGACCTCGCCGGCCTCGTCGCGGGTGCGGGCCAGTGCCGCGTCGACCTGCTCGCTCTCCCGGACGTCGACGGTGATCCCGAGGCCCCCGAACTCGGCGGCGGCCGCGTCGCAGGTTTCCGAGTCGCGCTCCCAGATGGCCACGGTGGCGCCGAACGCGGCCAGCGTTCGGGCCACGCCGCGGCCGATTCCCGATCCACCGCCGGTGACCACGGCCACCTTCCCGTCGAGCAGCACTGCGTCCGGTGTCAACGTCACCCGGGGGACTCTAGCGCCGACGCGGAATCTCGGATCCGACACCGGGTCGGATGCGATCGGGGCTCGCTCAAGCAAGATTGTGAATCAGCCGATGCCAGGGAGCCGGGTCCGCTGAGCGCTCGAGCGGGCAGGCTCAGCGGACCCGGTGCCCGCTGTGGCACCGTTTGACGATGTACGCCTACGAGCGTTTCGCCCGCTTCTACGACGCCGCCATGGACGATCCGGCCCCGCGGGCGGCACGGGTGGTCGAGTTCATCGACCGCTACCGGCCCGAGGCGCAATCGCTGCTCGAGCTCGGCTGCGGCACCGGATCGATCCTGGCCCACCTCACCCTGTTCGGTGCCCTGACCGGGCTGGACCGGTCGCCGGAGATGCTGGCCGTGGCCCGGACCAAGGTCCCCACCGCCGAGTTGATCGAAGGGGACATGAGCTCGTTCGCCCTCGGCCGCCGGTTCGACGTGGTCATCTGCGTGTTCGACAGCATCAACCACCTCCTGACCTTCGCCGCCTGGGAGTCGATGTTCGCCGCCGTGGCCGACCATCTCAACGACGGAGGACTGTTCATCGTCGATGTCAATACGGTGGGGGAGCTGCGCCGCCTGGGTGAGGAGCCCCCCTGGGTGTACGAATTCGACGATCACGTCCTGATCATGGATGTGACGCTGGCCGAGGAGGGGCTGTCGTGGTGGGACATCCGTATCTTCGAACCCGTGGGCGAGTCCCAGTACCTGCTCCACCATGAAGAGATCGGTGAGCTCGGCGTCGAGCTGGCCCGGCTGAGGCCTGCCCTGCAGTCGAGGTTCGTCATCCTGGAGGAGGTGAACGAGGTCGGCGATCCGGCGACCGACGAATCGGTCAAAGCCCATTTCGCCCTCCGCCTGGACCCAGCTCACCCGTCGTCGCGCCGGCCGATCAGGTAGATCCGCCGGGAGGGGTGCTCGTGGGGGAGCGACTCCCGGTACCAGGTCCGGTCGACGCCGAAGGAGTGCCGTGCCAGCGCGGCTCGGAGCTCCTCGCTCCCGTACATGGTGCCCCCGACCGGCTCGATGGCGTGGCCGAGGAACTCGTCGACGGTGACCTCGCCGGCGCCCAGATGGGTGGCGATCACCAGCACCCCTCCCGGGGCCAGCACCCTCCGGATCTCACCGAGCACCGATGGGAGCTCGACCCGGGGCAGATGTTGGATCGAGTAGAAGGCCACCGCGGCCGAAAAGACCTGGGGGCCGAAGGGCAGCGCCCGCATGTCACCCCCGGCGAAGTCGAGGCCCCTGGTGCGCCGGGCCGCTTGGGCCAGCATCTCGGGGGCGAGATCCACGCCGATGGTCCGGGCCCCCCGGTCGGCCAGGTACTGGGAGACCTGCCCGGGGCCGCACCCGAGGTCGACGACCGTCGCCCCCGGTTCGAGTTTCTCGACGGCGGCGTCGAGGACGGACCGGTCGAGCGGAAGCTTGTCGAGATCGTCGGCGAAGGCGGCCGCATAGTCGGCAGCGGTGGCGTCGTAGGCGGCCCGGACCGTCCGCGGGTCGAACGGTTCCACGTCCCGCTACCCGATGAGCACGGTGACGCAGGCGTTGGCGCCCCGCCCGATCACGTGGGCCAGCCCGACCCGTGCCCCCTCCACCTGGCGGACCCCCGCCGTCCCGCGTAGCTGGCGGACCAGTTCGACGACCTGGCCCAGCGCCGAGGCGCCCAGCGGTTCGCCTTTCGACAGCAGTCCCCCCGACGGGTTGATCGGCAGCCGTCCGCCGATCATGGCGTCGCCGTGGGCGAGGATGCCGGCCTGGTCGCCGGGACCGCACAGGCCGAGCTCGGCCCAGGCCAGCAGTTCGCGGGCGGCATCGGTGTCCTGGCACTCGACGACGTCGACGTCGTCGGGCCCGAGCCCGGCCTGGGCGTAGGCATCGTCGGCCGCCAGTGTGGTCGGGGGCGTGATGGCCCGGTCGTCGATCCCGCACAGCGGCGAATCCTCGCCGAGGACGTTGCCGGGGAGGTGGGAGCGGAGGGAGATGCCGGCCACCCTGATGCCTTCGCCACCGTCGCCGCCGTCGCCGTTGTCGCCGCCGCTCGAGAACGACGGCGGCGGCCCCTTCGTTCGGCGAACACAGCATGAACAGGGTGAGGGGAGGACAGATCATCCGGGCCGAGAGCACCTCGTCGATGGTGACCGGCTTGCGGAACATGGCGTCCGGGTTGTCGACGCCGTGGCGGCGGTTCTTGACCACCACCTGGGCCAGGTGCTCCGCGGTCAGTCCGGTGTCGGCCAGCAGCCGCTGGGCCCGCAGCGCGAAGTAGGCCGGCGCCGGCGTGAGCCCGGCCGACTCCTGCCAGGGGGCGAAGAATGACGAGCGGATGATGCCCTTGGGCATCTTCTCGATGCCGAAGGCCAGGACCCGGTCGTTCTGCCCCGAAGCGATCGACGCCGCCGCCAGTTGCAGGGCGGCACCGCCCGAGGCACAGCCGGCCTCGACGTCGTAGATGGGGATGCCGGTGCCGGCCAGTGCGCCGAGGACGCGGTGTCCGGCGGCGACGCCGCCGTAGGCGGTACCGCAGAACGCGGCCTGCAGATCGCGGGGGCCGCAGCCGGCCTCGGCCAGGGCGCCCCGGACGGCCACAACCCCCATGTCCGTCCCGGTCACCCCGTCGAACCGGCCGAAGGGATGGAGCCCGACCCCGGTGATCCGCACGTCGCTCACGACCGGAACACCCACGTCAGCGCCGGCTCCCCGTCGGGGCCGGGAACTTCCTCCCCGTCCAGGTGCACCGTCGTCCCCCGCTCGAGGCCGGCACCGGCGAGGCGGGTGACGACCCGGAGCAGTGGGGTCCCGTCCAATTCGACGATGCCCAGCCCGTAGGGGACCGGACCGGAGTAGCCGGGGGGCGGGAGGTTGACCATGGTGTGCAGCCAGACCGTCCCGGCTCGGGGAAGGTCGATCGCCTCGACGTCGTCGGCGCCGGTGTAGGGGCAGACCGGTGAGCGCGGGAAGTGCCGGAGCCCGCTGGTCGGCGACCAGCCCCCCAACAGGGTCAGACCAGCGTCGTCGACGCGCACGACGGAGGGATCGATCGGTGGCAACGGCACCGGTCGACTATGGCACACCGGGCACCGGTGCGGGGGGCCCGGGTGCGGGCTTCATCGGGGCCCGGAACCGGTGGGCCGGGGTCGGGTGGAGGGTCAGCCGGCGAACAGGCACGAGGTCGCCCGCCCGCGTCAGAGAACACCGCCCCCGGCGGGGTGGTTGCTAGCGTCCATTGGCGGGTGGCCGACTACCGAGGAGGGGTCATGGACGGAGTGTTGCGGACCCCCGACGACCGCTTCGCCGATCTGCCCGGCTACTCCTTCGATCCCCACTATGTAACGGTGACCGCCCGGGGCGTCCCTCCCGTGCGCATGCACTACGTCGATGCCGGGCCGGCCGACGGGGAGGTGGTCCTCCTGCTGCACGGTCAACCCACCTGGTCCTACCTCTACCGGACGGTCATTCCCGTGCTCACCGCGGCCGGGCTGCGGGTGATCGCGCCCGACCACATCGGGTTCGGCCGTTCCGACAAGCCGGCCGAGCGGACCGACTACACGTTCTCCCGCCACATCCAGTGGATCGAGGGGCTGATCGCCGTCCTCGACCTCACCGGCGTCACCCTGCTGGCCCAGGACTGGGGCGGGCCCATCGGCCTCAGCGTCCTCGCCGCCGACCCCGACCGCTTCGCCCGGGTGGTGGTGGCCAACACCGTGCTGCACACCGCCGACCCGTCGCTCGCCGGTCGGCTGGGGTGGGCCAACCACGGGCTGGGCGACGACCGGGTGGTCCTGCAGGAGGCACTCGTGGACTACGTCCTCTTCTCGGTGCGGACGCCCGCCATCGCGGCCAGCGCCTTCCTCGAAGCCGCGGCCGGCCCGTTGCCCCCCGACGTGCTGGCCGCCTACGACGCCCCGTTCCCTGACCCCCGCTACCAGGCGGGGATGCTCCAGTTCCCGGGGTTGATCCCCCTCACCCGCAACGACCCCGGTGCGGCCATCGGCCGGGCCACGGTGGCCGCGCTGTCCGAATTCGACCGCCCCTTCCTCACCGCCTACTCGGACGGCGACCCGGCCACGGCGGGCTGGGACGGTGTGTTCCAGGAGCTGGTTCCCGGGGCCGGCGGACAACCCCACACCCGGATCGCCGGAGCCGGCCACTTCCTCCAGGAGCAGAGGGGCGAGGAGCTCGGACGGGTCCTGGCCGACTTCGTCGCCGCCACGCCAGTCGTCTGACCGACCGGACCGGCGGCGGCCGACGGCCGCCTGCCGGCGCACGACATCCGGACGACTCCCGCGGCCACGATGCCCGGGTCGCGACGGTGAGGCCCAGGTCACGGCGGTGCGGCGCCAGCAGTAGTTTGTCGGGATGTCCGACTACGTGATCCCCGAACCCGAACCCAAGGAGATCGACGAGACCCTGTCGATCGAGTTGCGACATCTGTCCGACAATGCGGTACTCAAGGGAAAGCCATCCGGCAAGGAGAAGTGCGAGAACTGCCGGTACTACCTCGAGCCGTACAAGGAGATCTCCTACTGCTGGCACCCGAAGCTGCGGATCCTGGTCGGCGCCGAGTGGTGGTGCCAGTGGTGGGAAGCGATTCCCGAGGACCAGTAGCCGGCCGGGACTGCACCACCCCCCGAACCCGCCCGGTGCACTGCGGCGTCTAACATCGCTCGGGTTGGAAGGGGTTCGATGGTGACGCAGTCCTCACATCAGTTCTGGATCAGGCTCAGTTTCGCCCTGGTGGGCCTCTTCGGTGTGGGGTTGGCCATCTCCGGATTGCTGGTCGCCCTTCCGGCCCCGGCGGCCGGCGGAACCTGCGGGCCGGGCAAGGCATCCGAGGCACCGATCGCCGCCCTGGTCGATCCGATTTCCATCGGCGCAGGCCCCGAACCGCCGGTGACCGACACGGCCGCCCGGGCCGACTGGGATGCGTTCGTCAACGAGTGCCAGACGTCGGCCGACGACCGGGGCCTGGCCGCCCTGGCCATCCTCGTCCTGTCCTTCTTCGTGGGCGTGGTCGGACCGATGGTGTGGCGAAGGACGCGACGGACGCCGGGCACCTCACTGCAGGCGATGCAGCCGATGCCGATGCAGCCGATGCCGCCGATACCGATGCCGCCGGCACAGATGCAGCCGATACCGATGCCGCCGGGACCGCCAACCCACCGGCGATGGAGCACGACTGGCGTCGGTGAGGGAAGGCGGCGTTCGGTCACGGCGATGGGCCCGGACCGACCGGCTCGCTGTCGATCGGGGCCAGCGCCTCGACGTCGGCAACCTCGTCCGCCGACAGCCGCCACTGGCCGGCATCGGCGTTGGCCCGCACCTGACCGGCCTTCGTGGCGCCGGCGATCACCGATGCCACCACCGGCTTGGACAGGAGCCAGGCGACGGCCACGTCGAGCAGGCTGTGCCCTCGGTCGCCGGCCCAGCTCTGTAGTTCCCCGGCAATGTCGAAGTTGCGGTCGGTGAGGATCCCATCGGCCCGACCGCCCCACCGCTGCAGACGGGTGCCGTCCGGCGGGGCCTCCCCCCGCGTGTACTTGCCGGTCAGGAGCCCGCTGGCCAGTGGGAAGTAGGGCAGGTAGGCCAGGCCCAGGCGTTCGCACTCGGGGAGCACCTCACGCTCGTCCTCCCGATGCACCAGGTTGTAGTGGTTCTGCACGCTCACGAAGCGGGGCCCGCCGTCGGGGGCCGCGGCGTCGGCTTCGCCGAGCTGGGCTGCGGAGAAGTTCGAGCAGCCGATCTCGCGCACCTTGCCCTCCCGGACCAGGTCGTGGAGGGCGCCGAGGGTGTCGGCGATCGGCGTCTGGGGGTCGGGCCGGTGCAGCTGGTAGAGATCGATCCGGTCGGTCCCCAGCCGGCCCAAGCTGCGCTCGACTGCTTGGCGCACGTACCCGGGAGCGGCCCCGCCGGTTCCGTCCCGGCCGACCGGGCTCCCGAACTTGGTCCCGATGACCACCTCGTCGCGGTGTCCCCCGAGGGCCCGGCCCAACCGCTCCTCGCTGTCCCCGTACGAGTCGGCCGTGTCGAAGAAGGTGATCCCGGCGTCGAGGGCGGCCTCGACCACCGGCGGGACGTCGTCCTCGTGCATACCGAGTCCGAAGTTGTTGGTCCCGAGCCCGACCACGGAGACGTGGAGGGATCCGATCGGCCGCAGGTCCATGTCGGCTGTTCTACCATGCCCGACCCTGTTCCCGAAGGGGGTGAGGTCGGGCCGGCGGCCGGATTCCCCGAGGTTCGATCCGCTGGTCGTGGGGTAGTTTGCCTCCGGCGACACACGTCATGAGCCCAATGAGCGGAGGCGCCCAATGGCCGATCCGAGGCAGCTCGCCCAGCGGATGGTGGTAACCCATTTCATTGTCTCCGATGACGTCGAGCGCTCCCGGCGCTTCTATACCGAGGTACTCGGCGGCACGGTGGTCTTTGGCCCGATGCCCACCAATATCGCTCTGGCCAACACCTGGATCATCATCAACTCCGGCGGGGGCCCCACCGACGACAAGCCGGCAATCACTCTGGAGACGCCACGTGACCCTGACCGGGTCAGCAGCTTCCTCAATATTCGGGTCGAGGACATCCAGACGGCGTACACCGAATGGAGCGCCCGGGGGGCGCAGTTCCTGACGCCACCGAAGCGGCACGCCTATGAGACCCGTTGCTACATGCGAGATCCCGACGGCTACATCATCGAGGTCGGTCAGACCACCGACCCGCAGGGAGACTGGTGGCCCGCCGAGTGGCCACCGATCAGCGGCCCCTCTGACTGATTCGGACTGCCCGCGACCGGTCCGCAGGACGGCGCCGGCCGGATGGTACCGTCGGTCATTCAGGATCTGCGTTCCTTCGAACGGTCCCACTTGGTCAAGACCGCGGTACGAGCCGTCGGGACGGCGGCGCTCCTCCTGGCCCTGTACTACCTCCTGCCCATCCAGCACCGGGCCCACGAGTCGGTGGCGCTGCGCCTCGCCGTGGCGCTGGCCTTCTTCGTCGCCGTCGTCGTCAACGAGGTCCGGCTCATCTCGATCCACGACCACCCCCAGCTCAGAGCCGGTGTGGCCATGGCCACCGTCATCCCCCTGTTCCTGGTCCTCTTCGCGTGGATCTACCTGACCCTGTCGCACTCGGACCCGGCGGCGTTCCACGGGATCCTCGACCGGACGTCGGCGCTCTATTTCACGGTCTCCGTCTTCTCCACGGTGGGATTCGGCGACATCACCGCCAAGACCGACGTGGCCCGATTGGTGGTCACCGTCCAGATGCTCGCCGACCTGGCCCTGTTCGCCGTGGTCGTCCGGCTGATCCTCGGGGCGGTGTCCCGGGGGATCGACCGGCAGAAGGGGGCGGCCCAATGACCGGTCCGGTTCGGCGGCGGGGCGACCGGGTTGAGGGCGCGGTCGCGCCCCCGAACTCACCGAGGTCGGCGATGTGCTCCCGTCCGAGTGACCGGTCGGTTGAAGTGGACGCCCGGACCGGTCGCCCTTCCCAGGACGAGAACCCTGCTGGTATCCCTGGTCAACTGGCCTTTCGGTGCCAGCGGGACCGGATGCCGTGGTGCTCGGTCCGGCCCGGTTCGGCCTCGGGAACGGCCGCGGTCGTCTCGGCGGCGGCCAGGCTGCAGGGACCGCAGACCCGATGCCCCTCCACCATCCGGGTGGCCCGCACCAGTCCGCAGGTCTCGCACTTCCGCCCGAGGTAGACCTGGGCGGTCGCCGGGGCGGCGATGGCGGAGATCTCCTGCAGCCGCTGTTGGACATCGGCCTGCAACTCGTAGGTGCCGGACTCGGTGCGGGTGACGAGGTCCCAGGCCAGCAGTTGGTGTATCAGAGGGGCAAGGCGGTCGAGCCGCTGCGCGTTGTCGAGACCGCTGGAGACGGGAATGGTGGTCGGCTGCGCCGGGTCACCGGTTGTGGATACCGCCTGCACGTGGATCACGGGACCCTCCTTGCTGCTGCAAATCCGGAGCCTTCCGGGCGCTCCGGCCTCCGCATCATAGCGCCGCGTCGCGCGTGTTGACGGGCGGATCGAGGGTCAATCTCGCGGGTCGTGCTCCGGCCGTGCACGGGGGGTCAGTCATGAGAGGATTCGCCGGTGATCGTGGTGGTGGTGGCGCTGGCCGCGGCCTTCGCAGTGGTCAACGGCGTCCACGATGCCGGGAACGCCATCGCCGCGCCCATCGTCACCCGCGCCCTCCGGCCGGCCCCGGCCGTCGTCCTCGCCGCCGTCTTCCATGTGATCGGTGCGCTGGTGGTGGGGACGGCGGTGGCGGCCACGGTGGCCGGGATCGTCCTCGTGCCGCCCCAACAGATGTTGGAGGTTCTGGCCGCGGCCATCCTCGGTGCCCTGGTCTGGAACCTGTTCACCCTGTGGAGAGGCCTCCCCTGCAGCTCGGGCCACTGCCTGGTCGGCGCCTTGGCCGGGGCCGCTCTGGCCCAGGGAGGTCGCCGCGCCGTGTACTGGGGCGGCCTCCACGGCCTCCGTCCCGAAGGCGTGTTCGGGTCGCTGCTCTGGCTCCTCGTGTCCACCGTGGTGGCGCTCCCCTTGGCGGTGGCCGGCATCCGCTTGGCCCGCCGGATCCTCCGGAGGGCCACCCGGGCCGTCGCCCGTCCGGTCCGGCGGGGCGAGATCGCGACCTCGGCCGGGCTGGCGTTCGCCCACGGCTCCAATGACGCACAGAAGACGATGGGACTCATGACGGCGGCGTTGGTCGCCAACGGCAACCTCGACCGCTTCGCCGTTCCCTTCTGGGTGGCGCTCGCCTCCGCGCTCCTGTTGACCTTCGGGACCCTGCTCGGGGGTTGGCGGGTGGTCCGCACCCTCGGTCGGCGCATCTTCCCGATCCGATCGCTGGACGGACTGGTCAGCCAGGGCTCGTCCGGCGCCATCGTCCTGGTCGCATCCGCTCGCCGGTGCGCCCATCAGCACCTCCGACGTCGTAGCTCCCGCCGTGGTCGGGGTGGGCACCGGGGAGCGATGGCGCCACGTACGCTGGTCCGTCGTCGGTGAGATCGGGTTGGCGTGGCTGGTCACCCTGCCGGTCAGCGGGGCACTCGGCGCACTGTTCCTCGTGATCTGGAGGTGGCTTGGATGAGACGCTGGTTCCTGCCCGAGTCGCCGGACCTGCTCGGGCTGCTGGTCCGACAAGGGGAGGTCGTGGTCAGGGGAATGGACGCGTTGTGCGGTTGGTCGAAGGGCGACCCACTGCAGGCTGAGCTCATGAGGGCCATCGAGCACGAGGGCGATGTCGCCGGCCGGGGGGTTCTGATGGCGGTCAAGAAGGCCTTCGTGACACCCATCAACCCGGAAGACATCTATGAGATCTCTGAGCGACTCGACGCGGTCCTCAATGGCGCCAAGAACCTCATCCGCGAGGCAGAACTCGTGTGTATGGATCCCGACCCCCCGATGGTCGAGATGGCCGACCTGCTCTCCCTGGGCGTCCGCGATCTGGTGCGCTCCTTTCCCGACCTCGCCTCGAAGCCGGATCGGGCGACCGAGTGCGCCGACGCCGCGGTCCGCCAGCAGCGATCGCTCGAGCACGTCTACCGTCGGGCCATGTCGGCGCTGCTCGAGATCGACGACATCCACGAGGTGTCCGCCCGACGCGAGCTCTACCGGCGCTGCGCCCGTATCGGCGACGGGATCGAAGGGGTGGCCCATCGAATTTGGTACGCCGTGGTCAAGGAGGCGTAGCCCTCCCGGAGCACGTCTCGGGCGAAGGTGAAGCGCTCGGGGCGTCAGGGTGAGGACCCGGCGACAAGGACGGCGGCGCCGTTGACCCGGCCGTGGGCCAGATCGGCCAGTGCCTCGTCGGCCCGGTCGAGGCCGTAGGCCACCGTCGACACCCGCACCGGGATGCGGGCCGCCGCCTCGAGGAACTCGTTCCCGTCGTGGCGGGTGTTGGCGGTCACGCTGCACAGCGAGCGCTCCTCGAAGAGATGGCGTTCGTAGTTGAGCACCGGGATGTCGCTCAGGTGGATGCCGGCGATGGCCAAGGTGCCGCCCCGGTCGAGGGCCTCCAGGGCCGGTAGCACCAGGGTCCCCACCGGGGCGAAGAGAATGGCGGCGTCGAGTGGTTCGGGCGGTGGGTCGGCAGCATCACCGGCACTGGCCGCGCCCAGCTCGAGGGCCAAGGCCCGGGCTTCGGGTCCCCGGGTCATGACGTGGACCCGCGCCCCTTCGGCCATGGCGATCTGGGCGGTCAGGTGGGCCGAGCCTCCGAACCCGTAGATCCCGAGCCGGCCTCCGGGCGGGAGCTGTGCCCGTCGGAGAGCCCGGTAGCCGATGATCCCCGCGCACAGGAGGGGGGCCGCCTCCTCGTCGGTGAACACATCGGGGACCGGGTAGCCGTACCGCTCGTCGACCACCACGTACTCGGCGTACCCGCCGTCGACATCCCAGCCGGTGAACAGGGGCGCCAGGCACAGGTTCTCGGCATCGGCCAGGCAGAAGCGGCACGTGCCACAGGTGTGGGCCAGCCACGGCACCCCGACCCGGTCCCCGCTACGGAAACGGGTGCAGTCCGCCCCCACCTCGTCGACCGACCCCACCACCTCGTGGCCCGGGACGACCAGATGGTGCCTCGGGGTGAGGTCACCCTCGGCGAGATGGAGGTCGGTCCGGCACACGCCGCACACCCGGACCTGCAGGCGGACCTGTCTCGGCCCCGGAACGGGGACGGCCCGTTCGACGGGTCGCAATGGCTTGTTGTCGATGGGCCCGGGCCTGTCCACCGCCCATGCCCGCATGGTCCCGGCGGTCACCGACCCGGCCTCACCGGCGTCGGACCTGCGGGTCGATGGTGACGCTCACTTCCCGTCGCGGAACACCAGCACGGGGCACTCGGCGTTGGTGACGCAGTGCTCGCTCACCGACCCGAGGAGCATGCCGGCGAATTCGCCGTGCCCGCGGCTGCCCACGACCAGCAGATCGGCACCCGTTGACGCCTCCACCAACCGGGGCGCCGGGTGGCCCTCGAGGATGGTCGGCTGGAGCGTGATGCCGGGGTGCTCCCTCCGGACCGGCTCGAGGATCCTGGCCAGGAGCTTCTCGCTTTCGGCGGCCGGGTCGTACCCGGTGGGAATCGGGAGCGACCATCCGTAGCTGGTCGGCCATTCCCAGGTCATCACGACCTCGAGGACCGCTCCGGTGAGCTCTGCCTGGCGGGCGGCCCAGGCCACGGCGGCCACGGAGGCCTCCGAGCCGTCGACACCCACGACGATTCGGTGTCCGGTGTCCGGCTGGGTAGTCATCAATTTCTCTCCCTTGCTCGTTCGACGGCGTCCGCGAGCCTACCGATCAGGGCCGACATCCGGTCCTGGGTCGTGCCCCTCAGGACCGGCGACCGCAGATTCCCCGCGGATCGCCGTCACCGTCCTCCAGCACCCGCACCTCGCCGTAGCCGGCGGCGGCGAACATACTCTCGGCCGCGTCGACCTGGTCCCCTCCGATCTCGAGGAACAGCCAACCGCCGGGCCTGACCCACCGTCGGCTCCGGCGGACCGCCCTGGCCACCAGATCGAGTCCTTCCGAACCTCCGTCCAGGGCCGCCCGGGGTTCGAAGTCCCGGACATCCCGGGGGAGGAGCCCGAGCGCGTCGGTCGGGACGTAGGGGAGCACGCCGGTCATGACGTCGACGTGGGAGGCGAGCTCGTCGGGCAGGGGTGCGTCGAGGTCCCCCTCGAAGACGGTCACCCCGTTACCCCGGGCACACCGTGCCGCGACCAGGTCGACCTCGGTGGCCACCACCCGGGCGTCGGGTCGCACCGACTGCATGACCATGGCGATGGCCCCCGACCCCGTGCACAGATCGACCCCGCACCCACGCCGCGGGAGAAGGCGGGCGGCCTCCAGGGCCAGCGGCTCGGACTGCCACCTCGGGACGTACACGCCGGGATCGACGGCGACGTCGAGGCCACAGAAGACCGTCGTCCCGGTGATCCAGGCCAGCGGTTCCCCGGTGAGGCGGCGGTCGACCATCAGCCGGAGCCGGCGCTCGTCGGGGGCGGCCCGGACGAGCTCGTCGGCCTCCTCGCCGGCGGCGACACAGCCGGCCGCCTCGAGTGCCCGGGTGATCGACGCCCGCCCGAGGGGTCCGTCCGGTCGGTCCCCGTCGTTCACGCCGCCTCCGGCACCCGCCGGCCGCCCCGGGACCGCCGCCGGGCGGCGTAGATCCGGCCCAGGACATAGGACGCCGCGCTCAACGTCCCGACCCAGAACCCGACGGGCCAGTTGGTCTCGAAGGAGCAGGCGATCGAGGTCCACACCGTGGCCAGGGCGATGACCACCGAACCGATCAGTGCGGCCCCCGGCCGGTCGGTCACGCACCGGGCCGCGGCGGGTGGTCCGATCATCAACGAGAAGATGAGGAGGGCGCCCACCACCGGGACCGTCATGGTCGTGGCGCAGGCCACGACGACCAGGAACGCCATCTCGGTCCGATGGGGTCGGAGCCCCCGGGCCTCGGCGATCTCGGGCACCATGGCGGTGAGCATCAACCGGCGGTACAGGACGCCGATGGCGAGGACGCACACCAGCCCGAGGACGGCCACCGGCCAGATCTGGCTCGTGCTCACGCCGAGGATCTCACCGAAGAGCAGTGAGAAGATCTGCGGCTCGTACTCCGTGCTCTGGCTGAGGAAGGCGGCGCCGAGGGCGAGCATCATCACCAGGGCCAGTGCCGTGGCCACGTCGGGCCGACCACGGCGCCCGAGCGATCCGATACCGAGGGCCGCCCCGAGGGAGAACACCCCGAGACCGACCAGCGGGTTGATGCCGATGAGACTGGCTCCGGCGGCACCGGCGAAGGCGCCGTTGGGGATGGCGTGGGCCGGGAAGGCTGCGCCCCGCATCACGACGAAGAAGCCGACGACGCCGGCCACCACCGCCACCAGGGTGGCGACCTCCCAGGCGTTGGCCATGAAGCCTGAGAACATCAGCGCCCGACCCTGCGCCGGCGGATGGCCGGCAGACCGGAGAGGAGATAGAGCGAGAAGGCGATGGCGACGACGAAGAAGCTCACCGGCAGCCCCTGGCTCGACGAGTCCCAGAAGTGGCTGTCATAGGCGAGGAGGATGCCGAGCCAGGTGGTCCCGATGCCGAGGAGGCAGGCGGTGAGCATCGCCCGGCCGATGGTCCGGGTCACCCGCAGGGCGGTGGCCGCCGGGCCGATCAGGAGCGCGGTCGACAGGATCGATCCGATGGCCAAAGACGAGAGGCCGACCGAGACGGCCAGGGCGGCCATGAACAGCAGCCCGACGGTACGCAGACCGATGCCCTGTGCCGACGCCAGATCCGGGCTCACCGAGCTCAGGAGGAGCGGCCGATGGATGGCCGCCACCAGACCGAGTGTGGCCGCACTCAACACGATGACGATCGGAACGGTGGACCGCTCGACGGTGAAGATCGATCCGAACAGGATCTGCTGGGTGGCACCGGTGGTGGCGCTCACCGTCGTGTCGAGATAGAGGAAGAGCGCGGCCAGACCGGTCGCCGCCCCGAGCACGATGCCGGTGGCCAGATCCCGGCTCCGCACCCGCTGGACGCCGATGAGATCCATGGCCCCCCCGCCGACGATCCCGCCGCCGATGAAGCCGGCCAGCGGGTTGAAGCCGAAGTAGAAGGCGCCCGAACCTCCGGCGGTGGCGACGTCGGTCAGCGCGTGGCCGGCGAAGGACTGGCTCCGGACCACGGTGAACACGCCGACGACGGCCGAGACGACGGCGGTCACCGCACCGATCACCAGCGCCGTGCGGACCGGTTCGCTCGAGAAGAAGCCGGGCTCGAACAAGAGGTGCACGGCGCCTCAGGACACGGTGAGGGTCGGGTGGTCGGGGATGTCGTCGGCTTCGGCACCGGGCTCGGCGACCACCAGCACCCGGCCATGGAGCTTCAGCACGTCGACGTGGTGCCCGTAGAGCTTGCTGAGGACCTCGGACTGGACGACCTCCTCGGTGGTCCCACTGGCGGCCCGGCCGTCGGTGATGTAGACGATCCGGTCCATCACCGGCAGCAGGGCGTTCATCTCGTGCGCGGACAGGAGGATGGCCACCCCGTGGTCCGTGGCCACCCGGTGGAGCAGGGCGACGATCTCCTGGACGCTCTTCGGGTCGAGATTGGCCAGCGGCTCGTCGAGGAGGAGCAGCTGGGGCCGGCTCACCGAGCGCGTGGGCGATCAGGACCCGCTGCTGCTCGCCCCCCGAGAGGCTCCCGACCCGGCTGTCGGCGAACCCGTCGGCGTCGACGTCGTGGAGAATCGTGTCGACCAGTTCCCGTTGCTGCTTCGACCGGCGTCCGAAGCCGAACCGGTGGCCGTCCAGGCCGAGGGCCACCAGGTCGCGGGCCCGCATGGGCACGTCGGGGTCGAGGGCCACCTTCTGGGGCACGTACCCGAGGGAGCGCCGGTGCTGGGCGAGCGGCGCCCCGAGCACCCGGACCTCACCCGAGCCCGGACGCTGGAGGCCGAGGATGATCCGCAGGAGGGTGGTCTTGCCCACCCCGTTCGAGCCGATGAGCCCGGTGAACTCGCCCTGGTGGATCTCGAACGAGACGTCGTCGAGGATGGTCCTCCCGGCAAAGGCGATACCCACCTTGTCGACGGCGAGCACCGGCGGCTCGGTCACAGATGCTCCGTGGAGGTGCCGTGGGCCACCGCGGCCTCGATGGCCTTCACCTGGGCCATCATCCAGGACTGGTAGTCGTACCCCGGGGTGGGCATCGTCTCGTACACGCCGACGACCGGCACACCGGCCGACACGGCCGTCTGCCTGATGGACGCGGTCAGGGAGTCGACCACCTGTTGGTTGTAACAGAAGACCTTCACCTGATGCCTGGTGAAGAAGTTGTTCTCGAGCGTGATGTCCTCGGGAGAGGGGTCGACCCCGTTCATGATGTCGGCCTGGAAGGCGAACGGCGTCAGGTTCCTCATGCCCATCGCTTCGAGCAGGTAGTCGGCCACCGGCTCGGTGGTGGCCACCGGCGTCCCCGGATGGTCGTGCCGGAATGCGGCGATGGCCGTCAGCCACGGCGTGAGGGAGGCGTCGAAGGTCCGCAGTCTGGCTTCGAAGTACGCCGCGGTGGATGGGCTCGAGCTCCGACAGGTCGGTGGCCATCACCTTGGCCACCGCCGGCATGGTCTTCGGGCTGTACCAGAGGTGCGGATTGGGGGTCGAGTCGGGCAGCCCGAGCACGTGCTGGGCCACGATGACCTTGCGCTCCGGGCTCGGTGAGGCCGACTCGATGTGATCCATGAAGCTGTCGTAGCCCACGCCGTTCTGGACGACCAGCTCGGCCCGCCCGACCTCCTCGGCCACGGTCGTGCTGGCCTCGAAGGTGTGGGGATCGGTGTTGGGGTTGTCGAGGATCGACGTCACATGGACGTAGCTTCCCCCGATCTGGGCCAGCACGTTGGCGTACTGGTTCTCGGCGCCCACGGCGTTGACCACACCGGGCTTCGAACTGCCCGTGGCGGCGCCGGTCGAGCAGCTCGTGACGAGGAGCGGGCACCCGACGAGACGTGGCCAGCGCCAGGACCCGGAGCGCCCGCCCCGACCTGGGTGCCTCCCTCCTCCGGTGTCGTCGATCCATCACGCCGGTAGACTAGAATGAGACTGAGTCTCATTACAAGTAAGATTGGAGCGGGCCCATCGGCGACGCAGAGGAGCATCCGTGATCACCCCGGACGGCCAGGTCGACCGCCCCGCCGTGCCGCCGCGGCGGCAGGCACGGTACGCCTCGGTCGCCCGGTCATGAGATCAGGAGGAGCGGCGCCGGAGTCGGGGGTCACGGACGCCACCTTGGACGAGCTCGTCGAGGTGCGGCTCCGGCGGGTCGACCTCCGCTACACGGCCGGCCGGCGGGCCATCGTCGATCTGTTGGCGGCGGTCGGCCACCCGGTGAGCATCTCGGACATCGCGGCGCGGCTTCCGGAGGTTCCGAGGAGCTCGGCCTACCGGCACCTGGTCGATCTCCAGAGCGCCGGGGTGGTCCGGCGGATCGCGGCCAAGGACGAGTTCGCACGGTTCGAGCTGGCCGAGGACCTGACCGAACACCACCACCACCTGCTGTGCACCATCTGCGGTCGGGTCATCGACGTCACCCCCACGCCCGCCTTCGAGCGGACGGTCGCCGACATGGTGCACGAGCTGGCCGAACAGCAGGGGTTCCGCCCGAGCTCGCACGCACTGGACGTCACCGGGCATTGTGCAGACTGTGTGTAGCGTTTCCCCCTCTCCTTTCTGTCCACGGCTCTCCTTCCTGTCCACGGCTGCCGCCGGCCCGGGTCGATCCCGGCCTACCATCCTGAACAGAGGTCGGGGTCATGACCATCGGTGTGGTTGGGCGAGGTGAGGGTCACGAGCAGTACCGCGCCCGGGGGAGCACGATGTACTTCAAGGCCCTGGCCGACCAGGACGACGGCGACTTCTCGCTGATGGAGCGGACGCTGCCGGCCGGTGGTCGTCGACCACCGCCGCATCGGCACACCAACTGCTCGGAGGCCTACTTCGTGCTCGAGGGCCTGGTGTCGGTGGTTGTCGAGGGTGACGAGCTCCTGGTCGGGCCCGACCAATTCGTCCTGGTCCCTCGGGGGACCGCGCACACCTTCGGCAACGGCGGGGAAGACGAGGCCAGGCTCCTCGTGATCCATGCCCCGGCCATGGACACCTACTTCGCCGGTCTCCACGAGCTATGGAACCGGAGCGAGCCGCCGCCGCCCGATGAGGAACGGGCGCTGATGGCCCGTTTCGGCATGGAACCCGCCTAGGAGCGTGCGCAACAACGGACCGCGGATCGAGGACGTGGACTGGTTCGCCGGGCCGGGACCGGTTCGACCGGATTCCGGCTCGCAGATGGACGACGCCATCCATACCGAGCAACGCCTGACGGCGATGCACAAGATGTTCGACACGCCGTTCGGCATCGAGTACATCGGGGCACTTGCGAGGCTGCGTGCGTCTCAATGCGCAGCTCGGTTTTGTGGACGCCGGGGTTCCGATGGCCCAGAAGCTGGTGGATCTGGTCACCGGTGCGGACTATCCCGCCGACCTGGTCGCCGAGGCGTGCCGCGAGGTGGGGACCATGGCGCACGCCTGCCGGCGGGTGGGTCGGTTCGCTGAAGCGCTGACCCTCGATGACGGCGTCGCCGTCTGGTTCGCCGAGCACCGGCGGGCCTTCGGGCAGGGTCATGTGGCTGCCGTTGCCGGGCTGGCCACCGACCACGCGGGCCTCGGCGTCCTCGATCGTGCCGTGGCCATTCTCAGAGCGGAGTTGGACGATCCCCTGTCACCGGTGCGACTGCATCCGCTGGGCCGACAGGCCGTCAGG
Source organism: uncultured Acidimicrobiaceae bacterium (assembly GCA_963812885.1). Taxonomy (GTDB): domain Bacteria; phylum Actinomycetota; class Acidimicrobiia; order Acidimicrobiales; family RAAP-2; genus Bog-756. Next base: position 388,326 of record CAWEWZ010000008.1, on the reverse strand, counting down.
TTCGCCGCCCTGGCCAAGCAGTACGAACGCCGGATGAGGACCCGGGATCAGGACGCCTGGCGGTGATCCGTCCGGTCGGCCGACCAGATGTGCCGGCAGAGCCGGCACTGGAGGCTCAAACTGCCGCTGACGATGCCGGTGCCCCAGACCAGCAGGATCGGTGTCTCGTGCGACCTGCAATTCGGGCAGGTCATCTCAACCTCAGTTGCATCCATCTCGCCGACCTCTGAGTGGTATGGCCAGCCTGCCCGGTCCGGCCGCCGAATCCTGGCAAACGCTAACGACACCTTCCCGATGGGGCAAGTCCTAATGAGGGCACGGCCCGCCGATCGAGGGAAACCCCTGTTGACAGGCATGAGGATCGGCGGACGGTCGAGGCCGGACTGTTTGCCGCCGGACGGTTCACGGGCCTGTCGCAGGACCGGGAACGCTGGCTTAGGCTCCAACATCCATGCGCCGTGAGGAGCGGGGGACGAAGCGCAGGGAATGCCTGGTTCAGGAGGAGACGATGAAGAGCACCGATCTGCTGGTGGACGCCTTCGAGAGGATCCGCGATGCCGTGCACCCTGCGGTCAACGGGCTGTCCCCCGAGGAGCTGTCTTTTCGGCCCGACAGCGAGTCCAATTCGATCGCCTGGCTGGTCTGGCACCTCACCCGGATACAGGATGACCACATCGCCGGGCTCGACGGTGGCGAACAGGTGTGGACCGCCGGTGGGTGGGTCGACCGCTTCGGACTGCCACTGGACCCGGCCGACACCGGCTACGGACACGACCCCGACGCCGTCGCCGCGGTCACCGCCGACGCCCACCTGCTGCTCGGGTACTTCGAGGAAGTCCATGAGAGGACGCGCGGGTTCCTGGCCACGCTGGCCGACGCCGATCTGACCCGGGTGGTGGACGAGAGCTGGGACCCACCGGTGACGGTGAGCATCCGCCTGGTCAGTGTGATCGCCGACGACCTCCAGCACGTGGGTCAGGCGGCCTACATCCGGGGGATCGTGCAGCGACGCTGAATCATGTGTCGGGTCGCGGGCACGGCGGCCGGTCCGATTCACAGCTGAGTCTGCGTTGTCACCCAGGCTGCTCATCACCCCGGTTCCTACCGTGGTCGGTGAAGGAGGCAAGCAGACACCCCATCGCTGCTTGATGAACGACATGACACCATTCATCATCATGATCCCACTGATGGTTCTGGCCGTTGCCATTGCCACCATTCCGATTCTCTATGTCTCACTCCGCGAGCACAACCTCGTGCACTTCGGGAACTCGAAACGGCCGGCACCGGTCAGACCCGTGTATGCCACTCGGAAAGCCGTCGTCGACAGGGACCGTCTCGACTCCTGAGATCCCCGACCGATCCGTTGGTCGGGATCGCTCTCAGTCAGGGGATGCCGATGATGTCGACGACTCGAGCACGCCCAGCGCGGTGGCCATCTGACGTCGAACCGAGGGATCGGCGATCAGGCCGTCCTTGCCGACCATCGCCGAGGTGACCGGTGACCGCACGACATGCAGCCGCGATGATGGTTCGCGTTGGCATATCGGAGAACCTTGCCCACTGACTCGTGGGTGTCCACCGCTCCCCGAGGGGAAACGTTGGCCCAGGCCACCGCCTTTCCGGCGATGGACCCGGGCTCGTCGTCGCCGGTCATCCCGTCCAAGACGTTCTTGAACGATCCGGGCAGGGCGCCGGCATACTCCGGCACCGACAACAACACGGCGTCGACCCCTCTTATCCGTCGGCGCAGGTCGACCACGGCGGCCGGCAGAGGTTCGACCGAGCTTCCGTTCGCCCGGTCGGCAACCCGGCACCCGGCGTTCCGCTGCCGCCGACCCGGCAGCCCGTCTGGCTCTAATCTGACCGCGGGCGCCACGGACGACGGGGCGCCGCGGACGAGAGAACGAGGAAAGACCAGACAGTGGGACCGATCCTCACCTCCATCGAGCGCGGAGTTCCCTTCGGGGACGGGAAACATCTCGACCTCTATCGGCGTCGTGATCGGGATCACGCTCCTGTCGTGCTCCTGTGGCACGGTCGAGGCCCGAACGAACGCGACGTGCTCGCACCGCTGGCGTCGGCCATGGCCCGGGAGGGATTTGTGGTCTTCGTCCCCGACTGGCAGTCGGACCGGCAGCCGGAAGCCCGCAACGACCTGCTGACGTCGCTCTCCTACGCGCTCGACCGCGCTCCCTCGGCGGGAGGTGACAAGGATCGGACCATCGTTGCCGGGTGGTCGCTCGGAGCCAACGCCGCCGCCGATCTGGTGCTCCATCCCGAGGAGGCCGATGGATGGCGACCGGCCGGGTTTGCCGGATTCGCCGGAAGCTACGACGAGTCGCCGATCAGCGGCCTCCCACTTGTCGGAGCACCCGGCACCGTACCGGCACCGATGTCGATTCCGTGCTTGGTGACGCACGGATCCAACGACACGGTCGTCCCGGTGCAACGGTCGAGAGACTTTGCGCAGCGGGTGTCGGCTTCCGGCTGGCCGATCTCGACCCTCGAGCCTGAGACCGACCATGCCGGAGTGATCGGCACCGAGTACGACCCGAACATGGGTCGGTGCTTTCCCACGCCGTGACCCCGGTGCGGTTGGCGCCATGCAGGCCTCAGTCCGGCGCCTCTCCACTCTTTGGTCGTTCAGCTGAGTCGTGCCTGCGCCTCTGGTCGTCATCACGGGTCCGCCGGGGGCCGGCAAGACGACGATCGGTCGGATCCTGGCGCAGGACCATCGCTGGTCGGTCTGCGTCGAGTCGGACTGGTTCTGGACCACGATTGTCAACGGGCACACCCCGCCGTGGGAGGCCGAGGCCGACCACCAGAACCGGGTGATGATCCGGTCGGCGTTGGCCACTGCGGCCCGGACCTGTGAGGGCGGCTACTTCTCCGTCGTGGACGGGATCGTCGGCCCGTGGCATCTCGACCTGCTCCGAAAAGAGGTGACGTCCAGAGGGCTTTCACCCAGCTATGTCGTCCTGAGACCCAGCCTCGACTCGTGCCTGACCCGTGCCACCGGGAGAGTCGGGGACGAGCGAACTCCCGGGCACCCGGCGTTGACCGAGGTCGGCCCGATCCGGCACATGTGGCACGCGTTCGAGGATCTCGGCCGCTACGAGCGATATGTCCTCGACAACACCGATCTCGAGGCCGACGAAACTGCCGCCGTCGTCGGGGCCTGGCTGGCGGACGGTCGCGCCAGGCTGGCCGACGACTAATCCGTGGTTTGCGAAAAGGTGGCCGCCACGAAGGGGGCGGTACAGGGCGGCCCGTCGGCCACCAGCATCTCCGGTTCCGTCTGCGGTTCCAGCCAAGATTCGAACAAGGGCCGCGGACCGGGTCCCGTACTCCTCGGTGTGGACGCACGACGCCAGCGTGGCCGTGGGTCGGATCACCGTGCCGTCGCCCCGCTCGCCCTCATCGCCGACCCCGTCGACCCGCCCGCCACCGTCGGAGTCGGAGGGGATGGTGTGGTCGGCCACCACTCCGGGAAGGGCCTCCCACAGTGGAACGCCTCCGGCCTCGGCTTCCTTCAGGAGCGCCTGGATCCGGGAGACCTTGGGTGACGGCTCGCCCAGGCCGACGTTTTCGAGGATGTGGAGGCCGGGAGGCATCGGGCTGATCGAGGGAGGCAGATCGAGGGCCAACTCGACGTAGAAGAGTGCGTCCCGGTCGCCGACCAGGAGCCACGCAGGGTTGTAGAGACCCGGTTGCACCCTCCGACTCAGTTCGATGACTCCCTCCTCGGCGGTCCGCTGGCCGGCGAGCATCAGCGGGAGCTCGCCGCGGGACCGCTTGCTCGGATCCCGGCCGCCCGGGGACGGGCGGTTGGTCAGGCCGGCAACGACCCCGTGCTCGTTGACGGCCAGCCAGGTCCCGCCGGCCAGGTCGTCCCGTCCGCCGAGGATCCTCGGTCCGCGATCCTGGAGCACGCAGATGGCATGGGCGGGCCGGTCGAGGCGTTCGTCACGATTGGCCGCCACCACGAGTGGGAAGCCCGGCTCCGTCTTCCAGGCGAACACGAGAAGACACATGCACAGAGGGTACCGGTCACCGGCCGGAGAGAATGGCAGGCCGGCGGCTTCAGCACGGCCATCGGATGGCGCGCCGCCTGACCGACACCGGTTCAGCTCGTCAGCGACCCCGGAGCCTTGTCGAACTCGAGATACCGGTAGATGTCCGGCTTCATCGTGTCGATCGCCCCGATCTGACGGAGGTACTCCTCTGTGGAAGGCAGGCAGCCGGACCCGGCCACGACGGCGGCCAACTCGGCCGATCCGAGGAACACGTCGGCGCCCCGGCCCATTCGGTTCGGGAAGTTGCGCGTCGATGTCGAGAACACCGTCGCTCCATTCTCGACCCGGGCCTGGTTTCCCATGCACAGCGAACAGCCCGGCCGCTCCGTCCGCGCCCCCACGGCACCGAAGACCCCGTAGTAGCCCTCCCGGCGCAGTTGGGCCTCGTCCATCCGGGTCGGAGGGGCGATCCACAAACGGGTCGAGACCGGTTCGGCCCTGCCGGACAGCACCTCTCCCGCCGCTCGGAAGTGGCCGATGTTGGTCATGCACGATCCGATGAACACCTCGTCGACCTGTCGCCCGGCCACCTCCGAGAGAGGCCTGACGTCGTCAGGGTCGTTCGGGCAGCGCAACCAGCGGTTCGGTGATGGCGGCACTGTCGATCTCGATGACTTCGGCGTAGGTCGCCTTCTCGTCCCGTCGGAGCAGCGACGGATCGGAGAGCCAGCGTTCCATGGCTGATGCCCGCCGCTCGAGGGAGCGGGCATCCTCGTAGCCGGCATCGATCAGCGAGCGGAGCATGACCAGGTTGGAACGGAGATAGGAGGTCACCGACTCTTCGGACAGGGCGATGGTGCAACCCGAGGCCGAGCGTTCGGCGGTCGAGTCGGAGAGCTCGAACGCCTGCTCCACCGTGAGGTGCTCGAGGCCCTCGATTTCGATGATCCGTCCGGCGAAGACGTTCCATTTCTCGCTGTTGCCCACGGTGAGGTGGCCCTGTTGCCGTGCTGCGTACGGGATGGCCTGGACCAGGTCCCTGAGCGTGATGCCTCGATTGAGGGTGCCGCTGAACCGGACCTGCACCGATTCGGGCATGTCCAGGGGCATCGCCCCCATGGCGGCGGCGAAGGCCACGAGTCCCGAGCCCGCCGGAAACGAGATGCCGAGGGGAAATCGGGTATGGGAGTCGCTTCCGGTTCCGACCTGGTCCGGGAGGAGCATCCGGTTCAGCCAGCTGTGGATGATGCCGTCGCCGGGCCGGAGGGCCACACCGCCACGATTGGTCATGAACGGGGGCAGCGTCCGCTGGGTCTCGATATCGACCGCCTTCGGGTAGGCCGACGTGTGACAGAAGGTCTGGAGGACGAGATCGGCACTGAATCCGAGGCAACCGAGTTCTTCGAGCTCGTTGCGATTCATCGGTCCGGTGGTGTCCTGGCTTCCCACGCTCGAGACGGTGGGTTCGCAGTAGACCCCGGGCGGAACCGCCGTCGACGCCGCAGGCCCGCCCGACGATCTTCTGGGCCAACGTGTACTGCGCTCCCCGGGGTGGGGCCGGTGGTCGCCGGAACTGCGGGCTCGGGCCCAGCTCGAGCGCCGTCCTGGCCCGCTCGGTGAGGGTCCGCCCGATGACCAGGTGCACCCGCCCGCCCGCTCGCATCCCGTCGAGCGTCTGCTCCGATCGATGGGCGAACTCGGCCAGCAGCGTCGCCGTCCGGCGACTCGATGCGACCCTCGTTGGCCCGCACCACGACGTGGTCACCGGTACTGAGCCGGTCCACATCGCATTCGATGGGCAGGGCGCCGGCGTCTTCGAGCGTGTTGGCGAAGATGGGGGCGATCTTGCGAGGCGATCACCACGCCGCCCCGTCGTTTGTTGGGCACGAAGGGGATGTCGTGTCCGATGTGCCACAGCAACGAGTTCACCGAGCTCTTGCGTGACGATCCGGTGCCGACGACGTCACCCACGAATGCGACCGGCCGCCCGGCGCTCTTCAGCTGGGCGATCTGGCCGATGGGGTCGTCGATGTCGGCCCGGTTGGCCAGCAGCGAGAGGGCGTGAAGGGGGATGTCGGCCCGGGACCACGCCTCGGTGGCGGGGGAGAGGTCGTCGGTGTTGATCTCGCCATCCACCCGGAACACGGTCAGATGAAGCGCCTCGGGCACGTCGGGTCGACCGGTGAACCAGTCGGCGGCCGCCCACGATCGCAGCACGGAGTCGGCGTGCCGGTTCCCGCCGCGCGGCCATCTCCACCACATCGTGGAAGGCGTCGAAGACCAGGAGCGTGCTGCTCAGTGACTCCGCCGCCACCGCTCCTAGTTCGGGGCTGTCGAGCAGCTCGACCAGGACCGGGACGTTGTATCCGCCCAGCATCGTGCCCAGGAGCTCGACCGCCCGGGTGGGGCTGAGGCGATCCGACGCCGTCTCCCGTCGGGCCAGCGCGGCCAGGTGGGTGACCTTCATCTGGGCCGCCTCGTCCACGCCCGGTGGCACCCGGTGGGTGAGTAGGTGGATCAGGGCGGCCGCCTCCTCGTCGTCGGCGGTCGTCGAGGCCGGCCGAAGACCTCGGCCACCTCGTTCGCCGCCAATGGCGTCGGCGGAATGCCCAATTCCGCTCGTTCCGCTTCTCTGGATCGGTAGTCGTCGAGCACCCTTCCGACGGTAAGCCCGGGACTCGTGATTGTGTAAAGCGCAAATATTACTGCTGTTTCATGCAAAAATCACATGTATGGATCTCGTCCTGATGCGGTCGTTCATTGCCGTGGCCGATGCCGGTTCGATCACCGATGCCACCGAGCCCCTGCACGTGAGCCAGTCGGCACTGTCCGCGTCGGCTGCAACAGCTCGAGTCCGATCTGGGCGGGCAACTCCTTGTTCGGGGCCGACACGGAATCGAAGTCACCGCCCTCGGACACGAGGCGCTCGCCGAGGCCCGCGGCATCGTCGCCCGCTACGACCTCGTGCGTCGGAACATTGCCGATCAGCAGAACCTCCAACGCGGCATCGTGCGCATCGGGGGAGGGGCCACCTTCACCTCGTTCATGCTCCCCGGAGCCATCGCCGACTTTGAGTCCCGGTACCCGGGGATCCGGTTCCACGTCCGGGAGGCAGGGACCAGCGAGGTCGCCGGCATCGGTGGCGGCCGGGGACCTCGAGCTCGGCGTCCTCACCCTTCCGTGGCCGACCGGGGACCTCGAGACGGAGGTCCTCGGCTCTGACGAGATCGTCCTGGTGGCGAGATCGGATCATCCGCTGGCCGCGCGTCCCGAGGTCGAGGCCGAGGACCTGGCCGATCTGCCCTTCGTGGCCTTCGAACCGGGCACGGCGATCCGGCAGCGCATCGATGCCGCCCTCGTCGAGGCCGCCGTGCGCATCGACGTGGTCATGGAGCTGCGCTCGATCCCGACCATGCTCCGGATGGTGTCGGTGACCGGCAACCTGGCCTTCGTCAGCCGGGTCAGCGTCCCAACCGATCCCGGCCTCCGGACCGTCGAGGTGAAGGGGCTGTCGATCGTCCGGGATCTCGCCCTGGCCTCTCGCCAGGACATCCCCCTCTCGGCCCCGGCCGCAGCCTTCCGGCGAGCGTTGCTGTCGAGCGGGGACGGTGGTCGCCCCGGGGCCTGATGTCTGGTCTTTCAATTCGGCCTTTTTATCGGCCGCGGCCGATAGTTCTGAGGCTTACTGTCGGCTCGCCGGGCCGATTCAGCCCCTCGGGGTCGACGAATCGCTCCTCTTCGGGTACTCTAATCAAAGTATCCTCGGAAAAGGAGCCCCCGTGGTGGCCCGGAACCGCAACAACCCCCTGGCGCTGGCTGTGCTGATCTGCCTGAGCGAGCGCCCCATGCACCCCTATGAGGTGGCCACGACGTTGCGCCAGCGGCAGAAGCACGAAAGCGTCCGGCTCAACTACGGATCGCTCTATGCCGTCGTCGCCTCGTTGGAGAAGCGTGGCCTGATCGCCCCGCAGGAGACCATGCGGGACGGGCGGCTCCCCGAGCGCACCGTCTACAAGCTCACCGACGCCGGGCTGATCGAGGCCCACGACTGGCTCACCGACCTCATCTCGACCCCGGTCAAGGAGTACCCGAGCTTCGAGGCCGCCCTCTCCTTCCTGCCCGCCCTCCCCCCCGACAACGTGGCCGACCTGTTGCGCGAGCGTGCCACCCGCCTCGAACTCGAGCTGGCCCAGGCCGACGCCTCACGTGCGCTCTTCGAGAAGCACCTGCCCAGACTGTTCTGGGTCGAGGAGGAGTTCCGGAACGTCCTGCGGGAGGCCGAGCTGGGCTACGTCCGCCAGCTGATCGATGACATCGCCGGCGGCACCCTCGAGGGGATCGACTGGTGGAACGCCATACACGACTCCGACGGCGAGCCGGTGTGGAACCCGGTGTCGATCGGCGACGGGTCCGAACGCCAAGACCGGCCCGGCCGGGCGACATCGACGCCGAAGGAGCAGTGAGGAGCGATGGACATGGACAGCATCATCTCCACCCGGAGCTTGCGGAAGACGTTCCGGTCCCCGCGGGGGAACGTCGACGCGGTGCGAGGAGTCAGCATCGACGTGGCCCGAGGCGAGATCTTCGGGTTCCTCGGTCCCAACGGCGCCGGGAAGACGACCACCCTGCGGATGGTGACGACACTCCTGCCCATCGACGACGGCACCGCGATGGTGGCCGGCTTCGACGTGGCCCGTGATCCGGACGAGGTCCGCGCCCGGATCGGATACGTGAGCCAGCTGGGTGGTGCTGACGACTTGGCCACCGGGCGGGAGAACCTCATCCTCCAGGGTCGGCTGTACGGCGGGGACCTGGCGTCGGTCTCCCGGCGGACCGAGGTGGTGATGGACGTCCTCGACCTGGCCGAGTTCGCCGATCGACGGGTCAAGACCTATTCGGGGGGGCAGCGCCGGCGGTTGGACATCGCGCTGGGCATCGTCCACGAGCCCGAGGTGCTCTTCCTCGACGAACCCAGCACCGGGCTCGATCCGCAGAACCGGGCCTACCTGTGGGAGCACGTCCGTTCGCTGCGGGACCAGGGGGCCACCATCTTCCTCACCACCCACTACCTCGAGGAGGCCGATGCGCTCTGCGATCGCCTGGTGATCATGGACCACGGGGAGATCGTCGTCGAGGGAACGCCCCGGGACCTCAAGCGGCAGGTGGCCGGCGAGTCGGTCGTGCTCAGCATCCGCCAAGAAGACGGCGCCGTGCGTCGGGTCTCGTCCCTGCTGGGAGGGCAGACGTTCGTCCGGGAGATCAGCACCGACGGAGACCAGGTCCGCCTCTACGTGGACGACAGCAGCGCCGCTCTGCCGCAGATCCTCCGGCTTGCTCGATGCCGAACGGATCGGGATCAAGTCGATGAGCGTCTCCGAGCCGACACTCGACGACGTGTTCCTCCGTCAGACCGGACGCTCGCTCCGTGATGGCGGTGCCTCCGGCGAGCAGGAGGCAGCATGAAGACCGCCCGCGACACCGGACTGCTGTTCCACCGCTACACCGTGCAGATGCTGCGCAATCCGGTGTGGCTGTTCGTAGGGTTCTCGACCCCCGTGCTCTACCTGGTCCTGTTCACGCCGCTGCTGAAGGAGCTCCCCGGCGTCAGGGGATTCCCCACCGGCAGCGTCCTGGAGCTGTTCCTGCCGGGGATCCTGGCCCTGCTGGCCTTCGCCAGCGGTACCAGCGCCGGCTTCGGCACCATCTTCGAGCTCCAGTCCGGGCTCATCGAACGGCTCCGGGTCACCCCGGCCAGCCGGTTCGCCATCTTGATCGGGCCGATCCTGTCGGGACTCGTGATGATGACCGTCTTCGACGCAGTGGTCGTGGCCGTGGGGGTCGGATTCGGATTCACCGTGCACTGGGCCGGCCTCTTGGTACTTACCGTTCTGCTGTGGGTGCTGGCCGCCCTCATGGCCGCGTTCTCCACCGCCACCGCCCTGATCACCAAGGACATCAGCAGCTTCGCCGCCATCATCAACGGCATCAACCTGCCCCTCCTGCTTTTGGCCGGGGTCCTGCTCCCCATCTCCCTCGGTCCCCTGTGGCTGCGCATCCTCGCCCACTTCAATCCTCTCTACTACCTGGTGGTGGCCTCCCGTTCGCTGGCCGCCGGCCGGCTCGGTGACGCCGCCGTCTGGCAGGCATTCGCGGTCCTGGTCCCGCTCTGCCTCCTCGTGCTGGTCTGGGCGACACGGGTGTTCCGCCGGGCGGTCTCCTGAGGCGGCGTCACGGCTGGGCTGAACCTCCTGGGGTGGGTTCTCCGGACCGGCTAGCCTCGAAGTCGGAGCGCCGGGAAGTCTGGTCGGCATCGTAGGGATTCGTGACGAGGAGCCCGCATGCACGGCATCAGATCTGCCCGGAGACCACCCCATCCGACACGCTCCTGCCTGTGTCGACCTTGTGCGACGTCGTCGAGCAAGGCGTTGTGACCGGTGGGCAATTCGCTGCTGGTCTTTGTCGTGGGCGCCAGCGCCAGCCTGCTCACGAGTTGGGTCCTCGTCACCCGACTCGAGCGCATCGGCTCGCGGATCGGCTTCTCCGAGGCACTCCTCGGGCTCGTCGCCGCACTCGCGGCCGACGCCCCCGAGATCACCGCCGCGGTCACCGCCCTGACCCACCACCAGCAGGCCGTCGGCGCCGGAGTGGTGATCGGCTCCAACGTGTTCAACCTGGCCGCCCTGTTGGGCCTCGGTGCCTTCGTCGCCGGGCGCATCGACCTCCACAGGAAGGTCGTACTCCTGAGCGGAGCCATCGCCATGTTCGTGGCCCTGGTCTGTCTGCTGGCGGTGGCCAGAGTCATCACCCCGCCGGTCGCCCTGGTTGCGGTGCTGGTCGTGGTGGTCCCCTATGTCTCCCTCCTCGCCGGTCGGGGACGGTTGATCGGGCGCTGGATCCCCGTTCGGGCGGCGACGTGGCTCAGCTCGGCCGTGGCCGAAGAGGAGATCGAACTCGAGGTGGCGATCCACCCGAGACGGGGCCGGCTCCCTGACGTCGTGACGGCCATCGCCGCCCTCGCCGTGGTCGTCGTGGCCAGCGTCGCCATGGAGCACGGTGCGGTCGCTCTTGGCCAGCGGTTCGGTGTGGCCGACATCGTGATCGGCGCCCTCGTACTGGCCGCGGTGACCAGCCTGCCGAACGCGGTCGCCGCCGTCTACCTGGCCCATCGGGGGAGGGGCGCCGCCACCTTGAGCACCGCCCTCAACTCGAATGCGATCAATGTGGCTGCCGGTCTCCTGGTCCCGGCCACGGTGATCGGAATTGCGGCACCGACCGGATCCGGCCTCCTCGTGGTCGTCTCCTACGTCGGGGTCACCGCCGTCACACTGCTGCTGGCCTACGCCGGCCAGGGGCTCGGACGTGGGTCCGGGCTCACCATCATGGGGCTCTACGTCGCTTTTGTCGTGGTGCTCCTGGCCGTCAGCTGACTGACCCGATCGTGCTTTGCGACGAGGGCGAACACGGCGGAGTGTCGGGTGCCAAAACAAAGAGGGAGAGGTGCGGCCGAAGCCACACCTCTCCCTCGTGAAGCGTTGTCAGGAAGGAACCGCCTGAGTGGTTCAGGCACCCCCGGCGATGGTCAGCGGGTTGTCCACATTGCTGACGTGGTTCCCCGTCACCGTGGGTACTTCGTGCCCGGCCGGTCCGGAGTAGCCCGGAGCTGCAGCCCAGCTGTTGTCCCCCAGCCAGATCCCGTAGCTGCCGGCCGGCGTCGAGTTGAAGTTGATGGTGTTGCTGTGCACCAGGATCGTCTGCGATCGAACTCGCCACCGTATCGAGCGTGGCGCCACCGGGGTGATCGGTGAAGTAGAGGCAGTAGGCGTCGCAGCCGACTCCGAAGATGGCGACGCTGTCAGGGATCCCGGAACCGGTTTCGGTGATGTCATTGAACTGAACCGAAGCCTTCGAGTCGACGACTTCGACACCGGTCTGGTTGTTCTTGAGGAAGTTCGCCGACACGGTCGTGGAGTTGGTGGTCTGTCCTGCTGCGTTGAGACCGGCCCCGTAGAGCAGGACGCCGGCGGCGAAGTCCGACTGCACCTCCGGATTGGTGTCCGTCCCGTAGGCGGTCCAGACGTTTCCGGTGATGAAGTTCTTAAAGACGGAGCCGTGGGCACCGAATCCGACTTGCACTCCGTTTTGGGCGACCTCCGCGGTCGGTGCACTCGAGATCGTGTTTTTGGTGATGTTGCAGTTGACTCCGATGCCCCCGCAGGTGATCCCGTTCTTGCCGTACAAGGACACCGAGTTCTGGAGAAGGGTCACCGAGGCCGTGCCATTGGTCCCGGCCTCCACCTCGATGCCCAGACCGGACCCGCAGCCCGCATTGGTCGGCGTCGTGCTCACGACGTTGTTCATCTCTGCGGTTCCGGATGCGGGGTGCCCGGCAGTCGCCTGGTAGAGCAGCCCGATGAGGTCGGTGCCGCACCCGTTGACCGCGGCTTCGATCCCGGCTCCGGTGATCTTGAGACCCGAGATTTTGGTGCCGATGGCCCCGGGGGCCACTCTGACGACGGCGACGATCGGATACCCACCGCTCTGGGTGTCGGGAACGGTGGCCGCCGGATGCGTGGGGCTGATCACGGCCCCGGTGTCCCCGAAGATGATGAGATCGTGCTTGTTGGCCGGGATGACCAGTGACTGATGATAAGTGCCTTTGCACACGACGATCTTGGTTCCGTTGGGAGCCGCGTTCACCGCGGCCTGGACGCTGTTGTATCCGGCCGTTGCACAGTTGTGGTGGTTGTTGTTGAGATGGATGTTGGCTGACGGGCTCACGAAGAGCGTCGTGGCCGCGACGGCTCCGGCATCAGCGACCGGGAGGGCCATGACGCCGACGCCGGCTCCGGCAAGCGCGGCCAGTGCCGCAACGATTGTCATACGTTTCCCCATGCTGTCGCCTTTCGTTGAAGGTCGACGAGTACCGGCCCCCCGGGTTTCCCCATCCCGGCCGCTCCACGCCATATCGCCGGTGCGATCTGCCCCGCGCGCATCAAACTAACGTTTGGACGATAGAGGATCCGGGCCATCGGTGCATCACCAAAAGTGATGAGATTTCCGGTATTGCCCCCGCAGGGGTGATCCGTTTCGTAGCCGAGCCGATCGAATGGCGCTCCGGATCCGCCTGACTACCGCCCTCGATCAGCGAGCTGCGGGGCCCGATCAGCCTGATCAGCGGGTCGGCGTGTCGGTAGCTCGGCCGATGGCCCTCGCTCGGTGGCGGAGGCCCGTGACCTTCCGGGATAGGCCAGCCATCCGAGCAGGGACAGCTGGGCCACCAGGATGAGCCAGAGCGACCACTTGGCCTGAATGGCAATGTGCAGCCACCAGGTGAGCCAGACCGCGAGAGTGCAGACCGACGCCAGGCGCCACCAGGGCAGCCGAGCGGCGCTGATGGGCGCCAGGGCCAGCGTCGAGGCCAGGAAGTAGGGAAACAACTCGGGCTCGAAGACCCTGAGCGCGAAAAGCATGGCTACGGTCCACACCACCAGGGCTGCCCCCTGCCGGCGGCTCCGAGGCAGGAATCGCGCCAGCACGATCGCCGCCGGGATGGCGGCCAGGGCGACCGCCGAGCGGATGTAGGCCGCCACCCCCGGGTCGAGGTTCCAAGTGGGCCCGATGTACCCGAAGACGTCATACACCTTCTGGTGGAGCAGCTGCGGCACGGTCACACTCGGATCGGCGACCACCGGGACGATCAGGAAGGCCAACGGCACCCCGATGATGGGCCCCAGGGCGGTGAGCCATTGTCGAGGCTTGAGGAAGATGCAGGCGATCGGTATGGCCAAGAAGGCGAAGGGCTGAAAGGCAAGGGCAACCCCCATCCACCATCCGGTGGCCCGCGGACGTTTATCGAACGCAGCAGCCAGCCCGTAGAGCATCGCCCCCAGGGCGATCAGGTCCTCTGGATGGCCACTCAGGGGAATCGGTGGAAGCGTGATCGCCATGGCGCCGAGAACGGTGAGACGACGACGGATATCGGTTACCCCCATGCCGCTGAGCCACCGGTCGCATGCACAGATTGGGAGCGCCATCCCACCCAGGAACAGCGGCCCCGCCACCCAGTACGCCGTCGGATACAGGACGGCACTCGGGTAGGGAAACGAGAGGCTGAAGGCCGATCGGGCGATAGGTGCGGTGAACACCTGCAACGCGGGGGCCGTTTCGAGTGTCCGGTCGAGTACGTAGATGTGCCCGAAGCCACCCGAAAAAGTCATGTAGGCCGCGTCGGCCCAGTTCTGCCAGAAGTCACCGAACGTGGCGACCCCGTACCATTCGCCGAACTGGCGCATGATCGTCGAATCGAGCATGGAGAAGGCCATGGCGCCGACCACCGCCGCCACGGACACCCCGAGGGCCACCTTCCGCCGTCCGAAGGCCTCGGCGACCGCCGCGAAGGGTCCCCGCCAGCTCCCTCTCCGGCGGGCGCACGCCACAATGGCGAAACCCAGGGCGGCGAGGATGCAGACCCATAAACCTATCCATTCCACATCGAGACCACCGCTCGAGACAGGAACTCCGCCCGGTGGGAGGGTCGCGTACTGCTGGTGGGCAGCCTGCGTGGTGACGCGGGGGTCGACGTCTGCTTTCGACCGCGAGCTGATCTCGATCAATACGGCGACGTTGCCCCGTATGAAGGCGGCGACGGCTGCGCCTTTGATTTGGGAACTCGGTCGTAAGACGCATGTGCCCGCCACCGAGCCGGGGATCCCGGGGATGTGGATGGGTGAGCCGGTTGGGGCTCCGCCGGCCGACGAGCACAGGTCGGCGGCGTCGCCGACCGGGCTCTGAAGGCGGACTTTCGCCAGCGAGCTCGACGAGACGAGCGTGATCAGTAGTCCGTAGCCACCTGTCACCGACTTCCACCGCGCCGCCGCCACATTCGTGGTTGCCGGGCCGGCTGATCGGCTGAGGTTCCGTCGCAACGTGTTGACGTATGCCTGGCTTTCGGCCGCGGGAAAGGCCTGCCAGCCGACGCCGGGGTTGGCCGTCATGAATCCGACCAGGAGCGGATCGCCGGCCGCCACGGCGCCGCAATCCGGAGGACAGTGCGGTAACCCCGATGCGGCACCGGTGGCCGCAGTGGCCGCCGAGGCCGGTGAAGCCGTCACCGTGAGGACCACCAAAGGGAGCATGGTCGCTGTGCCGCACACGATGGCGATGAGTACGGCGAGGGATCGGACGAAGGCGAATCGACGGGCTCGGAAGGCACCGAGTGCTCCCCCACGAATCGCCGTCATCCGGCTAACGCTATCGCCGCTCTGTCGTCAGGGACCGAGCCATTGCCAAGTCGTAGTTCCGGAGCGCATGAGAAGCGATTGGGCAGAGGGGTCCCGTGCCGACCCTTGGCACTCAATTATTCGTTATCGGGCGCGCGATCGCCACGATGGATCCGGCAGAAGTCGGCTGCCCATGCATTGTTGGTGTCCGGTGCTGTCGGCAAGCAGCATTGATCGCTCGGACGGGTGTTCCGTCCGTCGCGGCGGGAAGCGAGCTCAGGGCCATAGAAACGGATCAGGCCGACAAGGGGAGCAGTTGAGGGTAGCTGCGGCGGCGCGGCGGCGCTCTACAACCGCCCCCAGCTTCTGACGGTCAGCGGGTGGTTCTCTGACAAGCGTTCGATTTTCCGGTTTTCGCAGGTGGGCAAGGCCAGTAGCCCAAAACGAACGTTTGATTTCCTCAAATTTTGGGATGCAATTGTGAGTTGCGTGAGGTTAAGGTTGCCTCGACCGTCGGGTCGGGTGCTTCGGAATCCATTCGATGGCGGGCCACAAGGCTCTTGGCGCGTGCGGGCTTCCGCACTGAGATGGGGGAATCAATGTCTTCGAATGAGCTCTTCTCTGATGAGTCTGGTGCGCCCGAACAGCGGCGCAGCTCACAGGCGGCGAGGCGTCCCACGCGCCGCAAGCTCGGTAGCAAGGGCGTCGGCCGGCTCATCTTGGGGCTTGTGCTCCTCATCGGCACGGTCGCCGGTATCACCGCAGAAGCTGTGGTCACCGCCGCCCCAGCCTCCGCCGCCACCACGATCACGTGCACGACACCGGCTACCGGTGGCACCAACGTGACGTTCGACGCGGGCGTGGCCAACAGCCAGGCCATCGTCTGCTACGAGGTCACCGGCATCAGCGGCACATCGGCGTATCCGGCTTCGATCACCGTCAACTCCGGCGCCCTGCCCGCGGACGCCACATTCCCGACGACGACCCCGGGTTGCGTCCAGAGCACATCGGGCAGCGGGGCGAGCGAGCATTACATCCTGACCTGCACCATCACCGAGACCCCCACGTTGAGTGACGTGGGCAGCTATTCGGTAAACTTCCTCGCCACCGGCTCGGCGGGAGTCAGTTCGCTCGTTACCGGGAATGACAACCTGACGGTAACCAACGTCGCCTCCACGGTCTGTACGGCACCGGCGTCGGGGGGTACCTCCACCACGTTCGCCGTCGGGAACCCGAACTCCTACTCCGTGGTCTGCTACGGCACCACCGGTGCCACCTACCCCTCCTCGATCACCGTGAACACCGGTGCCCTCCCGGCCGATGCCACCGAGGCCACAACCACTGGGAACGGGTGCACCCAGAGCACCTCGGGATCGGGAGCGTCGGAGCACTTCATCCTGACCTGTCCGATCACCGAAACGCCTACAGCCGGCGACGTCGGCACCTACCCGGTCACCTTCACAGCGACCGCCGGCGGACTCGGGTCCAACGCCACATCGGGGACCTGGAACCTGACGGTCTCCGACACCCGGGCCACGGTCTGCACCGCTCCGGCGGCCGGGGGCACGGCGACCACGTTCACCATCGGCACCGCGTCGTCCTTCTCTGTGGTCTGTCACGGCACCGGCCTGCCTACGGCCACCTATCCGAGCTCCATCACGGTGAACACCGGCAGCCTGCCGGCCGACGCCACCCTCCAGACCACGACAGGATCGGGCTGTACCCAGAGCACCTCGGGAAGCGGCTCGACCGAGTCCTACACCTTGACCTGCAAGGTGACCGAGACGCCGACCCCGAGCGACGCCGGCACCTATCCGATCACCTTCCTCGCCACAGGAGGCGGGGGTGATCCAAACGCCACCTCGGGCACCTGGACACTCACGGTGGCGCAGGCCGCTCCGAGCTGGGCGACCAGCGGCTCGAACGACGGGAACTACTTCTCGGCCATCAAGGGGGTCCCGTTCTGCTACGACATCGAAGTCAGTGCCGGCCAGGTCGGTCCCACCG
Organism: uncultured Acidimicrobiaceae bacterium; assembly: GCA_963812885.1. GTDB lineage: Bacteria > Actinomycetota > Acidimicrobiia > Acidimicrobiales > RAAP-2 > Bog-756. The sequence continues at coordinate 371,084 of CAWEWZ010000008.1, read as the reverse complement.
GCACCAACCCCGGTAGTCCCGGATCCCTGCCTCTGACCAGCCTCACCCTTGGTGCCACGCCGGCCAACGTCTCGAACTACTCGATCCAGGACGTCGACCTGGCTACCGGCACCGCACAGCTGTGCGGCACCAACAACAACACGGTGGCCAGCGCCCCGGTGATCATGAAGCCGGTGGCCACCAACACCGTCGGGACTGCCACCGACAGCATCCCGTTGTGGTCCCAGAACGAGTGCACCTGGTCGTCCAGCGGGTCCACGGTCTCGATGTTCGACTCCAACCAGGACCTCGAGCAGTCCGGTTCACAGTCGGCTTTCGGCCAGCCCATCACCAATGGGGTTACGGCCGGGACGACCAAGAACATACCGACCTGTCCCGGCAACGTGGGTGTCTCCGCCTCCGGCGGCCTGGGAGATGCCTGGACCATGAACACCGCCAACCCGCTGCCGACGCCAACCGACTCCAACCCGTCGGCGGCCCTGGGCGATCTGCCATCGTCCAACCTCGATCTGACCAGTGCCAACAGCGGTTCGGTGGGCGGTTGCTGGGGTGCCACCAACATCCTGGCCAGCACCAGCACCTCGGGTTTCGGGTCGGGGTCGACGGCGTCGATGACCCTGCCCAGCAGTTGGGTGAACGGCGGGAACTGCGCCTATGGCTCGCTCGGTTCCAACTCTGCGGGGGGCAATACCGACACGCCGGCCCTGCACGGGCCCACCGGTGATGCGTCCTGTCCGCCGACCCAGGAAGACGTCAACGCCGGGATGGTGAACTGCGCAGTGATCGTCTCGTCGGGCAACGACGAGAACGGGTCGACCAACTACTCGACCCTCGATCTCTTCTACAACGGCCAGCCCGTGCCTCAGACGCCTACGGCCGCGCTGTCGAGCGGCGACGCCCAACCCGGGGACACCGTCTCAGTGACCGGTGGCTCCAACTGGTGGGGAGCGAAAGACGGAGCGCCCAACGCCGGACCCTACGGTGATTTCCAGAACGATGCCGCCAACTTCTACCCGGTCAGTTCGCCGCAGGTCCTGATCGGCACGAGCCGGGGGACGGCTGTGCCGGTCAGCAACTCGACGGTGACCGTTTCCGCCGTCTCCTACGCCTGCACCGGTGCAGAGTCGAACACTGTCGGGCCTAACCCCTGCGCACTGACAGTGGGCCAGCCCACCGGTTCGTTCCAGGTTCCGGGCGGTCTGGCACCAGGCACCTACCACGTCTACATCGACGAATCCAACACCACCCCACTGCCGGGGAACGGCCCCAACGACGCCTACCAGACGGCACGGGGTACCAACCTGGGCTCGGTGGAGTCGGCCACCACGTTCACCGTGGACCCGCTGGTCAGTGTCCAGGCGGCAACCAGCTCGAGCGGGTATGGAGCTGCCGGGGATACCATCCCGTACAGCTACCTGGTCACCAACCTCGACTCAACAGCGCTTTCGGGTGTGACCGTTACTGACCCGGGAGTTTCCGGGATCAGCTGCCCGAGCTCCACTCTCGATGTCGGGGCGTCGGAGACTTGTACCGGCACCTACACCGTGAGCCAGGCCGATGTTGACAACGGGTCGTTCACGGACAATGCCACCGCTTCCGCCACGGACGGGCTCAGCAATCCGGTGAGCTCCCTGCCGTCATCGGTCACCGTGGCTGCCTCCTTTGCCACCTCGACTCTGGGCATCGTCAAGACGGTGTCGCCGTTGACTCCGGCCTATGGTGCCGCCGGAGAGGTCCTCAACTACAGCTATCAGGTGACGAACACGGGAACGACCACCGAGTCGAACATCACCGTGTCGGACAACAAGGTCGCCACGGTTTCATGCCCGCCCGGCTCACTGGCCCCGGGGGCGTCGGAGACCTGTACCGGCAGTTACACGGTGACGCAGTCCGATGTGGACACCGGCTCGGTAACCAATTCGGCCAAGGCTCATGGCACCAACCCGCAAGCATTGGCGGTCACATCGGGATCTTCCACTGTCACCGTTGAGGCCTCCAACGCCACCTCGGGACTCAGCATCGCCAAGTCGACCGACTCGACCGGGTACGGCGCGGTGGGTGACACCGTCAACTACACCTACCTGGTCACCAATACCGGCACGACCAGCCTCGCCGCCGGAGTCACCGACAACCTGATCCCAAATGTCGCTGCCCCGATCCCTCGCTTGCCCCCGGGGCGTCCGAGACGTGCACGGGCAGCTACACGGTGACTCAGGCAGACATCACGTCCGGTTCGGTGACCAATGTCGCCTACGCCTCGGCCACTGACCCGAGGAACGGGGATCCCGTCGCTTCGGGTACTTCGTCTGTCACCGTCGATGCGACCAACGATCTGAGTATCGTGAAGTCCACCAACTCGACCGGGTACACGGCCGCCGGTGACACCATCAACTACGGCTACGAGTTGACCAACACCGGTAACAGCAATCTCACCAATGTGGCCGTCACCGACAGCCTCGTCGGCAGTGTCAACTGCCCGAGTTCGACCCTGGCCATCGGAGCGTCGGAGACGTGCACCGGGTCCTACACGGTTACCCAGGCCGATGTCGACGCCGGTCAGGTCTACAACAACTCGTTCGCCACCGCTCTCGACTCGCAGTCGCATTCGCTCACCTCGGGCTCGTCGTCGGTGACGGTGTTGGCCGCCTACGCCACGTCGACCCTGAGCGTGGTCAAGTCGACCACGTCAACCGGATACGGAGCGGCCGGGGATACCATCCCCTACAAGTACGTGGTCAAGAACACCGGGACAACCACCGAGTCGAGCATCGGGGTGACCGACAACAAGGTGGCCACGGTCAGCTGTCCGGGAGGATCCCTCGTTCCCGGGGCCTCCAAGACATGCACCGGTACCTACACGGTCACGCAGGCCGACGTGGACGCCGGCTCGGTGACCAACTCGGCCGAGGGAACCGGGACCAATCCGCAATCGGTTGCAGTCACCTCCCTCCCGTCGTCTGTCACCGTCGACGCCTCACTGGCCACGTCGAAGATGACCCTCACCAAGTCGACCACGTCGACCGGGTACGGAGCGGCCGGGGACGTCTTGTCCTTCAAGTACGTGGTCAAGAACACCGGGACGACCACCCTGAGCAATGTAGGAGTGAACGACAACAAGATCGCCTCGGTAAGTTGTCCCAGCTCCACGCTCGCCCCAGGAGCGTCGGAGACCTGCACCGGTACCTACACGGTGACCCAGGCCAACGTCGATAGCGGCTCGGTGACCAACACGGCCAGCGGCCACGCTACCAACCCGCAGTCGGTTGCCGTCACGTCGGCCACCTCCTCGGTCACGGTGGAGGCCTCGCTGGCCACATCGAAGGCAAGCCTCGTCGAGTCGACGTCGACCGCCAACTACCATGCCGCCGGCAACCTGATCCACTACTCGTTCAATGTGACGAATACCGGGACCACGACCCTCAAGAGTGCTCAGATCACCGACAACAAGGCGGGAGGATTCAGCTGCCCCGCCGGCTCATTCGCCCCGGGGGCCTCGGTGACATGCACCGCTAGCTACAAGGTGACCCAGCAAGACGTCAGCACCGGCAGCGTGGTCAACACCGCCGTCGGCCATGCCACCAACCCACACGCCGTGGCCGTCACCACGGCATCGTCCTCGGTCACGGTGAATGTCACCGGGTTGCGCATCAAGGATGCGACCCTGCCAAAGGGTACCCGCAGTGTGTCCTACTCGACCCAGCTGACCGCCGCAGGGGGAACGGGCCCGTACGCCTTCTCGGAGAAATCGGGCTCGAATCCCCTTCCGCCAAACCTGCGGTTGTCGTCCTCGGGTGCCATCACCGGCAAGCCGACGACGGCGGGAACGTACACCTTCACCATCCAGGTCAAGGACAGCAGCTCGCCTGCGGTGACTGCGTTCGCAACCCTGACCCTCACGATCGGGACCTGAACCAGCAACTGCGAGCAAGCACTACATGTCGGCCGATCGGCATTGCCCGATCGGCCGATGTGTGGTGTCGCAGGAAAGCCCGCTTTGATGCGCTGACCGCGTATGCTCGGGCACGGTGGTCGTCTGATGTCGATGATGGCGCACCCCACAGAGACGACTCTGTTCAGGGAGATGGGTGACGGAGGGTCGACGTGAACCGAGGTGAGCAACGAGTCCGCGGGGCACTGGCTGTCGTTGCCTTCAGCTGTTGGCCGATCCTGCTGGTGGGCTGTTCATCGTCGGCCACGGTGGCGCCTCCTGCGGCCCACACCACTACTCGCACCTCGGAGATCGCGCCAGGGGGAACGGTTCCGTTCAATCTCGCCCGCAACGCACGCTCGGATGTGAGGGTCGCAGCCTGCACTCCGTCGTCGGGGGCATGGGCGATGAAGGGATCGGTCGTCAACTCGACGGCGAATCCGCACTCGTACCAGATCGTGGTTGATTTCGTGACTGTCCCGGGCTCCACCGTGCTCAGCACCAGCGTGGTGAATGTCGTGCACGTTCATTCTGGCGCAACCGCTGCCTGGTCTACGACCGGCGCCCGAGGGGCCAGTCGCGCTGCGTGCCTTATCAGGCAAGCTCAAACAACCTGATCAGTTGCTGGGCCGGGACGATGGGCGACTCGGTTGGGGCCGCCCGACCCGTGCCTGGACTCAGCTGGCGAGAGCAAATCGTGATCGGCAACGGGCTCTCCGGACGCCCCGTACGTCGCGTGCTCCATATGCCAAGCCGAGGTGGTGTGATCTCCGCCGATGGCGCGCGCTCGTGTTCCAAGCGCGGGGGCCGGCTCACGAGTGAATTCCCTCCAAAAGGGCTAGTAATCAAACGTTGGTTTGAATATACTTTTGGGAGGTCCGGAAGAGATCCGGGGCTTCTCAATCAGGGGGATTTTATGCGTCGACTGATCATCTCAGCAGCCGCTTTGGCTGCATTGGCAACTCCAGCATCACTCTTCGTCGTCGGTAGCACCACACCGGCCGGGGCGACGACTCCCGCCAGCCTGGTCTGCACAAAGATAACTGGTAACGCAGGCAGCAAGGTCACCGTTTCGGGCTGCAACGTTCCCACAGCTGACAAGACGACCTACGCCAGCGCTTCGGCCCCCAAGGGGCTTGCGTTGGCGAGTGGCGGCACACTCACGTGGGCCTCGAGCAAGAAGACCACCAAATTCGTGATCACGAAGACGGTTCAGGCCGGCACGAAGTGCAAGACGATCCCGAATAGCGGCGAGGTGGTGGCCACCGGCCATGTGACCGGAGGCACCGCTGCTGTTACCAAGGTGAACCAGGTTGTGTCCGTGTCGATCTGCCTCAACAAGACCACCGCGGCCATCAAGATCGCACCGGGAACGACCGCCAAGCTCTGACCGCGCTGGCGTCGGCCAGACGTAAGGCAGTATCTCGATTACGACCTGTGGCCCATGGGGGTCACAGGTCGTAATCATGTCTCATCGCCCGCCTGGCAATGGCCATGAGATGTGGGCTGGCCGCAAGCAGGCTGGGTTCGCGCTCGACCCTCGCAATCGCCCGCAGTACTGAATCACTTTTGATCGGATCGTCCAGGGCGGCATCGAGGTTGGCCCAGGCCCCGGGCCCCTCCACGGCGAAGAGGTCGACTTCGGAGAAACCTGCGTGGCGAACCTCGTCGCGGAGCTGGTCCGGGGTGTGGAGGTAGGCCAGGGTGAACCACTCCGGACGGTCGTGCACACGGGGATTTCGATGCACGCCGTCGAGGAGATCACCTTCCACGATCAGCTCGAATCCCGGATCCACGATCGCTCCGCTGTGCAGACCGTCGAATGTCGAGGCGAAGCGTGAGATGGCGGCAACCATCAGAAGGCCCCCAGGGCGGAGCACCCGGTGGGCCTCGGAGAGGGCCAGGGCACGATCACTGGCGTCGACGAGGTGGTAGATGGGCCCGAGCATGAGGACGACGTCGGCGATTCCTTGTCCTGACGGGAGCTCCCTGGCGTCGCCGACCTCGGCAGAGGCCAGAGGGAACGAGGCCTGGGCGGCCGATGCGCGGCGCGCCGCCTCGACGTGGCTGGGAACCGGATCGATCAGGTGCACGCGGTACCCGTCCCTGGCCAGGGGCAGGGCATAGGCCCCTTCTGCACCGCCGACGTCGAAGACGACGGCCGGGGCCGGCGGGAGAAAGCGCCGAAACAGCGATCTGGTGCGTACCGCCTCGAGGCGGGCCCACGTATTCAGCCGCTCCTTCTCGACGCCTTGGACATAGTGGGCCGTGATGTCCGGGTCGAGGTCCATGGTGATAGCTCACCAGATCGGTACCCCTGGTGCGTCGGTTCTTCGCTCGGGTGGGGGTCGGCGAATTGAGGGGTTGACATCGGGGCGGATCCGGATAACTATCAGTGATAGATTTTCTATCACTGATAGTTATTTGAGGAACGGGTCGCATGACGGTGCATGAAGCTCAGGAGGTCGATCGGCGGGCCCTCCGTCGAGAGGCCAAATGGTCCAAGATCGTGGAAGAGGCGTGGGCCCTGGCCCGGCGCGACGGCCTGGCCGCCATCTCGCTACGGGAGCTTGCTGACCGGGTCGGCCTCCGCCAGCCCTCGCTCTACGCCTACTTCGACTCCAAGCTCGACCTCTACGATGCCATGTTCGCCGACGGCAACCGTCAGCTTCTCGAATTCGTGGCCGCCCATCAGCCCATGACCGGGGATCCCCGCCGGGCCCTGGCGGACTTCGTGGGTGTCCTGGTGCGATTCTCGTCCGAGGATGTGGTTCGTCACCAGCTCCTGTTCCAGCGGACGATCCCGGGTTTCGAGCCCTCTGACGCCTCCTATGAGATCGCCCTCCAGTTCTACGACCTGGCCCGGGGTCGGCTGGCCGACGCCGGTGCCACCGAGCAGGCGGACGTCGATCTCTTCTCGGCCCTCACTACGGGACTGGCCCACCAGCAGGTGGCTAACGAGCCCGGTGGCGATCGCTGGGTCCGCCAGGCCGAACGGGCCGTCGAGATGTTTCTGGACGACGTGGACAAGCGTCAGGCCATCACAACCATGAAGGGAGCATCGAAGTGACCAACTCCGCACTGCAGGACGTCAGCACCATCCCGAGGATCCAGCACGAGGAGGCGATGCGGATCGCCGAGGTGGAAAATGCCAAGTTCGCCGATCTGCTTCGCTGCTTCGACGAGTCCGACTGGGTCAAGCCCACCGACTGCACCCGCTGGGACGTTCGGGCCCTCGCCGCCCATGTCGTTGGGTCCGCTGCCGGACAGGCCTCCCCGCGTGAATTCGTGCGCCAGGTCCGGAAGGGCAGGCCGCTGGTGGCCGAGGCCGGCTCGTTCTGGTGGGACGGGATGAACGAGTTCCAGGTGCGGGAGCGGTCCGCATTGACAGTCGAGGAGCTCGTCGACGAATGGGATGGGAGCTCTGCCCGGGCCCTTCGGGCACGGACCCGCCTGCCGAGGGTCATCGCCCGCCTCCCGCTTCTCAACCTCCCGGAACCGATTGGACGCCAGCCGGTGGCCTATCTCTTCGACGTCGGCTTCACCCGGGATGTCTGGATGCACCGGATCGACCTGGCCCGAGCCACCGGCAAGCCCTTCGACGCCGATCCCGAGCACGACGGGCGCCTGGTCGCCGACATCGTCGCCGAGTGGGCCGGCACCCACGGCCAACCGTTCGCCCTCGACCTGGATGGACCGGCGGGAGGTCGGTTCGGCGCAGGGTCCGGAGGCGAGCACGTATCGCTGGGCGCCGTCGAGTTCTGCCGGATTCTGGCCGAGCGGGTGCCGGGCACTGGCATCCTGTCCCACCCCCTCCCTCTCTGAACACCTCGACTCACAAGAGCGCCTTCGCCAACGACCGACCTTCGCCAACCAAACCCACCAAGGAGCCAGCCCATGGAGACCCGCACCGACGAGATCGCCGAACGCATCTACCGGTTCTCGACCTTCGTCCCCGAAATCGGACCGACAGGATTCACCTTCAACCAATACCTCATCGACGACGAGCAGCCCCTGCTCTTCCATACCGGGCTTCGCCACATGTTCCCGTTGCTGGCCGACGCCATCGGAGCCATCACCCCGCTCGAAGGGCTGCGATGGATCACCTTCGGCCATCTCGAGGCTGACGAGTCCGGCGCTATGAACGATCTGCTGAGCGCGGCTCCGCACGCCGAGGTGGCGCACGGGATGGTCGGCTGCATGGTGTCGCTCAACGATCTGGCCGATCGTCCGCCGGTGCCGCTGGCCGACGGTCAGGTCATCGAGCTGGGCCAGCACCGGGTGAGGCATATCGACACACCCCATGTACCCCACGCCTGGGAGGCTCGGGTCCTGTACGAGGAAACCACCGGCACGCTGCTCTGCGGGGACCTGTTCACCCAGCTCGGAGACCCTCCCGCCCTCACCGGTGACGACATTGTCGAGGCTGCCGCCCAGGCCGAGGACGTCTTCGGTGCCTCCTGCCTCACGGCCCGGACGGGGAGCACGATCCGGGGGCTGGCCGACCTCGCGCCGTCCACGCTCGCGGTCATGCACGGTGCCTGCTTCACCGGCGACGGATCAAAGGAGCTGCTGGCCTTGGCCGACGAGTACGACACGCGGTTTGCCGCTTCGACCATGTGAAACCGCCGGCATCTGCCGACTCGCGAACCGCGCGACGGCGGTCGCCGATCATGAGTCGCAGGAAGGGTATCGGCCGCCGAAGTCGGGCGCAGCTCACTCTGAAATGCGGGGATCCAATGGGCTACAGCTTCTCGAGTGAGGGTCGATCCCGTACGGGCTGCAGTGGGTTGACGACGACCACCTACAAGTGGGTAGCGCACGATTGGTCTCGAACCGCACGTGATGGCTGCGTCAAAATCGGACTCTGATCGGTTTCTGCTCGCGAGGCGCAGGTCGATGGTCGAATCGCTCGTCGAGAGGGCACCCGCTGCCACTGAAAATATATTCGATCTGGGAGTTTGCAAAGGCGGAACCACTGGTAGGGACGCAGGCATCAGTACGCAAAGGAGAAGAATCCGCTGTCGAAGTTAATTCTCGAGCTTGTCATGGTCTCAGCCTCCCGCCCCGGGCTTGTGCCACAGATAGCCATTGACGGGAGTACGGCCTCTATAACGAGAGGTGACGAGCCAGTGTCGAACCCTGACTTCGACATCAGCACGAGCTACCTGACTGCCGGCAGGAAGATACTCAATTCCCGAACGCGGTTGGGAATCCCGACGAATCAGTGTCCCAGGATCACCTCATGTCCGAACGATCAGCTCCATCCCAGGGTGCGCAGAACCCACCCACGGAGGGAACCCGGCGCACCCGGAGGAGCAGGAACAGCACGCCTTCCGCTGATGTGGGTTTTCCCCTCGCCACACCCAGAGGGTGGTGATCCTCGAGTTCGATAAATCGCGAACGGCATCGTCGTCTCAACAGAAAGATTTGCCTTGAGGTGCCGAAACCTTCGAAATTGTAGTTAGAGGAAGACTGAGTCCGACACCGATCGCCGCGATTGACGGGTTCGATGTCAGCCGCTGCGAACATGGAATGACCCTCTGGCTCGTCTCCACCAGAACCCGCAGGGTCTGTGCGGGCCGATCACCCGTTAAGGTTGAGCAGATCGGCAGCAACGAAGCGTAATCTGAAGCAACACGAAGGCGAGGATGGGATCACATGACCATTGGACCAGTCGAATACATCATCGTGGGCTTCCCCGGAAACAAGTTCACGGGCGAGATCGCACCTGAATTGATCGCACTCGTCGAATCGGAAACAGTGCGGGTTCTCGATCTGATCTTCATCGGCAAGGATGCTGATGGATCCGTGGTCAGCTTTGAGATCGACGAGTTGGACGCCCTGGCGGGATTGGATGAGTTGGACGCCGACGTCGGAGGCCTCATCAGTCCAGAAGATGTCGAGTACGCCGCCGCCGCACTGGAGCCGAACTCATCGGCCACGCTGCTCATCTGGGAGGATGTTTGGGCGTCCCGCTTCGCCGAAGCGGTGCGCCGGTCCAACGGCGTTCTGCTCGAAGGCGCCCGGATACCACACGAGCTGATTGCGCCCATACTTGCCGATCTGCCGCCGGCAGTTTGAGCCATATCGAACAGGGAGAGACGACATGCTGAGAAGGCGACCGATCGCACGGATGGCAGTTCGGACGACTGCGGTGGCTGGAACTGCCGCAGTTGTAGGTGGCCATATGGCAAATAAGCAGGCCCAAGCCCAGGCCCAGCAGGCCGCAGAAGCTCCGGCGGCACCCCCGCGCCAGCGCCAGCTCCGGCGGCGGCTGCTCCCGATCCCATCCAGCAGCTCACTCAGTTGGCCGCGTTGAAGGACCGGGGGCACTCACCGAGGCGGAGTTCGAGGCGGAGAAGGCCAAGCTGCTGGGTTAGAAGGATTCCTGCTCTAGCCGTGGGGCGGTCGACATCGCCACAAATCGATGGGCTTCCACGAAACGGCGACCGTCAGGACTTTCGGACCGCTCGGGTCAATCGAACCCAAGTGTCGGCCGGTCGAACCACTAGCCGGAGGTCGCCTCGCTGATTGGATTTACCGAGACCAGCTCGATGTTGAGGTCTCGCAGGATCTGGAACAACCCATGGACCTTTGCCTGGTCGGGGACGGGTCCCACCAGATGGGTCAGGCCGTCAGCGCAGTAGCTCACATCGAACCCATCCAAGGCCGCCAACAGAGTGGGGCTCAATCTTCCCCGAACGACGATTTCAAACATCTCGACAGACATGTCATCCTTTGGTCATTCGGGTTGTGGGCGACATCACAGTGAGGCCGCACCTGCTTGAGGCGACCGATCCCGACCGGTATTCGCACTCGGTCGATCCGTTCCCCGGACCGTCCCGCCACTTCGGTGCTCGAAGGATCGCCGCGCAAGAACGACGAGGTTGGGACCTCACACGTCAGCGGTTTGGTTTCTTCCCTCAGGTGTCAGATCGGCGCCGTTCTGATGGCCGATCAACGTCCGCTGCGAACCCCCGTCCGCCATTCGGCGTGCCCAAGTACAACATGGCCTGTTAAGCAGAACATTCAGTCCTGATAAGAGGAGAATAAAATCCTTCGATCCGATTGGATCGGCCTTGGAGTGCTGTTCTTGCAGCCGCGGCGCTGCGCCTCGAACAACGTGATGAAATTCAGAGCCTCCTGGCCGACTACCCACCCTGTTTGTTCGGAGCCAAACGCAACTCTGCGATCCGGACTTGATCGGAGGCCTGCGATATCTGCCCGCACCGTCGGTGCGCCGCGGTGTCGTTAGGGAGTGTCAGCTTCCGCCTCGATGAGCTGCGACACCGCGTCGATGAGGGCGAGATGGGTAAAGGCCTGGGGGAAATTCCAGAGGTGATCGCCGGTGGTGGCATCGATCTCCTCGGCATAAAGATGTCGCGGGCCGGCAAACGAGAGCAGCTTCTTGCACAGTGCCCGCGCCGGCCCGGTCTCGCCGACCATGGCCAGCGCGGACACCAGCCACCAGGAGCAGATCGTGAAGGTACCTTCTTTTCCCTCGAACCCGGTGTCGGTGCTGTCCACCTTGTAGCGGAGCACGAGTCCGTCCTCGGTGAGCTCATCGGCTATGGCGAGGACCGTCGCCTTCACCCCGCCCATCATCGGGCGGAAGAAACCCCATGATCGGGATAAGAAGCAAGGAGGCGTCGAGTTCCTCGTTCTCGTATGCCTGTCGAAATCTGCCGCGGGAGTCCACCCCCTTGTCCAGGATCTCTTCCTTCAGTTTGTCGGCCGCCTCTCCCCAACGAGTTGGGCACGCTCAGCGTCTCCCCCCTGCGCCGTGCCAGATCAGCGCCCCGATCCGCAGCGACCCAACACAGGACAGCTGATGCCGTGAAGTGCTGGGGTTCACCCCGGATCTGCCAGATCCCCTGGTCGGCGTCCCCGCTGTGGGAAATTGCATCTTCCACCAATCGCGCCAGACCCTCCCATACTGAGTGGAGCGATCTGCGCGGCTCCCCGCCGGAAGTGCCTGAGCGCCCCATCGAGCAGCATGCCCCACACATCGTTTTGGTGCTGATCCCACGCCCCATTGCCAACCCGGACCGGACAGCGCTCCCTCGTAGCCGGTGAGGTAGTCGAGGGTCGTCGTTCGGGTGAGGTCCCGTTCCCCTCCGATTCCGTACATGATCTGAAGTTCGAACGGTTCGTCGCTCTTCCCCTGGCTGATGCTCTCAAGGAAGCTGAGAATGCGAAATATTCGAGGGCCTCCCACTGGAAGCCCAGTCGGTAGAGCGATCGCAGCATGAAGCCGGTGTCCCGGATCCAAGTGAAACGGTAATCCCAGTTGCGGGCTCCCCCTGGGGTTTCGGGGAGGGAGGTCGTGGACGCAGCCATAATCGCCCCAGTGGGTGCATAGCTGAGGCCTTTCAACGTCAACGCACTTCGCTCGATGTAGGGACGCCACGGGTGATCGGGAAACGTGCCGGTGGCCGACCACTCACGCCAGAACGACACCGTCGACGCGAGGTCCTGGTTGGCATCATCCTGAGTCTCTGGGATCGAGCGCTTCGCCCCAGGACAGAGCGATGAAGCTCTCCTCGTCCACGGAGAGGCTTGTGCGCCCGTAGCGGCACCGGCTGCCCGCGACCTGCGCCGAGTCGGAGACTGCTGAAGACCGAGAGCGACAGCTCGCCGACCGCGAGTCGCTCAGACGGTGACCGAGCCATACCCGTCGCCGTCGTAGGACCACTTTCCGGTGGAGGCCCCGTAATCGAACAGCGGTACACAAGTCGCCTCCCACCTCGACCTTGCCGGAGATGCACTTGGCCGAGCGAGAACCGAGCGCCGGACAGCGGCAGAATGGTCGGAGCTCGGCGATACCCTGGGCGCCGCGTGCCGTCGCCCACCTTTCGCATGACCAGGAGGTCCTCCCTGCCACGAGCCAACCTGAGGGAGTGTGCCAGGTGGTCTCCACCACCATCGTGCCGGGGACGTAGCGACGCTGATGGGGCACCATCGTGTTGGAGGGCCCAAAACGGAACGAGCCGGCCGCTCGATCGAGCAAGGCCCCGAAGACACTGGGTGAGTCCGGCCGGGGCAGACAAAGCCACTCAAGCGATCCGTCCGGGGCGATCGAGTCAATTGTTCTCGCAGTCGGAGAGGAACACGTACTCGGCGATCGGAGGGAAGTCGCCCATGATTGTGTGCTCCTTGAATCGATGGAATCGCAGGTCAGCCCCGGATTCTCGGCCAACGCCTCGGCTCCATTTCCTTGCTCGAGGACGATTGTGACGAGGCGGGAAACGCTTTGTAATCATCCCTTCCGGGGTGAGGAACCTACCAATCACCCGATCGGGGTGAGGAAAGACGGGACGGGAGTCCGTAATCTGGCTGCGTGGAGGTCGTGGAACGGAGCTCAGGTGGCACTGCAGGGCAAGGTCGCCATCGTCACCGGCGGGAACACGGGTATCGGCAGGCGGGGGTGCTGGCTCTCGCCGCCGAGGGCGCCTCGATCCTGATCGATTACGTGGCGGATCCGGATGCCACCGAAGCAGACTTCACCTTCTTCCCGGAGGCCGTTACCGGTGATTGCGGAAGAGAAGCGGCCCCGAAGATGTTGAATTGACCATGAAGCGCATCGGGTTCTTGTCGTTCGGCCACTGGTCGCCCTCGCCGCACTCGCAGGCCCGCTCGGCCTCCGACGTCCTGCTGCAGTCCATCGACCTCGCGGTCGCCGCCGAGGAGCTCGGTGCGGACGGGGCGTACTTCCGGGTGCACCACTTCGCCAATCAGCTCTCCTCGCCGTTCCCGCTGCTCGCGGCCGTCGGCGCCAGGACCAGCACGATCGAGATCGGGACCGGCGTGATCGATATGCGCTACGAGAACCCGCTCTACATGGCCGAGGATGCCGGCTCCGCCGATCTCATCTCGGGCGGACGCCTGCAGCTCGGCATCAGCCGTGGATCGCCCGAGCAGGTCATCGACGGCTACCGCTACTTCGGCTACGTCCCGGCCGAGGGCACCGACCAGGCCGACATGGCTCGCGAGCACACGCGGGTCTTTCTCGAGGTCCTCAAGGGCGAGGGCTTCGCCGAGCCGAACCCGCGGCCGATGTTCCCCAACCCACCGGGGCTGCTTCGGGTCGAGCCGCACTCCGAAGGTCTGCGCGAGCGGATCTGGTGGGGCGCCGGCACCCGCAAGACCGCCGAGTGGACCGCCGAGCAGGGAATGAACCTGATGAGCTCGACGCTGCTCAGCGAGGACACCGGCGTGCCGTTCCATCAGCTGCAGGCCGAGCAGATCGAGCGGTTCCGCAAGGCCTGGGCCGACGCCGGCCACGACCGCGAGCCCCGGGTCTCGGTCAGCCGCAGCATCTTCCCGATCGTCAACGACCTCGACCGCGCCTACTTCGGCCGCGAAGGCAACTCACAGGACCAGGTCGGGTTCATCGACGGCGGCATGGCGCGCTTCGGCAAGACCTACGCCGGGGAGCCCGAGCAGCTCATCGAGCAACTGGCCCAGGACGAGGCGATCGCCGCCGCCGACACGCTGCTGCTGACGATCCCCAATCAGCTCGGTGTCGACTACTGCGCCCACGTCCTCGATTCGCTCCTGAGCGACATCGCGCCGGAGCTCGGCTGGCGCTGAGTTCCACAACAGATGACCGCGCGCCAGATTGCGTCGTCCGTGTTGGCGACCCGCGAGCGAGCACCACAGACGTTCAGTGCTATGCACTCTACGGTCGTGTTGTGGGGTGCGCTTGGTCTAATGCCCGACGCAGAGCTGATGTTTCCGAGTCGGAAAGACCTTCCACGAAGTAGGACAATGCGGCGTCGGGATCACCGTCCTCATTCAGTGCCTTCCGCATGAGGACCGCGGTGTGCGCACTTCGCTTCCGACGACGGCGAACAGAATCGCTCGGCCGTCCATTCTTCGTCAGCATCCCTTTGTTGACGAGGCGATCGAGGACCGTTGCAACGGTCGTGTACGCGTATTCTGGCAGCCCCGGGCAACATCCCGAACGGACATGTCGCGGTCCTTCGACTCCCAGAGGATCTCCATCGCTCGGCGTTCGAGTTCTCCGAGCCTGGCGACTCCGCACGTACAGTGATCACAGCTGCAGGGATTGCACGAACACATCGGGTTAGCGCACGCTGACGTCGTACTCATTGGATGAAGACCCACCTCCTTTCAGATTCGCTCTCATGCGTTTTGTTCCCGAGATTCTAGGCTCCGTCACATCTGCTAGAGCCTTTGAAGTCCGACGATAGGGGCCGACACCGGTGCCGATCTCGGCTCGAACCCCTGCTAGGTCATCAGCAGGAGCATGAATCCCATGGCCAAGCACATGACGACATGGCTGATATCCACCAACCATGGAGTAGCGACAACCTCTTCGAGGGCAACGATGACCCCGACCCGCCGACATGGGCCTCTGGGGCCACAGACCGGCTCCACCGGCCATTGCATAGGCCGGAGCATGACTTCCGAAGTGGGATGCGCCCTTATTCGGCGAGGCCAACGTGAAGATCGCCGAGGCGAAGAGGATGAACGCCAATGCAAAGGCGACCCCGGAATCAAGCTTGGGTCCAGTCGACGAGGCCGACATCGACATCGCCCCCGATGTCGCCCCCATCGGGAACCAGTACATCAAGAGCATGGCGAAGTTCATCACAGCGTGGATCAGCGCGTGGGGAAGGTGGAGCCCGTACTTCCGGACTGATTGGATGCTCTGAACCAGGAACCAGATCAACAGACCGCCGAAGATGATCTCCCAAACCGCACTTCGACCGAACGCCCATTGATCGACGAACATGCCGGCCATGGCCACCCCCATGAAGACATGGGAGATCTCGACGTCTCGGCCGGCGGATCGGTTCGTCACCACCGAAAAGATCAAAAGAGTCAGGCAGTAGGCGGCGACGGCGAGCATCAGCACGCCGAAGAGGTAATACAACCACGAAGGTGTTGACATTGCCATAGCCGGTCAGGCCTCCTTTGCCACGGGCAGCGAGTCCGGCACGACTCGCTCGGTTGCTCGTTCGGGGAGCCGTCAAGTGGCCAGTAGATCAAGGCCAGCAGAATGACCAGCAGCCCAGAGTTGGGGTCGGTCGCACCGCCAGCCAGGATTCCGCCAAAGTTCTGAACCGCCACCCAGATGAGCGCAAACGCGACGATGGCCAGAACCACGGTGAACTGTGCCACCTGCGGTGGCCCGAACACCCCAACTGCCACGATGACGCAAACGACGGCCAGCAGGATCGCCATCGTCGTCCCGTGATGAAGGAACAGGGATTCAGAGGATCGGTCGATGTGAGCCAGCCACCCCGGCTGTCCGCTGTTCAGGCCGGCCATCAGATCGTGAAGTGCTTGAGGCGAGCGACCCGAGCCGACCACCGACAAGACGGCCAAGACACCCCAAACCACAGCCCAGATGGCCTTGGCCGCGGTCACCCCGACCGTTCGGGCAGCCACGAAGGGCTTGTCGGAGCCCTCGCTCGGCCACAGGAGCACGGCGAGAAGCGCGTAGAAGAGCACGCCGCCCGGGTCCGCCGCCGAAGGGAGTGGCGCCCCCCAAGAAGATTGCCACCGGCTCCCTCGCCGAACCACCACACCCCGATGGACCAGACGATGGAGAGCACGAGCGCAGGTTTGCATGTCCGCTTGTAGACGATCCCGAAGGCGATCAGGAACTGAATTGAGGCGAAGACCGCATTGGTCAGGATCGGGTAGTGATAGACGTTCGAGGCGTTCCAGGTGACTGATCGTACGACGATGCCCGGGTTCCCGCCGCCAGGCCGTTGAGCATGCCGCTGAACCCGTTGGACCCACGGGTGAACATGAAGGGCTGGAGCTGCAGCGCGGCGTCCAGCAGCCACACCGTCGCCAAGATCAGCCGGAACGTCCGCTGCAGATCCCTGGGCGGTTCGCTGCTGGTGGGGCGCACCGACCGTCTGGTGGTGGACAGAGGCACCTGTTCGGCCCTGTCTTTCACCTTGGCAATGGTCATCCCCACCGCTTTCTGAGGAGGAACAGGTCAGTTGATACGACGGATTGTCGTAGTTACTACCACCGGTAGTACTAGCTCAGCAACTGGACCGCTACCGCACTCCCGAGGAGCCGATCGGCCATCCGGATGACCGTCGGTCCACTGTACGAGCAGCTACCCATACTGTGCCGGCAGGCCGAACTGCCGAGTCCTGGGCTCGATCATCGTCCGATGAGGTGCCGGACCCACCAGAATCCGAGGACCCTCAATCAGGTGCCACCTTGACTGGTGGCCTGGTGGGCTGGGCGAGTCTCGATCTCGCCACCTTGGGATTAGGAGTCGTGCACCGGTCATGGAGCACAATTGGGCCCTGGGCCCCACCTCATGCGGGATGACGAGGACTTCTCCCTCGGAAAGCGAGCTCTCTGGATCTTGGCCACCGAGAACGGGAGGTTTCGGCACCGGCTACCCCACCCGTCGTACGGACTATTTCCGTGGGCACGGACCCCAAAGGCATCTCCGCGGACGGCGCTCATGTGTGGATTGCCAATGCCTCGAGCGGATCGGTCACCGAGCTCAATACCTCCAATGGATCGGTGGCCCATTCACCCATTTCTGTGGGCAGTGACCCGGAAGGGATCACTTCGGATGGCACCCACGTCTGGGTGGCAAGCACCTCGCTCGGCTCGGTCGTGGAACTCAATGCCTCCGACGGGTCCAACGTGCGGACCACTCCTGTGGGGTCCAGTCCTGAAGGCATCACATCGGATGGCACCTACGTCTGGGTAGCAAACAGCGGCAGCGACTCGGTGAGTGAACTGAGCGCCTCCACGGCTGCTCTCTTACGGACCATCACCGTGGGCACCAACCCAGGGTCTGTCTCAGTGGACAGTACCCACGTCTGGCTGACGAACGATGCAGATGGTACGGCCACGGAGCTGGATGCTTCCACGGGTGCATTTATTGAGACCATCGCCGTCGGCGCCAGCCCGGATGCCATCTCCTCCGATGGCACCGATGTCTGGGTGGCGAACAAGGGCAGCAACTCGGTCACCGAGTTGAATGCCTCCACGGGATCAGTTATCCAGACCGTCGCCGTAGGTGTCTCGCCCGATGCCATCTTCTCGGACGGTACCCACGTCTGGGTAGCAAATGGCGGCAGCAACTCGGTGACCGAGCTCAGTGCCTCGACGGGGGCAAACATTCAGAACATTCCGGTCGGCGTGACCCCCGTCGCTCTCTCTTCGGATGGCACCCATGTCTGGGTAGCGAATAGCGGGAGCAACTCGGTGACCGAGATAGCTCCGTAGTTCGAGATTCCGAGTTGACGACCCCTGTCGGACCACCACGGGACATCTGGAACTCAGATTAGATCGACGCAATCCTCACACTCGGAGGCAGAACACTCGCTCCACAACATCCCGACATGGTCCTGCCGCCCCTTACGCGGGTCAAAGCAGCACCTTGAGTGGGGAGATCCCCAACCTGTCAAACGGTGCCCAGGGGGGTCGAAACCGCTGTTCCGAATCACCTGAAATCGGCGGTTACCTGACCTCTGATTGCCGGGTCATTTTGATGGCGACCTCGAGAGCGGCAATTCGTCGATAGATATCGTTGAGCGTCTCGGCGAGCTCAGAAGGATCTTCTACTTGCGTGCGGTCCACGTTGCGGAGTGCTGTCATTGTTGACCCCCTTTGACAACTTTCATCTTCCCGGATGTCTAGGTTGACGAAGGCTCGTAAATTCGTTCGAGTACATCGATCGCCCATGACCGCAACTCATCGGCATGCGGATCGTCATGGCCGACAAACAGTTGCAGGATCACGCCCCTTGGGTCGACTCCCGTCCCCTGTGCCCTCGCTACGATTTCGACGAGATTCTCGCTAGCCCGCATAACATCCTCGGCTGCACGTGCCAATTCAGATTCGATGCTCACGCTCCTGCCCCCCTGTGCCTTACACCTGCCAATCACATCCCGACGGTCGAAGCGACCGTGTCTTCGACAGTACCCGAATGAATCGCTATTGGAAACCCACCAAACGTTCGTTGTTCTGCATAGATACGCTCGTTTCTCCAGACGAACTGAAGGCCGAACAGTCTGCGTCGTAAAGACTCGGGATCTGGCTGACGCTTGGGGTCGGTGTCCGAGACAGCTTTCGCTACCTGCCCCACACCAGCAACGATGCTGTTGAGCGTCCGTGAGACGGCCCAATGGCTGGTCCTTTGCAATTTCGGAAGCACCACGACACTGCCCATCACAGACTATTAGGGCGCTTCTTGTCCGAAAGAGGTCCACCTTGCTTCTTCTTGGCCGCCACCGACCGAGACCGAGGCTGAGCCCGAGCGGAGGTTCGGGTGCGTTGAGCAGCTTTCTTCGTCTTTTGTGACCCGGAGCGAGTCTGGTTCACGGCGGATGATCCGGCACGTCCGGGGGCTTTCTTCGTCTTTTGTGACCCCACGACCGCAGGTGTGCGACTACGTCCCCGCTCGAGGCGTGGTTCGGCGGGTGGGATCGGCCTTGGCTGCGATGCAACGATGAGCACGGCGGTTAGACCGCCAACTTGCACGAGCCACCACGGCAGCCAGGCAAGTCTCCACTGAGCAACCACCATCGTTGCCGTCCCCAATACTGCGGTGATCCCGAATCTCCGGGCGCTGGCTCGTGAGGCAATGGCCACTCCGAGGGCCAACGGCGCCCACGAGTAGTAGGAAGTCATGACCGACTCCGTGTATGAACGCAGGCCCAGGGCCAGAGCACATGACCAAACCACCAATTCTGGACGCTCGAGCCACCGCCGAAAGACCCAGACTCCGATTCCGACGGCCAGCACGAGACCCAGCAGGCGAACGGGTCCGGCCGCCACCGCTCCTCCGCTGAGTTGCGGCGATAGCGCCGTCCATGGCGTCTGGTGATTTGCCAAAGGTGGACTCGGTTGATCAACCAGGGCGCGGAAGGTTGCCGAAGGCGCAGCGATGAAGGGGGGCAACAGCAACAGCGCGGTAGGGAGCGCAGACCGAATGACAAAGCCGAGCACCCGCTTGCGGCCAACCACGGCGATCAGGACGGGCATCATGAGGAGCACAAGCGGTTGGAACGCCAGGGCAGCACCGAAGAGCCAACCGGCGCCGGTGAACCGCTTGTCCAAGACGAAGATAAGCGCATACACCGCAAAGGCAACCGCGAGGGCATCCTCCGGATGACCCCAGAGTGTCGACATGAACCAGAGAAGGACCGCTTCAACGACACACAGTACGGCTCTTCTTGATCGGGCTACCTTCATGCGTTCGGCGAGAGCGTCGAACGCGAACAGTGCCGTACACGACAGCGCCAGCGCGTATGGGTCGACGAAAGCGGTCCACTGGGTTTGAAGGACGTAATGGCCTCCGTTCAAAAAAATCTCTTTCGGATAGATGAACGGAGCATTGAAGCCGTGAACATGCACGGCGATGCCCTGGAGGGGAATGCTCTGGCCATGCACGATCTGAAACAGGTTGCTGTGAAACGAACCGCTGAATATTCCAAGAGGGGCCAGCGCGACCAGAATTCCCGGGAACTCGATGAATTGAAGATGGGGTTGGTAGATAAACCCGAAGTGTCCATGAATGTACTGACTGGAATTCAAATAGCTAAGCCAGAAATCCTGCCCGCAAAGCCAGAGCTTTGGAACATGCTGGACGACCGAACCCCACCGGAACAGGAAGAGCAGCCCGAGAACCACGAACAGAAGAGAAGTGCCGATAGGCCAGGCCCGCCGCTGAACGCGGTCGGTTACCAAATTCATGCGGATGTACCCCCTAATTCCGCCACGGGCCACGACGCTAGCAGGCAGAAAGTGGAGGATATTGCTCAGAATGGGGAGCGCCAATGGAGCCCAGAGGAACGCTGCGTACATCCACTACCGCTGTCTGACCGTCCCCTAAAAATGACAATGGCCTTCAGGATCCACCGCTTCGCAGCTGGTCCCCAATAGCTTCCGGAGCACTGGGAGATTTGGCCTGACTTGTGGTCATGAGACGCCCTCGGGCGTCGTCGGCGAGTTCTTCCCAGTTGGCATTGGCCATCGATTTGTCCCTCGTCAGGACCAGGCGAACGGATTCACGCCGGAACTCTTTTGGATACTTCGGGTGCCATCCCATCGGGCACCCCTTCCTGTGAGCCTTGGCTCACTATCGGGTGCGCGGGGAACCGGGTCGACTCCATGCGCTCCCACGCCCCACCCTCAGCCGGCCCTTTTCTGATGACCAGGTGATCGGGAGATCGAGGGCGGGCACCAGATGTGCGGACGGCTCGGTTCGCTTGGGCCCGGAGCACGGTCCCTGACCGATTCCCATGGCGTGTGGCTGGGGATTGGCTAGTGGGCCGTGCGAGTCTCGATCTCGCCACCTTGGGATTAAAAGTCCCCTGCTCTACCGGATGAGCTAACGGCCCGCCGAGGAGCGTATCGGGTCGGCTGCACGAGGCTGGACGGATCTCCGAGTCGATGGGGCCACCGCCCCGCCACACCGCCGGCCTGTGATCGGCAATCGGACCCGCCCCCGGTGCGAAGATCAGATGAGCATCAGGTCAGGAGCGGACAAGGAGCAGCAGCGCCGGTGTCAGAACTCGACAATCCCGTCTGGTGGGCGATCACCGGATCCCAACACGAAATGGCCACGGCAACATCGCTGGCCGCTCGTTTCGACCCCGACGTCTCCCCGTTCGGCGCCTTCTCCGAAGAGCCCACGCCCGATCATTGGGGCGATCTTGCCCGGCTGGTCGGACCTGGCGGGACCGTCGCGCTCACCGGTGCGATCGGCCGGCCACCGGACGAATGGCGGGTGCTCATGAGCATCCCCGGCGTCCAGATGGTCGGCGACCGGGTCAGCCCGGACCCGGGGATGCTCCCGACCGCCGAGTCGCCCCCGGACCAGCTCGAACCGCTCGGCGAGGAGGACGTCCCCGACATGCTGGCCTTGGTGGCCGAGGCCCAACCCGGACCCTTCCTCCCCCGCACAGTCGAGTTCGGGGGTTACCTCGGTGTCCGCCGACGAGGCCGGCTGGTGGCCATGGCCGGTGAGCGTCTGCGCCCGCCCGGCTTCGCCGAGATCAGCGCCGTGGCTACGGCCATCGACCACCGGCACCAGGGGCTTGGCGAACTGATGGTCCGGGCCGTGGTGGCCTCGGTACTCGGTCGTGGCGAGACGCCGTTCCTTCACGCCTCGAGCGAGAACGCGGTGGCCGTCCGCCTCTACGAGCGCCTCGGATTCACCCTTCGCCGAGAGGTGTCGTTTCTGGTCCTCGAGGCTCCCAGCTGACGGTCAGCCCTCGGATCGGAGACCCTCTGCGACTCCGGTAGCGACGCAGCCCCAACCGCTCAGCCCGCGGATTGGTGGCCGGCGGCGATCACCACCGCCGAGGGCTGATTGCCGACGTGCACCCGCCGGGTGACCGTACCGCCGGCGAGGTCCACGTTCACCAGGGCTCCGTCACCGCCGGCCACCCACGCTGTTTTGCCGCCCGGAGCGAGGGCGAGGGCCTCGGCGGTGGTCCCGATACCGATCGGCTTGCCGGCCACGTCGGTCTGCAGGTCGATCGGGGTGAGGCTGTCCCCGCCACTCACGTAGGCGACACCCGACGTCGGTGCCCCGGCGATGCCCGTCGGGTTGCCGCCGACGGCGATGGCCGACCCCGGGGTCATGGTCGACAGGTCGATCGGCGTCACGGTGCTGGTCTGGAAATCAGCGACCAGGGCGCCGCCACCGCCGGGAGTGACGAAGACTGCGGTGGGTTCGAGTCCCGCCGGAACGGGGGGTCCCACGGTCAACCCGGGGAGGGTGATGGGGGAGATGGTCCCGTCCTGATAGTCGGAGACCAGCGCCAGGTCCCCCTTGGACGAGATGGCCACCGCCACCGGCTGTCTTCCGACGGCGATGGGGCGACCGGGTCGAAGCGAGGGGAGGGACAACGGCGTGACCGTGTTGTCGCCGAAGTTGGCCACGAGAGCCAGGGTGCCGCTCGGGGCGATGGCGACGGCGTCGGGCTCGAGACCTACCGTGGCGTGCCTGACGACCTTGCCGGAGGCAACATCGATCTCCGAGACGGTGTCATCACCCTTGTTGGTCACGAGCACGTCCTGGCCGTTCGGCGTCGCCGCCAGACCGGCGGGAAGTATGCCGGTGATGATCGGCTGCTGCGCCTTCGACGTGACAGTGTCGACCACGGCCACGGTCTGGCCGGGGTTGGCCACACTGGCTCCGGTGGCCACGTAGGCGGTGGGGGTGGTCGGTGTGGCGGCGGCGGATCCGGAGGTGCAGCCGGAAAGGACTCCGACCGACAACCCGACGACGATCGTCGCACCCACCGATCCGAGGATCCCGACGCCCCGGCGCGCCGGATCCGGCCCGCCGACGATCAAGGACCTGTGCCCGGAGCAGCGGCATCCGGCTTGCCGGCGGGGCAGGGCATCGGAAGATTGTAGGTGTTGACTCGGTCGGCGAGGACGCCGCCACCGCTGCCGTCCGCTCACCCTCGGGAGCAGGCGGCACCGGCCTCGAATGCGGCATTCCGCCAACCGGGCTGATCGGTGACCGGGAAGAAGTCCCCGGTCGCCGGGTCCTGTTCGTAGGGGACCGGAGGGGGCGACCCTCCGGCGAGGTCGGTGACGGCGGCGAGCAGCGCCTCGATGTCCCGGCCCGAGGTACCGAGGCCGGCGCTGGCCCGGACCGCCCCCGGGATCTGACGGTGGTCGCCCCGGAGGACCTCGCGGCGGTAGGCGTCGACGCCGGCGTCGGACAACCCGAGCAGCCGCACCACGTACGGATGGGCGCAGAAACAGCCGTGACGGACGGCGATCCCGTACTCGGCACTCAACCTCGCCGCCACCAGCGCATGGTGCATGCCCGCGACGGTGAACGCCGCCACCGGCAGGGTCTCGACCGTGTCCGTCCCCTGGCCCTGGTCCCGACGCCCGGCCGCCCCCCGGGGCCCGAGCACGCGGACTCCTTCGATGGCGTTCAGTCCGTCCCCCAGCATCCGGGCCAGCTCCTTCTCGTGGGCGGAGATGGCCTCCCACCCGATGGCGCCCAGGGCATCGATGGCCGCGTGCATGGCCACGGCACCGACCACGTTCGGCGATCCGGCCTCCTCGCGGTCGGGGGGTGCCGTCCAGATGACCTCGTGCAGCCCGACCAGGTCGACGGCGCCCCCTCCGGCCAGGAACGGGTCGCCCGCCTCGAACACCGCCCTCGGCCCGATCAGCGCACCGGCGCCGAAGGGCGCATAGAGCTTGTGGCCGCTGAAGGCCACGAAGTCCGCCGCCGGCGGGAGGGGACGGTGGGGCGCCAGTTGGGCGCCGTCGACCACCACGGCGACGCCCCGGTCGTGGGCGGCGGCGATGATGGCGTCGATGGGCGGCAACCAGCCCGTCACATTGGAGGCACCGGTGACGGCCAGCAGCGCCGGTGGGCGTCCGCCGGTGTCCAGTGCGGCGATCACGTCCTCGACGGTGAAGGTCCCGTCGGCGGAGCATTCGACGTAGCGGCGCTCGGCCACCCGGCCCCAGGGGAGCAGGTTTGCGTGGTGCTCGACCACCGTCGTCACCACCACGTCCGTCGGATTCAGGTCGAGCCGGTAGGCGAGCTGGTTGATCGCCTCGGTGGTGTTCCGGCACAGGATGGCCACATCGGGACCGTCGAGCGGTCGACCGGCGAAGGCGAGCACCGTCTGCCGGGCCCGCTCGTAGGCGGCGGTGGCCGTACGCGAACGGAAGCCGGCACCCCGGTGCACGCTCGAGTACCAGGGGAGGAACTCCGCCACCCGGGCTGCGGCTTCGGGGTGGGCCTGGGTCGAGGCGGCCTGGTCGAGCTCGATGGCCGGACGATCGACGCCGTCAAGACAGGGCACCACTTGGCCCGCCCCGACCAGCACGGCCAGCGGGTCTGCTGGGTGTCGATGGCCGTCGACGCCGGGCATGGGCTCCACGGTCTCACCCTACGGCCAAGTACCTGCAGGCCGGATACGATCCGACTCATGGAGACGGATCTGGCCGAGCATGGAGGCATGGAAGAAGAGATGCATCCCGGGGCCGTCGGTACGGCCGAGGGGGAGCCGCCTTCTCCCGAGGCGTCCATCGACGAGGTCGAGCACCTTCTCGACCAGGTGGAAGAGGCGCTGTCCCGTCTCGACGACGGGACCTATGGCCGCTGCGGAACCTGTGGCGGAGCCATCGAGGACGGCCGCCTGGCTGAATTGCCCATGACCCAGAGCTGTGCGTCCTGCGCATCGCCGACCGGTCAGGCTCCGGTTTCCAGGCCCGAGCTGGCCCAGCCGGCGGATGAGGAGGACGCCAGGTCCGACCCGGCAGACTCGTTCCATCACATCGGGTCCTCGACCGAGGAAGAGTAAGCGGGACCTGAAGTCACACCGCCCCGCGCAGGTCCCGGTGAAGCGGCCGGACTCTGGTGCGGGTTTCGAGGCAATCTGGAAACCCAAATTATCGGCTGTAGACGATAAGTTTTGCGCAATCCATCGCCTACAGCCGATAATTTGCCCGAATTTGAAAAAAGAAACATCAATGTACAGAGGGCTCGTGAAATCGAGGCGACGGGGAGCAATCGTCGTGTGGAACGGGTTGGCCGAGCCACCCGTCAAGTGGCTGACGGAGGTGGCGGCCGCCCGCAACCTGCCCTGTCGGCACGAGGTCTTCCGTGCTTCGTTCGACCCGACTCGCGGCCCGACCGGGTAACCGGCCGCAGGCTACTTCTTGGTCTCCCAGAAGATCTTGTCGATCTCGGCGATCTGACTCAGCAGGTCGTTGGCCACGGCGACATCGGTCGACTTCTTGACCTCGCCGGCTTTTTTGGTGGCCTTCCAGAACAGGTCGTGCAGTTGCGGGTACTTCTCCAGGTGCTCGGGCTTGAAGTAGTCCGTCCACAGCACCCACAGATGGTGCTTGACCAGATCGGCCCGCTCTTCCTTGATGATGATGGCCCTGGTCCTGAAGGCGTCGTCGTCGGAGGCGTTGTACTTCTCGATGGTGCCTTTCACCGACTCGGCCTCGATGCGGGCCTGCGCCGGGTCGTAGACACCGCAGGGCAGGTCGCAGTGGGCGTGCACGACGTGGGGTGACGGACACGCGGTCGAGGGTGGCCAGCAGGTGGTCTGCGATGCGCATGGGCAGGGCTCCTTTTCGTGGATCGGTAGCTCGTGGATCGGTGACGAGTGTCATCTGGTAGAGACTCTGGTCATGTTGCCGTCCGCGCTCACCTTACCCAGGTTGGGAGCGCCCCGAACTCCTGGATGCAACCTGTTGGCCGGCGGCGCTCGGGCCGGAGGGCGAACGGGCTGATGCGCCGTCCCGTCGCCGCCGCGTGTCTCGCCGTGGTCGCCGGGGCCCTGTGGCGATCGGTCCGCCGGGTCGAGGTGGCCGGATCGTCGATGGCCCCCGCCCTCCTGCCCGGAGACCGGCTCGTGGTGATCGGTCTGCCCTGGTTTCCGCAGCCCTGGCCGAGAGCCGGGCGCGGTCGTCGCCCTTCGGGACCCGAGGCTCCCCGGGCGCATCCTGATCAAGCGGGTGTCGGCGGTCGATCGAGGCCTCGGCACGCTGGAAGTACTCGGCGACGACCCCGGGGCCAGCACCGACAGCCGGGAGTTCGGCCCCGTACCCCGATCCTCGCTCGTCGGGCGGGCGGTCTACCGCTACGCCCCCGCGGGGCGGAGCGGGCCTGGGCCCTGGCCGGAGGAGTACGATCGTGTGTGATGCCAAGCCCCCGGGATGACCTCGACCGTATTCTGACCAGCCCCTACCTCGACGACATCGACAGCCGGTCGCTGGACGAGATCCGGGCCATGCGCGCCGAGTGCCAGCAGGCCGAGGTGGCGCTCTCGTACCTGCGCCGGCTGATCCAGGGGCGCCTCGACATCGTCCACGCCTATCTCGAGCACGAAGGGACCGACAGCCCGCCCGATCTGGCCACCCTGGTCGCCGACCTGCCCGGGATCCTCACCGCCGGCCCCGGCCGCCCGCCCGGACCCGAGCACCTGCCCATGCTGCTCGCCCCCGACACCGAAGCGTCCGACCTCACCGCCGAGCTCGACGCCGTGCTCGGGGCCGATGAGATCGCCGACCTGGCCGACATGGAGCCGGAACGCCTCAGGGACCTCGCCGGCCGGCTCGAAGCCCTCGAGCACCGGGTATCGCTCGACCGCCGTGGGTTGCACCTCCGCATCGACACGCTGCAGGCCGAGCTGGTGGCCCGGCACAAGAGTGGACGGGCCTCGGTCGACGGCCTGCTGTCGTGAAGGAGCCCGTCCGCGCCGACGGAACCCAGTTCGTCAAGGAGCTCCCGGAACGGTTCAACGAGCTGGGCTCGTTCATCCGCGAGCAGCGGAGCTCGGCCCGCCTCTCGCTCCGACGGCTCTCCGAGCTGGCCGGGGTCTCGAACCCGTACCTGAGCCAGATCGAGCGCGGCCTCCGGCGCCCCTCGGCCGAGATACTCCAACAGATCGCCAAGGCGCTGCGCATCTCGGCCGAGACCCTCTACGTGCAGGCGGGCATCCTCGACAAGCCGGACGGCGACACCGACCTCTCCCGGCACATCTTCGCCGACCGCCACCTCACCGAGGAGCAGCGCCAGGCGATGATGCGCATCTACCTCTCGTTCCGCCATGAGAACGACGACGAGGCCGAGGGCCACCGGGTGACCGCCGATGTCGAAGCCGCCGCCGAGCCGGCCGGTGACCCCGATTCCACCGCCCGCGGGGACAACGTCCCTGGTAGGAGCGGTTCTGCGGCGGCAGTCGGCTGAAGGCGGCCTCCCAGTAGGATCGTCGGGGCATGAGGCGTCTGGCCGTCCTTTCGTTGCACACCTCGCCCCTGGCCCAACCCGGCACCGGGGACGGGGGTGGCATGAACGTCTACGTGCGCGAGTTGTCGGCGGCACTGGCCCGGGCCGGCGTCGAGTGCGATGTGTTCACCAGGGCGTGGTCCGACGATCTCCCGGCCACCGTCAACATCGAACCCGGCTTCCGGGTGCACCACGTCTCCGCCGGTCCACCGACCCCGGTGGCCAAGGAGGTGCTCCCCGGGGTGGTCGAGGAGTTCGCCGACGGTGTCCTCAAGAGGATGGGCACCACCGGCGGATTCGGCACTCCCGAGGATCTTCCCTATGACGCCGTCCATGCCAACTACTGGCTCAGCGGCGTCGCCGGCCATCTGATCAAGCACCAGATGGACCTGCCCCTGGTGTCCACCTTCCACACCCTCGACCGGGTCAAGGCCGAGGCCAGCCCCGAGGAGGTCGAGGCCGACGCCCCGCACCGGAGGGCCGAGGCCGAGGCCACCATCATCCGCTGCTCCGACGCCGTGCTCGCCTCGTGCTCGGTGGAGGCGGCGCAGATCTCCGACCTCTACCACGCCGACCCGTCTCGGATCCGCATCGTGGCCCCCGGGGTCGATCAAGCGTTCTTCGGCCCCGGCGATCGGCGCCAGGCCCGCCGCGCCCTGTCCCTGCCCGAGCACGGCCGCCTGCTCCTCTTCGTCGGCCGGATCCAGCCCCTGAAGGGCGTGGCGGTGGCCGTCCGCACCCTGGCCGCTCTCGGTCCCCACCACGACGAGTCCCGGCTGGTCATCGTGGGCGGTCCCAGCGGTCCCCAGGGTGAGACGGAACTGCGGGCGCCTGGCCGCACTGGTGGACGAGCTCGACCTCGGCGACAAGGTGGTGTTCGTCCCTCCGCAACCCCACGAGCTGCTGTCCACCTACTACCGGGCCGCTGATGTCTGCCTGGTGCCCAGCCGGTCCGAGTCCTTCGGCCTGGTGGCCCTCGAGGCCGCGGCCTGCGGTACCCCGGTGGTCGCCTCCGATGTCGGCGGCCTGAGCAGCCTCATCGACCACGGCCGCACCGGATACCTGGTCGAGGACCCGTCGCCGGAGGCGTTCGCCGCCTGGGTCAGGCAGATCCTGGCCGAGCCGATGCTGGCCGAGCGGCTGGGTTCGGGGGCGGTCATGCGGGCCCGCCGCTACACCTGGGCCAGGGCCGCCCATCTGCTCCGTGACATCTACGCCGATCTTACGGTGGGCCGCCTGGTCGAGTGCTCGTGACCGACCGGTGGAGCGGCCTCCTCGGACCGGCGGAACGCCAGGCGGTGTGCGAGCTGATCGACGGGTGGGGCGAGCGGGAACTGGCCGCCGGGGGGGCGGTGGTGGCCGTCGACCGCCAGCAGGGAGGCGACCCGGTGACCGGTGCCCCCCGGTGGTACCTGCGTCTGCAGGGCGACGAGAAGGAGTTCGTGACGGTCTGGCTGACCCTGCGGCAGCGCACCCTGCACCACGAGACCCAGTTCATGCCCGGGCCCGAGACCAACGTCGAGGCCACGTGGGAGTACCTGCTCAAGAAGAACGCCGATCTTCTCGGGATGAGCTTCGCCCTCGGCCCCGAGGAGGCCGTCTACCTGGTCGGCCGGGTGCCGGTCGAGCGGGTCGACGAGGAGGAGCTGGACCGGATCATGGGGGCCTCGCTGGCCTACACCGACGAGTGCTTCCCGACGGCCATGGCGCTCGGCTACGAGGGCCGGTACCGGCGGCGCCCGCCGTCGATGCGCACGGCATCGGGTTGAGCCCGACGAGCTGACGCGGAGCGCACCGGCGGATGCCGATGAGCGGTCGGGGGGGCCGATCGGGCCGCTGGTAGCGTCTCAGCCCATGACGCCGAAACTGCTGGTGGTCGGGGGCGGGAAGATGGGTTCGGCCCTGCTGACCGGCCTGATCGCCGCGGGCTGGGCGCCGGTTGCGGATCTGGCGGTGAGCGATCCCGACCCGGTCCAGCGCCAGCGTCTGTCCGGTGCCCATCCCGGTCTGGCGGTGGTGGACGCCCCGGTCGCCGCCGACGGCGCTCTGCTGGCCGTGAAGCCCGACCTGGCCGAGCCGGTGCTCCGCACCCTGGCCGCCGTCGGGATCAACCGGGTCCTGTCGATCGTGGCCGGACTCTCGACGGCCCGCCTCGAGGCCGCCCTCGGGTCCGGAGTGGTGGTGCGATCGATGCCCAACACCCCCTCGCTGGTCGGGTGCGGGGTGGCCGCCATCTCCGGCGGCAGCGCGGCGACGGCGGCCGATCTCGACTGGGCCGAGGGGATCCTCGGATCGGTGGGGACGGTGGTCCGGCTGCCCGAGCGCCACCTCGACGCGGTGACCGGGGTGTCCGGTTCGGGCCCGGCCTACGTCTACCTGGTGGCCGAGGCCATGATCGAGGGCGGGGTGGCCGCCGGCCTCACCCGCGACGTGAGCCAGCGACTGGTGGTGGACACCATGCTCGGCGCGGCCCGGATGATGGCGGAGACCGGGAGACGACCCCGGCGAGCTCCGGGCGGCGGTGACCTCGCCGGGCGGCACCACCGCGGCGGCGTTGCGCACCCTCGAGTTCAAGGCCGTGCGATCCGCGTTCATCGAGGCG
This sequence comes from uncultured Acidimicrobiaceae bacterium, assembly GCA_963812885.1. Lineage (GTDB taxonomy): Bacteria > Actinomycetota > Acidimicrobiia > Acidimicrobiales > RAAP-2 > Bog-756. The sequence continues at coordinate 340,793 of CAWEWZ010000008.1, read as the reverse complement.
GTGGCGGCGGCCACCGAGCGCTCCAGGCAACTGGGGCGGTGACCACGACCGGCCTGACCGGTGCCACCCGCTCCCGCCATCTTCTTCCTTTCCGACTACGGCACGGCCGACGAGTTCGTGGGGGTGGTCCACGCCGTGCTCCACCGCCTGGCTCCGCAGGTCCCCGTCGTCGACCTCTCCCACCAGGTCGCACCCTTCGATGTGACCGGCGCCGCCGCCATGCTCGATCGGTGCGCCCCCTACCTCGGATCCGGCGTCGTGCTGGCGGTGGTCGATCCCGGCGTGGGTACCGCCCGCCGGGCGCTGGCCCTCCGGACCGCAGCGGCCGGGGGCGCCGCCGGCGCCGCCGAGGGTGCCGGCCCCTCCGGCCCCGCTTGGTTGGTGGGTCCCGACAACGGACTCCTCGTGCCCATGGCCGAGGCCTACGGCGGGGTCGGATCGGTCGTCGGCATCGACCGGGACGGTCCGGTGCTCGCAGACCACCGCCGGGTGGCCGGCGGCCCGGTGATCCCGGGCCGACCTTCGACGGCCGGGATGTCTTCGCCCCGGCCGCCGCCCACCTCGTCCTCGGCGGTGACCCGGGACTGCTCGGACCCGAGCTCGACCCGGCGTCGCTCGTCACCGTCGACCCCGGACCGCCGGGGCCGGGACGGGGCCGGAAGCCGCCTCGACCGGGCCGGCGGTCCTCACCTCGGTCGCCTCCGTCGACCGGTTCGGCAACGTGCAGCTGGAGGCGAACCCGGCCGCCTGGGCCGAGGCCGGGTTCCCTGCCGGTCAGGGCGTGGTCGGTGACCATCGCCTCCGGCCCGGTCCCGGCCCGGAGGGTACGGGCCTTCGCCGAGCTCGGTGAGGGCGAGTTGGGCCTGCTGACCGACGGTACCGGCCATCTGGCGCTGGTTCTCGACCGGGAGTCGGCCGCCGCCGCGCTCCACCCGGTCGAGGTGGGCGCGGCGGTCCGGATCGTCCCGAAGGGACGGGTAGCCCGGGCGAGCGGGCTTTCCGGCGGAGGGCTCGGAGTCCTACGATCCCGGGCAGTGCCCGCAGACCCCACCCCTCCCGTCTCCAAGCCCAGGCCCACCACCCCCGGAGGGCCGAGCCGGCGCATCCCCGAGGCCACGGTGACCCGCCTGCCCGTGTACCAGCGCATCCTCGAGGAACTGCTGCGATCGGGCACCACCACCGTCTCCTCGGAATTGTTGGCTTCGGCCGCCCAGGTCAACGCGGCCAAGGTGCGCAAGGACCTGTCCCTGCTGGGGTCGTTCGGCACCCGGGGTGCGGGCTACGACGCCGCCTTCCTCATCGAGCAGATCGACCGGCAGCTCGGCCTCGACCGGGTCTGGCCGGTGGTCATCGCCGGGATCGGGAACCTGGGACGCGCTCTGGCCCGGTCCCAGGGGTTCGCCGCCCGCAATTTCGACGTGACCGCGCTCCTCGACACCGATCCGGCCATCATCGGCGAGCGGGTCGACGACGTGGTCGTGCGCCACGTGGACGACCTCCCGCGCATCGCTTCGGAACGGGCCCTGTCCATCGGCGTCATCACCACGCCGCCCTCGGTGGCCCAGCGGGTGGCCGACATGATGATCGCGGCCGGGGTCCGCTCCATCCTCAACTTCGCCCCCCGGGTGCTCGAGGTGCCTCCCCATGTCCTGCTCCGCTACGTCGACCTGAGCATCGAGCTGCAGGTGATGAGCTTCTATCAATCGAGGATGGCCGACGCCCCGACCGACAACCGGATGCCGGTGATCCGGTCGATCGGCCTGACCACCAGCCCGTCGGAGTGACCCTGGCGGCGAGCGCTCGGCTGGCGCCGGCCACCATCGGATCCCCGACGGCGGCTCGGCCACGGTGGGCGGCAATCGGGGGTCCGAAGGCTGAAGTGTGCAACCCGGCCGTGCCGCCCTACGCTTGGGGGGTGGACGCGTGCCCAACCGATCATTCCCGACCGAGGCTGTGAGCCAGTGGTGCATCCAGATCGAAGGACAGCCAATGAGCAGCGTGGCGCACGAAGGCGGTGGCCCGGTGTCGGTGATCGTCGTCGGCCTCGAGCAGCGCCGGTCCCCCCTCGATCTCCTCGAGCGGGTGGCCGTGCCCGAGAGCGCGCTGCCCAAGGCGCTCGGACGGCTGCGGGACCAGTCCAACCTGTCCGAGGCGGTCATCCTGTCGACCTGCCTCCGCACCGAGGTCTATGCCGTCGTCGAGCGGTTCCACGACGGCGTGGCCGAACTCACCGAGTTCCTGGCCACGATCAGCGGCAGCCCGGCGGACGCGCTGACCGACCATCTCAGCGTGCGCTTCGACGACGACGTCACCAGCCACCTGTTCGCGGTGGCCGCCGGACTCGACTCGGCGGTGCTGGGGGAGTCCGAGGTGCTCGGGCAGGTACGCCGGGCCTGGGAACGGGCCCACGGGGAGCAGGTGTCGGGCCCGGTGCTCGGGGCGCTGTTCCGTCATGCCGTCGAGACCGGCAAGCGGGTCCGCTCGGAGACGGCCATCGCCCGCGGGATCACCTCGCTGTCCCACGGGGCCGTGGCACTGGCCGCCCGCCACCGTGACCAGGGCCTCGGCGGCGCCCGCGTACTGGTGGTGGGAGCGGGGGAGATGGGCGAGGGCATCACCCAGGCCCTGGACACCGGGGCGACGGCCAGCGTGGTGGTGGCCAACCGCACCGCCGACCGGACCGAGGCCGTGGTCGCCGGTCTCCCCGCCGACGCCGCCGGCCGGGTGAGTGCGGCGACCCTGGACAACCTGGTGGAGCTGTTGGCCTCGTCCGACGTGGTGTTCACGTCCGTCGGCGCCACCCATCCCATCATCGACCGCTCCATGGTCGAGACGGCCCTCGACCGGCGCCGGTCCGACGAGCCCCTGCTGATGGTCGACCTCGGTGTACCCCGGAACGTCGAACCGTCGGCGGCCGATCTCGACGGGCTCGTCCTGCTCGACATGGAGGTGCTGCGGTCGGCGGTGTCCGACGCCCTGTCCGGCCGCGAGGAGGAGGTGGCCGAGGCCGACCGCATCGTCGCCGACGAGGTCGAGCGGTACCGGGTGGCCTCCCGGGCCCGCGATGCCGCCCCCATGGTGTCCGCCCTCCGGGCCCGGGCCGAGGAGGCCCGTCGGTCGGAGCTCGACCGGCAACGGTCGAAGCGGTCCGAACTCTCGGATGCCCAGTGGGAACAGGTCGATGCGGTGACCAAGGCGATGGTGGCCAAATTGCTGCATCAGCCGACCGTCGCCCTCAAGGACGCCGCAGGGACGCCGCGGGGCGAGCGCCTGGTCGAAGCACTCCGAACGCTGTTCGACCTCTAGCCGCGTGGCCAGGCGGTGCCCGTCGTGACCGGACCCAGGGCACTCCGGCTGGCCACCCGGGGTTCACCGCTGGCCCGGTGGCAGGCCCGCCGGGTGGCCGACCTGCTCGACGGACACGGGGTGGCCTCGTCCCTGGTGGTCATCGAGACCACCGGGGACCGGCGAGTCGACGTCCCCCTCGACCGGCTCGGTGGCCAGGGGGTGTTCGTCAAGGAGGTCCAGGCCGCGGTCATCGCCGGCCAGGCCGACGCCGCCGTTCACTCGGCCAAGGACCTGCCGTCCTCGGCCGAGCTCGGCGTCCCCGGCCTGGTGCTGGCGGCGGTGCCCGAGCGGGGCGACGCCCGGGACGTGTTGGTGGGCGGCCGCCTCCACTCCCTGCCCACCGGGTCCACCGTGGCCACCGGATCGGCCCGGCGCCGGGTCCAACTGGCCAACCTGCGTCCCGACCTCACCTTCACCGGGCTCCGGGGCAACCTGGCCACCCGCTTGGAGGCGGCCGGAACGGGCGAGGTGGCCGCCGTGGTCGTGGCCAAGGCGGCCATCGACCGGCTGGGCTGGACCCCGCCGGCCGGCCTCGAGACCGAGGTGCTCGAGCCCGGGGTGATGCTGCCGCAGGTCGGCCAAGGGGCGCTGGCCGTCGAGTGCCGCCAGGCGGACGCCGAGTGCCGCCAGGCGCTGTCGGGCATCGACGATCCCGGTGGACACCTCCTCGTCCGGTCCGAGCGCGCCTTCCTGGCCGAGCTCGGAGGTGGGTGCACCCTGCCGGTCGGTGCCCACGCCCAATGGGCCGGCATCGGGCCCGCAAAGGGGATCGGTGACCGTGGTGACGGGCCGACGATCAGGTTGACGGGCATGCTCGCCTCGGCTGACGGCCTGGTCGTCCTCCGGCACGCGTCCACCGGCGACCGTCCCGACGAGCTCGGTCGGGCCGTGGCCCGGTACCTCCTCGACAGCGCCGGTGGACTCGACCTCGGCGAATGGGCGACGGCCGCGGACCGGGAGGTCGCCGACCGCCCCCGGGCGGTGGCGTCGTGAGCGTCTCGCTGGTCGGCGCCGGACCCGGCGACCCGGGGCTGCTGACCCGGCGCGGTGCCGAGCTCCTCGGTCGGGCCGACGTGGTCGTCTACGACCGGCTCATCGGCCGCCAGCTGCTGGAGCTGGCCCCTCCCGGTGCCGAGCGCATCGACGTGGGCAAGGGCCCCGGGGGATCGGCGCGTCAGTCCGAGATCAACACGCAGCTCATCGAGCTGGGACGGTCGGGACGTCAGCGTGGTCCGGCTCAAGGGGGGCGATCCGTTCGTCTTCGGACGCGGCGGGGAGGAGGCCGAGGCGTTGCGGGCCGCCGGGGTCGACTACGAGGTGGTGCCCGGCGTGAGCTCGGCCTTGGCGGCGCCGGCCGCCGCCGGTATCCCGGTCACCCACCGCGGGATGGCCACCTCGGTGACCGTGGTCACCGGCCATGTCGGAGACACCTCGGCACCGGTCGGCGTGGACTGGGACGCCCTCGGCCGCACCGGCGGGACCCTGGTCATCCTCATGGGCATGTCCGAACGGGAGCGGATCGCCACCGAGCTGATGGACAGCGGTCGGGGGCCCGACACGCCGGTCGCCGTCGTCCACTGGGGGACGACGCCCGACCAGCAGGTGGCCCGCACCACCCTGGCCGGGTTGGCCACCGTCGACCTGCCCGCTCCCGCCGTCATCGTCGTCGGCCCGGTGGCGGCGTTGGACCTCGGCTCGACCGACCCCGATCCGGGCCCGGGCCCGGCGGGATCCGGTTCGGCGTGAGCGCCGGCCCCGCTCCCGGTCGCCGCGTGGTGATCACCCGGGCCCGCTCCCAACGGTCGGCGCTGGCCGACCGTCTGGCCGGCCTGGGGGCAACGGTCGTCGAACTCCCGGTGATCGACATCGAGGATCCCCCCGACGGCGGGGCGGCCCTGTCGGCCGCCGCCGACCGACTGGTGGCCGGCTCGTACCGGTGGGTGGCCTTCACCTCGTCCAACGCGGTGTCCCGACTCCTCGCCGCGCTGGGGAACCGGGTCGTGCCCACCGGGGTCAGGTGGGCGGCGGTGGGGACGGGGACGGCTCGGACCCTCACCGACGGCGGGTTCCCGCCCGAGTTGGTGCCCGAGGTGTCGGTGTCCGACGCGCTGGCCGAGGCCTTTCCGGAGGCCGGCCCGGACGACCGGCGGAGCCGACCAGGGGCGGCCGTCGGATCGGACGCCGTCCTCTTCCCCCGGGCCGAGCGGGTGCGCGGTGCGCTGGGAGAGGGCCTCAGGGCCAAAGGGTGGCAGGTGGATGAAGTGGTGGCCTACCGCACGGTCGCCGGCCGCCCCGACCCGGACCAGGTGACGGCGGCCGGCCGGGCCGATGCCATCGCCTTCACCTCGTCGTCCACCGTCGAGCGGGCGGTCGATCTGCTGGGACCCGGCGGCGTGCCCGCGGTGGTCGTCTCCATCGGACCGGTCACCACGGGCACGGCCCGGGAGGCCGGCCTGCAGGTGGCCGCCGAGGCCAGCCCGCACACCATCGGCGGTTTGGTGGAGGCCGTGGTCGAGGCGTTGGCCGGCGACGCATCCGCCGGCGGCGGGGCAGCCGGCCTGCCGTAGGCTGGTCCGCAGTGACGAGCGATTCCTCCGCCAGCGGGCCCCGCCGGGCCGGGCCCGGGTTCCCGGCCACCCGCATGCGCCGTCTCCGGGGCAGTGCGGCCATGCGCCGGCTGGTCGCCGAGACGCGACTGGGCGTCGACGACCTGGTGGCCCCGCTGTTCGTGGCCGACGGCCTCACCGAACCGCGCCCCGTCCCCTCGCTGCCCGGCGTGGTGCAGCACACGGTGCACTCGCTGACCGTGGAGGTCAAGCGCCTGGGCGCGCTGGGCGTGCCCGGGGTGATCCTGTTCGGGCTGCCCCGGCCCGGGGACAAGGACCCCACCGGCTCCGCCGCACTCCGGCCCGACGGCATCACCCAGCGGGCCCTGGCCGCGGTGCGCGACGCCGTGGGCGACTCGATGGTGGTGATGGCCGACTGCTGCCTCGACGAGTTCACCGACCACGGCCACTGCGGTGTGGTGGACGATGCCGGCGAGGTGGACAATGACGCCACCCTGCTGCTCTACGCCGAGCTCGCCGTGTCCCAGGCCGAGTCCGGGGCCGACGTCGTCGCCCCCAGCGGCATGATGGACGGTCAGGTCGGTGCCATCCGCGACGCGCTTGATGACGCCGGGCTCCAGCGGACCGCGCTGCTGGCCTACGCGGCCAAGTACGCCTCCTCCCTCTACGGACCGTTCCGCGACGCCGCCGAGGTGGTCATCGCCGACGGTGGCGACCGGCGCGGTTACCAGCAGGACCCGGCCAACCGTCGCCAGGCGTTGGCCGAGGTGGCCCTCGACGTGGCCGAGGGCGCCGACATGGTCATGGTCAAGCCGGCGATGACCGCCCTCGATGTCATCGCCGAGGTGCGGGCCTCGTTCGACGTTCCGGTGGCCGCGTATCACGTGAGTGGCGAGTACGCCATGATCAAGGCGGCGGCCGCGCAGGGATGGATCGACGGACCCGCGGTGGCCCTCGAGCAGCTCACCGCGGTCAAGCGGGCCGGGGCCGACTTCGTCCTGACCTACTTCGCCGCCGAGGTGGCCGAGGCGCTCGGTGGCTGAGCAACCTGCGTCCCAGGCCCTGTTCGAGCGGGCCCGGGCGGTGATCCCCGGAGGGGTCAACTCGCCGGTCCGGTCGTTCCGATCGGTCGGAGGTCATCCCTACTTCGTGGCCCGCGGCGAAGGGGCCTATGTCTGGGACGCCGACGGGAACCGGCTCCTCGACTTCGTCCAGTCCTACGGGGCCTCCATCCTCGGCCACGCTCATCCGGCGGTGGTCGGTGCGGTGAGCGACGCGGCCTCGCGGGGGACGACCTTCGGCGCCCCCACCGAGGGGGAGGTGCTGCTGGCCGAAGCCATCTGTGCGCGGGTCGAGGGGTGCCAACAGGTGCGCCTGGTCTCCTCGGGGACCGAGGCGGCCATGAGCGCGGTGCGGGTGGCGCGGGGCTTCACCGGCCGGTCCCGGATCGTGAAGTTCGCCGGTTGCTACCACGGCCATTCCGACGCCCTGCTAGCCGGCGGCGGCAGCGGGGTGGCCACCCTCGGCCTCCCCGACTCGGCCGGGGTCCCTCCCGGAGCGGTGGCCGACACGGTGGTGGCCCCCTACAACCAGGTCCCTGAACTCGACGATCGGGTGGCCTGCGTCATCGTCGAGGCGGTGGCGGCCAACATGGGACTGGTGGCGCCCGACCCGGGGTTCCTCGAAGGGCTCCGTGCCGCCTGTGACGCGGTCGGAGCCGTCCTGATCTTCGACGAGGTGATCACCGGCTTCCGGCTGGGGGAGGGCGGGGCCTCGGGCCGGTCCGGCGTCCGCCCCGATCTGTGGTGCTTCGGCAAGGTGATCGGCGGCGGCCTCCCGGTGGGCGCCTTCGGCGGGCGTGCCGACGTCCTTTCGTCGCTGGCCCCCGACGGTCCGGTGTACCAGGCGGGCACCTTGTCGGGGAATCCGTTGGCCACCGCGGCCGGCCTGGCTGTGCTCGGGCGTCTGGACCCGGCCGACTATGCCGCCCTCTCCGAACGGGTGGCCCGGTTCGGGGCGGCACTCGAGGACGTGCTGTCGGCCGCGCTGATCAAGGCCGGGACCCGTGACGGCGGAGGCGGACGACTCGAGGCGCGGGTGCCGGTGGTCGGTCCCCTGTTCGGCATCTTCTTCGTCCCCGAGGGCTCGGGTCCGGTGCACGACTACGAACGGGCGTCGGCCTCGGCCTCGACCGGGCTGTACACCCGGCTGTTCCGCGCCCTGCTGGAGCGTGGGATCGCCCTGGCCCCGGGCCCGTACGAGGTGGCCTTCCCGTCGATGGCCCATGGCCAGGCCGAACTGGAACACACCCTCGACGTCGCCGCCGAAGCGGTCACCGACGTCGTGGCCGGCTGACCGCCCCCGTCCCGCCCGGTTGTACCTCCGCCACCCCCGATCCGTGGTTCAATTGGACGGTGGTCGACCGCCACCGTCCTGCATGTGGACAACCTGAAGAAGATCCTTGCTACGAGGGGTTGACCAGGGCAGGATGGCAGAGCCGGTGCTCTACCCGAGACGAATTGCCTGAGATGAACCGAGACGGAGAAGTTCCAGGCCGATGAGGAGAGGTCGATGACCGTCGGAATAACGGAGCTGCCACCCGAGGGCATGCAGCTGGGCGGAGTCGCCCTGGCCGGGGACGCCGACCGGGGGACCAAGACCACCGAAGGGCTGAGCCTGCTCTTCACCACGGCGGGGATCACCGTCCAGGGCCCCCAACCCCAGATCGAGAGGCTGTTGGTGTGGTCCGGGCTGGACTCGGCCAGCTGTCGCGAGAAGATCGACCTCCCCGACGGCCGCAACGCCGCGGTGATGGAATTGACGTCAGGTGGGCAGTCGATCCGTTTCCTCCTCCCCATGGACGCGGTCACTCCCGGACAGGCCGCCTATCTCGACCAGGCCCTGCCGGCGTGGCTGGCCCGCTACAAGGGGACGGCGGCGCCCGTTGTTCCCCCGCCGGCGCCGGCCACCGGCGGCCGCGTTCTCCAACGGCGGGCCGCCGTCCTCGTCCGGCCAGCCCCTGGGAGGAGGTGGCGCCGGTCCCACTCCGCACGGGCCCGACCCCGCCACCCGTGGCTCCCTCACCCGGTGGGGCACCGGCCGAGTCGCCGGCGGCGCCGGCCGCCGCGGCAGCAGCTGCAGCTGCCGCCGCACAGCCGCCGGTGGGATGGCCGCGTCGAGCAGCAACGGGACGGTGCGGGGAGCGGGAGACTCGGGGTCGGGGACGACCGGGACCGCCGGTCCGGCGGGAGCACCGGCACCGCCGGCACCGCCGGCCTTCGGGTCGCCGGCCGGCCTATCGTCCTCCGATGCGCCCAGCGGGCCCGGGCCCGGTACCGGTGCGCCGGTGGCCGATCCGGCCACGCCATCGTTCGTGGCCCGGTCGGCGACCGGGTCACTTCCTCCGGCCGACGCGCCGCCACCGCCTCCCGGCCTGGTCGGCGCCGACGCGCCGCCGGCGGCGACCGGGTGGGCCACACCGATTGAACCCCTGGCCGAGCCCACCGGATGGGGGAATCCTCCGGTCACCGACCCACCGGACGAGGCGACCGATCCGGCCAAGCGATCGAGATCCTGGAGGAAGAGCCGTCCCCCGACCGAACCCGAGGGGCCGACGCCCGAGTTCTTCTCGCCGATGCGGCCACCGGCCGAACCGCCGGCCGACCCGACCCCGCTCAAGCTGACCACGCCGCTGCCGCCACCTCCGGCCGACGGCCGCCGAGGCGGCCGAAGCGCGGGGACCGGTGATCTGGAAGCCTCCGATCGATCCGGTCACCGGGGAGCCGGTGTGGGACCAGAGGCCCGAGGGGCTGAAGGCAGCCGAAGAAGCGCAAGGGCTGGCGCCGGGGAGCCAAGGACGGCGCCGTGGTGGCGGCCGGAGCCGCCGCCGGGGCCACGGGAGCGGCAGCGGTGGCCGACCATGTCGATGCGCCGGCCCCGGCCACGGTGGCCCCCGATGGCGACGCCGGTTCCGGTTCCTTCGCCGGAACCCTGCCGCCGATCACCGCCTGATCCCGGCCACGACGCATCGGTCGGTGCCCAGCCCCCGAAGCGCAACCGGGCGCTGCTCACCGTGCTGCTGGTCCTGCTGGTGGCCGTCATCGGGGGCATCGCCTACTTCGCGGTCAAGCGGAGTTCCAACACGACCCCGACCACGGTGGCCACCGCCCCGGCGCCCTCGCCGTCGGCCACCGACACCGCCCTGGCCGCCTCCATCAACCTCCGTCTGACCGACCTGCCGAACGACTGGGGCCGGAGCCCGGTCGCCGGCCAGCCGGCGGTACCGCCGGCCCCGGCCTCGGCCCAGATCCGCGCCGACCAGGCCCTGGCTTCGTGCGTGGCCCAGCCCTACGCGCTGGTGGCCGGACTGTTCGGGAGCGCCACCGTGCCCGGAGCCGGCGCCACCGTCAACTCCCCGACGTTCCGGATGACCACGAACCCGGGCATCCAGATGTCGTCGAGGACCGCGGTCATGGGCACGGTGGCCGGCAGCCAGGTCCAGGAGAGCCCCTTCGTCAACCCGAAGTTCACGACGTGCTTCACCCAGTACCAGACGGCGCTGGCCACGGCGACCGTCGCCGGATCGACGGCCACGGTCCAACAGGTCACCCTCCCGGTCCCGGCCGGTGTCCGTTCGTTCGGCTACCTGACCACCTTCAACACCCCGAGCGGCGGCACCGTGGTCAAGGGGGAGGCGTTCATCTTCGGGGGCCGGATCGTCGACCGGCTGGTGCCGGTGACCAACGGTCCGGCCGTCCCCCAGGCCGACTTCGCCGCCGCCTACGACTCGATCACGCAGAGGGTGGCCCAGGCCGCCAACCGGTAGGGTCCGGCGCTTCGGGTCAGATCCCCTCGGGCGTGACCCGGGCGATGAGGGCGAGGGCGCGGTAGGCGGCTTCGGCCGGGCCGGTCTCGTCGGGTCGGAGGAGGTTGGCCATGATCCGGAAGATCCAGCTCATCAGGGATTCCGAGTGCATGCCCGTGCCCACGCACACCTGCATGAGCTCGGGCCGGCTGATCATCCGGATGAAGGCCCGGGCCACCCGGTAGTAGAGCCCGTAGGCATCCTCGAGCCGGGCCTCGTACCGGTCGAGGGCCCCGGGGCCGTCTCCCCGGAGGGCCTCACCCAGTGAGGCGGCAGCCATCCGTCCCGTCTCGTACCCGTAGGCGATGCCTTCGCCGTTGAACGGGTTGATCGAACCGGCGGCGTCGCCCACCACCAGGGTGGTGGCGCCGACCCGCGGCCCGACGGCCAGGCCCATCGGCAGCTTGCCCCCGGTCGGCGGTCCGAGGCAGGTGGCCGGGGAGAGCTCCCACTCCTTCGGGGCCCAGCTCACGAAGTGGTCCATCAGGGTGGAGGTGTTCACGCCCTTCCAGCGCTTGTCGGTGGAGAGCAGGCCGACCCCGACGTTGACCCGACCGTCGCCCAGCGGGAAGATCCAGCCGTAGCCGGGGACGACCTTGCCGTCGTCGTCCCTGATGTCGAGGTGGGACTCGATGAAGGGCTGGTCGTGCCCGGGCGACGTGTAGTAGCCGCGCAGGGCCATCCCCATGGGTTGGCTCCGATCCCGCGTCGTACCGAGGGCGCGGCCGAAGCGCGAGTTGGCCCCGTCGGCCACCACCACGTACCGGGCCCGGACCGGACGGGTCTCGCCGGTGGCCTTGTCCCTCACCATGGCCCCGACACAGGAGGGGAGCGGCTCGGCCCGGTGGCCCCGACCGGCGCCCGCAGGACCCGGCACCCCCGCCGGTGGTCCCGGTGGTCCCGAGTCCCGGTGGTCCCGGTGGTCCCGAGGATGGGTTCGACCGCCTCGGTCCCCTGCCACACCGTGGCTCCGGCCTTGACGGCGCGCTCGTTGACCACGGCGTCGAGATCGTGGCGGGTGATGACGTAGCCGTATGAGGGAAAGCTCGGGTGCTCCGGCCAGGCCAGGTCGAGAACCCTCCCGTAGGCGTGGGTCCGCAGACCCGAGAAGCGGTGGGCGCCGGCCAGGGCTCCCTCGATCCCCATGTCGGCGATCTGGCGCACCGAGCGGGGGGTGAGGCCGTCGCCGCACGTCTTCACCCGGGGGAACACCTTCTTCTCCACCAGGGCCACGTCCCAACCGGCCTCGGCCAGCCAGTAGGCGCACGAGGAGCCCGAAGGCCCGCCCCCCACGACCAGGACGTCGTGGACGCGGTCGGGTGCGGCGGCGGGATCGGTCCGGGTGGCGGCACCCGACGGTCGGACGACGCCGGCAGGATCGGTCGGGGCGACGGCGTTCACGGCCCCAATGGTAGGTGGCCCCGGTGGGTGACGGCGCGCCGCCGGGGGCCGCATTTTGGCGGGGCGCTGCCCGTCCCGTCGATGTGCCTGGACAGAGGGGTGCGTGGTAAAAACAAGTTCCTGTGGACGATTACCTGCCCATCCTGATCCTGCTCATCCTCGGGTTCCTGTTCGCCGCCCTGTCGTTCGTGGCTTCGGGCCTGCTCGCACCGCGGAAGCGGCCGACCACGGCCAAGACCGCACCCTACGAGTGCGGCATCGTCCCCGGCATCGATCCGCCGACCCGTTTCCCGGTCCGCTTCTACCTGATCGCCATGATCTTCATCATCTTCGACATCGAGATCGTCTTCTTGTACCCGTGGGCGGTGATCTTCCATCAACTGGGCTCGTTCGGACTCACCGAGGTGGTGGTCTTCGCCGCCGTGGTGTTCGTGTCCTTCCTCTTCCTGGTGAGCAACGGCGCCCTCACCTGGGGTCCGGCCAAGCGGTTGGTCAGTGCCATGCCTTCGCGGACGTCCGAGTCGACCATTGCCCGCATCACTGCCGGACCGGGGGGTCCCGGCGGACCGACGACCGGGGAGCCGGCCACCGCGCCGACCGGACCCGGCCGGGCCGCGTAGAAGCGGAGGGGGTCTGACCATGGGTCTCGAAGACCTCCAGCACAACTTCCTCACCGGACGGCTCGAGGATCTGGTCAAGTGGGCCCGGACCTACTCGATGTGGCCGGCGACCTTCGGTCTGGCCTGCTGTGCCATCGAGATGATGTCGGTGGGAGCGGCGGACTTCGACCTGGCCCGCTTCGGCATGGAGGTCTTCCGGGCGTCGCCCCGTCAGGCCGACCTGATGATCGTGGCCGGTCGGGTGTCGCAGAAGATGGCCCCCGTCCTCCGTCAGGTCTACGACCAGATGATGGAGCCCAAGTGGGTCCTCTCGATGGGGGTGTGCGCCAGCACCGGCGGCATGTTCAACAACTACGCCATCGTGCAGGGCGTCGACCAGATCGTCCCGGTCGACGTCTACGCCCCCGGGTGCCCTCCGACACCGGAGACGTTGATGCATGCCATCCTCACCCTCCACGAGAAGGTGCGGACCAACGACATCACCCACCGTCACCTCACGGCCCGACCGGGCCCGGCCGACGTCCCCGAGGGAGCGACGCTGGCCTCGGACGAGGGCGACGACACCGACGACGGGCGGACCCACACCGACGAGGAGACTTCGGGCTGGACCCCGGACCGGCCCGACGCCGTACATCTCGGTACGCCCAAGCGCAATCCGGTGATTGCCCGCAGCGTGGGCGAGCCCCTGTGACCGTCGGCGACGCCGGCACGGTGGCCGGAACGGCGTCGGTGAGCGACTCGGGCGGTGGCGTCTCGCGCCGTCCCGGGCACACCGCGATCAAGAGGTGGTGTTCCCCACCCGCCAGCAGTATGCCGGCGTGGTCGGCGGCTTCCGCGACGCCGGATTCGAGATGTGCGCCGACCTCTGCGCGGTGGACTACCTGAGCCACCCGGGCCGCCATCTGCCCGAGGGGGTGCGGCCCGAGCGTTTCGAGGTGGTGGTCAACCTCCTGTCGCTCAGCCAGGCGCGCCGGGTCCGGGTCCGGGTGCAGGTGCCCGACACCGATGCCGAAGTCGACTCCCTCTTCGACCTCTATCCCGGGGTGGAGGCCATGGAGCGCGAGGCCTACGACCTGTTCGGCATCGTCTTCGCCGGCCACCCCGACATGACCCGCATCCTCATGCCCGAGGACTGGGAAGGTCATCCCCTCCGGAAGGACTACGGGGTCGGCCGGGTGCCGGTCCAGTTCAAGGGAGCACCAGGGCCGAGATGAACGAAGTCAAGTCGGCGTCCACCGCCGAAGGCACGGACGCGCCGGAGGCCCGTCCCGACTCACCTCCGCCACCACCGGTGTCAGGGGACGAGTTCCTCAGCCCCGGTCCCGGCCACGAGCCCAAGGGACTGTTGGCCGAGACGTCCGAAGGGCGTCCAGGAGCTGAGCCGGCGATCGGAGACCGACCCGAACGAGCTGCGGCGCGAAGTAGGGGCCGTCCTCCGCCTGCCCGAGGGGGTGGCCGTCGATCCGGGCGACATCGACGTCGAGCAGTCCGACGACGAGACGATGATCATCAACATGGGGCCCCAGCACCCCTCCACCCACGGGGTGCTCCGGCTGATGCTCGAGCTCGACGGGGAGACCGTGCTCCGGACCAAGCCGGTCGTCGGCTACCTGCACACCGGCATGGAGAAGACGGGCGAGGAGCTCACCTACGTCCAGGGTGCGACCAACGTCACCCGCATGGACTACCTGTCCCCGCTCCACAACGAGCTGGTCTTCTCGTTGGCGGTCGAGGCGCTGCTCGGGGTGGAGATGCCGCCCCGGTCCGACTGGATCCGCATGCTGATGACCGAGCTCAACCGGGTGTCGTCCCACCTGATGTGGCTGGCCACCAACGGCATGGACCTCGGAGCCACGTCCATGATGATCTACGGGTTCCGCGAGCGCGAGATGGTCCTGGCCTTCTTCGAGAAGACCACCGGGCTGCGGATGAACCACAACTTCATCCGCCCCGGGGGCACGGCGGCCGACCTGCCCGACGGTTGGGAGGACGACGTCACCGTCATCTGCGACACGGTGATGGACCGGACCGGCGAGTACGACGAGCTCTTCACCGGCCAGCCGCTGTTCCGCCAGCGGTCGGAGGGCGTGGGCCGGCTGTCGGCCGAGGAGGCGCTGGCCCTCAGCCTCACCGGGCCGCTGCTGCGTTCCACCGGGGTGCCCTGGGACCTGCGCCGCGCCATGCCCTACCTGCGCTACGACGAGGTCGAGTTCGACGTGATCGTCGGCACCTACGGCGACAACTTCGACCGCTACTCGATCCGGCTGAACGAGGTCCGCGAGTCGATCCGGATCATCCGCCAGATCGTCGAGAAGATGCCGGCCGGCGACTACCGGGTGCAGGACAAGAAGGTCACCCCGCCGCCCCGCGGCCGGATCGACGAGTCGATGGAGGCGCTCATCCACCACTTCAAGGTGTTCACCGAGGGATTCAAGGTGCCCGAGGGCGAGGTCTACGTGGCCATCGAGTCCCCTCGGGGCGAGCTCGGCTGCTATCTGGTTTCCGACGGCTCGCCGAAGCCCTACCGCATGCACATCCGGGGACCGAGCTTCGTGAACCTCCAGGGGCTCCCGCTGATGATGCGCGGCGGGCTGCTGGCCGACGCGGTGGCGGTCTGCTCGACCATCGATCCGGTGATGGGGGAGGTGGACCGGTGAGCGAACACCCCGAGCCGGTCCCGGTGGGCGCCCCCCGCCGGGCGGCATCGGCCACCGCGCCCCGGCCCACCCACCTCACGGCCGAGGTGCTGGAACGGGCCCGACAGGTCATCGCCCTCTATCCCGAGCCTCGTTCGGCCCTGATCCCGCTCTGCCATCTGGCCCAGGAGCAGGACGGGTGGCTGACGCCCGAGGCCATGGCCGACATCGCCGATCTGGTCGGGGTGACCCCGGCCGAGGTGTACGGCACGGCCACCTTCTACGACATGCTGCACACCGAACCGGTGGGCACCTACCTGGTGGCGGTGTGCACCAACATCGCCTGCCTGCTCAACGGCGCCGCCGAACTGCTCGAGCACGCCGAGTCGACGCTGGGCGTCAACGCCGGCGGCACCACCGCCGACGGGAGCATCACCCTGGAGGAGGCCGAGTGCCTGGCCGACTGCGACCGGGCGCCGTGCGTGCAGGTCAACCACCGCTTCGTCGGGGCCCAGACACCCGAGTCCTTCGACCGGTTGGTGGCCGAGCTCCGCGGCGGGGCCCGCTCCGCCGACATCCCCGAGCACGGCACCCTGAACCGGGTGCGCCGGACCACCGGCCTCGAGGCCGACCCGGCCCTGGTGGCCTCGGAGCGGGCGGCCATGGCCGATGCCCAGGCCCAGCGGGCGGCGGCGGCGGCGGCGGCCAAGGAAGCCAACGAGGCCAAGGGCGGCTCCGGGACGGCCGGGAGCGGCTCCTGATGGCGGTCACCGAGGCACCCAAGATCATCACCAGCCGGCTCCCTCACGCCGACTCCCACACCCTCGAGCGGTACCTGGCCACCGGCGGCTACGAGGGCCTGCGCAAGGCGCTCTCGATGACCCCCGAGGAGGTGGCCCACGAGGTCGACACGGCCAGCCTGCTGGGCCGGGGCGGCGCCGGGTTCCCCGCCGGCCGGAAGTGGGCCATGCTCCGCAAGAACCCGGTCACCTACCTGGTCGTCAACGGGGACGAGAGCGAGCCGGCCACCTTCAAGGACCACCTGCTGATCGAGCGGGACCCCCACCAGCTGATCGAGGGCGTGGTCATCGCCGCCTACGCCCTCCAGGTGTCGCAGGTGTTCATCTTCATCCGCGGCGAGTTCGCCCTCGGCCTCGAGCGGGTCCAGTCGGCGCTCAACGATGCCTACGCCCACGGCGCCGTGGGCAGCGACATCTTCGGATCGGGGTTCTCGGTCGACGTCGTCGTGCATCCGGGGGCCGGCGCCTACATCTGCGGCGAGGAGACGGCCCTGCTCGAGTCCCTCGAGGGCAAGCGCGGCTTCCCCCGCATCAAGCCCCCGTTCTTCCCGGCCGCCATCGGCCTCTACGGCGAGCCCACCGTGGTCAACAACGTCGAGACCATGTCCAACCTCCCCTGGATCGTCCTCAACGGCGGCGCCGCCTTCGCCGCCCTGGGCGAGGGCCGCTCGGCCGGCACCCGCCTGTTCGCCCTGGCCGGTCACGTGAACAACCCCGGCGTGTTCGAGCTCGAGATGGTCAAGACCACCTTCAACGACCTGATCAACGCGCCGGTGCTCGGCGGCGGCATCCCCCACGGCCGGGGGCTGAAGGCCTTCATCCCCGGCGGGGTGTCGGCCCCGTGGTTCGGGCCCGACCAGATCGACCTGCCCCTCGGCCAGGACGAGGTGGCCGCGGCCGGCTCCATGCTCGGCTCGGGGTCGATCGTGGTGATGGACGACCACACCTGCGCGGTGCGGGCCGCCTGGCGGATCACCAAGTTCTTCTTCCGGGAGTCGTGCGGCCAGTGCACCCCGTGCCGGGAGGGTTCGGGCTGGCTGGAGAAGATCATGGAGCGGATCGAGACCGGTCACGGCCGGGAGCAGGATCTCGACCTGCTGCTCGACGCCTGCGACAACATCGCCCCCGGGCTCACCTGGCCGCCCCAGCAGACCACCATCTGCGTGCTCGGGCCGTCCATCCCGTCGTCGATCGGATCGGCCATCGAGATGTTCCGGGACGAGTTCCTGGTGCACATCAAGGAGGGGGGCTGTCCCTATGAGTGATCAGCCCGCCCCCACCGCGGGGAGCACCAGCCGCGAGAACGAGGCCACCGACCACAGCCAGGGCACCGACGCCCAACCGGTGGAGACGGTCACCTTCACCCTCGACGGTCGCCAGGTCGACGGGTACAAGGGCGAGATGCTGATCGCCGCCGCCGAGCGGGCCGGGACCTTCATCCCCCGCTTCTGCTACCACCCGCGGATGAAGTCGGTGGGAGTGTGCCGGATGTGCCTGGTCGAGGTCAGCGGCCCCCGCGGCGCCTCCCTGCAGCCCAGCTGCTACGTCGAGGTGCAGCCCGGCTCCGAGGTGGTCACCGACTCCGACAAGGTCAAGAAGGCCCAGGACGGGGTGCTCGAATTCCTTCTCATCAACCACCCGCTCGACTGCCCGGTCTGCGACAAGGGCGGCGAGTGCCCCCTCCAGGACCAGACCCTGGCCTACGGGCCGGGGGAGTCGCGCTTCGTCGAGGAGAAGCGCCATTTCGAGAAGCCGATCCCGATCTCGGAGCTGGTGCTGCTGGACCGCGAGCGGTGCATCCAGTGCAGCCGGTGTACCCGGTTCGCCGACGAGGTGGCCGGCGAGGCCCAGATCGACTTCATCGGCCGGGGCGAGCTCCTCGAGGTCAACACCTTCCCCGAGCTGCCCTTCACCTCCTACTTCTCGGGCAACACCGTGCAGATCTGCCCGGTGGGGGCACTGACCGCGGCGCCCTACCGGTTCGCGGCCCGACCCTGGGACCTCGACCAGGTCGAGTCGACGTGCACCACCTGCGCGGTCGGGTGCCGGGTCGCCGTGCAGTCGTCGGCCAACCGGGTCACCCGCCTGCTGGGCATCGACGCCGATCCGGTCAACCACGGATGGCTGTGCGACAAGGGCCGGTTCGCCTTCGATGCGGTCAACAGCGACGACCGCCTGACCGAGCCGCTCATCCGCAAGGAAGGCTCGCTGGTGCCGGCCTCCTGGCACGAGGCGCTGGCCGCGGTGGCCGACGGGTTGGGGAGGGCCACCAAGGAAGGCGGGGCCGAGGCCATCGGCGTCATCGGCGGAGCCCGGCTGACCAACGAGGGGGCCTACGCCTGGGCCAAGCTGGCCAAGGGGGTGCTCGGCACCGACTCGGTCGACGCCCAGCTGGGCGACGGTCTGCCCGCCGGGCTGGTGGCGGCGCTGCCCCGGGCCACCATCGACCAGGCGGCGGCGGCCGACACGGTGATCCTCCTGACCGGCGATGTCCGCGAAGAGCTCCCGGTCCTCTTCCTCCGCCTGCGCTCGGCCATCGTGGACGGCGGCCTCTCGGTGGTCGAGCTGTCCCCCCAGGCCACCTCGCTCACCCCCTACGCCACCGCGTCGCTGCGCTACGCACCCGGTGAGGCCACCGCCGCCGTCCGGGCCCTGGTCGACCCCGCCTCCTCGGCCCCCGACTCCGTCGATCCCGATGCGCTGACCGAAGCCCGCCGGCTGGTCGGGTCGGGCCGGGTGGTCATCGTGGCCGGACGGCCGTCGCTGGCCGAGGACGGCGCGCTGGTGGCCGAGGCTGTCCAGGTGCTGGCCGAGGCGCTGCCCGCCGCCCGCTTCCTCCCCGCCCTGCGCCGGGGCAACGTCAACGGTGCCCTCGACATGGGGCTGGCCCCCGGTCTCCTGCCCGGCCGGGTCACGCTCGAGTCGGGTCGCCAGTGGTTCGGGGGCGCCTGGGGTTCGCTGCCGGCGGCGCCGGGCCGGGACACCGAGGGCATCCTGCATGCGGCAGCCGGCGATCCGGATGCCGGGCCCGGCGTGCGCTCGCTCGTCCTCCTCGGCGCCGACCCGCTGTCCGACTTCCCCGATCGCCGGCTGGCCGAGCGGGCCCTCGACAACGCCGCCTTCGTGGTCGCGGTGGCCTCGTCGCCGGGCGCGGTGACCGAGCGCGCCGACGTGGTGCTGCCGGCGGCGGAGGCCCACGAGCGGCCCGGGACCACCACCAACATCGAAGGGCGGGTCAGCCGTCTCGGTCAGAAGCTGGTCCCCCCGGGGCAGGCCTGGCCCGACTGGATGATCGCCGCCGAGCTGGCCGTCCACCTCGGCGCCGACCTGGGTCTCGACTCGGTCGGCGAGGTGTGGGACGAGATCGAGCGGCTGGCCCCGGCCTACCGGGGGATCACCCGTGCGGTGCTCGACGCCCTCGGGACGGACGACGGGGTCCTCGCCCCGCTGGCGGCCAGCCCGGTGTCCATCGGCCGGCGCGGCGCCCTGCTCGACCCGATCGCCTTCCCCGGCGTCGAATCGGTGGAGCGGCAGGGGGCCCCACCCCGGGCCGGCCTGGCCGAGCCGCCCACCGCCGGCCTCGGCGTCCTACCCGGAGGACACCCCGGACCCGGCGGTGAACCGGTCCGCCCCCAGGCGGCGGCCCTCCCCGTCGACCTCGAGGTCCCCCACGTGACCCCGGTGGACAGCTACTCGTTGCGGCTGGTGGCCTCGCGTTCGCTCTACGACCTCGGCGCCGCGGTGGGCGCGGTGCCGGCCCTGGCCGGACTGGTGGCGCCCGGAGCCGCTGCGGGCCAACCCCCACGACCTCGACGACCTGGGGGTGGCCGGCGGGCGGATCGGTGAGACTCCGCACCGCCACCACCTCCCTGGTCACCGAGGCGGTGCCCGACCGCTCCCTGCCCCGCAAGGTGGTGGCCGCCGACTTCAACGTCCCCCTCGGCGGGGACGGCGGACCGTCGCCGACCTCATCGACTGCGGCGCACCCGGTCGTCGAGGTTCGGATGGAGACGCCGTGAGCCCGCTGGTGGCGGTGATCCACCCGTTGCTGACCGAAGGGGACCCCCTCTACGCCAACGGCGTGGGCTGGGCGGTCTTCCTCATCGTGCTCATCAAGGTGCTGGTCATCTTCGGCTTCTTGATGGTGTCGGTCATGTTGATGATCTGGTTCGAGCGCAAGGTGATCTCGGACATGCAGAGCCGGATCGGCCCCAACCGGGCCGGCCCCTTCGGGATCGCCCAGACCCTGGCCGACGGCATCAAGCTCTTCTTCAAGGAAGACCTGATGCCCGACAAGGCCGACCGGGCCGTCTTCATCCTGGCCCCGTACATCACCATCATCACCGCCTTCCTCGCCTTCGCCATCGTCCCCTTCGGCGGCGAGGTGACCATCGCCGGGCACACCTTCGAGCTGCAGCTGGCCGATCCCCCGATGGGGATCCTCTTCCTGCTGGCCATGTCCTCCATCGGTGTCTACGGGGTGATGCTGGCCGGATGGTCCTCGGGGTCGAAGTACCCGCTGCTCGGCTCGGTGCGGGCCTCGGCCCAGATGATCTCCTACGAAGCCGCCCTGGGGATGACGGTGGTGACCGTCGTCCTGATCACCGGCTCCCTGAGCACCCGCACCATCGTCGACGCCCAGGCCGAGCACCTCTGGCAGTGGAACGCCATCCGGTTGGGCGTGGTGCCCTTCCTCATCTTCTTCATCGCCGTCATCGCCGAGACCAACCGGCCACCCTTCGACCTGGTCGAGGCCGACTCCGAGCTGGTCGGCGGGTTCGTCACCGAGTACTCCTCGATCCGGTTCGCCCTGTTCTTCCTGGCCGAGTTCATGAACACCATCACCATGTCGGCCATCACCGTGACCCTGTTCTTCGGGGGCCCCGACGGCCCGGTTCCCCACATCCCCCACCTCTACTGGCTCTGGCCCATCCTGTGGTTCCTGGGCAAGACCATCATCTTCCTCTTCATCTTCGTGTGGCTGCGGGCCGCGCTGCCCCGGCTGCGCTACGACCAGCTCATGGACCTCGGATGGAAGCGGCTGATCCCGCTGTCGCTGGGCTGGCTGCTCATCGTGGCCGGCTTCGTGATCGACGGCTGGTGGGGGTTCGGGCTGGCCGCCGCGGTGGTCGTGGCCGCCGTCACCATCACCAGGGCCTTCGCCATCGGCTCCGAGCGCGAGGAGACCCGGGCCATCATCCCCCAGGTGGGGATCCGGCTGTGGTCCCGACCGCCCGAGCCCGAGCCCGCCCGCCCCGGCTTCCGCCCCCGCGTCGGCTTCGGCGTCGGCCCGGGCTCGGTCGCCACGACCCAAGGAGGTGACAGCTGATGGCTGCCCCCGAACCGCCGCACCAGCGGCAGAACTTCCTGGGCGGGTTCAAGCTGACCCTCGAGCACCTCGGCCGGCCGCCGGTCACCCGCCAGTACCCGGAGGAGAAGCGCCCGAAGCAGCCCCGTCAGCACGGTCGCCACGTGCTCAACCGGTACGAGGACGGCATGGAGAAGTGCATCGGCTGCGAGCTGTGCGCCGGGGTGTGCCCGGCCGACTGCATCTACGTGCGGGGCCTCGACAACCCGCCCGACCATCCGGTGTCGCCCGGCGAGCGCTACGGCTACGTCTACGAGATCAACTTCCTGCGGTGCATCCACTGCGACATGTGCGTGGAGGCGTGCCCGACCGAGGCCATCACCGAATCGAAGCTGATGGAGTTCTCCTTCACCAACCGCAACGACGCCATCTACACCAAGGACGAGCTGCTGGTCGACGACGACGGCAAGCCCCGGCACCTGCCGTGGGAGGACTGGCGGGAGGGCGACGACCTGCACACCTCGGGATGGATGCGGGCCACGTCGCCGTCGGGGAGCGCCGAATTCGAGGGCCAGGTCCAGTGGTCGGGCGAGCTCGGCTTCGGCGTCCGCTCCCCCGAGAGCGGGCAGTCCGGGCACCGGGACGACGCCGCCACCGGCAGCAAGCAGCTGCGTGACACCCTCGAGCGCCATCTGCTCCCGAGCGACCTGCCCGCCGCCAAGCGGGGCCCACGCGGGGCCATCGGCCGCATGCTGGAGAAGGCCGAGCGGTTCGCCCCCGGCGCCGGCAAGAAGCACCGCCAGAAGGTGGACGCCGAGTACGCCCAGTCGGTGACCGACGGCAACCGCGAGCGGGACGAACCGTCCACCGCCACCTCGGCGCCGCTGCCGGCGGCCAGCGGGGGTCCGGCCGCCGACACGGGATCGGGCGCCCCCTGATGCTCGCCGTGCTCGGCGCGGTACTCACCGCGGCATCGACGAGTGTCCACCCGTCGTGGGTCGACGTCGGGACCTTCTCGGTCTCGGCGGCAATCGTGCTGTCCGGTGCCGTCGGCGTGGTGGTGGCCCGCAACCCGGTCCATTCGGCCCTGATGCTGGTGATGACCCTGTTCGGCGTGGCCGTGCTGTTCGTCCTCCAGCGCGACCCGTTCCTGGCCGCCGTCCAGGTGATCGTCTACGCCGGCGCCATCGTGGTGCTCTTCCTGTTCGTCATCATGTTCCTCGGCGTCGACCGCGAGGAGAACATCGCCCTGGAGCCGCTGCGGGGACAGCGCCCACTGGCCATCGGCCTGGTCGTCCTCGGCACCACCGGCCTGCTGCTGCTCGGCGAGGTGTCGCACTGGACGACCGGGCAACCGCACGTGGCCGGGGTGGACGCCGGGGCGCAGTCCAACGTCTACCTCCTGGGCAAGTCGGTGTACACGACCTACCTGTTCCCCTTCGAGGCCACCGCGGCACTGTTGATCATCGCCGTGGTCGGCGCCGTGGTGCTGGCCCGACGACCCCCCACCTCGGTGTCGGAGCCGGTGTCCGCCTCCGATGGCGGACCAGGCGCGGGCGGATCGGGGGACGGCGGCGCAGGCGGAGAGTGGGGCAGGGAACAGCGGAGCCGAGGTGGCGGTGTCGGAGGATGCGGCCGGGTCGACCCCGGCGTCGGCACCGGGCCCGGCTCGGTCGAGGCACCGGCACAGCCGGGGGAGGCGGGGGCCCGTCCGAGCCGGCACCGGTGGCCACCGACGGATCCGGCATCGGACTCAGCCACGAGGAGGGGCGCCCATGAGCATCAACGCCGACTGGTACCTGTCGCTCAGCGTCGTCCTCTTCGCCATCGGCGCCCTCGGCGTGCTCATCCGGCGGAACGTGCTGGTCATGTTCATGTGCGTCGAGCTGATGCTCAACGCCGCCAACCTGAGCTTCGTGACCTTCGCCCGCATGCTGCACGACATCGGCGGCCAGGTGCTGGTCTTCTTCGTCCTGGTGGTGGCGGCGGCCGAGGTCGTGGTCGGGCTGGGGATCGTGGTCGCCATCTTCCGCCGCCGGGCCAACGCCACCGCCGACGACCTCCACTTGATGAAGGGCTGACCCGACCCATGCTCCAAGTGACCTACCTCATCATCCTGCTGCCCCTGGTCGGGTTCGCCATCCAGGTGGTGGCCGGCCGCCGACTCGGCGATCCGGCCGCCGGCATCGTGGCCACCTCGTTCATCGGGGCGTCGTTCGCCGTGGCCGTCGGCGTGTACTTCGACCTGCTCACCGTGCACGCCCCGGTCCGGACCTTCACCCAGAACCTGTGGACGTGGATCCCGGTCGACCGCCTGCAGGTCCACGCCAGCCTCTACGTCGACCCGCTGTCGATGACCATGGTCCTGTTCGTGACCGGCATCAGCGGTCTCATCCACCTGTACTCGATCGGCTACATGAAGGGCGACAAGGACTACCCGAAGTTCTTCCTGTACATGAACCTCTTCGTGGCCTCGATGCTCATCCTGGTGCTCGGGAGCAACCTGCTGGTGACCTTCGTCGGGTGGGAGGGGGTGGGGACCTGCTCGTACTGGCTGGTCTCCTTCTGGTTCACCCGGGAGTCGGCGGCCAGTGCCGGCAAGAAGGCCTTCGTCTACAACCGGATCGGCGACGTGGGCTTCCTGCTGGCCATCTTCCTGGTCTTCGACAAGGTCCACTCGCTCGAGTACACGACCATCTTCGCCCACATCGGCACCATCGGGGCCGGCAACATCACCGCCATCTGCCTGCTGCTGCTGGTCGGGGTGATGGGCAAGTCGGCGCAGATCCCGCTCTTCCCGTGGCTGGCCGACGCCATGGAGGGCCCGACCCCGGTGTCCGCCCTCATCCATGCGGCCACCATGGTGACCGCCGGGGTCTACCTGCTGTGCCGGATCAACCCGCTGCTCCACGCCTCCCCGGCGGCGGCGTTGACCGTGGCCTGCGTGGGAGCGGCCACCGCCTTCGTGGCCGCCACCATCGCCTGCGCCCAGCAGGACATCAAGAAGGTGCTGGCCTACTCCACGGTGTCCCAGCTCGGCTACATGTTCCTGGCCATCGGGTGCGGGGCCTACGAGGCGGCCATCTTCTTGATGGTGGCCCACGCCTTCTTCAAGGGCCTGCTCTTCCTCGGCGCCGGCTCGGTGATCCACGGCCTCCACGACGAGCAGGACCTCAAGCGGATGGGCAATCTCCGGGCCTACATGCCCATCACCTTCATCACCTTCGGCATCGGCTGGCTGGCCATCGCCGCCGTGCCCCCGCTGTCGGGATTCTGGGCCAAGGGCGACGTGCTCGAGAACACCTGGGCCGCCCACCCGGCCCTGTGGGTGGTGGGCGTGGTGACTGCCGCCCTCACCGCCTACTACATGAGCCGCCTGACCGGACTGGCCTTCTTCGGCAAGGACCGCTGGGCCGAGAAGACGCCCATCGACGTGGCCACCGACATGCCCGACGCCCACCACGCCGACGGGCCCATCCCCGAGCCCCACGAGTCGAAGCGGATCATGACCATCCCGCTGTGGATCCTGGCCTTCTTCGCCGCCATGGCCGGCGTGTTGGCGTTGTCCAACGACCATGTCTCGCTGGCCAACTGGATCGACCCGGTCTTCGGGTCCAACCTCTACGACGACAACCTCAGCACGGGCGCCGTCTGGACGCTGTCGATCGTCGACGCCGTCATCGCTGTGGCCGGTGTGTTCGTCGGCCTCCGACTGTGGATGGCCAAGTCCGAGCGCCCGCCGCTGGAAGGCGACTTCCTCAGGCACTCCTGGTACATCAACGAGCTCTACGACACCGTCTTCGGCCGGCCCTCCGAGCGCCTGGCCGCGTTCAGCGCCACGGTGATCGACCCGAAGGTGATCGACGGCGGGGTGAACGGGGTGGCCACCCTGGTGCGCCGGTCGGGGGCGCTGCTCCGGCGCACCCAGACCGGCTACGTGCGCAACTACGTGCTGGGCATCGTGCTCGGCACCGTGCTGGTCCTCGCCTTCATGCTGACCAGGCTGTGGTGGGGCTGATGGCGACCGGCCACTTTCCCTTTCTCACCGTCCTGGTGCTGGTGCCCGCCGATCGGTGCCGCGGTGGTCGCTCTGATACCGACCGGATCGGTCTCCCGCCACTTCCACGAGGGTCTGGGCGCCCTGGTGATGCTGTTCACCCTGGTGCTGGCGGCGGTCATCGCCGGGCAGTTCAAGGTGGGGGACGGCGGCTACCAGCTCGTCTCCGACCACATCTGGGCCCAGGATCTCGGCATCCACTGGTCGCTCGGCATCGACGGGATCTCACTGTTCCTGGTGGTGATGACCGCCCTCCTCTTCCCGCTGGCCCTGCTCGGCGCCCGGGCCAAGCGGGACCCCCGCTCCTTCGTGGCCTGGGTGCTCCTGCTGGAGGCGGCCTGCCTGGGCAGCTTCGTCTCCTTCGACCTCGTCCTGTTCTTCCTCTTCTTCGAGCTGACCCTGGTGCCGGCGTACTTCATCATCGGCGGCTGGGGCTACGCCCGCCGCGGCTACGCCGCCATCAAGTTCTTCATCTACACCTTCGCCGGCTCGGCCTTCCTGCTGGTCGGCATCCTGGCCGTCGCCTTCATCCACCAGTCCCAGACCGGCGTGCTCACCTTCGAGCTCCCGGCCCTCGTCCACACCCACCTCTCGGGGACCGAGGGCGTGCTCCTGTTCCTCGCCTTCACCGCCGCCTTCGCCGTGAAGGCGCCGATCTTCCCGTTCCACACCTGGTCGCCGGACGCCTACGCCGAGGCGCCCACCGCCGGTGCGGTCCTCCTGGCCGCGGTGATGGCCAAGCTCGGGACCTACGGGATCATCCGTTTCGATCTCAACCTCTTCCCCCAGGCCACCCGCACCCTGGCTCCCTGGCTGCTGACGCTGGCGGTGATCGGCATCCTCTACGGGGCCACTGGTGGCCTGTGCCCAGCGCGACCTGAAGCGGCTGCTGGCGTACTCGTCCCTGGCCCAGATCGGCTTCATCGTGCTCGGCACCTTCGCCCTCAACAGCCAGGGGCTCACCGGCGGGGTGCTCCAGATGGTCAACCACGGGCTGATCATCGCCACGCTGTTCATCGTCGTCGGGTGGATCTACGAGCGCCGGGGGACCTGGCAGGTGTCGTCCCTGCAGGGCCTGCAGTCGTCGGCGCCGGTGATGGCCGGCGTCTTCACCGTGGCCATGCTGGCCTCCATCGGCGTGCCCGGGCTCAACGGGTTCGTGGGCGAGTTCCTGGTGCTCATCGGCACGTTCGTCGCCCACCGGTGGTGGGCGGTGGTGGCCATCATGGGGGTCATCGTGGCCGCCATCTACCTGCTGTGGGCCTACCAGCAGGTCTTCCACGGAGAGCCGACCGCCGGCGGACACCAAGACGAGCGACCTCGGATGGAGCGAGCGGCTGATCGTCGCTCCCCTGATCATCCTCATCGTCCTCCTCGGCGTGTTCCCGAAGCCGGTGCTCGACCGGATCACCCCGTCGGTCGACCGGCTGGTCGTCCACGTGGACCAGGTCACCCGCACCCCGATCCCGTCAGGACTCGATCCGGCGTCGGCGTCGTCTCCGGCCGCGTCGCATGACGATCCGCGTGACGGGTCGGGATCGGCACTGGCCGCCGCGGCCGGCGGCGATCCGGTGCGGCTGTCCGTGTCCGCCGCCCCGGCCGCCACCGGAGGTGCACCCCGATGATCTCCCCCGTCACCCTGGCGGCGACCGGGGCGGCCAACTCGGCCCTTCCCGCCATCCACACGCCCCACGTCGACTACCTGAGCATCCTGCCCATGCTCATCATGATGGGCGGCGCCCTGGCGCTGATGATCGTGTCGTCGCTGTTCCGCAAGATCCTGGGCGTGGGCGCCGGAACGGTGGTGGCTGTCACCGTGTCCATCGCCGCGCTGGTGGCCGCGCTGTTCCAGTGGGACCACGTGATCACCCACGGGCCTTCGGTCACCATCGCCGGGGCCATCGCCTTCGACGGGTTCGACGTGTTCATCCAGATCGTGGTGTCCATCGCCATGCTCCTGACCGCCCTGGTCGGGGACGGCTACCTGCGGCGCGAAGGGATCGAGGGCCCCGAGTTCCACGTCCTGGCCATGATGTCCGCCTCCGGGCGCCATGATGATGGGGGCGGCCAACGATCTCATCGTGATCTTCCTCGGTCTCGAGATCATGTCGATCGCCCTCTACGTGCTGGCCGCCTTCAACCACAAGCGGGCCGAGTCGGGCGAGGCCGCCCTCAAGTACTTCGTCCTCGGCGCCTTCTCGTCGGCCGTGTTCGTCTACGGGATCGCCCTCGTCTACGGCGCCACCGGATCGACCAACCTGCCCCAGATCGCCGACTACCTGGCCAAGAACGTCATCGTCTCCAACGGGGTGCTGCTGGCCGGATTGGCCCTGCTGCTGGTCGGGTTCGGCTTCAAGATCGCCGCCGTGCCCTTCCACATGTGGTCACCCGACGTCTACCAGGGCTCGCCGTCCCCGGTGACCGGCTTCATGGCCGCGGTGGCCAAGGCCGGGGCCTTCGCCGCGCTGTTGCGGGTGTTCGTGTCGTCGTTCGGAACGCTGCGCACCGACTGGCAGCCGATCATCTGGGGCCTGGCCATCCTCAGCCTGGTGCTGGGCGCGGTGGTGGCCCTCATGCAGCGCGACGTCAAGCGGATGATGGCCTACTCGTCGATCAACCACGCCGGCTTCATCCTGCTCGGGGTGGAGGCGGCCACCACCCGCGGGGTGTCGGCCTCCCTCTACTACGTCTTCACCTACATGTTCCTGGTCATCGGTTCGTTCGCCGTGATCACCGTGATGGCCCGCGACGGCGACAACGGCCACCAGATCTCCGACTACCGGGGGCTGGCCAAACGCCAGCCGGTGCTGGCGCTGGCCTTCGCCGTCCTGCTCCTGGGCCAGGCCGGGGTGCCGTTCACCACCGGCTTCCTGGCCAAGTTCGGGGTGGTCGGCGCATCGGAAGCCACCCAGGCCTACGTCCTGGCCGCGGTGGCCATGGCCTCGGCGGCCGTCGCCGCGTTCTTCTACCTGCGGGTGGCCGTGACCATGTACTCGCCGGTCGGGCTGGTCGGGGACGCCGTGGGCGAGGACGGGGACGCCGATCGGACCGGGACCGGGGGAACCGGCGGCGGCCGAGGTGGCGGCCGGGCCGGAGGAACCTGGCGCCCAGGCCGCAGCATCGGTCGGCGCCTCCGCCGGTTCGGCCGAGGACGTGGCCAGCCTCCAGACCCTGACCGACGCACCCCCGTCGGCGGCGGTGACCGAGCGGGGACAGGTACCGGTGCCTCGGCTCACCTCCCTGGTCATCGGCGTGTCGGTGGCCTTCACCGTGGTGTTCGGGATCATGCCCGAGCCCATCCTGACTTCGCCCACCAGGCCACCCTGCTGTTCACCTGACCGGTCCCCGCGCCCAGGACCGCTCCCGGATACTGTCGCCTGAGGAAACGGTCGCCGTTTGCCGACTGGGTCGACAGGGAGGAGGCGCGAGATGACCAGATCCGATGGACTGCCGTCCGAGGGCTCTGCCGAGAGGAAGAAGCGCGAGAACCGGGACATCGTCCGGATCGTGGTGGCCCTGGTCGCCCTCGCCCTCCTCATCGCCTTCGTCCTCGACAACAGCCAGACGCGTCCGGGTCGGGTTCGTCTTCTTCAACGCCAATGTGAGCCTGATCTGGGTCCTCCTGATCGCCGCCTTCCTGGGCGGCCTGGTCGACCGCCTGATCATCCTCCTCCGACAGCGGCGCAAGAAGGGCGCAGGCACCAAGGCTCAAGAATTAGGGCGCCGGCGCAGGCCGGCGTCGGGAGTGGAAAGATGGGCGGAATGAGGCAGGCCACTCCAGCGGAGCGCTCGGCATTCGGCCGAGGGACGAGGGCCAAGGTGCCCCGTTCGAGCCACGGCGAGTGGGCGCCCCCGGGCGACCGGACCGACCCCCTCGAGATCCTCGCCCTCCAGGCCACCACCCGGATTCCCGACCTGGTCCCGATCCGCTACGGCCGGATGGCGGCGTCGGCGTTCG
Source organism: uncultured Acidimicrobiaceae bacterium (assembly GCA_963812885.1). GTDB lineage: Bacteria > Actinomycetota > Acidimicrobiia > Acidimicrobiales > RAAP-2 > Bog-756. The sequence continues at coordinate 311,234 of CAWEWZ010000008.1, read as the reverse complement.
CCTTCTTCCGCGGGGCGGCCGCGGTGATGGCCGCCGACCTCAGTCACGTGGACCGCACCGGGCTCGACGTCCAGCTGTGCGGAGATGCGCACCTGTCCAACTTCGGGGGCTTCGCCTCGCCCGAGCGGGACCTCATCTTCGACGTCAACGACTTCGACGAGACGCTTCCCGGGCCCTTCGAGTGGGACCTCAAGCGCCTGGCCGCCAGCCTCGAGATCGCGGCGCGGAGCCGCGAGTTCGACGACACGACCCGCCGGTCGATCGTGGCCCAGGGGTCGTGTTCGTATCGCACGGCCATACGTGAGTTCGCCGAGATGCGCGATCTCGAGGTCTGGTCCTCGCACCTCGACGCCAAGGCCATCGAGGAGCGGTGGGGCGCTCTGGCTACCCGCAAGATGCTGGCCAACGTCCAGCGACGGGTGGCCAAGGCCCAGTCGAAGGACCATCTCGCCGCCCTGGCCAAGCTGACCACCGAGGTCGACGGAGAGCTCCGCTTCGTCGAGAACCCTCCGCTGCTGGTGCCGGCCGAGTCGCTGTTCACCGACGTGCACTCCAAGCAGATGCGGGACAGCCTCTTCGACGCCCTGACCCAGTACCGCCACACCCTGGCCGGCGACCGGCAGCGCCTGCTCGACAAGTACGAGTTCGTCGACCTGGCCCGCAAGGTCGTCGGGGTGGGTAGCGTCGGCACCAGGTGCTGGGTGGCGCTCTTCGTCGGACGCGACAACAACGACCCGCTGTTCCTCCAGGTCAAAGAGGCCGAGGCCGCGGTGGGCGAGCCGTTCCTCGGGACGAGCGAGTACCACCACCATGGGCAGCGGGTGGTGGAGGGCCAGCGTCTCATGCAGGGCGCCAGTGACATCTTCCTCGGCTGGGACGGGTTCCGTGGCGAGGACGGGGTCTCACGGGACTTCTACTTGCGCCAGCTGTGGGACTGGAAGCTGTCGGCGGACATCGAGACCATGGCCCCCGACGCCCTCGGCATCTATGCCCAGGTCTGCGGGTGGACCCTGGCCCGAGCCCACGCCCGCTCCGGCGACGCCATCGCCGTGGGCTCCTACCTGGGCGGCGCCGACCGGTTCGACCGGGCCATGTGCCAGTTCGCCGACTCGTACGCCAACCAGAACGAACTGGACTTCGAATCCCTCACCCGGGCCATCGCCGACCGCCGGGTCGAAGCCACGATGGGGGTCTGAGGAGGCCTCCACCCCGGCGTGCGCCCAGGGGCCGACCGGTGTCGACGAACCGCCTGATCCAACTGCACCGCCTGATCCAACCGAAGCAACCGATCCACCGAACCACCACGAAGCGAGGAGTCGAGCAACATGCCCCTGCACAAGCGAGTGCCCATCCGTGACGAGCTCCTTGACTCGGTCTACGCCGGCGAGGACCTGAAGACCTCGCTGCCCTCGCACAAGTTCCCCCAGGACGAGATGCGACCCGAGGACGCGTTCCAGTGCATCTCCGACGAGCTGCTGCTCGACGGCAACGACCGCCAGAACCTGGCCACCTTCTGCCAGACCTGGGAGGAGGACGAGGTGCACCGGCTGATGGACCTGTGCATCAACAAGAACATGATCGACAAGGACGAGTACCCGCAGACGGCCGAGATCGAGCGCCGGTGCGTGCAGCTGCTGGCCGACCTGTGGAACGCACCCGAGGGAGCCGAGGCGGTGGGGTGCTCGGCCATCGGCTCGTCCGAAGCCTGCATGCTCGGGGGCATGGCGGCCAAGTGGCGGTGGCGGGCCAAGCGCGAGGCCGCGGGCAAGCCCACCGACAAGCCCAACATGGTGTGCGGCCCGGTCCAGGTGGTGTGGCACAAGTTCGCCAGGTACTGGGACATCGAGATGCGGGAGATCCCGATGTCGCCCGGCCGGTACTGCATGGACGTCGAGCAGATGCTGGCCCAGGTGGACGAGAACACCATCATGGTCGTCCCCACCTTCGGGGTGACCTACACCGGCTCCTACGAACCTGTCCTCGAACTGTCCCGGGCCCTGGACAAGCTGGCCGAGGACACCGGGCTCGACATCGACATCCATGTGGACGGGGCCAGTGGCGCCTTCCTGGCGCCTTTCTGTGCCCCCGATGTGGTGTGGGACTTCCGGATCCCGAGGGTCAAGTCGATCAGCACCTCCGGGCACAAATTCGGGCTGGCCCCCCTCGGGGTCGGGTGGGTGCTGTGGCGGGACAAGGATGAGCTGCCCGACGACCTGATCTTCCACGTCACCTACCTGGGCGGCGACATGCCCGTCTTCCAGATCAACTTCTCGCGGCCGGCCGGACAGATCGTGGCCCAGTACTACAACTTCGTCCGCCTGGGGATGAGGGGCTATCAGGACGTGCACGACTCCTGCTACACCACGGCCAAGTACCTGGCCGAGGAGATCGTGAAGCTCGGACCCTTCGAGCTCCTGTGCGACGGCAACCCGCTGACCGGGATCCCGTCCGTGGCCTGGCGGATCCGGGAGGGCGAGGATCCGGGCTACACCCTCTACGACATCGCCGACCGCCTGCGGGTCAAGGGTTGGCAGGTTCCGGCCTACCCGCTGACCGGCTCGGTGTCCGACATCTCGGTCCAGCGCATCCTGGTGCGCCAGGGAGTGAGCCACGACCTGACCTTCCTGCTGCTCGACGACATCAGGCAGTCCATCGACCACTTCGCCAAGCACCCGGTCTCGGTGGCCATGACCAGCGAGGAGGCCGGCGGCTTCAGCCATCTGTAGTCCGGCCGGTAGTCCGGGCGGCTGGCACCGGTTGGCACGGGTTGCCGGACTGGCCCGCTAGGTGACCGGGCCGGGCTCCCAGTCGACCTCGATCGGGCGGGCCAGGATCAGGCGCGGTCGCCCCACCCGGGCCGGCCTGTCGGTGGTCCACTCGGCCGCCGGTGCCATGGTGAGACCGGCCAGACCGCGCAGCACCGGGTCGTACCCGGAGCGGATCCAGGCGTACCGTCTCCAGCACGCTTCCCGGTCCGACTCGGACCCGGGTACGGCCAGGACCGAGTCGAGCCGGTCCCGCGCCGCCAGGTACTCCGTGCGGCTGACGTTCACCGGGGGTGGCTCCTCCGATGCCCGGGCCAGGAGGCCGAGCAGTGGTTCCGACGGCTCGATGGGAAGCCCGGCCGATATCCCGATCCTGACCAGGCTGGGCATGCCGTAGGCCAGCGCCAGCATGGGCCCCTTGACCGCCTCCACCGGGCGGTCGCCGGCATCGAGGTCTGAGGCCGACAGGTAGAGGGCGGCGGCGTCGAGCACGCTGCCCACCGACGCCACCCACGACTGGTCGGCCAACGCCTCGGGGAAGTAGCAGAGGGCGGGAAAGGCGGTGTGGGTCTGGTCGATCTCGAGCAGCCAGCTGGCCGTCGTCCGCCACAGTTCAGGATTGTCCAAGGTGCCCAGGCGGTGAAGGGTGTTCAGCAGGTCGATGGGGGAGGGGGGCGTGCCGGCGAACGGGCGTAGGACGATGATCCCCTTCTCGCGCTGGTGGTGGGCGGAGTAGATGGTGGGCAGGTAGCTGATCAGCAGGGCCACCAGTCCCAGCCCGATCGTCGCCTCCACGAAGGTCAGCCAGATCCGGGCGTTGCCGGCCGGCTCGGCGAAGCCCAGGGTGAACAGCGACGATCCGCTGACCTCGAAGGAGTGGCCCAGCGTTCCGGTCTTGATGCCCCAGAAGATGAGGCTGAAGGCGATGGTCACCGAGATCATCCACACCAACGGGAGGGTGATCAGGGCGATCGGTGCATACAGAGCACGAAGGTTTGCCTCCCGATCCTCGTTCCGCCATCGGTGGATGAGGACCCGGTCGGCCACGGCGAACACGAATCGGGCGATGCGGGTGTACCCCTCGCGGGGCAGGACGACCGTCTCCAGCGCCGAGATGAGCACGGCCCCGGCCAGCACGACCCCGACGAGGACGGCGAGGACCCGGAGGACGATCATGGTTCGGTCCCGGCTGAGCGCTCGCCGGGGCAGGGGCGATCAGTGCCGGTCATGAGGTCACGATGCCACGAACAGGCCGAGCGGCACGACATCGACGGGCAGTCATCCACCACCAGCGGCCCCCGGTGCAGGCGCGCCACTGCCGTCCACCGATGGGCGCGGCGCCTTCGCCTTCCGGAGGTCGGCCGGGGTCTGGGGTAGCCAGGCCGTGGTGGCGTAGGCCACGACCACGGCCACGATCACCACCGGGATGACCTCGATGCCGTCGCTGTACAGCAGCAGCGTGGCCAGCAACGTCGCCGTCATCGGGAGTTTGAGCATCACCGTGCACATGGCGCCGATCCCCATGGCCACCCCGGGGACCAGGGACATTCCCGGCAGGTGGGAGGCGGCGATCCCGGCGGCCGCCCCGATGAACATCGACGGGAAGACGGGTCCGCCCCGGAAGCCGGAGAGCGAGATGCCGTAGGCCAGGCCTTTGCAGACGACCAGGAGGATGAGGGCACCGACCGTCCAGCCGGCCGCGTGCTGGACCAGGCCGGGCAGGGCCGACTGTCCGGAGAAGAGGACTTCGGAGAAGCTCCGCCCCGAGATCTCGGCGAAGGCGATGGCCAGCCCGGCGATGGCCAACCCGAGGACGGGGGTGAGCAGCAGCCTGCGTGGCTCGACCCGAGGGCAGGAGGGCGAGCCCGATGAGCCTGATGCAGGTGCCCAGCACCGAGGCCACCAAGCCGAAGACGATGGCCCACAGGAACAGGGCCACGGTCAGATGGTGGAAGGGAGGGAGTCCGGGGATGGCCAGTGAGAAGGTGCCGAATCCGGTCAACGAGTTCAGGCCGACGAAGATGAGCGTGCCGACACCTGCGGCCAGCAGTCCCGGAACGAGGACCAGCTCGAGCAGCGGCCCGCCGATGCCGGCCGCTTCCATGAGCAGGAAGGCCCCGAGGATGGGGGAGCCGAACAAGGTGCTGATGGCGGCGAAGCTCCCGGCCGAGGACATCACCACGGCGGCCGCCGGCGGCGCGTCCCGTTTGGCCAGATTCACCGACAGGAGTCCGAGGCCGCCACCGATGGCGATGAGCGGCGCCTCCGGCCCGAGGACCACCCCCAGGCTCAAGGTGGCCAACGCGGCAATGGCCACCCCGGGCAGCTCGGCCGCGGTGGGCGCCCCCCCTCCGGTCTTGAAGCCCTCGGCCGGGATGTGGCCGGCCGTCCCCGGCAGGTACTGGATGGTCGCTGCCACCAGGATTCCGGACAAGGCGAGCAGGGGCAGTGGCCACCAGACGGGCGTCCCCGCAAACCCGAGCTCCTTGGGCAATGAGGTGAAGATCCAGCCCTGCAGCAGGCTGACCAGTTTGAGGAAGCCGTAGGCGATGGCCGATACCGGCACCCCGATGACGGCGGCGAGCACGAGGAGCTGCAGGTAGCTCTTCGACCGGAGCATGGCCGCCGGGTCCGCCGCCGGGTTGGGCGGGCGCCGCCGGGTCGGGCGGAGCCGCCGCCGGGTCGGGCCGGGCCGCCGCCGGCTGTCCAGGTGGGGTCGTGGTCATCGCCGGGCACCGGGCCGCGAGCCCGACCGGTTCGGCGCCATCCACGGCCACAGCGGCGGCATCGCGCCGAACCACTCCCACAGACACTGCGCCGCCCATGAAGTACACCGATCTTCCTCCCGTCGTCCGATGCCCGACAGTTGACACTAGGGGTTTCCGATCCCCCATGGGGGTTCCGGGTCGGCATCGTCGGTCCTTCGCACCGCGGCACCCCCAGGCTTCGGCCCGGTGCCCGGATCCATAGATCACTCGTACTGGTCAGCCGGCAAAGTAGGGTTCACGTCGTCCCCGATGAAGGAGCGTCACCATGCTTGCCTACAACTATCCATTGCTGAGCATCTTCTGGACGATGCTGGAGTTCTTCCTCTTCTTCTTGTGGATCTGGCTCCTCATCGTCGTCTTCAGCGACATCTTCCGCAGCCACGACATGGGTGGACTGGCCAAGGCCCTGTGGGTGATCTTCGTGATCATCATCCCGTACCTCGGCGTGCTCATCTACCTCATCGCCCGTGGCGGAAGCATGCACGAGCGGGCTGCAGCCCAGGCGGCACAGCAGCAAAAGGCGTTCGACAGCTATGTCAAGCAGGCCGCGGGAGCTCGGGTGGCAGCAGTGTCGACGAACTGGCCAAGCTGGCCGATCTCAAATCGAAGGGTGTCATCACCGACGCCGAGTTCGAGGCACAGAAGGCCAAGCTGCTGAGCTGATTGCCGGCCGTCGGCTGCCGGCTTCGCCGGCCGGAACGGGAGTACGAGCAGAACGGTAGACGACCGCCATGGGTGCACTGCACCTGGGGCGGTCGTCTGCCGTTCGCGGTGGATGCCGTTCGATGGGCTACTCGGACGGAGATGTGCCACCGATCCCCTGACATGACCCATGTCCCCGGGTCGGTGCGCCGGTACAGTGTCGACGTGGCCCCTGACGATCCCGACGCCAAGCGTCGATGGAAGCGCATCGGATCGTGGGTGTTGATCGTCGTGGCCTGCATCCTGGCCGTTGTCTCGGTATTCGTGGTCTTCGTGCGCAACGAGGTGCTCGACACCGACACCTACGTGAGCACGGTGACCCCACTGGCCAATGATCCTGCGATCCAGACGGCAGTGGCGAAACGGGTCAGCGACAAGCTCATCTCCGAGGTCCATCTGGATCAGAAGGTGAAGCGGGCGTTGCCCCGTCGTGCCGGATTTTTGGTCACGCCGATCACCGACGCCGTTCAGAACGCGACGAACGAGGTGGCCCTCAAACTGGTCGAGTCGCCCAAATTCCAGAAGCTCTGGGTCGAAGTCAATCGGAGAGGCCACAAGCAGGTGGTGGCCCTGCTGACCGGATCGAAGGAGGGTGCCTTCCAATCGAACGACGGCAAGGTGACCGTGGACCTGTCCCAGATCGGGGCCACGCTGAGGAAGGACCTCGATAGGCGGGGCATCACCGTGTTCGACAAGGTGCCCCGGGCCAACGCACCCACGCTCGTGCTCTTCCAGTCCACCCAGCTGGTCCGCATTCAGGGGCTGACCCGGTTCCTCAACCGGCTCTATGTGCTCCTTCCCATCGTCACCTTGCTGCTCTTTGCCGCCGGGATCGCCCTGACCGCCAACCGGAGACGGGGCCTGGTACGGGCCGCCACCGGTCTGGCCCTGTCGATGGCGCTGGTCCTGGTCATCTCGTCGGTGGCGCGGAACCACTACCTCACCTCGCTGAGCCCGTCCCAGTCCAAGCCGGCGGCCAGCGCGGTCATCGATGCGATCAGCGCATCCCTGCTCGACACCGTCCGGATCATTTTCATCGTGGGTGCCGTGATCGCCATCGTGGGGGTCATCTTCGGCAATGCCTGGATCAGGGCGTGGTTGGGAAGTCGGCACAAGCCATCGTGGATGACCGGCGGCCCCGCCCATGACTTCATCGCCGACCACCGCAAGGGACTCCAGTGGGGCATCATCGGTCTCGGACTGCTGACGCTGGTGGTGTGGAACCAGCCGACCGCCTTGGTCGCCGTCGTGGTCGTGGTCATCGCTCTGGTCCTGGTCGGTCTGGTCGGGCTGTTGGGCAGCCGTCGGGCGGCGGGGGCAGACGCCGGTCCCGGTTCGGGTTCGGAACCGGGCCCCCCGGGCCCCATCGAGATGGGTTCCGGGACGGCCGGAGAGGGAGCGGTGGCCGCCCTCGGCCCCGGCGGCACCGACACCCCCTGATGGAGGGGCCGGACGGCGTGCCCGAAGGCCCTGATCCGCGGATCCTGTGGCAGCGATTCGAGCCTATCCATGCCCTGACCTACTTCGCTCCCGAGTGCCGCGACGCTCTCCGCTCGGTCGGGCTCCGGGGTTTCTGGATGGGCTACTTCGCCGCCCGGGCGGCACCGTTGGGAGAGGTGGACGCAGAGGTGGTGACCGCCGTCTTCTTCAACTTCAACGGGACCATGGTGCGACGATCGATCCCCGATGCCTGGGGGTTCGCCGACGCCCCGGCGGTACTCCGGACCCGACGGACGGCCGCCGCCTCGGCCCTCCGTCGGGTGTTTCCTTCCGTCGGCGAGCACGCCGTCGTGCTTGGTCCCCCTGCTCCGTCGGGTGGTGGAGAGCGCCGACGGGTCGGGTCGGGTGCTGTTCAGCGCCAATCGCCAGCTGGGCACGCCGACCGATCCGGTCGAGGCGTTGTGGCAGTGCTGCACCGCGCTCCGGGAGCATCGGGGGGACGGCCACGTGGTGGCGCTCACCGCGGCCGGTCTCGACGGCTGCGAGGCGCTGGTCCTGTTTGCCGACTCCGAGAACCTACCGTCGGCGATGTTCCGTGAGAACCGCGGCTGGTCGGACGGTGAGTGGGAAGACGCCTGTCGCCGACTCGCCCACCGCGGCCTGCTGGACGAGGCGGCGTGCTGTCGCCGGCCGGGACGGAGCTCCATCGGTCGATCGAGGAGTTGACCGACGAACTGGCCTCCCCGGCGTTCAACGCGCTCAGCTCCGGTGAGCGGGACATCCTGCAGGCCGGCCTGGGCGAGGTGGCTGACGCCGTGCTGGCGGCCGGGGCCATCCCTTTCCCCAATCCGATCGGTCTTCCACCACCCGGGCCGACCTGATCGCCGGTCCGGCGGGTCGCCGACGACCTGAACCGACCCCTCCGACCCCCCGGCCCGGCCCGGCCGGCCCGGTTACGGCCTCGGCCCGGGGGCGCCCGAGACGACGGGGGCATCGACGGTGGCGGCCGACCGCCCGTTGGCGGCATCGGCCTCATCCCATGAGCCGAACGATGCGGCGATGAACTCCTCGGTCTCCCGTTGGGCGGCGATCATCCGCTTTTCGGCTCCGGCCGCCAGCAGCTTCCCGAGAACGGGGATCTCCCAGACGGATTCGGCCCGCAGGATGGCCATCACCACCGGCACGAGGTGCTCGGCCGTATCGAAGACCACGTAACGGGGCAGCCATTCCGGCTCGTACTTGGCGTTGAACCGCCATAGCGATTCGATCTGGGCGAAGTTGGAGAGACGCTTCAGGAACCAGCGCTCGGCCCGCTGCACCGTGCCGTCCCCCTTGTCCCCCGAGAGCGTCGACCGCATGGTGGCGAAATTGAGGCTGAGCCCTTCGGACCCTCCGGCCCGTAGGTGCTCGATGGTCGAGCAGAGGGCGAAGTCCAAGAGCCCATTGGGATGTTCCCCCGGATCTCGCCGCATCAGATCGAGGGAGTAGCCGTTGATGCCCGGGGCCGGCACGAACTGGCACATGGCCGCCGGGGTGCCGCCGGGTCCGCGCACGACGGTGAGGAGCAGACCGGTGTCACGGGGATCGAACACCCGGCCGAGCATCATCGAGAAGCCCCGCTCGTGCTCACCCTGCCGGCTCATGCTCATCAGCGCGGTCAGCTCCTCGGACAGTCGCGGATCCAGGCGGGCCGGGTCGTGGAAGGTGGCCGTGTAGCCACGCTTGGCGATCCGGTTGTGCGCCTGACGGAGCCCCTTCATCCCACCGCCGGCCAAGCTGAACGACTGGACCATGACCAGCGCTTCGTCGCCCAGGTAGATGTTGTGCATGCCCGAGTCCCGGTAGACGGACAGCCAGTCCTCGCCGGCTCCCATCACCGACGTCACCCAGCCGTGGCTGTCGGCGAACCGGCGGAAGGCCCCCCACACCTGCTCGCGCTCGTTGCGGGGGCCGATGGGATCGGGGGAGATGAGGCACACCCCTCCGTAGACGGCGTAGGCGACCAGGCTGTCGCGGTGGAAGAACCACCTCTTGTCGGACCGGAGGGCGAAGTAGTCGAGTGTCGAGATACCGTGCCGGCGCACGATGTCGCGGGCCCGGAACTCGGCGGCCCGGCCCGAGGTCAGTCGGCGGTCGACCACCGGCCGGGTGAGCAGGAACAGGGCGATGGCCACCACCGACAGGCCGATGGCCAGCAGCGCCGGGGCCAGGAACCGGTCGGCCCGATGGGGGAGCGGCACCGTCTGGATGCCGACCAGTCGCTCGGAGACGGCCCACCACGCGGTCCACCACGGGATGTGCATCTGGTCGTGTCTGAGGTGGGTGAAGATCTCGAAGGACACGGTGGTCAGCAGGGTGATCCCGACGACGCCGACGCCGAGGGCGATCAGTGCCGACCGCAGCGAGGACTGGTCGGAGGCGGCCTGGAAGTCTCGTCGGTGGGTCAGGAGGAGGACGAGGACGGCCAGCGCCATCAGTGATTCCTCGAAGTCGGCGGCGGCGATGAGGTGGAGGACGATGGTGCCCGACAGCAGGACCACCGACACCCGCCAGGCCCGCCGCTGGCCGCGCAGGATGCCCCTACCCAGCGCCACCAGGGCCAGCCCGGCCATGGCGATGAGGGCCCCGGCGGCCTCGCTGGCCCGGAGGGGCAGGAATTCGAGGACCAGGTGCAGCCGGCCGCGCAGCGGCGGGGTGATGGCATCGAGGAGGTCGATGATGCCGGCCAGGAGGATGGCGGCCGACGCCCACCGCCGCACCCGCCGGGTCCGGCGGTGGGCCTGATGGAGGTCGGGGGCCGGAGGCCACGAATCACCGATCGGATAGGACGCCACCAGCGCGGGATGGAGCGTCCGTACCTCCCGGCCCCGGGTGATCACCCGCTCGAGGACGCTCGGCGAGCGCAGCCCGTTGCTGGCCAGCAGCATGCGGACGTGGAGCTCGGCGCCGGTCTCGAGCTCGACCCAGCTGACCCGCTGATTGTGGACGAAGACCGGGGGCAGGCCGAGGATGCCGCGACGCTCTTCCACCACCTCGGCGGTGGCGCCCACGTTGGCGTAGAAGCCCACCCCGAGGTGGGTCAGCTCCGACTGGAAGGTGGCTGCGGTGATCAACCCGGCGTAGCCCCGCCCGACCAGCCTCCGCCCGGCGTCCCGTGCCGCGTCGTTGGCTCCGCCCTGGGCCTGGACCTCGTCGAGGGTTCCGCCTCCGAGGATCGACCACATGCGGCGGCTGAGGAGCCCCAGCACCAGGGCCAACACGGCCAGCACGACCAGGGCGACGAGGAGGGCGATGACGATCTGGTCGCCGAGGTCGGCCTGGTGGGCATGGCGGATGGCCATCGCCGGGAGCCCCGAGCCGAGATGGCCGGCCACCCACGGGGTCACCGCCACCCGCAGCAGCCCGGCGACGACGAAGGGCACCAGCAGCCACCAGGCATAGCGCCCGAGGCGACGGTAGAGGGTCCTCGAGACGACGAACCGGGAGAGGGCCGACGGATCGCTCAGCCGGTTGAGGCCGACCAGCCAGGGGGCGTCGTTGTCGGCCGAGTCGGCGAGTGAACGCCATCCCCGTCCCGCGGACGACGGACCGATGACTCCGGGTTTGGCGTCGGCCGCCGGGTCGAACTCGGTCTCGGTCCCGCTGCACCCGGCGGCGTAGGCGTGCTCGCCGGGTTCGACCCGCACCACCCGGATCCCGGTGGCTGTCTGGAGATGGAGGTCCACGGGCCCGGCCTGTTCGACGCCCCGGGCGGCGATGGCGGCGACCATGTCGGGGTCGGTGTCGTACCCGGGCTCGTGGGTCCCCGTCTGGCGGATCACCCGCCGCTCCTCGGTGCCGAGGAACCGGTTCAGCGCTTCGGCGAGGGCCGGATGGGCATCGAGGGACCGGTGTGACTCGGTGAACGGGGAAGCCGAACCGGAGAGGTCGAAGAGATTGCCGGCGATGATCAGGATCCCGGGACCGTCCCAGGTGTCGAGGGCGCGGGCCACCTCGGCGCTCACGGCCGAAGACGTAGGCGTGGCCTCGGGGGTGAGGAGCAGGTCGCTGACCACCATGACCCGTCGGCCGAGAGGGACATCGATCCGGATGACGCCGGGCTCGGGACGGAAGGCGTCAGCCTCCGGGTCGGGATCCCGACCGCTGGAGCCCGCTCTCTCCAACGGCTGTGCGTTCGCAGTCACGGCCCTTCCATCGTAGAGGCCCGCCGGCGTTAGGCTGAGGCGCGTCGAGGTGGAGCAGTCTTCACCGCCAGTAGTGAAGGAGTGGGGGAGCGATGCCTGACGACCCGGTACGACATCATTCGGGCGGAGCCACGCCCCCGGCCGAGCCCACCATCGAGGACTATTTCACCGAAGATCGGGAGTTCCCCCCCTCGGACGAGTTCCGGAACCAGGCCGTCGCCGGCGACCCCGGCGTCTACGACCGGGCCGAGGCCGACTGGCAGGGATTCTGGGCCGAACAGGCCGGTGCCCTCGACTGGTTCCGACCCTGGGACACCGTGCTCGAGTGGGACCTGCCCTTTGCCCGGTGGTTCGACGGCGGCACCCTCAACGTCTCCTACAACTGCCTCGACCGGCACGTGGCCTCCGGCCGGGGCGACAAGGTGGCCTTCCACTGGGAAGGCGAGCCCGGCGACACCCGCACCATCACCTACCGTCAGCTCCTGACCGACGTGTCGAGGTTCGCCAACACGCTGCGCGGTCTGGGTGTCGGTCGCGGTGACCGGGTGGCCATCTACATGCCGATGATCCCCGAGCTCCCGGTGGCCATGCTGGCCTGCACCCGCATCGGCGCGGTCCATTCGGTGGTGTTCGGCGGGTTCTCGTCGGATGCCCTCCGGGACCGGATCCTCGACGCCCAGGCCCGCGTGGTGATCACGGCGGACGGTGGATGGCGACGCGGATCCCCGGTCGCCCTCAAGCCCAACGTCGATGCCGCCGTGCTCGAATCGCCGTGCGTGGAGCACGTGGTGGTGGCGCGCCGGATCGGCGACGACGGTGCCGATCAGCCGCAGATGACCGAGGGCCGCGACCACTGGTGGCACGAACTGTCGAGCGGTGCCGATCAGGCGGCCGGCGGCGCCCCGTCCGACGACTGCCCGCCCGAGCACATGGAGGCCGAGGACCTGCTGTACATCCTCTACACCTCGGGCACGACGGCCGCCCCCAAGGGGATCATGCACACGACGGGCGGTTATCTGACCCAGGTGGCCTTCACCCACAGGAACGTATTCGACCTCCATCCCGACAGCGACGTGTACTGGTGCGCGGCCGACATCGGATGGGTGACCGGTCACAGCTACATCGTCTACGGTCCCCTGGCCAACGGGGCCACGTCGGTGATGTACGAGGGCACGCCGGACTTTCCCGATCGCGACCGGTGGTGGTCGATCATCGAGCGGTACGGGGTCACCATCCTCTATACGGCGCCCACCGCCATCCGAACGTTCATGAAATGGGGCACCGAGTATCCGGGTCGCCACGATCTCACCTCGCTCAGGGTCCTCGGCTCGGTGGGCGAGCCGATCAATCCCGAGGCATGGATGTGGTACCAGACCACCATCGGCGGGGGCCGGTGTCCGGTGGTGGACACCTGGTGGCAGACGGAGACCGGAGCGATCATGATCGCCCCGCTTCCCGGCATCACCACGACCAAGCCCGGCTCGGCCACCTTCCCCCTCCCGGGCATCGGAGCCGAGGTGGTCGACGAGAACGGGGCGGTGGTGCAGAGGGGCGGTGGCTACCTGACCCTGACCCGGCCGTGGCCGTCGATGCTCCGGGGGATCTACGGCGATCCCGAGCGGTACCGGGACACCTACTGGAGCCGGTTCGCCGGACGGTACTTCGCCGGCGACGGGGCCAAGGTCGATGAAGACGGCTACCTCTGGCTGCTCGGCCGGGTCGACGACGTCATGAACATCTCCGGACACCGCATCTCGACCGCGGAGGTGGAGTCGGCCCTGGTCGACCACCCGGCGGTGGCCGAGTCGGCGGTCGTCGGAGCGGCCGATGCCACCTCGGGACAGGCCATCGTGGCCTTCGTGACCCTGCGGGCCGATGCCGGAGCCCCCACCGACGAACGGGGTCAGGAGCTGCGCGTCCACGTGGCCGAGAAGATCGGACCGATCGCCCGGCCGAGGACGGTCGTGTTCACCGACGAGCTCCCGAAGACCCGGAGCGGCAAGATCATGCGCCGTCTCCTGCGCGACGTCGCCGAGGGCCGCGTGCTCGGGGACACCACCACACTGGCCGACCCCGCGGTGGTCGACGAGATCCGTCGGTTGGCGGCGACGGCCCCGACCGACGAGTGAGCGCGGCCAGCGGCCCCGACAACTGGGCCTGGCACCACGGTCCCCTCGAGACGCCCGGCGAGGCGGTGGTGTTCGACGTGGACGGCGTGTTGTCCGACGCCGTCGGTCGCCAGCACTTCATCGAACGCGGGCGTCGTGACTGGGACGCCTTCTTCAACGCGTGCGGCGACGACCCGATCATCGGCGAGGTGGTCCGTGTCCTCGAACTCCTCGATGCCCGCCTGCAGGTCATCCTGCTCACCGGGCGGCCCATGCGGGTGCAGCCCCAGACGCTGGCCTGGTTGGAACGGTACGGGCTGCGGTGGGACCTCCTGGTCATGAGGTCCAGGGGCGACTACTCGCAGGTGACCTGGTTCAAGCGGGACAGCGTGGAGGAACTGCGGGCGTTCGGCTTCGACCTGAGACTGGCGTTCGAGGACGACCCCAACAACTTCGCCATGTTCCACGCCGAAGGCATTCCCTGCGTCTACATCCACTCCGGCTACTACGACTGACCACGCCGGACCGGCCCCGCCGTCACCGGCAGCGACTGGTACCGCCGGACGAACGGCCCGGGCGCCAGTCGGCCGCGCGAGCGGTCCGTCTCGAACCCGGGCAGCACCGCCAACAGCTCCTCGAGCGCCACCCGGGCCTGGAGCCGGGCGGCGGCGGCACCGATGCAGTGGTGGGGTCCGTTGCCGAAGGAGAGCATGCGGCGGAACGATCTGGTCACGTCGAGTTGGTCGGCAGACGACCCGAATTCGCGCTCGTCGCGATTGGCGGATCCGTAGAGCAGGTGCACCTTGCTGGCCGCCGGGATCCGGGCCCCGTGGAGCTCGACGTGGCGGGTCGTCGTTCGCGACAGGCCCTGCACCGGGCTGGTCATCCGCAGCAGCTCCTCCACCGCGCCTTTGACCAGCCCCGGATCGGCCAGGAGCAGTCGTCGCTGCTCGGGGTGCTCGCTGAGCAGCACGGCCGAGCCGGCGAGCAGACCCGAGGCCGTGTCGTTGCCGCCGGCGATCATCACGAAGCAGTAACCGAGGATCTCGTCGAGCTCGAGGCGGTCGGCCGTCGATGTCTGCGGCGACCAGATCCGAGAGCATGTCGTCGCCGGGGTGCCGACGCCGCCACTCGACGAGCTCGGTGAAGTAGCCGTACAGCCCGGCCACCGCCTCACCGGCATCCCTGACCGTGCTGCCGGTGGCGTTGGCGGCCACGATGGCCTCGCTCCAGGCCCCGAAGCGTTCCCGGTCCTCCTCGGGGACACCCAGATAGGTGGCCACGACGAAGGTGGGGAGCGGTCCGGCCACGATGTCGACGAAGTCGGCCTCTCCGGCCTCGGCGAGGGCCGTCACCCTGCTCCGTACGAAGGCCCGGATGGCCGGCTCGAGCTCGGCCACCTTCCTCGGGGTGAAGCCGCGGCTGATCAGACGCCGGAAGGTCGAATGCTGCGGGCGGTCCATCATGACCAGGGTCGGTTTCAGCCCCAGCGTGACGATCTCGTTCTCCTCGAAGGTGAGGCCCTGGGCCGACGAGTAGGTGCCGGTGTCCAAAGCGGCTTGGAACACGTCCTCGAAACGGGACAGGACCCAGAATCCCCGGTGGGTCCGATGCACCGGGTCCTCGTCCCGCAACCGCCGGTAGACAGGGTAGGGATCGTCGTGGGTGGCCGGATCGAACGGGTCGTACTCCGGCCGGTCAGCGGGCGATCGGACGGGGTCCGGGCATCGCCAGACCGCCTCCTTCCGCGACCGGCCAGCCACCAGCCGGCCACCAGGGCCAGTGAGGCCAGGACCAGGACGGGCAGGTCCCCGTAGCGGACGTACAGGGTCGAACCGTCCCGGCGGGAGAGTGTGGCCGTGACGACCTGGCGGGCCCCGAGCACCGACCGGTGCAACAGCCGTGCCCCGGTTGGTGATGGCGGCGCTGTATCCGGTGGGCGCGGCCTGGAGCAGATCGCGGCCCTGTTGGACGGCCTGGATCTCGGAGGCGGCGATCTCCTGGGTCGGCACCTGGGACGTGGCGTAGGACGAGGTGTTGGTGGGGACGATCAACAGCTGGGCGCCGTCGCGCACCGAGGCGCGTCCGCGGTCGGCGTAGAAGACCTCGTACGAGACCATGGCGCCGAGGGGCGCCGCCGGTGTGGGCATCAACCCGGTCCCGGTGCCGGGCACCGCGTCGAGGGGGACCGAGGAGAGGTTGCCCAAATGGGCGAAGAAGCTGCGGTAGGGGACGTACTCGCCGAAGGGCACCCGGTGGACCTTCTCGAAACGGGAGACCAGCGTCCCGTCCGGGCCCCAGGCCACGACCTCGTTGCGGAAGGCGGTGGTCGAGATCGTCTCGGTCACCCCCACCACCAGGGTGGTGTGGAGGGTGCGGGCCAGGCCGGAAAGCACCTGCTGTTCGGGGGACTCGGACAACGGGGTGTCGAGGGACACCACGTCCTCGGGCCACAACACCAGCTGGGGTGAGGTGCCGTGGTCGACCTGCTCCAACAGGCGGGTGGCCGCCATCTGGGCCGCCAGCACCACGCTCGGGTCGATCTGGGACTTGCGGAACCCCCGGGCCCCGCCGCCCTGCACGGCGGCGGTGGTGACCGTGCCGATGGCGGGGCCGCCGTCGGGTGCGTGGTCGGCGGCGACGGACACCGCCACCAGACCGATGACGGCGACCACCCCGACCAGGGCCAGCGTGCCGAGTCCGGCGACGGCGCCGGCGATCAGGTGGAACGGCCCGTCGGCAACCGGTGGGGTCGCTCCCGGGCCACCGTCGACTTCGGTGTCGCGGCCGCGGCCGACATCGGTACTGGCGTCGGTGTGGGCAGTGGCGGCGTGGACCGTGGTACTGCCATCGTTGCCGGCTCGAGGTGCGGCCTCGGGGTCGGCGCGTGCGAAGGCCCGTGCCCGGGCGCCGTCCCGGACCGCCCGGACCGCGGCCTCGGCCAGCGCTCCCACTCCGACCCCGCCGACATAGACGGCGGCGGTCAGGGCCAGGGGCCCGCCGAGTCGGGCCACGCCGAGGACCGGACCGTCGGCCTGGCCGAGAAAGACGCCCCCGAGGGGCAGCCCGCCGAAGGGCCAGGTCATCCGCACCGCCTCGGCCAGGGTCATGGCGGCCGGAAAGGCCAGCGCCCGGGAGAGCGTCGGTCCGGGGGGCACGGCCAGACAGGCCACCGCGATGAAGCCGGCCTCGAGGGCGATGAGCACGATGGCGCCCGGACCGGTGAACGACCGGACCCAGATCAGACCGGGCACATAGCAACCGAGCCCGGCCAGGTAGCCGGCCCAGAGCCGGGTCCGAGGACGGAGACCACCGAGGCGCCACCACAGGATCCCCGCGGAGGGGAAGGCCAGGATCCACCACCCCCAGGGAGGCAGGGACAGGGCCAGGCCCACCCCGGCCACCAGGCAGGGAAAGGCGACCATCCCGCGCCGGGGGACCACGGTGGCATTGCGCCGGTGGGTCATGCGCACGCGCGACGGCCGCCATCGGGGAGTGACCGGCTCGGTGGGCGGGAGCGGTGGGCGGACCGGGGTGGTCATCGGGGTGTCGGCGGTCATGGCCCGGTCAGCCGTCACGTGCCCGCCTCGAAGGCATCCGGCCTCGGGGTGCGGGGATGTGTCCGGCCGGACACGGACCCGAGGACCTGGCGTGCCGCGTTCCGCCCGCTGCCGATGCAGGCGGGGATGCCCACCCCGCGCAGGGCGGAGCCGGCCAGGGCCAGTCCTCCGAGGCCGGCAACCTCCTCTTCGACCTTGGCCACTTTGATCAGATGGCCGACCTGATACTGGGGGAAGGCCCGGTCCCAACGGGTGACGACCGCATCCAGCGGGGCCCCGCGGATGTCGAGCAGCTGAGCCAGTTCGGCGAAGGCCGAGGCGCACAGCTCGTCGTCGTCGAGCCCGAGCTGGCGGTCGTCGCCGAACCTGCCCACCGAGGCGCGGACCAGGACGTCGTCCGGGCGAGCAAGGTGGGGCCACTTCCGGTCCAGATAGGTGCATCCGGTGATGAGGGCGGCCCGCCCGTCGATGGTCGTCGTGCGGGGGACCAGAAAGCCGGTGCCGCGGAGGGGAGCCCGGATCGAGCCCTCCGCCATGGCCAGCGTGACCACGGCCACCGAGCCGTACTGGATGGTGCTGAGGAGGCCGGCCGCCATCGGGGCGTGCGGAGCGAGGAGCACGGCGGCTTCGGTGGCCGGGACGGCCAGGACGACGCCGTCTACTTCGAGGGGTCCTCGCCGGCCGGGGGTTCCAGTGTCGTACTGGCTGTGGCCGGTTGCCGCTGCCGGTGCCGTGCCCGTCGGCGGCGTGGAGGGACAGGGTCCACCGGCCGGATCCCGACCCGGCCGGGCGTCGACCGTCGATGGCGTCGACGCGCAGTCCGGTCCGGATGGTCACACCCCGGCGCTCCAGCGCGTCGGCGAGCTGCCCGGCCAGACTGGCGGTGCTGCCGGCGAGCGACCAGAAGACCGGTGACCCCGCCCCGGGCGCGGTCGACGACGATCGGGGGCCGCCGGCCACCCTCCCGAGCCGGTGCATGAGGCTCCCGGTCTGGTGCGAGGCGGCAATGAGCACCGGCATGGTGGCCGCCGCGCTGAGGTCGTCCACACCGCCGGCGTTGATCCCTCCGATGAGCGGGTCCACCAGCCGCTCGACCACCGGTCGGCCGAGTCGTCGGCCGACGATGTCGCCGACCGGCCGGTCGCCGAAGGCCTCGCTCCGGCCCCAATGCGGGGCTGATCAGGTCCCGGGCCACGCGGATCGACTCCGAGGGGCTCAGGATTCCCGACCGGAACAGCGGCCACCATCGAGTGGGGACTCCGAGGTTCAGTCCCTCGGGCATCGGCCGGAGCCGGCCCCGGGCCCAGATGGAGGCGCCGGAGGCACCCACCGGGACCAGTTGGTCGGTCAGCCCCAGTTCGTCGCAGAGCTCCGTCGCCTCGGGGCGGCGGCCGAGGAATGCGTCGGCGGCCACGTCGACGGTTCGTCCGGCGAACTGCGCCGCTCTGAGCTTGCCGCCGATCCGACCACTCGACTCGAGCACGTGCACGACCGGCGCCGGCGTGCCCTCACCGTCGGCCGCAACCACCAATTCCCACGCCGCGGCGAGGCCGGCGATCCCGGCGCCGACGACGGCGATGGTCGGTCGGTGTGGCGCGGTCACGCGGGCGGTGCCGACCTGGTCACCACCGGTGTCTCTGCGGCCGACCCCGCACGGGCCGCATCCTGCACCACGCCGGCGAGGAGGCCGAGGAACCGCGGGTCGTCGTTGAGGGACCGTGTCCGGGCAAAGTCCACACCGGCCGACCGGGCCACGCCGAGGGCCTCCACATCGAGGTCGTAGAGGATCTCGAGATGGTCGGAGACGAACCCGACCGGGCACACCACCACCGACGTGGCGCCCTCTGCTGCCACCCGCCGGATCTCGTGGAGCAGGTCGGGACCGATCCAAGGATCGGGAGTCCGCCCCGCGCTCTGCCATGCCACCCCCCAGGACAGCGTCGGGGCGGTCGTCGAGCCCGAGGAGCTGGGCGATGTCGGCCGCCGACTCGGCCACCTGGTCGGGATACGGGTCGCCTTCGGCCACCACCCGCGACGGCAGGCTGTGGGCGGTGAAGAACACCACCGTCCGGCCGGGACGGTCGGGCCCGGGTGCCGGCAAGGAAGCCAGCGCGTCCCGGGTGCGATCGGCCAGGAGTGAGGCCAGCCCCGGAGCCCGGTGCCACGAGGGGATGGGAGTCAACGCCACCGGGTCGGCCGCTTGTGCCGTGGCCTCGAGGGCGCGGCGGAGGTATTCACCCGATCCGAGGGACGACTGGTGGGGGGTGAGCACGATGGCCACGACCCGCTCGACTCCGGCGTCCAGCAGGTCGGCCACCGCCTCCTCGATGCTGGGCGAGGTGTGTTTGGCCCCGTATCGCACCAGGTACTCCCCGGGGGCCACGGCCTCCAGGACGGCGGCCAGCCCTTCGACCTGGGTCCGGGTCCGCTCGGCCAGCGGCGACGTGCCCCCGATGGCCTGGTAGCGGCCCACCAGCTCGGCCAGGAGCTCGGGAGTGGGGGGCCGGCCCCGCCGGATCGACGTATAGAAGGGCTCGATGGCGGCCGGGTCCGACGGGGTCCCGTGCGCCATGACCAGCACCCCGATGGGCCGCCGGGACGTGCCGCTCACCGGGACGCCCCCACCCCGGCCCGTCCCTCTTCGTGGACCAGGGCGACCACCCGCTCGAGGATGGCCGGGTCGGTCTCGGGGAGGACACCGTGGCCGAGGTTGAAGATGTGACCGGGGGCAGGACCGGCCCGGTCGAGCACCTCACGCGTCTCGGCCGATGTCACTTCCCACGTGGTCAGGCACACGGCCGGGTCGAGGTTCCCCTGAACCGCCACTCCGGGGCCGACCCGCCGCCGGGCCTCGTCCAGCGGGACCCGCCAGTCGATTCCGACCACGGTGCTCCCGGCGGTGGCCATCGAGGACAGCAGCTCGCCCGTGCCCACACCGAACAGGATGGTGGGGACACCGGGGTGGGACTCGGCCAGTTCGGCGAACAGCCGGGTGGTCGAGGGCAGGACCAGCTCCTGGTAGTGGCGCGGGGTGAGGATCCCGGCCCAGCTGTCGAAGACCTGGACCGCCGACGCGCCGGCGTCGAGCTGGGACCGCAACGAGGCCAGGGCCAGGTCGGTGAGCCGCTCGACCAGGTCGTGCCAGACGGCCGGTTCTCCGAGCATGAGCGCCTTGATCCTGGTGAAGTTCTTCGAGGGGCCGCCTTCCACCAGATAGCTGGCCACGGTGAACGGCCCGCCGGCGAATCCGATCAGGGGGACGTCCAGCCCGTCGGCCAGGATGCGCACCGCGTCGATGACGTGGGGGGTGTCGGTCTCGGGCTCGAGTGGTCGGAGCCGTTGGAGATCGTCCTTGGAGCGGAAGGGTTCGGCCACCACCGGCCCCGTCCCCGGGGCCACGTCGACGCCGAACCCGATGGCGGCCACCGGGACCACGATGTCGGAGAAGAGGATGGCGGCATCGGTGCCGTAGCGCTCCACCGGTTGCCGGGTCAGTTCGGCGACCAGCTCGGGCCGGGCGATGGCGTCGAGGATGCTGCCCGCTCCCCGTGCGGCCCGGTACTCGGGAAGCGCCCGGCCGGCCTGGCGCATGAACCACACGGGCACCCGATCGACGGTCAGGCCGCGGCAGGCCCGGATGAACGGTGCGTCGTCGAACCGGCCCGCGGTCCTGGAGGCCGCCTCCCGGGTCACGGCCACGACTCAGCGACTGGCCGCGACGGGGCGGGCCCGAACGTGCCCACCGGTGGCGCGCGACCCGTCGTTCGTGACCGGTGCGAGTACTGCGGTAGCGGCCATGGCCCGAGTCTAGGAGAGGGGGCTCACCCGTCCACGCCGGCTCGGCCGGTCGCGCCCCGGCGAACTGGGGCATACAATCGAGGGTTCCCCTGAGCCAGGGGAGGGCAGATCGGAGGTGGCGTGGAATCAGAGCTTCAGGCTGAACAGGCGTTCGTGGACATGGCCTACGCACGCCTCGACGCCATGCGGAGTGATGCCAATTCCATGCTCGAGGGGGTGCTCGACCTGGGGCGGGGCGGAACGTTCCAGTCTCGGACCGAACGGGACGTGATCGTGCGCACCAGCCTGGCCCGGCTCGAACAATTGGACATCGGGGACCAGGCCCTGACCTTCGGCCGGATCGACCGGATCGACCGGATCGACGATGGCGCCAAGGGTGGGAAGGGCGGCACCAACGGGGTCGCGGCCGCCAACGGGGCCGGAGCGGCGGAAGGAGGGGCGGCGGCGGACGGAGGCGAGGGCGGCGAGCGGTGGCGAACCGGCCGTCGAGACCTTCCACATCGGCCGCCTGGCCATCCACAGCGCCGATCACGACCCGCTGGTGGTCGATTGGCGGGCCCCGATCGCCGAGCCCTTCTACCGGGCCACCGGTCGGGACCCCCAGGGTCTCGTGCTGCGCCGTCATCTGGCCCTCGAGGGCCGGAGGGTGGTCGGGCTGGAGGACGAGCGCTTCAGCCTGCCCGGATCGGGAGACACCTCCGATCAGACCGAGGGCGACCTCTCGGCGCCCGGTGGTGCCGAGCGGGGCGGGGAGGACGGGACCGGGGAACTGATCCAGAGCGACCTGCCCATCGGCGGTCCGGCCGCCCTGCTGGCCGCCCTCGATCGGGCCCGGTCGGGCCGGATGACCGACATCGTCTCCACCATCCAGCGGGAGCAGGACGAGATCATCCGGGCGCCGCTGGCCGGCGTCCTGGTCGTGCAGGGAGGTCCGGGCACGGGCAAGACGGCGGTGGCCCTCCACCGGGCCGCCTACCTGCTCTACACCCACCGGTTCCCCCTCGAGCGGCAGGGCGTGCTGGTGGTCGGGCCCAACCCCCTCTTCCTCCGCTACATCGAACAGGTCCTCCCCTCCCTGGGCGAGACCGGTGTCACGCTGTCCACGGTCTCCGGCCTGGTCACCGAAGTCCGGACCGTGGAGAACGGCCCGGTCGACGTGGCCCGGCTCAAGGGTGACCAGCGGATGGCCAAGGTCGTGGCCCGAGCCGTCCGCACCCGCCAGCGGCCCCTCGCCGACGACGTGGCCATCCCCTACGGGGCCCTGCTCCTCCGGTTGACCGTCGAGGACACCAAGAGGATCATCGACTCGGCCCGCCGCCGCCCCGGCACCCACAATGGACGACGCCGGCTGGTCGAGCAGGACGTGGCCCAATTGCTGGCCGACCGAGCCCGACAGACCCAACAGACCCTGGGGGTGGGCGTGCCGGCTTCGGTCACCGCCTTCCCCGGCTACGAGGACCCGTCCGAGCTGTCCGATGACGAGTTCGATTTCGAGGACTTCGCCCGCAAGGTGAAGCGGGTACCGGAGCTGGCCCAGGCGCTCGACCGGATGTGGCCCCGCCTCTCCCCCCACGAGCTGCTCCACGACCTGTTCGGCGCACCACCCCTGATCAAGGCGGCCGCCCGCGGGGTGCTGACTCCCGAGGAACAGCAGCTCCTCCACCGACCGCGCTCGGCGTCGTTCGACGACGTGGCCTGGACTCCGGCCGATGCCGCGCTGGTCGACGAGGCCCGCCACCTCCTCGGCCCCCGCAACGGCACCGGGGACGACGGGTTGCGCAAGTACGGCCACATCGTGGTCGACGAGGTGCAGGACCTCTCGCCCATGCAGCTGCGCATGCTCACCCGGCGTTCGTTGTCGGGCTCGATGACCGTGGTCGGCGACATCGCCCAGGCCACCGCACCCTGGGCACCGGCTTCGTGGGAGGACATCACCGAACACCTGCCCCGGCGCCGGCCGCCCCGCACGGTGGAGCTGACCGTGAGCTACCGGACCCCGGCCGAGGTGTTGGCCGTGGCCAGCCAGGTGCTGGCCGTGGCCGCCCCCGAGCTCAGCCCGCCCCGGCCGGTCCGCCGCACGGGAGTGGAGCCGAGGATGATCGCCGTTCGGGACTCCGAAGGGTCGAGGCAGGGGGCAACGGTCGGGGACCTGGCCCGAACCGTGGCCGAGGCGGCGGGTGAGGAGGTGGCCGCGGTCACGCCGGGCCGGGTGGCCATCCTCGCCCCCGAGCCGATGATGGGTGTCCTGTCGGAGGCGCTGGCCACCGCCGGCCTGCCCGTCGTGGACGCCCGGGACATGCGCAAGGGCGGTTTGTTCGAGCCGCTGGTGCTCCTGGCGGCCGACGCCGCCAACGGCCTCGAGTTCGACTCGGTGGTCGTGGTGGAGCCGGCCCTGATCGCGGGTGAGACCGCCCGTGGCCTGCGTACGCTGTACGTGGCCCTGACCCGTCCCACCCAGCGGCTCAGCGTCGTCCATCTGGCGCCCCCACCTGCGCCTTTGGACCCCGCTCGCTGAGTTCCGGGACTTTGCCGGGGGGTCGCCGTCGGGGGCCGGAGAGCGGTCCCGGCCGGCCCCGGAGACCCCCGATCGGAGCTCCTGCCCTGAGTTGGCCCTTCGAGCTTCCGATCGACTAAAAATACGGCGTGACTCAGGCCCTCGCCGCCGAACCGGCGGTCACCACCCGCCAGCGCCACCGCCCCGACAAGCCCTCGATGCTGGCAGTCGGAGTCATCATCTGGCTGGGTTCCGAGGTGATGTTCTTCAGTTCCCTGTTCGCCGCCTTCTTCACCATCCGGGCCCATGCGTCGGTGTGGCCGCCCCCCGGGACCCACCTGGACACCATCCGGGCGGGCATCTTCACGTTGATCCTGGTCGCCTCCAGTTTCACCATGCAGAAGGCGGTCTGGGACCAGGAAAAGGGCAACCGTCGCAGTGCCAAGATCATGGTCATCGCCACCTTCGTGCTGGGGGCACTGTTCGTGGCCAACCAGTTCTACGAGTGGATCTCGCTCTCGCACGACCCGGCCACGGACCCGACCCACACCGCGTTCGGCTCGCTCTTCTACATCATGTCCGGCGTGCACGGCCTCCACGTCACCCTCGGCCTCGTGGCCATGATCTTCCTCCTCGGCCGGTTGAAGGGTCCCAAGGGAGATCCGGGTGAGACGGCGGTGTTCCAAGGTGTCAGCTACTACTGGCACTTCGTGGACATCGTCTGGGTCGGCCTCTACTCCTGCCTCTTCCTCCTCAAGTAGGTGGGACACGGTATGCGGAGACTGCTCAAAGGCCGATATCTGGCCCCCGTCGCCCTGCTGGGGTGCGTCGGATTCGTCGGACTGCTCGGGTTCTCCTCCGGCGCCGGACAGGCCGGCGCCGCGCCGACCACCTCCCTGCCCAAGCTGACGACCACGGCGACCACCCAGGTGCCGATCAGCAGGTCGGAGAAGCCGAGCGCCTCGGCCGCGCTCAAGAGCCACTCGCCGTCCAACCAGGGCGGGATCATCTACGCCAACCTGCCCAAGTCATTCATCGCCCCAGGCCAGGCGCTCTTTTCCGCCAACTGCTCGAGTTGCCACGGCCCCGAGGCGCTCGGGACCGGGCGGGGACCGAACCTCCAGGGCCTCGGGTCGGGAACGGTTGACTTCTGGGTGTCCACCGGCCGGATGCCCCTGGCCGATTCGAGCGTGCAGGCCACCCGCAAGCCGGCACGGTTCAACCGCCTCCAGACCCTCGAGATCTCGGCCTGGGTGCAGTCCCTGACGCCCGGGGAGGGCGTCCAGGTGCCGGTGGTCAACACCAAGGACGCCGATCTCGAGGCCGGGAACGAGCTGTTCACCCTCAACTGCGCGGCCTGCCACACCATCACCGGTGCCGGCGACGCGCTGATGGACGGCGCCTACGCGCCCACCCTGCACCTGGCCACCCCGACCCAGGTCGTCGAGGCGATCCGCTCGGGCCCCGGCAACATGCCCCACTTCGGCCCCGGTGACATCACCAACACCGAGGCGAGGGACATCTCGGCCTACGTGACCGGCGTCATCCAGCACCCGTCCAACCCCGGTGGGGAAGGACTGGGAGGGATCGGCCCGGTGGGCGAGGGCTTCGTCGGACTGCTCCTCGGTGTGGGTGTGCTCATGCTCGTCTGCTTCTGGATCGGAGACCGCACGTGAGCGACCAGACCCCGGACCAGAATGGTCCGCTTCCGACGGCCGCCCTCGACGACCCCCACCTGCAGCCCTACGCCAAGCGCCCCGAAACCGCCCAGTTGGTTGCCGCCATCGCCATGCTCGTCGGGTTCGCCGGCTTCATCGGCTTCGGCGTGGCCTACTGGGTCGAGGCCAACACCCAGTGGCAGGCCATCACGCTCGGGATCGGTCTGCTGGCCCTCGGCTTCGGCGTCACCGCCTGGGGCAAGTACCTGATGCCCCAGGGACCCTTCGTAGAGGAGCGGCACGAGTTCCACTCCACCGAGGCCGAGCGCGACGCCATGACGGCGGCGATCACCCAGCGGGGCGGCATGGTCATCAAGAGGCGCAAGATGCTGGGTGGCCTCTTCGCCCTGGGGTCGACGGCCATGGGCGTCGTCCTGTTGTTCCCCCTTCTCCGCTCGCTCGGGCCCAAACCGTCGAAGAGCGAGGACCCGACGGGTCAGACGGACACCTCGCTGTTCTCGACCAACTGGAGGAATGGCTCCCGACTGGTGGCGGTGGACGGCCGCGAAGTGACGGTCGACGACCTCGAGGTGGGGGGCGTCCTCACCGTCTTCCCCAAGGGCTTCATCGGCTCGTCCCCCGACCAGGTCATCCTCATACGGCTGTCCGACACCCTCCAGCCCCTGACGCCGCCGGGGCGGACCGACTGGGGTGTGGCCGGCTACGTGGCCTACTCCAAGATGTGCACCCACCTCGGCTGTCCGGTCGGGCTCTACCAGGAGCAGACCCAACAGCTGGTGTGCCCGTGTCACCAGTCCATCTTCAACGTGGTGGCCGGAGCGGTTCCGGAATTCGGACCCGCCCCCCGCCCGCTGCCCCAGCTGCCCATCACGGTCGACGCCGACGGGTTCCTCCGGGCCAAGGGCAGCTTTCAACCAGGCAGTGGGCCCCGGATTCTGGGAGCGGCCATGATCGACGAAACCATCGACACCTCGCTGCGCTGGGTCGACGACCGACTCGCGCGTGGCCAAGGGCGGTCGCACCTTCCTGGACAAGATCTTCCCCGACCACTGGTCGTTCATGCTGGGCGAGATCGCCCTCTACTCATTTGTGGTGCTGCTGGCCACCGGGGTGTTCCTGTCGCTCTACTACGTCCCCTCGGCGGCGCAGATCGTCTACCACGGCTCGTACATCCCGCTGCGGGGGGAGAAGGTGTCCGAGGCCTACGCCTCCACGGTGGGCCTCTCCTTCGACGTGAGATCCGGCCTCCTCATGCGCCAGGCCCACCACTGGGCCGCCGACATCTTCCTGGGCTCGATCGCCGTGCACATGGCCCGGGTCTTCTTCACCGGCGCCTTCCGCAAGCCCCGGGAGTTCAACTGGATCGTCGGCGTGACCATGCTCATCCTGGGCATCGTCAACGGGTTCCTCGGGTACTCCCTGCCGGACGACCTGGTGTCGGGAACCGGTATCCGCATCGCCTACTCGATCATCGAGTCGATCCCCCTGGTCGGGAGCTATCTGGCCTTCTTCGTGTTCGGGGGGAACTATCCGGGCAACGGGGTGATCATCCCCCGGTTCTTCATCATCCACGTCCTGATCGTGCCCCTCATACTCATCGGCCTCCTGGCCGCCCACCTCGGATTGCTGGTCAAACAGAAACACACGCAGTTCCCCGGGAAGGGGAAGACCGAGCACAATGTGGTCGGGTCACCGATGTTCCCCACCTTCATGGCCAAGACGACCGGGTTCCTGTTCATGGTCACCGCGGTGACCTTCCTGCTCGGGGGCTTCGCCCAGATCAACCCGATCTGGCAGTTCGGCCAGTATCAGCCGTACCAGATCTCCTATGCGGTGCAGCCCGACTGGTACATGGGCTGGCTCGACGGGGCGCTGAGGATCATGCCCAGTTGGGAGTGGGTCGGATGGGGACACACCATCCCGCTCGAGGTGTTCCTGCCGGCGGTCATCTTCCCGGGCATCATCTTCAACATCCTCATCGTCTGGCCGTTCATCGAATCGAGACACACCAAAGACCTGGCGTACCACAACCTCCTCGATCGACCTCGCGATCGTCCCAAACGGACGGCGGCGGGCGCAGCCATGCTCATGTTGCTGGGCATGACCTTCTTCGCCTCGTCGACCGATGTGATGGCCAACTTCTTCCAGCTGCCGCTCAAGAGCGTGCTGTGGTTCTTCCGCTTCGCCGTGGTCATCGCGCCGATCATCGCCTACTTCGTGACCTACAAGATCTGCCTCGAGATGCGGGCGGCCGAGGGGATCGGCAAGCGCAAGCGGGCGGTCATCGTCGAACGGTCGGCAACCGGCGAGTACTCCACCGTCGAGTCCCCGCCCCGGCCCGGTGACGGGATCGAGGAGTTGGAGGCCGTTCCGGTTCCGACCTATATCGATCTCGAGCCGCCCGAATTGGCCACCGGCGAGGGCGTTCGCCGGGTGATGCGCTGAGGCCGTAGGCAGTCGTCGGAGGGCGGGCGGCGGTCGGCGGACCGGGGCTCGGCGCTGGCGGGCGGCGGTCGCCGCTCGGACCGCACTCTGGCGGCCGCCTTAGCATCCCGCCGTGATCGAGGATGTTCTATTGCCGGTGTCCCACACACCCGTACGTGCGGATGCTGGAGGGCATGTCCGGTGAAGATCGGCCATCATTCCGGCCTCCGCAGCAGCGGCTTGAATCGAAGCGTGGTACCAAGGGCCGATGACGAGCACGGTCACAACGGAGAGGTTGGAGATCCGGCCCGTGATCGAATCAGACAGACGACAATTTGTCGATCTGTTCATGGACTCGGATTTCATGGTGTACTCGGCGACTGGCGCACTCGACCGCCATGCGGCGAACATCCGCTTCGATCACATGATGGCCTTCTGTCGCGAGGTTACCTTCGGCAAGCAGGCGATCATCGAGACGTCGACCGGATCTCTGGTTGGGTATGTGGGTGTGGACGAGTTCGAGTTCGGTGGCGAGAGCCGGTTCGAATTCGGCTACAGACTCGTTCAGGCATCACGTGGCCTTGGGTACGCCACCGAAGCCGCCAGCGCGATGTTGGAGGTAGCTCGTCATGTGTGGCGAGGCGAGCTTCTTGCCCTCATCAGTCCCGACAACGGGGCATCTCGAAACGTCCTGGTAAAGACGGGGTTCGAGTTTGTCGAACCCATCATGATCAGTGGTGACAGCGTCGAGCTCTACCACCGTTCGATCTGAGCGGTGGCGGCAGCCGGCGGGTACCCGGTGCCAACCCGTGTTGTCATGCACCGGGACTTCCGGAGCGCCCTACGGGACCCATACTTCTCACCCGGATCGCCGCCGGGTCATGGCATCCTGGCCACATGGCAGTGAAGGAGATCCGATTTCGATGGCGGCCCAGCGGATCGGGTCTCACGGCTCGGAGGATTCTGAACACCTTGCCGACTTGGTTCGGAATACCGAGTTCGGTGGACCAGTACGCGGTCATGGCGGATCAGTCGCCCACCGTGATCGCCTCCTTGGATGACGATGTCGGATTCCTCACGACCGTGAAACACAGCCCGCACTCCGCCGAGATCTACGTGATGGGTCTCATTCCCGAGTATCACCGGCAGGGTATCGGGAGACAGATGCTGACCTTCGCCGAACGCGAACTGGCCGACCAAGGTGTGGAGTACCTGCAAGTCAAGACGCTCAGCCCAACCAAGCCGGACGAAGGATACGCAAAGACCCGAGCCTTCTACGCCGCCAACGGGTTTCGAGCCCTCGAGGAGTTCCCGACCCTCTGGGATGCCGACAATCCGGCGTTGCAGATGGTGAAGCGGCTTTAGTCCGGGCCGCAGATCGCGGGCCGGGCAGCCCTTGCGGAGTTCGGACGCCCTCTATCGGTTGCGGGCCGAGTCGGGATGACTGAGAAGTTCGAGGTAGTCGCGGCCCGGGACGCGGCCCGAGGTCAGTACGTTCCGGAGGAGGGTGGTGGCGTCAGCCAGACCTTGGCGCTGGTCGCGGTCCTTGGGCATCGATGCCCGGGCCGACCCCTTCCCCTTGGCGATGGTGATGGCGCTGATCACGCCGAGGCAGTACATCCCGTGGCGATCGATCCTGTTCTTGCCCTTCACCGTCTTCTCGGTGTGCTCGTCGACTTCCTTCTGGGCCCACCGCTCCATGCCGGCCACCCAGAGGGCGGTACGCCGCTTCGAGATGAAGCCCACGGGAAACCTCCGTCTTCGTCTGGGCCGACCGGACAGCCGACGTGTGCGGCGGGACAACGGGAGGTGACGACCCGGCTCGGCGGTCCGGCCTCCGCCCCCCGGTCCGGCCTCCGCCCCCCGTCCGGCCTCCGCCCCCCGGTCCGGCCTCCGCCCCCCGGTCCGGCCTCCGCCCCCCGGCCCGGCCTCCGCCCGTTGCCCTATCGGTAGCGTGGGACGCCCGTTCAGTCCCCTTCAGGCTGGGCGACCCCGGTGGGAACGGTGCCGCCCCGCCGGCTCTCCACGGTGGCCCCGACGGCGCCCGAGAGGAGCAGAGCCGCGCCCAGCGGTGCCAGCCAGAGACCGAACACGAAGGTGAGCACGGTGAACAGCGCCCCCATGCCGAGGATGAAGGGCCAGATGCTCGATCCGGGGAACGAGTCGATGGCGCCGGCCCCTTCGGCGATGTCCGCCCCCGGGTCG
Source organism: uncultured Acidimicrobiaceae bacterium (assembly GCA_963812885.1). Lineage (GTDB taxonomy): Bacteria > Actinomycetota > Acidimicrobiia > Acidimicrobiales > RAAP-2 > Bog-756. The sequence goes on along the minus strand of CAWEWZ010000008.1, from coordinate 281,107 downwards.
TCGTCGGCCTGGGTCTTCCCCTTCGACGACCACCACAGGTAGTAGGAGCCGGGGAACAGGCCGAGCAGCGCGGACCCGATCAGCATCAGGAAGCCGCCGTCCTCGTAGCTGGTGAACCAGTAGACGAGGCCGATGACGGCGAAGAAGACGCCGATGCCGGCCAGGAAGAGCCCGTAGACCTTCACGAGTCGTCCTCGGCGGTGTCGTTCCCGGCCGATACGCCGACCGGCACCTTCTCCGGCTCCGGCTGCCCGGTGTGGATGGTCCGGTGTTCGGGATGGTTGTAGTCCCAGGTGGGCCGCTCCGAGCGGATCGGAGGCAGGTGGGTGTAGTTGTGGTGGGGCGGTGGCGAGGAGGTGAACCACTCGAGGGCGTGTCCGTCCCACGGGTTGTCCCCGGCCGGGATCGGGTCACGCCAGGAGACCCAGAGGTTGATCAGGAAGAAGAGGAACGACACCCCGATGATGAAGGCCCCGACGGTCGAGATCACATTGAGGGTGGTCCAGCCGTTGGACGGGAGGTAGGCGGCGACCCGGCGCGGCATGCCGTACAGGCCGACCAGGTACTGGGGCATGAAGGTCACCCAGAACCCGATGAACAGTCCCCAGAAGTGGAGTTTGCCGAGGCCCTCGCGCAGCATGCGCCCGAACATCTTCGGATACCAGAAGTAGAAGCCGGCGAAGCCGGCGAAGACGGCGGTCCCGATGAGCACCTGGTGGAAGTGGGCCACCACGAAGTAGGTGTCGTGGGTCATGAAGTCGACCGGGGGTGACGCCAGGAGCACCCCGGTCACGCCGCCCATCAGGAAGGCGAAGAGGAACCCCATCGAGAAGAGCATCGGTGTCTGGAAGCTCAATTGGCCGCCCCACATGGTCCCGATCCAGTTGAAGAATTTGATCCCGGTGGGGATGGCGATCATGTAGGAGAGGAGCGAGAAGAACGGCAGCAGGACCACGCCGGTGGTGAACATGTGGTGGGCCCACACCCCGGTCGACAGGGCGGCGATGGACATGGTGGCGAAGACCATGCCCTTGTACCCGAACAGCGGCTTGCGCGAGAACACCGGGATGATGTCGGTCACCATGCCGAAATAGGGCAGGGCCAGGATGTAGACCTCGGGGTGCCCGAAGAACCAGAAGAGGTTCTGCCACAGCACAGGCACACCTCCGCCCTGCACGGTGAAGATGTGGGTGCCGAAATGACGGTCGCAGAAGAGCAGGACCACGGCGCCGAACAGCACCGGGAAGGCGATGAGGATGAGGATGGCGGTGACCAGCATGTTCCACGAGAAGATGGGGACCCGGAACATGGTCATGCCCGGGGCCCGCAGGTAGAAGATGGTGGCGCACAGGTTGACCCCGGTGAAGATGGCCGAGAACCCGGTGAGGGCCAGTGCCATCAGCCACAGGTCGGCCCCCGCCCCCGGGGAGTTGGTGGCGTTGGAGAGCGGGGCATAGGACACCCAGCCGAAGCTGGCCGCACCGCCGGCCACCAGGAACCCGGACATCATGGTGATGGAGCCGCCCAGGTACAGCCAGTACGACAGGGCGTTGAGGCGGGGGAAGGCCATGTCCGGGGCACCGACCTGCAGGGGCACGATGTAGTTGGCCAGCCCACCGAAGGCGAACGGCCCGGCGAACAGGTACAGCATGAGGCTGCCGTGCATCGTGAACAGCTCGTTGTAGGTCTGGAAGCTCACGAACGAGGAGGTCGGGTCGGCCAGCTGGACCCGGATGCCGAGGGCCATGATCCCGGCGATGAAGAACAGGACCAGCGAGGTGATCATGTAGCTCTTGCCGATCACCTTGTGGTCGGTGGAGGTCAGCCAGTTGATGAGCCCGGTCGGACCCTCGTGGTGCGGGTGATCACTCTCACCGTGGTGTTCGCCGGGAGCGTGCCCGTTCGGCCCACCGGGCTCTTCCGGGGCGATCAGACCAGGGGGTTCGATCGTGGTCGTCATTGATCTCCCTTTGCCTCCGAGGGTGTGTTGTAGCCGCTTCCGTTGGTGACGTGGGTGTCGATGGGAGGATTGTCCTGCGCCGAGGATCCCGACCGGGGCAGGGTGTGCCCGGTGTTCCGCTGGACGCTGGCCCACGCCGCGAATGCCGCCGGGCTGACGGCCCGCACGCTGAACAGCATCTCCGAGTGGTAGAGGCCGCAGATCTGCGTGCACTGGCCGTTGTAGGTCCCGGTATGGAGCACGTCGAGGTCGAAGTAGTTGGTCACTCCGGGGAGGGCGTAGCGGCTGAAGTTGAAGTCCCGCACGTAGAAGCCGTGGATGACGTCGTCCGACACCAGTTTGATCTGCACGGTCTGGCCCGCCGGGACCACCATCTGGGGCCCGTGGTTGTTGGGCCCGTTGGTGGTCTCGCCGGCGACCCCCACGTTGAGGTCGGGGTAGTCGAACCGCCAGCCCCACTGGAAGGCGGTCACCGTGATGTCGACCACCGGTTTTCCGGTGGCGGTGAAGGTGGCGTTGACCGGTTGGATGGCATCGACGTTGTTCTCGGTGAGGACGGTGAAGAAGAAGAGGACCCCCACGATGATCACCGGGATCGCCGTGTAGATGATCTCGATGGGGACGTTCTCGTGGAACTGCCGGGGCATCTCGTCGGAGCGCTTCCGGTAGCGGATGATCGTCCAGAGGATCAACAGGCCGACCAGGCCACCCACGATGATGCCGGTGGTCATCATGCCCGAGTAGAGCCGGAAGGTCTCCTGCCCCTGCTTGGTGGCGCCCCTGCTGGCGCCGTAGGTCGGGTAGACGTTGCATCCGGCGAGGGCCAGCGGCGCTCCGATGGCCACTCCGATGCCCCAGCGACGCCACCGGCGCTTGGACGCCGTCTCCGGCCCTGGCTGGTCGAGGCCGTGGGCGGGGTCGAGGCTGTCGGCGGGGGCAGATCCGGTGGGCGCGATCCGGCTGGCCGGCCGGTCCGGCGGCGGAGGTGTCGGGGCCGCGCCGCGGGGGTGGGGACCGGTTGTGAATGCGTTCACGGCGATGACACTAGTGGGCACCGGAGCAGAATTAGAAGTTGAGCGGCGGCCCCGTTCGGGCCCTGCGAATCCCCAGTTCAGGAGGGTGGCCACGAGGGCCTTTCGGCGCCGGTCAGGAAGGCCGGTCCCCACGGCCCTCCCCGGACTCCCGTGCCGCCCACGAGAACACCCCGTGGGCCATGGTCGAAGAGGCGGCGTCGGCCCGGCGGGTGAAGACCGTGCGGCGGACCAGTTGCACGCCCGGGTCTTCGGGGGCGGCCAGCCAGGCCAGCTCGGCCAGGTGCCCGGCCAGCCGCATGGAGGCCTCGTCGGGACTCGTCGCGGGTCGTCGGGATCGTCGCGATCGTCGCCAACGGCGCCATCGAGAAGGGCCAGGGCCCGATCGGCCAGGACCCCGGCGCCACCGGCCAGCTCGGCGAGCTCGACGGCGAGCGAACGCTCCGGCGCCGGCTTGAGCGTGGCCGGATTGCCGTCCCACCACCCGCCGTAGAGCCGCCAGATCGTCCGGACGATGAATTCGGGTTCGTCGTAGACGGGCTGCAAGTAGGGCCGCTCCATCAGACGGGCCGGGGGCGTCACCGTGTGGATCACCTCGTCGAGGCGGGCGCCGCCGTTCATGAGAGCGAGTGTCTGCTCGACCAACGACTCGAGGAGCTCCGCGGTGTCGGTCAGGGCCTGACGGACCCGGTCCTCCCCGACCACCGGGTAGCCATGCCCGGGCAGGAGAACCTCGGGCCCGCCGCCGGGACTGTCGTAGAGGGCCAGCATCCGACGCAGGGCGTCGGCCCATTCGGCCGGGTAGCGCTGGACCTTCTGTGGATTGCCGGCGTTGGGCGAGGCCCAGATGAACAGGTCCCCGCAGCACAGCACCCGGTGGTCGGGAAACCAGGTCCACGTGTGGTCGTCCGTCTCCCCTCGGGCGTGATGGAGCTCGGCCCGCGTCCCGCCGACGTCGAGGTCGAGCCGGTCGCGGTAGGTGCGGTCCGGGTATCGGTATTCGGTGGGCCACTCCAACGAGTCGATGTTGAACTGCCGACGGTTGATGATGCCGTTGTACCCGGCGGTGAGGATGTAGCGGTCGAACCGGGCGGGCAACGCCTCGTGGGCCACGACCACGGGTTCGGGCCATCCCTCCTCCGCCGATTCGGCCGCCCATACCGGGACCCCGAAGACATGGTCGATATGCCCGTGGGAGTAGACGGCGGTATTGAGTCGACCGGGGGACCAGGTCCGGATGGTCCGGTGGATCTCGTCGGCCATCAGGGCGCTCCCCGTGTCGACCAGGAACAGGCCGTCGTCGGTGCTCACCGCCGACACGTTGGCGAATGAGGGGACGAACGACACCCCGTCGGCCACTTCGGCGAGGCCGGTGGTGGGCCGGAGCGGGTGGAGTTCGGAGGTCGAGACCTCACCTCGCCAGAGCCGGTCGGCCACGGCCAGTACGTCATGGGTGTCGGGCACAGCGGTCCCCTTTCGACCTGGCGGAATCTAGCCGTCGATGACCGCCGGGGCGGGCGGTGGGCCGAATCAGCGCCCGCTGTCTCCGCTGGCCCCTGGGTCTTCGGGAGGGGCGAGGCGGGAGGACACCCGTCCGGCCCACTTCCCGATCCCCCGGATCGTTCGCTTGACCTGTTCTTCGGCGTCGGGCCGGTAGTCGGCGACCACGCGCTTCCCCGTGGCCACCGCCGACCCGCTGGTTCGTCCCGCCCATCGGGCGGCGGCACCGGATGAGGGCGACGAGGTACCGTCGGCCGTCGGCGGCCGGACCCGAACCCGGGGCCGGGGGTCGAGGAGCCGGCCTCCACGACCGTCGCCGTGGTCTCGATCACCCGTGAACGGCCACGCGACCCCGGACGCACAGCCGGTCGGGTCTCACCCGTCCTGGTCAGGGTGGCCACCCGGAACAGCCCGACGGCTCCGAATTCGATCACGATGATCCCCTGGATGTCCGGTCGCAGGGCGGGGATGATCGGCGCCAGGGCGATGACGGCCGACAGGCCCATGGCCAGCCAAAGGTGGAGACGCTGGCTGCAAAGGTGGAACACCCCGAGGGGGCCCTGGGCGGTGACGGCCAGGACGACCAGGGGAACGGCACTGATGACCAGCAGGTCCCCGTGGGCGACGTGGACGGAGAGATAGGCGAACACCAGCGCCACCGCGATCTCGGTGGCCTGCATCACCCAAAACGGCATCCACCGCAGTCGCGCCCTGGACCCGCCTGCCCGGGTCAGCGGCTCCGGACCGACCCCCTCGCTCATCGGTTTTGCATCGGAGCGATCAGGCAGTTGGTCCCGGGGATCCGTCGCTGTTCGACTCGACCGGGGCGGGAGCGGGAGCGGGAGCCGGGGCGGGAGGGTTCACGACGGCCGGAGGAATGGCCTGGACCACAACCTTGGTATCGGTGGCGTCATCGGACCCGCCTTCATCCAGGCCCTTCTTGAATTCCTTCTGGGCAGAGCCGAGTGATCGGGCCAACTTGGGGATCTGGGTGGAGCCGAACAGGACCAGGGCCACAACAATCAAGACGATGATGCCTTGTTCGCCGAAGAGGTCGGCAGGTGGGCTGAGATGCATGGCGATGTCTCCCTTGTTGGATGCGCCCACCAGGTTAGACGTGTCGAGACCGGGTCGCTGCGCAGCGGTCACCTGGGTGTTCGGTGCCGGACGGGGTCCGGATGAGCGGCCCGAGGGTCTCTCTCACCTGCCACTTCGGCCGCCGGTCGGTACGCCTGCTGGATCCGGGACCCGAGCAGGCCGGCCCACCCGGTCCTCCACGGGGTGTCCGGCGTGGTTTGAGCTGGGGCTCCAGCGCCAGGCTCCGGCCGGCTCAGCCGCTACGGCCTTCAGCCGGCCCTCAGCCGGCCCTCAGCCGGCCAGGAACACCCCGAGACAGAGGGCGGCCACCGAGGCGACGGCCCCGACGGCGCCCCAGACGGCCGTGGCCCGCTTGGTCGTCGCCCGCTGATGGAGGAACACGCGCCACCCCGGCCACCGCCACCACCACGATCTTGACGATGAGGACGGTCTTCCAGGCCGAGGAGGCATCCTTGACGGTGAGCGAGCTGATGTTCCAGAAGCCGGTGATCACCAGCACGCCGTAGGCCGGCCACAGCAGCCGCCCGAGCGCCTGGGCCACCTTTTTCGGTGCCTCCTCGCCCAGGGAGCGGATGGTGGGGAGCAACCCGGCCACCGTGAACTGTCCGCCCACCCAGACCGTGGCCGCCAACACGTGGAGGATGAGGCGGAAACCCCCGAGGCCGTCCGACAGCGAGGGAACGTTGCTCGCCGTCTGGGTCAGGTGGCCGACGTAGTGCATGGTGTCGCTGCGTCCTGGGACGGACCGGCCGACCGGGTCGCCTACTTGCCCGACCAGTTGGGCTTGCGCTTCTCGGCGAAGGCGATCGGTCCTTCCATGGCGTCCGCCGATCCGAACACCTCGGGCACGGCGGCGTTGTTGATGGCCCAGCCCTGGGCGTCGGGCAGTTCGCCCGCCTCCTTCATCACCCGCTTCGAGACCCGCACCGCCAGCGGGGCGTTGTCGGCGATGGTGGTGGCGAGGGCCATGGCCTCCTCCATCAGCTTGTCGGCGGGTACCACCCGATTGATCAACCCCAACTCGAAGGCGCGCCGGGCGTCGATCGGCTCACCGGTGAGGGCCAGTTCGAGCGCGATGGCCGGGGGGACCCGCTTGGGAAGCCGGATGAGGCCCCCGGCCGCGGCCATGAGCCCGCGCTTGACCTCGGGGATCCCGAACTTGGCGCCCTCGACGGCGACGACCAGGTCGCACGAGAGCATGATCTCGCACCCGCCGGCCAGGGCCGAACCGTTCACGGCGGCGATCATCGGCTTGGGGAAGTCGCGTTGGGCGATGCCGCCGAAGCCACCCTTGGCCCCCATGATGTCCCCGGCCTCACCCGCGGTGAACGCCTTCAAGTCCATGCCGGCGCTGAACGCCTTGTCCCCGGCGCCGGTGACGATGACCACCCAGCAGTCGTCGTCGGCCTCGAGCTCGTCGAAGGCAGCCGCGAATCCCCGCGACACGGCCCCGTTGATGGCGTTCCGGGCCTCGGGCCGATTGATGGTGAGGATCTCGATGTGACCCCGTCGCTCGCGCTCTACTTCGGCCATGGTGTCTCCCCTGTGGTCTCAGCCTGTGGCCAGACGGTAGCGCGCCTTACCGGGTTCGATGACGATCGCCGACCCGACCAGGCCGGGCACGTCCATCTGCCCGAGTGAAACGGTGACCTCGTCGTCGGCGGGGGCGACCGCCATGTGCCGGCCGTCGGCCAGGAGGGCGAGGACGGGCGCGCCGGTCGGTGTCCCCTGATCGTCCCTGATCACGGTGGCGGCGATGACGGTGGCCCGCGTCGGGGCCTCGACGTCGAGCGCCACCTCCACGGCGGCGGCGTCGATGGCGGCCTGGGCCTCCGAGGTGTCGCCACGGTGGAACCCCTTCGGCGGCGGCTCGCTGGCATAGATCCCGATGGCGTGCTTGGTGATGAACCACCCGAGCCCGGTGGCCAGGCCCAGACGGATCCCCGAACCCGCGCCGCGCGGCGGCTCCCCGGTGGTCCCTGATGGAGGCCGGCTCGCGGACGAGGTCGGTCACGGTGGCGATGCCGTGGGTCGTGTAGTTGTTGCCCGGCCCACCGAAGTAGGGGAGTCCGCCGGTCACCGTCAGACCCCTCGAGTCGCCCATGGCGATGCCCAGCGCGTCGGTGGCCAACTCGACGGCCGAGGGGAAGCACGAGTAGATGTCGAGAACGTCGATGTCGTCGATCCCGATGCCGGCCCGACGCCCGGAAGCCGACGAGGCGGCGGCGAGCGCGGCCCGGCCGGCGGCGGCGATGGCCGGGGACCGGCCGGGATCGGGACGGGCCGTCGGGAACCGGACGTCGGTGGCCTCGGACCCCGACCAGATGAAGACCGCCCGGTCGGCGATGCCGGCCCTCCGGGCGGCGGCCAGCGAGCAGACCACCAGCGCCGCGCCCTGGTCGGAGCCGAGGAAGGCGCACATCCGCTTGGTGTAGGGCTCGCTGACGATGCGGTTGTCCGGCGCCGGGTCGGCGATGTCGCCGGGGGACCGGACCTCGCGGAACCAGGCGTACGGGTTGGCGGCGGCGACATCGGTGAAGGGCGCCAACAGCGCCCCCATGGCCCGACGGTGCTCGGAGGAGTCGCGTCCGGCCCGTGCCGCCACCACACTTTCGAACAGGGGATAGACGTGCACAGGCGCCATCAGCCCGATGGCGGCTTCGCCGGGGCCGACTCCGGGGAGGTCGTCCCCGACCACCGGATCCGGCGGGAGGTCGGTCGCTCCCAACTCGGGGGGCAGGCCCGCCGCCCGGCGGGCTCGCGACGACCGGATGGCCTCGGCACCGGCGATGACGGTCACCGAGAGGGTCCCGGCGCTGATGTCGCTCGCCGCCCGGCTGACCAGCCACTGGGGACTGTTGCCCCCGACCGTGGTCGACTCGCAGGCGCCCGGCCGGGCGCCGATCCGCCCGGCCAATTCACCGGCCAGGGCCGGTCCGGACCGGGTCATGACGTCCACCACCGACAGCCGGTCGATGCGGTCGCGGAGGCCGGGAGCTGCCGGCAAAGGCCTCCTCGCAGGCCCGGGCCATCAGGTCGACCGGCGTGACCAGCTCGGTTCGCTCGATGGATTGGCCGGACGCCACCACCACCGGGATGCGCTCGGGGTCGTTGGCGGCGGTGGTCATCGGAGGGAGGTGGACACGCTCGTGTCGGGGCGCAAGCTACCATCGCCATCCGGTACGCACCGGTCCGGATCGCCTGAGCTGCTCAGCGGTCACCGAGCGCTCGAAGCGGGACTCCGGTCGGGACACGCACTAGGAATCGCAGCAGCAGCCACACGCAGTCAGCCCCACGCAGCAGCCACACCCATCAGCCACACCCATGCGACCCACACGCATCAGGACTCGAACTTCGAAAGGTGGTGACGTTGTCCTCGATTGGCCAGCCACCGACGAAGCCCGCTCCCGATGTCGCCGGACTCACCGAAGGGTTCCTCCTGGGAGTGGCCACGGCAGGCTTCCAGATCGAGGGTGGCTACAACGGCCCGGGCCAGCCGGCCAACAACTGGTTCGGCTGGGAGTCGGTGGGCCGGGTCGAGCCGTCGGGGAACGCCATCGGCTTCTGGGAGCGGCCGGAGGAGTCGCTGGACCGGGCGGCCGAACTGGGCTGCAACAGCTTCCGCCTGAGTGTCGAGTGGGCCCGGGTCGTCCCCGATCCGGTCGGGATGGACCGGTCGGCCCTGGAGCGTTACCAGGCCATCGTGGCGGGTTGTGTCGAACGCGGGCTCGAGCCGTTGGTCACGCTGCACCACTTCACCCATCCGGACTGGTTGGGCGACGACTTCTGGCTGCGCCCGGACGCCCCTGATCGCTTCCGGGGCTGGGCCGAAGTCGCCGTCGACGCCCTCGGCCCCCTGGTACGCCACTGGGTGACCATCAACGAGATCAACGTCCTGTCCATCGGAACATGGCTGCTCGGGATGTTCCCGCCAGGGCGGCTGGGGGCTCTCGGGGACGCGGCCATCGCCGTGGACAATCTGCTCGCCGCCCACGTGGCGGCGTATGAGGTCATCCACCGGATGCGGCCGGACGCCATCGTCACCACCAACAATTCGTGCATGAGCCTCTACGACCAGGATCGCCTGCTCATCGATCTCCTCCTGGCCCGCAGCATGGGAGTCGAACGGGACGACGTGGGCAGTTGGCTCGCAGGGTCGCCGCCGCCAACACGACACCGTGCTCCCGCCGGTCGGAACGGCCGAGCGCCTGTTGCGGGGGTTCAGCGCGGCGAGGGCGCCCTACGGCGGCGGTCCGATCGGTCGCCTCCCGTCGGCGGGTGGTTCCCGGTCCGGTCGACTGCGGCACGGTCTGCCGAATCGGGCGGTGAGGGCGGTCTACGAAAGCCCGCACGAACGCACCCTCGACGTGATCGGTCTCGACTACTACGAGCCGGTGGCCTCGCGGCACTTCCGTCTGCCCGGCCACCGCACGTCGGGGGGAAGGAACCGCCTCCCCGTCCGCGAGCTGTGGGACGACGCCCCCGACCCCGGCGGGCTCACCCGCTGGCTCCATGCCCAGCAGGCCCTCACCCCGGGGATCCCGTTCTGGGTGGTCGAGAACGGGATGTGCAACCTGGTCCGACAGGGACGGTCCCACCTGCGCCTGGACGGATGGGACCGTCCCCGCTATCTGCGCGAGAACATCGCCGCGGTGGTGGCCGCGGCCGACGGGGGCGTTCCCGTCCACGGCTATTGGCACTGGTCGCTGGTCGACAACTACGAGTGGGGGTCCTACGAGCCGCGGTTCGGCCTCTACGGGGTCGACCGCTACCGCGGCGAGCACGGAATGCGCTGGCTCGAGACCGATTCGCTCGGGGACGATGCCGCCGGCACCTACCGTCGGATCATCGCCGGGTTGCGGTCGGGGGACAGGTCGGTGTTCGACGAACGTGACAGGCGAACGGTGACAGGCGAATGGTCACCGGCAGGTGACCGAGACCGGTGATCGGCGAAAATCTGACCGACTCAGCGGTGACCGGCGAAAGGTGACCGACAGGTTGGCCACCAACGAGTCGGGGCTCAGTCGCCGCCCCGGCCGAGGCCGGCCAACACCTGCTCGGCCTGGGTCACGATCTGGGCGACCAAGCTGGCTGCGGGCATCAGCGTCTGGATGGCGCCCACTCCCTGCCCGGTGGGGTAGCACTCGCGCTCGGGATCGATGTCTGGGGTGTTCTCGTCCCCACCCAGATGGAACGCACCATCGCTCATCGAGCGGCCGAGCTGGGCCGGGAACGGGCTCAGGTCGCCGGGATGCTCGTCGAAGTAGCCGGTGTACTGATTGCGGACCACCCGCATGGTCTTTCCCGAGAAGGCCCGGCTGATGGTGGTCCCGTCCTCCTTCGTCCGCACCAGCGCATCCTTGTAGCCGGTCACGGCCCGTGCTTCGGGGGTGGCGATGAACCGGGTGCCGATCCACACCCCGTCGGCTCCGAGGGACAGGGCGGCGGCCAGCCCTCTTCCGTCGAAGATGCCTCCGGCGGCCACCACCGGGATCTGGGAGCCCACCGCATCCACGATCTGGGGTACGAGGGGCATTGTGGCCACCAGCCCGGTGTGGCCACCGGCCTCGGTGCCCTGGGCCACCACGACGTCGCACCCGGCGTCGTGGGCCCGTCGGGCATGGTCCACCTTCCCGCACATGTTGATGACGAGGACGCGGTGGCGGTGACACAGCTCGACCACTTCGGCCGGGACTCCGAGGCCGGCCACGAACACCGAGGCGCCCCCCTCGATGACCTGCTCGACCTGTCCCACCAGATCCCCGGGCATCGCCGTCAGTAGATCGACGCCGAACGGTTTGTCGGTGGCCCCGCGCACGGCGGCGATCTCGGCGACCATCTGCTCGGTGGACATGGTCGAGGCCCCGAGGCACCCGAACCCCCCGGCCTCGGACACCGCGGTGACGAGCGGGGAGTAGGACACCCCACCCATGCCGGCCAACATGACCGGGTGGTCGATGCCGAGCACGTCGGTCAGTCTGGTCTTCATCTCGGTCTCCTCGGTGGGTGATTGCTCTCGGTGAACCCTAGGTGCAGATCGTTCCCACCAGATACGGAACGTTCCCACCAGATACCGCTTGCTCACGCCGAATACCGATCGCTCACGCCCCATACCGATCGGTCACACCAGATAGGGGCAGTGGCGGCAACCCGATCCGCAGCACTGCTTCCGATCGGCAAGCTGCGCCGCGGTCAGCACGAAGAGCCCGGTGTCGGGATCGAGGTAGCCGGGTTCGCCGTCGGCCATGGCGGCGCGATGGGCGTTGATGATCTCGTCCCAACGGGGGTGGTCGGGCGACAACCGAGAAGGGTGGGGCCGATCGAGCGGGCGGGTATCCAGTGTCGACGGCGGCCCGCCGTCACCCCGGTGCGCTCCCTCCATCAACCGGTGGGGGTGGCCGACTCAACCTCGGAGGTCGACACCACCGTGGGCAGAGACCCGACCGGCGCCGCGCCGGCCGCGGCCGCGGCGCTCGTCTGCAGCGACCCGAGCGGGTCGGCGTCTTCGGGCGAATAGCTGGGAACGAAATCACGCTGGCGCACCAGGACCAGTGCCCCGATGCCACCGATCAGGGACACCACCGCAGAGATGGCCATCAGATGGTTGAACGTGGAGGTGAAGCCGACCCGGTAAGCCTCGACGAGAGCATGGCGGGCGGCCAGGTTCGGAATCGAGGCCGCCACCTGGTGCACGCCGCCCTCGGCCACGGCCCCCGGCAGCGCTGATCCGGCGTGGGCCAGCACCACCCGGCCGGCCGGCGTGGCCGCCAGGGCACTGGTGATGGCCGGCCGGATCTGGCTCAGGAACACCGCCCCCAGGCCGGCAATGCCGGTGGCGATGCCCACCTGCCGGAAGGTGCTGGACGCACCCGAGGCCATGCCGCTGTGCTCGGGCCGGACCACCGAGACGGTGGCCGAGGCGACGACCGGATTGGTGATGCCGATGCCGATACCGGCGACGATGAAGCCGGGCAGGAGCACCGTCCATGTCGAGTTGGGTTCGACGTGCGTGGTCAGCACGCATCCCAGGGCGATCAGGATCAACCCGAGCCCCAGCAGGTAGCGCGAGCTGACCTTGACGGTGAGCTTGCCGGCGATGGGGGCGACGGCGAAGCTGAGCATGGTGATGGGCAGGAACCTGATTCCGGCGGCGAAGGGACCGTAGCCGAGCACGTCCTGCATGTAGAGCGTGAGGTAGAGGAACATGGCGAAGATGGAGGCGGAAAGCGTGAACGCGGTGACCGACACGCCGACCATGGCCGGCCGCTTGAACAGCGTCAGATCGAGCATCGGATCCTTCACCCGCCACTCGGCGACGAGGAAGATGGCCATCAGGACGCCCGATCCGACGAGCAGGCCGATGATGAGCGAACTGGTCCAACCCTTGGCGTTCCCCTCGACGAGCGCGTACACCAGCATGAACAACGAGGCCGAGAAGGTGACGAAGCCGATCCAGTCGACGCTCCGGGCGGTGGGCGCCTTGGCGTCCTGCACCTTGGTCAGGGTGATGACGATGGCCACCGCCCCGATCGGGATGTTGACGAAGAAGATCCAGCGCCACCCGATGCCGCTGGTGAGGGCGCCGCCGATCAGCGGCCCGATGGCCACGGCCCCGCCGATCACCGCCCCGTAGACGCCGAAGGCGGTGCCCCGCTCCTTGCCGGAGAAGGCCTGGGCGATGAGGGCGAGCGAGGTGGCGAACATGATGGCCCCGCCCACACCCTGGACCCCGCGGGCCAGATTGAGCATGAGCGGCGTGGTGGACAGGCCGCAGACCAGCGATGATGCAGAGAAGACAGCCAGACCGATGGCGAACAGGCGCCGGCGTCCGAAGATGTCGCCGACCACGCCGGCGGTGAGCAGGAAGGCGGCCAGGGTGAGGGCGTAGGCGTCGACCACCCACTGGAGATCGGCGAAGGACGACCCGAGCGACCGCTGGATGTCGGGGAGTGCGACATTGACCACCGTGATGTCCAAGAGGAGCATGAAGGTGCCGGTGCACACCGCGGCCAGCGTCCACCACTTGCGGTCCATCAGACCCACTCCCGGCTGTCGATTGCGCACACGGTTGCCCCTTTCGTTCCCGAGTTCGACCGGTCGTGCCGTGTTCATGCCGGTGTCGAACCCCAGTCACGAGTGTGGCGGACCGGCGCCCCAATTGCCACGACCGTGCGGCAACCAGGGGGAACGGGCCCGGGACGGCGTGCCTGCCCGGCGGTCACGTCGTCCCGTAGGTGGTGTCCCGATCCCGGGCTCGGGCCCCGGTGGCCCGCAGCTCGGCGGTGGCCGCGGCCAGGTCGGCGCACAGCTCGTCGACGACCAGCCGGTGCCCGGCCTGCACGGTGGCGTGGAGGCTGTCGGGCGGGGTCTGGCGGTCGAAGAACCAGCCGCCCCGGTCGGCCAACGCATCCCCGAGGGCGAAGGTGTCGAGACCGTCCACGTCAGACCCGAAGGCGAACACGGTGGCATCCGGACGACCCCGGAGGGCCAGCCCTTCGGTCGCGGTGATGGCGGCCTGCAGCGTCGTCGATGCCTGGTGGGCGGCTTCGGCCAGCTCGAGATAGCCGTCGGCGCCCAGGTAGTGGAGCACGGCCCAGCCGGCGGCGATCGGGCCGGCGGGACGGGTGCCGGCCATCGACGGGGAACCGTAGAGGCCCCCGAGCCAGTTGGTGGTGACGAAGGGCTGGAGGGCGGCCAGCCGGCGGTCGCGGTAGAGGATCACCGAGATGCCCTTGCTGGCGTAGCCGTACTTGTGGAGGTCGGCGGAGATCGAGGTCACTCCGGGCACCGAGAGGTCCCAGGGCTTGTCCAGGTGTCCGAGCCGGTCGAGGAAGGGGAGGATGAAGCCCCCCAGGCAGGCGTCGACGTGGCAGAGGATGCCCCGTCGGGCGGCGATGGAGGCCAGCTCGGCGATGGGGTCGATCACCCCCTGGGGATACGATGGGGCGGAGCCGACGATCATCACGGTGGCGTCGTCCACGGCGTCCGGCCATGGCGTCCACGTCCGCCGAGTAGTCGGCCCGGACCGGCACGCGGCGTGACTCGACGTCGAAGTAGTGGGCCGCCTTCTCGAAGGCGGCGTGGGCCGAGGTGGCCAGCACCATGTTCGGATGGTCCACGCCCCGCTCGGCCCGGCCCCAGTCCCGGGCCGTCTTGGTCGCCTGCAGCAGCGACTCGGTGCCCCCCGAGGTCAGGAAGCCCCGGACGCCGTCACGCTGGTCGGGAGGGAGCCGGTCGGCGCCGACCAGTCCGGCGGTGATGGTCACGATGTCCCGCTGCATGCGACCCAGGCTCGGGAAGACGGCGGTATTGAGGGCGTTCTCGGCCGAATAGAGCGTGGCCGCCCGCTCCAGCAGGTCGTGGACGTCCTGTCCCGCGGAGTAGACCAGGCTGAACACCCGGCCGCCCCGCCAGTCGCGGTCGCCCACCCGGAGCTCGCCCATCGCGGCCAGGACCTGTTCGGCGTCGAGGCCGTGGGCCGGGAGGCGATGGTCGGGGGACTCCTCGGGCACGCTCGGATCCTAGGGTGCCACCCCGGTGCCCCACCCCGGGGACGACGCCGCTCCGGATCAGGTGACGAGGCGCGGGGTCAGGTCATGCGCGCTGGATCAGGCCTCGTCGCGCGGACCAGGCCTCGTCGCGCTGTATCAGGTGATGTCGCGCTGGATCAGGATGACCGAGCCGATGGCGGCGATGATCAGCCCGTAGGCGAGGATGAGCAAGCTGCCCTGCCACCAACTGAACAGACCGAAGTCGTTCCCCCGGCCCCGGGTCACGTTGGCGGCGGCGCTGGCGGCACCGGACGGGAGCCACTTCGAGGTGCCGTGCCAGATCCCGATGACGATCTGCTCCACGATCAGGAACCAGCCGAGACACACGATGATGGCGGCCACCTGGTTGGTGAGGAGTGACCCGACGCCCACGCCGAGGATCCCGAAGAGGGCGTAGACCAACAGCATCCCGGGGGCGACGGCAGGGACCTGGCGGATCATGTTCGAGAAGGATCCACCCCGGAGGGCGAGGACCAGACCCCCTCCGAGCACGGTCACCACCAACAGGAACAGGGCCAAGGCCGCACTCACCAGGGCCGCGGTGAGCAGCTTGGCTCCGACGAACCGCGGCCGCTGGGGAGTGACCAGGAATGACGTGGTGACCGTCTTGTGCCGGAACTCGCTGGTGACCATGAGGGTGCCGAGCAACAGGGCGAAGAGGTAGCCACCCACTCCGGCCCCGACCAGGTTGCGCAGTTGGTGGGTGGTGTGGGGGATGATGCTGAAGGCGGGGCCGGTGTCGTTCCCGTTCCCGTTCCCGCTGCCGCCGTTGAGGAAGATCAGGAGGATGGTCAGGGCCAGAATGAGCGTGGCGATCCCGCTGAGCACCCAGGGCACGGCGGTGGTGCGCAGCTTGAGCCACTCCGACCTGATGCCGGCGATCATGGGGTGCCCCCGGGCATCGGCGCCGGGCCCCCGCTGTGGCCGGCGCCCGGGTTGGCGCCGAAGGGAGCAGCCTGGCCTCCGGCCAGGTGCGGATCGGCCGCGTCGAACCCATGGGTCAACCGGAGGAACACATCCTCGAGGCTGCCCCGCTCGTGGACGAGCTCGTAGAGGACGATCTGGTGCTGGGCGGCCAGCGGGCCGAACCACTCCGGTGTGGCCCGGTCGATGACGATGGTGTCCGGCGACGTCTGGCGGTAGGCCACCGGGATGGCCTGCAACACGCTGATCAGTCGGGCCAGCTCGGGCGTGCGGATGCGCAGCCCGGTGCGTGGTCCCGCCCTGGGAGGCCAGGTCGGCCAGGGTGGTCTGGAGCACCAGCCGCCCGTGGGAGATGATGACCACGTCGTCGACGGTCTCCTCCATCTCGGACAGGAGGTGGGACGAGACCAGCACCGCGTTCCCGATCGAGGCCTGGTGGCGGATGAACGTGCGCAGCCACTGGATCCCTTGGGGGTCGAGCCCGTTGGACGGCTCGTCGAGGATCAGGATCTCCGGCTCGCCCAACAGGGCGGTGGCCAGCTGGAGGCGCTGCCTCATGCCCAGGGAGAACTTCCCCACCCGTCGCCGGGCCACGTCGGTGAGCCCGACCAGGGCGAGGGTCTCGTCCACCTTGGCCAGTGGGATCCCGGCCCCGATGGCCACCATCTTCAGATGGTCCTCGGCCCGACGGCTCGGGTGGAAGCTGGTGGCTTCGAGGACCGCCCCCACGTGGTGGATGGGCTTGTCGATGTCCAGGTAGCGGCGACCGCCGAAGGTGGCCGTGCCCCCGGAGATGGAGACGAGCCCCAACAGCATGCGCAAGGTGGTGGTCTTGCCCGATCCGTTGGGTCCGAGGAACCCGGTGACCCGTCCCGGGGCCACCTCGAAGCTGAGGTCGTCGACGGCTCGTACCGCCCCGAACTGCTTGGACAGTCCTCGTACCTCGATGGCCGATGGCATGTCAGACGGTACCCCGTGAGGTCACCGGAATCGGGTCATGGTCGCCGGCTCCGAGGCGGTCGCGCCGGTGGCGTGGCGCGGTCCCGAGCTGGTTCGGGCTCAGTGCTGACTCAGGGCCGGCTCATGGGCTGCGCTCAGGGCTGGCTCAGGGCCGTGGGCGTAGATGTCGGCCGGCAGGAGCAGCCCGACCGCCACCACGAGCTCGTCGTGGACCCGGCCCATGTTGCTCCACCCGTTGACCCACCCGACCAGGGCCGAGTACCAGACGTGCCCGAGCACCCGGGCGCGGTCGCTCAGATCGGGCGGGTGGGGCTCGCCGATGGCCCGGGTGATGATCCCTTCCATCAGCACCGAGACCTGCTGCTGGCATTCGATGGCCGCCGGATCCGGAGACGCCAGCGCGGTGAACACGGCACCGACCAACTGGGGCTGGCGGCCCATCGCCCGGAGGGCGCGGTCGAGGACGTCGATGACCCGCACGGCGGCCGTGTCGCCCTGGGCCGGGAGTTGGGACAACCGGCTGTCCAGCTGCTCGACCCAGTGCACCAGAGCCGCGGCCAACAGGTGGTCCTTACTGGTGAAGTAGCGGTAGACGGTGCCCATGGCCACGTCGGCCCGGGCGGCGACGTCGCGCATCTGCACGGCCTCGTACCCCCCGTCGAGCCCGAGCGCCATGGCAGCGTCGACGACACGCTGGCGACGGGCTTGCTGGGCTCGCGTCAAGGTGCGGGGCACCGGACGGTTCGCCATGACCGCTTACCCTACTCTCCAGGGGTTTCGAGCCTGGAAATGCGATTCTTGGCCCGTCGCCGAGGGTGGGGAGCCGGTCGGCGGGGGTCGGGAGCGGTCGGCGGGGGTCGGGAGCCGACGGGGTCGGCGGAGCGGGGCCGGGTTTGGTCGGGGGCGGTCGTCGGTCGCCTCCGTCGGCCGGCTACCGGCATTCTGACGCCCCGTCATGTTTTGGCGACGCTCGGTACCATGGTCGGCCATGCACGTCGTCGAGGATTCCGAGCCCGAGGTTCGTGGGGCCGACGATCTCGACGCCGACGATCTGAGGTCCGACGACCCGGGCGGCGACACCGGCGACCCCGAGACAGACGAGACCGACCCCGACACCGACGATGTGGACCAACCCGACACCGACGACCCCGACACCGACGACCCCGACACCGACGACCACCGACACCGACGACCCCGACACCGACACCGGCGAGACCGCACCGACACCGACGATCCGGAACTGATCGCCACCACCGACGGTCGCATTCCCGGCCATCGGGGTCGGGCCACCCGGCAGCGCCTGCTGGAGTGCACCGCCGAATTGCTGGTGGCCACACCGTGGCGCTCGATCAAGGTGATCGACATCGCCCGCCGGGCCGGGACGTCGCCGGCCACCTTCTACCAGTACTTCGAGAACGTGGAGGGGGCCATCACCGTACTGGCCGAAGAGCTGGTCGAAGGGGTGGGGATCCTGGCCGGACTGGTGGACGGCGACTGGTCGGAGGGGTCCAGCTGGACCACCGCGGTCGCCGTGGTCGAAGGGTTCATGGAGTACTGGGAGCGGAACCGCGCCATCTTCCGGGTGGTCGAGCTGACCACGGTCGAAGGTGATCATCGCTTCCAGGGCCTGCGGGTCCGGGTCCTCAACGCGGTCACCGTCACGCTGGCCCGGGTGATCGCCACCAACGCCGGGAGCTCCGGGTCGCCGGCCGGCGAGGATCCCATGGCCGCGGCGGGGACCCTCATCGCCATGCTGGCCCAGGTGGCGGGCCACCGCTACGGGTTCGAGTTCTGGGGCATCCGCACCGCCTCGCTGGTCGACAGCCAGGCCCGACTGCTCCACTGGTCGGTGACCGGCCGTGCCGCCCCCGAAGGCGCCAAGGTGTCGGGGGCCGACGTCCTGCTGCCGCGGACCGGACCGGTGGTGGGCGGGGGAGCGGCCACGGCCCGAACCGCCCAGATGAAGGCAGCCTCGCACAAGGCAGCATCGGAGAAGGCGGCGGCCAAGGGACCGGCGGCCGGCAAGCGGGCGGTGCCGAAGGGACGCCCACCGAAGGTGACGGTGGTCAAGGGGGGCCGGGCGGCAGGGGGATCGGGGCGGACCCGACAACGTCGGCGGGAGAGCTGAGCCCCCGACGAACGACCCTCCTCAGCGCCCTCAGCGCCCGGCCACCGACCTCAGCGCACTCAGCGCACGGCCAGCGACCTCAGCACCCTCAGTGCCCGGCCACCGCACTCAGCGCACTCAGCGCACTCAGCGCACGGCCACCGCCCTCAGCGCACGGCCACCGCCCTCAGCGCACTCAGCGCACGGCCACCGCCCTCAGCGCACGGCCACCGGATTGACCGGCGATCCCAGAGCGTTGGTGAAGGGGAGGGGCGTGGCGTCCAGGAGGAATTCGTAGCGGCCGTCGCCGGCGCACGCATCGGCCAACTCGTCGAGGAACCAGTTCTGCCCCTGGGTCATCCCCATCTCCACCAGATGGAGGAGGTGCACCGGGAGGTAGAGGTCCGGTGACTCGCAGGGGTAGACCTCGAGCACCAGCGTGTCGGTGGCCACCGCGGCCACGTCGTGCCCGTGGAACCACTCGGCGGTGGCCATGGTCAGCCCCGGGGTCGGCCAGGTGTAGGCGACCAGGTCGCGCACCGGGTCGGCCCCGCCCAGCCCCGGCCGCCCGGGGAGGGCCAGATGGGCGACCTGGCCGGTGCGGACGAGCACCACGTCGCCCGGTTCGACGGACAGCGCCCCCATGGCGCAGGCGGCGTCGAGGTCCCCGGGTGTGATCGGGTAGCCCGGCTCGAGGATCTCCAGGCCCTTGGCCCGGGCCACGTCGAGCAGCACCCCCCTGGACACCAACGACCGGATCAGGTGGATCCCCAGCTTCCCGGCACCCTCGTCGGTGACCTCCGAGGCGGGAAACCCGTTGTAGAGCCGGCCCCCCTCCGGTCCGGCGCCGTAGGACACGTGGGCCAGGCCGTCCCAGTGGGTGGCGCACTGCATGGCCAGGGTGACCACGTCCTCGGACGAGGCGATCCACTCCGGGTCCGGGCTCAGGGGCTCGTTGACGCAGACCATGGTCCGGGTCGGGTTGACCCGTCCGGGCACGAACCCCATCTGGATCCCCTCCGCCTCGGAAAGGGGCAGACCCAGGGCAAATGCGGTTCCGTCCCGGACGGCCCCCACCCCCCGCAGTCGGGCCGCCTGGTCGATGAGGTTCAAGGTTCCGACCTGGTCATCCGGCCCCCAGCGGCCCCAATTGGACACCCGGGAGGCCAATTCGGTGAACGACGGGGGTATCGAGGCCGGAACGGGGACGGGCACGGACCTTTGTACCCCAAGTGGGCAACAGTTTTCACCGGTTCGAGCCGATAGGTCAGGGGTGGGCCACCAGCGCCGACTGGAGCCATCGGAGCCTCCGATGCCAGACTGGACAGCGAAAGGGGCGTCTTACCGTGCTTGAGAACCGATTGAGGGCCGGTCCGCGGCACGGCGTCCGTCGCGCCGAAGCCGAGGCGACACCCGGCAGGGGTCTCGCCGCCGCCGTGACGCGGCCGTCGCTCCGGCTCCGGCTGGCGGCTCTGGCCGTCATCACCGTGCTGCTCGCCTCCGGAGGGTACGCGCTGACCCATGCACGGTGCGTCGGCGGCCTCCAGCGGACGATGGTCCGCCCCGCCCCAGTCCCTCCCCGGCGTCGAGTCGCTCTACAGCCAGGACCTGGTGGCCCGGATCAATGCCGAACGGGCCGCCCGGAGCACCTCGGGCGTGCCGGTCCCCCAACTCCAGGTCGACGAGCAGTTGCAGGCCGACGCCCAGCTGTGGTCGGCCCACATGGCCGCCACCGGCACCGTCGCCGATCCCAGCCTCCCCCCCTGCGACGAGCAGGCCAACCAGGTGTGCATCCTCGCCGCCAACTCGGGCAACACCGGCTACGGGTACTGGCCGGGAGACGGATCCGACGGGATGAACGGCGACTACATGGCCTCCACCTCGCACCGTCAGAACCAGCTCGGTGCCGCCTACAACCTGGTGGGCATCGGCGTCACCTGCAGCGGCAGCCAGGCGTGGACGGTCGAGCTGTTCGGCTACACCTACGGCGACCTCCCGTCGGCCTACGCCCGGGAGAACGTCCAGAACGTCTACCAGGGTGACCCGGTGTCCTCGGCTCCGGTGGTGGCCGGTTCGCCCTTCGGGTGATCCGGTGTACTGCCCGGGCCAGACCTACGGCCCCAACAACGCGGTCACCGCCACCGGCGGCCAGTACCCCTATCCGTACCCGGTGCCGTCGGTACCCGGGTGAGCCCAACACGGTGTCGGCCCCGGTGGTGAGCATGGCCTCCACGCCCAACTCCCACGGGTACTGGCTGGCCCGGTCGGACGGCTCGGTCACGACGTTCGGGAACGCCCGCAACTACGGGTCGATGGCCGGTGCGTCGCTGGTGGCGCCGATCTCGCACCTGGTGCCCACCCCCAACGGGAGGGGCTACTGGATGGTGGCCGCCGACGGCGGCATCTTCTCCTTCGGAGATGCCAAGTTCTACGGGTCGATGGGCGGGCGTCCGCTGAACGCGCCGGTGGTCGACCTGGCCCCGACCCCGGACGGACGGGGCTACTGGCTGGTGGCGAGTGACGGCGGCATCTTCGCCTTCGGGGACGCCCGGTTCCACGGCTCGATGGGGGGAATGCCCCTCAACGCCCCCGTCGTCGGTCTGGCCGCCGACCGGGCCACCGGCGGCTACTGGCTGGTCGGGAGCGACGGCGGCATCTTCGCCTTCGACGCCCCCTTCCACGGCTCGGCCGGATCGCTCGTCCTCAACCAGCCGGTCAACGGGATGGCCACCACGGCGAACAACCGGGGCTACTGGCTGGTGGCTTCGGACGGTGCCATCTTCGCCTTCGGCAACGCCGGGTTCCACGGCAGCACGGGCGGCCATCCCGCTCAATGCGCCCGTGGTGGGGATGGCCGCCGACCGGGCCACCGGCGGCTACTGGCTGGTCGGGAGCGACGGCGGCATCTTCGCCTTCGACGCACCGTTCTTCGGGACGGGGCTGACCAACCGGTCGAGTCCCGGAGCCGGTCGAGTTCCGGAGCCGGTGCTCCGAGCGGGTCCCTGGAGCCGGTCGAGTCCCCGGAGCCGGTCGAGTCTCCGGAGCCGGCCGTCCCTAGAGCCGGCCTGTCCGGATCCGGCCTGCTACTCAGCCGGACCAGATGATCGACTGCATCTCCGAGTAGGCCTCGAGCCCGGTGTCGCCACCGTCGCGGCCGATCCCGCTCATCTTGAACCCGCCGAAGGGGGCGTCCATGTTGCGCTGGGCGGTGTTGATGCCGACGTGCCCGGCCCGGAGCCGCTTGGCCACCCGGAAGGCCCGGGGAGTGTCCCCCGAGAACACGTAGTCGTAGAGCCCGAACTCGGAGTCGTTGGCGATGGCGATGCCCTCCTCCTCGTCGTCGAAGGGGATGGCCACCACCACCGGGCCGAAGATCTCCTCGCGGGCCGCGACGATGTCGTTGGTCCCGGTGATGAGGGTCGGCTCGACGTAGTACCCGGTGTCGAGGTGCTCGGGCCGTCCGCCCCCGGCCACCACCTCACCCTCGGTGCGGCCCGCTCTCGATGTAGTCGAGCACCCGCTTCTGCTGGGCGGCCGAGATGAGCGGTCCGACCACGGTGGACGGTTCGGTGGGATCGCCGACCTTGAGCACGCCGGCGAACTGGGTGAGGCCGGCGACCACCTGGTCGAAGATGCTCCGGTGCACGATGGCCCGGGTCGGCGCCGTGCAGATCTGGCCCGAGTGGAACGCCCACACCGAGCCGATCGCCGTGACCACGCCTTTGATGTCGGCGTCCTCGAACACCACGGCGGCACCCTTGCCGCCCAGCTCCATGAGGAGCCGCTTCATGGTCGGGGCCCCGGAGGCGGCGATGCGCTGGCCCACGGCGGTGGAGCCGGTGAACGAGACCATGTCCACGTCGGGTGACGCGGTCAGGGCCGAGGCCGGCTCGGGGCCCTGCGAGTTGACGATGTTGATGACACCGGGAGGGAAGCCGACCTCGTCCAGGACCCGGGCCATCTCGATGACGGCCAGTGGATCCTGGGGGGCCGGCTTCATGATCACCGTGTTGCCCATGGCCAGGGCGGGAGCCACCTTGCCGGCCATGTTGGTCATCGGGAAGTTGTAGCTGGCGATGGCGGCCACCACGCCGACCGGTTGGCGGTAGGCCAGGGCGCTGATCAGTCCGCCGGGGGCCAGCGGTGTGGCCTCGGAGACCACCGGGGGCAGCATCGACTCCTGGACGTGGCTGATGTCCCGGGAGTAGCGGTCGAAGCGCGCCGCGCTGACCGGCACCTGCATGCGCGAGCCCACCGAGGCGGTGGCGCCGGTCTCGGCGATGACCAGGGGCACCAGCTCGTCGCCCTTGGCCCGGATGGCCGCCGCCGCCTTCTTGAGCAGCCCCAACCGCTCCTCGGCCGGGGTGGCCGACCAGGCCGGAAAGGCCTCCTTGGCGGCGGCGGCGGCGGCGTTGGCGTCGTCCACCGAGCCGTTGGGGGCCTGGCCCACCACCTGCTCGGTGGCCGGATTGATCACGTCGTAGGTTCCGTTGCCGGCATCGATCCACTTGCCCCCGATCAGGAGCTGCGTTTCGTCTCTCGTGGTCTGGCTACCCATGGCGGGTCCCCTTTCGCGGTGGTGGATCTCTCCGGGCGCACGCGCCGGCTGCGCCGGGGCGGACGTCGGCCGGTGTGGTCGTCCGGGCGGTCGATCGGTGGCTCGTATCTGACGCCGCGTCAGCAGTGTAGGTCGTCGACACGCGAGGGGCAGATCCGGCAGGCCGGGATCAGCGGCGGCGTGGCGGTCGTGTCGGCGGTCGGCGGGTCGGCGGGTCGGCGTGTGAGTCGCGGCGGTCGGCGGCTGCGTGCCGGTGGCGGCGTGTCGGCGGAGCTGCGTCGGTGTCGGCGGCGGGCGGCTCAGACCCCCGCCGTGTCGCCGGGTCCACGGTGACGGTGTCGCGTCCCGACCGGAGCAGGCTCCCGGGCAGGTTGCCGGTCGGCTTCCCGTCGGCCACCGTCTCCACGCCGTTGACCAACACCCGCACGACACCGAGGGCGTCGGCGATCAGGCGCGGGCTGCCCCCGGGCAGGTCGTGCACCAGCGTGGCCGGTTCCGATCCGATGGTCTCGGGGTCGAAGACGAACAGGTCGGCACACAGCCCTTCGGCCACCCGGCCCCGGTCGTGGAGCCCGAAGAGCTGGGCCGGCTGCTCGGTCATCATCTGGACGGCCCGCTCCATGGGCACCAGCTTGCGCTTGCGCAGGCAGTCGCCGAGGAAGGAGGTCGGGTAGTTGGATCCGCACATCCGGTCGAGATGGGCGCCGGCGTCGGAACCGCCCACCATCGCCCCCGGGTCGTTCCAGACGTCGACCCGGGCCTGCCAGGAGGCGTCGTCGCCGTCGGAGGCCTTGGGCCACAGCACGGTGCGCAGCTCGTCGGCGATGACCAGGTCCAACAGGGCGTCGAAGGGGGGCTTCCCCTGCTCGGCGGCGATGGAACCGACGTCGCGCCAGCTCAGGCCCTCGTTCTCGGGGGCGTAGGTGTCGCCGATGATGTAGTTCGACCAGTTGGCCAGGCGACGGAACACGCCCGCCTTCTCGGAGTGGGCCAGCTCGTCGAGTTGGTCACGGACCGCTGGGATCGCGGAGCTTCTCGATCCGCTCCTCGAGCGGCAGTCCCATCACGTCGCCCCACCCGGGGATCAGGAAGAGGGCGCAGTGGGTCCGGAAGCTCATGTTCATGGGCACCAGGGTGGGCATGGTGAGGGCGACGATGCGGCCTCCGGCCCGGGCGGCGGCGGCCGATGCCTCCAGCTGGCGCTCGGGTCTTGTCCGGCGTGCGGGAGTCGACGGTGAGGAGGTTCCAGTTGAGCGGCCGGTGGGCGGTGGTGGTCATGGCCACCATCAGGTCGATCTCCTCGTCGGTGAAGGTGTCGAGGCACCCGTTGGTGATGTACTCGAGGGTCGTGCCCGGGTGGTCGCGCACCACCTCGCAGAAGGCCAGCATCTCGCGACGGTCGGCGTTGCGGGACGAGATGGGATTGCCGTCCCCGTCGGAGTGGGTGCGGGACTGCGAGGAGGAGAACCCGAGACCGCCGGCGTCGAGCGACTCGGCCAGCAGCCGGGCCATCTCGGTGATCTCCTCGTCGGAGGCGACCTCGGCGCCCCGGTCGGTTCCCATCACCCAGCGGCGCAGGGCGCAGTGCCCGACCAGGAAACCGGCGTTGACCCCGAGGTTGCCCTCGAGCTTGCTCGAGGTAGTCGCTGAAGCTGGTCCAGTCCCAGGGGAGCCCGTTCTCGAGGGCCACCAGGGGCATGCCCTCGACCTTGGCCATCATCCGCCTGATGTAGTCGTGGTCGGCGGCCTTGATCGGCGCCAGGGTGAAGCCGCAGTTGCCCCCGATGATCGTGGTCACCCCGTGCAGGTTCGACGGGGAGGCGGTCGGGTCCCAGAACAGCTGGGCGTCGTAGTGGGTGTGGGGATCGATGATTCCCGGGGCCACCACCAGGCCCTCGGCGTCGAGCTCGGTGGCGCCCTGCTCGTCGACCTGGCCGACGGCCACGATCTTGCCGTCCGAGATCCCGACGTCGGCCCGTCGCCCCGGCCTCCCGGTGCCGTCCACGACCAGGCCGTTTCGGATCACGTAGTCGAGCATGTGGTGTTCCCTTCGCTGGGGTGAGATGGGGTGCGGCGGCGGTGCGGTGGCGAGTGCTCGGTGGCGGTTCGGTGGTCTGCGGTGGCGGTTCGGTGTGGCTGTCGGTGGTGCGGCCGTGGGCCCGATGGGACACGCCGGGCGCCTTGAGCTGACTGACCGTCAGTTTATGGTGCCCTGCCGGATCCCGCCCGATGCCGGGAGATTCCGGTCCAGCCGGCCGACCGGCCACCACCGGCGGAGAGCGGAGAGCGCCGGGGGTCGATGGTAGTTTCCGGACATCGACCACACCTGGCTCCAGAACCACCTGCTCCCGGCCGTCGTGCTGGTCCTCGGGGCCGGCCTCTTCGTCCGGTTCGCCCACTGGTTCGGGGCGCGGCGGCGCCGGTGGATCGACAACCAGATCCGTCGCCAGATCGAGTCGGGGGCGTTGGCCTCCGAGAGCCTCAAGCGGTCCCGGGCGGTCAGCGAGGCGGTCGAATGGTCGGTCGTCGCTCTCGCCTCCTTCATCGCCGGCATCCTGGCCCTCGACCGGCTGGGGATCCCCCTCACCACGCTGGTGGCCCCGGCCACCGTGATCGGCATCGGGCTCGGGTTCGGTGCCCAACAGATGGTCGGCGACCTGCTGGCCGGCTTCTTCCTGCTGACCGAGCACCAGTTCGCCTTCGGGGACCTGATCCGGCTGTCGGTCCCCGGATCGGCCGTGAGCATCACCGGAACCGTCGAGGAGCTCACCCTCCGGGTCACCAAGCTGCGCAACGCCCAGGGCGAGCTGGTGGTGGTGCCCAACAGCGCCATGCGCCAGGTGACCAACCTCTCGAAGGACTGGTCGAAGGCGGTCGTCGACATCCCGGTGGCGGTGACCGAAGACCTCGAGCGGGTCACCTCGCTGTTGAAGGAGGTGGTCGGCCAGATGGCGGCCGACCCCCGGTGGAAGGACCTCCTCCTCGGTCCGCCGGTGGTGGCCGGGGTCGAGACCATCGACGTGGGCTACGTGCAGCTCCGCCTCATCGCCCGGACCCTTCCCGGGACGCCAGTTCGAAGTGGCCCGCGAGATCCGGCTCCGGGCCGCCACCGCCCTGCGGTCGGCCGGCATCACCTCGCCCTCCATCGGTGACCCGGCTCCATCGTGAACGACCCGTGCTCGTGAGCCTCGTGAGCCTGGTGGGCCGCTCGGTGGGCCTGGTGAGGGCCTGATGGGCCTCGTGAGCCTCGTGAGCCCGGTTTGGTGGGCCTGGTGGGCCTGATGGGCCTCGTGAGCCTCGTGGGTTTGGTGGGCCTGGTGGGCCCGCTGGGCCCAGATCGGCCGGCGGGCCTGATCGGTCTCGTGGACCCAGATCGGCGGGCGGGACTGGTCGGTCTCGTGGACCTGGATGAGCGGGCGCAATGACCGACGATCCCGACGACACCCAAGTCAACCGGGTCGACCCGACGGTACGGCAGCCGGCGACCCGCGGCTTCAGCGCTCCTGACGTCGAGGCGGAGGCCGGTCGGGCCGGTGAGGAAAGGGACAGCGCGGTGGACACTGAGGCTCCGGTCGAGAGACACAGCGCGCTGGTCGGTTGGATGTCGGTACCCGTCCATCAGCGGTTGCCCATCCGGCGCTCCACGCTGTTGATGATCATCTTGTTTCTCGGATTCGGGACCCTGTGCTATCTGTATCCACCGAACTCCGCCGCCATCACCTGCGATCTTGCCAGTGGCACCTGCTCCGGACGCGGGGTGACCTTCCCGGTGCCGTCGTCTGCCACCTCCACCACGACTTCTACGACGGCGCCTGCGACCACCACCACGACCGTCCGGCCCGCCACGTCCACGACCTCCGGTGGCCATGCCGGCAGTTCGACGAGCACCACCGCGGCCGGTCAGCCGGCACCGACCACGACGGCCCCGACACAGCCCGTCGACCACCACCACCCAGCCACGGACATCAGGTTCCACCACGACATCGTCGGCCCCCGGCGGCTCGGGGACCGGGACCACGACCACCGTTCCCAGACCCTGACCGGCGGCGCCGCCCCGGCCCGTTCCCTACGACGTGGTGGCCGGTGCCGGAACCGTCGAGATGGTCGTCGAGGAGCGGGTGGGGTTTCGAGGTGGAAGGCGACAGGTGGCGTGGCCGACGGCGCCAGCAGGTGCTGGAAGCTCCGGGTCTCGTTTCTGAAGCTGGGTTTGGCCTTGTCCAGCGTGACGATGTCGGCCACCACCAGACCGGCCACCACCACCAGAGCCAGGCCCAGCACGAGCAGGCGGCGGGTGCGACCGCGCCCGCTCGGATCCCGGCTCACTGGCCGACCAGGGGAGTGACCTCCCGGCCGAAGGCGGCGATCTGGTCGCAGAGCTCGTCGGCGGACCGGGATGGGAACCGCACCTGCACCTGGCCCACGCCGGCCTCGGCGAACGGGCGGAGGTACTCGGCCACCTGCTCGGCGGATCCGGCCACGGTTCCCTTGGGCAACTCGAGTCCGGACGGCGGCGTGCCCACATAGAAGAAGTCGGCGATGCCGCCGATGTCGATCGGTGCCCCGCCCCGGTACTCCTCGCGCATCCGGCGCAGCGTGCCCAGGAGTTCCACGTTCGGCCCCAGCGACTGCGGGAGCCATCCGTCGCCGAAGCGGGCGGCGCGCTTGAGGGCGGCGGGGGACGAACCGCCGACCCAGATGGGTGGTCGGGGAGTCTGGACCGGCCGGGGCCTGAGCCCGACGTCGGACGCCGGCCAGCGGGGCCCGGTGAGCACCGGGTACTCGGTCGACAATCCGGCGGCCAATCCGGCGATGGCCTCATCGGTGGCCGGCCCCGGTGTTCGAACGCCGGGCCCATGAGGTCGAACTCCTCGGACACGTGCCCGGCCCCCACCCCACAGATGATCCGGCCACCGGACAGCACGTCGAGGGTGGCGAACTCCTTGGCCGCCCGCAACGGGTGGCGGAGGGCGACCACGTAGATGTGGGAGAGGAGACGGATGTCGGTGGTGATCCCGGCCAGCCAGCCGAGCGTGGCGACGGTGTCGTACCAGGTGGTGCCCATGGCTCCCGCCAACCGGGACGGGATGAGGGTGTGGTCGCAGACGCCGACGTAGAAGAAGCCGGCGGCCTCGCAGGCCAGTGTGACCTGGGCCAGTTCCTCCGGACCGGCCGCGGGCTCCCAGGGCTGCACGTAGATGGTCGACTGTGATTGGACCGGCAGCTGCATCCCGAACACCGTCCTGTTCGGCGGCAGGACGGTGACGGTGTCCGGCGGAGGGGTGATGGGGGAGGCGCTCACCGGATCAGGTTACGCCCCGGTGTCGGGCAGGGACGTGGCCCGCCCTCCGGCCGCGCCCAACGACTCAGCCAACGACTCAGTCAACTGACTCAGCCAACGACTCAGCCAATTGAATCAGCCAACGAATCTGACTCAGCCAACGCATCGGTCAATGAGTCAGCCAATGACTCAGCCCACGAGTTCGGCCAGCTCCTCGGACGTCCCGAACTGGGTGGCCAGCACCCGGGCCCGCTTGTAGGCGAGGTGCACCGGGACCTCCCAGGTGAACCCCATCCCGCCGTGGACCTGGATGGAGGACCTTCCGTTGGTGATGGCCGCTTCGTCGGCCAGCAGCTTGGCTCCGGCCGCGGCCACGTTGCCGTCGCCGACGTCGGGCTGGTCGACGGTGACGGCGGCGGCCTGGACGGCGCACCGGGCCACCTCGGTCCGCACGGCCATGTCCGCGCACAGATGCTTGACCGCCTGGAACCCACCGATGGGCCGCCCGAACTGACGGCGCTGCTTTGCGTACTCGACGGCCAGCTCGGTGGTCCAGGCCGCCGCGCCCACCTGGAGCGCGGCGGTGAGCACGGCGCCGTCCCGCCGCCACCACGAAGCGATGTCGGGTCCGGCCACCGGGGTCCCCGGCGGCAACGTGGCGAGTGTCCACACCGGAGTCAGCGGATCCATGGGTCGCTCCAACCGGGCGGCCTCGAGGGACCGGGGGTCGACGGGCCGCGATCCCCTGGTCGGACAGGACGAGGAGGACGTCGAGGTCATCGAGCCACTCGATGACGGTGGGGATGGCGGCCATGCCGCTGGTGGGGTCGTGATGCCGGTGCTCCCCGGGGCCGGCGTGGCCTCGACCAGCCCCACCACCACCGAACCATCGTCGGCGCCGTCGATGAGGCCGGCGGCCAGATGGGACGCCACGAGTGGACCCGGGACCAGTGCCCGTCCCAACTCCTCGAAGACCAGGCTCGCCTCGGTCAGCCCCAGCCCAACGCCACCGGCCTCCTCGGCCAGGCACAGATTGAACACGCCGGCCTCACCCAGCTCGCGCCAGCTCGAGCGGTCCACCACCCGGTCGGCGCCCTCGAGGCGACGGATCCCGTCGAGGGCGAAGCGACCCTGACACAGCTGGCGCACTCCCGCGGCCAGGTCGGTCTCCGACTCGGTCAGTTCGAAGTCCACGGCGATCAGCCCTTCGGGGCCGGGGCCGGCGGCCGGCGCCGGAGCCGCGGCTCGGGCCGGACCGGCGCTGGACGCCGTGCCGGCCCCGGCACCCGATGCGGCACCGGCGGGGGGCTCCTTGGGCAGGCCGAGGATGCGCTCGGCGACGATGTTGCGCTGGATCTGGGAGGTGCCGGCGGCGATGGTCAGCGAGATCCCTCGGAGCCAGTCCTCGACCATGGTCTCTGCCGGCAGGTCGCCCAACCCGTCGGCTCCGGGAGGGTCGTCGGCAGCCAGCCCGGCCCGGCCCAACACCGAGAGCGAGAACTCCCCGAGGCGTGTACGGGTCTCGGTGTAGGCCAGCTTGAAGAGGGTGCCGCCGATCCCGGGGATGCCGGTGCGGGCGGCCTGGGACACGTTGCGTTTGGTCAGGGCCCACAGGGCGTCGAGCTCGGCTCGCAGATGACCGGCTTGCCGCCGGGTCCCCGGGTCCGACCATGCTCCTGTCCGCTGGGCCAGGGCCACCGTCGAGTTGAGCAGTTCGAAGGCCTCGAGCAGGTCACCGACGAAGGCGGTGCCCCGCTCGAAGCTGAGGGTGACCATGGTCACCCGCCAGCCGTCGTTCTCGTCCCCCACCCGGTTGGCCACCGGCACCCGCACCTCGTCGAGGAAGAGCTCGGCGAACTCGGTCGAGCCGGCGATGGTGGCGAGGGGGCGGATCTCGACGCCCGGTGTGTCCATGGGCAGGATCAGCCACGAGATGCCACGGTGGCGGCTGTCGTCGGCGCCGGTGCGGACCAGCAGCTCGCAGTTGTCGGCCACCTCGGCGTGGGAGGTCCAGATCTTCGACCCGGTCACCACGTAGTCGTCACCGTCCCGCACGGCCCGGGTGCGGAGGGAGGCCGAGGTCGCTGCCGGCGTCGGGCTCGGAGAAGCCCTTGGCACCAGACCTCTTCCCCCTGGAGGATCGGCGGGAGGTAGCGCTGACGCTGGGCGGGTGTTCCCTCGGCGATGATGGTCGGGCCGGCGTGGAGGAGGCCCACGAAGTTGACCCCGACATAAGGGGCGTGGGCCCGTTCGAGTTCCTCTTTGAAGATGAGCTCCTCCACCGGGGACGACCCGCGGCCACCACCCTCGACCGGCCAGTCGACCCCGGCATAGCCGGCATCGAACAGGAGGCGCTGCCAGTGGGTGTCGTAGGCGCGGCGCCCGGGCCAGTCCTTCGGTGACGGTTTCGTCGGGAGGGTGGGCAGAACGCCGGCCAGCCAGCGGCGCAGGTCGCTCCGGAACGCCTCCTCGGCGTCGGTGTAGCGCAGGTCCATGGGGGTGGGTCTTAGGCCGGGGCAGTCGCTCGAGTCGGCGCAGTGAATCGGACCGGCACTGTCACTTGAGCCGGCACTGTCACTCGGACCGGCACAGTCGCTTGAGCCGGCATTGTCACTTGAACCGGCACGTCACTCGAACCGGCACTGTCACTCGAACCGGCACTGTCACTCGAACCGGCACTGTCACTCGAACCGGCACTGTCGCTTGAGCCGTGCACGTCACTCGAACCGTGGGAGTCACTCGAACCGTGGACGTCACTTGAAGTCGAGGTCGTAGAGCTTGATGGCGTTGCCCCGGACGATCTTGTAGATCTGCTCGTCGGTGAGGTCCTTCATCTGCTTCTCGGCGATCTGGCGAGTGTTGGGCCAGGTGGAGTCGGAGTGGGGGTAGTCGGACTCGTAGGTGATGTTGTCGACCCCGATCGACTCGACGTTCTTCAGTCCGAAGGCGTCGTCGAAGAAGCAACCGTAGATCTGGCGGTGGAAGTAGGTGGATGGCGGTTCGGGCACGATGTCGGCCACCCCGCCCCATCCCCGGTTCTCCTCCCACACGTTGTCGGCGCGCTCGAGGATGTAGGGGATCCAGCCGATCTGGCCCTCGGCGTAGGCCAGCTTGAGCTCGGGGAACCGCACGAGCACCCCCGAGAACATGAAGTCGACCATCGAGTAGGTGGCATTCGAGTGGGTGAGGGTGGATCCGACGGCCGGGGGAGCGTCGGCCGAGGTGGAGGGCATCTTGGACGAGGATCCGATGTGCATGTTGATCACCGTCCGGGTCTCCTCGCAGGCCCGGAAGAAGGGGTCCCAGTAGTGGCCGGGATCGTGCACGGAGGGCAGGCCGAGGAAGGGAGGGATCTCACTGAAGCACACCGCCCGGACCCCGCGGTCTGCGTTGCGGCGCACTTCGGCGGCGGCCAGCTCCGCGTCCCACAGCGGGACAAGGGTCAGCGGGATCAGGCGTCCCTTGGCCTCGGGCCCGCACCATTCATCGACCATCCAGTCGTTGTAGGCCTTGACGCACAGGAGGGCGAGCTCCTTGTCCTCGGCCTCGGTGAAGGTCTGACCGCAGAAGCGCGGGAAGGTCGGGAAGCAGAGCGAGGCCTCGAGATGGTTGGTGTCCATGTCCTCGAGCCTGGGCTTCACCTCGTAGGAGCCCGGTCGCATGTCCTGATAGGTGACACCCCGCATGGTCACCTCGTCGCGGGGCACCCCCACGGCGGAGTCGACCCGGAGCAGCGGTCGCTTGAGATCCTCGTAGTACCACCAGTCGGTGGGGAACCCTTCGGAGCCGGGCACCACGGTGAGCTTGCCGCCAACGAAGGTGATCTCCCCCATCGGGGCCCGCACGATTCGAGGGCCGACGTCGTGGTACTTCTTCGGGAGACGATCCATCCACACGTTGGGAGGTTCAACTACGTGGTCGTCGACGGAGATGATCCAGGGCATGTCGGACATGAAGCCGAGTGTACTGCCTGGTCTGACGGTCCGTCAGGTGCCGCGGCGCCCCACATTGCCTGTCCGCCGCCCCCCTCCACGGGGAACGGTGCCGCCGTCGATCCCGGGGGTGCGTTCCGCGGCGGTGACCCCGCCCTCTCACTCCTCGACGGTGAACAGCGGCGGGTCGGTGGACCCCGAGGAGGGAACGGCCGGGCCCTTGGTCGGCCCCGCCCTCGACGTGCGGCCCGGGGTCCGGCGGCCCGGGGTCCGGCGGGCCTTGGGGTGCTCGGGTGGTTCGAAGGTCCACTGCCCCGGCCCCCCGGCCAGGACGAAGCCCTGGTGGGTGCGCAGGTAGTGGTGGTAGCGGCACAGCCGGGCCAGGTTGTCCATGGACAGCGGCCCGCCGGCGGCGTGGTCGACCTGCCAGTGGTCGATCTCGAGGCCCCGGGTGGCATCACAGCCCGGGGCCACACAGCAGCGGTCCCGTTCCACCAGGGCGGTGCGCAGCGGGGTGGGCAGGGAGCGGCCCATCCGGCAGATGGTGGTCACGTCCACCCCGTCGGAGACGATGAGGTCGACCCAGGCGTCCCCCATCAGCTCGGTGGCCGTCCGCACCGAGACGGGGCCGACGCCGGGGATCTCACAGGTCTCCCCGTTGGCCACCGACCCCCGGCGCAGGGCGGCCAGGTCCACCCGGACCTGGACCATGGCCCGGGGCTCGGGGGGACCACAGCACCCGCCCCGGCAGCCGCCCTGGACCCGCCCTGGGATCACCGCCCTTGGGATCGCCGCCCTCGGGGTTGTCGCCCTTCGGGCCAGCCCCGGACCGGGAAGCGGGCAGGAGGCCGCGCCCGGTGACCAGGGCCACCAGGGCGTCGGCCGCATAGGCCTCACTTGGCTCGTGGACCCCGGCCGTGCGGGAGGCCCGGAAGAAGCGGTCGGACTGGCGGGTGAGCGAGGCCAGGAGGGAGGCGCCGGCCTCGGGGGTGAGGAGGGCGTCGAGGCGGAAGGCCCCCTCCTCGTCGGTCCAGGTGCGGCACCGCCGGGCGGCGTGCACGGCGGCGTGGGCGGCGTCGGCGTCCTCGGCCCGGCGGCCCTCGGCCCGGGCCCGCAGGCACCGGTCCTTCAGTTGGCGGAAGGTGTCGGCCTCGGCTCCCCGCACCAACTCGGCTTCCTTCTGCGGGTTGCGCCTGACCGCCCCGGTCACCAGCTTGGCCCGGGACGGGGTGAGCTTCCCGCCCCGCAGGGCCGCCTCCACCCCGGGCTGGGAGGGGAGGGCCTCACCCACCTTCAGGACGTCGGCCGCCTCGCCCACCGAGGCCCCGGTGACGGCGGCCAGCCAGTCGGCCGGGGACCGGTGGCCGAGGGACAGATGGGCGTGGCACTCGGCGGCCCGGGCCGCCACCAGGGTCTCCCCGGCGGCGCACAACCGCTTGCCCCGGGAGAAGGCGGCCACCAGCGAGGCGGCGTCGTCTCCGTCGTAGCGGGCCGCCTCACAGGTCGAGACGAACGAGGCCACCACCTCGATGGCCGCCAGCAGGGCGCCGGCATCGGGAGGGTCAACAACGGGAGGGGCGCCGGCGACGGGTCTGCCGGCCGGTCGCCGGCCCGACTGCGCTGTGGAGGTCCGATCCGCCATGCCCCCATCCTGCCCGGGCGGTGTGACACTCGTTCAGGACCTGATCGGCGCTCGTCTGAGAGTTTTGAAAAATTCCGAGAAATTCCGAGGTTTGATCCGGATTGGCCCGGGTATCAACAACGGCATCAGGTTGTCGAGTACGGGTTTCCGCCGACCCCAACTCCGACCTGATGGTTTGCGCCCATCCTCTTCCGCCAGGGGGATCGGCGCGGGGTGCCGGGCCGGGAGCCGGGAGGCGGAACCCCGCTCAACCGGCCCGGCCCAAAAACAAGCGGGGGGACGACTCAGACCATGGCCACGCCGCCGTTGGGGCGGATGACCTGGCCGGTCATGAAACGGGAGGCGTCCGAGGCGAGGTAGAGGATGGCGGCGGCGATGTCCTCGGGCTCGCCCACGGTGCGCAGCGGAGCGCCCTTGCGCATCACCTCGACCAGAGCATCCTGCTCGGCCTGACCGAAGAATCCGGTGGTCATGCCGGTGATGACGAAGCCGGGGGCGACGGCATTGACCCGGACGTGCTTCTTCCCGATCTCGACGGCCAGGGTCTTGGTCATCTGGACCACCCCGGCCTTGCAGATGGCGTAGCTCCCGATGTTGGGGCTGGGAGCATCGGCGGCAGCCGACGAGGTGTTGATGATGCTGCCCCCTTCGGGCTGGTTCACCATGATCCGACCGGCGGACTGGCAGCCGAAGAAGACCCCCTTGAGGTTGACGGCCAGGATCCGGTCGAGTGCCTCCTCGGGCTCGTCCAAGAACGGACCTCCGAGCATGATCCCGGCGATGTTGCACCACACGTGGATACCGCCACGTTCGCTCGCCACCCGCTGAGCCAGAGCGTCCACCTGGACCCGGTCCGACACGTCGAGCGACACTCCCTCGGCTACCCCGCCGCCAGCCGTGATCTCCTCGGCGGTGGCCCGGGCGGTCTCAGGGGAGATGTCGGCGCAGATGACCGTGGCCCCGGCTCCGGCCAGCGCCATGGCGCTGGCCCGGCCGATCCCGCTTCCCGGCTCCGGTGACCACTGCCACCTTTCCGTCGACGCGGAATGAATCAATAAGGGTGGTGGCTTCCATGTTGGGTCTCCGGCCTCTTCGTGCTTGGCATCGAGTGCGCCGTCGGCGGCCGTTGTCCACCGACGGGAACAGCATGCTCCTGCTGACGGGAACAGTACGTCAGTGCACCGATGAAGCGGCAGTTTTGCCGGAACTGCTGGATTTGCCGGATTTCCTCGAGCCGCGCCCGTTGCCGGAAATCTCCGAAATCTCCGAATCCTCCGAATCTCCGAATCTCCGAATCCTCCGAATCGGTCGAATCATCCGAACGGTTGGAATCCCCGGAGTAGTTCGAGTTGTCGACGTAGACCGCGTCGTCGGAGTAACCAGAGTCGTCGGAGTGGCGAGAGTTGTCCGAGTCGTCGGAGTAATCAGAATCGACCCAAGCGTCGGACTCGGCCGAATCGATGGAGCCGTCCGAATCGATGGAGCCGTCCGAATCGTCGGACTCGGCCGAATCGATGGAGCCGTCCAAGTCGACGGACTCGTCCGAATCGACGGAGCCGTCCAAGTCGACGGAGCCGAGGGAGTAATCCGATTCGACCCAATCATCGGATTCGACCCAATCATCCGATTCGACCCAGCCGCCGGAGTCGACCCAATCGTCTGAGCCGATCCAGCCGTCCGAGTCGCTGGGGCCAGAGCGAATCGACAGCATGATCCGACCCGACCGGATCGCCCAAGTCATCGAAGTCGTCCGGCCCGACCGACCCGTCCGCTCCAACCGAGTTCGCTTCGACCGACCCGTCCGCTCCAACCGAGTTCGCTTCGACCGACCCGTCCGTTCCAACCGAGTTCGCTTCGACCGACCTGTCCACCCGATCCGAGCTCGTCCGCACCAACCGAGTCGTCCGCAGCGATCGACCCACGGCCGGACCCGCCAGTCGTGTTGCCCGACTTGACCGACTTCCGACCCGACCGACCGGACCCGCCCGAAGACGAGCGCGACCCGCCCGACCGACCGGACCCGCCCGACCGACCGGACCCGCCCGACAGCGAGCGCGTCCCGCCCGATGCCGGCCGGTCCGACATAGACAGCGACCGCGACGACCCGCCCGACGACGAACTGTCCATCCCGTCCTCGACTTCGGAGTCGAGAGCCTCCCGATCGGAATCGAGTCCACCGATGCCGCTCGGCAAGACGTCGGAGTCCGGAGCCCGGCGGCTTGATTCGATGGCGGCGTTGAGGGCCTTGGTCATGGTGGAGGCGATGCGCTTGTGGCCTTCGTCGCCTGGGTGGATCCCGTCAGTCAGGTGGTGAGCCTCGATGATCCCTTCGCCGGCCACCAGGGAAAGGTAATTGTCACCGGCGACGATCCGCTCCCGCGTCACCGATTCGATGGCGTGCCGGATGTCACCCAGGGTCGTGTCGAGCTTGTTGGGCACTTCCTCGGCGTCGGGGCGGAGGACGGGACTGGCCACGACCACCGGGGTGGTCGGGTGGCCCTGCCGCACCACGTCCAAGAAGGCCCGGAACCCCTCGCCGACCATGCCGGCGCTGTGGGGGACACGGGTCCAGCAGCTCTCGCCGTAGGCGATGGTGATGATCTCGGCGGTGAGGGCGGCCATGTGCTCGGCGGAGACGATCTCACCGCGACCGGCGCCGGCGTAGCCCAGATTGACCAGGTTCAGCCCGGTCTTCCTGGCCGTGATGGCCGCCCAGCCCTGGGATGGGCCGGAGGCGATCCAGCCCTGGGTGGTCCAGTCCCCGTAGGCGAGCCACCGGGGGAGCGCCGGGGCCGGGGCGATCTCGCCCTTGACCGCGGTCAGCGAGAGGACCACCGGCTGCATGCCCTCGGGCAGGTAGATGATGGCCGGCTTGTCGGGTGGCCCCGCACCGAGGGAGAGTCGGATGAGCCCGTCGCCGAGGACGGCTTCTTCCTCACACACCTTGCGGCCTCCGCGCCACACCGAGAAGGTGATCCCGGCGCCGTCGCCGCGGTAGCCCAGATTGCCGGACGTGGTGCGGTAGGCGATGTCGATGGCCCGGGCGTCGCCGACCAGCTCGAGACGGATGCCGACCGGGACGCCGGCCGAACTCCAGACGTCGGCGGACAGTCTGGCCGTGTCGGTGGGGTTGGCCCGGGGGTAGGGGACGTCGCCGGAGGCGGGATAGGCCGCTCCCCGGATGAATGGTTCGGGTTGCTCGGGCCGCGCGCTCACCGGTCGCTTGCTTCCATCGACTACCCCTCTCATCCCGTTACTACCACTCTTAGTGGTGATCCGACCACAATATCATTCTGCGTGCTTTTCCCACCAGTGCTCAGGGTGGTTTTTGTCGCGTCACCAGGTCGGTGCCGGCGTCCGGTCGGCGTTTGTAACATGGCCCGATGTGCTCCGGCCCGACGGCCCACCCCACCCGATGACGATCCGTTGATCCACCGGGGGCCGGCCCCACGGATGAGGATGAGGGCCGTGGCGTTGGTGTTCGCCGCGCTGACCTTCGGGCTCGTGTCCTCCCTCCCGGCGTCGTCGGCCCAGGCGGCCGAGCCGGCCCGCTCGAACCCACCGTCCCGACCGTCCTCAACCGCCACCCCGCCGCGTCACCCCCACGTCTACGCCGGCGGCGGGGTCTTCGACTTCGGTGACGCGCAAGCCATCAACACCCCGTCGCCCGTTCCGCTCGAGTCGGTCATGGTGGCCATGGCCCTCGACCCGGCGTCGACCGCCGCCCACCAGGGGTACTGGCTGGCCTCGGCCGACGGTGGCGTGTTCTCCGAAGGCGGGGCCGTGTTCCACGGCTCGTTGGGCGCCCTCCGGTTGACCGGCCCGGTCGTGGCCATGGCGGCGATGCCCGACGGGAACGGCTACTGGCTCGGTGCCATGGACGGGGGGGTCTTCGCCTTCGGGGACGCCGGCTTCTACGGCTCGATGGGCGCAACGCCGCTCAACCAGCCCGTCGTGGGGATGGCGTCGACGCCCGACGGCAAGGGCTACTGGTTGGTGGCGTCCGACGGGGGCATCTTCTCCTTCGGCGACGCCCGGTTCTTCGGCTCGATGGGCGGCACGCCCTTGAACGAGCCGGTGACGGGCATGGCCGCCACCTCCGACGGCAAGGGCTACTGGTTGGTGGCGTCCGACGGGGGCATCTTCTCCTTCGGCGACGCCCGGTTCTTCGGATCGACGGGGGGCAGGCCCCTCAACGATCCGGTGGTGGCCATGGTGGCCTCCCCGCACGACGGGGGCTACCTGATGGTGTCCACCGACGGGGAGATCTTCCCGTTCGGGTCGGCGGGCTACTACGGATCACTGGGCGGCGGTCTCGGCGGCGACCCGACCGACGTGCCCCCGGTGGCGGGCATGGCCCTGACCCCGGACGGGCGTGGCTACTGGCTCCTCGAACCCGACGGCTGGTCCTATTCGTTCTCCAACCCGGGGAGCCCGTCGCCGAATCCGACCGAGGCCGCCATCGTCTCGGTGGCCAACAGCCAGGTGGCCAGCGACCCCGACCGCGGCAGTTTCTGCAATCCCTACGGGCCGTGCGAGGAGTGGTGCGCGCTCTTCGCCACCTGGGTGTGGGAGCAGGCCGGCGTGGACATCCCGTCCTACCCGTTCACCGGCAGCATCTTCGACTGGGCGGCCGGCCGCACCGCGGTCCTGCCTCCGACGGCGCAACCGGCGCCGGGGGATGCCGTGCTCTACGGGACCGGGCCGTGGTCGACGGCGACCTCGCTCCACGTGGGTCTGGTCATGCAGGTCTGGCCGGACGGGGCCATCGTCACCGTCGAGGGGGACGCCGGCCCGGCGCCGTCGGGTTCGCTGGCCGTGGTGGTCAACGGACCGTATCTGCCCTCGAGGTCAGCCTGGTACAACGGGATGCCCATCTACGCCTACGCCGTTCCCTGAG
Source organism: uncultured Acidimicrobiaceae bacterium (assembly GCA_963812885.1). Classification (GTDB taxonomy): domain Bacteria; phylum Actinomycetota; class Acidimicrobiia; order Acidimicrobiales; family RAAP-2; genus Bog-756. The sequence continues at coordinate 241,666 of CAWEWZ010000008.1, read as the reverse complement.
CGCCGGCGGGTACTGCCCGGCGCAATGGTGAGGGTCGGCGCAAATGTGAACGGCCTGAGGGACGACCCGACCGGCCCCGCCCGAGGCCGGCCCCGGGGCACCCGGCGGCCGGCGAGCCGGCCCGCCTCGGTCCGCCGGACGGGCCACTGACAATCAGACAACGAGTCAGCCGGCGGGACGCCCTGCCCGGACAGCGATCAGGCGGTGAGCGAGTCCAGGACCCGCTGACGGTGGTCGGCGGCCGATCCCCATGCCTCGGCCAGCGCCCACGCCCGCTTCAAGAACAGGTGGAGATCGCACTCCCAGGTGTAGCCGATGGCCCCGTGGACCTGCAGGGCCACCCGGGCCGCTTCGGTGGCCGCATCCGAGGCGTAGGCCTTGGCCGTCGAGGCCGATCTCGAGCCGGTGCGCTCGCCTTCGTCGAGCGACCAGGCCGCGGCGTAGACCACCGGCCGGGCGAACTCGAGCTTGACCTGGGCGCCGGCCAACAGGTGCTTGACGGCCTGGAAGCTCCCGATCGGTTTGCCGAATTGATGGCGGGCCTTGGCGTACTCGGCGGCCATGGTGATCATCCGTTCGCTGAGCCCGAGCAGTTGGGCGGCGGTGGCCACCGCCGCCCGGTCCTGCGTCCGCCGGATGGCCGAATCGGCGGCCGCTCCCGATGCCAGCCGGGTGTCGGGGGTGGGCGTCCAGGTCGGGACGCCCAGCCGACGGGTGGGATCGAGGGAGGGGACCGGGGTCACCGTCACCTGGTCGGACCCCACCAGGTGGACCTCGGGGCCGTCGCCATTGCCGGAGTCGTCACCGGGAGCGAAGAGGATGAGCAGATCGGCACCGTCGGCTCCGGCCACCGGCCGGGTCCCAGCCGACGGCCCGGCCGACGGCGGGGCGGACGGCTCGGCCACGGCGGCGGCCACCGATCCGGAGCCGATGCCCTCCAGCCACGCCGCCCCACCGCCGAGCTCGTCCAGGAGCGGTGCGGCCAGCGCCGTCGACTCGACCAGGGGCTCGGGGAGGGCCACCCGCCCCGACTCCTCGAGGAGGAGCACCAGGTCGAGGAGTCCGAGCCCCAGACCGCCGTGTTCCTCCGGCACCGAGAGGCCGACCACGCCCATCTCGGACAGCACCGTCCACCGCGGGCTCCGCGCCCGGGGCGCTTGGTAGGCGGCCCGCAGATCATCGGCCGTGCACTCCTTGGCCAGGACCTGGCGCACCGCGTCGCGGAACTCGGTCTGCTGGTCGGTGAAGGCGAACCGCATCCTCGTTTGCCTTCCTTCAGCCCCGCGGCAGCCCGAGCATGCGCTCGGCCACGACGTTCCGTTGGATCTCGTTGGTGCCGGCGTAGATGGGGCCGGCCAGGGCGAACAGATAGCCGTCCAGCCACGCCGCGTCGATGCCGTCGCCGTGGAGCTCGGCCTCGGGGCCGAGCAGGGCGAGGGCCGCCCGGTGGATGGCCAGGTCGGTCTCGGACCAGTGGATCTTGTTGGCACTGGCCTCGGGGCCGACGGAACCACCGTCCACGACCCGGGTGGCCGTCCACAGCGTGTTCAGCCGGTAGGCCTCGGCATCCATCCAGGCCTGGGCGACGGCGTCCGCACTCCGGGCCGCGCCTGCCGGGTCGACCGCCGAGCGCTCGGCGTACAGGGCCACCAGTCGGGCGGCGGCCTCCGAGTAGCGGGCCGGGCTGCGCAGGCTGAGTCCCCGCTCCGAACCGGCGGTGGCCATGGCCACGCTCCATCCCTGGCCCACCTCGCCGAGCACCAGGTCGTCGGGTACGAACACGTCCTCGAAGAAGATCTCGGCGAAGCCGGTCTCCCCGTCGAGCTGGGGGATGGGGCGGACGGTCACCCCGGGGGTGCCCATGTCGATGAGGAAGTAGCTGAGCCCGCGGTGGCGCTCGGCATCGGGATCGGTGCGGAAGAGGCCGAAGCACCAGTGGGCGAATGCGCCCCGCGACGCCCACGTCTTCTGGCCCGAGAGCAGCCAGCCGTCGTCGGCGGCCGACCGGACGGCCCGGCTCCGGATGCCGGCCAGGTCGCTGCCGGCATCGGGTTCCGACCACCCCTGGCACCAGACCTCACCGGCCGAGGCCATGGCCGGGAGGAAGCGTTCCTTCTGCTCGCCGGTCCCGAACTCGAACATGGTCGGCGCCAGCAGGAAGATCCCGTTCTGGCTCACCCGCAGCGGCGCCTGCCGCCCGCCAGTACTCCTCCTCGAAGATGAGCCATTCGATGATGCCCACCCCGCGCCCGCCGTACTCCTCGGGCCACGACACCACCGACCAGCGGTCGGCGAACATGGTCCGCTCCCACTCCCGGTGGGCCTCGAACCCGTCGGCCGTGTCCAGCGACGGGAGGCTCCGGGGCGGGGGGACGTGGGCGGCCAGCCAGGAGCGGGCCTCGGCCCGGAAGGCCTCCTGGGCCGGGGTGAATCGCAGGTCCATCGGCAGGTCCATGGTCGCAGCATCTTAGGTGCGGTCCTGCCGGCTCCCCCGGGAGCGGGGCCCGAGCCGCCGGTGTCCGCCGGCGCCGGTCGGCTTGCCGCCCGTCGCGCCGGTCAGGCCCGGTCCGACGGGTCAGGTCCCCGAGGCCACGCCGAAGGCCCGGCCGAGCCCGTCCACCATCCAGCGGTCCGCCGCCGCTATCTCGGGGGGCGGGCCCCGGTAGCTCAACGACTCGATGAGGTCGACCGCGTCTCCGGCCAAGGTGGCGGTCCCGTCGGCTGCCGGGCCGCGGCGGACGACGACGGCGGGGCCGACCTCGACCACGAAATGGGGCACGGAAGCCGTTGCCGCCACGGCCAAGGTGCCTGTCCGGCCCGATCCCTGGCTGGCCAGGATGGCCGGACCCAGGGCGGAGACGTAGAGCAGGGTCCCGGTCAGCTCGTCCACCTCGAGCGGCAGGTTCCATGCCCAGGGGCAGCATCACGTCGCGTTCGTGTACCCACCCGTCCCACAGCGCGTGGAACACGACGGCATCGAGAGCCAGGTGGCCCGGGGGCGCTTCGGCCAGCGTGGACCACTGGTCGGGCTCGAGGGCGCCGATGGCCTCGGCCAGGGCGTCGTTGGACTCGTTGAATTGGGCCAGCAGCTCGGCCGGAGTCTGCGCCGACATCGACTCCACCATCGCCTTCGGGGTGGCCACCGGATCGAACGAGGTGAGGACCCGGGTGGGCTCGCCGGCCAGCCCCGAGCTGATCGAGTAGGTCCAGAACCGGTTGGTGCCGACCAGGTGGGCGACCACGTCCCGCACCGCCCATCCCTCGCACCGGCTGTCCGTGGACCACTGCCGTTCGTCGAGGCCGGCCAACAGCTCGGCCAGCCGCCGCCGTTGCCGCAGGGTGGGGACGGACGGGTCGCCGACGGGGAGGTCGAAGGTGATCAGCGTGCGTTCCCCATAGCGCGGTGTGAGCTGCATGCCGTGTCCTCCTCTGTCCCTCGAGGCTCGTTGCCCTCGTGCTCTGCCCTCGGGCCCCTCGTGCTGTGCCCTCGGGCCCCTCGTGCTCGTGCCCTCCTTCACCTATCCGGGGCGCCGGTGGCCATGGTAGGCGTCGATTGGGGGCGGAGCCGGGGGGCGGGGCCGGGCCTGGGGATCCGGCCGGGCCTGGGGATCCGGCCGGGCCCCGGTATCGGCCATCGAATGCTCCGGTGATCTCCGGTGATCCCCGCTGACGCCGGTGATTTCCGGCCACCGCAGCCGATGGGCAACAATGAAGGCATGCCGAACGCAGTGATCGTCGATGTGGTCCGGACCCCGGTGGGCAAGAAGAACGGCAGGTTGTCGGGCTGGCACGCCGTCGATCTGGCCGCCCAGCCCCTGCGCGCTCTCATCGAGCGCAACGATCTGGACCCGGCTCTGGTCGAGGACGTGGTCTACGGCTGCACGATGACCGTCGGCGAGCAGGCCATGAACATCGGGCGGAACGCGGCGCTGGCCGCCGGCTTCCCTGACACCGTGCCCGGGACCACGGTCGATCGCCAGTGCGGTTCGGCACAGCAGGCGGTCCACTTCGCCGCCCAGGCGGTCATGGCCGGGGCCATGGATGTGGTCATCGGCGGTGGCGTGGAGGCCATGAGCCGGGTCCCCATCGGGTCGACCACCGACCACGGACCCGGGGACGCCTACGGGCCCGTGGTCCACGAACGGTTCGACTTCATCCATCAGGGTCTGAGCGCCGAGGAGATCGCCTCCCGGTGGGGGATCGACCGCGAGGAGATGGACCGCTTCTCCCTCCGCTCCCACGAGCGGGCGGCGCGGGCCATCGCCGAAGGCCGCTTCGACAACGAGATCGTGCCGTTGGCCACCCGTCGGGCCCGGGTGGAGGACAAGATCGCCCGTGCGGGGACCGACGAAGGGGATCCCGCCGGCGAGGGCCCGCTGACCGTCGACGAAGGGGTGCGGGCCGGCTCGACCTACGAGAAGTTGGCCTCGCTCCCTCCCTGCTTCGTCGAGAACGGACTGATCACCGCGGCCAGCTCGTCACAGATCTCCGACGGGGCGGCGGCGGCACTGATCATGTCGGAGGAGAAGGCCGGCCAACTCGGGCCTGCGGCCGAGGGCACGGTTCCACACCTTCGCGGTGGCGGCCAACGACCCGGTCATCATGCTGACGGCACCCATCCCGGCCACCACCCTGGTGCTGGCCAAGGCCAAGCTCGCTCTCGAGGACATCGACCTCATCGAGATCAACGAGGCGTTCGCCTCGGTGGTGCTGGCGTGGGAGAAGGAACATCACCCCGACATGGAGAAGGTCAACGTCAACGGCGGGGCCATCGCCATCGGGCATCCGACGGGGGCATCGGGGGCCCGGCTGCTGGCCACCCTGCTCAACGAGATGGAGCGCACCGGGGCCCGCTACGGGCTCCAGACCATGTGCGAGGGCGGGGGCCAGGCCAACGCCACCATCATCGAGCGCCTGGGGTAGGACCGGGGGCCCGGCGGAACGGCGATCGACCCTCGGGAGTCGGTTGACCACCGGATCGGTGCGGAACATGCTCGGGCGGTGGCGCCGGAACGTTCGACTGTTCCCACCGACGGTCCCCGGATACGTCCCGTCGGCACCGAGGACGCCGAAGCCCTCCATCAGCTCTACGGCGAGCTGGCCGATGGCCGGCCCGAGGTGAAGTGCCGCGGCCTCGAGCCGCGGCCGTTCCGGTCAGCCGGCGTCGTAGGAGGGCTCGACCGAGACGTGCTTGTTGAAGTCGACCCTGTCCGCCCGGGTGGGGCGGGACATCAGGTAGCCCTGGTAGAGATCGCATCCCAGTTCGGCCACCCGTTGCAGCTGGATCGGCGTCTCCACCCCTTCGGCCAGCACCACCAGGCCGAGCGCCTTGCTCAACTGGACGATGGCGGCGACGATGGCCTCGTCGTTCTCGAAGGTGCCCAACCCGTCGACGAAGGACTTGTCGATCTTGAGGATCTTGACCGGGAACCGCTTGAGTTGGGCCAGCGAGGAGTAGCCGGTGCCGAAGTCGTCGATGGCCAGGCCGACGCCCATCTCGTGGATGCCGCCCAGCATGGCGATCGACGCCGAGGTGTCGCTCATCAGCATGCTCTCGGTGACTTCCATCACCAGTGCCTCGGCGGGCAGACCCGAATCGGTCAGCGCCGACTCGATGGAGTCCAGCAGCTCGGGATCACTGAGCTGGTGGGCCGAGAGGTTCACGGTGATGTAGGCGTTCTCGGCGCCGGGCAGCTCGCGCCGCCAGGTGGCCATGGTCTGGCACGCCTCGCGGAGCACCCATCGGCCGAGCGAGAAGATGAGATCGGTCTCCTCGGCGAAGGGGATGAATTCCATCGGCCCGAGCAGGCCCCGGGACGGGTGGTGCCACCGGACCAGCGCTTCCATGGCCACGATGCGGTCGTCGCCCACCGAGGCGATCGGCTGGTAGTGGACGGCCAGCTCGTTGTGGTCGATGGAGTGGCGCAGATCGTCGTAGATCTCGAGTCGGGCGACCGACTTGGCCCGCAGCGACTCGTCGAACACCTCGACCCGCGACCGGCCCTTGTTCTTGGCCTGGAACATGGCCACGTCGGCCTGTTGCAGGATGTCCTGGGCCGTCTGGCGGCCCCGCATGACGAACGACACGCCGACGCTGCAGGTGACCACCACGTTGCGGCCGGTCGACAGCTGCACCGGCTCGGCCAGCAGCCTCGAGTACTCGGTGGCCAGACTGACGGCGACGTTGACGTCGTGGACGTTGCGGCACAGCACGACGAACTCGTCGCCCGAGAACCGGCTGACCACGTCACCACCGCGCACCGCCGACTTGAACCGCTGGGCCAGGGCCAGCAGGACCTCGTCGCCGCTGGCGTGGCCGAACGAGTCGTTGACCAGCTTGAAGCGGTCGAGGTCGATGAACAGGACGGCCAGGTTGGTCCCCCGTTGCAGGGACACCATCAGCTCGCGCTCGAGCTCGTCGCTGAACAGCGAGCGGTTGCCCAGACCGGTCAGCGAGTCGTGATAGGCGAGCCAGTGGAGCTGGGCCTCGGCTGCCTTGCGGTCGGTGACGTCGGTGAACGAGCACACCACCATGGGGACGTCGACCTGGCCGGCACCGGACAGCAGCCGCGAGCTCAGGGAGAGCCACTGACGCTTGCCCCCGGCGTCGGTGACACCGATCACGACATCGTCCTCGGACTCGCCGGTGGCCAACGTCCGGGCGTGGGGGAACATCTCGGCGGACAGGGGATGTCCGTTGGCCTCGATGGCGATGGAGGCGCCGGTGAAGATCTGATGTCCGTTGCCCGACTCCAGGCGGTCGCCGAGGATCCGGCTGGCCGCCTCGTTGTGGGCGTTGACGTTGCCGAACTCGTCGAAGAGCACGATGCCCTCGCTCAGCGAGGCCACCACCGCCTCGTACCGCTCCTCGGCCGCCCGCCGGCCGGCCTCGGCCTGGCGTGCATCGGTCAGCTCGGTGCACACCACGACCCAGCCCGACGGCTGGGTGTCGTCGTCGATGAGGGGGTCGATGGCCACCAGGACCTCGACCTCCGAACCGTCCTTGCGGCGATGGATCCTCCGTCCGCGCTCGAGGACGGCGGCGCTGTCGGTGCGGTTGGCGGTGACCACGGCACTGATCGACATGCCGGCGACTTCATCTTCCTTCCATCCGTAGATGGCCTGGGCCGCCTCGTTCCAGCTCTCGATCTTCCCTTCGGCGCCGATACCGATGATGGCGTCGGAGACGTGGGCCACCAGGCTGGCCCGGTAGCGGTTGGCCGCTTCCGCCTCCCGGCGCTCGGAGATGTCCCGGGCGATGAGCTGGTACGCGGGTTGCCCGGCCCAGGTGGTGCGGACGCTGGTGACCTCCATGACGATGGCCGTCCCGTCCGGGATCACGCATCGGACCTCGCCGTGCTCGAAGAACTGCCCCGGCTCGGTGAGCTGGGACAGGCGTTGGGCCATGGCCGGGACGTCGCCGGGGTGCATGAAGTCGGTGATGGGTCGGCCGTAGTACTTGGTGAACGCCTTGGCGTACTCCTCTTCCGTCTCGGCGCCGATCAGTCGCCCGGTGGCACGGTTGCCATAGACGAGCAATCCGTTCTGGTGGACCAGCACCACGTCGGGGGAGACCTCGGTGAGCAGGCGGTAGCGATCCACCAGCTCGCCGAGCTCCCGCTCGAAGCTCTGCTGGGCGGTCACATCGACCACGACGCCGGCGTAGAGGGGCATGGTCCGGTTGGTGGACGATGCCGCCCAATCGCTCGGAGCGTCCATGGGCGAGGCCCGGACCACCACATGGTGATCCACCCCGTCGGGGCAGTTGACGGTCATGCGGAGCTCGAACTCAGCCGGAGGCACACCGGCCCGGACGGGAGCGAGGATCGGCGCCAGCAGAAGCTCGCCGGTATCGGTGCCGTCGGCGAACCGGGTCTCGGCCGCCGAGTACTCCGGGTCGACGATCTGTTCGGATCCGGAGACGACGCCGTCGATGCCGAACGTGTCGTCCCTGGTCACGGAGAAGCCCCGGATGCCCTGCTCGAAGCCGAAGAGCTCCTCGATCGCCGACGACCAGATGACGGTGTCCTTGGCCACGTCATAGACCCAGGTCACCGACCTGAGCTCCTTCGCCCCGAGCTCGACGCCGTCGGACAATTCGAAGACGCGGTCGCCGAACGGTGAATCCTCGAGATCGATCCGATCGAACGAGACCTTCGAGGACCGGTCACCGAAGCTGCTCGCAGTGGCCATAGGCCCTAGATATCGGCGCGGCGGCAGCGGAGCTTTAGCCTTGATCCGCCTTGTCAAGACCCTGATCGTGGCGGGAGTCGACGGGTTCTCGGCGCCCGCGCCAGCAACCCGGGAACGGGGCCCTGGCCCCCCGTTCGGCCCGGTTGTCGATCCGCCGTGGCTCCGATTTGCCACTGCGGCCTTCGGGCCGGTGTCCGGCCCGGTGGCTCGCCCCCGGTCAGCCCTCGGGTTCGGCGATCACCACCACGGTGTTGTAGCCGCCCATCCCGATCGATGACTTGACCATCAGCCCCGGCACCCGAGGGGTCCGCCCGTCGACCAGCTTGGGATGCCCGGGAGCCACCTGACGTGGGGCGGGCACGAACCCGGTCTGGAATGCATTGATGGTGGCCAGGGTCTCGACGGCCGCCGCCGCCGACTGGCAGTGTCCGGTGAGCGGCTTCACCGAGAAGATCCCGACCGCATCCGGGAAGATCTCGTCGAGGACGGCCGCCTCGGCGGCGTCACCTCGGCCCGTCCCCGGTCCATGGGCGTTGATGTAGGCGACCTCGGCGGCATCGACGCCCGAGGTGGCCAGTCCCAGGCGGAAGCAGCGGAAGAGCTCCTGGAGGTCGGGGGCCACACCTACCAGGTTGGATGCGTCCATGGTCATCGCTCCGCCGAGAACCGTGGCGTACGAACCGGCCGGCTTCCGGGTCAGGACCATGCTGACGGCGGCCTCTCCGCCCACGAAGCCACGGCTACCCTCCTGGAAGGGACGGCAGGCTTCGAGAGGCGGCATGCTGAGGATGGCGGCGCCGAGGTCGCTGAATCCCCGGAGCACCTGGGGCACGCCGCAGAGATCGGTGGCCAGCAGGATGACGTCCGACGCGATACCCGTGTCGAGCCATGATTTCGCCGTGATCATTGCCGCATTGGAGCTTGCGCACATGGCCGAGACGGACATTGTCGGTCCGTGGAAGTCGTTCTCCTTCATCAGTTGGGAGATGACCGTCGAGGGCAACATGTTGACCCATTTCTTCGGCCGGACCCTGCTCTCTCCCGATCGGTAGAACTCGCTCCACGTCTCGATGTCTCCGGCTTCGAGACTGTGGACCAGTCCGACGACCGGGCCAGGCTTCCACCCCCGTTCGAGTGCGTCGGTGATCGCCTCCCGAGCGGCGAAGCGGGCGGCCCGCATGAACCGGCTGGGGCCGTCGTTCCGGTCCCCTTCGTCGGCGATCAGCGAGAGATAGGCCTGGCCGCCATCGACGTACCCGTCCAGACCGTTGACCAGCTTGACCGCGCTCTCGCCGAGGAGGAACCCGTCCCACAGGTGCTTCGCTCCCCAGCCGTAGCCGGTGACAGCGCCGACGCCGGCGATGCTCATCGGGTTGACGCGGCCCGCCCCCTGGGGAATCGGGTCGCCCGAGGACGGCTGCACTGCTTCCGACATCAGAACTCCTCGAGGCAAGTATTCAAGAGATCAACGAGCCCGACTTGGGCGACTCATTGAACCTGGGCGGGATGTTGAGGCTGTGAAAATAGCAGGGTTCCTGCGCCAATTAGCTGACACGGCAATGGCGAAAAGGGCCACGCCAGATTATGACCTACTGCCATTTCGCGCACAATGGGCAATTTATCGGCTCCGGCGATGGCCTATTGACCGTGCTGAGACCGGAGTCCGTATCTTCGGCGGGAACTTTGACGATTTGAGGTTCCGGGAGGCGGATCGGTGGATCCAGGCGTGGATCAGGGACCGGCGAACTTCCGGACGATCGCTTCACGGGCGTTGTCGGGCAGCAGGCGAACCAGGGCGCTCTGGATGCGGGCGTCCCTTCCGACCAGATATCGGGTCTTCGGTCGGGACGAGAAAAGGGCGTGCTCGACGGCGGCCGCCACGCGGTCAGCGTCGATGCCGTGTTTGTCCTGCATCTCGATGCCCTTTCGGATGGCGGCGATATGAGGCGCGTACCGAGAAATCGCTTCCGGCGTAAGTTCCTGTTCGAGGTGGTCGGCCGATTCCCGACCTTTGGCCCAAATCTCCGTCTTGATAGCGCCGGGCTCCACCACCGATACGCCGATCCCCCACATGTGGAGTTCCTGACGGAGTGACTCGCCGACGGCCTCGATGGCGAACTTGGAGGCGTTGTAGGGACCCATCATCATGGTGGCGACCTTGCCGCCGATGGATCCGATGAACACGATGCGACCGCCGGTCTCACGGATCATCGCCAACATCGCCCTGGTCACTGCGATCTGACCGAGGACGTTGACCTCGAATTGATCCCTCCACACGTCGGTGGGGATGTATTCGATCGGTCCGCCACGGGCGACGCCGGCGTTGTTCACGACGCCGTGCAGTCCGCCCCTCTGTTCCGCGATCTGGCTGGCGACGGCCTCGATCTGGTCCGGATCGGTGACATCGAGGAGGACCGGCACGATCCCGTCGTCGGCGTCCGCCAACCGCTTCCCGTCGTCGTCCTTGCGAACACCGGCGAAAACACGGTGGCCCCCACCGGAAAGCCGGAGCGCGCAGGCCCGCCCGATCCCGGATGATGCACCGGTCACGAGTACTGATTTCATTCCGCCCACCTCTCGAATCGGTCGATCACCCTCGCCCGTGGACGGTCATGCTATCTGTCGCCTTTCACGGATCAGGGACGGCGGTGAGCCGCTCGAGCACCATGGACGCTTCGGCCACGATGCGGCCGATCAGATCGGCCACCGTGGGCAGCTCGTCGATCTCCCCGACCACCTGGCCGGTGGGGAGGACCCCGACATCGGTGCGGCCGTCGACCAGCGCGGCTTTGGTCATCATGGGGGCGTTGGCCGCCATCACCACCTGGGGCCAGGTGAGCTCGTTGCCGTGTTTGAGCGCCCGTCCCTCCTTGGCCAGGGCGAGCAACGACGTGTCGGTCTCCCGCCGAAACGAGTGGGCGTTGGCCAGGGCCCGCGGCAGATTTCGCAGCCAACCGGATTTCTCGAGGTGGTCGACCAGATCGGTGCGGATGACCCGCTGTGGTGCGCCGTCCACCGCCGTGGACACCACCGTGCCGGTCACCGGCGTGCCCAGATAGATCTTCTTGACCTCCTCAGGAACACGGCTCTCCTGGGTCAGGAGGAATCGGGTACCCATGGCGATCCCGTCGGCGCCGTAGGCCAGCGCGGCCACCAGACCCCGACCGTCGAAGAAGCCACCGGCGGCGATCACCGCCACCTTGTCGCCCACCGCGTCCACCACCGCCGGCGTCAGCAGGGAGGTGGGTACCGAGCCGGTGTGGCCGCCACCCTCACCGCCTTGGGCAATGACCGCGTCCACCCCCCATCCCGCCACCTTCTCGGCGTGGCGGCGGGCCCCGATGGTGGGCATGACCACCAGCCCGGCGTCGCGGCACCGGGCCACCAATTCGGGCTGTGGGGCCTGGGCGAAGCTGGCCACCTTCACCCCGTTGTCGATCATCAGCGCCACCCGCCGGCCGACATCGGCCACGTCGGTTCGCATGTTGACACCGAACGGGCGGTCGGTGCGCGAGCGGACCTCGTCGATGGCGGCGACCAGCTCGGGATAGGTCATCGTGGCCGAGGCCAGGATCCCGAGTCCGCCGGCCTCGGCGGTGGCGGCGACCAGACGGGGCCCGGCCACCCAGCCCATCCCGGTCTGGACGATGGGGTAGCGGACGCCCACCAGGCGACAGAATCGAGTGTGGAGGGCGGGATGGTCGGGAACCGGGGGACGGGGATCCGGGCGCCGGGTCGCCGCGGGCCCTGATCGGTCACGGGCGGACCTCGCGCTCACGCAGGTCCTTCGGGTCGAGTACGTCGCGGATCAACTGGAGCTCCTCGGGGGTGGGCATGCGGGTGTCGGCGACATCGGACGGCACGACCAGGTCGAACCCGGTGGCCTCCATGACCTCCTCGACGGTCACGCCGGGGTGCACCGATCGGAGACGCATGATCCTGTCGGGGGTTTCGAAGTCGAACACGCCGAGGTTGGACACCACGTGACGGATCTCGTGGAAGCGGCTGGCCGAAGGACCCGCGGCTGCGGCCCGCTCGTACCCCACCCCGGAGACCACGTCCACCTGCTCGACGAACGACCGCCTCGAATGGTTGGGCACCCAGTAGCTGGTCGAGTGGTTGACCGTATTGCCGGGCGCCCCCCGGACGCCCACCAGCTGGGCCTTGGGCCGGGCCCAGTCCCCGATGGCGCTGATGTTCTGGTTGCCCGACCGGTCGATCTGCGAGGCCATCATGATCAGGTTGCGCCGCCCTGACCACACCACGTCGAACACTCGGCGGTAGGGCATGTGCGACTCGAGGACCAAGGTCGAAGGCGAGGCGCCCATCGGGGGCGCCCCCAGCACGAGGGCGGCGTCTCCGTCGGTGAGTACGAGGTCGGGGGCGAAGGTGAGCCGGGCCAGCCGTGCGCCGATGGCCGGTGCGGTCCCAAAGGCACTGGCCATGACCTCGCCGTCGCCCCGGAACACCTCGGCACAGGCGATGACGCAGTACTCGGCCCGGGTGACGCCGGAGTCGCCAACGATGCCGGACATCGCGCTCACTTGGCATCCCCGGCGTCGTGTGGCGGCCTGATAATCGGCCTCGGTCACGGCCAGGTAGCGCTCGGCGAAGGCCGCCCACAGGTCGGCCTCGGCCGCCGCCGCCACGTAGCTCCTCTGGAACTCCTCATCCCGCGGGTAGTCGGGAACACAGGCCGTGAAATGCGCCCCACCCGGGGTCTCCACCACGCCGTCGGTCAACAGCCGGCTGATGCACATGGTCTGGAGCGGTCCCTCCGAGGCGAACTGCTCGGTGGCGACGAGGCGCTCGGTGGTCACGAACCGCCGTTCGGCCGCCCCCAGGAAGACTTCGTCGAAGAAGGGGTCGGGACCGAGGATCTGCCCCGACCCGTTGGCGTCGGCCCGGTTCACATGGACCACGGCCGCGTCCAGCCCGAGCGCGGGCACGGCCACCAGCTCCTCGCCGTCGTCGTACGGCGAGCGGACCGTGCGCAGGGTCGGGTTGACACGGAGCACGTCGGAGCCCAATCCGGCCCGGGTGGGCAGGAAGGGCAGTCGCTGGGCTGCGGCCAGCAGCCCCAGGTAGAACATGCCCTCGTCGATCTCCTCGGACTCGATGGCGCCACTCTGGCGGGCCGCCTTGAAGTGGGGGTCGGTGGGAATGGAGTCGAGGGTGACGAATCCGAACACCACCTTCGCCACCTTGCCGGCTGCGCACAGCAGACCGACGTCGGGGCCGCCGTAGGAGACGACGGTGAGGTCGGTCAGATCCGACCGCAGGATGGCGCGCACGGCGGCCATGGGCTTGCGTCGCGATCCCCATCCGCCGATGCCGATGGTCATCCCGCTCCTCAACTCGCCGACCAGATCGTCGAGGGACATTCGCTTGTCGGTCATCGCGAGGTGTCTGCGCCGCGCTTCTCGACGAACGCAGCCCGTTGTTCGTCGGCCACGCCGGCCACGTGGAGCTCGTAGGTGAAGCCCTGTTCGAACCGGTAGCTCCGCCTTGACGTCCACCGGGTCGATCCCGTTGAGGGATTCCTTGGCCCGGCGGAGGATGGTGGGGCTCTTGGTGGCGATGTCGGCCGCCACCTCGTAGGCCGCATCCACCAGCTCGTCGCGGGGGACCACCCGGAGCACGGATCCGTAACCGTGCAACTCGGAGGCCGACGCCGGCTTGGCGGTGTACACCATCGATCGCATCCGGTGCTGGGGGACCAGGCGCGACAGGTGGGTGGCGGCACCGAGAGCGCCGCGGTCCACCTCGGGGAGACCGAAGGTGGCGTCTTCGGATGCCACCACGATGTCGGCGTTGCCGGCGATGCCGATCCCGCCGCCGAGACAGAACCCGTGAACGGCGGCGATCACCGGCACCTCGCACTCGTACACGGCGGCGAAGGCGGCGAAGCAGCCCCGGTTGGCACCGATCAACGCCTCGTCACCGAGGTTCTGGATCTCTTTGATGTCCACCCCGGCGCAGAACCCCCGTCCCTCGGCCCTGACGATGACGACCCGGTTGTCGGCCACCTGCCCGGCCGCGGTCACCGCATCAGCCAGTTGGAACCAGCCAGCCACGTCCAGCGCATTCACCGGCGGATGGTCGATGACCACCTCGGCGATCCCGGGGAGCTTCTGATGGGACGTGATGGGCATGGCCGGCTCCGGGCGATGTTGGGGTACCCGGACACCCGTCCGCCGGTCGCTGGACTCAGCGGGCGGGGGCGGGGGCGCGGGCACGCACTCGGCATGATCTGATACAGCGTCAGGACAGTACCAGTCGGAGACCGGGAGGCAGCTGTGACCACGTTCGACATCGGATCTCGAACGCTCGACTTCACCGGACGGTCGGTGGTCGTGACCGGAGGGTCGAGGGGGATCGGACGCGGGGTCGCCGAGGGGTTCCTGTCGGCCGGGGCTGACGTGATGGTGTGTGGGCGAACCGACAGGCCCGAGTCGGAGCTCCCGGCGGCCGTCGATCCGACCGGGAGCCTGCGCCGTGCCGCCTTCGTCAAGGCGGACATCCGCCGGGCCGAACAGGCCTCCTCGGTGATCGACGCCGCCGTGGCCCGCTCGGGGAGGCTCGACGTCCTGGTCAACAACGCCGGCGGCTCACCCCAAGCGGCCGCCGCCGATGCCTCGGCCCGCTTCTCCGAGTCGATCGTGGCCCTCAACCTGCTCGCTCCTCTCTACTGCGCCCAGGCGGCCAATGCCGTCATGCAGGGCCAGGACGACGGGGGATCGATCGTGAACATCGGTTCGGTCAGCGGGATCCGCCCGTCGCCGGGGACGGCGGCCTACGGGGCGGCCAAGGCCGGTCTGATCAGCCTGACCCAGTCCCTGGCCATCGAGTGGGCTCCCAGGGTGCGGGTCAACTGCCTGAGTGCCGGGATGGTGGCCACCGAGGCGGCCGACGACCACTACGGGGGTGCGGCGGGGATCGCCGCGGTGGCGGCCACGGTGCCCATGGGCCGGTTCGGGACCCCCGCGGACGTGGCCGGACTGTGCCTGTTTCTGGCCTCCCCTCTGGCCGGCTACGTCACCGGCGCCAACCTCGTCGCCCACGGTGGCGGGGAGCGACCGGCGTTTCTGGCCGCGGTGGAGCATTCGGGCGAGCAGAATCCCAGGTAGGAAGGGCAGCTACCAACCGGGAGCCGGCACCACCGGGGCCCGACCGGCTCCCGATCCGCCCCCGGGCCGCGACCCCCCGCCGGGCGGCGGTGGAGGGCCCGATCAAACGCTCAAGTGCAGGCAGAAGGCGGTCGATGCATCCAGGGTGACTCCAGAATCTTCGAGAGGTCTGCCAGCCGATGGCAGTGCTTCGACGGACGAATGGGCGGCGGGACGGTGCTGACCGACACCGAGCCGACATTCGCCCTGGTCGGGGCGCCCTATCTCGAGTACCTGCCTGTCGTCGATCTGTCCACCGGACGCCTGCTCGGGATGGAGGCCCTGGTGCGCTGGGAGCATCCGACCCACGGACTGATCTCGCCGAGCCGCCTGATCCCCCACGCCGAAGTCAGTGGGGATATCGGACCCCTGACCCGGTGGATCCTGATGGAGGCCTGTGAAAGGGCCTGCCACTGGTCCCCGAGCATCCAACTGGGTGTCAACTGCACGATCCATCAGCTGCGACGGGGCGAGGTGTCCAAGGCGGTGGCCGCCGCCTTGGAGGAGACCGGGCTCAGGAGCGGGCAGCTGACCCTCGAGGTGACCGAGGACGCCATCGTGGACTCGTCCGCCTCGGCCGACCTGAAATACATCTCGGAGTTGGGCGTCCAGTTGTCGGTGGACGACGTGGGCACCAACTGGTCGTCGTTCGAACCGTTCAAACGCAACTCGGTGAGCACGGTGAAGATCGACGGCTCGTTCATCGCCGGTCTCGAATCGACCCAAGGCATCAACCGGCTGGTGGTGGAGACGGTGATCCACATGGCCCACTCGCTCGGGATGTCCACCATCGTCGAGTGGGTGGAGACGGCCACCCAGGTGGAGATCGTCCGGTCGTTCGGTGCCGATGCCGCCCAGGGGTTCTTCTTTTCCCGGCCGATGTCGAGCGAGGACGCGTTGGCGTTCGCCGGTGGGGCCGATGTGCCCCAGTTCTCGCGCACCGCCACCCGGTCACTGATCGTCCACGACGGCCAAGGCCTGATCTCCCTCGATGGCGACCTGGTCACCCACGACAGCCCGGGGACCGAACCGGACGGCACCGGCACCCCCGAGGTGCAGGAAGCAGAAGTGTCGGCGGACCCGGTGGACGAATCCGAAGCGATCGACACGGCAGCTGGCGGGCCCGCCGACGAATCCCTCCGCCCCGACGAGGGGCTGGCCCCCGACGCCGAGGACGCCGAGGCCGTCGAGACCTCGGTCGAAGGGATGGAAGCCATCGCCCCGCTCGACCGGGACGAGTTGTTCGACCGGGACGAGCAGGGGTCGGCGTCTTCCGACGACGCCGCCTGAGCCCTTGGCTCCGGCGCCCGGCCGGCGACCGCCACCGATCTGAGCTTGGGAGATCCACCCCGGGCCCAGGGTGATCGGGCCAAAAGCACTTGACGAGCAGGGAAGATGTGTTCGTCTCGCCCGGCCATCGGTGGGGAGAGCGACGGGGAGATCGACTGGGAGGTGGTCGCCCACCTCATTTGCCTGTATACCTCTGGCCGTGAAACTCGCTGTCATCAAAGAGTCGCGGCCCGGTGAAGATCGTGTCGCCATCGTCCCCGAAGTGGCCGCCAAGCTGGTCGGATCCGGGGTCGAGGTGGCCGTCGAGGCCGGAGCGGGAACGGCGTCCCGCTTCTCCGACGACGAGTTCCGGGAGGCTGGCGCGACGGTCGAACCCGACCCGGCGGCCACCCTCAGCGGCGCGTCGATCGTGGCCCGGGTACAACCGCCATCGCTCGAGGAGGTCGCCGCCCTCCCGGCCGGCGTCTCGGTCATCAGCTTCTTACAGCCGGTGGCGGCCGCCGACATCGTCCAGGCGTTGGCGGCCAAGGGGGCGACCGTCTACAGCCTCGATCTGCTCCCCCGAATCAGCCGGGCGCAATCGATGGACGCGCTCTCCTCGCAGGCCACGGTGGGAGGATACCGGGCCGGCCTGTCGGCAGCCGAGCACCTGGCCAAGTTCTTCCCGATGTTCATGACCGCGGCAGGCACGGTCCCACCGGCCAAGGTCCTGGTCATGGGAGCCGGCGTTGCCGGACTGCAGGCCATCGCCACGGCCAGGCGCCTGGGAGCGGTGGTGCGCGCCTACGACGTGCGGGCGGCGGCCAAAGAGGAGGTGCAGAGCCTGGGGGCACGGTTCGTCGAGCTCGCCCTCGAAACCCAGGACGGCGCCGGTGGATACGCCAAAGAGCAGTCGGCGGAGTACCTGGCCAAGCAACAGGAGCTCC
Organism: uncultured Acidimicrobiaceae bacterium; assembly: GCA_963812885.1. Lineage (GTDB taxonomy): Bacteria > Actinomycetota > Acidimicrobiia > Acidimicrobiales > RAAP-2 > Bog-756. The sequence continues at coordinate 224,088 of CAWEWZ010000008.1, read as the reverse complement.
TGGCCGCCGAGGTGGCCGCTTCGGATGTGGTCATCACCACGGCGCAGATCCCCGGTCGGAAGGCACCGGTCCTGGTGACCACGGCGATGGTGGAGGGGATGTCCGAGGGATCGGTGATCGTCGACATGGCTGCGGATTCGGGAGGGAACTGCGAGCTGTCCGTGGCCGGGGAGGACGTCCACCATCGGGGGGTCACCGTGGTCGGGATGTCGAACCCGCCGGCGTCGATGCCCACTCATGCCAGTTTCCTCTACGCCCGGAACATCGCCAACTTCCTCGGGCTGCTGGTCAAGGAGGGTCAACTGGCCCCGGACTTCGAGGACGAGATCGTGGTCGGCACCTGCGTGGTGCGGGACGGCGCCGTGGTCCACGGGCCGACCGCCGAGGCTCTGGGTCTTGCCGTGCCCGCCCCTCCGGACCCGGTCGACCGGCCCGGGGCCGCCGGGGGTGGGCCGAGCGGCCCGGGAGCGGGCGACGGATCGACGCAGCAGAGCGAGACGCAGGAGAAGGAGGGGTCATGAGTACAGGGATCGTCGAATTCCTGACCATTTTCGTACTGGCTGCATTCGTCGGGAACGAGGTCATCGGCCGGGTCCCGAGCATCCTCCACACGCCCCTCATGTCGGGCAGCAATGCCATCCACGGGATCGTGCTGGTCGGGGCCATCCTGATCATGGGGAGTGCCCACGGGGCGGTTGAGATCACCCTGGCCTTCCTGGCTGTGATCCTGGCCACCCTCAACATCGTCGGTGGCTTCGTGGTCACCGACCGCATGCTGGAGATGTTCAAGGCCAAGCCGGGCGAACGGGCCACGAAGTCCGGAGCCGATGATGGCCCCGCAGCCGAGTCGTCAGATGGTGCCCAGTGACCCTCAACACCTGGATCGACCTGATCTACCTGGTGGCGATCATCGGGTTCATCCTGGCCCTCAAGGGCCTGAGCTCCCCGAAGCACGCTCGCAACGGCAACCTGCTGGGCGCGGCGGCGGCCACCCTGGCCGTGGGATTCACGTTCGCCTATCCCTCGGTGCGGGCCCACTCGCTCAATCTGGTGCTGACGCTGGTGGCCATGGCCGTCGGAGCCGCGGTGGCGGTACCCGCGGCCCGCCGGGTGAAGATGACGGCGATGCCACAGATGGTGGCCATCTTCAACGGGGTGGGCGGCGGGGCCGCCGCCCTGATCTCCATCGTGGTCTTCCTCATCGAGGCACCGGCCAAGCCGGCGGTGTACCGGATCGCCGAGGTGTTGTTCGGGGTGCTCGTGGGGTGCGTGTCGTTCTCCGGCAGCGCCATCGCCTTCGCCAAACTGCAGGAGCTGATGACCGGCCGGCCCATCACCTATCCGGCCCAGCAGGTCATCAACGCGGTGGTCGGGCTGGCCATCGCCGGGCTGGCCGTGGGGACGCTGGTGACCGGGAGCGTCCCCCTTCTGGTGGCTACCGCCGTGCTGTCGCTGGTGCTGGGCGTGATCTTCGTCCTCCCCATCGGCGGCGCCGACGTGCCGGTGCTCATCTCGCTCCTCAACTCGTTCACCGGTCTGGCCGTGGCCGCCTCCGGTTTCACCCTCGACAACAACCTCCTGATCGTGGCCGGCACCTTGGTCGGAGCGTCAGGCATTCTCCTGACCCGGATGATGAGCAAGGCGATGGGCCGGTCCCTGGCCAACGTGTTGTTCAGCGCCTTCGGTTCGGTGATCACCGCCACCGGCGGTGCCGACGGCTCGGGCGAGGCCCGACCGGTGAAGGCGGGGACGCCCGAAGACATCGGCGTGCTGTTGGCCTACGCACGCAAGGTGGTCATCATCCCGGGATACGGCCTGGCCGTGGCCCAGGCGCAACACACGGCGAGGGAATTGGCCGATCTGCTGATGGCCCGGGGGGTGGAGGTCTTCTACGCCATCCATCCCGTGGCCGGCCGGATGCCCGGTCATATGAACGTGCTCCTGGCCGAGGCGAACGTCCCCTACGACGAGCTGAAGGAGATGGACGAGGCCAACCCGGAGATGGCCACGGCGGACGTGGCCCTGGTGATCGGCGCCAACGACACGGTGAACCCGGCCGCCAAGAACACACCCGGGAGCCCGATCTTCGGGATGCCGATCATCAATGCTGATGCTGCCGAGAACATCGTGTTCCTCAAGCGCTCCATGCGGCCGGGTTTCGCCGGCATCGACAACGAACTGCTCTTCGACCCCAAGACCACGTTGCTGTTCGGTGACGCCAAGGACACACTGACCAAGCTGGTGGCCGCGGTCAAGGAGGCGTAGACCGGGGCACCTGATCAGGCCGAGTTGCTGAGCTCTCCGATCCCGGCGTCACTGCCGACGGCGAGCTTGGCGAAGACCATCATGCCCTGGGTCGTCGGGCGGGTGGAAAGGACGGTGACGGCCACTGCTCCCTGACCGACCAGATGGGTGGCGTCATTGACCACCACCATGTCGCCGTCAGAGAGGTAGCCGACTGCCTGTCGGGACTGTCGGCCTTCTTTGACCAGCTCGAGCTCCAGCCGCTCACCGGGGAGGTGGTCGGGCGTGAGCTCGTGGGCCACGTTGCGGAGGTCGACGACGGGAAGCTTCCACTTGGCCGCCTCGTCCACGATGAGCGTGGAACAGGTCCCGATCCGCAGTCCGAGGCGCCGGGCCACGGTGAGCAGCCTGATGGTCGGGTCGTCCACCTCGGGCACTTCGTCGGGCGCGATGTGCACGGGTACGCCCATCTCCCGAAGGGCCTCGACCGATTCGAGGCCCCGTCGGGCCCGGCGGGAGGTCACCGGGTCGGGACTGACGGCCACCGATTGGATGTGGTCGATGACGAATTGGGGGATCACCAGGCCACCCGGGAGCAGGCCGCCGCGTCCCAGCACCAGGAGGAAGCGGTCCATGAGGGCGGAGCTGTCGGTCAGAAGAGCGTGACCCTCGGGGGGCGCCGTCTGGGGGGCGAGAATCCGGGACAGACCCGCGGCGGCGACGATCTGTCTTCCCTTGACCGATCCGAGCCTCCAACCCAGGGAAGCCAGTACCCAGGCGACGACGGCGGTGATGAGAAGGGCGAAGCCGGAGTGGAACAGGACGAGCAGCGGGAGCCCGATCACCAGCCCGAGAAGCATCCCGGTCGTGGCGATGATGGAGGCGGCGAACGTCTCTCCGGGAGGGGTGTTGCGGAACAGGAAGACGGCTTGCTGGAGACCCCTGTCGACCAGCCGCCCGGCCACACCGCCGAGGACGTAGCTGACCGCTGCGCCGAGCAGCAGGCCGACCACCGGGGCATGGGGACTGGCATCGACATAGCGACCGATCTCGAACCCGGCCACTGAGCCGGCCAGGACGAAGAGCAGACGGAACCCTTCCACGAAGATCATGCCGGTGCCGGACGACTTGACGGTGTGGATGGGTGACTTCATCTGGTGACCACTCTGGTTTCGCCTCGGATATGCGGCCGCCTAGGTAATTGTCGGAATCGCGGCCCAAACCTTTAGTCCCAGGGGTTCGGGAGATGGCCGTCCTCGACCGGTTGCGGGACCGCCTGGACTCCTGGCGCAAATATGTCCTCGTCCCTGGACCAAGGAATGCGCAGAGTGGTAATCTCGTCACAGGGCGTGGGGGGCAGAGCCCACGTCAGAACCCGGAATCCTGACGAAGATCCTATGAGCTCCTTCCGCCACCGGCCCCGTCGAAGTCAGGCCAGGGTTGAAGTCCCCCTGGAGAGCCCCGTCGTGTCTGCCGTTCCCATGCCTGGCACCAGCGCCGGAGGGGTCGGCACCGGCTCGGTGGTGGGAGGCGTTCCCTTCTCCCTGACCCACTACGGGTTGCAGGCCATTGGCGCCGGACTGATCGTCGCCCCTGAGACCGGCGGCCGGGTGCCGGTGCCTGCGTTGGTGCCCTGGTCTGATGTGTGTAGTGTCGGCGTGACGGGTATGACCGAGCTGGCGGACGGGTCATGCGGTGAAGTTCTCGAGATCGAAGTCTCCGACGGAGGTTGGTTCATTGGCGATCGTGTGCAGAGATTTGTTGCCCCGCCATCATCGCTCGAGCCGTTGGTGCTCGCAGCGTCCGCTCATCGACAATTGATCGACGCCGACTCGGCTGAGCCCGAACCCCAACCGGGGCGCTGGGCCGGCGTGGTGGTCGCGGCACGGGCGCGTCTCCACGTCCTCGGTGCATGGTGGGCGGGCGAGCAGTCCGAAGGCGGCGGTGGCCCCCAGCACGGCCTCGGGCGCCGGCGGATCGGGCCGATCGCGGTCGGCGCCCTGGCCCTTGTCCTCCTGGCCGGCAGCACCAGTACGACGTTCGGTTCGACGGCCGGTGGCGCGGCCCGAGGACAGCCGGCGACACAATCGAATGGTGCGGGGAACAGCTTGCAGGCTTTGCGACAGGGCCGCTCGTTGCGTCTCCCGGCGGCGACCAGCAAGCCGGCACCGGCACCGCCGTCCCTGGCCGGGTCGCCCCCGCTGCAGTCCCACGAAGTCTTCGGCTACGCGCCCTACTGGACGCTGCCCCAATCACCTGGTTTCGACGTCAAGGATCTGACCACCCTGGCGTACTTCAGCGTGGACGCCAACGCCGACGGAACACTCGACGAGAGCGGATCGGGATGGAACGGATACGAGAGCCAGGACCTCGTCAACCTGGTCAACCGGTCCCATGCCGCGGGCGACCGGGTCGTGCTGACGGTCACCGACTTCAGCCAGAGCTCGCTGGATGCCATCACCTCGGACCCCAATGCGCCCGCCCGCCTCTCGGCTGCGTTGATCGCAGCTGTATCGGCCAAGAACCTCGACGGCGTGAATTTTGACTTCGAAGGGGAGGGGAGCGGCGATCAGAAGGGTCTCACCAGGCTGATCACCCAGGTATCGGCGGCGTTACACGCGGCCAACCCGCACTGGCAGGTCACCATGGCCGTCTACGCCAGCTCGGCGGCCGACCCAGGTGGCTTCTACGACATCGCGGCCCTGGCGCCTGCGGTCGACGGATTCTTCGTGATGGCCTACGACATGAACAACATGCAGACCCCGAGTCCGACGGCACCCCTGGTCGGGGGCGGATACACCGACACCGAATCACTCCAGCAGTTCACCGCCGTGGTGCCGCGCCAGAAGGTGATCCTCGGCGTGCCCTTCTACGGGTACGACTGGCCGACGACGAACGGAACGCTCACCGCGCAAGCCACCGGTGGTGAGACTCCCCTGAGCGATGGCGTGATCGCGGCGTCCGGCCATCCCACCTACTGGGATCCGAGTGCGAGGACGGCGTGGACGTCGTATCAAGTCGGGTCGCAGTGGCACGAAACATTCTTCGACAACCCCACGTCCCTGGCCCTGAAGGCGCGCCTGGCCAATTCGTTCCACATCGCCGGTGTGGGCATCTGGGCGCTGGGGATGGACGGGAACAATCCGGCCATGATGGCCGCCCTGTTGGGCAACGCCCCCGCGGCCAAGGACTACACGACTGGGCCGACCAACGCGGCCGCCTCGCTCGGTTCGACGACCCCGTCGACAGGGCCGCCCGGAACCAACTACATCACCATCGGTGTCTGGAAGGGCGGTGCGGTCCCGCTGTCCCCGATCGTTTCGCCGACTGCGGACGGCACGGCACAGTATCTGGGCACACTGAGCCGCCTGACCACCACCGACCCGGCATTGGCCTGCCTCGAGACCGGACCACCGGTGGCCGTCTGGAGCTTCAGTGCCCTGCCCGGTCTCGACGTCGTCGTGGCCGCCCAGCCGCAGGACTGCGCGGCGGCGCTGTTCACCTTCTCGCCCACGAAGACGCAAGGTGGGCGGTTCGGGGGGGAAGAAGACGCCGCCCACGACCACCACGACGACGACGACGACCAGACCGACGCCTCCGACCACGACGACGACCACCGTGGCACCTACCACCACGACGACGACCACGACCGTGGCGCCCACCACGACCACCACCACGGCACCACCCACCACGACCACGACAATCGCCGGGGGGTGACGGCTCGTCCCACTGGGGCGCGGGTGTCTGCCGGTCGGTGGCCCGACCCCGAGGGAGAAAGCGGGATCCGGCTCCCCCCACCGCGGCTAATCTCGTCACGACTCGGGGGTGTAGCTCAGCTGGTAGAGCGCTACGTTCGCAATGTAGAGGCCGACGGTTCGAGTCCGTTCACCTCCACCGGGAAGTCCTAGTCAGGGGTGGTTTTTTAACGAGGAGCGCTACGATGGATTTGTAAAGGTCGTGGCTGAGGCCTTGATTTCACAAACTGACACGAAAGGGCGTTCCACCTTGCGGTGGCGCCCGTAGATCCTCTGCACCCCTCTACTTCGGATTCATGACGACGGTTCGACGGCGCCGACCGACCACGCACGGCCATGCCGGTGAGGATTGCGTTCCCGGTCGGCACGGGACCCTGTTGCGTTGGGTACCTGTTAACGAGTGAACGTCACACCGTCCGCGCGTCCTCACCTTCCAACGTTGGTCGGCTCGGTGGTAGCGCCTCGGTGGCGTGGCGGTGCCACGAACTACCGATGGTGGCGGCAGCGTTCTGGACGGCTTCGTGCGCTGTGGTTGCCGGCCGACCGATGAGCTTCACCAGGTCCTCGCTTGCGGTAAACAACTCTCCGCGAGCCAGGCCGGCATCGGCGTCGGCGACGGCGGCGGCCATTTCTGAGGGCAGCCCCGCAGCGGTCAGGGCGCTGGTGTAGTCAGCGACCGACATGTCCTGGTAGGCGATGTGGGTGCCGAGGACGTCGCTGATCGTGGCGGCGAGTTCGGTCAGGGTAAACGGCGTTCCGCCGAGCTCGTAGGTCGCTCCGAGGTGCTCGTCGTGCGTCAGCACCGCGGCGGCGGCGGCCGCAAAGTCGCGTCGGCTGGCCGCGCTGACGAGACCGTCGTGCGCGCTGCCCAACAATGCGTGGTATTGGGTGATCATCGGGAGCTGGTCGGTGTAGTTTTCCAAGTACCATCCGTTGCGCAGGATGACGAACGCCGATCCGCTGTCGCGCAGGTAGTTCTCGGTGCGGCGATGTTCGCGAGCGAGCGCCATTTGTGCGGTCGAGGCGTTGACGATACTGGTGTATACGATCTGGGGCACACCCGCTCTGGCCGCCGCGTCGATGGCCTTGCGGGCGTTGTCGAATCGATCCCCGACTGTCGTCGTCGAGACCAGCAGCATCACGTCGGCGCCCGCGAAGGCGTCCTCGAGCGTGCTCGGGTCGGCGAAGTCCGCGCGCCGCACCGTGACCCCGTTCTGTGCGAGGTCGGTGAGTTTGTCAATGTCTCGGCCGGTGGCCACGATCTGCGCCGGCGGCGTTCCGGTAGCGAGGAGTTGGTCGACGACGAGCCTGCCAAGGTGACCTGAAGCGCCGGTGATGACAGTGGACATGGGGTTTCCTTTCGATAGGGCAATGCGGTGTGGGTGAAGGTTGTCGGTGATCCGCGGCGGGTACGCCATGGGATCGCTCAGCGTGCGGGTCCGCCGCGGCGAGAGTGGCTGTGGCGCTGGTAGCCCGCTCGGAGGATGAGGCGCCGGTGAGTCAGCCGACGGCACCCGCAGGAATGGGGTCGCCGCCGACGGCAGCGGCAGGAGTGGGGTCGTCGCTGCCGTCGGCCAACGAGTGCCCGAGGCTGTCCCGTGAGGAGATCAGCACGAAGGCCAGGATCGCACCGGCGACGGCGAAGCCGGCGCCCACCAAGAACGCCTGGTCGAACCCCTTGGTCAGGGCAACGGAGGCGTTGTGGACTCCAGAGTGGAAGAGGCTCTGGGTGCGGCTGTTGGCGATCGACGCGAGGATCGCCAGTCCGAGCGCGCCGCCGATTTGCTGCGCGGTGTTGATCAGACCCGATGCCAGCCCCGCCTCATGCGGCCTGGTCCCCGTGACCGCGGCGATCGTCACGGAAACGAAGGCGAACCCGAACCCCGCGGCCGCCAGCAGCGACGGGCCGAGGACGTCAGCGACGTATGAGCCTCCCGGTGCGGGCACTCGCGAGAACCAGACCAGGCCGCCGGCGACGAGCAGCAGCCCGGCGACCAGCGTCGGCCTGAACCCGATCCGCGTGACCACCTGTGACGCGAGCCCGGCCGAGATGATGATTCCGACCGCAAGAGGCAGGTACGCGATTCCTGTTTTGATCGGCGAGTAGTGCAGGACTTCTTGGAGGTACAGGGAGATGAAGAAGAACATCGAGAACAGCGACATGCCGAGCAGCAGGCCGACGATGTCTGCGCCCCGTAGGGTCCGCAGGCGGAAGATCGAGAACGGCATGAGCGGCTCGCGCTGGCGGGACTCGATCAGCAGGAAGGCGATCAGCAGGACGATCGCACTGGCGATCAGCAGCAGCGTCTCCGACGATCTCCACCCCACGTTAACGGCGTTGACGATCGCGTAGACGAGGAGTGATAGGCCCGCTGTGACGGTGACTGCACCCGGTATGTCAAAGGTGTTGGTGCCATCGTCGGCGCGGCTCTCGACCAGCGTGCGGGGCGCGAGCGCTGCCGCTGCGAGGCCGATCGGGACGTTGACGAACAGGACCCATCGCCAGCTCAGTCCGCTGGTAAGGATGCCGCCGAGCAGGACGCCGGCTGCGCCTCCAGCGCCGGCGACGGCACCCCAGATGCCGAGCGCGCGGTTGCGCTCGGCACCCTCGGAGAAAGTGGTCGTGATGATCGACAGCGCGGCGGGCGAGACGATCGCGGCTCCGAGGCCCTGCGCGGCGCGGGCGGCGATGAGCCATGCCTCAGATTGCGCCAGTCCGCCGGCCAGCGAGGCGAGCGTGAACAGCACGAGGCCGACCATGAACATGCGCCGGCGGCCGAGCAGGTCGGCCATCCGGCCGCCCAGAAGTAGGAAGCCGCCGAAGGTCAGGGCGTAGGCGTTCACGACCCACGAGAGGTCGGTGCGCGAGACGTTCAGCGCTCGTCCGATTGACGGCAGCGCGACGTTCACGATCGAGGCGTCGATCACGATCACGAACTGCGTCATCGCGAGCAGGAGCAGGGCGAGGTTCTTCGCGGGGGGGTGTAGAGGGGGGACGTCTGGGCCGGCCCCATCGGTTGGGGTGACGGCGAGGTTGGGGAACTTCTCGCCCGGATGCAACAATGTCATCTGAATCTCCTTGTCGGTTGGCACGTTGAGGATGGGTAGGCGGTTGCGGGGGGGCTGTGCACGGGCAGCGTTGAAGGCGATCGACACCACAGTCCAGGCCTTCGCTCGGGCTGTGGGTGTCGGGTCGCGAGATGGGTCAGGTGCGGATGGCGGTGGTCTCGCGGGTGAACTGGCGGTGGCCGATCAGCTTGTAGGCCAGACGAACCGGGGCTGGCAGGACCTGCATGAACTTATGCCGCTCCGCGTCATCGGTCTCCTCGATGATGTATCCGAGGGTCACCAGGCGCCGCGTGACCGGGATCGCGCTGATGCCGTGCTTGCCGAGCGCGTCCCATTCGCTCTGGGTGAGCGTGACCGAGACGACCGGGAGCAGTTTCTGCTCCTCCTCATCGAGATGACCGATCAGTGTCGGCATCGTCGTGTCGATGAGGGCCGCCATCCGCTCGCCGGCGGCGGCGTCCGCGCTCGTCGTCCACGCCGGCAGATCCGCGTTGATAGCCACGACGGCGTTGCCGACCTGAGCATGTTGGGCATCCATTCGGTCCATCAGTTCCGGGTCGAGCACACGTCGTTCGCGGAGCAGGGGAAAGAGCAGCAAGTCCTCGCCGGTGTGGTGCGTGTGCAGGAAGTTCAACATCTCCCGTGCGTGCGCGCCGATGATCTTGGATCGCGATGGGTCGTTGGCCGCGGAGCGGAACAGTCTGGGCAGCTGACCGATCTCACGCCGAATGACACTGTGGATCAGAACCATCTCGTGGGTGTCGACGCCGGATCCGGCGGTGCTCACCGTGGTTGCTCGATGATCGCGGCGCTCAGGCGGGATGTTTGCGTGTTCACTGCTGTGTAGGGATCTGTTAGCGGTGGTCTCGGGTGTGGTCATTTCGGTGTCCTTTCCGTCGGGTACAGGGATCAGTGTCAAGATTGCTCCCCGCCCTAGGCATTCGCACCGGCGATTTCGCCGGTTTGGCTCCCGGCGACAGCGGGTACCATCGAGAGGGGATGCTCTTCGGCAGAGAAGCGGAGCGCGCTCGGCTCGGCGCGCTTCTCGAGGACGCTCGCGAGTCGCGAAGCGGGGTGCTCGTCATCCGCGGCGAGGCGGGTGTCGGCAAGTCCGCCCTCCTCGAGGACGCACGAGAGCGAGCGTCCGACATGCAGGTCCTGAGCGGCAGCGGGATCGAATCGGAGGCACACGTCCCCTTCGCCGCGTTGCACCAGATCGTCCGTCCTATCCTTGGGCGCCTGGAGAGCCTCCCCGAACCCCAGGGGGGCGCGCTGCGGGGAGCGCTCGGGCTCGAGGAGCGAGGAGGACACGACCGCTTCTTGATCTCGCTGGCCGTGTTGAGCCTGCTGGCCGAGGCGGCCGAGGACCAGCCGCTTCTCTGTCTTATCGACGACGCCCAGTGGCTCGACCCTGCTTCGTCCGACGCCCTCGTGTTCGTCGGCCGTCGGCTCGAGGCGGAGGGAATCGCCATGCTCTTCGCCGTCCGTGAGCGCGAGGGTTACGGCTTCGAGGCACATGGGTTGCCAGAACTCGCGCTCGGCGGGCTCGACTCGCAGGCGGCGGCGGCGCTGATCGGCCGTCGGGCGAACGTCGCACTATCGCTTGAGGCACGTCAGCGTCTCGTTGCGGCAACCGGCGGGAATCCTCTTGCCTTGCTCGAGCTCCCCGGGGTATTGAGTGAGGCGCAACTCACAGGCGCCGAGCCGATGCTCACACCGCTACCGGTCAGCGAACGCATCGAGCATGCCTTCTTGGCGCGGGTACATCAGCTGCCTGAGGACACCCAGACGCTACTGCTCGTCGCCGCTGCTGAGGACAGCGGCGAGCTCGCCATCGTCCTCAGCGCGGCGGCGCAACTGGGAGCCGCCCCCCAGGCGCTCGATGCCGCCGAGCGGGAGGGGCTCGCCAAGGTACGGGGGAACCAGCTCGAGTTCCATCACCCGCTGGTGCGCTCAGCCGTTTACCACAGCGCTCCGCTCTCGCGGCGTCACACCGTCCACCGGGCGCTGGCGAGCGTGCTCAACGGCGAGTCGGAAGCCGATCGCCGGGCGTGGCACCACGCCGCCGCAACCGTCGGACGCGACCCTGCGGTCGCGAAGGAGCTGGACCAGGCCGCACAGCGAGCGCGGAAGCGGAGTGGCTTCGCCGCCGCCTCATTGGCCTTCGAGCGGGCCGCCAAACTGACATCGAACGACCGCCAGCGGGTGCATCGAGTGATCGCGGCGGCGGAGAACGCTTGGTTAGGAGGCCGAGTCGAGCGGGCGGCGATGTTGCTCACGCAAGCCCAGCCGCTCGCTTCGGAGCCATTCCAGCGCGCCGACATCGACCGCTATCTCGGTTTGATCGAGATGAACGACGGCAGCCCCGCGGACGCCTGTCAGCTTCTCCTTCGTGCTGCGGCTGAGGTCGCGCCGCTCGATGGCGAGCGTGCGCTGCAGCTGCTCTTCCTTGCCAGCGTCGCTGCGACCTGGGCAGATGACGGTGAGGCGGCTGTTGCGATCTCCCAGCTCGCACAAGGCCTCGCCGTGGACACCCCGATCGGCCGTATGCTTGTTGCCCTTCTGACCGGGCTCGGCGCCCACTATGAGGGCGACTTCGCCACTGCCGCGCCGGCACTTCGCCTGGCCTTGAGTTTGGCGACGCAGCTTGATGACGACTCTACGACCGAGGAGCCCGTGGCGCTCCTGTTCGCCGGGCGAGCCGCGCTCTTCCTTGGGGACGATCGGGCCTTTTACCGCATCAACCACGAGGCGATAGTTCGGGCCCGCACTGCCGGCCTGCTTGTCATCCTCACGCAGATCCTTCCCCGGGTGGGCTGGGCCGAGCTGTGGGAAGGCCGCTGGGCCTCGGCGTCGGCGAACATGAGCGAAGGCCTCCGGATCGCACGAGAGATCGGCCAGCACGACCTCGTCGCGTACCATCTCGTCCAGCTCGCTCTAATCGCAGCCCACCGCGGGGACGAGGACGAGTGCCGGTCCCTGGCGGGGGAGAGTCTCGAGCTCTCGTCCGCGCGGCGTTTCGCCCTTGCCACCGAGTCAGCGCACTGGGCGCTGACGGTGCTCGAGCTAGGACTCGGCCGAACCGAAGAGGCGCTCTCGCACGCCCGAGCCATCTCCAACAGGGGCATCGGGTTGTGGGCCATGCTCGATCGAATCGAAGCGGCGGTCCACGCCGGCGAGCGGGATGCAGCCCGTGAGTGGCTTGCGTATTTCGAACCATGGGCGGAAAACGGCGGGGCTGCCTGGGCACGCGCAGTGCTCTGCACTGCCGAGGTCTGCTCTCCCATGACGAGCGGGAATGCGAACGTCTCTTACGTGCCTCACTGGACGCGCACGCCAACGCCAGCCGTCCGTTCGAGCGTTCCCGCGCCGAACTCGCCCTGGGTGAGCTGCTCCGGCGCACCCGCCGTCGAGTTGAGGCGCGTGAGCACCTGCGTGCGGCTCTCAACGGCTTTGAGGAACTGGGAGCGAGGCTGTGGGCGGAGCGCGCACGGATGGAGCTGCGCGCAAGCGGGCAAGTGGCTCGGCGACGTGACCCAAGCACCAGGGACGAACTCACAGCACAGGAGCTCCAGATCGTGCACCTCGTGGCCCAGGGCCTCAGCAACCGAGAGGTGGCAGCCCAGTTGTTCCTCAGCTCGCGCACGATCGATTTTCACCTGCGCAACGTGTTCAGGAAGCTCAATATCAGCTCCCGCATCCAGCTCGCCCGTCTCGATCTCGACGGTCCAGGTGCGCAGACCATGGCGCCCGGGAACCCGGCGATTCCGTCGGCTCGACCCTAGACATCCCTCCTACGGTCGCTGCCGTGGCGTGTCGGTGCCACCAACAGGCGCAGTATCAGAGCGGTGTCAAGCGGTCGGGACACCTACGCCCGAGTGCGCCACTGTCGCGTCGTCGCTACGGTGCCCAATCGGACTATTACACGGGCCGTGCCTGGCAGGGCACAGCTGTAAGCAACGAGAGCGGTCCAGCGCTCCCCGGGGCGGATTGAAACATCGACGTCCGTCGTCCGGCCCGGCATCAAGCGCCGCCACTGCGGGGGCCGGTGATGTCGGCTCGCTGGCCGAGGAACGTGATCGTCGTCAAAAGGGGAACCCGCTCCATTCGCTCCGCGTTGCGAGAACCTGCTGATCGGACATGAGCAGCGGTCCGAGGACATGCTCCACGAGCTCTGTCCGAGCGTGTCTTTACGTGTCTTTATCGAGAGGGAAGGAGAGGGATCATGAGGCAACCTGAGGGAATCGAAACGCTGCTACCAGGAAAGTCCTCGGAAAGGGCCTGGTCAAAAGGCTGAGAACCGCACTTTCGCAACGTAGAGGCCGACGGTTCGAGTCCGTTCACCTCCACTGGCAAGCGGCGTTTCGGGCAGCCACGACAAGACATTGGATTGCTGAACGCTCTGGACCTGAGCACTGCCCCATCCATGTCTCGTTTTGGGGACTGAACACCGGGACAAGGTGCCACTCGGTGGTCCGTTGGGATCCTGCTAACCAGATAGTTTCGGCCGACGGAGAGACCCACTTTGTGCTCGGCGATCCTCCGGTCGATAGTGGGGGTATCTACAGAGACACTGTCCGATAGGTAACGCCAGCTGCACGTGCGGCAGAGCGAATGCCGGGACCGTCGTCTCCCTCCCAGACGCACAGGGAGGCATCAAGGTGTTCGGCGGCGGCGACTGCCTCGGCGCCCAGTGTCGAAATTCGCGTAGCGTCTGCCAACTCCGCCACTCGGTAACCGATGAGGCGCATCGGCGGGATCACGATCGAATCGGGCAGATCCAACAGGCGGCGTCCGAGTTCTTGTCGCCGCTCGCGGGACCAACCCCCGGTGAGGGCTCCGCCTCGTGCGCCCACGACACTCTTGCAGAGCCGCACGTAGTACAGATTAGTGGAGGCAAGTTGGTTCGACGCGACGAGCCCGCTGAGGTGGCGTTCCTGTTCACCGGCGAGGACGTCGCGCAGAAGATGATCGTCGAGGACGATGTGACTCAAGTCGTGGCGAGATCGGGATCGTCTGCGAGGGAGGCGACGAATGCCGCGTGGTCCTCGCGGCTGAGGAGATCGCCAAGAAGGAATTGCGCCTGGCCGGCGGGAACGGTGAGCACGCCAAATCCCAAGTCGATCACGTCGACCGGACCTCCCTGGTCGAGGTTCCACCGATGTCGAACATTTGCCGGCACCGACATCTGACCCGAAGCTGACACGAGATACTGCTGGATTGCACTCATGGGTTCATGATACTTGGTAACGGACGTCCTGCCACCAAGTATCGCCGGAACAGCGGCTGAGGAACGCACTATCTCGGGCTCCTCGACCGATCTCGACATGACGGGTGGGTTTGGGGGAAAACCGTGACCTGGACGGCAAAGGCGAGCGGGCGAGCCCGGACCCGACTGCAGTACATTGACGTCGGCAGATTTGTCAGGATGCGGATCTGGTCGTCCGGGATCGGAACAGCAGGTCGACTTCGACCACTTCAAGCAGGTGAGTCGCAATGTCCCCTTCGCCGGATGTGCCGCAGGTGCACAGAACCACGAGATGGGTGTGCCGTCCCTCGCCGACATCGCCGCCACCGGGATCGATTCGTGCCCATCCATCGACTGGACCCTACCTAGCCACCCCTGCCTCCAAACAGCAGATTTATGCACTTCGACCGCCCAGACGCACCCCTCTCCAAGGGGTCTGTGGGGGGAGAATCTGAAGAAGGCCGGGTCTCGTATGGGGAAGGGGCGCGCCGACCCCCGGCTGTGGTGAGGGTCAACGCTTGCCCGGCTCAAGAAGGGGAACTCTCTCCGCTCCTGCTTGATGGGCCCAGACGATGTACCCCATGGCCATTGGTCCGAAACATCGAATGTCACTGAGATGCGAGTGCAGGGGTGAGGGCCGGGCTATCTCCCTGAAAGGGTCAGGGGATGGGCGATCTGACGGCTGCGAGGTCGACACTTGACGAAGTCCCCGGATGCACGGCTCTGATCGACCGATCCTGGGTGACTTTGTCAGCGATTAGGCTCAAGGCCTGGGCTACGACAGTGCTCACCTGCCAGCCTCGGTGACCAGCCTCACTCGCCGAAGGAACGAGGTGGTCGATCCCCGGTAAACTTCGCTGCGTGGCGGACGAACAAGACATGGCCATCGGGAAGAACACTCTGAGGGTGCGGCAGGCGGGCGCCAGCGATGGCCACCCGGTCCTGCACTTCCATGGAACTCCCGGCTCCCGCTTGGAGCTGGCGTGGGGCGAGGAGGTGGCCACCGAGCAAGGCGTTCGTCTCATCACCTTCGACAGGCCTGGCTACGGGCAGTCGAGCGAGTCCCCCTTTGGCCTGTCGTCGATAGGCGCCCTGGCCTTGGAGGTCGCAGATCGACTGGGCGTCGAGCAGTTCGCAACGATGGGCCAATCAGGTGGGGGTCCCTTCGCGTTAGCTACCGCCGTTGCCGGCGGAGATCGGGTATCGGCTGTGGGGGTGGCCTCTGGAGCAGGACCGTTTCAGCTCGTCCCGGGCGCCCTCGACGATCTCTCCGAAGTCGACCAGGAGGCGGTCACCTTCCTGCCTGACGATCCCGACACCGCGGCCGCCATGTTCGCCCGGGGTTTTCCGGGACTGGAAACCTTTGCCGATGTGGGCAGGATGCGGGAGGCGTTCGACTCCGTTCTGAGTGGGCGTGACCGGCAGCTCTTGGACGACCGAACCTTCGCAGATGCCCTGCTACTCGAATTGCAGGAGGCGCTGCGCCAGGGAAAGTCGGGATGCGCCTGGGACAACGTGGCGTGGGTGGGCGCCTGGGACTTCGACCCAGAGGCGATTCAATGCCCCGTCCTGCTGTGGTTCGGATCGGAGGACCTGATGGCTCCCCCTGCCCATGCCCGCTGGCTGGCTGACCATCTCCCGAGGACCGCCCTGACCATGCGAGAGGGTTATGGGCATTTCGGGATCGTTGAGCACCTCGGCGAGATGCTGCGCCAACTCATTTCCGTGTGAATGGAGGGATCGCAGTGGATGATCGGGTGCGGAGCGATCAACGGATCCGGACAGTCCCTCGGCAGCCAGGCGATGTGGACATAACCCCGCTCACGGTACGGCTCGGTTGAAGCCCCAATAGTGGCGCACGGCGCGCGGTCCTGTCCTGAGTTCTCGTTGCATCGGGTGCGATACGGTGCCCCTGGAATGGAACTGGCGACCACACGGGAGGCCCGGAGACGGCGGCTGCGGACCTCGCCCCCCGACCATGTGGTCCCCACGGTCGCCGATCGCTCCGGTCTGGACCGCCGGGGACGGGGCACGTGAGAGAAGTACGAATCGCCGACCTGCGGGAACCTGTTCGCGACGATGCTGAACGGGCACTCTACGAGATGGCGCTGAGCATGAAGGTCGACCTCGGTCCCGATGGGATCGTCGCCGATGCGATCCGCTCGACCGGCCTGTCCGATTTCGGCGACGACAGTTTGCCGGCCCGCCTGGCCGCCATGTCCACCGCGCTCGACGCCGACTCAGGCCTGTCGGGCTCGGCCGTCACATCGTCCGTGATCGGATGGTCGGCTTGCTGAAGGCGCGTCTGCGGTTCGAGGACTTCGTCCGGCGTCACCCCGAGGCGCTCGAAATCCTGCTGGAGCCGCCGGTGATCGTGGTCGGCCTGCCCCGATCGGGCACGACGCATCTGGTGAACCTGCTGGCCGCGGACTCCCGGTTCCGGTCCATGCCCTGGTGGGAGGTGATCGAACCAACGCCGGTGGCGGGTGATGGGCCGGGACGAGGCGGCGTCGATCCGCGCTATCTGCGGTGCCTTCGGGTCCACGAGACGACGCAACGGGTGGCACCGCTGGCGGCCCTGATGCATGACCGGCCACCATCGAGTATCGAGGAGGACTGCGAACTGGTCGACCTCGACTTCTGTTCCTACGTGACCGAGTGGCATGCCCGGGTGCCGGCCTGGCGCGACACATACCTGGACCTGGACCAGCGCCGACACTACGGCTTCCTGCGCCGGGAACTTCAGGTCCTCAGCTACCTGCGCGGGCCGAATCGCTGGGTGCTCAAGTGCCCACAGCACCTGGAGCAGCTCGGGCCCCTCATGGACACGTTCCCGGATGCGACGATCGCCTTCACGCTCCGGGATCCGGTGGCCGTGCTCCAGTCGGCCATGACCATGCTGGCCTACGGTGACCGGCTGCGGCGGGTGCACGTCGAGGCCGACGAGCTTGCCGCGTACTGGGTCGACCGGATCGAGCGCCTCCTGGCTGCCTCGGTCCGCGATGCCCATCTCATTCCCGGGGACCAGCGGGTCGACGTCGAGTTCAACGCGTTCGTGGCCGACGACCTCGGCACCGCCGAGCGGATTCTCGGGGTCGCCGGTCTCGAAGTGACCAACCGCTCCCGCTCCGAGCTCGCCGCCTATCTGGCCGGCAATCCTCGCGGGAAGGGCGGACGGGTCGTGTACGACCTACGGGGCGATTTCGGAATTGACCCCGCAGAGCTACGGGAGCGGTTCGCCTTCTACTACGAAGCGTTCCCTCAGATCCGGACTGAGGTTCATTGACCGTGGCGGGGATCCACCGCCAGCGGCCGGGCGCCGACGCCATCGCCGCCACCCGGGGTGAGCCGGCCGTCGATCTCGGCGACGGGATCTGGCTGTCCCCAGGGCTGTCGAACACCTATCTACTCACCACCGACGATGGCCGGGTCGTCGTCAACACGGGCATGGGGTTCGAAGGGCCCTCTGCACCGCCGTGTCTTCGACGCCGTGGATCCCCGCCCCGTCCGTGCCGTGCTCCTGACCCAGGGACATTTCGACCACGTGGGTGGCGTCGACTGCTTCCGCGGGGAGGAGACCGATGTGGTCGCCCAGGCCAACTTCGCCACCTGGCGTGCCGACAATGAGCGACTCGAGGCGTTCCGGTCACGAAACGCTGCCTTCGCCTGGATCGACGCCATCCTCGCCGCCATGGCTCATGCCGAGTCGCTCGGCGTCGGACGCACGTCCCAGGCCCGCCCCGAGCCCACCGTCACCTTCGGCGACCGGCTCGAACTCACCATCGGAGGACGCCGACTGGTCCTTCTCTCCGTGCCCGGCGGGGAGACCACCGACGCACTGGTGATCTGGCTTCCCGACAGCCGCACCGCGCTCACCGGGAACCTGTTCGGACCCCTGTTCGGCCACGTCCCCAATCTCGTCACCATGCGGGGCGACCGCTACCGGGACGCGCTCGCCTATGTCGACTCGCTCGATCTGGTGCTCGGCCTGGGCGCCGAACGCCTGCTCACCGGCCACTTCGACCCGATCGAAGGAGCCGACCGGATCGCCGAGGAGATCATGGCCATGCGGGACGCCACCCAGTGGGTGCACGACCGCACCGTTGACGGGATGAACGCCGGCACCGACGTGCACACGCTGATGGGCGACGTGCGGGTCCCCGACCACCTCGACGTCGGGGAGGGCTATGGCAAGACCAGCTGGAACGTGCGGGCCATCTGGGAGACGTACGCCGGGTGGTTCCATCACCGGTCGACGACCGAGCTCTACGACGTGCCCACGACGGTCGTCGCCCCGGACCTCGTTGCCTTGGCCGGTGCCGACGCCCTGGTCGGCGCAGCCCGTGACCGGCTCCGCGCCGGCGAACCTGTGGCCGCCCTGCACCTCACCGACATCGTCCTGACTGCCGATCCCGGCCACGCACCTGCCCGCGACGTCGCTGCGGCCGCCACCCGTTCCCTACACGGCGCGGCGACCAACTTCTGGGAGCGGGCCTGGCTGGCCCGATCCCTCCAGCGACTGGAGGATCGATGACAAACAGCATCAGCTTCGACTTCACCGGAGCCGCGGTGCTGGTGACCGGCGGCACCAGCGGCATCGGCCACGCGACGGCCACCGGCTTTGTCGACGCCGGCGCCTCGGTCACGGTGACCGGCACCCGAGCGTCTCCGGCCGACTACGACACCGACCTCGAGCGCTTCACCTACCGCCGTTGCGAGATGACCGACCCGGCCACCGTCGACGCCGTCGTCGAGGCGCTCGGGCAGCTCGATGTGCTGATCAACAACGCCGGGGCCAACTTCCCGGGAGGCCGCGACGAATGGGAGCCGGAAACCTTCGCCGCCGCGCTCACCTTGAACCTCGCCGGCCCGATGCGCCTCACCACCGCCTGCCGGAGTCGGCTGGCCGCCAGCACCATCGACGGAGGGGCGAGCGTGATCAACTTGGCGTCGCTCTCCGCCTTCCGCTCGATCCCCATCGTCCCCGGGTACGGATCGGCCAAGGCGGGGATGGTGGCCCTGACCAGGAACCTGGCCCGCCACTGGGTCGGTGACGGCATCCGGGTCAACGCCGTGGCCCCCGGGGTCATCGACACTCCGATGACGGCGCCGATGGCCCACTTCCCCGAGCTCCTCGATGCCGAGGTGGCCCACATACCGATGGGCAGGCTCGGGGCCCCGGCCGATATCGTCGGTGCTGTGCAGTTCCTGGCCAGCTCGGCAGCCGGCTATGTCACCGGCCACACACTTGTCGTCGACGGTGGGTACCTGCTCCCATGACGCCCGCATCCCTGTCGCCGCTGTACCACGTCGGCATTGTCGTCCCCGATCTCGCCCGAGCCCAGGCCACGGTCACCGATCAGCTCGGCATCAGCTGGGGACCCGTCCTGCATATCGATGCCACCGACGTCCGCGACGGCGATGATCAGGACCTCGTCCTGCCCACGACGATCTGCTACTCGGTGGACGCGCCCCATCTGGAGCTGATCCAGGAGGTCCCTGGCACGGTCTGGAGCTGTAACGAGCATTCCAACCTTCATCACATCGGCTTCTGGAGCGACGACCTCGCTGGGTCGAGCGCGGGCCTGTCGGCCTCGGGATGCCCTATGCAGCTCTGCGGCCGGGCGGGCGCCGTCGCTCCCGCGTCGTGGGCCTATCACCGCAACGAGCTCGGCATCCGGATCGAGGTCGTCGATGCGGGGATCCGCGATGCCATGTCCTTCCTGTTCGAGCCTCCGCCCTGAGGCGGTCGGTCGATGCAGCAGGTCCGCGTGCACGGCCCGGGGGACGTGCGGCTCGACGAGGTCGGGCCGCCCGATCCCGGCCCGAACGACGCGCTGGTGGCGTGTGGCTGCCTGCGGCATCTGTGGTAGCGATCTCTCGTACATCCGGATGGGCGGCGTGGCCGGGCCGGCCGACGCCCCACTGTGCCTCGGCCACGAGATCGCCGGCACGGTCGAGTGGGTGGGCGCCGACGTCGACTCGGTCCGGATCGGCGATCGGGTGGTCGTCCATCCGGGCGACGACGAGCGGGGCCGCATAGGAAACGGCGCCGCCCAGGGAGGCCTCACCACCCAACTGCTCGTGACCGACGTCGACCGGGGCCGCCTGTTCGCCGTGCCCGGCGATCTTCCCCTCGACATCGCTGCGCTCGCCGAGCCGCTGGCCGTCGGGATGCGGGCTGCCGATCAGGCCGACGTCCGACCCGGCGACGGGGTGGCCGTGTTCGGCTGTGGGCCCATCGGGCTCGCTGCTATCGCCACCCTGGTCGACCGCGGGCACCGCAGGGTCGTCGCCGTCGACCTCAGTCCCACCCGGCTGGGGCTCGCCATGGAGATCGGCGCCCAGTCGGCTCTCGATCCCAGTGCCATCGACGTGTGGGACGAGCTCGCCCGCCTGCACGGGACCTCGCCGTTCATGCTCGGCCCCACGCCGGCGACGGCGGCGTTCATCGAGGCCTCGGGGGCGCCGCAGGTGATCACCGAGATCCTCGACCACGGGCCGGTCGGAGGGCGTCTGTCCGTGGTGGCACTGCATTTCGAACCCATCCCCACCAGTTATCTCCTGCTGCTCATGAAGCAATTCACGATTCGAGGGTCGATGGAATACCCGGCCCGCTTCGAAGACGCCATCGACTCTGCTCGCCCGCCGCGACCTCTCGGCCTTGGTGACCCACCGGATCCCGCTCGCCCGGTTCGATGAGGCTCTCGCCGTCCTCTCCGGCTCCAAGGACTGCGGCAAGGTGATGGTCACCGTCGATCCGTCACCGAGCTGACGTCCGGGGGTAGGGGACGGCCTCCGTCCCCGCGGCGCTCGACCACCAGTGGGCATGATGAGGGAATGACACCAACTCCGCAGCCACCCCCGCCCCTGCGAACGCGGGTCAGCGAACTGCTCGGGATCGACTACCCGATCGTCCAGGCACCCATGGGTTTCATCGCCCGGGCCCGACTGGCGTCGGCGGTCTCGAACGCTGGCGGTCTGGGCATCGTCGAGACGTCGTCCGGCCGTCTCGACGAGGTCCGGGACGAGATGGCGCGCATGCGCGACCTGACCGACCGGCCTTGGGGTGTGAACATCGCCCAGATGCTGGTGACCGACCCCGAGATCGTGAGATTTGTCGCCGGCCAGGGGGTCAGGTTCGTGACCACATCGGCGGGTGACCCGCACCGGTTCACCGGGCAGCTGCACGAAGCCGGGATCACCGTCTTCCATGTGGTCCCGTCGCTGCGCGCCGCCCAGAAGGCAGTGGACGCCGGGGTGGACGGGCTGGTGGTGGAAGGAGGGGAGGGAGGCGGCTTCAAGAGCACCCGGCCCGTATCGACGATCGTCCTCCTGCCCCAGGTGTGCGGGGAATTCGACCTGCCGGTCATTGCCGCCGGGGGGATGGTGGACGGCATGTCGATGGCAGCGGCCTTTGCCCTGGGAGCCGAAGGCGTCCAGATGGGGACGCGCATGGTCAGCTCCTCCGAGTCACCGGTGCACGACAACTACAAGCGGCTGGTCACCGAGGCCGACGCCACCGACACCGTGGTCCTCAGCGCCCACTCCAGCCCTGCCTACCGGGTGATGCGGACCCGGTTCAGCGAGGGATTGGAGAAGGAGGAATCGGTCGACATGGGTCGCACAGTGGGGCTCGACGGGGCGCTCCGGCTCTACTTCGATGGCGATCTGGAAGCCGGCTTCGCCTTCGGCGGTCAGGTGGCAGGTCGGGTCTCGGAGGTGCTGCCTGTTCGCCGGATCATCCAAGACACCGTCAGCGAGTTCTACGGGGTGTTGTCGGATTTGGGCCGGTTCCTGCCTCACGAGGCCAAGCTGGGAGATCGGAACACCGATTGACCGGGTCGTCCTGAACGGATCGTCCGGCCGTGCCCAGCGCCCGGTGTCATGGTCTGACGATGATCTTCCCAACGGTGCGGCGCTCGGCCAGATCGGTCAGCGCCTTGGCGACACCGTCGAGGGCGATCTCGTCGGAGATCAGGGGGTGGAGCTCCCCGCCCTCGAGCATGGCGGCAAGGCTCGCGTACACATCCGCCAGATAGGCGCGACCGGCTCGGTCACGCGGTAGGCCCCGACATAGACACCGAGCAACGAGTAGCTCCGGTACAGGACGTGGTTGGCCCTGACCTCTGGGATCTCGCCACTGGCGAAGCCGACGACCAGAATCCGGCCATCCAGAGCAACGAAGCGGGTGGTCTGCTGAAACGCCTCTCCTCCCACCGGGTCGAACACGACGTCGGCCCCGCGACCGCCGGTCGCCTCGAGCACCCGGGCCACGACGTCTTCGGCCGACGAATCCACGACGACACCGGCACCCAGCGCACGGCACACGTCCTGCTTGGCGGGACTGCTTGAGACGGCGATGACCTCGGCCCCGATGGCCTGACCAAGCTGAACCGCCGCCGACCCGACTCCTCCGGCAGCCGCGTGGACGACGAGCGTCTCTCCTGGTTGCAGGCGGGCGCGGCGAATGAGGGCGACGTGCGCGGTGGTGAAGGCGATGAACATGGCTGCTGCCGTGGCGTCGTCCACCGCGTCGGGGACCCGGTGCGCCCGTTCGGCTACCAGGATCGTCTCCTCGGCCAGGGCACCGTTGGGGAGCTCGGGCACCCCGACCACCCGCGAACCGACCAGGCCCTCGTCCGCATCGGAACCGGCCTCGAGCACGATCCCCGATGCTTCCATCCCCGGCGTGAAGGGCAGCGACGGACGCAGGTGGTAGAGCCCGCGGCAGAGGTTGACATCGGGCAGGTTCAGCGCCGCGGCCCCGACTCGCACTCGGAGTTGGCCTGGCATTGGCACAGGGGTGGATACCTGGCGGAGCTCCAGTACCTCCGCCGGGTCCCCGTGGGCGACGACCTGGAGCGCCCTCACTTGACGACGCTGCCAGTACCGAAGGCCCCGGAAGCGGCCAGGTCGGTGATGCGGGTGTCGTCATACCCGAGCAGGTCGCGGAGCACCGATGCAGTGTCTTCTCCCAGGGCAGGTGGGAGCCGGGTGTCGGTGCGGCGAACCCCGTCGAAGCAGTAGGGACTGGCCAGGACCTTGGTCCGATCGCCACCCGCCAGTTGCAATTCGACCACGGCATGGCGGTACTCCAGCTGGGGGTGGTCCATCGCCTCATCGATCGAGTTGAGCAGCGAGGCAGGAATGCCCTTCTCCAGAAGGAGCTCCAGCCACTCCTCTGACGTGCGGCTGGCGAACGCTCGCCGCATGGCCCGGCTGTATTCCTCCGGGTCGGCGCGAACACCTTCGAGGGTGTCGAATCGGCCCTTTTCAGCCAGATCGGCGAAACCGGGGACCTGGGCGACCAGCTCGACGAGTCGCTGCTGGAAATGAAGGGGTGACTGGACGAGCATCGCCCGCCCATCGCTGGCCACCACCACCTGGGTGATCGGGGGAGCCAGGGTCCCGGTCCGGTCTGCCAGCGTGAGCCACTGCAGCAGGGCCTCGAACAAGCTCACCTCGATGTGGGCCCCGACGCCAGTCCGCTCACGGGCCAGGAGGGCGGCCAGGATGGCCTGGGCTCCCATCGATCCCCCGGCGATGTCGGCAACGGTGAGCGGTGAGGGACTAGCGGTCAGCCCAAGACGGTCGGCCAGATCGACCAGGCCGGCGAAGGCCTGGACAGCGCCGTCGAGCGACACCTGGTCGGCGATGGGACCATCGGGTCCGAAACCGGTGATGCTGCAGTGCACGAGGCGTCCGTTGACCAAGCGGAGCCGGGCGGGGGCGAGGTCGAGCCGCTCCATGACTCCCGGACGGAAGTTCTCGACCAGGACGTCGGAGGCTCCTACCAAGTCCATCAGCACGCTCCGTCCCTCGTCGGACTTGAGGTCGAGCACCACTCCTCGGCGATCGCGATGCAGTGAGATCCAGAACGGCGAGGGTGGATCACCCGGTTTCATGCCCGCTCCGGCCCTGGTCGGATCGCCCGACGGTGACTCCACCTTGATGACCTCGGCACCGAGGTCGGCCAGAGCGCGGGTGACCATTGGACCCGAGAGGAAGGTGCTCAGGTCGAGCACCGTGATGCCGGCCAACGGGGTCGCGGTCATCGCGGCCTTTGATTCGATGGCAATCGCACCACGGCATCCTTGCACGACGGGGGCGATCCGATCACATGGTTCGGCCTGCGGGGATCACCCGCCCGTTCCCTCGAGCGTCACGGTCACCGGACCCTGTTCGTTGTTGCTCTGGAATGTGTACTGGCTGATCACGGGCCCCGGCACCGTCGGTCTGAACGTCAAAGTCTGATGGAGGTAGGTGCCCGGGTCGATGGTGGTGTCCTCGGGCATGGGCACCGTGGTAGAGAACGCACCGGCGGGCGCGATTGCCCGGGTGATCACCAGGGCAATCGTTCCGCTGTTGCCCACGTCGAAGGTGACCGTGACCGATCTCCCGACCGGGACGACGCCCGCGTCGACGACGGGGCTGCTCACGGCCAGGTGCGCCACCCCGGTCACCGCCCTACCGGATACGGGCAATGTCGCAGATCCGTGGTTACTGGCGATCCGTACCCGGGACGGGTAGGTGCCCGCCCGAGCTGGGTCGAACAGGACGGAGACGGTCAAGGTCTGCTGGGGGGACAGGACTGTCCCGACCGGGGGGAGCCCGCTCACCGAGTAGGGCGCGGATGGGAGCCCGAAGCCGGTGAGGCGTTCCGGTCGGCTCCAGGAATTTGCCGACCGTGACGGTGAGGGACTTGCCGCCCGCTCCGGTGGCCACGGTACCAAAGGCCAGCGGCTGGGCCGAGACGAGCAGGCCTGCCAGGGTGCCGTACCCCGACACCGAGACGGTGCGCACGCCGGCGGTGGTTGGGATCGAGACGGTGGCCACCACCGGACCCGGACCTGTCGGCGCGAAGGTGATGCGCAATGGTGTGGTGGATCCCGCACCGAGCCGAGTTCCCGGCCGAGGCTGACGAACAGAGAACACCGTGCTGCCGAGCGGCGCGGTCGACGATGGGGGAGGGGTGGTCGGGCCCGCGGTTGCCGCCTCAGCCATCGTGGTTGCTGTCGTCGCGCCCGGAGCGGAGGTCGTCGTTGAGATGGCCGGCTCCCCGCCGCCGGCCGCCTCATAGCCGTCGGCGGTCACCGGCCCGGTGACCGTCAGTCCCCGGGTTGCCGAAGCGGACACGGTGAGGGTTCGGCTCGATCCGACGGGCACGGAGCCAAAGTCGACCGATGCTGCCTGGATGGGAGCTTTGGCCGATGAGCCGAAGGCCAGGAGGTGCCCGTCACGCGTGCCAATGTAGATGCGGCCCTCCCAGGCCGTGGGCACCGCGAATTTGGTGGCGCTCCCGATCGGTGCCGACCACAGGAGGGGGAGTGTGCCGGACTTGGGGATCGCCGAATAGGCAAGGAGCCGGCCACCACTCCCGGTGCCACCGTTGCTGTCCACGACCCACACGAGCGCCTTGCCCGCAGTCGTTCCGTCGCTGGTCACCAACGGGGATCCAGAGGTGTACCCGAAGTGAGTGGCGCTGGTACCGGAAGACGACAGCTTGGGGACGCCGGTGCCGTTCAACCCGTAGCTGAGGGCACGCAGAACACCGCCGCCGCTTTCGAGCACGTACACCCAGCCGCCCTGGCCCCCGTAGGCCGCGGGATGGCCCCATACCCCGCCGAAGGGGCCGAGCGTCTGGAGGACGGCATTGCCGTGGTTGGCCCCTTGCTCGAATCCCCCCATGTCATCGGCGTCGACCAGGAAGATCCGGCCGTCCTTGCCCACTTGGACGAGCAGATGAGGGTGCTTTTTGGTGCCGAAGTGGGTGGTGGGAAGGGCCATGGGACCACCGGCGCCCAAGTCCTCGTCGTTGGCGTCGAGATTGGCGGCGTTGCTCGGCGCGAAGAACTGGGTGGGGGTGATCCTGCCATTGGATCCGACAGTCAAGGCGATGACCGACTCGGACAATGTCTTCGGTGGTCTATTCGAGGGAGCGGGTTGCGGCGAGAGTCCGTTGCTGGTGGTCAGGACGATCCGAGACGGTTCGTCGGAGACGAGGCCACCTCCGCTCTGCCAGATCCCGGCCTGTGAGTTCTGGTTGGTACCGATGCCCGATTCGTCGCTCCACATGGTGGTGATGACATGGGTCGTCGTGCTGACACCGACCACGATCCCGCGATAAGGGTTGAGGTCGCAGTCTGAGGCAAAGCCCATATAGACGATGCCGTTGAGCAGGAGCAGCGCCGTCCGTTGCAGCGCATAGGCCTGATTGAAAGCCACGCCGGGGGTGTTGTAGGGGGTGCCCTCGATGGTCACCGGGAATCCCGTCGCCTCCTTGCCCGTGGTCGCCGACAGTGCCTGGAGCTCCCAATGCGCATTGGCCAGTCCCCCCTTCCCTGTTTCGGTCCGGGTGGTCAGGTAGACGATGCCGGTGGCCGGATTCACCACCGGGGTGGATGTCGACCCGATGTCCGGTGTCAGGTCCGAACAACCGATGGTCGAAGCGGCGAACGGCGTGCCGAACGAGCGGGCCCACTTGATGGCGCCCGTCGTGGCGTTGATCCCGTACGCTCTCGCTTCCTCGGTGGTGATGATCGCCGTCCCGTTCACGATCAGTGGCTGCGAGTACACCGATCCGGACACTTTGGTCGAGAACAACTTTGTGAAACTGGCCGACTGCACTACCGACGGACTCAGTCCCGGCTCGTTGGCGTCCCAGTTGTCGCGCAAGTTGTTATAGCCGGCAGTGGTGACCGACGGCGTGCCGCTTGCCTGGGCGATCAGCACGGTCGCGGACACCCCGGCCGCGGCGACGAGTACGGCCAGTACCCCTGCTATTACGTGCCGTCGTCGCAAGACGCCTCCGGGTCTTCCCCCAGGTTGGTCACAAAGTCCTATTAGAGTGATAGGAAATAGTCCCCAGGTGGACGCCGTGTGGTCTGATCCTCTCGGCCTTGTGGCCGTACGCGCTGCGCTGAGAACCTTCGAACTCGGTGTGATCGATGCATTGCTCACCGCATGGTCGTCGGTCAGGGCCCTGGCGCCTCAAGAAAATCCGAGCAGAACCTTTGGCCCCACCTCGACAGCGCCGTCGATCGCTGATGTGGTGGCCGTGGCGTGTGATTCGACGGTGGCCATCGCCTCGGTCGACAGCACCACGAAGGCGAGCATCATCCATTGCCGCACGCCGTCCCGGTTTCGTCATCGTTCCGAAGTCCGTTTTGGTTCCATTCCGGCACATGATAGGTCGCGCTTCCAGCCCGATTGATGGTGAGCAGCTGGCTATGACGGACGTGTTCCATTTGGGTGACCCTCTCCCCACGGTGCGTGATGATCGGAGCCTGCGGCGGTCCAGATTCCTGATGCGGGAATGAATCGACGGCCCACTCCGCATCAACGAGTTCCGTTATCAGAGTGTTCACATTTAGGTCGACTCTGTTCACTCGCACCCATATTCGAGCGCGTCGCGAGACGGCGCCTGCACCCTCCGTGGTCATGGTTGCACGAAAACTGCGACCGCGTCATGCTGCACATGCGGGAGGCGGATTCGACCAAGAGTGGCGGAATTAATCGAAGGATCATCCAGGTAACAAGACGGAGAATCGAAACTCCAACGGTGTCGGGGAGAGCGGTTGCCTGGGGGGGACAAGCAATGTCGGAGGAGGCTGTCCACCATGGAAATACGTGCTTCCGCACACCAAGAGGCGGTGAAGGCCGTGCCGTTGCTCGATTGCGACCTGGTCATCCCGGCGCTCAACGAGGAGGCGCGGATTGGCGACGCCATCGCCTCGCTTCATGAGACCAACACGGCGGCCGGCCTCAACGTCCGCTACATCGTCGTGGACAACGGATGCGTCGATGGGACCGCAGAGATCGTCGATGCTGTCCACGGACTGGACGTGCCCATCGAATTCATGAGTTGCCAGACGAGGGGCAAGGGTGCTGCCGTCCGGGCCGGTGTCAAACGATCCACCGCGCCATACGTCGGGTACTGCGACGCCGATCGATCCACTCCTCCGTCGTCCGTCGAGCGGGGCGTGAATCTTCTGCGCTCGGGTTGGGAGGTGGTCATCGGCTCCCGAAGGTGCGCCGGCGCCGAGTACATGGTGTCCCAGTCGCCCACCCGCCGGCTGGGCAGCTTCGCCTTTCATGCCATCGCCACCCGGATGACCGGCCCCATGTCGGACACCCAATGCGGATTCAAGCTCTTCACCGCCCCGGTGGCCCGGGCGCTCTTCGACGCCACGACTCTGAACGGGTTCGCATTCGACGTGGAGTTGCTGGCCTTGGCCCGCAAGGCCGACTTGCGGATGATCGAGCTCCCCATCAAGTGGAGCGAGAGCGAAGGTTCGACCTTCCGGCCGATCCACGACGGCCTTCGCTCCTTCGGTGAGCTCCGGGCCGCCCGCCGGTCGTTGACAGCGACAACCGCGTCCATCGCGCCGTGAGTCGAAGCGGACCCAGCCGATCGCTGTTGGTCCTTACCAATTGGCGGGACGGCAGGCATCCCGACGCGGGCGGCGCAGAGGAGGTCTGCGAACAACTGGCCCGGTGTTTGTCCAACCGCCAATGGGAGGTGGTCCTCCTCACCTCGGCTGTGGGCGGGCAGGCCCCGACCGAGACGAAGGACGGGTTCCGGATCATTCGGAAGGGAAGCAGGTTCACCGTCTACCCCTGGACGCTCTTGTGGATCCTCAGGAATCGCAGGTCGGTCCGAGCCGTCATCGACTCCCAGAACGGGATTCCCTTCTTCACACCGTTGGTCGTGGGCAAGAGGACGCCGGTCCTCTTGTTACTGCACCACGTTCATCGGCGGCTGTTCATCCACTACTTCTCGCCGTTCACGGCGCGTATCGGGCGGTGGCTCGAAAGCACCGGTACCAGGGTGGTCTACGGCGACCGGGCAGTGATCGCCGTCTCGCCCTCGACCCGAAAGGGGGCCCGGCGTGACTTCAAGCTCCGGGGGGAGATCTTCGTCGTGCCACCGGGGTGCAAGGCGGTCGGGACGGAGCCCCCCGGCACGCGCCTCCGTTGCAGTCACGAGCGGATCGTTTGGGTGGGCAGGCTGGTCCCTCAGAAGCGGATCGGCCTGATCCTCGACGCCATGCTTGGGCTCCTCGCCGAGTTCCCGCGGCTCGACTTTCACCTGATCGGCGACGGTCCCGAGCGGGGGTCCTTGATGGAGCGCGTCGGACGTCTTGGTCTGGCCGACCACGTGATGTTCCACGGATCGATGGATGCCACGGCCCGGGACGAGTTGGTCCGCTCTGCCTGGTTGAGCGTGACCGCATCCGAGAGTGAGGGTTGGGGTCCCGGGGTGATCGAAGCCAATGCGCAGGGTGTGCCCGTTCTGGCCTACCGTCGGCCCGGACTTCGAGATTCCATTCGCCACCAGGACACCGGATGGCTGATCGAAGAAGGTGAACCCCTGGGCCCGGCCGTGGCCGAAGCGCTGACCAGGTTGGCTGACCCGAAATTCGCCGAGGACATTGGCGTCCGGGCCCAGCGATGGATCGCGCGCTTCACTTGGGACGAGATGGCCATGCAGGTGCTCGACATCCTGTTGGCCGAGGAGGGCCGACTCAGGCATCGCCGCGACGACCGTCGGGCTCACACTGACCTCTCGACCGTTGCCGTCGTCCCGTTCGAGTTCCTTCCGGAAAACGAGACGCTGCGCTTCCGACCCACCGACCGGTCGCTCGTCGGTGCCGACGGGCTGGTCGTGCTCCTCCGCGGCACCGACACCGAGACGGCCCGCACGGCATTGTGGCGGGCCGGGCTGTCCGAGTCGACGGCCAACCATCCAAAGGTGCGCACCCTGGTGGCCCGACCCAGTCATCTGGTGTCCCTCGATGACACCATGGTGGGTGCGTCGGCCCTGTCGCAGGTCGTCGACGCGCCGCGGCCGGCTCCGACCCGCCACGACGAGGGCCACTGAGGTGGTGGCGATGACCGTGACCAGTCGCCTCGATCCGAGCGACAGCAGTTCGGCGACTCGGAGCGGAAGGCCGCTCGGTCCGGACGCCCGACCAGCTCCGCGACGCCAACCGAAGTCACTCGACACAGGGCCCTATCGGGCACCCGTCGTCATCGTTTCAGCACGAACGAATGGTGATGGTTGTCGACTGGCTCTTGAAATAGTCCCTCAATACCGAGCCGCCACACTGAACGCTCCAGCTGGCCCCGCTCGGCTGCATGATCTGAGTGTTGCCGCCATCGCCCGGCTGGCCCACGCCGACCCAGTAGTTGAGCCCTTGAAGGTCGTATGACTCAAAAGCGTTGTATTCGTCTGCGAGGACGTTCGCCTTTTGTTGGCTTGTGATCTCGGCGCAGTTTGACCCACTGCTGGGGTCACAATTGCTATAGCCCGCCTCTCCGATGAGTATGGGGACCGGATCGGTGTTCCCCCGAGCAACTTGTTGGTCGCGCACGATGTCGCCAAGCTGCGTCGACCACGCCGAGGCGGCGTCGCTTGCGTAGGTCGGATCGCACGATCCGCTGCCTCCGTCGCACGGCACAAAGTTCTCGTCGGGATAGCTGTCTATGGTGAGGTAGCCCAGCGTGTCAATGGTGCTCTGCTCCAATGCCCCACCGGTCTCGGCAAAGGATTCACTGAGGGATCGAACGCCCGTAATCACGCCGTTGATACCCGCTGCCGTGAGTGCGGTGTTCGCCGTGGTGGTGACATCCACGAGGAACTGATTGAAGTCGGGCACAGCGACAGCATGGTTTCCTTCATAGGTCCACCCGGCGCCGTAATTGTCGTCCCAATAGGGAGCGTTCTCTGCCTCTGGGTTGGCGTCAAGAACGTCTCCCGGCTCGAACATCCTGCTGTTCTGTGTAATCCAGGAGGACTCGGTGGACAGATACTCTTCCAAACACGGGGACCCGCCATCGCCGGCCTGCGGGGAGTCCGGGGTAACCCCTCTGTATAGGAGCTGCCTTTTGGGCGTGCAATCCGCGGGGATGGTGACGCCCCAGTCGCCTTCCCAGAAGTTCGGGTGAACCCTCCACCAAACGTGTCGGCCAGCAGCATGGATTGTTGCTGCCCACTCGGCCTCGTAAGCGGGAAAGTCCATCTGAGAGTCCACAGTTATGAAGCGCGATCCTAGGGTTGCCAGCTCGGCGACGATCTCACCTATCTGTGAGGACGGGGAGCAAGTATCACTTCCACTGGGGGCACCGCAGGTGAGTGTGTGACTGTCCTGAGACTCTTTCATCGTGTCGAC
The DNA here is from genome assembly GCA_963812885.1 of uncultured Acidimicrobiaceae bacterium. Lineage (GTDB taxonomy): Bacteria > Actinomycetota > Acidimicrobiia > Acidimicrobiales > RAAP-2 > Bog-756. The sequence continues at coordinate 192,595 of CAWEWZ010000008.1, read as the reverse complement.
CGAGGACATGAACTCGGTGAGAGGGGTGCAGGCGGTCGAAGCCGCCCCGTTGGAAGGGTCGCCCGAGTAACTTGCTCGCCAATAGTAGGTGCCACCAGCTTTGAGATTCACGGCGTTCGAAGATGGGACGCTCCCATTGTTGACGCTGACCGTACCGGCGGAGGCGATCAGTGCCGAGCATCTATTGTCGTCATAGACAGCGTACGAAACTGTACCCTCTGCGGTCGAGACGTTGGCTGCGGAGATCGAAGCGGTATCAGACTCCTGCCAGCCATTGGAGTTGGTCCCCGACTTCACGGCGTTGGTCAGAGAGGTGTTCTCCAGCCCGTTCGGAGGGGCGGTGGTGGGAGGAGACGTCGGTGGCGGCGATGACGAGGCGGGGTAGGTGATCGACAACTGGGGGGGATGCGCGCTTCGGCTGCTTCCCAAGTCGAGGTTGGCCATTAGGGATGTCTGAAGTCCGAGATCGAGATCCTGTCCAGGGGTGATTGCGCTCAGAACGTTGAGCGCCACGCTGGTACCAGCCTCGATCGGGCCGGCAGATGTGAGAGTCGCACTGGCCATTGACGGTGCACTTCTGTACGTCAGCGTGGAAGCCGTCCACGAATCGTTGGTCACCACGTGTACAGCCAGCCCCGCTGGGCCGGACGATTGAGCGTAGAGATGGAGGACGGCTCCCACCGGAGAGGCTGGCGACTTTGGAATAGCAAAGCGTAGGTAGCCGTTCTTGGGTGGGCGGGCGCTGAGACGGATCAAAGTATTGGGCTCCCCGGTGGAGTTGGGAGCCAGGTTGGTCACGAACGTGTCGGCACTGGGTGAGAGCCAAACCGTTGTTGAGCTTCCCGCCACTGCCGCCGGTGCGGCAAAGCCGGACGTGATCGCGTACATCGATGCCGCGATAAGGGCAGCCGCGCAGAGTAGCCCGATCAGAGACCGATGATCGGTGCTACCTGGAGCTCTTCGGCCGCCGTGACTGCCGAGTACCCGAAGTGGGCCGGTCTGCTTGGTGTCCCGCTCGAAGAAATGACGACGGGGTGCCCGCCGCTTCCTGAAATGATGATCAGGGGGCTCGCCGGGCACAGTTCCCATGGTTCGAGATCGGCAGAAATGCGCCGCCACTTGAGCGGCCAGCTTCGAGAGGGTCCAGTGGTCAGTGCGCGATCCAAGGAAGCGAGCTGGCTGTTCCCCCAGGTCACGGGACGCCAGATGGGCAAAAGGCGGCCGGTGATTCGGCTTCTCGACAACTGACCGAGCAGCGATGCCATGTGTCCCTCGCCCATAAGCCCATCGCGCCTATCGACACGCAGAGCTCGATCAGTCGGTCGACATGCTCCTCGGGGCCTGAGCAGCCGTGCTCTGACTTCGGCCTCGGTTCATGCTCGGTTCGGTGATCTTCACTGGAGTGTCGTTTTGCCTACGTGTTCGGTCCAGACCGCCCATCCCTGCGCCATACATCGGTCAGGCGGTTTTCTCGTGAGCGAAGTACGCGGCGAGAGCTTGGGCCGCGGCCCGCGGCTTCCAAGCCCCGGTCGTTCCAGAGAACAGGTGGGTGTACCCGCCGGACTTGGCATCACCGGCCCCCACCCAGTAGTTGAGCCCCTGGATGCACGGATTGGACTGGATTGCATGGAGTTCGGCGCCGACAACGGTTGCCTGGAGGGCGCCATCGACGTTCATCGAGTTGCTGTAGCCGAACTCGCCGAGAACGATTGGAACACCGGGGCGAGCCGACTCAATCGCTCTGACCTCCCGGAGGCGAGCAGTGACCGCGGTTGCCGGTGTCGTGTCCTTCTCGTCAGGGTAGGAGTCGATCGTGACGCGGTGCATGTAGTCAACGGTCGAGGGGAACAGCGCGCTCGGGTGCTCTGCGAACCAGCTATTAGTTGAGCGCACGGTTGTAATCACCCCCTTGATACCTAACGACGCCAGGGTTCTGTACGCTGTCGCGCTTACGGCAACGAAGAACTTGTTGTAGCTCTTGATCGCGGTGGCATTCGAGGTCCAGTTCTTCCCGTAGGTGTTGGTCCAGTACGGGCTGTCCTCAGGTTCTGGATTCATATCGAGGATATCGCCGGCCTTGAACAGGTCGGGATTGGCTTCGATGAACGCGACCTCCTCGGTGAGGTACTCGCCCGGCGTCAGGCTGGCACGAACGCCGTTGGTCCCACCCCAGGCATTTGGATGGATGCGAAACCAGACATGCTTCCTTGCGTTGCGCACCGCGTCGACCCACCGCCGCATGTAAGCCGGATAGTCCCAGTGCGTATCCACCGTCACGTAGTTCGTGCTGAGGGTCGCCGCCAAGTTCACGTCGTCTGCTATCTGAGCTGACGTCAGCGGATAGGCGTCGGTGTCCATGCTCTCTTTCATCGTGTCGATCGATGCCAGGAAGTGACCCGGGTTCAGCCTGCAGGCTCCGGTGATCGCAGTCGAGCCGGCTATCTGCGAGTCTGGGTCTCGGTCTCTCCCGGTTCCGGAGAATGGCAGTTGCGCAGCCACCGCCACGACGACGAGCACAGCGACCCAGGAGACGCGGCGCACGCTCGGAGCCATGAAATTCATCTCACGTCCGGTCCAACCGCTTCGTCGGGGGGCAACCGTCAGGCCTGTGGGGGCGCTTGGCCATGGTTCCGACCCTACCGCCGACAGTGCCTTGCGCTGCGTGGTTGTAGAAGCCATTGCCGGACGACATCTTGGGTTCGGTTGCGATCGACGTCCGGTTCCGTTGATCGGGTGGCGGCTCCGCGTGGGTATCGCCAGCGCCGCACCTTGCCCGGCGCCAAATGCGTGGCGAGACTGCTTGTGCACTCTCCGTGACAACAGTTGCAACACCGATTCACTCGCGTCATGCTGCAGTTGAGCGAGGTGGCAAGGGCGGGCGTATCCGGATTTGCCGAAGTTGCAATTGACCATTCGAAAAGCCATCGCCGCTTTGGAAACTGTTGTTCACAAAGACATAACCGATTTGCAGCGCTTGCGAAATCAACCACCCTTACAGTGACCAGAGCGGGAGTTGGTTGGGGGGATAACCACTAGTCGGAGGAGGCTGTCCAACCCATGGGAATACTCCCTGCCCGGGAGTCCTACGCTGCGAACCAGGCATCGGCGTTGGACTGCAATCTGATCATCGCTGCCCTCGACGAAGGGGCGCGCATCGGCCAGGGGATGGCCCGGCCGTCCATGGCCGTCAGCTCGGCCCCGCTCCGCACGCACGGTACGTGGGGGGTGAGGCCGGGGCCCAGGCGCTCGACGGCCAGCACCGTCGGTCAGCGGTACCGCACGGCGCGGCATCTGAGGGGATCCGAGGATCGGACGCCGACCAATGCGGCTCGGGAGTCCTGAACCGATGATTCGGCGACGGATCATCGGTGTGCTGCTCCTGGCGTACCTCGGGCTCATGGTCATGGCCAGAAGTTCGAACCGATCGGTCAAGCCGAAGGACGGAGCCGAGTCCGATCGACTGGCAGATGACGGGTCTCAGGCACTGCAGTACGGGACAAGGTTGAACGCGCCGGCACCGCACCGACCAACCAAAGGACACCCGAAATCCGCCTGGGATCTGTTGGCCTGGTACGACCATTCCCGCGCCACGATAGTAGCCCCGGAGGTTCGACCTGCCGGCGTTGTTGAAGCTGTCGATGAAGCCGAACGTTGCGAACGGGCCGATGAAGACGACGAACCTGCCGATGAAGTCGAGCGTTCTGAACGCGCCGATGGAGAGATCAAACCTGTCGATCAATCGGGGGACTGGCGGGGTGAAGTGACAGTGCCGGAGCGCATCTGGATCGTGATCCCGACTCAGGCCGGAGCGATCTCGCTGGATTCAACCATCCGCGCCTACCTCGACGGAATGCGCCAGAGCGACCGAGTGATCGTGATGGTCAACGGCGATCCCGACGGAGCTGTACCGTTGATCAAGGAAGCAGGTCAAGAGGATCCGCGGGTATCGGTGCTGGTCGACCGGCGCCGCCTCGGCAAGGGCGGCGCACTCATCGCTGGATTGCGGTACGTCGCCCGCTCGGCCTCGCCCCAGGACCTCGTGTGCTTCGTCGATCCTGACGGAGGCATCACGCCGTCCGACCTCGGATGGCTGTGCACTCAAGCCCGCGGCGGAGAACTCACAATCGGATCGAGATGGCTCGACCCCTCACGCCAGGTGAGTCGCCAACCTCTCCACCACCGGCTGGCGAATCGGCTCTTCAATCGCTTCGTCAAGCACATTTTGAAGATCGAGCTGGCCGATACGCAGTGCCCGGCCAAGGTGATGAAGGTCTCCGATCTGTCCAGGCTGATCCTTCGGCTCAATCAGTCGGGCCAGGAGTTCGATATCGACCTCCTCTTGGCCGCTCGGGAGGTCGGGCTGGCAATGCGGGAGCTTCCCATCTCCTGGTCGTACAGAAAGGAGATCAAACGCCACCTCGTTACCGAGGGACCGCGGGCGCTCATTCAGGTACTGGGCCTGCGGCGGAAGTACAAGCACTCGGCCGTGTTCGAAGACCGAGCCGACCCCATCTACCGCTTGCCGATGTCCGGTGGGGATCAATCCGTCGGTGATCCGCAGAGCACATTCGACGCCACCAGGAAGGTGAGGACCCTTTCGTGGGGTCAACGTGTGGTGGTTGCGCTGATCTTGGCCGGTATCGCGTGGGGGTTGTATCGGGACTGGATGCTCACGATCGTTGGCATCAATGCAGTACTGCTCGGGCTCATCACGATTGGGAACATCATGAAGTTGTGGCTCGTGAGGCGCTCGTTGACCCGCGATGTCGTCATTGAGATCGACCCGAGAAGCGACGACTGGCTCGAGGATGCAGACTTGCCCGTCTACACCATCCTGTTGCCCGTTTATCGCGAGGCGGGGATGCTCAAGCAACTTGTGGGCGGTATCGAGCAACTCAACTATCCAATGAGCCGGCTGGACGTCAAGCTCCTTCTCGAGGAGGACGATGTCGAGACCCTCGAAGCCGCGAAATCGATGGGGCTACCCGACTCGTTCGATATCATCGTCGTTCCGGATATCGGTCCGAAGGGCAAACCGCGCGCGTGCAATGCCGGCCTTGCGCAGGCCAGAGGCGAATACCTCGTGATCTACGACGCCGAGGATCGACCGGTTCCCAACCAGCTCCGGGACGCGGTGGCAGCGTTTCGCAGCGCGCCCGGAGATGTCGTTTGCCTGCAGGCGCAATTGAACTACTTCAATCGAACTCACAACATCCTGACCCGCTGGTTCACGGCCGAGTACTCAATGTGGTTCGATCTGCTGCTCCCCGGCCTGCAGTCCATCGATGTGGCGATTCCGTTGGGAGGGACTTCGAACCACTTCATCGTGGAGCGACTCTCCCAACTGAGAGGGTGGGATGCCTACAACGTCACCGAGGATGCCGACCTGGGGGTGCGCATCTATCAGCGCGGCTGGAAGACCGCCATCCTGGATTCGACGACTTTCGAGGAGGCAACCAGCAAGTACCGGAATTGGATCAGACAGCGGAGCCGGTGGGTCAAGGGCTACATCCAGACGTATTTTGTACACTCGAGACATCCGTTGCGAACCATCCGCGGCATGGGTATCAAGTCCTTTGCCGTATTTGAACTCTTCGTCGGAGTCGGCACACTTACTCTGCTCGTCAACCCGTTCTACTGGCTGCTCACCGTGGCATGGTTCACGGGACGATTCCATGTCATCCAAGAGATATTCCCCCCGGCAGTCTTCTACATGGGTCTGGCCGGTCTCATTATCGGGAACACGACCTTCACGATTGTGGCCGTGGCTGGCTGCTATTCACGGTCGAATCATGAAGACGTCAAGTGGGCACTGCTTTCCCCTGTGTATTGGGTGCTTCTCTCCGTTGGCGCCTGGAAAGGCTTGCTCCAGCTCTTCTATAAGCCGTACTACTGGGAGAAGACAACACACGGTTACTGCCTGATCGACTCCGAGAGCACCGACGACGATGGCCAGCTGGTCGGTTCCGGGGCGGAGGTGGCCTCGTGACCTCGCTTATCGGCCCTCTCACCAGCACCGACGACAATCAGCTTCTCGATCGCAGCGCCGCCCTGGCCCGGCTTCCCTCCAAACCCCGTCTGGTCTACCTGGTAGCGATCGTCTGGGCGGTGGCCGCTTGCGTGTGGTCGGCGCGAACCCACTCCTTCTTCCTGTACAGCGATGCGCGCACCCACCTCGACATCGCCCGCCACGTCACTGATGGTCTCACCCCGGGCCTGGCGCAATTGGGTAGCGTCTGGCTACCGCTGCCCCACTTACTGCTCGTTCCCCTCGTGGCCTCGACCTGGATGTGGCATAGCGGCGCGGCGGGGGCCATTGTGGGCGGCGCCTGTTTCGTTTACTCCGCGGTCCGTGTCTACACCCTCGTTGACGAGCTGACTGGCAACCGCGTTGGGGCGTGGTGCGCCTTCGCCATCTATGCCACCAATCTCAATCTTCTCTATCTCCAGACCGCCGCACTTACAGAGCCGGTCCTTCTTGCCTTCTTCATCGGAGCGATCTATCACCTCGCCCGGTGGATGAGGACCCGTTCCGTCCGCAGTCTCGCGCTTGCTGGCCTGCTGACGTTCGGAGCAAGCCTGAGCCGATACGAAGGATGGGTGCTGCTGTTCGCTGCCGCTGGTCTTGTCTTTGTCTGGAGCCGGCTCGAGCCTCACCAGGTCAAGGAGCCGCAAGCCAATGTGCTGCTCTATCTGGTACTCGGCGGCTATGGGATCGTGCTGTGGATCATCTACAACGCCGTCATCTTCCACAACCCGCTGTATTTCATCGAAAGCTCCAACAGTGCGCAGTCACAGCAGCACACGCTGGCCAATGCCGGGCAGCTAGCCACCAAGGGCCATCTGCTGACCAGCTCCTTGACCTATGGCTGGACCGTGATCGATGTGGTGGGGCCCATCGTTGCCGGAATCGGCTTTCTGTGCGTTGTTCTGCTCTGTCTGCGGAGGTATCCCGGGCGGCGCCGGATTCTCGCCGTTCTCTTTCTGCTCGCAAGTCCGATCGTGTTCAACGTGGTGGCTCTCTGGTCGGGGCAGAGCGCGCTGCGCGTACCGCAGGTGGCGCCGTATGGAATGTTCAACGACCGCTACGGGATCATGGCCCTGCCAATCTTTGCCGTTGCTATTGGAGTCGTCGCCGGCCGGTGGCACAAAACCGTCCCAGCTCTTTTCGGAGTGGCAGTTCTCACCTTCGTACTTGCGGTCAACGCGACTCCGCTCACCGTTCAGGACGGTCGCAGCGGACTCTCGAGCGCGACACATGGACACCCCGAAGTTGCTGCTGCCTATCTCCGCGCTCAGTACCACGGCGGAGAGGTCTTGGCAGACGATTCTGTTGCCTCTCCGTTCATGTTCGCCACCGGGTTGGACCTGAAGGATTTCATCACTCCAGGTTTTCACCCGTACTACCAAAATGCTCTGAATTCTCCCGCTTCCAAGGTGGACTGGGTCGTCAGCATCGGACGTGATGCCATCGCCAAGGACATGTCGGCCCATCCTGAGCGGTTTGACAGGTTCCATCTGATGATGAGCCAAGGGATCATTCGGGTATTTGAACGAGAAGCGAGGGCATCGTGAATCTCGAGATCATCAAACGGGCCAAGGCCGCCCTCGTCGTTGGCGCACTCTTGTCGATGACCATCGCCCCGGTGCTGCTGACCGCGTCCCCAGCCGCCGCCCAGTCGACCCCCACCAATGACGATTGGCCGACTTCTCTCCATGATGTCGAGCGGACCAGTTCGTCGACCGATACCAACATCTCCCCAAGCGCGGCCCCCACACTCACCAAGCTGTGGTCGTACAACGCCGGCGGCATCGTGGCCAGCCAGGTAAGCGTGGTGGGTGGAACCGCCTACTTCGGATCCTGGAACGGTTATGAGAATGCAGTCAACGCCACGACCGGCGCGCTTGAATGGAAGACCTATCTGGGGGTGACAACCGCGCCTCCAGCGGACAACTGTTTTCCGTCCACGGCGGGCGTGGACTCGGCAGCCGCCGTGGTCAACGGGGTTGTCTACGTCGGTGGTGGTGACAATTACTGGTACGCCATCGATGCCACCACCGGCGCGGTGCTGTGGCGGGTCCTCGTTGGCTCGCCGACCGGTACGTATGACGGTCATTACAATTGGTCAAGTCCGCTGATCGTGAACGGCTACGCCTACGTCGGCGTGGCCAGTTTCGGGGACTGTCCCCTTGTGCAGGGCCAGCTGATCCAAGTAAATCTCGCCACCGGCACGATCCAGAACACTGCCAATCTTGTCCCGAATGGGCAGATCGGAGGAGGGATATGGACTTCTCCCGCGTACGACCCGGCTACCAATACCATCTACACGGCCACCGGAACGGAAACCACGCCCAGCCAGCAGTGGGCCCAAGCGGTCGTGGCCATCAACGCCACCACCATGGAGGTTACCGACTCGTGGAAACTTCCGGAGACCGAGGCCATTTTCGACTCCGACTTCGGGACCTCCACCACCCTCTTTACTGACTCGAACGGAGACCAGCTGCTCGGAGTCATCAACAAGAACGGCTATATGTACGCCTTCAATCGAAACAGCCTGTCGTCCGGACCGATATGGCAGCGCCAGATCGCCATCGGCGGGGACTGCCCCACCTGCGGAGACAGCAGCGTTTCATCAGCGGCGGCCTTCGGCTCGAACAAGTTGTTCGTAGCCGGTGGACAGGGGTTCATCAATGGGGTCGGGTACCCGGGCACGATCGATGCGCTCGATCCGGCCACCGGAACCATCGAGTGGCAACACCCCGCGCCGGGAACGGTGATTGGAGCGCTGACCTACGACAATGGGATGTTGATCGATGCAGCAGGGTCCGTACTCGAGATACTTGATGCGACCACCGGGCAACGGCTGTACAGCTACGACACCGGATCGGCGATGTGGGCGGCCCCGAGCATTGCCGACGGGATCATCTACACGGGCAACAACGCCGGGACCGTAACTGCCCTCGCGTTACCAAGTACGCCTCCGCCTCCTCCTCCACCAGATCCCAATTGTCCGAGCCCCTTCACCTGTCAGGACATCGGATCGCCGAGTCCCGCTGGCACTGAAGCGGTGCCCAACGGAGTCTGGTCCATTGATGCCGGTGGGGCAGGTGTCGGTGGCACTTCCGACAGTTTCAGACTGGCGAGCGAGAACAACAGTGGTGACACGCAGGTCACGGCCGATGTCAGCCAGGTCCCCACTACGGCAGGATCTCAAGCCGGGGTGATGATCAGACAACGGAACGACCCCGGCTCGCCCTACTATGCGGTACTGGCGGAACCCAATAACACCCTGGCCGTCCAGTACCGCAGCCAGTTCGGTGGCCAGACGCAGGTAGCGACCACCACCACCACCCCTGGCTTACCCCTGCACCTGATGATCCAGCGGGTAGGGGACATCTTCCGAGCGGCCACGTCTCCTGACGGTGTCAGCTACACACTGGTGACCGGCAGCAACACGAACATACCGATGCCGAACGCGGTCCTGGCCGGGTTGGCGGTCAGCTCCGGCGCCAACGGCACGGCAGGAACCGGCTCAATCTCGGCAGTCAACGTCGGTTCTCCCGGCTCCCCTCCCTCGCCGCCAGCCCCATCCACGCCGTGTCCATCCGGGTGGAGTTGCCAGGATGTGGGCAACCCGCGTCTGGTGGGGAACCAGTCTCTGAGTGGGAGCACCTGGACCCTCACTGGCGCTGGTAATGGGATCGACAACGAGCAGCCCGGCGACCAGTTCCATTTTGTCTGGCAGACCGAGCCTGGCGACGCCACCGTGAGCGCTCAGGTACTGTCCCAGACCGTCACCGACCCGTCAGCAGCAGCCGGGCTCATGATGCGGGCGTCCACGGCCGGGAACGCTGCGTACTACGGAGCGTTCCTGACCCCTGACAACGGCATCGAAGTGCAGTATCGAGATACCACTGGTCTGGCGTCGATCCAAGCCACTACTCAAACAGCACAAACACCGGCATATATCGAGATTGCCCGGTCCGGCACCACGTTCACCACCTACACCTCGACCGACGGAACCACTTGGACTCCACTCGATGTGTCCACGGTGGCACTGCCCAATCTGAGCGGAAGCATTTTCGCCGGTATGGCGGTGAGCTCCAATGCGCCCAACACCCTGGGTACCGCCACCTTTGGTAGCGTCGCCGTCACCGCATCCGCGCCCACCCCGCCTGGAAATTGCCCGAACTCGTGGAGCTGCGAGGACATCGGCCTGCCGGCGTTGGCGGGAAACCAGAACTACAGCAACGGCTCCTGGACCATACAGGCCAGCGGAGGTGACATCTGGGACACGGTGGATCAGTTCCACTTCGTCGCTCAGCCTTTCAGTGGCAACGGCAGCGTCGCCGCCCAAGTTCAGTCGCAGAGCTTCACCGACCAATGGGCCAAGTCCGGAGTGATGGTCCGGCTGTCAGACGTGGCAACGGACCCCTACTACGGAGTCTTCGTCACGCCTCAGAACGGAATCGTGGTCCAGTACCGAACCCAAGCCAACGCCTTCACTTCTCAATACCCAGTCAGCGGTTCCACTCCGACCTATTTGAAGATAGGAGTCTCCGGCGACACCTTTACCGCCTATACCTCGCCGGACGGCGTCAATTGGCAGATGGTCCCGAATTCGAGCGCCACAATCCCGGCACTCACCGGGGTGCTGCTCGCCGGACTGGTCGTGTGTTCCCATAACAGCCAGGAGTTGAACACCACCGTGTTCAACAATGTATCCATCAACAGTTCTGGCATTGTCGGCCTTCCCAGCCCGTGGTCAGACTCGGACATCGGCAGTGCCACGCCGGGCGGTTCAGCGACATTCTCCGGCAACGTCTACACGGTCAACGGTGGCGGCAACGACATCTGGGCAGGTAATGACCAGTTCAACTACGTCTCACAGTCGTTCAGCGGCGACGGCACCGTAATTGCCCAGGTCACGTCCCAGTCCGACACCGATCCGTGGGCCAAATCGGGGGTGATGATAAAGCAGTCGACCACCCCCGGCTCACCGTACGCATTTGTGGGGATCACCCCGGGCAACGGCGTGGTATTCCAGTACGGATATGACGTGAGCATCAGCGGACCCTCGTATACCTCCCCCAACATCTGGGTGAAGCTCGACCGCCAAGGGAGCGTTATCACCGGATACTCGTCCAATGACGGTGTCAACTGGACCCAGGTAGGCCGAGCCGTCATTGCCATGCCCGACCCGGTGACCGTCGGCCTGGCGGTGACATCCCACAACCCGAATGCGCTCAACACGTCCACCTTCACCGAAGTTTCGGTGAACCCGGTGGGGGACGGGCCGCTACCTGCTCCGTGGACCAGCCAGGATGTGGGGAGCCCTGGCCTGCCCGGTTCGGCGGCTTATAGCCCCTACAACGGCACCTTTACGGTCCACGGGTCAGGCGCCGCCATTGGAGGGACTTCGGATCAGTTTCAATACATAGACCAGCCGCTGAACGGCAACGGCATCACTACTGCTCGAGTAGTGACCCAAGATCAAACGGATCCGTGGGCTGAGTCCGGGATCATGATCAGGCAGTCAGCCAACAGCGGGTCGCCGTACGTTCTGCTTGCCGCAACGCCCGGCAACGGCATCGTGTTTCAAGGAACCGGCAATACCAGCGTGTCCGCTGGGGCCTTTGCCTACCCTGAGTGGCTGTCGCTCCAACGAATCGGGAACAACTTCGTAGCTCTCGACTCACCTGACGGCGTCAATTGGACCCAGGTCGGATCGATGGCTGTATCGATGAATACGGAGGCGACAACGGGTTTGGTGGTGAACTCCCACAACAACTCCGTGCTCGATACCACGACCTTTGACAGCGTCTCGGTGGATACCGGCAACCTCCCGGTGCCGCCTCCGTGGAGCGACCAAGACATTGGCAATCCGGGTCTGCCAGGTTCGGCGGCCTACAACAACGGAACCTTTACCGTGAGCGGCTCGGGCAATGACATCTGGGGAACCCTCGATCAATTCAATTTCGTGAGTCAGCCGTTCACCGGCGACGGTGAGATCATTACTGCTCGGGTTACCTCTCAGTCCGACACGGATCCATGGGCCAAGTCGGGGATAATCATCAAACAATCGGATAGCCCGGGCTCGCCGTATGTGCTCCTGGCAACGACGCCAGGCAATGGGGTAGTGCTTCAGTCCAACTTCGATAGCAGCACCTCGGCTGGCAGCTACACGTTCCCGAACGCATGGCTCAGGTTGCAGCTGACCGGGGGCATCGTTACCGCCTACGATTCCCCGGACGGAGTCGACTGGACGGACGTGGGAAGTGTTGCGCTCAACCTGAGCGGGAGCGCGACCATTGGATTGGCGGTCTGTTCGCACAACAACGGTGTCATCAATACTTCGACGTTCGACAACGTCGACGTAGCTGCCACATCCGCGGGCCAACCCCTGCCGTCGCCGTGGGCGTCGACCGATGTGGGCAGCCCGGCAGTGGCGGGCGCGTCCACCTACGCCAACGGGGTGTACACGGTCAACGGGTCCGGATCCGACATCTGGACCACCGCCGACCAGTTCCAATACGCCTACCAGCCCCTCAGCGGGGACGGAACCATCGTGGCCCGGGTCACCTCCCAGACCGACACCGACCCGTGGGCCAAGGCCGGGATCATGATCAAACAGTCCGCCGCCGCCGACGCTCCCTACGCCATGCTCGCCGTCACCCCCGGCAACGGGATCAACATGGAGTACGGCTTCAACGCCAACATCGCCGGAGGCAGCTACACCTTCCCCAACGCCTGGCTCAAGCTCACTCGCACCGGCAATGTCTTCACCGCATACGACTCTGCCGACGGGACCAACTGGACCGAAGTGGGTGCGACCACCGTCACCATGGCCGCCAGCGCCACCGTGGGGTTGTTCGTCACCTCCCACAACCCCGGCCAGTTGTCCTCCGTCACCTTCGACAACGTGACCGTGACGCCGGGCGGCCAACCCCTGCCGTCGCCGTGGGCGTCGACCGACGTGGGCAGCCCGGCAGCGGCGGGCGCGTCCACCTACGCCAACGGGGTGTACACGGTCAACGGGTCCGGATCCGACATCTGGGCCACCGCCGACCAGTTCCAATACGCCTACCAGCCCCTCAGCGGGGACGGAACCATCGTGGCCCGGGTCACCTCCCAGACCGATACCGACCCGTGGGCCAAGGCCGGGATCATGATCAAACAGTCCGCCGGCGCCGATGCTCCCTACGCCATGCTCGCCGTCACCCCCGGCAACGGGATCAACATGGAGTACGGCTTCAACGCCAACATCGCCGGAGGCAGCTACACCTTCCCCAACGCCTGGCTCAAGCTCACTCGCACCGGCAATGTCTTCACCGCATACGACTCTGCCGACGGGACCAACTGGACCGAAGTGGGTGCGACCACCGTCACCATGGCCGCCAGCGCCACCGTGGGGTTGTTCGTCACCTCCCACAACCCCGGCCAGTTGTCCTCCGTCACCTTCGACAACGTGACCGTGACGCCGGGCGGCCAACCCCTGCCGTCGCCGTGGGCGTCGACCGACGTGGGCAGCCCGGCAGCGGCGGGCGCGTCCACCTACGCCAACGGGGTGTACACGGTCAACGGGTCCGGATCCGACATCTGGGCCACCGCCGACCAGTTCCAATACGCCTACCAGCCCCTCAGCGGGGACGGAACCATCGTGGCCCGGGTCACCTCCCAGACCGATACCGACCCGTGGGCCAAGGCCGGGATCATGATCAAACAGTCCGCCGCCGCCGATGCTCCCTACGCCATGCTCGCCGTCACCCCCGGCAACGGGATCAACATGGAGTACGGCTTCAACGCCAACATCGCCGGAGGCAGCTACACCTTCCCCAACGCCTGGCTCAAGCTCACTCGCACCGGCAATGTCTTCACCGCATACGACTCTGCCGACGGGACCAACTGGACCGAAGTGGGTGCGACCACCGTCACCATGGCCGCCAGCGCCACCGTGGGGTTGTTCGTCACCTCCCACAACCCCGGCCAGTTGTCCTCCGTCACCTTCGACAACGTGACCGTGACATCCCCCTAGGAAAGCCCGGGGGCCGACGATCGGGTAGCAGGACTAGGTCGGCTGGTAGAGGGTCAAGACATCGGGGCCGAGCTCGCTGGCCAGGTCGATGCTCGAATCCTCGACGACCGGGAGCAACGCGGTAAGACATGCAAACCCTCGTTGTACGAGTGCGGCGTCGGTTTCGATCTCCATGCTTTCGTCCTCGCCTCCGAGCGTCATCGGAAGGGATTCGCCTGACTCCTCGGTGACCGATGTTTGCGAAGCGCCGACCGGGGCCAGGCCGCCGATACGCAGGCCCAACAGGTCCTCGACGGGTACATCGGGGACATTGCAGTTCAGGACCACGTTCCGCTTGCTCTGTACCAGCCAGTCGAAGATGCGCCCGGCCACCTCACTCGCCGTGTCCCAGTGGATGTCGGCAACCTTCCCACTCATGTCGAGCACGGCGGAAGAGACCGCCAGCGCAGGACAGCCGTGCTGAAAGGCGGTGAACGCAGCCCCCACCGTCCCGGAGTGGAGGATGGACCGGCCTGTGTTGGCTCCCCGGTTGATGCCGGAGAGTACGAGATCCGGCCTGGGCCCGATCTTCTCGTGGATGGCGTAGAGGGCTATCAGCGCGGGTGTGGCGTCAACGGCGAACACCGAGTCCTCCCTCCACCCGGGCCAGTGGCGGCGTTCGGTGACGACCTCCCCGATCTGACTCACTCCGGTGACCGAGGAACTGGCTCCGCTGGCATCCCAGCAGGGAGCGGCGACCACGACCTCGTGGCCCCGACGTCGCGCCATTTCGGCCAGCGACCGGATTCCCGGGCTCTCGATGCCGTCGTCATTCGTGATCAGAACTCGCAAAGACCCATCCTCTGAGTGACCTGTCCGACAACCTACCAATCCGGGATGAACGCAAACTGATCGCAATGAAAACGGCAGCGGAACGTTTCGATAATGAACCGGGACTACGGCGCTTGTGTCCCAGCCCATCCGGTAGGTCCCTGTAACGTCCGATACCTCGTCGTTCCCCCCGATGGAACCTCGCCCCGTCCCATGGAGCGCCGACTCCACAGCCCTCAATCGACCATCGACAATCGTCCTCCGGCATGGTAAAAGGTCTAGTGCGGGTAGCTGATAGGCGGCTCCGACCGATTGTGCCGGTCTGTCGGTACCAACGCAACAATCTGATCTGGCCACTCATCACTGGAGGTTTGCCATGTCCCGATTCTTGCGGTCCACCGCCATGAAGGTGGTCATCGTCCTCGGTCTGGTGGTCTTGACCACGGGCGGCGTCCTGCTCGGCATCGAGGGAACCTCCGGCGCAGGCCCGGCCGCCGCCCCGGCCGTCGATCACCAACTCTGCTACTCCGCTTCGGCCACGGGCTTCAAGGTCCCTCCGGCGAGCAGGGTCCGTTTGATCGATCAATTCGCTCCCAACGGGATCGTGCCGATCAGGATTGGTCCTCTGGCTGTCAACTGCAACCCGGTGGTGAAGACGGTGATCACGCCCGCTGGTGGCAAGAAGGTCACGCCCGTCACCAATCCCAACGCCCATCTGGCATGCTTCCCGATCGGAGTGGCCAAGCAGCCGACCAAGACGGTGCGGGTGACCAACCAATTCGGAACCGGCTTCCTCAATGTCGGTCAACCGACGATCCTGTGCCTACCTTCGTGGAAGAGCCTGACCGGGCCACCGAAAGAGACGACTGCTCAGCCACCGGGTCTGAACCACTTCACCTGCTATAGCGTTACCTACCTGCCAGGGTCGGCTCCGTTCAAGGTCCCGGGCACGGTGTCGCTCCGGGACGAGTTCGCCCCCAAGGCAGTGACGGTCAAGGTAGGCGCTCCTGAGCTTCTCTGCCTGCCCACAGAGAAGATCATCACGTCGTCGACCGGGTCGAAAACCTACCGGATCATCAACGCTGCGGAGCACCTCCTGTGCTTCGCGGTGAGCAAGACACCGATCAAGTCACCGGTGTTCGATCTGAACCAATTCGGGTTCGGCAAGGTGACCATCAAGCAGACCTCGACGCTCTGCCTGCCGTCCTTGAAGAAGGTCATCAAGACGGGGTGAGCGTTCGTCGCCGGACAGCAGAGCCGATCAGGTCTTGAACACCGGGCCCTGTCATCCGGGCCCCCGGGCCGTGCTTGGGTTCCCTTCCGCCTGCACGGAGGCGCTCGGACGTGGGATGATGGGCTGGTAATGGTCGTGCGAGCGGTCTGACGTCGTGGTGAGCAGTCCGACGTCGGGCAGGGGGGATCCGACGTGCCAGAAGGGGTCTTGGCCGCCCCGGTCAAGCTGATCATCTGGGACCTCGATGAGACGCTCTGGACCGGGACGCTCAGCGAGGGCGAGGTCGTCGTCGAACCATCCCGCCGGGATCTGGTGCAGGCCCTCAACCGACGAGGCATCGTCAATTCGATCTGTTCGAAGAACGACGAGCACGAGGCTCGTCGTCGCCTCGAGGACGAGGGCCTGTGGGACGAGTTCGTATTCGCATCCATCGATTGGTCGCCCAAGGGGCCGCGGGTGGCCCAGATCATCGAAGACGCCCAGCTGCGGGCGGAGAACGTCCTCTTCATCGACGACCTGGCGCTCAACCGGGGCGAAGCGCGTCACTTCTCGCCCGGAGTCCAGACGGCCGGCCCCGAGGTAATCGGCAAGCTCCTCGCCCAGCCGGAGTTGCAGGGCAAGGATGACCGCGGGCTGTCCAGGCTTGGCCACTATCGGATGCTCGAGCAGAAGGTGGCCGACCGTCGTTCGACCGCCGGTTCGAATATCGCCTTCTTGCAGGACTGCGATATCCGAGTCGGCGTCTTCAACGACGCGGAAGCCGAACTCGACCGCCTCTTCGAGCTGTTCACCCGCACCCATCAGCTCAATTTCACGAAGCGGCGACTGAGCATCGAGGATTTCGGCTCCATGCTCGCTGACCCGCAGAAAGAGACCGGATACGTCCGGGTTCGTGATCGGTACGGTGATTACGGAATCTGCGGCTTCTACTCGATGGCGAGCGACGGCACCGAGCTCTCGGATTTCCTCTTCTCCTGCCGGGTACTGGACATGGGAATCGAACAGTGGCTGTATGACCACCTCGGACGTCCGACTCTGTCAGTGGTGGGCGAAGTGGCCTCCTCGTTGGAGGGCCGATTCGACTGGATCACGCTTGATAACAGCGCCTTCGGGCAGCCGGGCGGTGATCCGTGAGTCCCCGTTGTCAGGATCGCCCACGTCGGCGCAGCCGGACAGAATCCTGATGGTGGGAAGTTGCGATCTCGCCTCGACGGCTCAATTCCTCGGCGGGAAGATCGAGCTCGAGCTGGACTACCCGGGTCCCTCAGGAACGATCGTCCACGTCGGACACACCGAGACGATCCGCCAGTCCCAAGCCGGTCTGTCCGCCGAGCAGTTGACCGTAGTCGATCGCCTTCCGATGGTCACGCCAGCCGTGTTCCATTCGTCGGCCGTCACCTCATCCGAGTACGACGTTCTCGTGCTCAGCCTCCTCACCGACTACACCCAGGGCCTCTACCGGCATCGGGAGCTCGGTTTCGTCCTCCCCTGGCATCAGTTCGAGGTCGACGTCACCGATCCGGCGACCTGGCCCGCGCTCGAAGCGAGGTTCGCCCGCGAGGGCACGGACCGGGACTTCCTCGAGCAGTTCGCCCGGGACTTCGAATTCGAGGGTGTGATCAGCGAGGAGCGTTTCGAAGCGAACCTCCGATGGCTGGCGGGGGCGATCCCTGAGGGAGCGCGGATCGTGTTCGTGAACGGTGCCGAAGTGCCGTTCGACAAGCCGAGGGAGACCGACCGCCATCTGCACCACCGGCGGATGAACACGGTTCTCGACCGAGTGGTCGGTGACCTGCCCAACGCGACGGTGTGCGACGTGCGCACGTTCCTCTCGGACAGGGATGACTTCACCGACAACATCCGGCACTATCACCGACGGACCTACCTTCGCATGGCCGAGGAGATCCGGGCTGCCGGCAACCTGCGCATCTCGGTCCGACATCAGCCCTGGAGTTCTCGGGCGGCGACGGAAGGCCAGAGGATCGCCCGTCGGGGTCGTGCCCGGGTGACCCGACTGGTCAAGCGGTTCGGAGCCGAGTCGTCGGGAAAGCCGGGATCCAACGCGGACGGCAGCGACGAGCGCAGCTCGGTCTGAGCCTCCCGGATCAGGCGTACTGCCAGCGGCGGGCCGGTTCCATCCCGACCGGCCATTCCATGGACTGGATGTCGAACCAGATGGGGAGGAGATGCTTGACGTAGAAGGCGTGCACGGTGATGGTGGGGCCGACGAGGTCCTCGTACTCCTTGATGCGGAGCCGGTCGTCCTTCTCCTGGAACCTGCGGCATTCCTCGAGGAGGGAGTCGACTTCGGCGCGGCTGTCCATCAGGAGCCCGAGGTGGTCGTAGCCCGGTGACGACATGGGGTCCTTTCCCTCGGCCAACAGGATGAACTGACCGTCGTCGGGGCGAAGAAGGTGGCAGGACTGCCCGACCACCTCGGTGTCGATCGACTCCCAACCCAGGACGTCGCAGAAGAAGGCGTCGACGTCGGTGCGGAACTCGGGGGTGAGCGTGCCCGATGGGAAGGACAGCTCCATGTGGTTGAACCGCATCCTGGTCATCGCTCGCTCCTTCTTCTCCGCTGTCTCCCGGAGGTCCACGGCCAGCGTAGCCACCCGTCAGAGGTGGCGGTCGATCGAAGGGTATGAACCCGAACCCGTACGCCAGGCGCCGATAGGAGCAATGAGGTCAGTAGAACCGGCCACCGATGGTGCCCGGTCGGGAGCCCGTCGGTCCAGTGCCGGAGGCTTACGAGCCGGTCACTTCAAGGGAGAGCAGGTCGTGGGCCAGAACGACGGTCCCTCCGAAGCGGGTGGCGGCCTGGTCGATCCACTCCTGTTCCGTGCCCGGCACCGGCGCGGGGACGAGATGGGTGAGGACGAGGGTGCCGACGCCTCCGCGGGCGGCAGTTTCTGCCGCCTCGGCTACCGACGAGTGATAGTCGAGCACGTCGGTGAGCCTGGCCAGCCCAACAGATTCGATGAGATCCCGCCGTACGACGGTGTGGATCAGCACGTCGGCTCCAAGGCACAGCTCATCGAGAGCGGCGCAGGGCACGGTATCTCCGGCGATGACAACCGACCGCCCGCCGTCTTCGATACGGAAACCCACGGTGGGTCGGACCGGCGCGTGATCGGTGGGGCCGGCCGTCACCCGGACCGTGCCCTCTTCGAAGATCACGCCGCGTTCGACCTCGGCCACGGTCGATGTCGGTGGCCAGCGCAGATCATCATGGTGGGTCAGCCGGTACCCGATATCGGGTTCGAGCATCTTGTCCGTTGCCTGTAACAGGGCGGCGGTCCCGGTGGGACCGATCACCGGCAGTGGGTTGGGCTGAAATGACATGACCCATCGCATCGTGAAGATGTCGTTCAGATCGGTGATGTGGTCGCTGTGCAGATGGGTGAGGAACAGGGCCTTGAATGCCCCGGCACCCGAAGCGACGGCGGCCGCCCGCATCAGGACACCCCGACCGCAGTCGAACAGCAGGTCGCCCACGGTGGTGCGAACCAACGTCGACGGCCCGGCTCGGTCGGGATCGGGGAGGGGGCTGCCACTTCCGAGAATGATCACCTGCACGGGGAAACCTTCCTTCGACGGCGACGGGAGGCGACGTTGGCCCGGGACGCCACACGGCCGACACTAGAGGACAACCAATTCGATCGCCCGATCGTTTCGACCGGGTATCGGCGGTCGCGTCCCCGTCTGGTCAACCGGTGACCCTTGGGCGGGCCATGATGGGGCGATGATCGACTCGGGCCCGGTAGCTCTCGTCCTCACCCCCGGGGCCAGCGCCGGCAAGGACCAGTCCGGGCTGGTGGCAGTCGACCAGGCGGCGACCCAGCTGGGCATCGTGGTCGAGCGGGTCGAGTTTCCCGGGCAGGCAGCCGGAAAGCGCCGGCCCGATCCGCCGGAGGTGTGCATCCGGACGATCGCCGACGCCACCGCGGCGCTGGCCGGCCGGCTCGCCGTCCCGACCCGCCGGGTGGCCATCGGGGGTCGGTCCATGGGCGGCCGGATGTGTTCGATGGCCGCGGCAGAGGGCCTGGAGGTGGCCGCGCTCGTCCTGATCAGCTATCCACTGCATCCTCCGGGGCGCCCTGAACGGCTCCGGACCGCACACTTCCCCGAGCTCCAGCTGCCTTGCCTGTTCGTCTCCGGCCGGCGGGACGCGTTCGCCACCCCCGCCGAGCTGGAACGCGAGATCGAAGCCATCCCCGGGCCGGTCACGCTCGTACTCGTGGACGGGGACCACTCGCTCCGCAGGCGGGAAGCAGAGGTGGCCGACATCGTCGCACCCTGGCTGATCGGCTTGACCTGACCCGAGCAGGCGACCTCCGGCCCGGCGTGGCGCCGGGATGGGCTATGGCCTGATGGACGCACCGCCCGACACGGGCGAGGTACGTTGCCTCGGGAAGTCCGACCGTCACCACAAGGTGGTCGAACCAGCCTGCGGGGCGAGCGGACAGGCCGCCGAGCGTCCCCTGAGCGATGGAGGCAGAATGCGAGTACTGGTCGTCGGAGCCGGAGGAGTGGGAACCGCCTTTGCCAAGACAGCTGCTCGCTGGGGACTCTTCGAGTCCGTGGCCATGGCTGACTACGACGTCGGACGGGCTCAGAGGGCGGTTGCCGGCGCCGGCGATAATTTCGCCGCCTTCCAGTTGGACGCCAGCAATATCGACGAGGTCGTCGGACTGATCAGGAGCCAGCACGTGGATGCGGTCCTGAACGCCCTCGACCCACGGTTCGTGATGTCCGTGTTCGACGCCGCATTCGCGGCCGGCGTGACCTACCTCGACATGGCGATGTCGCTCTCCCACCCCCACCCCACGGATCCCTACCGGCTGCCCGGGATCAAGCTCGGAGACGAGCAATTCGCGCAGGCGGAACAGTGGGAGGAGCGGGGCTTGTTGGCGCTCTGCGGTATCGGAGTGGAGCCCGGTCTGTCGGACGTGTTCGCCCGTCACGCTGCGGACACCATGTTCTCGTCCATCGACGAGGTCGGGGTGCGGGACGGTTCGAACCTGGTGATCGAGGGCTATGAGTTCGCCCCGTCGTTTTCGATCTGGACCACGCTGGAAGAATGCCTCAACCCACCGGTCATCTGGGAGAAGGGGAGGGAGTGGTTCACGACCGAGTGCTTCAGCGAGCCGGAGACGTTCGTCTTCCCGGGCGGCATCGGTCCCGTCGAGTGTGTGAATGTCGAGCACGAAGAGGTCTTGCTGATCCCGCGGTGGGTCGACGCCAACCGGGTGACCTTCAAGTACGGCCTGGGTGATGAGTTCATCAATGTGCTGGCCACGATCCACAAGTTGGGCCTCGACTCGACGGCACCGATCCGGGTCGGCAATGTCGAGGTCTCCCCGCGAGATGTCGTTGCCGGCTGCCTCCCGGATCCGGCCCAGCTCGGAGACCGGATGTCCGGTTCGACCTGTGCGGGGACCTGGGTCACCGGTGCGGGCACCGACGGCAGAATCCCGCGAGGTCTACCTCTATCACGTGGTGGAGAATGCCTGGTGCATGTCGGAATTCGGCTCTCAGGCCGTGGTCTGGCAGACGGCCATGAACCCGGTCATGGCTCTCGAGCTCCTCGATTCCGGGGTCTGGTCCGGCCAGGGGGTCATCGGACCGGAGGCCTTGCCACCCGGTCCCTTCCTCGACCTGCTCAACAGCCATGGGACCCCGTGGGACTTCGAGGAACGGACTCCGGCCCCGGCCTGAGCGGCCGGCTTCATCTTCGAACCGGGCAAGCCGATTCCCGTGCACGCGAGAAAGCGCCCGTCTCGCCGGACGGCGAAGATCGGGCGCTTTCGTCCATGTTGTAGTCCGAGAACCGAGCGTGCTGGGAAATGGCACCTCAAGGGACTTCCTTGCCCCTGCCGTTGCAACGCTCCCACTCCGAGCCGCTTGCCTTTGGCTTGCCTGGGCCTGCGGTCAACCGCCCCGCGTATTCCCTTCGCCGCTCATTCTCAGGATGAGCCACCTCCGCGTCGATGCATAGGCGCCTCCTTCCGGGATTCTCCCGAATCCCTCTCCTGTGATCGTACATCGGGACGCTCCAAAGAGGAAGAGGGTTCGGCACGGGAAGACCGTGCTTGTGGAGTCGATCGGTACTCTTCCCTGATCGGATGATCGTGCCGGGGACCGGCAATCCGTGCCGCCGGCCCGGTATCGTGAGCAGATGGCCGCCAAGGATGTCCGGGTCGTCGAAGTGTCCGGTCGAACCGTCGAGATATCGAGCCCGGACAAGGTGTACTTCCCCGAGCTGGGCGCGACCAAATCGGATCTGGTGTCGTACTACATCGAGATCGCCGACGAGCTCGACAACGCCGTCGCCGGCCGGCCGGCGTTGCTCGAGAGGTTTCCAGAGGGTGCGGGAGGGAAGTCCTTCTTCCAGAAGCGAGTCCCGGCCAGCGCTCCGAGCTGGCTCCAGACCACCGTGGTGACGACGCCCAACGGGACGACATCGAACGCACTCGTTGTCGCCGATGTGGCCCACGTCCTGTGGGCGGTCAATCTCGGATGCCTCGGACTCCACCTGTGGCCGTACCGCGCGGACGACCCTGATCACGCCGATGAGCTCCGGATCGATCTCGATCCCCAGCCGGGCACCACCTTCGACGAGATCCGGACGGCAGCCGGGCATGTGCGGAGCCTTTTCGATGAGCTCGGCATCGTCAGCTATCCGAAGACGACGGGAAACCGGGGGCTTCACATCTTCGTCCGGCTCGAACCCCGTTGGGACAGTTTCGAGGTGCGTGCCGGCGCGGTGGCACTGGCCAGAGAGCTGGAGCGCCGCTTCCCGACGTTGATCACGGCCAACTGGTGGAAGGAGGAGCGGGGAGAGCGAATCTTCGTCGACTTCAATCAGAATGCGCCGCACAAGACGGTCTTCGGAGCCTGGTTCGCGAGACCGCGGGTCGGTGGTCAGGTGTCGACCCCGTTGGCCTGGGGTGAGGTCGAAACGGTCGATCCGGAGGTGCTGACCATCAGGACTGTCCCCGACCTCGTCCGGCGCCGCGGTGACCCCTGGGCTGGGATCGAGGACCAGCCCCAGTCGCTCCAACCTCTGTTGGACATGGCGGCCCAAGACCGATCCGACGGGCTCCACGATGCGCCATGGCCGCCCGAATATCCCAAGCAGCCTGATGAGCCCCCTCGGGTTGCGCCCAGTCGGGCCAAGAAGGGATAGATCCGTGCAGCCTGCCGATGCCCTGCGTCGCATCGCCTATCTTCTCGAGCGCGACGGCGCCGAGTCGTACAAGGTCCGGGCCTTCCGCAATGCCGCCGCGGCAATCGCCGACGTCCCCGACGGCGAATTGGCGGCGATGACGCCGGCACGGCTCCAGAAGATCCCCGGCGTGGGCAAGACGAGCGCCCAGGTGATCGTCGAGGCGGTGGGCGGTGGGACTCCCGGCTACCTCGAAAAGCTCGAATCGGCCATCTCACCGGCCATGAGCGACGAGGCGGCCAAGCTGTTCGACCTGCTCCAGGGCGACTGTCACAGCCACTCGGACTGGTCGGACGGGGGCAGCCCCATCCGGGAGATGGCGGAGGCGGCGAAGGCGATCGGCCACCGGTACTGGGCGCTGACCGACCACAGCCCCCGGCTGACGATCGCCCACGGTCTCGACGCCGACCGGCTGCGCAGTCAACTCGACGTCGTCGCCGAACTGAACGCCGAGCTTGCCCCGTTTCGGATCCTCACCGGGATCGAAGTCGACATCCTCGAGGATGGATCTCTCGACCAGGACGATGAGCTGCTCGGCCGCCTCGATGTGGTCGTGGCCAGTGTCCATTCCAAGCTGCGGATGGACGCCGCGGAGATGACCACTCGCATGCTGCGGGCCGTACGGAGCCCGCACACCGACATTCTGGGGCACTGCACGGGCCGCATCCTGGCCGGACGGGGCCGACCCGAGTCGACCTTCGACGCCGAGGCCGTCTTCCGGGCCTGCGCTGAGACCGGCACCGCCGTCGAGATCAACTCCAGGCCGGAGCGGCTCGATCCCCCGGAGCCGTTGCTCGAGCTGGCCCTCGACCTCGACTGCGTGGTGGTGGTGGACACTGACGCCCACGCGCCGGGCCAGCTCGAATGGCAGCGGAATGGTTGCGAGCAGGCAGCCCGGGTGGGAGTGCCGCCGGATCGGGTCATGAATACCCGGCCGATGGACGAGTTCCTGGCCTGGACGGCCGGTCACGCCGCCTAGCCACGCGCCGGCGTCCTGCGCCTGGGTACGATGAGCCGGGTGACGCTCCCCGTGGTCCCCCCGGTCTCACCGATGCTGGCCAAGCTCAGCCGGGAACTGCCCGAGGGGGACGGCCTCTTCTACGAGCCGAAGTGGGACGGCTTTCGCTGCATCGTGTTCCGGGACGGTGACGATGTCGTCCTGGGCAGCCGGAACGAAAAGCCGCTCAACCGGTACTTCCCCGAACTCATCGACTCGGTCCGGGACAACGTGCCCGACCGTTGTGTTCTCGACGGTGAGATCGTGATCGTGGGACCGTCCGGACTGGCGTTCGACACCTTGTCCCAGAGAATCCATCCCGCGGCTTCGCGGGTCAAGCTGCTGGCGGCGGAGACGCCCGCTTCGTTCGTGGCCTTCGACCTCCTGGCGCTGGGAGAATCGGACCTCCAGAGCGAACCCTACGCAACCCGGCGCCGCGCCCTGGAAAAGGCGCTCGAGCATTCGGAGCCGCCCATCCATCTCACCCCGGTCACCACCCGGCCTGATGTCGCCCGTGACTGGTTCTCGCGGTTCGAGGGAGCCGGCTTGGACGGCGTCGTGGTGAAGGACGGGGCGATGCCCTACCTCCCGGGCAAGCGGTCGATGATCAAGGTCAAGCACGAGCGCACCGCCGACTGCGTCGTCGCCGGATTCCGCTGGCACAAGGAGGGCGGAGTGGTGGGATCCCTGCTCCTCGGGCTCTTCGACGACGCCGGTGCCCTTCAGCATGTCGGGGTGGCCTCCGGCTTCAGCGCCGCCCGCCGGAAGGAGCTCGTCGCCGTGGTCGAACCCTTCAGGGCGGATGGAGCGAAGGGCCACCCATGGCAGTTCGAGGGTGAACCCGGTGGCCGGGTCCCCGGTGGGCAGAGCCGGTGGAGCGCCGGGAAGGATCTCAGCTGGGAGCCACTGCGTCCGGAACTGGTCGCCGAGGTCGCCTACGACCACCTGCAAGGGGACCGGTTCCGCCACGCGACCTCGTTCATCCGATGGCGCCCCGACCGGACGCCGGCATCGTGTACCTACTCGCAGCTCGACAGTCCGGTGCCGACCGAGCTCGACGAGGTCTTCGGCACCCGCTGACCGCCTCTTCAGCGATTCGCGAGTGCCGCCACCCGTTCGGCCAGGGCCGGATCTCGGAAGTGGCGGCAGACCTCCTCGAATCCGGGGTTCGGCCCCTGCCACTGCAGGGAGGCCACGCCCTCGAGGAGTGAAGAGTCCACCCGCAGGGTGGCCAGGACCCTGAACAGTTCGGCCACCTCCCGTTCGCCGGCCAGCCGTTCGGCCAGCTTGGCCGCGCCCCGCACCGAGCTCCGCACGTCCGGATCCCAGTCGGCGACACGGTCGGGGACATCGTCGAAGTTCCCGTAGTGGGCCAGCACCACCGATGCCGAGCGCTTGCCCCACCCGGACAGTCCGGGGAAGCCGTCAGCGGAGTCGCCGACCAGTGCGAGCCAATCGGGGATTGAGCCGGGAGCGACGCCGAACTTGTCCCACACGCCGGACTCGTCGCTCACCTTTCCGCTCCGTCGATCGAGTTGGACGACCCGCTCGCCCACTACGCATTGGGCCAGGTCCTTGTCGGGGGTACAGATGATCACCCGATCAACCGTCGGGTCGCCGGCGGCCACCGATGCCGCCGAAGCCAACGCGTCGTCGGCTTCGAGCTCGACCATCGGCCACACCACGACGCCCAGGGCGTCGAGGGCCGTTTCGAGTATCCCGAACTGACCCCGAAGCTCGGGGGCGATGCCGGCGCCGGTCTTGTACCCGGGCCAGAGTTGGTTGCGGAACGACTCGATGACGTGGTCGGTGGCCACTCCCAGGTGGGTCGCACCCTCGCCGAGCATGCCCACGACGGTCAGGATTACCCCGCGGGCCGCACCGATCTCCTCACCGTCGTCGGCGGCCCGTGGCGGCTGTCCGAAGAAATGACGGAAGAGCTCGTACGTCCCATCCACGAGATGGACTTCCATCGGTGCAGTCTGGCAGGTCCGGCGCCCGGCGGCCCCTGATCATCCGATCTTGCCCAGTTGGCGGAACCAACCGGTGGTGACCTGGAGACCCTCGTCGAGGCTGATCGGGTCATAGCCGATCCTCTTGAAGGTCTTCGACTCGGTCAGCTTGGGGCGCACCGGACGGTCGGCCGCCGTCTTGGCGGCGATGGCCACCAGGGTGGGCCCGAAGACCTTGGCCACCTCTGGATCGTCGGAAGGTTCGATGTCCGCCACCCGGTGATCGAGGCCGGCCAGCTCGCAGATGCGACTGCACGCCTCGGCAATGCTCACCACATCCTCGGGGCGCCCGTCGAGCATGTACCGCTCGCCGGCAATGCCACGGTCGAGGGCAAGGATGCAGCCGCGGGCCACGTCGTCGGCGAAGACCCAGCTCACCGGAAACCGCAGGTACTGGGTGATGCGCTCTCGGAGAGCGGAGAGCAGCACCCTGTTGAAGCTGGTCATGCCGAGGGCGTTGCTGGCCACTGGCGACGGGCCGAAGATGGCGCCGGGGTGGGTGGTGACGACGTCGTGGCCGTTGGCGGCGCGGGCCATGGCGTCCTCGAAGGCGGCCATCTTTGTCAGTGTGTACGGGTCTGAACTGGGTGACTTCGACACTGGCGCGTCCTCACGCTCGAGGCCGCCGGATGTGTCGAAGAAGGTCCCCGTACTGACGGCGACCACCCGGCGCATCCCGATGGCCTCGGCCGCGTCGAGCACGTGCTTGGTGCCGTCGACGTTGACGGCCTGGAAATCCGGGAAATTCTGGCTGGCTCCTCCAAGAAGTGCGGCGCAATGGATGGCGGCGTCGCTACCTTCGGCGCCGCGCCGAACATCCCCGGCGTCGGTGATGTCCCCTGTCACCACGTCGACGCCCAGAGCCGAGAGCGGATCGGAGTCCGCTCCGGCGCGGCAGAGAGCCCGAACCGTGTCACCCCGTTCGACAAGCAGCTTGCACACGTTCGCCCCGGCCAGGCCGGTGGCGCCCGTCACGAATATGGTCTCGCTCATGCAGGGGCCTGCTCGGCAACGTCGGTGTAGGCGGTGTCGACCTGATCAGGGGAGTAGGCGATCACCGGGTCGCCGTTTCCGAACACATCGAGCGTGTGGATGAAGCGATGGAGGCCCATCGAGTTGGCACACGTGAAGCCGAGCTCGATGATCTGCGCGGCGGTGAAGACCCGGCCGAGCTCGCGGTAGACCTCGTCGTCGATTGCGTGGTGGTCGGCCGACAGCAGGTCGAGGAACTCGACCGCCAGTCGCTCCTGCTCGGTCAGTTGCGAGTTGCCGGGGGCGACGAGGCAGGCAACGTCCTCATCGGTGATCGAGTCGTGCTTGCGTGACTGCATGCACGGCTGGCACTCGCCCAGCTGTGCGCTGCGGATGCGGATGAGCTCGAGGATCCGACCCCCGAGCAGGCTCTGCTGACCCCAGGCACCGCGCGCCGCATTGGTCATCAGGATCTGTTGGGTCCGGTAGGCGAAGATCTGGAGGGGAATCGGCGTGGCGTAGGTCCCGTCGGCCACTCCGCCTTCGATGATCCGTCGCGGCTCGTCCGCCAGCTCTTCCATCGGGATCGGTTCAATCCTCGGCATGCGTACCCCTCTCGGTCGGTGGCATCGGTTGATGAGTCGGGCGATCAGTCGGGCTTCTTCTACGAACCTATTCGGCGGACGGCCCTGTGTCCACGGAGTGTCGGGCGCCGACGGAGCTACGTGCCGCCGTGTCACTCCAGCGTGGCCAGAAGATCGCGGCACCGTTGGGCATCACCGGCGACCTTGGCCCGGAAGCTGTCCATCCGGGCGATTTTTGCCTTCAGCTGTTCGGCCAGTGACTCGTTCAGTTCGAGCGCTTCGAGAAGCGTCGCCTTCTGCTCGGCCCGTCCCGCTTTGGTGGACGAGCTCTTGGTGGCGCGGTACGTGGTCCGGAGCTCGTCGAGCCGGGTCTCGAACGAGAGGAACGCCTTGATCTCGTCGAGGTTCATGCCGAGCACCTCTCGGAGCTCGAGTATCCGGCTGAGCTGGGTGAGGTCCTCCTGGGTGTACCGACGTTGGCCACCGCGGGTATGGAGTGAGGGGCTGAGCAGTCCGAGTTCCTCGTAGTACCGCAGTGTGCGAGGAGAGACACCGGCGGTGGCGGCCGCATCGCTGATGGAGATTCCGCATTCAGCTACGGGAGCGGCATCCACCGGCTGATTGTATTCCACGGTGGCCTCAGGAAGGCTGCTTGTCCCGATCGGGGTTTTGTTGTCGGTTCGAGCGGCCATGTCAATCCGCCAACAGCGGTTCGGTTTCGGCGATCGCCTCCTGTGCCGAGAGGACGATGGACTCCTCTTCTTCACCCGTGGGCGTGGCGTCTTCGTAGTGGAACTTCCCGCCGCGGAGGAGCGAGGCGACCGCACCGAGCGCACAGACCCCGGCAGCGAAGGAGAACGCTTCGGTCAAGCCGTGGGAGAAGGGCGTGGCGATCAGATGGGGGAAGAACTCCCGGCTGGTCAGATAGTGCGCGGTGGCCGGGGGAAGGTGGGAGAGTGCTGCCGGCCCGAGCAGGGTCTGCATCGGGTTGTACCCGAGGAAGGCCGCGAACAGACTGCCGACCGGGGGCAGATGGGACACCCGGAGCGCGGTGGCCGGCGCGACGCCCTGGCTGATGAGCCCGTGATACAGGGAGGTTGGCAGGGTCGCAGCCAGTCCCAGGATCATCAGGGTGAAGAAGATTCCGATGGACAGGACCTGGGCCGACGAGTTGAATGTGCCGGCCATGCCGGCGCCCGCCCCGCGTTGACTGGCCGGCAGGCTGTTCATGATGCCGGTCTGATTCGGCGCGATGAACATGCCCATGCCGACCGAGTTGAGGAAGATCAGCGCGGCGAAGCCCCAGTAGGAGAAGTCGACCGGCAGCATGAGCAGCATCACGAAGGTGAAGGCCACGAGCAACAGGCCCCCGGTGGCGAACGGCCGTGCCCCATACCGGTCGGCCAGCACCCCGCTGAGCGGCCCGGCCAGAAGAAAGCCGACGGTCAGCGGGATCATGTAGATGCCGGCCCACAACGGTGTCTGGGAGAAGCTGTAGCCGTGGAGCGGTAGCCAGATCCCCTGGAGCCAGATGATCAACATGAACATGAGGCCGCCGCGACTGAGCGATGCGAGAAAGCTGGCGACGTTGCCGGCAGTGAACGCCCGGATGCGGAACAGGGACAGGCGGAACATCGGATGGGCCACCTTGGTCTCGATGACTCCGAAGGCCGACCAGGATGACGATCCCCCCGATGATCTCGGTCATCACGATGGGGCTCGTCCAGCCCATGGTGTGATGGCCGTAGGGGAGGAGGCCGTAGGTGATGCCCACCAGGATCAGGATGAGCCCGACCGCGAACGTGATGTTCCCGTACCAGTCGATCTTGGCCGGGGTACGAATGCCCCGATCCTGGAGCTTGACGTACGCCCACACGGTTCCGAAGAGGCCGAAGGGAACCGACAGCAGGAAGACGAGGTGCCATTGGACCGGGGCCAGGAGCCCACCGAGGATGAGACCGATGAATGAGCCGGCGATGGCCGCCACGTTGTTGATGCCCAACCCGAGTCCACGCTGGTCGGACGGGAAAGCGTCGGTGACGATGGCCGAGGAGTTGGCGAAGAGCATGGCTCCACCCACTCCTTGACCGACCCGCATGGCGATGAGCCATATGGCCCCCGACGCTCCGGTCATCCACGTGACCGAGAGCAGGATCGAGAACAAGGTGAACACGGCAAAGCCGAGGTTGAAGATGCGGACACGCCCGAACATGTCGCCCACCCGGCCGAGGGAGACGACCAGCACGGCCAGGACGACCATGAAACCCATCAGCATCCACAGCATGTAGCCGGTGTTTCCCGGGGCCAGCGGGTTGAGGTCGATGCCGCGGAAGATATCGGGCAGGGAGATCAGGACGATGGACTGGTTGATGAAGACCATCAGAGTGCCGAGCGTGACCGTGGCCAGGGCCACCCACTTGTACCGGGATCCGTCGACGGCGGGAGCGGCGCCGTCGGTCGGCCTCAGTGCCGATGTCAGGGCACTCATCCGCGGTTCCCGATGCTCAGTTGGTCGAATGCCGGTCCGGCGGGGGCGGCCATGGCGAAGATTATAACGTTAACGTCATGGTTAAGAAACAGGGCTGGCCGCGGTGCCCTGGGCAGCAGCCCGCAGCGGTGGTGAACGGTGCTTCCGACCCTTGTGGCGTGGCGGCCCGGTCGACGCGGCGGTCGAGCCCGGAGGTGGCCGCCCAGGCGGCATGGCATCTCGGACAGTGGCTACTTGCCTACCTGCGGTGACGACGCCGGACCACCCGGTCGATCAGGGGCGATCAGTCCCCCTGACACTGCCCGGGGGGTCGGTCGCACAACGTTCATCGGGTGTTTGGCGTCCGGTAACGGTTTCGTGAAGTGCCTGATGTTAAAAGATGAGTGGTCAAGTGTGTACCGGGTGCAGCAGTGCGCCCGGACCATCGATGTGAGCGAGAGGCGACACCATGCGAAGAGTTCTGATGAGTCTTGCGGCCCTTGTGGGCCTGACAACTGTCGGGTTGGCCGCAGTACCCGCCGTGGCCGGGGCCGGGGCCGGTCCCACCCCGGTGGTTGTCACCTCCGCAGACCTGGTCACCGCGACTCTCCCCACGGCTGGACAGTTCTTCGTGGACAACGAAGGCGACGGAACCGGAGCGGTCAGCATCGTGAGCAACGGGGAGACCTCTGCTCAGGGCAGCCTGCAGATGTCGACGGCCGGAACCGGATCACATTGGCAGGTCGTCACCGACGACCGGTCCGGCACAGTGCTTTCGAACATCACGTCGCTGAGCTACACCGCCAACACCAACGACAACCTGTTGGACCCGAGTCTGCAGCTGGTGATCGACCCCGGTAACGAGGGAGGAGGCATCGACAGCACTGTCCACTACTCGACGGTGAACTTCGAGCCCTACAACCAGGCCACCTACGGCGGACCTTCTGTCGTCTCGGGCACTTGGCAGAACTGGAACGTCATGAACGGCTATGTGTGGGGCACCCACCTCACCGGCGCACCGATCAGTGCTCCGATCAGCTGGAGCGCATTCGTCGCCGAGTACCCGAACGCCACGATCCTCCCCGTCGGATCGGGCGGCGGAGTGGGATTCAACGTGGGCAGCGACTGGAGCAGCGATGACCGGCAACGTGGGGGACTTCACTTTCGGCACCAGCGCCGGGACGACCGCCTATACGTTCGATCCGACCGCACCCACGACCACGACGACCACGACGCCTAGCCAGCTCGAGCATCGTTCTCGGCAACAGCAACTCGGACAGCGCCACGGTGACCGGCAACCCAGTTGTCGGTAGCCCAACCGGAACGGTGCAGTTCTACGAGTGCGGCCCGACCGCGTCCCCGACGCCGTGCACGTCGACCGCCCATACGGTGGGGACGGCCGTCACCGTCACCGCCGGAGCGGACAACACAGCCACCGCGTCGTCGGTGGCGTTCACGCCGACCGGGGTCGGCTACTGGTGCTTCGCCGGCTACTACTCGGGAGACACCAACTACGCCGCCAGCGCGGACACCACCACAGACGAGTGCTTCCACGTGACGCAGACATCTTCGTCGACCACCACGGCACCGAGCGTCACGACCGAGGCCTATGGCGGCGGGCTCCTGTTCGACTCGGCCACGGTGACCGGAACCGCCGCCGCCTTCCCGACGGGCAGTGTCCAGTTCTACGAGTGCGGTCCGACGCCGAACCCGGTTGCGTGCAACTCGTCGAGCGGCACCCCGCTCAGCCTGGATCAGACCTCCAAACTGTCTGCCTCCCAGGGGATCGCCAACTCGGTCGGGATTGACGGCTACCTCGGCCGGTTACTGGTGCTTCGCCGGTTACTACCAGGGGAGTGCCAACTACACGGCCAGCTCCGACGCCACCACCGATGAGTGCGTCAACGTGACGTTGGCGCACACATCGACGACGTCGAAGCCGACCAACACCGCCATCGACCTCGGGCAGGCCGACACCGATCTGGCAACGGTGGCCACGGGCGGCAATGCCGAGGCGGCAGCCCGACCGGTACGGTCTCGTTCTACGAGTGCGGCCCGACGTCGACACCGGTGGCCTGCACTTCGACGGCCCACCGCGTGGACAGTCCGGTGACGGTCTCCCCGAAGGCGGGTGACACCGCCACGGCCACCTCGGCATCGTTCACACCGACGGCCGTCGGGTACTGGTGCTTCGCCGCCCGGTACTCCGGTGACGGTGGCTACGCCGCCAGCACCAACACCGCCGTCAACGAATGTGTCAACGTCAAGGGCCCGGTGGCCATCGTCACCACGTCACTTCCGCGGGGCACCCTGGAGAAGCCCTATTCGGCCACCCTCGCCGCACGCGGAGGAACGAAGCCGTACGTCTGGTCCCACACGGGTACGCTGCCCCTGGGCGTCCACATGAGCGGGTCGGGCGTGATCTCGGGCACTCCGAGGAAGAGCGGGAGCTTCCCCATCGTGATCAAGGTGAGGGATTCGAGCAAGCCGCCGACATCGGCAACGAAGAGCCTGACACTGGTCATCAACTCCTGAATCTTCAATCCCCAGTATTGGGGATTGAAGCACCTATTCGTCGGGTAGTTACAACAGCAGTGATGCATCGCGGAGGGCGTGTCTCTCCGTTTGAGGAGAAGCTTCACCCGCCTCGTGTGAGGTCTCTCCGGCCCATGTGCGAAAGACCCCCGGCCGAAGCCGGGGGTCTTTCGCTATACCGTGCCTCCGGGTATTCAGACGACGCCGGGAACGGACCGAGGAATCAACCTCGCAGAGATGGGTAGGGGAGCGCTCCCACGCCGGAGGGGACGCTCCGGCGTGGGGCGCTACAACCCAGCGGCCCGCCGACATCTGCACGGGGAAGGCATGCATCGGACCAACTGCCATTGAACACGGCCTCGTTTACCTGGGCGTCAACACACGCTGAAACCTCGATGAACGTTGTGTGGCCGAGGCGGAAACGCCCCCAGAGGCCGTGACGTCCATCGTGCCGGCCGCCGGCAATTCCAGGTCAGCTGCCGTCGGGATAGCCACCCGGGTGCAACACCATCGGATGGTGCGGGAGCAGGGCCGGCCTACGGACCGATGCCCGCCAACCGTCAGGATAGGGTTCCAACCCCCGGGCCAGCGGCGAGCTGTCGGCGGGCGGATCCCCGGTCAGGAGGCTCTCCAGGGAGTGCCGGAGCGAGGTCGAGACGTCGGTGCCGAACTGGCGGCTCCAGACCGCGCTTCGGTCTCGCCGAGGACCCACCCGTACTTGCTCCGGGCCCGCTCGCCCTTCGAGGTCAGTCGCGCCACTTTCCCCCGGCTGGCCGAGGGGTCGGGCCCGACCACCGCGCACTCCCGCCGAGCCAGGAATCCGACGGCCATGGCGTTGGCCTCTTTGGACACACCGGTAAGGACCGGGAGGTCGCGGACGCGGACACCCTCTTCGTCCAGTACCCGGAGCGTATTGGCGCTGATCGGAAGCGAGATCCTGGACTCGCTCTCGAAATCGAGCGTGAAGGCCAATAGGACCTGGGAGGGAAGCACGGACAGGTCGGGGTGGCTCGCCTTCGTCGACCCGGCGGGCTCGTCCGCCGCTCGTGGTCGCGGGAGCATCGGCCCTCCCGTTCTGGGTCGGGTGCACCACCGGCAGATACCTGGGCAAGTCGACCTCGAGTTGGTCGATGACGGCGAGGAGCGCATCCCGGAGGGACCCGATCTCATCCCGGCCGAACCGTTCCTGCCATCGTTCCTCGATCGTCCCCGCCGGTGGCCTCCGAACGCCCTGGGCCGGCCGCCCGTAGCGGGTGGGCCGGACCACCCAAACCGATCCCGGTGGCCTCGACCCCCCGCCGATCGGCTCCCCGACAACGGTGACATAGCCCCATCGCTCGAGCCCACCGACCGAGTCCCCCGTGGTCCGTGCCCGGCGGTGAAGATCGCGACCGACACACCTCCCTCGTCGACGAACTGCATGACGTTCGACCACATCACCTGGGAGACCAGCCAGGGCCCGGTAGCAGTCGCCGGTGATGGGCCCGGACGCGTTGTCCGGTGGCGGCATCCGGTGCTCGAATTCGTTGTCGAACTCGATGGTGAAGGCAACCAGCAGTTGCGAGAGCAGCGTCGACAACGGGAGCTCGGCGGTCATGCCGTTCCATGATGTTGGTCTGTTGCCGTCATAGGCAACGGACCAATCGCAAACTGCGTGGGTCGGCCACTATCGTGCCTGGAGAACAGGGAGATGACGATGACCGACGATCAGCGGATGGACGGCGCCCGGCTTCGAGCCGGTCCGTGAGGCGTTCCAGGCCAATTTCGATCAGGGGCCGGAGGTGGGGGCGGCCTTCGGCGCCTATCACCGCGGGGAGTTGGTGGTCGACCTCTGGGGCGGCATCGCCGACACGACGACGGACAGAACCTGGGATGAGGACACGCTGGTGCTGGTCTATTCGACCACCAAGGGCATCACCGCCATGTGCGCCAACCGGCTGGCCCAGCAAGGGGCCATCGACGTGGAGGCGCCGGTGGCCACGTACTGGCCCGAGTTCGCACAGGCGGGCAAGGAGAACGTGACCGTGGCCGACCTGCTGTCGCACCGGGCCGGTCTGGCCTGGGTCGACGGTTCGCTCTCCTTCGAGCAGGCGCTGGCCTGGGACCCGGTGGTCGAGGCCCTCGAGCATCAGGCGCCCTCGTGGCCGCCGGGCTCCGCCCATGGCTACCACGCCACCACCTACGGCTGGTTGGTCGGTGAGGTGGTGCGACGGGTCAGCGGCAAGAGCCTCGGGACCTACCTTCACGACGAGATCGCCGGTCCCCTGGGAGCCGAGTTCTTCGTCGGGCTGCCCGCCTCCGAGGAGCACCGGGTGGCCCGGCTGATCTCATTCCTCGAGTCGCTGGAGGCCGGGGGATCCCTGCAGGACCTCACGGCCGGCGGAGGATCCCTCAGCGGCCTGGAAGGGTTGGGGGCCGGAGCAGAGGCTGCGAGCTACCTGGCCCCTGACGGCCCCCTGACCAAGGCTCTGGCGGCACCGGGCGGCGCCTTTTCGGACCCGGGGGTGTGGGACGATCCCCGGCTGCATGCGGCGGAGATACCGGCGGCCAACGGCATCTGCGACGCCCGGTCCCTGGCCCGTCTCTACGGCGCCTGTGTGGGTGAGGTGGCGGCTCCCTCGGGCGAGAAGTTCCGCATTCTCACCGCCGACCAGCTCGACCGGGCGCTGCGCCAGCAGACCGAGGGGCCGGATCGGGTGCTGATGGGGCTCGACCTGCAGTGGGGCCTCGGCTTCATGCTCAACCGCGGGATCGTCGGTGAAGCGGGCCTCGGAGGTCCCCGATCGTTCGGCCACTTCGGGATGGGCGGGTCGGCGGGATGGGCGGATCCCGACATCGAGCTCGGGATGGGCTACGTGATGAACAAGATGGAGATCGGCACCACCGGGGACACCCGGAGCTTCGTCCTGATGGAGGCCTGCATCGGCGCGGCACGCCGGGCCATGTGAACGGCGCGGCGCCGTTTCGCTCCATGTGAGACGATTCGGTCCCTGGAGCGGCCCGGGTCGTCAGGAGGTCCTGAATCGGGGGAGCCAGGGGGCGGTGGCGGCCAGCAGCTCGTCGGTCATGGTCACGACTTGCTCGTAGGGCAGGTGGCCGGCCAGCTGATCGGTGAGCATGGCCTCGACCACCCGGGTCCGGTCACCGGTCAGGGCGGCGTCGACGGTGAGCTCCTGGGACGTGGTGATCTGTCGCAGGTACTCACCCAGCACCGAACCGACGTGGGCGGTGTCCCGGGGCCGGACCCCCGTCGCTCCGGTGACCCCGATGCACTCCACCACCACGTCCTCGGGGAGGTTCTCGACCTGGCCGTGGTTGGGCAGGTTCATGGGGAGGTTCCGCTCGGTGCCGGTGGCCACGCCTTCGATCAGTTCGGCCACCAGCTCTCCCGATGGCCAGGGTGAGACCTCGTCGCCGGCCAGAAGCTCGACCACCTCTCGGTCGTCGGCTTCCTTGTCCTTCTGGTGACCTCGGAGACCGTAGTGGTGGACCCCCCAGTCCCGCCCGAAGTCGGAGGCCTGGGTGACGAAGCCGGGGAAGAATTCGGCGATATGGGTGTCCGAGGCACCGGGCAGGACGCCGAAGCGCCGGAACAGCTCGAGCTTGAGCCGGTTGTTGGCCACGACGTCGGCCTTGGTCCAGGCGTCCCCCTCGGACACCTTCTGCCAGTGCATCCCCTCGACCGGTGCCATCCAGATCGGGTCCCGCTCGCCGGTGGCCGGGTCCTCCAGCACCGAGCGGAGCATGGCGAACCCGTCAGCACCGCCGATCCGCAGCTCGGTCACCAGGGGAAGGTGGTTGACCCCGGCCGACACCGGGTCGATCTCGTGCAGCGGCGCGTCGAAGAGCAGGCTCAGCGAGAACTTCAAACCGACCAGCTCGTTGCACAGGCCGACGACCCGGATGTCCGACTCGCGGGCCACGGCGCGGCACAGCGCGGTCAGGGGATTGCTCACGTTGACGAGCAGGGCGTCCGGGCAGTGATCCTCCATGGCCCGGGCCACGTCGGTGACCACCGGCACACTGCGCAGCGCCCGGGTGATCCCGCCCGGCCCGACACTGTCACCGACCGGTTGCCGGATGCCGTACCGGGCGGGGATCTCGAGATCGTGGCGCATGCTCGCGAATCCCCCGACCGACAAGGCGATGATCACCATGTCGGCTCCCTCGAGGGCATCATCGAGGTCGTGGGTCGTGAGCGCGACAACCCGATGCCTCTGACCTTGGCGATGTGCTCGGCCACGTCCGCCATCAGGGGGAGGGTATCCGGGTCGTTGTCCATGAGGGTCACCTCGACGTCACGCAGCGCCTCGGTGTTGGCGAAATCGACGAGGAGTCGGGGGGTCCAGTGCGTGCTGCCGCCGCCGATGATGGTGATCCGGGGCCTGCTCATCCCCGAACGGTAGCCGCCACCGCCCGGGCGGGCATTGGCACGAATTCCCAGCTCGAGGGCGTGAAAGGCAGTGGTGCTCCACCCCTGTGGCGTCGCCTCGCCCGTCGCCCCCGGTGCCGCCCCACGCGCTCCTCAAGCTGTCAGACACGGTGACGATACATAGGGATGCACAAAATGAATCGAAGCCCCTTGACCCGGCGGATCGGGCTCTGTCTGGGGGCCGTGACCGCCACGTTGTCGTTCTGACGACGGCCGTTCCGACGGCACGGGCCGGGGCGGCTCAGGGTTGGTCCATCATCACCAGCCCCAACACCGGCATGCCGAGCAGCGACCTGCTGATGGGCACCACCTGCACCGGTGCCTGGAGCTGCTGGGCGGTCGGCGGAGCCTTCTCCAAGCTGGGCAACAACTCCCAGCCGCACGCCATGGCCGACCGCTGGAACGGGTCGACCTGGTCGGCCGGGCCGGACGTCACCCCTCCGGGGTCGCCGGCGTCCCTGCTGTGGAGTGTCGATTGCGTCACCACGTCGGACTGTTGGGCGGTCGGTGCCCAGGAGTTGGCCGGGCAGAAGGCCCCGGTCCCGTTGGCCGAGCACTGGAACGGCTCGGCCTGGTCGGTCGTGCCGAACCCGGACATCGGCGCGTACCTCTTCTCGGTCACCTGCACCGGCTCTTCGAACTGCTGGGCGGTGGGTAACACCCTCGACGGCAACAACAACCCCGAGGCCGGCTTCATCCTCCACTGGAACGGATCGCAGTGGTCGCAGGCCCCGCGGGCACCGTCGGGTCAGCCCTATGACCAGTTCGATTCGGTGACCTGCACCGGCGCCTCCGACTGCTGGGCGGTCGGCTTCGCCGGCCCGAACCAGATCCAGTACAACTTCATCCCCGGGGTCGACCCCAACGTGGTCGGGAGCACCGGCACTGGTCGAGCACTGGAACGGCTCCACCTGGTCGGTCGTCCCGACACCGGCCCCGCCGAGCCCCTGGGCCACTATCTGAGCTCGGTGACCTGCACCGGCTCCTCCGACTGCTGGGCGGTGGGTTCGACTATGGACGCCAAGGGCAACCCCTCGACCACACTGGTGGAGCACTGGGACGGATCGGCCTGGACCACGACGCCGAGTCCCGATCCCTCCACCCCGGCAAATGTCCTCACCGCGGTGACGTGCCTCGTCGCCTCGAACTGCTGGGCGACCGGGTCCACCGGCCGCCGCGGGCCAACAACGTCAGCCCCAGCCCGTTCATCGAGAACTGGAACGGTTCGAACTGGTCGGTCGAACCCAGCCCCAACGTGGTTGCCTTCGGCTCCCTCGGCGGCGTGGCCTGCGTCCGGAACGTCGGCTGCTTCGCCGCCGGCTTCGCCGCCACCAATGTGAGCAACGACACGACCCTCCAGACACTGATCGAACAGCTGCAGGTGGGTTCCTCGGACAACCAGGGGCTCTGGATGGCCGGATCTGACGGCGGCGTCTTCAACCTCGGCAACGCCGGCCTTCTTCGGCTCGGCCGGGGGCATCCATCTCAACGCACCCGTCGTGGGCATGGCGGCCACCCCCGATGACGGCGGGTACTGGCTGGTCGGCGTCCGACGGCGGTGTGTTCACCTTCGGCGACGCCGCCTTCCACGGGTCGACCGGTTCGCTCACCCTCAACAAGCCCATCGTGGGCATGGCCGCCACCCCGGACGGGGGCGGCTACTGGCTGGTCGCCTCCGACGGCGGTGTCTTCGCCTTCGGCGACGCCTCCTTCTACGGCTCGACCGGTGCGCTCACCCTCAACAAGCCCATCGTGGGCATGGCCGCCACCCCGGACGGTGGCGGGTACTGGCTGGTCGGCCTCCGACGGCGGTGTGTTCGCCTTCGGCGACGCCGCCTTCCACGGGTCGACCGGGGCCATTGCGCTGGCCTCGCCCATCGTGGGCATGGCCACCACCCCCGACGGTGGCGGGTACTGGCTGGTGGCCTCCGACGGCGGGGTGTTCGCCCTCGGCGACGCCGCCTTCGACGGCTCCGTTCCCCGCCAGGGCATCGTCAGCCACGCCCCGGTCACCGGCATCGTCGGCACCACCGACGGCCGCGGCTACTGGATCGTGGGCCAGGACG
The DNA here is from genome assembly GCA_963812885.1 of uncultured Acidimicrobiaceae bacterium. Taxonomy (GTDB): domain Bacteria; phylum Actinomycetota; class Acidimicrobiia; order Acidimicrobiales; family RAAP-2; genus Bog-756. Next base: position 153,219 of record CAWEWZ010000008.1, on the reverse strand, counting down.
GTTCCCTCTACTCCTACGGTGACGCCGGCTTCCTCGGTTCCCTGGTCGGTCTCGGCCTGTCGGCGCCCATCGTGGGGGTCAGCGGCCTGAGGCCGGGCGGCCCTACCGGACCCGGGTGACGGCTGGCCCGGCGCCCCTCGCGGACGGCCGACGGCAGTGATCCATACTGTGGGGCGACGGCGGGCAGTCGTCCCGTCAACCGCGAAGGCCAGGACGATGAGGTCACAGTCGAAGCCGAAGGTGAGTGGCAGTTTCCGGTCTGGTGTCCAGACCCCGGCCTGCCCGGCCTCCCCGGAGTCGTGGCCCTCGGCCAGGCTGGCGTGACCGGAACCGTCGGCGACGTGCCGGGCGGGGCCGCCGACAAGAAGCGCGTCGACATCGGAGAGCCACGCTGGCCGATGGCGCTGGCCGTGCTCACCGCCGGCGCCCTCCATGGCGTCCTCCCCACCGAGCTGCGGGCACTGCCTCCCGAGCTGCTGGGTGATGCACGCTGGTGGTATCTGGTGGTCGTGACCGTGCTTCTCGGGATCCTCATCGTCGGTGACCCCGGTCGGATCGACAAGGAGAACCACTGGCTCCGGGCTCTGACCATCGCACTGATCGCGTTGATCTCGGCGGACAACGCCCTCGAGGCCGGCCGATTGGTGGCCAGCATCCTCAGTACGAAGCCGTTCACCCAGGACGCCAACCAGCTGCTCATCGCCGGCGGGGCGATCTGGCTGTCCAACGTCATCGCCTTCGCGCCTCTGGTACTGGGAGGTCGACCGCGGCGGGGCCGCTGCTCGAGCCCACGGCACAACCGCCAATCCGGCCTTCGTCTTTCCCGAGATGATCAATTCGCGCTTCGTCGAGGACGGCTGGTACCCGAAATTCGTCGACTACCTCCACCTGTCCTTCACCGCGGCCACCGCGTTCAGTCCCACGGACGTCTCGGCGGTGAAGCCGTGGGCCAAGCTGGCGATGATGGTCGAGGAATCGATCTCGCTGCTGGTGGCCATCCTGGTCGTCGCCCGGGCCGTCAACATCCTGAAGTAGCGGGTCGGCGCGGGCGCCGTTGCTGTCATTGTCGACGAGGTGGGCGAGTTCGTGCCCTCCGGTGCTGCCTTATAGATTTCATGGTGGCCGGTCGGGCAGAGGACACCGGCCCAAGGTGGAGGAGGGAGCACGAGCGTGAAGCAGGACCCGAAGGGTGCGCGACGGGTAGGCGGTGAGCGTGACGTCGACGATCATCCGGCAGAAGTCGGCCCGATCGAAGAAGGAGATCCGGCGGTTCTCGGCTCCGGACCGGGTCAAGCAGGGCAAGAAGGCCCGGCTCGACGTCCCCTTCGCCCAACATGCCGAATGGGACCCGCAGCCCGATCGATCCGATCCCATCGCAGTGCTCGAGGGCCAGGCGGAGACCCGGATCAAAGAGCTCGTGCCCATCCGCTACGGGCGGATGTCCGTTTCGCCGTTCTCGTACTTCCGGGGCGCGGCGCTCCCGATGACCGAGGATCTGGCCACGACGCCGGTCACCGGGTTCGAGGTGCAGCTCTGCGGCGATGCCCACATGTCGAATTTCGGGGTCTTCGGTTCACCGGAGCGCCACCTGTTCTTCGATGTCAACGACTTCGACGAGACCGCACCCGGTCCGTGGGAGTGGGACGTCAAGAGGCTCGCCGCCAGCCTCGAGGTCGCCGGCCGCGAGAACGACGTCTCCGAGGAAGATGCGCACGCGGATCGTGCGGAGGACCGTGCGGTCCTACCGGGAGACCATGCGGGAGCTGGCTGGGATCCCGATGATGTCGGTGTGGTACGCGCATCTCGACGTCGAGCAGATCCTGCCCCGCTTCAGCGCCCTGCTGGACCCCAAGCGGACGCCGAACGTCTGGAACGCGATCAACAAGGCCCGCGCCCACGACAGCCATCAGGCCTTCGACAAGCTGTGCCGGGTGCGAGACGGCGAGACGAGGATCATCCACGACCCGCCCCTCATCGTCCCGGTGGAGGAATTCGTGCCGGGGATCGACCCGGGTCTTGCCGCCGACACCCTGGCCCGGATCGTCCGGGACTACCGGCGCACGTTGCAACCGGACCGCCGGCACCTGCTCGAGCAGTACGAGCTCGCCCACCTGGCCCGGAAGGTGGTCGGGGTCGGCAGCGTGGGCACGGACGCCTGGATCGCGCTCTTCCTGGCCCGGGAGGACGGCTCGCCCCTCTTCCTCCAGATCAAGGAGGCCCAGCCTTCGGTGCTCGAGCGGTTCACCGCCAAGACGAAGTTCTCCAATCACGGCCAGCGTGTCGTGATCGGGCAGCGCCTCGTGCAGGCGGCGAGCGACATCTTCCTCGGCTGGGAGCGGTTCTCGTGGGCCGGCGAGGAGCGTGACTACTACTTCAGGCAGCTGCGGGACTGGAAGGGGTCGGTCGAGGTCAACGGGATGACCCCTGCGGGCATGGACGTGTGGGGGAGGATGTGCGGGTGGACCCTGGCCCGGGCCCATGCCCGCTCCGGCGACCGCATCGCCATCGGGGCCTATCTCGGGAAGTCCGAGGCCTTCGACGACGCCGTCACCGAGTTCGCCGCGTCCTACGCCGACACCAACGAGTGGGACTACCGGGCGCTGCAGGCCGCATCGCCGGTGGAAGGATCACCGCCAGATCGGCATCTGACTGGATCAGGCGCCCGGTGTCCCCGGTGGGGCGGCGACAGGGACGGGGTCCAGCAGGTTCACCTCCTTGCCGAAGCAGATGAAGACCTGGTGGCCCTTTCGCACCACCGGGTCGAAGTTGTTGCCCTTCACCTGGACGAATGACGGGCACACCGGAAAGGTCTGCGTGGTGTGGGCATTGGTCCAGTCGACGACCGCGGTGATGCCGCCCGCGGTGAAGTCGGTGATGCGGTTGGTCTGGTCGATGACGTTCTGCTGAGTCGGATGGTCGCCGGCGGCCTCGATCCCGGCGGCCAGGAGCGCGGCCGACTGCCATCCCTGCATGGAGAGCTGGTCGGTGACGTGATCAGGCTCGTAGGTTTTCATGACCGACAGGTAGCGTTCCAGGCCCGGGTACGCACCGGGGAAGTCGGCGGCGGCGGCGAACGGGACGAACCCGTTGGCGTCCACGTAGACGCCCTGCATGAGGGAGTTGTACTGATCGAGGAGGGCCTGGTCGTACCCGTTCAGCCACAGCTGGTGGATCGTGAGGCCGTACTGCTGGATGGCCCGGGCCAGCGTGATGTTGTCCGAGCCCTCCATGCAGGTCACCACGAAGTCCGATCCGCGTTGGCCCATCTGCTGCACCGCCGAGGAGAAGCTCCCCCCGAGGGAGGCGTCGAAGTCGGCGTAACTGACCTTGATCCCCCCTTTGCGCAGGTCGGAGTCCAGGGTGGTGCAGGCCGGGTAGGAGCCGGGGATTCCCTGTCCGTAGCTGATGAGGGCAACCGATGAGGCGTGGGTCTTCTTCACCAGGTAGGCGACCGGAGGGGCGAGGGCGTGGTAGTCCTGGATCGAACCTCCGGCGGCGAACAGGTTGCCGGGGCCGGCCCAGTTGCCGCTCACGTTGTAGCCGTAGGTGGGTGTCTTGGTCTCCACGAAGAGGTTCGGGGAGAACCAGAAGGTGGAGATGAAGGCGGCAAAGGCGTGGTCCTGCTCGATGAGCGTGTGCGACAGCTGGGAGAAAGTGGTCGGGTTACCCCCGTCGTCGAGGTTGTAGGCCAGGACGACCTTCCGGCCGTGGATGCCACCCGCCTTGTCGAGCATGTCGAAGTAGGCCTGCATGCCCGGGATGAATGTCTCGAAGTCACCGGCACCGACTCCGGTCCGGGTGGCGATGACCCCCACATTGATCGCACCGGGTTGGGATTTCGTGGTGCTCGACGTCGGCGTTCCGCTGTTGTTGCCCGAGCAGGAGGTGATCGACGCCGCCGCGGCGAGGGCGGCGATCACGATCCTGGCCCGCCGGCTCACGCCGGCCGAGCCCGTCACCGGATGGTTCAAGCTCTTCTCCCTGACGGTCGGAACTGGGCATTCCGCCCTCAGGTCAGGCTATCCCTTCGGTTCTACGGTCTGTCGGCAATGCCGTCGCGTGCCAAGGTTGTCCCGAGATGTCCCTCAGGACAACCTTGGTCTGTGAGAGGCGAGGCACTCCGGAGCACCATGCGGAAGAAGTCGTCGCGCACGTACCTCTCCCGCATGGTGGCTACCGGTCAGTGGTCAGTGAAGCGGGTGAAACGGCCCCGGGCCGAACAGCTTGAGTGTGTTGTCGCCGTCATCGACGAACAGCACACCATGGCCACAGGGAGCGATGGTGATGCCGAACAGGTCGCCCCCCGCTCCTGCCGGGTCGATCTGCACTGACGCGATCTGGTGACCGTACGGTGTGATCTCGACGATGTTGCCGTCCCCACCGTTGGCGCTGAGGACGTCCCCGTTGGGTGCCAGGACCACACCGAGTGGCTGGTTGAGAGCGCCGCCCGCGCTGAGGGTGAAGCCTCCATAGCCCACCGGCGTCCACCGCCACAGCGCCGATGGGACCACGGCGATGCGGTTGTTGACCGTGTCGGCCACATAGAGCTGCCCCTGGTTCCCAAGGGCCAGGCCGGTGGGCCGACCACGAGCGCGGCCGGGTCAGTGCGCTCGGCGAACCCGGTGGCGACCACTGTCGAACCGACCAACGCCGGGAGGTGGCACGGGTTCAACTTGATGTCCAGCCTGACCACGGTTCCCCCGTACACGGTCTTCGGGCTGTTGGCCACGGTGCCGTTCAGGACATTCGTGATGAAGATCTCGGCGCCACCCCACGTGTTCACCGAGGTCATGTCCCACGGTCCGTTGATATTGCCGCCCGACCAGGTCTCCACCGGTGTCCCCCAGTTGTTGAGGACGATCAGGCAACCGGCCTGGGCCGTGTCCGACATCCCGTCCGATGGTGGGCAGGCTGCCCACCACGACCCAGCCGCCAGGGAGTATCGCCAGCGCCGTGGTCAGGCCCACCCCGCCTGGGCATGCGCCGGGCAGCGGACCGTGGATCTGGGCAAAAGTGCTGACCGATCCCCACGGCGAGACCTGCACGATGGTCGTTCCCGTCCCCTGCGAGTTGGCGGCGTTGTTGAAGTTGCTGACCAGGGTGTCACCCGCCACCAGCCTCCCGGTGGACTGGGGTACGACGGTGATGCCATAAGGGTTCACGTCCCCGTTGGCCGGTACTGTCGACGCGATGTTGGTCACCTTTGAGAATTGTGAAAGATACGACGGTGGGTTGTAACGCGACGACGCCCCCGCTGCCACCGGAAACGCGATCGCCGCGGCGATGGTCAGACTGCCGACAACTCCTACTCCCGGCCAGTATCCGCCGGCACGAGTTGGTACAGGTGATGGTCCATGGGCCCCGTGCGTTCATGTCTCATTGATTCGTTCTCCGTGCCTAGACGGCCCCCCGATAGCAGCTGACTACGTCGGGTTGGAGTCGGTGTTCAACGGAATCGGAGATTTCTCGTGGGAAATGGAGCGCGTTCCGCCCCGACCTTTCGCCCTGGCCATTGTCCGGCCGAACGAGCATGGCCCGCTACTGCAGGATCTTGTCGATCTCGCGCAGTTCTTCAGGGATGAATTCGAGGTTGTCGACGGTGCCGATGTTCTGCTCCAGCTGGGCCACGCTGCTGGCCCCGACCAGGGTCGACGTCACCCGGGGATCACGCAGCGTCCAGGCCAGGGCCAGCTGGGCGATGGTCTGGCCACGCCGCTCGGCGACCTCACGGAGGGCTCGCACCTTGCCCAGGGTTTCCTCGGTGAGCTGGGAAGCGTCGAGCGTTCCCGGTTGACTGGCCCGCGAGCCCTCGGGGACCCCCTCGAGGTAGCGGTCGGTGAGAAGCCCCTGGGCCAAGGGCGAGAAGACGATGCAGCCCACCCCCAGGTCGCCGAGGGTGCTCACCAGTCCGTACTCGGGCCACCGGTTGAAGAGGGAGTAGGAGGGCTGATGGATGAGGAGCGGCGTCCCCAATTGTGACAGGATCGCCGCCGCGTGGGCACTGTGCTCGGGCGGGTAGGAGGAGATCCCCACGTAGCGCGCCTTCCCCTGGCGCACGGCGGCGTCGAGCGCTCCCATGGTCTCCTCCAGGGGCGTCTCCGGGTCGAGCCGGTGGGAGTAGAAGATGTCGACGTACTCGAGCCCGAGCCGCTTGAGGCTGGCGTCGAGGCTGCCCAACAGGTACTTGCGCGAACCTCCGTCGCCGTACGGGCCGGGCCACATGTCGTAGCCGGCCTTGGTGGACACGATCAGCTCGTCTCGGTACGGGGCCAGATCACCGTTCAGAACCTTGCCGGCGTTGGTCTCGGCCGACCCGTAGGGCGGCCCGTAGTTGTTGGCCAGATCGAAATGGGTGATCCCGAGGTCGAAGGCCCTGGTGAGCATGGTCCGGATCTCGTCCGCGGGTCGGGCGTCGCCGAAGTTCTGCCACAGGCCGAGCGAGATCACCGGAAGTTTGAGACCGCTGCGACCGCATCGGCGGTAGGGCATCCGGTCATAGCGGTGTGCGGCTGCGCTGTAGGACATGGGCAAAACCTAACGGGGATCGCCCACCTCCGTGCTCGGTCGACGGGGCCCAGCAGACACCAGCCGGCATCGGCGCTCGCCGGGGCCCGGTTCTACTACCGTCACTCGGGTGGAGGACACTCTGGTGAGACGAAAGGCCCTGGTGGTGGCCGTCTCGGCCTGGCCGTCCTGAGTGTGAGCAGTTGCGGCACCTCCGGCACCCCGTCCGGATCGGCCGCGGGGCCGGCCACCGCCCTGGTGGGTGATCCGGCGGGGCTCGTCGATCCCATCGACGGCACGGGAACCGGGCCGGTCAGCCCGGGCTCGGTCGGTGAGTTCCCCGGTGCCGATCTTCCGTTCGGGATGATCCAGTGGAGCCCGGACACCACACCCAACCGGGCCGCGGCCGGCGGGGGCTACTCGTACCGGGACTCGCACATCTCCGGATTCAGCCTGACCCATCTCAGCGGGACCGGCTGCGCCAGCTATGGAGACGTTCCCATCCTCCCCACGGTCGGACCCGTCGGTCGCTTTCCCGAGCACGAGACCGCTTCGTTCTCCCACTCCAGTGAACGGATCGCACCCGGCCGCTACGGAGTCACCCTCGGACCCGTCGAACGTGGGGACGGAACTGGCGGTGACCACCCGGACCGGGATCTCCCGGTTCACCTTCCCGCGCACCCGCCAGGCCAACGTCCTGTTCAAGGTGGCCGGCAGCGCAAACCCGGTGAGCGACTCGGGTGTCCACCTGGTCGGGAGGAACGGGATTGCCGGCCAGGTGACCAGCGGTCAGTTCTGCGGGACGGGGACCAACTACACGCTCTACTTCTACGCCATGTTCAGCCGGCCGTTCGCCGCCACGGGGACGTGGAGCGGATCGACCGTCTCGCCCGGGGTCACCTCGTGCCGGTCCAGGGCGTGCGGCGCCTTCGTCACCTTCGACACCGAGCAGGACCCGGTGGTGACGATGAAGGTGGGCATCTCCTTCGTCAGCGTCGCCAATGCCGCCGACAATCTCCGGGTCGAGGACCCCGGGTGGTCCCTCGGCCATGTCGAGTCGCAGGCAACGGGCCAGTGGAACCGCATCCTCGGGAGGATCCGGGTCGGTGGTGGCTCTGCCGCCCAGATGCGCACCTTCTATACCGCGCTCTACCACTCGCTGCTGGCCCCCGACGTGGTGAGCGACGTCAATGGCCAGTACACCGGTTCCGACGGGATGGTCCATGCGTCGACGGGCCGGGCCCAGTACGCCAACTTCTCCGAGTGGGACATCTACCGTTCGCAGATCGAGCTGGTGTCGCTGCTCGCCCCTCACCAGGCCGGCGACATGGTGCAATCGCTGGTCAACGATGCCGAGCAGGGCGGCTGGCTCCCGAAGTGGGCGATTGTCGCCGGTGATGCCTCGCAGATGAACGGTGACTCCGCCGATCCGATCATCGCCGCCGCCTACGCCTTCGGGGTCCGCGACTTCGATGTCGGTGCCGCGCTGGCCGCCATGGTCAAAGGAGCCACCCAAACCGAGTCCGGGCACGGGCTCGAGATCGAGCGGCAGTACCTCGATCAGTACCTCGCCCAGCACTACGTCGACGCCGGCTCGCTCGACCTCACTTCCAGCAACTACTCGATCGGCGGATCGGTGACCCTCGAGTATGCGATCGACGACTTCTCCATCGCCCAGATGGCGTTGGCCCAGGGAGACCACTCCCTGTACGAGAGCATGATGCAGCGGGCCCACAACTGGCAGTACCTGTTCAATCCGGCGACCGGCTACGTTCAGGCCCGCAACCCCAACGGGAGCTTCCCCGCCGGTGCCGCGTTCCAGTCCTCGATGCTCGAGCCCGGAGGAGAGCTCGGGTTCGAGGAGGGAAATGCCATCCAGTACACCTGGTCGGTGCCTCAGGACCTGGCCGCCCTGTCCGACCTCATGGGCGGGGACGCGCAGGCGGTGAAGAAGCTCGACGCCTTCCTCACCGTGTTGAACGCCGGGCGGGACCGCCCGTTCGACTGGGCCGGCAACGAGCCGAGCCTGTGGACGCCGTGGGAGTACGACTACTTCGGCGCGCCGTCGCAGGCCCAGGGAGCGGTCCGGAAGATCGCCGATTCCCTCTATTCCGACACCCCGGCCAACGAACCCGGCAACGATGACCTGGGGGCGCTGTCGTCCTGGTACGTGTGGGCGGCGATCGGCCTGTACCCGGTCACTCCCGGTTCGGCCGACCTCGCCCTGGCCAGTCCCTTGTTCCCCGCGGTCTCCGTCACCCTGCCCGACGCCAGGATGCTCGTCCTGCACGCGCCGTCGGCATCGGCGTCGACGCCCTACATCCACTCCCTGAGCCTCGCCGGGGCGCCGCTGGCCAGGGCCACGCCCACCTGTGCGTCAGGTGTCGGTGCCGCCCCGGACCGGGTCGACCACCTGGAACCAACCCTGGCTGCCGTCGTCGATCATCACCACCGGCGGGACCTTGACCTTCGGGCTCTCGTCGACCCCCGATCCCCGATGGGGTTCCGATCCTGCGCTGAGCCCTCCGTCGTACGGGGCCGGCCGGCTGCCCGCCGTCGGGTACTCGCTCCCGAGCGGCGGTACCGCGGTCCAGGTGGGCCGGGCCAGGACGGTCACCCTCGGAGTCGCTCCGGCCGAGGACGGATACACGGTCGGGTCCTGGACGGCGAGCGCGAGCTCCGGCGGACTGGCGGTGTCCCCGGCCGCGGGATCGTTCAAGGTCGGCAATTCGCCCCCGGGGACGGCGGGCGACGGGCTCGCCGGCTGCACCGGGCTCGTGCGTCAGACCCAGGCACTCACCATTCGGGCCACCGCAGCCGGGGTCCTATGTCGTCGACATCGATCTGCGGGCCACCGGACGGCACCGCGCTGCCACCGGTGGTGCTGGCCGTGCACGTCACGGCGTAGGCGGACCGGTCGGTTCCGGCCGGACCCGGCCGCTCAGGTCAGGCCGCCTTCTCCAGGATGTGCACACCGCAGGCGGAGCCCAGCCCGATGACGTGGGTGAGTCCGACCTTGGCCCCGGGGATCTGGCGGTCGCCGGCCTCGCCGCGGAGGTGGGTGGCCACCTCCCACACATTGGCGATGCCGGTGGCGGCGATCGGATGACCCTTGGACTCGAGCCCGCCCGAGACGTTGACCGGCGTCGACCCGTCGCGCCAGGTCGCTCCCGAGTTGAAGAAGTCGACGGCCCCTCCGACCTCGCACAGCTCCAAGTTGTCGTAGTGCACGAGCTCGGCGGTGGCGAAGCAGTCGTGGAGCTCGACCAGATCGAGGTCGGCCGGGCCCACGCCGGCCTGCTCGTAGGCCTGTCGGGCGGCGTTCCGGGTCAGGGTGTTCACGTCGGGAAGGATCTGGCACGCCTCCTCCCACGGGTCGGTGGTGAGGATCGAGGCTGAGATCTTCACCGCCCGTTTCTGCTGCTCGAGGGAGAGCGTCTTGAGCTTCGAACCGCTGACCACGACGGCCGCAGCCGCCCCGTCACAGTTGGCTGAGCACATCGGCCGGGTGTTCGGGTAGGCGATCATCACATCGCCCATGATCTCCTCCAGCGTCATCTTCTTCGTATAGGCGGCCAGGGGATTGAGCGTCGAGTGGGAGTGGTTCTTCTCGCTGATCTTGGCGAAGAGCTCGAAACTTGTGCCCCCGTACTTGTGTCCGTACTCCATCCCGATCTGGGCGAAGACGCCGGGCATGATCTCGGTGCCGATGCGCCCGTCGACCGGCGCCACCGCCCCGTACCGCCCCGTTGGGCTGAACGTCCCCGAATCCTCCTTGCGGCTGCCGCCCGACAGCAGTCCTGCGCCGGACAGCTTCTCCACCCCGAAGGCCAGGCCCATGTCGGCCTCACCCGCCTTGACGGCCATGCAGGCCACCCGGAGCGCGGTGGCACCGGTGGCACACGCATTGGCCACGTTGTAGACCGGAATACCGGTCTGGCCCAGCTGCTTCTGGAGCTGCTGTCCGATTCCGGCATTGGCCGCCATCAGGTTGCCGGCGCCGATCACGCCCATGTCCTTCATCTCGACGCCGCCGTCGGCCAGGGCGCCGAGGACGGCTTCGGAGGCCAGGTCGACCAGGTCCAGGTCCGGGTGCTTGCCGAACTTGGTCATGTGGATGCCAAGGATCCACAGGTCATCGGATGCCATGCTGCTCAACCTCCCAGGGGTTCGAACCCGAACCCGATCGCTTCGGTGCCGTTGTCGTCCGTGCCGATGACCTGCGTGGCCAGCTGGACCTTCATGCCCATGGTGACGTGCTCGGGATCGGGTTCCACGTTGATCAGGTTGGCCCGCACGCTGGTTCCGCCGCAATCGACCAGGGCGGCGACGTAGGGCACCGGGACACCGGGCGCGGCGAAGGCCACGATGGTGAAGGCCTTGACCTCACCCTTGGTCGGGATGCTGACCTTCTTGAACTCCGGCTTGCCGCAGCTGGCGCAGGCGTTGCGCCGATCGAAGAACCGGGCGCCACACGCCGTGCACTCATTGGCCGCCAGATGCGGATCGTCCCCCAGCACCAGGTAGTCGACCAGCGGGATTTGCTTGTCCATCGTCCTTCTTCCGTCGGATTGCCATCGAACGTCGTACGCCACCGTAGTGGCACAGAGAAATAAGTGGCTAGTCGGGCGCCGGGGGAACCGACGGTGGCGCCAGCTGCTCCATGAATTCCAGCCGGATGCCACCGGGGGCCTCGACGAAGGCGATGCGCCGCCTCCCGAAGGTGCCCTCGACCACCTCGGGACCCCAGACCACCTGGTGGCCCTCCAGCTGGGCGTCGAGATCGTCGGTGAACAGCGCGGGATGGAGGAAGCACTCGGCCGGGAGGTCCACGTCGTCCTCGTAGATGGCCTTGGTGAACAGCGTGATCATCACCGGACCGAGGAAGACGTCGGCTCGCTCCCCGTTGCGCCAGCGCATGCGGTCCCGCACCTCGGCCCCGGCGGCCTCGTAGTACGCACATGCCTGGTCGAGGTCGGCCACCTTCACCGCCAGATTGGCCAGTCCGGTTACCGGCACATCGTCTCCTTCCTGGTACTTGGGATTCGGCTGAGCGAGTCTAACGACGACGGATTTGGCTCCGGACGGCAGGCCGCTCGCCTCAGCCGGCGAAGGAGAACAGGAACACCTGGGTGGCGTAGGCCACCAACCGGGGAGCGTCGGTGCCGTCCTGGCCGCAGTCCCACAGCGCCATGTCGGCCGAGGCGTAACCCTCGCCGGCGAACCGGGCCCGGTTGTGGGCCAGTACCCACGGCGAACGGCAGTGGTCGAGGAGGTGCACGGTGAGGTCGATACTCGGGGCGAACCAACTTCGCTCCTGGCGGCCGACCTTCTCCGCCACCGCACCGGGCATCGTGTCGGCCAGTACCACCAGGGCCAAGGGGTCGAGGGTGCCGTCGTCGAGGAACGGAGGTCGGTCGAAGCGGTACCACGTCGCCGTCTCGGCCCGATCGGGGACGTACTCCTCCCAGAACGGATGGCCGAGCACGCCCCGCCCCTCGACGTGTCGCGTCCAGAACGGGGTGGGCGGGTATCCCTCCACCCCTGGCGGCGGGGGGTCGCGGAACGAGCGGCAGTCCGCAGGAGGCGGGATACTGGCCGGCGGCCGGAGATCGGTGAACGAGAAACCGGGCCTGGTCGACCCGAAGATGCCGGTGGTGACATGGCCGCGGGGGGAGTCGATGTTGGCCACCTCGGCACGGAGATGGGACATCGACCGACCCCTCCGCAACAGCTCGACCTCCACGGATACGGGACCGTCGGTCACCTGGGCGATGAAGGTGGTGTGGAGGGCGCGCAGCGGCTGGGCCGGGTCGGCCAGTTCCTCGGCCATGGCCCGCAGCCCGATGGCGCTGACGATGCCGCCCTGGGGGAGTGGACGGAGGTTCCACGACTCGTGGATGGTGGCTTGGTATCGACCCGGACCGGCGGCGGTCACGGCGGTCACGGTCGAGAAATGATCGGTCACGGCACCCGATGCTCGCCCTCGCCGCGGCCGGATGTCAAAGCAGGATCGGGGATCCGGACCGCGACCGGTTTGGTCGCAAATTCGCCTCGTTTTCCCTGGTCAGGATGCGAACCACATCGACTATGGTCACGACAGGTGGCAGCCGCCCGACGGGGGGCGCCCGATCCGGATCCCAGGAGGACCGATGAACATCGTGGTCAGCAACGTGAAGGGCGGGGTGGGCAAGACCACCACGGCCGTGTACCTGGCCGCGGCCGCCGTGGACCGGGGGTGGGAACCGGTCCTGCTGATCGATGCCGATCGCCAGGCCTCGTCGGCGGAATGGCTCGAGGAGAGCCCGCTCGCCGGCGTGGAGCTGGTGGAGGCGCCCTCGGAACGGACCGTGGCCCGGGCGTTGGCCGGCGGAGACGGACTGGCGGTGGTCGATACCCCACCCGGCGACGAGCGGATCGTCCGGGCCGCCCTCGACCGGGCCGACGCCGTGGTCATCCCGACCCGGGCCGGCGGGGTCGAGTACTCGAGGGTGGTGGCCACCCTCGAGATGGTCGACGACCGCGTCCCCCACGGCGTGGTCATCTGTGCCGCCAGGTTGGGAACCAACGACCTTGACGAGGCCGTCGCCTGGTGGACCGATTCCAAGGTCCCGATCTGGGGCATCATCCCCGAGCGGGTGGGGATCGCGGCCGGCCCCGAGGCCAGGCTGTACCGCGACGGCCTCGAGGCCTATGACGCGGTGCTCAAGAAGGCGCTCCGCAAGCGCTCGGGCTGACGCTCAGGGCGCGAGACCGTCGGGACCGGCGGGCACGTCGACGGCGTGCTCCGCCAGGACGGCCAGGGGAACGATCTCCAGCGCCGCTTCGTGGGTCGAGGCCAGCACCACGTAGGCCGCGGCCCCCTCGTGGTGGGCCCGCAGCCAGTTGGCGGCGGTGACGCACCAGCGGTCACCGGGCACCAGGCCGGGGAACCGGAATTGCGGCATCGGGGTCGAGAGGTCGTTGCCGATGGTGCGCTGGTGTTCGAGGAATTCGGCCGTGACCACCGCACAGATCGTATGGCTGCCCAGGTCTTCGGGTCCCGTGCTGCAGCATCCGTCCCGATAGAAGCCGGTCAGTGGATCGGTGCCGCACGGCTCGAGCTCGCCACCCAGGACGTTGCGATCAGCCATGGGTGCAGTATCGCTCGGTCGGACGCCCTTTCCACAGGGAATCCACGGCGGTCAGGAGCCCACGAAGTCGACGACCACACGGGCCAGCTCGGGACCCTTGTCCTCCTGGAGGAAGTGGCCACCGCCGACGATGGTCACGTGATGCTGCCCTTGGGCCCCGGGGATACGGGCCTGCAGGATCCGATCCGACCCCGCCGTGATCGGATCGCCGTCGCTGAACGCGGTCAGGAAGGGTGTCTTCATCGTCTCGAGGATCTTCCACGCGTCACGGTTGGCCGCCGACGCCGGGTCGTCGGGCGAAATGGGGACCAATGTCGGGAACTGGCGGGCGCCTTCGGTGTACGACTGGTCGGGGAAGGGCGCGTCATAGGCGGCGATCACCTCGGGCGCGAGCTCGGTGGTGCAGCCCAGGTTGACGATCGATCCGGTGGGGAAGGTCTCCACCTCCTGGGAGAACTTGAGCCAGCCGAGGAAGGCCTCGCTGGGCGTGCCGTCGCCGGTGGGCAGGAAGGTGTTGGCCGCCACCACCCTGGCGAAGCGGTCGAGGTGCTCGGCCAGCAGCCGGAGCCCGATGAGGCCGCCCCAGTCCTGGCAGACCAGGGTCACCGCCGACAGCCCCAGGTGATCGAAGACGAGTGAGCGCATCCATTCGACGTGGCGGGCGTAGGTGTACTCACTCCTCGGCGTCGGCTTGTCCGAACGGCCGAACCCGACCAGGTCGGGCGCCACCACCCGCAGGCCGGCCCCGGTCAGGACGGGGATCATGTGGCGGTAGAGGTAGGACCACGACGGTTCGCCGTGGAGGAGCAGGACGGTCGGCCCGCCGGCCGGGCCCTCGTCGAGGTAGTGCACCCGCAGGGTGCCGCCGTCGAGGTCGGGGATGTCCGCGTAGTGGGGCTCGAAGTCGAAGCCGGCAAGACCCTCGAAGCAGTGGTCAGGGGTGCGGAGAACCTCCATCGGCTGCGTACCTCCACCTCGCTCGGGGACCGTTCGGTGTGTCGTCTCCGTCGGTCGGCGACTGGTTCGCCGGTCGGCAACTGACACCGGCCCTGCCAAATCGACCCTACCAGCCGTGCCTCACGGGTCCCGCAACCTGGGGAGCCGGGCCGCTGGTGGATGAGCCGGCGCCGCCGGTGGACCAGCGGCCGGTGCCGCCCAGGCCGATCAGCGGAGCGCGTTCTTCACGAAGTCGTCGGTCCCGTGCCCGACGTCGAGCCTGGTCCCGCCGTGCCAGCTGCCCCGGAGATGGCGCCGGATGGCGGCATCGCCGTCGGCCGTGCCCCGGGCCGCACCGTGCCAGAGATCGGCGTGGTGGAACAGGACGTCTCCCCGCTCCTGGTACAGCCCGATCTCGCCCGGCACCCGTTCGAATCCCGGGGGCATGCCCGCCGGCCCACCGAGATGGCTCCCGGGGAGGACCCGCAGGAAGCCGTTGGCCGGTGAGGTCGGGTCGAAGTGGATGGTGAAGGCGGCACCCGGCCAGATGTCCAAATGGGGACCGGACTGATGATCGGTATGCCATCCGATCCGCGAGTAGGCCGACCCCGGATCGGGCCGGGCGTCCTGGTAGACCACACCGAACTGCTCGTAGTCGAGGAGCCAGGCCTCGGGGCCGAGGATGCGCCGGGCGACGTCCACGAGCACGGGATGGCGGGCCAGGCGGTCGGCCCCCGGCGAGGCGGCGGTGGCGAAGCACACGTAGTGGGCGAAGGGCTCGCCGTCGATGGTGGCGTCGGGCTGGTCGAGGATGACCGTCCCGTGGCGGGCGTCGAGCCTGCCCTCGGCCAGCAGTCGTTGGGCGGCGACCAGCTCTTCCTCGGCGCCGGTCAGCACCGGCTCGTCGAACACCCCGCGGAGGGTGGCGTATCCGTTACCCTCGAAGAACGAGACCAGGTCGTCGATCCGATCGGGAGCGAACACTCCGGGGTCGGCCGGGCTCACCAGGTCCTCCGTCGGGGCACGAATGCCGGGTCCGCGCTCACCGGACGAATTGTACGCCGAGCGGTATCGGACGACGGCCGGGACGGAGGCCGTTGGTTCAGGACCCGGCTGTGGCCAGGGCCTGCTCGGCCAACCTCTCCAGCCCGGTCATGGCGCCGGTCCCGGTGACCAGGACCTGCTCCGATCCCTTGCGGGCCACCACGGTGGTCACCGTCGCCCCACCGCTGGTGGCCACGGCATAGAACGCCTCGTCACCGAGCCCGAGGATCTTTCCGACTTTGTCGCCGTGGCGCCTCAACCCGGCCCGGTCCGTCTGGAACGACGTGGTCGTGGCGGCGGAGTCGAACCCGACGATGACCGAGTCCGCCAGGTTGGCCGCCTTGTAGGTGCACAGGGTGGTCGTCCCGCGCCCGCTGGCCGAGGGACTGGCTACGGCCACCCCGACCACGGACTGGATCTGAGCCGGCGTCACCCGTCGGCATGGTGCCGATGACGCCGGCGCCGTGGTCGACGTCGTGGTCGGCGCCGAGGACGACCCTCCGCAGGCGCTGAGCCCGATGGGCAGAGCCACCAGCGCCGAGCCCACCAGGGCAATGGTCCTCGGCATCCGGGGGCGGTGAGGGGTGGTACGCATGGGCGCGGACGTTACCGGTAAACGACCGACAGCGGAGACGGCATGGCGGGGAGGGACGGATCCTGAAGAGGCGCCGGCACGCGTCCACCCCGGCACGTCGTACCATGCACAGATGAGCCATGTGACGGGCACTGACCCTTCGGAGGAGCCGTTGGTCGGCTCGAAGCCGCGCAGCTACGAGGTGACCGACGGTCCCACCAGGGCGCCGGCCCGGGCCATGTTGCGGGCGGTGGGGATGACCGACGACGACTGGGACAAGCCGCAGATCGGGGTGGCGTCGTCGTGGAACGAGGTCACCCCGTGCAACCTTCCCCTCGACCGGTTGGCCAAGCGGGCCAAGGAGGGGGTCCGGGACGCGGGCGGGTTCCCCTTCGAGTTCGTGACCATCGCCGTGTCCGACGGCATCTCGATGGGGCACGAGGGCATGCGGGCGTCCCTGGTGAGCCGCGAGATCATCGCCGACTCGGTGGAGACCGTCATGCACGCGGAACGGTTCGACGGCCTGGTCACCCTGGCCGGCTGCGACAAGTCCCTGCCCGGCATGCTCATGGCCGCGGCCCGGCTCAATCTGCCCAGCGTCTTCCTCTACGGCGGGTCGATCCTCCCGGGTCGGGTGCGCGACCGGGCCCTCGACATCACCTCGGTCTTCGAGGCGGTGGGCGCGCACGCGGTCGACGCCCTCTCCGACGCGGAGCTGAGTCTCATCGAGCACAACGCCTGCCCGACCGAGGGATCGTGCGCCGGGATGTTCACCGCCAACACCATGGCGGCGGTGGCCGAGGCCCTGGGCATGGCGCTGCCGGGAAGCTCGTCGCCGCCGGCCGTCGACCGGCGGCGTGACGACGCCGCCTTCTCGTCGGGCCAGGCCGTGGTGGCGCTGCTCGAAGCCGGCATCAGGCCCCGTCAGGTCATGACCAAGCAGGCGTTCGAGAACGCCATCGCCGTCACCATGGCCCTCGGCGGGTCGACCAATGCCGTGCTCCATCTCCTGGCCATCGCCAACGAGGCCCGGGTCGAACTGGCCCTGGACGACTTCAATAGCGTGGCTGCCCGGGTTCCCCACCTGGCCGACACCAAACCCCACGGCCGGTACCACATGGCCGACCTCGACCGGATCGGGGGCGTGCCCGGTGGTGATGCGTGAACTGCTCGACGCCGGTCAGCTGCACGGCGACTGCCTCACGGTGACCGGTCGGACCGTGGCCGAGAACCTCGAGGCGCTCGACCCTCCGGCCCCTGACGGGGAGGTGGTCCACGACATGGCCCACCCCATCCACGTCCAGGGAGGCATCGCCGTGCTCACCGGGTCCCTCGCCCCCAAGGGCGCGGTGGTCAAGGTGGCCGGGATCGACCAGCTGACCTTCGATGGGACGGCCCGCGTGTTCGACGGGGAGGACCGGGCCATGGAGGCGATCCTGGCCGGGTCCATCCAGCCCAACACGGTGGTGGTCATCCGCTACGAGGGCCCCAAGGGCGGACCGGGGATGCGGGAGATGCTGGCCGTGACCGGGGCCATGAAGGGTGTGGGGCGCGGCGGGGACTGCGCCCTGGTGACGGACGGACGGTTCTCCGGGGGGACCCACGGGTTCTGCATCGGGCACGTGGCCCCCGAGGCGGTCGACGGGGGGCCGATCGCCCTGGTGGCCGACGGTGACCGGATCGTGGTCGATGTGGTCGGCCACACCATCGACCTGGTGGTCGACGACGACGAGCTGTCCCGGCGGCGGGCCGAGCTCAAGCACCCGCCACCCCGGTACACGAGCGGGGTGCTGGCCAAGTTCGCCCGCCTGGTCACCGGAGCGGAGCGGGGCGCCATCACCGAGCCCTGAGCCCGGCGGCGACCGCGCCGACCATGGCATGCTTGTCGCCACCGGCCGGGCGTGCCACAATGGTCTGGATCATGCGTATCAGCCCGGCACGCCAACTGATCATCCTGGTACTCGTTTCGTAGCGCACGCGACGCTCTCTCGCCGTGTGCGCTTTCCGACCTCCCAGATGGGAGGTCGTTTTCATGTCCCGCCTCAGCCACGCGCCAGCCGTCCCCACCGACACCACCCGACCAACCGACCATCGACGACAAGGGAGCCACCGATGGAACTCACAGGAGCACAAGCGCTGATCAAGAGCTTGGAGATGCAGCAGGTGGAGGTCATGTTCGGCCTCCCCGGCGGCGCCATCCTGCCCGTCTACGACCCGATCATCGACTCGTCGATCCGGCACATCCTGGTGCGCCACGAGCAGGGCGCCGGCCACATGGCCGAGGGGTACGCGCAGGTCACCGGCCGGCCCGGGGTGGCCATCGTCACCAGCGGGCCCGGGGCCACCAACATCGTCACGCCCGCTGGCCGACGCCTACATGGATTCGATCCCGCTGGTGGTGGTGACCGGGCAGGTGGCCACCGCGGCCATCGGCACCGACGCCTTCCAGGAGAGCGACATCACCGGCATCACCATGGGCATCACCAAGCACAACTGGCTGATCACCGACGGGGCCGACATCCCCCGGGTGGTGGCCGAGGCGTTCCACGTGGCCACCACCGGACGCCCGGGCCCGGTGCTGATCGACGTCCCCAAGGACGTGGCCATCAACCCCATGGAGTGGTACTGGCCCGATCCGTCGGATCTCGACCTCCCCGGCTACCACCCGATGACCGAAGGGGACCCGGCCCTGGTGCGCGAGGCCGCCGAGCTGCTCCTCGCCGCCGAGCGACCGGTCATCTACGCCGGCGGTGGGATCCTCAAGGCCCGCGCCGCCGACTCCCTCCGGGAGCTGGCCGAGCGGACCGGGATCCCGGTGGTCACCACCCTGATGGCCCGGGGCTGTTTCCCCGACTCCCACCCCCTGTGCCTGGGGATGCCGGGTATGCACGGCAACTACACCGCGGTGACCAGCATGCAGCGCTCCGATCTGCTGATCGCCCTCGGGAGCCGGTTCGACGACCGGGTCACCGGTCGGGTCGGCGCCTTCGCGCCCGAGGCCAAGATCATCCACGTCGACATCGATCCGGCCGAGCTCAACAAGGTGCGCCGTGCCGATGTGGGCATCGCCGGCGACTGCCGACTGGTCATCGACGAGCTCCTGGTCGCGCTGGACGACATGGGCCTCGGCCACAGCGAGGCCACCCGCGGCGGCCGGGGCGGGTCGCCGAGCGACGCCGTGTCCGGCGCTCCGGCCGCGGCCGGGTCGGTGGCCGGATCCTTCCCGCGGGAGCGGCTCATCCCGTGGCGGGCCCAGCTGAGCGACTGGCAGCGGCGCTACCCACTGGTCTACGAACAGAAGCCGGGTGCCGGCGCGCTCAAGCCCCAGTTCGTGCTGGAGACGCTTCGCGATGCCACACCCGACGACACCATCGTGGCCTCGGGTGTCGGCCAGCACCAGATGTTCGCCTCCCAGTGGTGGCAGTTCGACTACCCCTACACCTGGGTCAACTCGGGCGGCCTGGGCACCATGGGCTTCGCCGTGCCCGCCGCCATCGGCGCCAAGGTCGGCCGGCCCGACCGGACGGTGTGGGCGGTGGACGGCGACGGGTGCTTCCAGATGACCGCCCAGGAGCTGGTCACCGCCTCCTCGGAGAGGATCCCGGTCAAGATCGCCATCCTCAACAACGCCTATCTGGGCATGGTCCGGCAGTGGCAGGAGATGTTCTACGACGAGCGCTACTCGGAGGTCTACCTGTCGCCCGACCTCCCCGACTACGTGGGCTGGGCCGAGGCGATGGGGTGCGTCGGCATCCGGGTCGAGTCGACCGAGGAGGTGGCGCCGGCCATCGACAAGGCCAACGACATCGACGATCGGCCGGTGGTGATCGACTTCCGGACCGACGCCTTCGAGAAGGTGTTCCCGATGGTCGCCGCCGGCGCCTCCAACGACGACATCATCGTCGATCCGTCGCTCACCCCGGAAGCGGGCTGAGCATGTACGGAACCGACAAGCGCCACCACACGCTCACTGTGGTCGTGGAGAACAAGTCGGGCGTGCTGGCCCGGGTGGCCGGGCTGTTCTCCCGCCGGGGCTACAACATCTTCAGCCTGGCCGTCGCCCCGTCGGACGACGAGCGCTTCAGCCGGATCACCATCGTGGTCGACGTGGAGTCGGCGCCTCTCGACCAGATCATCAAGCAGCTCGACAAGCTGATCCCGGTGGTCTCGATCACCGAGCTGGATCCGGCGGTGTCCCGGGAGCGCGAGCTGCTGCTGGCCACCGTCGAGGCCGGACCCGACACCCGGGGCCAGGTCATCCAACTGGTCGGGGTGTTCGAGGGGAAGATCGTCGACGTCGGCCACGAACGGCTCACGGTGATGCTGGCCGGCGCACCCACCAAGCTGGACGACTTCGAGGACCTGATCCGGAGCTACGGGATCGTCGAGATGCAGCGGACCGGTCGGGTGGCATTGCCTATGCTTGAACGGTCCGGTGACCACCGACCGCATCTCCTGGCAGGACTCCACGCACCGGGCACGACACAGAGAAGGCAGGTTGAACGCCATGGCCACGCTGTACTACGAGAAGGATGCCGACCCCGGCCTCATCAGGAACCGCAAGGTGGCCGTCATCGGCTACGGGTCCCAGGGCCATGCCCACGCGCTCGAACCTCTCGGAGAGCGGTGTCGACGTGCGGGTCGGGCTGCGGGACAGCTCGTCGTCCAAGGTCAAGGCCGAAGAGGCCGGCCTGCGGGTCCTGCCCGTCGCCGAGGCTGCCTCCGAGGCCGACGTGATCATGATCCTGCTGCCCGATACCGAACAGGCCGCGGTCTACGAAGCGGAGATCGCCCCCCATCTCAGCTCGGGTGACGCGCTCTTCTTCGCCCACGGCTTCAACATCCGGTTCGGCCTGATCACCCCGCCGGCCGATGTCGATGTGGCCATGGTCGCCCCCAAGGGACCCGGGCACCTGGTCCGGCGCACCTACACCGAAGGGGGTGGCGTGCCTTCGCTGGTGGCGGTGTCGGCGGACCCGTCGGGCAAGGCCCATGACCTCGCCCTCTCCTATGCCCACGCCATCGGCGCCACCCGCGCCGGGGTGCTGGACACGACCTTCGACGAAGAGACCGAGACCGACCTGTTCGGCGAGCAGGTGGTGCTGTGCGGCGGTCTCACCGCTCTCGTGCAGGCCGGGTACGAGACTCTGGTCGGAGCGGGCTACCAGCCCGAGTCGGCCTACTTCGAATGCCTCCACGAGCTCAAGCTGATCGTCGACCTCATGTACGAGCAGGGGATCAGCGGGATGCGGTTCTCCATCTCCGATACCGCCGAGTACGGCGACCTCACCCGGGGGCCGAGGGTGATCAACCAGGCGGTCCGTGACGAGATGGCCCGCATCCTGGCCGAGATCCGGGACGGCACCTTCGCCACCGAGTGGGTGGAGGAGAATGCCAACGGCCGCCCCAACTACAAGGCGCTCCGCCAGGCTGGGCTCGACCACCCCATCGAGAAGGTCGGCGCCCAGCTCCGCGACATGATGCCGTTCGTGACCGCCGGGAAGCAGAAGATCCAGGACGTCTCGGGCGGTTGAGTCCGGGCAGAGGGCCGGTGGCTGACGACAGGAGGGTTCCCGACGTGAAGGTCGAGGGCCTCGAGCCCACGTTCCGGCACCTCGACGACCCCGACATGCCCTGGCAGCAGGTCAAGGTCCATCCGCAACGCCGACGGCACCACCTCGTCGGTGTGGGAGAAGTGGCTGGCCTTCTCGCCCGATCCCCAGTACCTCTCGCTCTACGCCAGGTGGGACCCGGGCATGGTCATCCGGCGCCACGGGCACTTCAGCCCCCACGTCATCTTCGTGGTCAGCGGCGAGATGTGGTGCGGCGATCGACGGTGCCCGGCCGGCACCCACGTCGAGCTGCCCCTCGGTGCCGCCTTCGGTCCGTTCGTGGCCGGACCCGAGGGCACCGTGCTGCTCGAGGTCATGATGGGCGACCCGCGATCGTGGGGGGACGACCCGGACTCGTTCCGCAACGCCCTCGAGGAACGGGGCGCCGAGGCCCTCCCCGATCCGGCCATCGATCTGCCGGCGTGGCTCGAGGACCTGCGCTCGAACTGGGCCGGCGCCGACCAGGCTCCCGAGGGCGGCTGAGCCGACCGGGGGTCGGAATCAGTCGGGTGACCCTCGCCGCTCAAGCCGGCCAGCGCGCCCACCACGTGGTTGATGCAGGCGCACAGCGAGGCCACGTCGTCGGGATCGATGGCCGGGAAGAGGGCGATCCGCAGCTGATTCCGGCCCAGTTTGCGGTAGGGCTCGGTGTCCACGATGCCGTTGGCCCGCAGCACGGCGGCGACCGTGGCCGCGTCGATCGAGTCGTCGAAGTCGATGGTGCCGACCACGTGGCTGCGGTCCTCGACCCGGTTCACGAACGGGGTGGCGAAGTCCGAGTTCTCGGCCCAGGTATAGAGGATCTCCGCCGACCGGTCGCACCGTCCGGTCGAGAAGGCCATCCCCCCCTGCTTGTTGAACCAGGCCACCTGGTAGTCGAAGAGGAAGATGGTGGCCAGCGCCGGGGTGTTGTAGGTCTGGTCGAGCTTGGAGTTGTCGAGGGCGATGGCCAGGTCCAGCGAGGCCGGCACCCATCGCTTGGCCGACGAGATGCCGGCGATGCGGTCCTGGGCGGCCGGCGACAGCAGGGCCACCCACAGCCCTCCGTCGGAGCCGAAGCACTTCTGGGGAGCGAAGTAGTAGGCGTCGAACTGCTCGGGGTCGACGGGCAGCCCTCCCGCTCCCGACGTGGCGTCCACGGCCACCAGGCCCTGCGGCCCCGGCCGGCCGGCGCGATGGGCATCATCACCCCGGTGGAGGTCTCGTTGTGGGTCAGGGCGTACAGGTCGACGTCATCTTTGGCGACGGGGTTCGGATGGGTCCCCACCTCGGAGCCGATGACCTCCGGCTCGTCGAGGTGGGGGGCGTCGGCGGCCGCGGCGGCGAACTTCGACGAGAATTCGCCGAAGGTGAGATGTTGGCTCTTGCGCTCGATGAGGCCGAAGGTGGCCGCATCCCAGAAGCTGGTGGTCCCCCCGTTGCCGAGGGCCACCACGTAGCCGTCGGGCAACGAGAACAGCTCGGACAGGCCCTCCCGCAGGCTGCCCACCACCGACTTGACCGTCTTCTGGCGATGGCTGGTGCCGAGGTAGCGACCGGCCTCGGCGGCCAGGGCCTCGACGCCCTCGGGGCGCACCTTCGACGGACCGGAGCCGAACCGGCCGTCGGCCGGCAGGAGGTGGGCGGGGATGCTGATGTCAGGGGTATCGGTCACGTATGGAATCATGGCACCATGGCTCTCCCGACAGAAACCGGCCCCGCCCGCAGCGGCCGCCGCGCCCTGGCGACACCATGACCGGCCGACGGATTTCGGCCCGGATCGCCGCGGTCTCGCCCTCGGCCACCCTGGCGGTCGACGCCAAGGCCAAGGCCCTCAAGGCCGCCGGCGAGAACGTCATCGGCTTCGGCGCCGGCGAGCCCGATTTCCCCACTCCCGAGCACATCGTGGCCGCCGCCGAGGTGGCCTGTCGCGATCCTCGGACCCACAAGTACACGCCGACCAGCGGGCTCCCCGAGCTGCGGGAGGCGGTGGCCGTCAAGACCCGCCGCGACTCGGGGCTCGAGGTCTCCGCCGCCCAGGTGCTGATCACCAACGGCGGCAAGCAGGCCATTGCCAACTCCTTCGCCGTCCTGTGCGACCCGGGCGACGAGGTGCTGGTGCTCGCCCCCTACTGGACCACCTATCCCGAGGTCATCAGGCTGGCCGGGGGGGTGCCCGTGGTCATCGCCACCGACGCCGCCAGTGGCTTCCGGGCCACCATCGCCCAGCTGGAGGCGGCCCGGACCCCCCGCACCAAGGTGCTGCTGTTCGTGTCCCCCTCCAACCCCACCGGGGCGGTCTACCCGCGCCAGGAGATCCAGGCACATCGGGGAGTGGGCCGCGGCGCACGGCCTGTGGGTCCTGACCGACGAGATCTACGAGCACCTGGTGTACGGGGAGGCCGAACATCATTCGATGCCGGTCCTGGTGCCCGAGTTGACCGATCGCTGCATCGTGGTCAACGGCGTGGCCAAGACGTACTCGATGACCGGGTGGCGGGTCGGATGGATGATCGGCCCCACCGACGTGGTGACCGCGGCCACCAACCTCCAGTCGCACGAGACCTCCAACGTGGCCAACGTCTCCCAGCGGGCCGCACTGGCCGCGGTGGCCGGCGACCTCACCGCGGCCGAGGAGATGCGCCAGGCCTTCGACCGCCGGAGGCGGACCATCCACACCATGCTCAACGAGATCGACGGGGTGTCCTGCATCCTCCCCGAGGGGGCGTTCTATGCCTTCCCCTCGGTAGAGGGGCTCTACGGCCGCGACATCCGCGGCCGCCGGTCGACCTCGAGCGCCGAGCTGGCCGATCTGGCCATCGACGAGGCCAAGGTGGCGGTGGTGCCCGGCGAGGCGTTCGGCGCGCCGGGCTACTTCCGGATGTCCTACGCCCTGGGTGACGACGATCTGATCGAAGGGGTGTCCCGGCTGGCCAAGCTGTTCGGCGACGCCTCGTGACGCCGGAGCCGACCGGCACAGCCTCGATCTCCGAAGGAAGGGAGCACCATGGGTAGGGTTCTGGTCACCGAGAAGCTGGCCCAGCCGGGCCTCGATCTGATGGCCGACGCCGGCCACGAGGTCGATGTCCAGCTCGAGCTCAGTCCCGAGGAACTGGTCTCCGGCGGTGGTCGGGGCCCAGGCCCTGGTCATCCGCTCCGCCACCACGGTGACCGCCGAGGTCCTGGAGGCCGGCACCGACCTGGTGGTGGTGGGCCGGGCCGGCATCGGCCTCGACAACGTCGACGTGGCCGCAGCCACCGATCGAGGGGTGATGGTGGTCAACGCCCCCCAGTCGAACATCCTCTCCGCCGCCGAGCAGGCCATGGCCCTGTTGCTGGCCCAGGCCCGCAACATCCCCCAGGCCCACGCCGCCCTGGTGGCGGGGAAGTGGGAGCGGTCGAAGTGGGAGGGCGTCGAACTGCACGGCAAGACGCTCGGGGTGGTCGGGCTGGGTCGGGTCGGAGCCCTGGTGGCCCAGCGGGCCCTGGCCTTCGGCATGCGCCTGGTGGCCTACGACCCCTTCGTCTCCGCCGACCGGGCCAAGCACATGGGCGTGGAGCTCATGGGCCTCGAGGAGCTCATCGGGGTGTCCGACTTCGTCACCGTCCACCTCCCGAAGAACGCCGAGACGCTCGGACTGATCGGAAAGGATCTCCTGGCCAAGGCCAAGCCCGGGCTGCGCATCATCAACACGGCGCGGGGCGGCATCGTCGACGAGGAGGCGCTGGCCGAGGCCATCCGGTCGGGGCAGGTGCAGGGCGCCGGGCTCGACGTGTTCGCCAAGGAGCCGACCACCGAGTCGCCGCTGTTCGAGCTGCCCTCGGTGGTGGTGGCCCCCCACCTGGGGGCGTCGACGGCCGAGGCCCAGGACAAGGCCGGCGTGACCATCGCCGAACAGGTCATCCTGGCCCTCAACGGTGACTTCGTGCCCTTCGCCGTCAACGTGGCCGCCACCGACGTGTCCGAGACGGTGCGCCCGTTCATGGGACTGGCCGAACAGCTGGGCCGGATCCTCTCCTGCCTCAACGACGGGCTCCCCGGCACCCTGGAGATCGAGTACCAGGGGGGCCTGGCCGGTGCCGGTACCGGGATCTTGACCCTGTCGGTGCTGAAGGGCCTGTTCGCGGCGGCCACCGAAGAGCCGGTGAGCTACGTGAATGCGCCGCAGCTGGCCGCCGAGCGCGGTCTCGAGGTGCGCGAGATCTCGACGGTCACCGCCCACGATTACGTCAACCTGATCACCCTGCGGAGCGGCGACCACTCGGTGGCCGGGACCCTCACCGGTCCGCGCACCGAGCCGCGTCTGGTGATGATGGACGACCACACCGTCGAGGTTCCACCCGCTCCCCACATGGTGGTGGTGCGCAATGACGACCGGGCCGGGATGATCGGCGTGGTGGGGACCATCCTGGGCGAGGCCTCGGTGTCCATCTCGTCGATGGCGGTAGGCCCGTCGGCCACCGGTCACACCGCCCTCATGGTGCTGTCCACCGACCGCCCGGTGCCCGATGCCGCCCTGGTCCTCATGCGCGGCGCTCCGGGGATCAGCGACGTGCACACCGTCGAGTCCTAGCGGCGAGGCGGCGATGGCGGCAGGGGAGCGGAACGGCGTCGGCTTCTCCGAGGGCCAGATGGTGACGGTGTTCCGGTCCCGGCGCCGGGACCAGTCGGAGTGCCGACTACCGACGGGTGGCCGCGGGCGATGGAGTCGGCGGCCCGCGCCGCGGACGGCTTCGTCGACTTCAAGACCTTCACCGCCGATGACGGTGAACACGTGTCGCTGGTGACGTTCGCCTCCCCGGCCGCCCACCGGGCATGGCGGGACCATCCCGACCATCGGCGGGCCCAGCAACAGGGCCGTGACGAGTTCTACCTCGAATACTCGATCCAGGTCGGACAGTGCACCCATGTCTCGAGGTGGATGCGGGAGCCCGGCTCGGCGTGAGCCTGGCCGGAAGTCGGATTGCCCGGT
Source organism: uncultured Acidimicrobiaceae bacterium (assembly GCA_963812885.1). Lineage (GTDB taxonomy): Bacteria > Actinomycetota > Acidimicrobiia > Acidimicrobiales > RAAP-2 > Bog-756. The sequence goes on along the minus strand of CAWEWZ010000008.1, from coordinate 126,464 downwards.
GGTCGAGGAGGCAACCGACCGGCTCTCAGCTCGGTCGGTCCGGATTGGTCGGAACCGGCGGCCAGGTGTCGCCGCCGATCGGAGGGAGGAACCGGTTCGCCGAGTCCGTCCCCGAGCCCGGCCGGAGGGCCCACCGCACCAAGGCCACGACGGCGGCCACGCCGCCGATGGTCAGCACCCGTTTGAGCAGCACCCCGGTCACCGGCCCAGCCTAGGCCGCCGCCCCTCATCCTCCCGAGAACGGGGCCGGTCACAGCCAGGTGACCGCAAGGTTATTTCTCGGTGATCTCGGGACGGGGACGGGGAAAAGCCCGGTTCTCGCCATGTAGCCGCCGCCCGACCGTCTATAAGATCCCCGGGCATGCCGCATGCCACCCTCCTCGATGCGTTCCTGCGGCCCGTCCGCCGTGGTGCGGCGCCGCGCCGCCGTGGTGGCCTGTGCGCTGGCCGCAGGGCTGGGCGTGGCCGCGTGCGGTTCGGGCTCCCCGACGGCGTCGTCGACGTCTCCGTCGGGGGTCGCCGTCGTCGCTCCCGCCTTCGTGCTCCAGGGCTGCACCTATGTGCTGAACGGGACGGTGCCGGCGGGAGAGCCGGTGGGCGTCCAACCCCATTTCTCCTCGTACGCACCCGACGCCGCGGCACGATCGGCCCTCGAGTCGATCAAGGAGCACGGCGGCTCGGCTGTCGTGAACGGCTTCATGATCCCCGGGGGCACCCACCTGTACGCCGGCCCCGACACCTCCCAGCCCAGCGTCGGCACGGTTCCGGCCAACTACGCCATCTTGGCTGCCGAGCCGGTGGTGTGGCATGACCAGAAGGGTGACACCTGGCTGGCCTTCTTCGTCTCCTGTGGCGGGAAGAACCTGTACTGGGTGAGCCTCAACCAGATGAAGCATCAGAACCCGCAGGCCGCCGGGCAGATCACCCCGTTACTGACCAAGGCCTCGCTCGAGCCGATCATCGTCTCCGACCAGAATTTCGCCTGGAAGAGCTCGACGCTGACCTTCATCATCGGCCGGGGCGAGCTGTTCGGACCCATCGCCTGACCGGCAGGCTCACCTGACCGTCCCCATCACCTGACCGTCCCCGTGCGGCCCCTCGAGGTCGGGCCGAACCGATCGGCCCCGCCGGGCCGAGAATGTCGTGGTGGATCCCACTCCACGGCCGGTCCGCCCGGGGGGATGATTCACACAACGATAACTGGCGAATCGCGAAAAGTTAGCCGTCCGTTCACTTGGGGCCGATAGCTTGGCGAAAGGCCCTCCGGCTCTTGCCGGCATGCAGGAACCTGCCGTGCTGTGTGCCGACAGGGGAACGTCCGACACCAGATCCGAGCAGCCAGAAAGGCACGAGGACTTGTCCGCCACCGTCGATCTGCCCCACGCGGCGCCGGAGATCCCCCGACCGATCGTCATCGTCGACGACCACGGCCTCGAGGACACCGTCTTCCGGATCGGGGTACGGGCGGCCGGCTACTTCGTCCTCCTGCTGCTCTTCCTCATCGGCACGTTCCTCTTCCTGCAGGGCTGGCCGGCGTTGCAGAAGGCGGGACTGCATTTCTTCACCAACTCCGGGTTCCCCAACACCCTCGCACCACCCGGTCTACGGGGTGCTGGCCTCCCTGGTGGGAACCCTCGAAGTGGCCGCTGTGGCCATGCTGGTCGGGACCCCGGTGGCCATCGCCACCGCCCTGTTCCTCAGCGAGTACGCCCCCATGTGGAGCCGCCGCACGCTGATCGCACTGGTCGACCTGGCCGCGGCCATCCCGAGCATCATCTTCGGGCTGTGGGCGGTGTTCGAGCTCTCCGACAACGTGGTCGGGGTCAGCACCTGGCTCTCCGCACCACGTGGCCTTCTTCCCCTTCTTCAAGGTGGTCAGCCCCCCGCTCAACGGCTCCATCTTCATCGCCGGGCTGGTGGTCGGGATCATGATCGTCCCCATCGTGACCTCGATCTGCCGGGAGGTGTTCTCCCTGGCGCCCGCCGGTGAGCGGGAGGCGGCCCTGGCCCTGGGCGCCAGCCGGTGGCAGATGATCCGCTCGGTGGTCATCCCCTTCGGGCGGGGGGGCATCATCGGGGCCGTCATGCTCGGGCTGGGCCGGGCCCTGGAGGAGACCATCGCCGTCACCATCATCCTGGCCAACGCCTACACGATCTCCCCCCACATCCTCCAGCACGGCGGGTCGACCATCTCCCAGCTCATCGCCAGCCAGTTCGGCTCGGGTGGGCACCTCGGCACCCAGTCCCTGCTGATGATCGGCTTCGTCCTCTTCGTGATCACCCTGGTGGTCAACCTGATCGCCTCGGCCATCGTCAACCGGTCGCGCAGCGGAGCGGGGGTGGACCTGTGAGCACCGGCCACGACGTCCAGACGGCGCCCCCGGGCGTCCTGATCCCCAACTCGTCGGCCTCGACGGGCACGGCGACCGCCGGGCCTCCCATCGGGTCGGCCGCCATCACTGGCGGGGGGTCCCCACCGGAAGTGACGCCCCGGCCGAGGCGGCTGCCCAATCCCATCCGGCCCAGCGACGTGGGGATGACCGACGTCGCCCTGCTGGTCGCCGCCGCCGTCTCCTCCTTCTGCCTGGTGTGGGTGGTCTTCTACCAGCTGACCCTGCTGTCGGGCGGGTTCGGGTTCTTCGTGTGCTGGTACCTGATCTTCCTCGGCCTCACCTGGTTCGGCACCGCCCAGGTCATCGAGCGCCAGGTGGCCACCGACCGGGTGGTCGCCGTGCTGGTGGTCAGCGCCGCGCTGCTGATGGTGGGACTGGTCGTCTTCATCATCCTCTGGGTGGCGGTCAAGGCCATCCCCACCATCCACTGGGGCTCGCTGTTCAGCAAGGACCAGAAGAACTTCGAGGTCGCCGACCCCCACGCCCTCGACCACGTGGGAATCCTCCACGCCATCGTCGGCACCCTCGAGCAGGTCTTCCTGGCCGCCCTGATGGGGGTCCCCCTGGCCATCGCCACCGCCGTCTTCCTCAACGAGGTCGGCGGGCGCGGCGTCCGCCTGGTCCGGACGGTGGTGACCGCCATGAGCGGCACCCCGGCGGTGGTGGCCGGCATCTTCATCTACTCGATCTTCATCCTCACCCACGTGCTCACCTACTCGGGGTTCGCCGCCTCGCTGGCCCTGATGGTGATCCTGCTGCCCTCGGTGACCCGGGTGGTCGAGGAGGTCCTGCGGGTCGTCCCCGGTGGCCTGCGGGAGGCGTCACTGGCCCTCGGCGCGCCCCAGTGGCGGACCGTCTGGTCGGTCGTACTGCCCACGGCCCGCTCCGGCGTGGTCACCGCCGTGCTCCTCGGCGTGGCCCGCATCGTCGGGGAGACCGCCCCGCTCCTGTTCACCGCCTTCGGGTCCCAGGTGACCAACGCCAACCCGTTCGCCCATCCCCAGGCCGCCCTGCCCATCTCGATCTGGTCCAACTTCAAGGAATCCCAGCCGGTCACCATCGACCTGGCCTTCCAGGCCGCGTTCGTCCTGATGGCGATCATCCTCATCCTCTTCGTCCTGGCCCGGTTCTTCAGCCGGACCAAGGGCAAGAAGCAGAAGGGCGGCCGGAGCGAGGACGACTTCATGGCCCGCATGTTCGTACCCATCCCCATGGAGAGAGAAGACGACTCATGACCACCGACGTGACACTGCCCGGCCCCGTCGACACCTGGGCCACCGCGGCCCCGGGCAAGCCGTCGGTCGGCGGCGCCGGCGAGCTCGACGCCGAAGGGGTGTGTGCCTGGTTCAGCGGCCGCCTGGTGCTCGCAGCTGGTCACCCTCACCATGGAGCGCTCCAAGGTGACCGCGCTGATCGGCCCGTCGGGTTGCGGGAAGTCGACCTTCCTCCGCATCCTCAACCGGATGCACGAGGTCGTCCCCGGCGCCCAGCTGGCCGGCTCGGTGAAGCTCGACGGCCTCGACATCTACAGCGCCGGGCAGCGGGCCGTCGACACCCGGCGGCACATCGGCATGGTGTTCCAGAAGCCGAACCCGTTCCCGGCCATGACCATCGCCGACAACGTGCTCTCCGGGCTCAAGTTCTCGCGGATCTCGCCCGGGAACCGCGACGACCTGGTCGAGGAGATGCTCACCAAGGGCGGCCTGTGGAACGAGGTCAAGGACCGGCTCGGCGAGCTGGGCGGCGCCCTCTCGGGCGGTCAGCAGCAGCGGCTGTGCATCGCCCGGGCCCTGGCCGTGCGGCCCCGCGTCCTGCTCATGGACGAGCCGTGCTCGGCGCTCGACCCGACCTCCACCCTCCGGATCGAGCACACCATCAAGGAGATCGCCGACGAGGTGACCGTGGTCATCGTCACCCACAACATGCAGCAGGCCCAGCGGGTCTCCGACTACTGCGCCTTCTTCCTGGCCGAGGAGAACCAACCGGGACGGGTGGTGGAGTTCGCCGACACCGAGACGATGTTCGGCCATCCCTCCGATCAGAGGACGTTCGACTATGTCAACGGCCACTTTGGTTGAGCGCCGGGCGCGCCGGCCCCGTGCGCCGGGCGCTCACCGCCGCGGCTGCGCTTGGCCGTGGCCGTGCTGGCCCTGCTCTGGGGCGCAGTCGCCGGCCTGGGCCAGCCCGTCGATGCAGTCGACCGGGTCCAGCTTCGCCGCCGTGGCCATCCAGCAGTGGGTGGGCCAGACGAGCACGCTCTACGGGCTCAACATCAACTGGCAGGTCCAGTCCTCGGTGGTCGGCCTCAACGACTTCGCCCAGAACCAGGTCGACTTCGGCGCCTCGGACATCCCCTACAGCTCGCAGCAGGCCCAGTCGACCCCGACCTTCCCCTACCAGTACATGCCCGACGTGGCCGGCGGCCTCTCGTTCATGTACAACCTCAACGGCAACGACGGCCAGCGGATCAACAGCCTCGAGATCAACGCCTCGGTCATCGACAAGATCTTCCTGGGCGAGATCACCACCTGGAACGACCCGGCCATCGCCCAGATCAACCCGCAGCTCGTCGGCGACCTGCCCAACACCAAGATCGTGCCCGTCTTCCGGACCGACGCCTCGGGGGAGAACTACCTGCTCTCCGACTACCTCCTCCACCAGGACGGGGCCAACTTCACCGCCGCCCAGCACGCCTTCCAGGCCGCCGGGCATCCTCGGCTCCGGCCAGCCGAGCGCCAGCTGGCCCATCCCGACGCCCGGCGTCTCCTACGACCAGAAGGCCTACCCGGGGTGGGCGGCCGGCAATCCGGTGGGCCAGAGCGGCTCGGACAACGCCGCCAACTACGTGTCGTCCCTGTCGAGCCAGGGGTCGATCACCTACGTGGAGACCGCCTACGCCAAGGAGCACAACTTCCCGGTGGCCTACCTTGCAGAACGCGGCGGGGCAGTACGTCCAGCCCACCTCGCTCAATGTGGCCACCGCGCTGGAGAAGGCCGATCCTCCACACCGACCTGACCCAGGACCTCACCAACGTGTACACCAACCCGCTTCCCAACGCCTATCCGCTGTCGGCGTACAGCTACCTGGTCACCCCGTGCTCGCCGTCGCTTGGCCGCGGCCCAGGGCACCTCGTGCGCGGCCCGGCGGGGCCCGTCGACCGTTCCCGTCCGCAGAAGGGCCAGGCGCTGGGCCAGTTCGTCGACTTCATGGCCTGCGCCGGCCAGCAGCAGATGGCCACCCTCGGGTACTCGCCGCTGCCGCCCAACCTGGTGCAGGAGGACTTCAACGCCATCGGCCGGCTCAACGGCGGCGTGCAAGCCCCCGAAGGTCACGGCGGCCACCTGCAAGAACCCCTACGTGGACGGCCAGATCCCGCTGCCCGGCGAACCGGCCGTCCCCGGACAGACCTGTCCGACCTCAGGGCTGCGGCGGCAACACCGGCCGACCCCGGGGATCGGGCGGCTCGGGAGGTCGCGACCGGCGGATCGGACGCGGCGGGGGCTCGGGCGCCGGCGGCTCGGCAGCGGCACGGGCGCCAACGGGTCCGGCTCGGTCGGGCCGCCGGCGGGAGCACCAAGGGTCTGACCGCGGCGCAGGTCGCCGCCGGGTACCGGGTGGTCAACGGTCATATCGTCAAGTCCCTCGATGCCGGACCGAGCAAGTACGTGCGGGCCGACGCCCTGATCAGCGCATCGAAGGGGATCGACGGCATCCCGGTGCCCGAATTGCTCGTCTGGGTGCTGGTCGCGCTGCTCCTCTTCCTCGGGATCCCGCTTTTCGGCTCGTACCGCAAGCGGCGTTCGGGTCACCGACGGGATCCGTCCGAATCCCGACCCGAGGCGGCCCGATGAGCCGCGCCCATAGTGCCCGCCGGCCGCTGCGGAGGGCTGTGGTGGCCATGGTGATGGTCCTGGCCACCGCCGTCCTCACCGTGGTCGGGGTCTCGTCACCCTCGTCGCTCTCGTCCGTCGTGCAGGGCCGGTGCCGCGCCGGCCTGCCAGAGCGACGGCTCCACCGGCTGCATCGGGGAGCTTCCTTGCACCACCGGCCACTGCCCGAGCATCGACGTGGCGCCCATCACCGACCTCAGCGATGGTCAGTACGTCTACGTCTCGGCCACCAACGTCCCCTCGGGCGACTCGATGCGGGTCGCCATCTGCTCCGCCTCGCCCGCTGTCTCGACCGACCCGACCGACCCCTGGTGCCTCAACGGCGTCTGGGAGGCGAACACCTGGACTCCGGCCCAGGTCCCGATCGCGGTGGACCCGTCACAGAGCAACCTCACCAAGGTCTCCCTCCCGGTCTTCTCCGATCCCGCCGGATCGGGAGACTCGCCGCTCCCGTCCCACGACATCCTCAATTCGAAGGGCGAGGGCCCCGGCTTCTTCTGCGACAACGGGGCCGACCCCTGCGTCCTCGAGGTGACCGAGGAGGAGGGGACCGGAAATGACGTCGGCAACGGTCCGCCCGACTCCACCGCCAACACGGCCATCTTCCCGCTCTCCTTCGTCTCCCAGTCGTCAGGATGCCCGGCGGGCGATGCGACCATCCAGACCGACAGCTCGTTCAGCCTCGAGCACTTCATCCCCCGTGCCGTGGACGCCACCTGCAAGGCGGCCGGCGGCGCGGTGGCGCTGAACACGGCCACCGACAACCAGTCGGACGTCGCCAACTTCACCGCCGGGGGCGCCGACAGTCGCCTTCATCGACGACCCCGACGATCCGGGCATCCAGGCCGCCCTGGCCGGCAAGTCCTACGCCTACATCCCGGTGGCCGTGTCGGCCACCGTGGTGGGATTCCTGGCCGGGCAGAACCTCGAAGGCCAGACCCCCTACCCGCTGTCGACGTACAACCTCACCCCCAACATGGTGGCCGGGCTGATCACGTCCGAGTACCAGACCGCCGACGGCTCGCCCAAGCAGGTCGGCACAACGTGGTGCCCGGCTTCTCCGACAACCTCATCCCCCCGCTCAAGTGCGCCTACCTGTGGCAACTGCCCCAACAACCAGGGCCTCCAGGTCTACAACGAGCTGGGCTACAACACGTTCGCACTGTTGAACCCGAGCCCCCCCAACGTCACCGGCCCGCAGTCGTTCGGATCGTTCATGTCCAACGTGTCGTCGGGGTCGAGCTACCAGGTCACCGACTGGATCTGCAAGGCGCCCAACACGCCGTTCCCGGTGAAGGTCGTCGAGCGGACCTCGCCCACGGGAAGTTCAAGAACAGGACGGTCAAGGTGACCGACCGGAACGTTGCCGGCACCACCTTCACCTCGGCTCCGGTGGGAACCAGCATCTGGCCCCCCTACACCACCCCGGCGTTGCCCAACGGCCCTTCGTGGGTCTTTCCCACCTGCCAGGGCTATGCCACCTTCCCGGCGCTGGCCAGCCAGGAGGCCGACTACAGCGAGTCGCAGAACCCGGCCTTCCAGGCCAAGTCCATCCGCTCGTTCGCCTACAGCGGACAGGTGGTGCCCCCGCTCACCAACGTGCCCGACGCCGGGTTCGGGGTGATGGACTCGTCGGAGGCCGATTTCAACGGGCTCAACTCGGCCAGCCTCCAGAACGCAGACGGGACGTTCGCCTTCCCCTCGACCCAGAACATCGAGGCGGCGGTCAGCACGGCGACCCCCTGTGTGTCCGGCTGCGCGGCGGGCACCTACGTCATCGACTACGGAGCGGCCGCGACCACGACGAGCTATCCGATGCCGGACATCACCTATGCACTGGTGTCGACCTCCCCGCAGGAGCAGCCAGGCCACCGCAATCAAGAACCTGCTCACCAACCTGGTGACCTACTCGCACGGGTCGGACCTCCCGCAAGGGTATGCACCGCTGCCCGACTCGATGTACCAGGCCGCGCTCACCGACATCTCCCACGACGTCATCGCCAAGCCGCCGTCCCCGACCAAGCCGACGTCGCCACCATCATCGGGGGGCGGGTCGGGGACCCAGGGCGGGATCGACGGCTCCCCCCGGATCGGGCTGACCATTCGACCAACCCGACATTGCCGCTGACCAAGGCCGAGGCCGCCCGCATCGCCAAGGAACGGGCTCGCCGGCACGGCTCGACCGGTATCGCCTCGGCTGCGACACCGACCGGCATCGCCCTTCTCGCCCTCGACGAGGCGTCCAGGTACTTCCTCCCGCTCATCCTGGTGCTCGGGGTCGCCTGCCTGATCGCCGGCCCCCTGCTGTACTTCGTCCCCGCCTACAGACGTCGGCACCGAGCCGCCGGCGGATCGGAGTGAGTGCGCCATGAGCCAGTCCGGCATCACCACCGTCCCGCGCACGCCCAACGAGGAACGGGTCTCCTACGGCCCGGCGACGACGGCGGGCGACGGGCACGGTCCGGATCGTCGCACCGGCACCGGCTCGGGACCCCGGGAGCGGAGGAGGGCGAGGAGAGGGCCGGCCGGGTCATCCGCATCCCGCATCTCGATCTGCCGAAGGGGAAGATGGCCGCGGCCGCCGTCTTCGGGGTCGGACTGTTGATCGTCCTCTTCCTCGTCTACCTGTTCGCCTTCACGCCGCTCACCGCCAGTCGCAACCAGCAACGACTGGCCCAGACACTCGTCGGTCAGCCGTTGCCGGTCTACAAACTGGTAGCGGGTGCCCGGCCGCCGGAGGGACAGCCGGTTGCCGTGCTGACCGTCCCCGCCATCGGCTTGTCGCAGATCGTCGTCCAGGGGACCAGTGCGGCCGATCTCATGAACGGTCCGGGGCTCATGCCCGGTACCGCCCTCCCCGGGGCGGCGGGGAACTCGGTCATGGCCGGCCGGCGGGTGACCTTCGGCGCCCCCTTCGGCTCGCTCGGCTCGCTGAAGGCGGGAAATCGGATCAAGGTCGTCGACGGGGCCGGGACCTTCACCTATCTGGTGACGGGCCCGGGTGGTGACAGCCGGCCAGCACGACGTCGTCGAGGCGACAGCCGACAACCGTCTCACTCTGGTCACCTCCAACGGTGGGCTCGCCCCCAACGGGCGGCTGGTCGTGCAGGCCAAGCTGGTGGGCAAGCCGGTCGATATCCCGGGCCGGGTGGCCGTCCCCCGCGGTGAGCTCGGGCTGGGCGGCGACGGTGCCGCCGGCGGGCTGGCCGGGCTGTGGTCGCTGGCCACCATCGTCCTCCTGGTGGGAGCAGCATTCGCCGTCTGGCGGTGGCGACGACCCGTTCTCGTCTACGTCTTCGCCGCCCCGGTGGTGGTGGCCTGTGGGCTGCTGGCCTGCGAAAGCTTGGCCCGCGCTCTGCCGGCCACCTTCTGACCACGCAGTGCGGTCGCGCTCCCGCGGAGGGGGGCAGGCGTCACCAAGAGTTCATCGGGACAGCACCCATCCGTGACGTTGCGATTACTTGGGATTCGTACCATGCACCCGAAGGCCTGGTTCGTGGAGTCTCAGACTGCCGGTCTTCTCAATCCCCCTACAGAGGAGAACAGCACATGTTCCAGAAGTTATTCACCCGTCGGAGGACCGTGGCCGTGGCCGCAGTCGCTCTCGGCATATCCGGGATGTCGCTTGCATTCGCCGGCGCGGCCGGTGCGGCCGACCCCAATCCCAGCTCGACCCTGATCATCGGTAGCGGGTCCAACACCGCCTACGCCCTGATGGTGGCCGGAGTCGGATCTCTTCAATACCTCCCCCGGCTGTGACCTGACCGGCTCGGGCGCCGACGCTGTCAACGAGAACTGCGGCACCGACCCGGTCGCCCCCGCCGATGCCCAGGTGAACTCCCTCAACTCGGGCGAGAACGGCTACGGCCAGGCCGACGAGAACCCGTACAACGACTACACCGTGCAGGCCCCGGCTGTCGGCTCGGGCAACGGCGTCAACCAGCTGAAGAGCAGCGCCGGGTTTCAGAATGACTACGCCCGCTCGTCGGCCAACCCGGCGGGTTCGAACGGCACCTCGCAGCAGAACTACGAGGCCTACGCGGTCGACGGCATCAGCTGGTCCGCCTTCGGTGCCAAGGGCTCGACCCTCTACCCGGCCCACTACGTCCAGACCCTGACCCTGGCGCAGATCACCGAGATCTGGGCCGGCACCGTCCCGGCGTGCAGCAGGACGGTCAACGGCTGACCAATACGCCTTGCCGCCAACAACTGGGCCTGCCTGACCGTCCAGCACGTTGACCATCCGCCGAGTACACCGTGGTCAACAAGCCGATCGACTGCTACATCCCGCAGGCCGGATCCGGTACCGCGGGGACGTGGGCAGGCGACTTCGGCTACAACAAGGGTGAGACCACCGGCGCCTGCCTGAGCGATGCTCAGGTGATGGCGGGCGTCACAAGGTGCGGCCTCGCACATCAACCTGTTCGAGAACCAGATGGCCCAGATCGCCAGCGGCAAGGTCAACGGTCACCTAACAACGACCAGGCCAACGCCATCTACTTCTTCTCCTACGGGAAGTTCAAGGCCACCTGCACCGGCATCACCGCAGGTACGACCACCGCTCCGATCACCGGCAAGTGTGCAGGTGCGACCGCCTACACCACGGTGCTCGGGAACATCACGGGCGGCACTCCGTGAAGACCCATATCCGGTGGGTCTCCAGCGAGACCAACATCCAGGGCCTGGGTGGCGGCGCCTATACCGCCGGCAACGAATGGCCGGTGCTCCGCAACCTGTACGACGTGTACAACAACTCCACCGCCCCGGGGGCACGCCAGACCAACCAGGCCACGCTGAACTTTGTGAGTGAGTACGGGTTCATGTGCAAGCCGGGCACCGTGGGCGACTTACGACCCGCTGACCGGCGTCAACTACCGGACGGAGATCGAGTCGAAGATCAAGTCGCAGGGTTTCTTCCCGATCGACACCAGCATCCTCAAGCCGTTCAAGGAGGGTGCGCTCACCAACCCGGCCGTCATCACTGACAGCTTCTACACCTCGGTTGACAAGACCCTCACGGCTGAGGCGGGCACCGGTCCGGGCAGCGCCACCAAGGGAGGCAACGGAATCCCGGTCGGGGAGACCAATGTCCTCAGCGACCCGTACGGCTTCTGCCTGTCGAGCAACGGCTGACCGGCTGGTTTCGACGACGCCGTGCAGAGCCGTACGGCAATACAGCAGTACCCGTAGGAGCACCCAAAGGTGTAGTCGAGAGGGGGTCCGGCTCAGCCGGGCCCCCTCTTCCGTACTGCGCCGTCGCACCGGACTCCGGGTCATCTCACCAGCGCCGTTCCCCTCACTCGTTGGACGCATCACCCCGACCGGTAGACCGGTTCGTCCACGACAGCTGATTGATTCCCAACCGGAGCAATACGCGGTGAAGCGTAAACGGCGGAGGTCAGCAGTGCGGAGATCAGGCCCGAGCTCAGCTCGTCCGGGCGAGCCGCCCGTGGCAGTGGGCAGTCGTCTTTGCGTGGTACGACACATGGCGTCCCCTCGCCTTTCAAGGGCGGGAGGGTAGCAATGGTTAGTTCTTTTGCGCCGTCCTGGCGGCGGCCATCCAATCCCGGTTCGCCAATTTCGGAGATCTCGTGGGAACCCCCAAACCCCAGGACAACCGATGATCACGGGCACCAGGTCCGGAGGTGACCCCTTCTCTTCGAGACCGCTGGGTCCTCCTTGCCTGATTCGAACTGTGCAAACCGGCGCTTCGGATTTCATCTCTGATGACGCCTCCGACGGACGAGGGGTGCCCCAACGAGCGGTCGAAGTGGGAGCGAATGAGCGTTCTGTACGGCTCCGCCCTCTCCGTTTTATGGACCGGGGCGATGGCTCTCCGTTTCACTGCTGGAAACCCAGTAGCGGCATCAAGATCTTGGGCTACCGTTCGTCTGGTCGTCGGTGATTACATCGCATGCGAGCCGGTGTCCATACTCGCTAACGACAGGAAGAGGGGATTGGACATGTCGGATGTTTCACGCGAACGGTTGACGCCGGGCCACGGCATTGCGACTTGGACCCAACGCTCTCGACTCGGCGTTTCGTGACACTGAACGAAGCCGACGCCGGCGACCGCTACGGTGCTCGCCGCGACCTGTTGCTGGTCGGAGCGTTCACGCTCTATCCGCCGGGACCGGACGTGTGGGGGCGGCAACTCCGTTTTCGATGTCGACGACTCCCGCCCTGGTCCCGGCGTTCAACGCCAAGATCACCGACTACGCGGTGAGATGTACCACAGGCCGCGACCCAGCTCGTCACAAAGGGCAGCGGCCAGGTAACCGTGGGAGGCAAGGCTTACACCAGTCCGCTCACCCTTGCCCTGCCGCTGGTCGCCGGGCAGGAGGTCCAGGTGACATTCGGAACTGCCTCCTACTTCATCAGGTGCCTGCCGAGCAGCTTTCCCAAGTACAGCGCCACAGTCCCGGGGCATCCCCAGGCTTCGGGCTATCTGTTGGACCTCGGAAGCTATACGGTAGCGTTCGACAACACCGGCGTGCCGGTGTGGTGGAAGACCGGGGTCTCGAAACCACCCGATAGAGACCCCGACTACTCAGAGTTCCTCAACTCGACGACGATCGCCTGGGGTCAGTCCAACTCGTCCTACAAGCTGGTTGGATTGAACGGCGTCGTGAAAGGCACCGTAGGGGGGGCGTACGTGCCGCTTGACACCCACGACCTCGAACTGCTTCCCAACGGGGATTATCTCGGGTTCGAGCAGGTCACCCGCGATTGTCCCGCAGTGCCGAGCCAGTGCGTAAATCTTTCATCGTGGGGGCTCTCGTCGAAAGCAACGATCATCGATGACGTCATCGTCGAGGTCACCCCAGCCAACAAAGTGGTGTGGCAGTGGAGCACAGCGAACCACATCAATGTGGCGACGGCGAATATCCAATTCCACAAGCAATTTCCCCGACGTCATCCATATGAACTCCATCCAAGAGGACGGTCACGGCGGAATCCTGTTCAGTGCCCGAAACCTCGATGCCGTCTATCGAATCGACATGGCTACCGGAGCAATCACCTGGAAGCTCGGCGGTTCGTCCACGGCGCAGAGCCTCAAGTTCACTAAGAGCGCCATATCCGACGAATTTCTCCGGTCAGCATTACGCCCGGATGCTTTCCAACGGCACGATCACGGTGCAGGACAATGGGACCAGCTGCCGCTCCGGCAAGGCGCGTCCGGGCACTCAACATCTCCGTCAACCTGTCGGCGCACACTGCGACGATCCTCAAGCAGATCACCGATAGCCGGACAAGCACTCTGCATGCTGTGGAAGTGCCATCAAACTCCCCACCGGAGATTGGGTGATGGCGTGGGGGGACGAACGATTTTACGACGGAACTGAACTCGAGCGGAGTGCCCCAGCTGACGATCACCTATCCGGGTCTCTCCTCGTACCGGGCGGAGATAGTGAAGGCGACGGTCCCGGCTCTCCGCACAGGGATGAACTCAATAGTCGCTGCTCTGCATATGTGATCCGGGGCTCGCTTGCCCATCGTCGACGTGTTCGATCTGTAGTCGTCATTTTCTTCGCTCAACGATGTTGGATCACAGTGGGCGCACGCAACTAGTTCACGACGTCCCCGTGCTGTCCTTTGAACAATGAGATTGCTTCGGCAAGGCTGCGACGAGCACAATCCGGGGCACAATGGGCCTCCCGTCACCGCCGTCCAGACCCAGCTCCCAGTGATCAGACTTATCAATCCCATGGCGAGAGATGGGAATGTGAGTAGACCGAGGAAGACCACGTAGCGGGGCATGGCCATGATCTCTTCCTTTACTCCATTCGGCTGTGGATCGACCGCTCCAACGGGCCACGGCGCGGAGACCGGCGATGATGCCAGCCATCGCCGCCAACGCCGACAGGAACAGTGCAGTGACGGTGAAGGCGTGGGCCACCGACGACGATGCCGAGGACCTCCCTCCCGCCACGTCGAACACGAGACCGGTGAGCGCCAAGTCCAAGGGCGGTGCCCATGCCCCTGGTCATGTTGAGCACACCCGAGGCCAGACCCGACTGTTCCTGGGGCACCGAACCCATGATGGCGGCGTTGTTCGGAGGCGTGAACAGACCCAGGCCGATCCCCACGACGGCCAGCAGCACCAGGAACACCGGAGTCGACGGTCGGAGCACACCCAGCACGGCGAGCGCACCGGCCGACGTAGCCATACCCGCGATCGTCAGTGGCCGGGCACCGAGTCGATCGGCCAGGCGTCCGGCCACTGGCGCGGTGATCCCCAGGGCCAGTGGCATGGCCATCAGCTCGAGACCGGCCCGTCCCGAGCCCAACCGCAGACCGCGCTCCAGGTAGAAGGGCACGAGGAACAGGACGCCGAACATCACCAGGTAGGACAGCATGCCGCTGGCGATCCCAGCGCTGAATCGGGACCGGCGGAACAGCGCCGAGATCGAGCATCGGCTCGCCGCACCGGCCTTCCCGGCGCACGAATCCGAAGGCCAGGGCGATCCCGACACCGAACAGCCCGAGGATGGAAGGCGAGGTCCATCCCTTCGAGTTGCCGAAGGAGATGGCGGTGAACACGGCCACCACGGCGGGGAAGAACAAGGCCAGTCCGGTCCAGTCGAACCGCACACGAGCCTGGAGATGGCGGCTCCGAGGGACCAGGAGCAGTCCGGCGATCATCCCGACCAGGCCGAAGGGCACGTTGACGAAGAAGATGAGCCGCCACCCGCCGGCCGCCAGCAGGAACCCTCCGACCGTGGGACCCAGGGCCAGGCCGATGGCTTGGGCTGCACCTTGGATCCCGATGGCCTTGCCGAGCGACGCCTTGGGCACCGCCAGCACGATGATGGCCACGCTGTTGGCCTGCAGCAGGGCCGCCCCGACGGCCTGGAGCGCCCGGAACCCGATCAGCATGCCCAGGTTCGGGGCCAGCCCACACAGGGCCGACCCGACGATGAAGATCCCGAAGCCGTAGACGTAGAGGAGCTTGTGCCCCCACATGTCGGCGAACCGACCGACGGCGGCCACCGTGGCCACCAGGACCAGGAGGTAGCTCAGACCCACCCAGGTCACCGCACCGACGCTGGCGTGGAACGTCCGTTGCAAGGTGGGCAGGGCGACGGTGACGATGCTGGCGTCGAGCTGGCCCATGAACGCCCCGATGCAGACCGCGGCCACCGCCAGCCAGAACGCGTTGGGCCGACGCCTGATCGCCTCGGGACGCCTCGGCTCGACCACCAGGTGGTGCCATCCCACCGGCCTCACCTCATCGAGCGCGTCCACTCCCACGATTGTGCCGGTCTTCTTCCCAGAATGATAATAGATATTTCTTGTCATACCGATAAGCTTTGCAAATGGATACCCGTCGCCTCCAACACTTCGTGGCCGTCGTGGACCACGGCGGCTTCACCGCGGCAGCGAAGGCGACGTTCGTCTCGCAACCGGCCCTCTCCCTGGCCGTCAAGGAGCTGGAGACCGACCTCGGTACGCCGCTCTTCGATCGCATCGGCCGGAGAGTCCAGCTCACCGCGGCCGGGACCGCCCTCCTCGGGCCGGCCCGTCAGGTGCTTCGTGACCTCGAGACCGGTCGGGCGGCAGTGACCGCGGTCTCCGGGTTGGAGTCAGGCGCCCTGTCCCTGGCCTGCCTTCCGACCCTCGCCGCTGACCCCACGGCGACCCTCATCGGCCGGTTCCGAAGTCATCATCCGGGCGTTCGCGTCGACCTCGCCGCTCCCGAGGACTCCCGCGAGCTGTTCGAACTGGTCGAGACCGGAAGCTCCGAGCTGGGGCTCACCGATGCCCTGGGGGTCCCCGACGCCCTCGAGTCGACCGGACTCGGGGCGCAGGTGCTCGTCTTCATCCTTCCTCCGGGCACGACGAGCAACGTCACCAGATCGGCGGCTTTGATCGACTTCGAGGACATGCTGTTCGTGGCATCCCCCGAAGGGACCTCGTCACGCCGCCTTCTCGATGAGCGGCTGGGCTCGGTGGGGCTGCATCCGAGGCTGGCGGTCGTGTCGGCGCAGCGAGACGCCATTCTTCCTCTCGTTCTGGCCGGTGCGGGGGCTGCGCTGGTACCTGAGTCGATGGCACTTGTCGCTGAACAGCTCGGCGCCGTGATCGCCCGACCGGACCCACCGGCTGTCCGCGAACTGGCCCTCGTGCACCGTGCCGGCGCCCTCTCCCCAGCCGCTGCTCGATTTGCCGAGCTGGCCGTGCTCGAACCGAACCTCGCGCGCTAAGCGACTATGTGGGAAAGATGTCGACTCTCGACACTGGATAAACCGACCTTGGCATGCTGCGTGCTTCGATCGCGCCGATCTTCAGCGATGCCATCGTGACGTCACCCAGGCCGCCCCACGTAGCTCGCCGTCAACGCATAGGGACCGCGGAACGCCAGGGGAAGAAAAGCGGCGCTTGGCAGGAGGTATCTCCACGACAGCGATACCTGCAACGGCTCGGGACCTGCGACGAGACAATTGACGTATCCGGCGACGGGACAGCTCGGCGACACGATGAGCGTGAAGCGGTTGCTTCCCGTAGGAAAGTGGATCTCACTGTCGCGCAGGCATGCTCCGGTATGGAGATCCTTGAGCACGACGCACAGGCTCCAGTATCGGACCTGAGGGGATTCGGATGCCGGTCGGCTCAGGTCGTTGACCGGGGTGAGCGAGTCCT
This sequence comes from uncultured Acidimicrobiaceae bacterium, assembly GCA_963812885.1. GTDB lineage: Bacteria > Actinomycetota > Acidimicrobiia > Acidimicrobiales > RAAP-2 > Bog-756. The sequence continues at coordinate 109,536 of CAWEWZ010000008.1, read as the reverse complement.
CTTGGTACGTCGGCGCTTGCGCAGAGACCACGAGGTTGCCTCGCGTCGTGGTGAATCGCACGTGGTCGTAGATATTGTCGGGGTTATTGAACTGGCCCGTCCCGCTGGAGATCCTGCCTTTCGGAGGAGGATCAACAACCGGCACAGGCATTGCCGCGACCGGCGGATAGCTGCGGGTGAGTGACACCGGCAAGGCACCATGCTGGGCTCGGTAGGAGTCCAAGGTCTTCTGCATTGTTTCGCTACCTGCAGCCTGGGTCAGCGAGATCGGTGAACCGGAACGACTTTCATAGGTGATGGTCGGAAGAGGGACTCCTCCGGTGCCAGATCCGCTGAGATCGACCGGTACGTACAAGCGGAGCACCACCATGCCTGAGGGCTCGGCATTCGACGTGGCCAGACAGGTCCCCTTGACTCCAGAGCAGTTGGCCGAGAGGGTCACGGTGTAGCGGCCGTGCGACTGGTCGATGTTCGAATCGTGAACGTGGGCCACCGGCCCTCCGACCGGAATGGGATAGGCGGTGTACGACCAATACCGTGCCGTCGGGACCGCTCCGCTGATGACCGTCCTCGCTCCATCTTTGGTGCCGAAGCCACCGAGGTAATAGTCGCTGTTCCCGTCGGGAAGAAAGACATTGAGCTCCTGGACGGTGTCTTTGACCCACCCGGAATTGTTGACTGGCGTCGTTGTCGTTGCCGGGGATGACGTCGTGCTGCAGGCGGCCAACATCATTGCCACCGTCAAGGCGCCCAAGAACCAGGCCTTTTGCCTCGTTGAGCGAACCGTTACATCGATCACCGATTGCATCTCAGGCTGTTCCCCCAGACATTGAAGTTCCACCATCGTCTTCGCGGTCATCGGATACCCGGGGTGACGTCATGCCCCCGTAGCATCGGGATTGTCCCCGAGGCGGAGGGAAGCCGATGTCGAAGAGGCGACCCATGCCGCACCGTCAGCAGGGTGGAAGTCGTTGTCGTAACCCCCGTAGTAGATCCTCCCGTCACCGAACGGTGACGGTTTGATCGTGCGGATCGACACGAAGGCCTGTCCTGAGCGGACCGGGCTCGGCTGTTTCTGAGGGGGCTTGAACTGGGGGCCGGTGAGGCAGCGCAGCACGAAGGTCGGCGACCCACCGCTGTCGGTGCGGACGGCGAAACACGCGGATGCGTCGAACCCCGAAGGGGCACAGATCTGCGCCTTCGGACACCCGCCCGAAAAGCCGAACTCGAGACCGAAGAGCTGGCGGGTCGACCCATTGATCTGCATGGTCTCGAAGTTGTTGTAGGCCGCGATCACATAGTCGATCGAGCCCCTTCCGGTGGCCGGAACGGTCGTCCCTTCGGTGGCCAGCATGTGACGGATGGCCGTGGCCGGCGTGAACTCGAGCGTCGAAACCATACCGGGATAAGGATGGCTCAAACTCACCGTTCCGGTGTCAGGTAGTTGTCCGGTCGGAAGGTGATCGAGCCGGTAGACATCACCAGTGCCTTCCGTAGAAAAGAGCAGTGAGGGTGCCCCGCCGTGGGAGACGCAGGATATGCCCCGCAGCCCGCTGTTGAAGGGGCCCACCGGTGGTTCCTGGTCGACGAGTGTCCATCGAGGGACTCCCGTAGGGAGCGAGCCGTCGTTCCTGCGGAACAGCTTGGTGTTGATGGTGACGTACAGAGCACCACCACAGTCAGCAAACCCGGTGACCTTTCGAGTCTTCAACCCTGGTGTACCCGGGATCGCCCCTCTCAGCTCGGGCGTTGGGTTGAACGCCAGCGTGTGGCTGGTCGGCGACCAGATTCCCTGCAAGATGCCAGTGGGTCCGACCCCTGCGTAGATGGCCCACACCCCGTCGGACTCGTGCGCACCAAACGAACGGACCGCAGCATTGGGCGAATCGAGAACGAACGAATTATCGGGGGCAAAGGACGTGGCTCCGTCGATCAACCACTGGATCTCGGACCTGCCGTCGATGATGGCCTGGGTGACGAGGAGCGAGTGGCCCGACCCGAGCCCCTGGTCAGTCGGAACGGGAAACGAATCCAGGGCCTGGACACGGGTTGATTGGGTCTGTTCGAAGATCTTCCACGAGGAGGTCGGGGAGTTCTTGACCAGGATCTGGCCGTAGGCGGCGGGGCCTGCGTACTCCCACTGGTCGGTGGCGGCAAAGAGACGGCTCGACTGGGGGGCGAGCGCCATGATCTCGTTGTCGTGCACGACAGGAGACCGGCTACTGGTTGCCAGCTGATCCCTCGCCGCCGGAACCGCGAAGGTGCTCGCCGGAATGCCTTCCGTCGGCAGGGGCTTCGTCGTTGCTGGGGCCGATGGAGGCGTGGACGCCCCGCAGCCAGTGGTAAGCAACACAACCGCCGTGAGGACGAGGAGACCCGTTCGCCGGAGGAACCGCTTCCTGTCGATGCTTGCCGCGCATTCTGACCGGCCATGCGGGCCATGCCGGCCATGCGGGCCCTGCGGGACCGGCGTCTGCGACGGCATCTGGATGTCCAACCCCACGGATGGGTGCATCACCGCAGTATGCGGGGCACTCGTGCCGATTGTCAACCTAGTTTACAGTTTGCTAACATCCTGCTTGTGGCCGTCTCTGACACCGAGCCCCTTGCGGATACCGACGGGATGACCCAGGGCGAGCCTTCGGTCGGCCTCGGTCCTGCCTTGCGCCGTGCCTGGATCGGCTATCAGCGCCGACTCGACATTGCCATGGCGGACGCGGGGTTTGACGAGCGCAGGTTTCCCGACGGTCGAGTGTTGCGCCTGTGCTCGGATCCTGCAGGATCGACGATCTCGAATATCGGGCGGGAACTGGGCATTACCCGCCAAGGTGCGGGCAAAGTCGTCAGCCATCTGCAGGATCGGGGTTACGTGTCGGTCGCCGATTCGCCGACGAGTGGAAGAGAGAAAGCTGTAACCCTCACCGTCTTGGGGATCCGGTATCTCGCGGCTCAAGGCGATGCGGCCCGAACCATCGAGCGTCAACTGCGCAAGGAACTGGGCGAAGAGCCGCTCGCCGCCCTGCACCGGCTGGTCCATGCTCTCGATCCCGGCGAAGAGGTCCGCATGAGGACCTACCTCAGCAGTAGGACGACTGGCCTCAGCCCTGGCAACGCTCCCAAGATGGGATCGGAATCGGTAGTCCGATGAGACCGGCTGGATCTATCCCTCCCGTGTCGCTCGCGTTCAAGCGGTGCTCGTGTGAGGTCGTTACAAATGACAAGCCGGAAGTCGGGATGAAAGACGCCCCGAAGCCGTGCGAAGAAGTGAGAACTAGCGGTGGTCAACCAGTTCTCACGATCGGGCGAAGTATGGACGCCGCGGACTGCGGATCGTGGTGGTGGTGCTCCTGATCGCAAGTTGCGTCCTCTCCCATGCGTCTGGCGTGGCCGGAGCTGCCTCCGGTCCGAGATCTCGAATCCGGCGGTCCACCAATACGACGAGCACTACGACACCTCAGGCCTCATCGAGCGCCTCGGTCCGCACGTAGTCCCACTGGGACTGGAGAGCGTCGACCCGTCCCTCTCAGGCGGTCGGATGGCTCGACGACTCATCCATGAATATCACCTGGTCGCACGATGGAGATGAGATAGGTCAGTGAGCGTGGGCTGGTCAGTGGGATACGGCGCAACGGTTGGGGCCCACCTCCAAGGTGCGTAGGGCAGCCGGTGACTCACTCAGGCGGCCCATGTTGGCGTCGATGATCCTCGCGTAGTTGGGAGGCCGTTCGACTGAGCGAGACGCCGCCCACTCGACAAATGTGGACCGGTCGAACGAGAGGGCGGCAAGGTCCTTCCGTAGGTCACCCAGCAACGCCCCGACCGGCTCGTCGGGTCGGACGACGATCGCGTCCCCATAGTGACCGGGCAGCACCAGGACTTCGTCAGGAAGTACGACCAAGGACTCATGGAGTGAGTTGTAGAGATCGTTCGCGAACTCTGTGGCCCGGTCGACCAGGTCGGGACGACCAACGCCGTCGACGAACAGAGTGTCGCCGGTGAGGGCAGCTCGGTCGCTCGCCACATAGACAGTGGATCCCCGGGTGTGCCCCGGGGTGTGCAGTGCAACCACCGAGAGCCCATTCCCACCGGGCAGTTCAAATCGGTCACCGTCGGCGATGGGCTCGTAGGCGAATTCAAAGTTGTCCGCCGGATTGAGGTGGAGCGAAGCCCCGGTGATGTCAGCGAGCGCCCGAGCACCGCTCAAATGATCAGCGTGGAGGTGCGTGTCGAAGACTCTCCCGATGGTCCACCCGTGCTCGTTGGCGAGCCGCATGTAGATGTCCGTGTCCACCGAAGGGTCGATGACGAATGCCCGATCGGCAGACCCCACCACATAGGAAAGACACCCCTTGCCCCGTCGGCGGACCTGCACGATTCGCAGGTCGAAGAACTCGATGGTGACCGAGTCGTAGGTCTGCGCCCACGCATGCATGCCGCCCGTGAGGTCGCCTACTTGTCGACCCGACCGGCTGAGCGTTTCGGCTGCCCGGGCTGACCGTTTGCCCGAGCCACAGACCGTCACCACTTCACGGTCGGTCGGCACTTCGTCGATCCGGGCGGCCACCTGGCCGATAGGGATGTTCACCGCCGTTGGAATCGACCATTCGTGGAATTCGGCCGGCTCCCGCACATCGACCAGAAAGAACTCTGCCGACGTCCCGAGCCGAGCCGCAACTTCGGATGCTTCCACGTTTCGGTACATTCCAGTCCTCCCTTCGGGACAGCAACTGCTGTCGCTCGTCGCTCCTCAATCCTTTGCCTAGATCTTTCGAACTTTCCGTCAAACGGCGATTGAACATGCAGCCGACATCGGTACTCGTCAAGAATGGCAAAACCACGCCAATCTCGAAGGGAACAAGTCCGATCGTAACGGCGCAATGGCTCTGCTACCCCGCAATGGTGACTTTCCCAGCTTCCTCCTGGGCTCGGGTCCAGGCCAGCCAGGTCTGATAGCCGCCGTCGAGGTTCCGGGCGACTATTCCAAGCTCTTGCATCAACGCCGTGGCGGTATGTCCCCGCTGGCCCACCTGGCAGTAGACCACGACCGGCCCGTGACCAAGCGATGCGAGCCTGTCGCGGAGCGAGTCGATCGGGAGATTGACCGACCCGTCGATCGCGCCAGCTGCATGCTCCTCGGCACTCCGCACATCGATCACCGGCCATCCCTTCTCGACGAGCTGTCCCAACTCTTGTGGGTCGACGATGTCGCATTCCCCGCTCAGCACGTTCTCCGCCATGTACCCGAGCAGGTTGACGGGATCTTTGGCGGAAGAAAAGGGCGGTGCGTAGGCCAATTCGAGATCGGCGAGCTGATCGGCGGTGAGGCCACCGGCCATCGCTGTGGCGATCACGTCGATTCGCTTGTCGACGCCGTTCCGTCCGACGATCTGGGCCCCGAGGATCGTTCCATCACCCGGATCGAAAATCAGCTTCGCAGACATGCGGGTAGCTCCTGGGTAGTAGGTCGCATGATCGAATGGATGCGAATGGATCGCCCGGAACGGGAGACCAGCAGCCCTCAGTCGTCGTTCATTCCACCCGACAGTGGCAGCCACGATGCCAAAGACCTTCACGATGGCCGTACCAAGGGACGGTACGGTGCGCGAGGGACGCCCAGCGATGTGGTCGGCCACCCTCCGCCCCTGTCGGTTGGCAACGTTGGCCAACGCGATGAGGGACTTGGCGTGCGAGATGGCATCTGGCTTCTCGACGGCGTCACCCACGGCATAGATGTCGGGGTCGCTGGTCTGGTTGTCACCGTTCACGGCAATTCCGCCGCTCGGCCCGATAGCGAGCCCGGCCCCCTCGGCCAGGTGGACATCCGGCCTGACGCCGATCGCACCGACAGCAACCTCTGCGTCGATGACGCGTCCGTCGCCCAGGGTGACCGATCGCTCCTCCGATGGACTCCACGGACAACCCTGTTTCGACCGCTACACCGTGGGCCTCCAGTTCGTCGCGTACAAGGATGGCCAGCTCAGGATCGAGTGGAGCAAGGACCTGAGGCGTGGCCTCGACGATGGTGACTTCGAGGCCCTGTCCGACGAGATTCTCCGCCATCTCCAAGCCGATGAACCCGGCCCCGATCACGACGGCCGTATTCGGGCCTGTATCGACGTCGGTGGCCAGGCGGGCGGCATCCTCGACGGTTCTCAGCGTCCGAACCCGGTCATAGCCTGGTATGGGCGGTCGCACCGGAGCGGCGCCCATGCTGAGGACCAGCTTGTCGTAGGCTACGACGTCTTCTTGACCGCTGATGGTTGACTGGGTGCGGACCGTCTGCGTCGCCCTGTCGATGGCCACCACTTCCTGGTTGACCCTCACATCGAGTCGGAAGCGGTCGAAGAGCTGTTCGGGGGTCTGGAGGGTGAGATCCTCCTCCTCTTCGATGAGGCCACCGACGAAATAGGGCAGCCCACAGTTGGCGAACGAAACATGACCTGATCGCTCGAGAACGGTGATCGTGATCTCAGCATCGAGACGGCGGAGTCGTGTCGCGGTGGACATGCCTCCGGCCACGCCGCCCACGATCACCACTCCATTGCTCCGGCCGACGAGTCCTTCCTTCATCGGGTGAACCACGACCCCCCTTGCCTGGCGATGTAGTGCGACACCGGCCACGATCGCTCGGCAGGTCGCCCTGGGCCTGTCCGACGGGGGCCCTGCAGCCTCTCCAGGACGACCGACCGCAATTCCTGCACGAAGAACGATCTGCATATACCCCATAGGGTATCATCGGTGGCTGTCCCCGCAACGGCGCCGCGCACTCAGGAGTGGAGGCCTCGCACTGAACTGGGCACATCGAGTCCACCAGCTTCCCCCAGAGCACCCAAGATGAGGAGAGAACGTGCAATTACCCGATGAGGTGGTCGAGGACCTTCGGAAGCGGCTACGCCGGGCTGGAGGTCAGGTGCAGGCCGTAGAGACCATGCTCGCTGAGGGTCGTGAGTGTCGTGACATCGTGACGCAGCTCAGCGCCGTCAACAAGGCGCTCGAGCAGGTGGGCTTTCGGCTGATCGCCAGCGGACTGACCTACTGCCTCGAGCATCCGGATGAGGCGGCGAAGTCCGGCTATCCGCTCGATGAAGTTCAGCGCCTCTTCACCAAGCTGGCATGAGCGTCGGATGACGACCCCATGCCCACCCGTCCCTATCCGATTCGGCGGCAAGGAGGTCTCGAGCATGACCAGCCATGAGTGGGACGAGCGCTACAGCGGGGAGGACCTGGTGTGGAGGAGCACACCCAACCAATTCCTCGTTGCCGAGACTCTCGATCTACGGCCCGGGCGCGCCGTGGATGTGGCCTGTGGGGAGGGCCGCAACGCGATCTGGCTTGCGGAACAGGGCTGGGAGGTGACTGGCCTCGATTTCTCGCCGGTCGGACTGGCCAAGGCCGAGCGGCTTGCCGACCAACGCGGGGTGAAGGTCACCTGGGTTGAGTCCGCCGTAGAGGACTGGGCTCCGCCTCGAGAGGGGTTCGACCTCGTCGCCGTGCTGTACCTTCAGCTCCCCGGGCCGGCGCGACAAGAGGCTCTCAGCTCGAGCCGCGCGGGCCGTAGCCCCCGGAGGGAAGCTCCTGGTCGTGGCCCACGACCTGGAGAACCTGGCCCATGGGTACGGGGGGCCACAGGACCCCGACGTCCTCTACCAGGTGAATGAGGTGACCGATCTGGTGATCGATGCCGGCCTGACCGTCGGGAAGGGCCGAGCGGGCCGTCCGGGTCGTGGATACGGACTCGGGCCGTCGAGAGGCACTCGATACCGTCGTCACGGCCTGGCGACCGGCCCGGGCTCGATCCTCCCCGGACCCGACGAAACGGTCACCGCCCGCCCCAGGCTGAACGCTCGATGGAGGAGCGGCCAGGAATGCCTTGCGCGCCCGGCGGACCTCCGGTTTCGTGGGTCAATGAGGACGAATTGCCCTAGTCAAGCCTTGATGACATGACCACAATGGGATCATGACCAAACGGATCGTGATGCTCGGTGGGGGAACGGGGGGCACCCTGGGCGCCAACCGCATGCGGCATCACCTTCCCCGGGAGGAGGTCGAGATCGTGGTCGTCGACCAGAATGACGATCACGTCTACCAGCCAGGATTGCTCTTCGTCCCGTTCGGGTTGACCCACATCGACGAGATCGTCCGCCCTCGGGGCCACCAGCTTCATAAGGGCATCGAGTTCCGCCAAGTCCCGATCGAGAGCGTCGACATCGATGCCGACACCGTGCATCTGGGCGACGGTACTGCCCTGGACTACGACGTACTGGTCGTGGCCTCAGGATCCACGTTGGTCAAAGATGAGACCGAGGGACTGACCGGACCAGGGTGGATGGAGAAGGTCTTCACCTTCTATGACGTCGCGGGCGCGGCGGCCCTCCACGATGCACTCGAAGGGTTCGATGGAGGTCGTGTGGTGGTCAACGTCGTGGACATGCCCATCAAGTGTCCGGTCGCTCCTCTTGAGTTCTGCTTCCTGGCTGACTGGTACTTCCAGCAGACTGGCCTTCGTGATCGGGTCGAATTGACGTACGTGACCCCCCTCGACGGTGCCTTCACAAAACCGGTGGCATCGAGGGCATTGACCGGGCTGCTCGAGGAAAAGGGGGTCGCCCTCGTGACCGAGTTCAACACCGGGGAGGTCGACGGATCGGGCGGACGACTCGTCGCCTACGACGGGCGAGAGGTTGCGTTCGATCTGGCCGTGGTCGTTCCGTTGCACGGCGGGGCCGGTTTTGTGACGGAATCCCCGGGCCTCGGGGACGAGTTGGGCTTTGTGCCCGTCGATGAACACACCCTGCAGTCGACCGCCAAGCCCAACATCTTCGCCATCGGTGACGCCGCCGGTGTGCCGACGTCCAAGGCCGGGTCGGTCACCCATTTCGAAGGCGAGGTCCTGGTCGAGAACGTCAAGCGCTATCTGGCCGGCGAGCCTCTCGACGCGAGTTTCGATGGGCACACCAACTGCTTCATCGAAACAGGGTTCGGGAAGGCACTGCTCATCGACTTCAACTACGACACCGAGCCACTCCCTGGGCACTTCCCGACCGCGGTCGGGCTGCCGCTGTTGAAGGAGTCGCGGCTGAACCACTTGGGCAAGCTGATGTTCCAGCCGCTCTACTGGCACAGCTTGCTGCCCGGTCGCGACCTTCCCGGTGTCGGCACGGCAATGCCCACGAGGGGCAAGCACTTCCGGGACACAGCATGAGCGCCCGAGCACCCGTAGATCACCAGAAAGGAGAGGACCATGCCCATCGCCATATACGCCGGATCGCCGGTTGCCGTCAATGAGGAAGGGTTCTTCGAGGACCCGGGCCAGTGGACCGAGGCGATGGCTCCCGAAATCGCCAAGGATCAGGGCATCGACGACCTGACCGAATCGCACTGGCAGGTCATCAAGTTCATGCGTGGCGAGTACGCCAACAAGGGGACGGGACCGACTGTTCGGGTCCTCGGCAAGACATCAGGAGTCTCGATCAAGGAGCTCTACCAACTGTTTCCGAAGGGTCCGGCCAAGACAGCCGCCAAGATCGCCGGAATCCCCAAGCCGCGTGGCTGCATCTGAGCGTTCGTCACCGTCGTCCAATATGAGAAAGGTCCATCATGAGTGACACGATCGAAAAGGTGTCGATCATCGTCTCGAAGGGCTCTCTGGAAGGGGTCTATCCCGCGCTGATCATGGCCAATGGTGCCCGCGCCGAGGGGATCGAAGCCAATCTCTTCTTCACGTTCTTCGGCCTTGATGTCGTCCACCGGAGCACGATCGACCACATCAAGGTGGCCACCGTCGGCAATCCCGGTCTCCACCTGGCCACTATCGCGGGCGGCCTGCCGGGTGTGTCGTCGGTCATGACCCACTATCTCGAGAAGAAGATGGAAAAACTTGATATTCCCCCCATTCCCGAGTTCGTCGAGATGATCGCCGACACCGGAGCAGGGATCTACGCTTGTCAAGGCATCGACGGACCTGTTCGAACTGACCAAGGAGGATCTGATCGATCAGGTCATGGACATCATCACCGTCGGGGAGTTCTACGCCATGGCCGCAGGCGGCGAGATCATCTTCACCTAGGCAGAGAAACATTGACGAGGCAGGGATCCGCGGAAGGCAGGCCGCCCTTCATGATCCCGGCCATGACCATCGGAGTACAACCATGGCACTTTCTGACGGGGCGATCCCAGGGGCGGCCCTCCGGGTCGGAGGGGCAAGCGTGCCGGTCATCGGCTCGGCGCGCATCTACGTCTGCGGGATCACTCCGTATGACACCACCCATCTCGGTCATGCGGCCACGTTCATTTGGACCGATCTCGCCGCCCGGGTCTTGCGATTGACCGGTTCCCATGTCGACATGTGCCGCAACGTCACCGACGTTGACGACCACCTCCTGGCCGAGGCCAGGGCCAACGGTGTCCCGTGGCGCTCCTTGGCGACCCAGCAGACCTATCGGTTCGAGCGGGATATGTCGGACCTGGGTGTCGCTCGCCCGGCCTTTGAACCAAGAAGCCACGACTACGTCGACGATGTGATCCACCTTGCGCTGGAGCTCGTCACACAGGGAGCGGCATACGAACGGGATGGTTCGGTGTTCTTCCGTGGGGAGAAGGTCTGCGAGGCCGCAGGTCTCGACTCCAGCGACGCGGCCATCCTGCTGGGCGAAGATGTGGCTCGTCGCGACGCCCGAGTAAACGAGGCGGCCGAGAACGCGCTCGACGTGGCCATCTGGCAACGCTCTTCCGATCACGAGCCGGCGTGGCCGAGCCCATGGAGTGACGGCCGACCCGGCTGGCACGCCGAGTGCGCCGCCATGGCCCTCTCGACATTCGGTCCGATAGTCGACCTGCACGGGGGTGGGGCTGACCTCCGGTTCCCGCACCATGCCTACGAGACGGCGCTGGCCGAGGCGTTCACCGGTGCATCGCCATTCGCCCGCTCCTGGATGCACGTGGGCACGGTCATGACCGGGGGGGAGAAGATGGCCAAGTCCACCGGAAACCTGGTCTTCATCCATGATCTCCTCCAGCGCTGGCCGGCAGCTGCCGTCCGCTACCTGGTGCTCTCAAGGTCCTGGCAGGACGACTGGGAGTTCGAGGCCGTCGCTCTCGACGATGCCACCCGACGCCTCGACGACATGTGGAAGGGTTCCACAACGCCCGTCGAACGGGAGGGCGCCCGGCGGAGGATCGTCGCAGCCCTTCTTGACAACCTCGATGTACCGACGGCTCTCGCCATCGGCGGGGAGGCCGGGGGTCAGGTGCTCAGCGAGCTGCTCGACTTCTTGGGCCTACGGGATACCACCACCTGGGAGTGACGAAGCTGCCAGCGGCCCCCGCCTCGCCTTCGCCAGCTTGCCAGTAGATCTGTGGGTCCTATAGTGTTCATAGGATAAGGGGGAGAGATGATCGCGAGCGTCAATCCGTACATCGTCTTGGGCAGCGCCGTTGTCGGGTTCTTGGTTGGGCTCACCGGGGCTGGCGGGGGCGCCCTGATGACTCCGATGTTGATACTTCTTTTCAACGTCAAGCCGTTGACTGCGATTTCCAGTGACCTGGTGGCAGCCGTGTTCATGCGCCCGTTCGGGGCTGCCGTTCACATCACCAAAGGGACGGTCAACTTCAAGCTGGTTGGTTGGATGGTGGCAGGTTCAGTTCCCATGGCCTTCCTCGGCGCCTACCTGCTCCATCTCATGGGCCACGCGAAGGCCTCGCAGACGAATATCGAGAAGGCGCTCGGCGCTGCACTTCTCATAGGTGCCGCAGCCATGGTTGTCCGCTTCGTCCTCGACCGACGTTCCGGCCAGAGACGCCAAGTTGTGGTCCACAACGTCGCAGTCCGGCCAATTCCCACCGTCCTTATCGGCATGGTTGGGGGGCTCATCGTCGGAATGACCTCAGTCGGCTCGGGGTCATTGATGATCGTGCTGCTGCTCTTTCTGTATCCAATGATCGGGGCAAACCAATTGGTCGGCACGGACCTTACCCAGGCAGTTCCTCTTACCGCCGCCGCCGCCCTCGGAGCGCTGGCCTTCGGGCACGTCGAGTTTGCCGTCACCACATCGCTCATTATTGGGAGTGTTCCTGGCGTTCTGGTCGGTTCGTTCCTCTCATCGCGGGCTCCGGACAAGTACATCCGTCCAGCGATCACGTTTGTGATATTCGCCTCCGGGCTCAAGTACGTAGGCCTCGGAACCACTGCGCTCGGGTGGGCGCTCTGTGCCACCCTGTTCGGTGCCGCGGTCCTCTGGCTCGCCTATGTTCGGCCCTGGCAAAGCGGGGTTGGCCGCAACAACGCCCCCTCACCGACTCCGGCTGCTGTCGAGCCGGCCCGGATCGAATGAGTGGCAGATCAGTAGCGAGCCGGTCGGGAAGTCCAGGAATCGGGCTCGGCGGCCATCGCTTCTACAGATTTCGGTAGTCGACCGCTCACGACGTCGCCGATAGTCGTCTTCTCGAGCACCGAGCGGAGACTGGACCTCACCGCCACCCAAACGGCCTGAAGATTCTCGGCGGCCCCTTTGTAGGTGGCTGCTTCAGGTCGGAGGCCCCGAATCTCGGCGAGGGGGCCATCCAATGGTCGAATCACATCGGCCAGCCGAATCTCTGATGCCGGTCGACTGAGACGGTAGCCACCATCACGTCCACGCTGGCTGATCACAAGGTTTGCCCGGCGAAGTTCATTGAGAATGCTCTCCAGGTATTTCTCGGGCAGTTTCTGCTGAGCAGCCAAATCGGCCGACGTCATCGACCGCTTGGTATCGGACAATCCACACAAGGCTCGCATTGCGTATTCGACCTTGGCCGAGATGTACATGGACTGATTGTTGCAGGGTCTTGAGCGCAGTGCGATCGACCCCAGGACTTTCAGACGCCGGTCAGCCGCCGATCGGGCGCATTGGTGATCTTCGGCCGACGAGCGGTCCCCGGCCTTTCGTACGATATGTGGAAGTAGGCGCAACAACTGTCAAGCAGGCAACATGAAGACCATCGAGGTATTTGCCGACATCTGGTGTCCGTTTGCCCATGTCGGGATCCTCCGACCCAGTATTTGGCGGCTCGCCCTCTCCACGCGAGCCCGAGCAGCGATGGCGACGTGCTCATGAGTGCTTCGACGGCGACGCCGACTCAATCACGAACGAGTTTCAGCGCCAGCCTGGGGACGACGAAGGAAGCCAGGAAGATCGGCAAGAACCTCTTTCCAGTGCATCGGAAGGCGACGATCTCGCCCGCGGCGACGTCGAAGGTCTCGGTGCTGCTCGACTTTCGGCCACTGCGGACCTGAAGGGTGTGACGTCGAGGCTCGAGTGGTATTTGGATCGTGTCGTTCATGTTGACCGATCCGACAAGCTCCCCGTCGACCAGGACATCGTACGGGTCACGACGTACCTCCGCTCCGATGGCCTTGTGCGTCAACGTCAGCGTTGCCGGCATCTGGCGATCTCCTCGTGTTTCCGAACGCCGTTGTCGAGGTGCGCCGTCGAGCGCAGCCTACCGGGACAGTCATCCGACGCCGGGCAATCTCGTGCTCTTTGCCATCGAATTGCGGTCCGGTCACACGGCGGTTCTCCACACGCATCGACGTGCCGATGGCGGGCAGGACGAGCGCCCATGACCCGTACCATCGGGCAGGCGCGCCCAGACCGGTTGGCCCGACCGGGGACTGGGTGATGGCCTGGGGGGCAACGACTTCACGACGGAACTGAACGGCAAGGAGTGCCCCCACTGACCATCCCCTACCCGGCTCTCCTATCGGGCCGAGCTGGTGAAGGCGACGGTTCCGGCTCTCCGTGCAGGGATGAACGCGATGGTGGCTCCCCTGCACATGTGATCCCTGAGCCGGGGCGGCGCCCACGTCCGTACCCGGACTCAGTCCCCGACGCCTGAAAAAGGGCAGGTCAGAGGGGATACGGCCGAGCCGCGACCCGATTCTGGCGGGGCGGGAAGATCGGAGTCGGGTCCCTCGGAGATCCGGATTGACCGGCTGGTCGGGGCGCCCTACCATGAGCGCTGGAGCGGAGTAGATCGTCACGGTGTCGGACGGAGACGTGACCATTCGGCGGAGCACAGGGGAGATCTACACAGTGGCGGACATGGGGAGGGGATTCACTTCAGCCGATACGAGGCCAGAGCGGTTCGCCGTCAGGGCTGGTCGGTCCGTGTCTGACGTCGCCGGTTCGTGTACCGTTTGTGCACGAGCAGCGCACGCCGCTGAGACGGGGAGGGCCTGACGAGGCGGCGTACAAGATCGCAGTTGCGAGAGGAGCACCACGTTTCGCAGCTCAACATCCACCGGGTCCCCCGACGCTGGCTGCCCCCCTGCCCCTCGTGGTAGTCGGCGCCGGGGACCCGGCGGGCTCTCGGGTCGCCAGGCGGCCGGCTCGCTGAAAGTCGGCGGCTGAGACCGGCCCGCCGAGGTGGCGCTCCGCTGGTGCTGGTTCAGCTGGTGCTGGTTCAGCTGGTGCTGGGGAGCCACGAGGGCCGGGCCGCTTCGTACTCCTCGATCTCGTCCTCGTAGCGCAGGGTGAGCCCGATGTCGTCCCACCCGTTGACCAGGCGTGCCCGGGTGAACTCGTCGAGCGGGAAAGTCGTCTCGATGCGGGCCGAAAGCGCCTCGAGGGTGCCCTGCTCGATGTCGATGGTGATCTGCATGGTCGGCTCGGCCAATACCGCGTCGAGGAGGGTGCGCCCGACCGACGCCTCCACCTGCACGGGGACCAGCCCCGCCTTGGTGCAGTTGTTGCGGAAGATATCCGCGAACCCGGGCGCGATGACCGCCTCGAACCCGTAGTCCTGCAACGCCCACACCGCGTGCTCCCGGGATGAGCCGGTCCCGAAGTTCGGCCCCGCCACCAGGATGGTGGCCCCGGCGAACTCCTCCCGGTTGAGCACGAAGTCGCGGTCGTCGCGCCACTCGGCGAACAGCCCGGCGCCGAACCCGGTGCGTTCGACCCGCTTCAGCCAGTCGGACGGGATGATCTGGTCGGTGTCGACGTTGGACCGGTCGAGGGGCACCGCCCGACCGCTCACCAGCTGCATGGCCCGCATCTAGATCAGATCCTCGGGGGTGGCGAAGTGGCCGGCCACCGCGGTGGCCGCGGCGACGGCGGGGGAGACCAGGTGGGTCCGGCCCCCCCGGCCCTGGCGTCCCTCGAAGTTGCGGTTCGAGGTGGACGCGGCGCGTTCGCCGGGAGCCAGCTTGTCCGGGTTCATGGCCAGGCACATCGAACACCCCGGCTCGCGCCAGTCGAATCCGGCCGCCGTGAACAGGACGTCGAGCCCCTCCGACTCGGCCTGGGCCTTGACCCGGTGGGACCCCGGGACCACCAGGGCACGCAGGCCGGGATGGACCTTCCTGCCGTCGAGCACCCCGGCGGCGGCCCGGAGGTCTTCGATGCGGCCGTTGGTGCACGAACCGATGAAGACGGTGTCGACGCTGACATCCTGGATCGGCGTTCCCCCGGAGAGGCCCATGTACTCGAGGGCGCGGGCCGCGGCATCGCGGTCGTGGGCGTTCTCGAACGACGACGGGTCGGGGACCGCCCCGTCGATGCGGATCACCTGGGCCGGATTGGTGCCCCAGGTCACGTAGGGGGCCAGCGAGCGCGCCTCCAACACGACTTCCTTGTCGAATCGGGCACCCTCGTCGGTGGGGAGGGCTCGCCACGAGGCCAGGGCCGCCTCCCATTCCTTGCCCTTGGGCGCATGGTCCCGGCCCTCGAGGTAGGCGAAGGTGGTGTCGTCGGGGGCGATCATTCCGGCCCGGGCCCCGGCCTCGATCGACATGTTGCACACGGTCATCCGGCCCTCCATCGAGAGGTTGCGGATGGCCGATCCCCGGTACTCGATGATGTGGCCGGTACCGCCCCCGGTGCCGATCTGGCCGATGATGGCGAGGACCAGGTCCTTGGCCGTGACCCCGGTGGGCAGTTCACCGTCGATCGTCACCGACATGGTGGCCGGCCGCTGCTGGGGGAGGGTCTGGGTGGCCAGGACGTGCTCGACCTCGCTGGTGCCGATGCCGAAGGCCAGGGCCCCGAAGGCGCCGTGGGTCGAGGTGTGGCTGTCGCCGCACACGATGGTCATGCCCGGCTGGGTCAGGCCCTGCTCGGGCCCGATGATGTGGACGATGCCCTGGTTGGCGTCGCCCATCGGGTAGCAGGTGATGCCGAACTCGGCACAGTTTGACGCCAGCACGGCCAGTTGCTTGGCCGAGATGGGATCGGCCACCGGCTTGTCGATGTCGATGGTGGGTACGTTGTGGTCGGCGGTGGCGACGGTCAGGTCGGGCCGGTGGACCCGACGGCCGGCCATGCGCAGGCCGTCGAAGGCCTGGGGCGAGGTGACTTCGTGGACCAGGTGGAGGTCGACGAAGATGATGTCGGGCTCGTCCTCGTTGCCCAGGTGGACGACATGGCGGTCCCAGACCTTTTCGGAGAGGGTGCGGGGCGATCCGTGCGAGCGGTGGCTGGACGCTGCCGGGGCGTCCCGGTCGGGGGTGGGTGGCATCGGTCTCAGGTCCCTACGTTGACGATCTCGACTTTGAGGGTACCCCCGGGGGCTGCGTATTCGACCGCGTCCCCGGCCGAGTGCCCGAGGAGGGCCTGGCCCAGCGGGGAGCCGGGCGAGACCACGGTCAGGTCCCCCTGGCGCTCCTCGATGGACCCGACGAAGAAGTCGGTGGTCTCGTCCTCGTCATCGCCCTCGTAGCGGAGGGTGACCACCGTGCCCGGAGCCACCGTCCCGTCCGAGGCCTGGCTGGCGTCGACCACGGTGGCCGTCTTGAGCAGGCGCTGGAGCTGACGGATCCGCGATTCCATCTTCCCCTGGGCGTCCTTGGCCGCGTGGTAGTCGCCGTTCTCGGACAGGTCGCCGAGCGCCCGGGCCGATTCGATGGCCGCGGCGATCTCCACCCGTCCCCGGGTGGTCAGGTCCTCGAGCTCGGCCTGGAGACGGTCGTAGGTGTCTCGGGTCAGTTGGGCGTCGGTGGTGTCACTCACGGCCCACCAGGCTAATAGGTGGTCCTCCCGGTACCGGACGAACCGCAGGTGTGACCGCGGGCCGGTGCCCGTGGAATGATCGCGACCGACCGCGGCGAAGGAGAGGTAGGGGATTGGCTGAGAGTGAGGGGACGGGGTGACCGACCCGTCGCAGGGCCCCGGCGGCCAACGGTCCCGGTCGTTCGAGGCCCAATTCGAACAGCAGCAGAATCAGCCCTTCCCGTGGAAGGCCCTCGTCAAGCGATCGATCGTGGTGATCATCGCCGGGGTGGCGCTCTACCTGGTGCTGCCCGAGCTCATCGCCGTGTTCCACTCGTGGCCCAAACTGGTCACCCTCAACCTGCTCTGGTTCATCCCCGCGCTGGTGGCCGAAGGGGCGCATTTCCTCTGCACCTTCTCGCTCCAGCGCATCGCCCTGCGCACCAAGGCCTGGTTCTCGGTGATCACCGCCCAGCTGGCCGGCAACGCCATCTCCCTGATCGTGCCCGGCGGGGCGGCGGCCGGTGCCGCCGCCCAGTTCCGCATGCTCGCCGTCAGCGGCATGGACCCCACCGACGCCGTCGGCGGTCTCACCGCCTTCTCCTTCCTCGGCATCGGGGGTCTCCTGGCCCTTCCGGTGTTCGTCCTGCCCGCGGTGCTCTTCGGCTCGCCGGTCAACCCGGGTCTGGTCGATGCGGCCATCATCGGCGCCGTCGGCTTCGTCCTCTTCGTGGGGTTGGGGGCCTGGGTGATGGCCGCCGAGGCGCCGCTGCTGTACGCCGGCCGGTGGGCCCAGTCGCTGCGCAACCGCCTGGTCCGCAAGCGCACCCCGATCACCGGCCTGCCCGAGCGGCTGCTCGAGCAGCGCAACCTGATCCGGGCGGTGCTCGGGCCAGAAGTGGTGGCAGGCCACCCTGCTGTCGGCCGGCCGGCTCCTGTTCGACTACCTGTGCCTCCTCTTCTCGGTGCGGGCCGTGGGCGCCCACCCCCGGCCGTCCCTCATCCTCCTGGCCTACGCCGTGGCCGGGATCATCGGCCTGGTGCCGATCACCCCCGGCGGGCTCGGGATCGTCGAGGCCAGCCTCAGCGGCCTCCTCCTGCTGGCCGGCCTCACCGGCGTGCAGGCGGTGCTGGCCACGCTGGCCTACCGGCTGGCCTCCTACTGGCTGCCCCTGCTGTCGGGGCCGTTCGCCTACGGTGCCTTCAAGTACCGGTACCGCGATCCCCATGCCCCGCCGTCGGTGCCCGCCGAGCCGTCACCTTCCTGACGTTCCGCGCCCGGGTCCCGCCGCTCCGCGCCCGCCCGCCTCGCCTCGACCCGGTCAGCCCAGGTCGACCTGGCCATCGGGCCGGAGGGTGCCGAGCCGGCCGCATCCCTCTTCGGTGACCAGCAGGGCCAAGTGGTCGGGATCGGTGACGTTGGCCCAGGCCCGACGCCCGTCCGGCGTGCGGCAGGCCACCACGGCGCCGACGGGCGGCGCCCTCACGCCCGTAGGAGACGGAGTAGGTCTCGACGGTGACCTCGCCCTCGCGCATCGGCGTCCGGTGAGCACTGAGGGAGGGCGGCGACGGCGCGCTGGGGCGAGGCCCAGGCGAACCCGCCCGCCCGGTCGGTCTCGGTCCCCTCGGGGAGGTCCCCGGGGTGGCTGCTCCGGTGGTTCCTGGGGAATCTGCCGCGGTCCCTCCTGCGCCCGGTCGGGAGCCGGGGGGCTCGGTCCCGTAGATGCCGATGCTGTGCTTGGTCAGATACCAGCCCACGCCGGTGACCAGGCCCAGCGAACCGGGGTCGGCCCGGAGGACGTCGATCATCGACGCCACCGCGTGGGTGCCGTAGTTGTTGCCCGGGCCGCCACCGAAGGTGAGGCCCCCGGTGACCGTCAGGGGCCGGGACGGGTCGTCGTCGGCCAGCCCCAGCTCGGCGGCGGCGATCTCGACGGCCGAGGGGAAGCAGGAGTAGAGGTCGACGTGGGCCACGTCGTCGATGCCCGCGCCGGCCAGCGACAGGGCCGACCGGCCGGCCAGCCGGATGGCCGGGGACGAATGGAAGTCGAGCCGGTGGGAGAGGAACCAGTGGTCGTCGGCGTCGGCCCCGGCCAGCGGGAAGACCCACCGCTCCCGGGGGATGCCGGCGGACGCGGCGGCGGCGGCCGAGCACATGATGATGGCCGCCCCTTGGTCGACCTGCATGTCGGCGGTGAGCAGCTTGGTGTACGGGTAGTCGATCATCCGGTTGGAGTCGGTGACGGTGATGATCTCGTCCACCGAGCGGGCGTCCCGGAACCAGGCGTAGGGATTGGTGGCGGCCACCTCGGAGAATCGGGACCACAGCGCACCGATGCGGCGGCGGTGGTCGTCGAGGGAGCGACCGAGCCCGGCGCGGAGGGCGTTCTCGAAGAGGGGATACACGTGGATGGGCAGGTCGAGCCCCCGGTCCTCCTCGGCCTCGGTCGTCGCCCGCTGGTCGTTGCCGAACAGGGGCGGCCGGGCGGCGTCGGGCGGTTGCACGGTCCAGGCCAGCACCGGCCGGTCGGGGTGGCGACGCGCCGCCGCCTGGGTGTACACGCAATCGGCGCCCACCAGCACGGCCACGTCCAGCTCGCCCCGACCGATGGCCAGGGACGTGGCGTTGACCAAGCTCTGCGGGTTGTTGCCACCGGTGGTGGCCAGCAGCATCTCGGCCGGGTCCATCCCCAGCGCCGAGGCCACCGGCAAGCCCGGGTTGCGGTAGCGCCAGCTCAACGGCTGGGTCACCCGCAGCGACTGGGCCGCCGCCGCCAGCCGCCGCCCCCCGGGGGAGTCTCCACCGGGCGGTGACCCGTCGCAGTCCTCGATGGCGGCCCGCACGGCCTCGACCATCAGGCCGATCGGCTCGGGGCGCTCGTCGAGCCCGGCCTCCCCACGGCTGTGGGGACGGTTGGTGACCTGGCCGACCCCGACGATGACCGGGGTGGCGGGGTCGAGGCTTCATGAGGCGCGAGAGCGTACCGTGGCGCCGCCAGGGGCGATCCCCGTCGGTACACTCAGGTGATGCGGATTGCCGTGGGTTCGGATCATGCCGGGTTCGACCTGAAGACCGCGCTGGCCGAGCACGTCGCCGGCGCCGGCCACCAGGTCAGCGACCTGGGCACCGGCTCGCCCGACGTCTCGGTCGACTACCCCGAATTCGGCCTGGCCGTGGGTCGGGCCGTCGCCGAGGGGCGCGCCGACCGGGGGATCTGCGTGTGCGGGACGGGTATCGGCATCAGCATCGCCGCCAACAAGGTCGACGGGGTCCGGGCTGCGCTCGTCCACGACGTCACCACCGCCGGTCTGGCCCGCCGCCACAACGACGCCAACGTGATCTGCCTCGGCGGCAGGACCACCGGCGTGGCCGAGGCCATCGACGCCGTCGACACCTTCTTCTCCACCGACTTCGAAGGAGGCCGGCACGTCCACCGGCTGGCCGAGATCACCGAGTACGAGGCGAGCCGGGGCCGCGGGACGGACGGACCCGAAACCGACCGCGGAGCCGCCGTGGGGGTCACGACCGGGCACGGCAACGGAACGTCACACGAGCACGGCACCGAGCCCGGCACCGGGCCGATCGCCGAGCCGGCACCGGGCACGACGAGCGCGTCACCCACAGAGAGGACGGAGCTGAGACCATGAGCAGCCCATATGCGGCGTCCCCCTTCGACCGCTGGCTGGTCGACGACCCCGAAGTGAGCCGGCTGCTGGGCGAGGAGGCTGAGCGCCAGTCGACCACCCTGCAGCTCATCGCCTCGGAGAACTTCACCTCGCCGGCCGTCCTGGCCGCCTCCGGGTCCGTCCTCACCAACAAGTACTCCGAGGGCTACCCCGGGCGGCGCTACTACGGCGGGAACCAGATCATCGACGAGGTCGAGGACCTGGCCCGAGCCCGGCTGATGGCGCTGTTCGGTGCGGCCCACGCCAACGTGCAGCCCCACGCCGGGGCCAGCGCCAACCTGGCCGTCTACCAGGCCCTGCTGGAGCCGGGTGACACCATCCTGGCCATGCGCCTCGACCACGGGGGCCATCTGACCCACGGCTCACCGGCCAGTATCACCTCGAAGATCTGGCGCTTCGTCTCCTACGGCGTGTCGGCGGCGAGCAACGATCCCGACAAGCCCGGGGAGATCATCGATTTCGACCAGGTGGCCGAGGTGGCCCGGCGCGAGCGGCCGAAGCTGATCGTGGCCGGCTCCACCGCCTACTCGCGGATCATCGACCCGTTGCCCTTCCGGGAGATCGCCGACTCGGTCGGGGCCATGTTCATGTTCGACGCCGCCCACCCGGCCGGCCTGATCGCCGGCGGTGTCCATCCCTCACCGGTGGGAGTGGCCGACGTGGTCACCTTCACCACCCACAAGACGCTCCGGGGTCCCCGCGGGGGAGCCATCGTCTGCTCCGCGGAGCTGGCCAAGGCCGTCGACAGCTCGGTCTTCCCCGGTCTCCAGGGCGGCCCCCTGGAGCACGTCATCGCGGCCAAGGCGGTGGCCTTCGCCGAGGCCGCCCGCCCCGAGTTCCGCACCTACGCCGCCCAGGTGGTGGCCAACGCCGCCGCCCTCGGGGCCGCGTTGGTCGACGCCGGCTTCCGGCTGGTCTCGGGCGGCACCGAGAACCACCAGGTGCTCGTCGACCTGCGCACCTTCGACGAGGAGCTGACCGGCAAGGTGGCCCAGGAGGTGCTCGACCGGGCCGGCATCACCTGCAACCGCAACACCATCCCCGACGATCCCCGTTCGCCGTTCATCACCTCGGGCCTCCGGCTGGGTTCGGCCGCCCAGACCACGGCGGGCATGGGCCCCGACGAGATGCGGATCATCGGCGCGCTGATCGGCCGGACCCTGCGCCATCGGGACGACGAGGACACCGTCCGACAGGTGCGGGCCGAGGTGCACGAGCTGTGCGCCGGCTTTCCCCCGTACCCCACGCTCACCGGGACGTGACCACCGGGGGGCGGTCCGGGACGTGAGCTCTGGGGTACCGCTCAACTGGTACGCGGTGCTGTTGGTGGTGGCCATCGTGTCTTCCTGGGCCCTCACCTTCCCGGCCCGCCACATCGCCGTGCAGATCGGCTACGTGGCCCAGCCCGACGACCGCAAGGTGCACACCCAGGTGACCGCCCAGGCCGGCGGGGCCGCCCTGTTCGTGGCCATGCTGGTCACCTGGGCGGTGGCGGCATCGATCCCGGCGCTGAGCCCCCTGTTCCGGGGGTCCCAGGAGCCGTTGGGCCTGATCCTCGGGGCGGCGGCCATCTTCGTGGTCGGGGTCATCGACGACTTCCGGGACATGTCGGCCCCGGCCAAGGTGGCCGGTGAGGTGCTGGCTGCCACCATCCTCTATTTCATGGGGGTGACCTGGTTCCAGTTCAAGGTGCCCCTGGCCGGCCTGGTCCAGCTGTCGCCGGAGTGGACGCCACTCCTGACCGCGCTGTGGGTCATCGCCATCACCAACGCCGTCAACCTCATCGACGGCCTGGACGGCCTGGCCGCCGGGGTGGTGGCCATCGCCTCGGGGGCGCTGGCCATCTACGGACTCCACCTGCAGCATCTGGGCAACCTCCCCACCGACAACATCGGCCCGCTCATCGCCGTGATCACCTGCGGCATCTGCCTCGGCTTCCTGCCCCACAACTTCCACCCGGCCAAGATCTTCATGGGCGACGCCGGAGCCCTCCTGCTGGGACTGCTCATGGCCGCGTCCACCATGCTGATCGGGGGCCGGACGGCGGGGACGGTCGGAGGGGTGGCGGCCCGCAGTGGCCAGACCTATTTCTTCTTCGCCCCCCTGTTCATCCCCTTCTTCATCCTCGGCGTGCCCATCGTGGACATGGCCTTCGCCTTCGTGCGCCGCACGGCCAACCGGACCGGGTTCTCCACGCCGGACAAGAACCATCTGCATCACCGCCTGCTCCGCCTGGGCCACGGTCACCGCCGCAGCGTCCTCATCCTGTGGGCCTGGACGGTGCTGCTCTCCGGATTCATCCTCTTCCCGCTCTACATCTCGAGCGTGAACGCCGTCATCCCCTTCGGTGTGCTGGCTCTGGGGGTGATCCTCTACACCCTGTTCCACCCCTCCCTGCGCAGGCAGGCCGAACCCGGACCCGACGGCCCGGGGCCCGCCGAGCCCGACGGACCCGGTCCTCCCGGTCCGTCCCGGACGAGCGTTCCCGGCGACCCGACGGCGCCGGTGGGCCAGGGAGGCCCTGGTCCCACGGCGGGCGACGGTGCCCGGCCCCCGGCCATCCCGGCCGGTGCCGCCGGACCATCCGCCGAAGTGTGAACGGCGTGTTTCCCGCGTTTTGCCGCCAGGGGTGCGGAGGTGCGATGATGCATCCCGTGATTTGCAGGCCTCCCGCCCGTTCCGGGGGCACCCATGCGGCCGGCAGCCCGACCGGCCATTGCAGAACAACTGCGTGAATTCAGGAACCATTCGTGAAGCCCCGACACTCCAGACACTCTGACGCGGCACGGCCCGACCATGGACGAGAGCACCCCGAACCCGGAAGACGAGGACGGTCGGACCGTTCCGGAGGATGCCTTGGATGCGTCCGGGGGCACCGGGGATCCGCCGTCCGGGGCCACGGGACCCAGCTCTGGGCACCGAATCGTCTCGGGGCCTCGAGTCGATCGGTGGGGCGGTGGAGTTCTTGACCCTCGGTCTCTCCATCGCCGTGTCGCTGGTCGTCGGCGCACTGCTGGGGTATCTGCTCGACCGCGGGCTGGGCACCGTCCCCCTGTTCACCTTGGTGGGGCTGGCTCTCGGGGCCACCGCCGCGGTGCTCATGACCGTGTCGCGGGTCCGCAAGTACCTGTGAGCACTGGATCGTCAACCGCCGGCATCGGCCGGCACGGCGCCGCCCGGCACGCCCGAGTCCGCCCGGCGGGAGGGATAACGCAGCCCGTGTTCGCCCACTTCTCCCTGCCCAATGTGCCCGACGTGGCCCGCCGGACCGTCTCGATGGTCCTGGTCGTGGGTGTGGCCGCCCTGGTCGCCTGCGTCTCCTTCGACGTGCCGCTGCTCGGGCTGGGCGCCTGCATCGGCCTCGGGTTGGGCACGCTCAATTTCCGGATGATCGGCAACTCGGTGGCCCGGGTCACGGCCAGTGAGGTCGAGAACAAGAAGCGGCCGCTGGCCATCAACACGCTCGGCCGCCTGGGGATCATCACCGTGGTCACCCTGGGCCTGATGACCATCTCCCACCAGCTCGGCTTCGGCATCCTGGCCGGTCTGGCCGTGTTCCAGTTCATCCTGCTGGCCAACGTGGCCCGGTCGATGGCCAAGTCCGGCCCGATGACCTCGGTCGACGATGTGATCACGGCCAACGTCGTCGATGACAACGTCGTCCAGCCTTCACCCCCGCCGGCCATCGGCGGTCCCGCTGACGACCCACCGGGCGGTGCCTGATCCCATGCTCGGATTCCACCTGCTGAGTGCGCCCCTGCTGGGCATCGACATCACCCCCGGCGTCCACAAGACAACCAAGATCGCCGGACTGACCATCAACCTGGACATCGTCTGGGCCACCATCATCGCCGGGCTGGTCGTGGTGGGAATGGGGCTCATCCTGCGGGCCAAGGCCACCAGCGACGTCCCCGGCAAGTTCCAGCTGGTGTGGGAGATGGCCGTCGAGGCCGTCCAGAAGCAGGTCAACGACTCGATCGGGCCCCGGGGGGCGAAGGTCGTCCCGCTGGCCCTGACCCTGTTCGTCTTCATCTTCACCTGCAACCTGTTCGAGGTGCTCAGCATCGGGAGCACCATCGACTGGCTGCCCGCGCCGACCAGCGACATCAACCTGCCCATGGCCATGGCCCTCTACGTCTTCATCATGGTCCAGGCCGCGGCCATCAGGAACCGGGGCGGCTTCGGGTACGTCAAACACTTCTTCACCCAGCCGTTCTCCACCAAGATGTTCCCGGTCAACCTGTTCATGAACCTGGTCGACGAGCTGGTCAAGCCGGTCACCCTGACCCTCCGTCTGTTCGGCAACCTGTTCGCCGGGGGCCTGATGCTCTCCCTGCTCGCCGCCCTGGTCATCTGGAAACTCGGACCCGCTGCCCATCGGCGGCATCCTGTCCGTCCCCTTCACCGTCGTCTGGAAGCTGTTCGACATGGGCATCGGCGCCATCCAGGCCTTCATCTTCGCCCTGCTCACCATCTTGTACTTCGACACGGCCATGGCCTCGGACGCCCATCCGGCACCATCGTGAGCACGCACCCGTTCACCGACTCATTGACAAAGGAGAAGTAGCAATGGCAGCAGATGCATCAGTGGCAAGCGCGGTCAAGATGGCGGGGGCCTTCGTCGGCGCCGGCCTGGCCCTGGGAGGCGGCGCCGTGGGTGCCTCGGTGGGTGACGGACTGGCCGGGAGCCAGACCATCGCCGGCGTGGCCCGCCAGCCCGAGGCCCAGGGTCGCCTGACCACCATCATGTTCCTCACCGTCGGCCTGTGCGAAGCCGCCTACTTCATCAATCTGGTCTTCGCCGCCCTGTTCGTCTTCTCCCTGGGCAAGTAACCGGTCCGATGGACCCGTCGAACCCCCGCCGGCACGAACCGGCGGCCCACGCCTCCCGGAGCTCGGCAGGCCACCGTCACCCACCGAACCAAGGATGATCACCATGCCCCTCGCCACCAACAACTTCCTCATTCCCAATGGGACGTTCATCGTGGTGCTGCTGGCCTTTCTCGTCGTGCTCGGAGTCATCGGCAAGTACGTCCTGCCCATCCTCAACAAGGCGCTGACCGAGCGGCAGGACAAGATCCGCGGCGAGCTCGAAGCGGCCGACCGGGCCAAGGCCGACGCCGAGGAGGCCGACACCGAGCGGCGGGCGCTGCTCGAGCAGGCGCGGGCCCAGGCGCGGGACATCGTGTCCCAGGCGGCCACGGCCGCCGACCAGGCCAAGCTGCGGGCCGAGGCCGACGCCCAGGCCATCCACGACCGCATCGTCCAGTCGGCCGACGCCGAGGTGGTCATCGCCCGGCAGGCGGCCGTCGAGGAGGTGACCGCCCGGGTGGGCGAGATCGTCCTGGCCGCCGCCGAGCGGGTCATCGGCCGCGAGATCCAGGCCACCGACCACCAGGACCTCATCGACGAGGCCATCGCCGCCGTCCGGGCGGAGTCCGCCGATGCCGGTGCGGGTGCCGGCCGCTGCGGGTGCCGGAGCCGGCGCAGGAGGCAGCCGGTGAACGCTGCCCTTCAGGGCTACCTGGCGGCCATGGAAGAGTCGCTGGCCGCCACCGACGCGCTCGCCGATGCCGGCTCCGAGCTCGCCTCGGTGGCCGCCCTCGTCGACGGCAGCACCGAGCTGACCCTGGCCATCAACGACGGGTCGGTGCCGGTCCCGTCCCGGCGGGCGCTCCTCGACCACCTGCTCGAGGGCAAGGTCCGACCCGAGGTGCAGCGCCTCGTCCACCAGGCGGTGAGCGTGGTGCCGGCCAGTGAGCTCACCGCGTCGTTCCACTGGCTGGCGTCGCGCCTGACCCAGGCCGCGGCCCGGAGCGGACCGCCGGAGCCGACGGGGCCGGCGCCGGGGCGAGGCCGACGACGACGGAACCCGAGGATGTGCTCGGCCGGATGGGCTCGCGCCACCGGGTGTCCGGCTACGCCGCCGCCGTGTTCGAGACGGTGACCGTGGCCGAGCTCGAGGAGATCGAGGACCAGCTGTTCCGGTTCGCCCGCACCGTGGAGTCCAACCGCCGCCTGCGGTCGGCCCTCGGCGATCGCGACCTGCCCGTCGAGGTGCGTCAGCAGGTGATCGACCAGCTCCTCGGCGACCAGGTGCTGCCGGCCACCCGCCGGCTGGCCGCCTACGCCGTGCGCGGGGGCCGGGCCCGGGACATCGTGGCCACCCTCGATGCCCTGGTCGAGGACGCCGCCCGGGCCCGCGGATGGCGGGTGGCCCGGGTGCAGGCGGCCGACGAGGTGGGCGAAACCCAGCGTCGCGACCTGAGCGAGGCCCTGGCCCGCCTGGCCGGCAACCCGGTCGATCTGCAGGTGACCGTCGACCCCGAGCTGCTCGGCGGCGTGGTCGTCCAGGTCGGCGACCTGCTGGTCGACAGCAGCACCCGTCACCGGCTCGATGAATTGAAGGAGCACCTCCTCGTCTCCGAGGCGGCCTACCGAACTCCACAAGGAAGGGAAGCAACCGATGGCTGAGTTGACCATCAGCGCCGACGAGATCACCGCCGCCCTCGAGCGGTACGTCGACGACTACACGCCCGAGGTGGGCACCGAGCAGGTCGGCCGGATCGTCGAGGTCGGCGACGGCATCGCCCGGGTCACCGGGCTGCCCGGCGCCGCCGTGAACGAGATCCTCGAGTTCGCCGACGGCACCGAGGGGCTGGCCCTCAACCTCGACGAGGAGACCATCGGCGCCGTCATCCTGGGCGACGACACCGGCCTCGAGGAGGAGCAGCTGGTCAAGGCCACCGGGCGGATCCTCTCGGTCAGGGTGGGCGACGCCCTGCTCGGTCGGGTGGTCAACGCCCTGGGCGAACCGGTCGACGGCAAGGGCACCATCGCCACCGACATCACCCGCCGGCTCGAGGTCCAGGCCCCGGGCATCGTCAAGCGCCAGCCGGTGTCCGAACCGCTGCAGACCGGCATCAAGGCCATCGACGCCATGACCCCGATCGGGCGCGGCCAGCGGGAGCTGATCATCGGCGACCGCAAGACGGGCAAGACCACGGTGGCCGTCGACACCATCCTCAACCAGAAGGGCCTCGGGGTGAAGTGCATCTACGTGGCCATCGGTCAGAAGGAGTCGTCGGTGGCCCAGACGGTGGCCACCTTCGAGCGCTACGGCGCCCTCGAGTACACGGTGGTGGTGCTGGCCGGCGCGGCCGACCCGGCTCCGTTCAAGTACCTCGCCCCCTACGCCGGCTGCGCCATGGGCCAGCACTGGATGGAGAACGGCGAGCACGCCCTCATCGTCTACGACGACCTGTCCAAGCAGGCCGAGGCCTACCGCCAGATGTCGCTGCTGCTGCGCCGCCCGCCGGGACGCGAGGCCTACCCGGGCGACGTCTTCTACCTGCACAGCCGGCTGCTCGAGCGGTCGGCCAAGCTGTCCGACGCCGAGGGCGGCGGGTCCTTCACCGCCCTCCCGATCATCGAGACCAAGGCCGGCGACGTCTCCGCCTACATCCCGACCAACGTGATCTCGATCACCGACGGCCAGGTCTACCTCGAGACCGACCTCTTCTACGCCGGGGTCCGCCCGGCCATCAACGTGGGCATCTCGGTCAGCCGGGTGGGGAGCGCCGCCCAGGTCAAGGCCATGAAGGCGGTGTCGGGTACCCTCAAGCTCGACCTGGCCCAGTTCCGTGAGCTCGAGGCCTTCGCCACCTTCGGCTCCGAGCTCGACAAGGTGTCCCAGGCCCAGCTCGACCGCGGCTACCGCCTGACCGAGCTGCTCAAGCAGGGCCTCAACGCGCCGGTCCCGGTCGAGGAGCAGGTGCTGATCATCTTCGCCGGCTCCGAGGGCTATCGTCGACGACATCCCGGTGTCCGAGGTGCAGCGCTACGAGTCCGAGGTGCGCGCCTACTTCCGGGCCAGCCACGCCGACCTGCTCGAGGGCATCCGCACCACGGGCAAGCTTCCCGAGGGCGACAAGCTGGAGACGGCGCTGCGGGCCTTCGGCGACGTATTCGGTTCCGGGAAGGACGGCTGAGCGATGGCAGGCGGCCAGGAGCGCGTCCTCCGTCGACGGATCAAGAGCATCCAGTCGACGAAGAAGATCACCAAGGCGATGGAGCTCATCGCCGCCTCGCAGATCGTGCGCGCCCAGGGCCGGATCGCCGCGGCCAAGCCCTACCAGCGGGGCATGGCCCGCATCGTGCTGGAGACCGCGCTGGGCGATCCCGACGCCGCCGGCCGCCTGCTGGGCACCCCCGAGACGATCGCCAAGGTGGCCGTGCTCTCGGTGGTGGCCGACCGCGGGCTGTGCGGCGCCTACAACACCTCGGTCCTGCGGGCCACCGAGCGGCTGATGGCCGAGGGCCGGGCCGGGGGCGTCGAGTACCGGCTGTTCACCGCGGGCAAGAAGGCCCAGGGCTACTTCCGGTTCCGCGGCGAGCCGGTGGAGCGGTCGTTCACCGGGATCAGCGAGCGGCCGACGTTCACCGACGCCCGCGACGTGGCCGCCGCCGTCCTCACCCCGTTCGTCGAGGGTGAGGTCGACCAGGTGATCGTGGTCTCCACCCGCTTCCTCTCGGCGGGGACCCAGCAGGTCGAGGTGCGCCAACTGCTCCCGCTGATCGATCCCCGCCAGCAGGCCGACGGGGCGGAGGCCGGCAGCCGACGAGAGCCCACCGAGGGACCGCTCGGCTTCACCGAGTTCGAGCCCGATGCGGCCATCCTCCTCGAGACGCTGGCCCCGCGGGCGGCCGAGACCGAGATCTTCGCCGCCCTGCTCGAGGCGTCGGCGTCGGAGGTCACCTCCCGGCAGCGGGCCATGGCCGCGGCCACCGAGAACGCCGGCGAGCTGATCACCAAGTACTCGCGGATCATGAACCGGGCCCGCCAGGACACCATCACCACCGAGATCATGGAGATCGTCGGCGGCGCCGAGGCCCTCCGCGCCGACTCCGACGACGACGAGCGCGGCCTGATCATCGAGACCAAGGTCTGAGCGGTGGCCTCCTTGTCCCTCCGGTCCCCGCTCCGGTCGCCCTCCGGCCCGACCTGCCTCACGCCGCCCCGGTCCACCGCCGCCGGACAGTACCCACCCGCTGACGAACCAAAAGGAACCCGACACCCATGACCACCACCGCCCCCCAACCGACCACCGGAGCCGACACCAGCCTCCCCACCGGACGGGTGGTGGCCATCGCCGGACCGGTCATCGACGTCGAGTTCCCGCCCGCACGCCCTGCCCGAGATCAACGGTGCCGTCGAGGTCGACGTCGAGCTCGAGGGGAACAAGGAGCTGATCGTGGCCGAGGTGGCCCAGCAGATCGGCGACGGCCGGGTCCGCTGCATCTGTCTCCGGGCCACCGACGGCCTCACCCGCGGTGCGGTGGTCCGCAATCTGGGCCACGGGCTCCGGGTGCCGGTCGGCGACGCCGTGCTCGGCCACGTGTTCAACGTACTCGGCCAGCCGCTCGACACCGACTCGATCGGCGAGGTCGAGGACCACTGGGAGATCCACCGCGACGCACCCGAGTTCGACACCCTCGAGCCCCGGGCGGTGATGTTCGAGACCGGCATCAAGGTGATCGACCTCCTCGAGCCGTACGTGCAGGGAGGCAAGATCGGCCTGTTCGGGGGGGCCGGCGTGGGCAAGACCGTGCTCATCCAGGAGATGATCAACCGGGTGGCCACCAACCACGGCGGGGTGTCGGTGTTCGCCGGGGTCGGCGAGCGCACCCGTGAGGGCACCGACCTCTGGATCGAGATGCAGGAGTCGGGCGTCATCGAGAAGGCCGCCTTGGTCTATGGCCAGATGGACGAGCCCCCCGGAGTCCGGCTCCGGGTCGCATTGGCCGCCCTGACCATGGCCGAGTACTTCCGGGACGTGAAGAACCAGGACGTGCTCCTGTTCGTGGACAACATCTTCCGGTTCGTCCAGGCCGGCTCCGAGGTCTCCACCCTGCTCGGCCGGATGCCCTCGGCGGTCGGCTACCAGCCCACGCTGGCCGACGAGATGGGCCAGCTCCAGGAGCGGATCACCTCGACCCGGGGGCGTTCCATCACCTCGCTGCAGGCGGTCTACGTTCCGGCCGACGACTACACCGACCCGGCGCCGTTCACCACCTTCACCCACCTCGACGCCACCACCGAGCTGTCCCGGGACATCGCCTCGCTGGGCATCTACCCGGCGGTCGACCCGCTGTCGTCGACGTCGAACATCCTGGCCCCCGAGATCGTCGGCGAGCGTCACTACACGGTGGCCCGGCGGGTCCAGGGCGTGCTGCAGCGCTACAAGGAGCTCCAGGACATCATCGCCATCCTCGGCCTCGACGAGCTCTCCGAGGAGGACCGGGTGACGGTGACCCGGGCCCGCAAGATCCAGCGCTTCCTGTCCCAGCCGTTCAACGTGGGCGAGGTCTTCACCGGCCTGAAGGGCGTGACCGTTCCCGTCGAGGAGACGGTGGAGTCGTTCGAGGCTCTGGTCAACGGGGACCTCGACGAAGTTCCCGAGCAGGCCTTCCTCAACGTGGGTGGGGCCGAGTCGGTGTTGGCCAAGGCCCACGCCCTCGAGAACGAATGACGACCGGGACCGGAGCGCATCATGGCTGACGAGAACCTCTTCCAGATCGAGCTGGTCACCCCGGAGCGGGTCCTGATCACCGGCTCGGCCTCCGAGGTGATCCTGCGCACCCGCGAGGGGGATGCCTCCTTCCTGGCCGGCCACACCCCGCTGGTGGGCACCGTCGAGCCCGGGGTCATCCGGGTGGTGCGGGCCGAGGGCGACGAGGAGCGGGTGGCCGTGCACGGCGGGTTCGTCCAGGTCGAGCAAGGTGTCAGTTCTGAGGCAGGCGACGGCGCGCGGCTGGTGGGTCGTCGTCCGGCCCGGCTCCGTCGGGCGGCTCACTGTCGGGGTCCGCGGATCAGGCCACGAGCGGGACCCGGGTCACCATGTTGATCGGCGTGGCCGAGCTGGCCGAGGAGATCGACGCCGACCGGGCCCGGGCCGCTCTGGAGGCGGCCGAGGCCCGGGTGGCCGAGCTCACCGGCGGCCGGCGGACGGGGTGCCGGGTCGGCCGCAGGTTCGGGGGCCGGATCCGGCTCTGCGGCCGGTGAGGACGAGGAGCCCGATGTGGACCTGGTGGAGGCGGAGGCGGCGCTGCTCCGGGCCCAGGTCCGCCTCGAGGCCGTCGACGCTTCGGCCGGGGCCGGTGGGGTGGGCGGCACCGCCTGACCCGTGACGGCGCGGCGGTCCGTCGCCCTTCCGACCGCATCCCGACCGTTTTCATCCCCGCCTCCGCTCTGGCGACAACACGTCGCGTTGCCCATCCTCCGGATTTCTGGCACGTCCCTCTTTGTCCCGCCTCTCTGTTGCCTCTTTGTCCCGCCTCTCTGTTGCCTCTCTGTCGCCCGTCTGTCGCCTCTCTGTCGCCCTCCCGTTCCTCACGGAGATGTCACACCCATCTCTGTCGCCCTCCCGTTCCTGGCGGAGATGTCACACGCCTCTCTGTCGCCCTCGCCCGTTCCTGACCGAGATGTCACACCCGCATGATCTACTTCACCCATGGCGGTTGCCACCACAGAGACGACGAGCTTCACCGGTGAAGCCCAGGCCCTGGCCTCGGCAGTGGACACCGTCGCCTCCTTCGTGGCCCGGTTCGAGCCGGGGCGGTACTCCGTTTCCGATGCCGCCTCGTTGGTGTCGCTGTTCGAGCGAGGGAAGCGGCTGTGCGGCGCGGGCGAGACCCTCTCGGCATCGAGAGCCGCCGAGGGCAATGCCCATTCCCTCTCCGGTCATCGCACCCCCGACGAATGGTTGTCGTCCGTCACCGGTGCCTCCAAGGGAGAGGCATTGGGAATCCTCAAGGTCGGGGAAGCGCTCGGCTCGCAGCCCCAGGTTGAGGAGGCCCTCCGGGGCGGGAAGCTCACCTCCTCCCAGGCGACGCTGGTCTCCGACGCGGTCAAGGTCAACCCGGACCGCGAGAAGGACCTGGTCAAGGGGGCAGAAAAGGACACGCTTCACCAGTTGAAGGAGCGCTGCCTCCGGGCCAAGGCCGAAGGGCGTTCCAGCGACGGCGCCGCCCGTCACCGAAAGGCGTTGCACGACAACCGGCGCTGTCGGACCTACACCGACGCCGAGGGTGCGTTCTGCCTCGAGGCCCACCTCACCCCCGAGGCCGGCGCAACCGTGCTCGCCGCTCTCGATTCCGAAGCCGACCGGTGCTTCCAGCGAGGCCCGGAGGTCCGGGTTGTTCGAGACAGTCGACGCCTACCGGGCCGATGCCCTCTGTGCGCTGGTGACTGGTACGGGAACCTCACTCCCGCCGCCACGGGCAAGACGTCAGGTGGCCCCCCGGCACCGGCGGGCGACTCGTCGACCGAGTGCCGACCCCAGAAGGGCAAGGTCTCCATGCACATCCGTGCCGACCTCGGTGCACTGCGCAGGGGATCGCTCGTGCCCGGCGAGGTGTGCGAGATCCCGGGAGTCGGTCCCGTCTCGGTGGAGTGGGCCCGAGCCCAGCTCGGCGAGGCCCTCTGCGACCTGGTGATCACCGACGGGGTGGACGTGAGCACGGTGGTCCGCCTGGGCCGACACATTCCTGCGCCCCTGATGACCGCCATCCTCGAGCGGGACCAGCACTGCGTGGTGCCGGACTGCAACAAGCGTCTGGGACTCGAGCATGACCACTGGCAGGTTGCCTACGCCGACGGGGGCGAGGTCTCCTACGACAACATCGCCCGCCTGTGCAGCCACCATCACTACCTGAGGACCCACCAGGGGTTCCGGCTCTCACGGGCAGCTGGGGAGTGGCGCTGGGACCCGCCGGACCATCTTCCGGTCCGGCGAACTCCCAAGCGACCACAGCGGAGCCGGCTGGTGAAACGGGACCCGGCCCCGAGCCTGCTCCGGCGTCGGACCCGCCCTTGTTCTCCGACGACGAATGAGGGTTTCGGGCGCCGAATGTCGCCGGGCTATGTCGTCGGGTCGACGGTAGCAAAGCTGACTGTTCCCGGTCTCCAGTTTGTTTGACCGCCGCCGAACGGCCGATCGCGCCACGGGCTTCGGGGGAGTCCCGCTGGCTGGCGGCAAGCCCGACCGACCCGCCTCTGCTGCAGCCAGGATCAGCCGAACTCGATGGCGCTGTACTCGGCCAGCTTGTGGAGCGGGTGCTTGGCGTAGATGAGCCGTACCGTTCCCGACTTGGACCGCATGACCAGCGACTGGGTGGTGGCGCCGAACTCGTCGTAGCGCACACCGTGGAGCAGCTCGCCGTCGGTGATCCCGGTGGCGGCGAAGAAGCAGTTGTCCCCCCGGACCAGGTCCTCGGTGGTGAGGACGGCATCGAGGTCGTAGCCGGCGGCGACGGCCGCCTGGCGCTCCCCGTCGTCACGGGGCCAGAGCCGGCCCTGGATCTCCCCGCCCATCGACTTGAGGGCGGCGGCGGCGATCACCCCTTCGGGAGTCCCGCCGATGCCGATCAGCAGATCCACTCCCGTGTCGGGCCAGGCGGTGGCGATGGCTCCGGCCACGTCGCCGTCGGTGATCAACCGGATCCTCGCCCCGGTGCCCCTCACCTCGGCGATGATGTCGGCGTGCCGGGGCCGGTCGAGGATGACCACGGTCAGGGCCCGGACGTTGGTCCCCTTGGCCTTGGCCACCGCCTTCAGGTTCTCCTCGATAGGCAGGGTGATGTCGATGCAGCCGGCCGGCGCGAGGCCCGACCGCCAGCTTCTCCATGTAGACGCACGGCCCGGGGTCGAACATGGTGCCCTGCTCCGAGACGGCGATCACCGCCAGGGCCCCGCCGCGCCCCAGGGCGGTCGGGGTGGTCCCGTCGATCGGGTCCACGGCGATGTCGGCCTTGGGCGGGGTGCCATCCCCGATGCGCTCCCCGTTGTAGAGCATCGGCGCGTGGTCCTTCTCACCCTCGCCGATGACGACGACCCCGTCCATGGCGATCGACGACAGGACGATGCGCATGGCGTTCACGGCGGCCCCGTCGGCCCCTTCCTTGTCGCCCCGCCCCATCCACCGTGAGGCCGCCAGTGCGGCCGCCTCGGTTACCCGTACGAGCTCCATGGCCAGATTGCGATCGGGCGCCTGCGGTTCGATGGTCACGGACCATGACGATAGTGGCTGGCGCAAAGGCCGATCCGCCCCACGACCTGTCGGCCCTGGCCCGGCGAGTGTCTCCAATGCTTCCCCTGACCCGAAGGGGCAAGAAGGGCAAGACGGGCAAGAAGGGCCAGAAGGGCAAGAAGGGCAAGAAGGGCCAGGAGGGACCGCGGCCGAGGCGGAACGGGGCGCAGGCGGCCGGCGGCCGCGGGCCACCGAGGGGCCGGCGGAACGGCACCATCAAAGGAGCCACGGTCCCGCGCAGGCCATACTGGCCGGGTGGATCGGTTCATTGTGACGTCAAACGGGCCCCTGTCGGGCACGGTCCGGGCCGGTGGAGCCAAGAATTCCGTGCTCAAGCTGATGGCCGCC
Source organism: uncultured Acidimicrobiaceae bacterium (assembly GCA_963812885.1). Taxonomy (GTDB): domain Bacteria; phylum Actinomycetota; class Acidimicrobiia; order Acidimicrobiales; family RAAP-2; genus Bog-756. Next base: position 74,447 of record CAWEWZ010000008.1, on the reverse strand, counting down.
TGCCTGCTGGCCGAGGGACGCCATGTGCTGACCAACGTCCCCCGGATCACCGACGTCGACATCATGGGGGAGCTGCTCGGGGCCATGGGGGTCGACGTCAGGCGTGGGGACACTCCCGACCAGTTGGTGGTCACCACCCCGGCCGACCTGGTCCCGGAGGCGCCCTACGAGCTGGTGGAGAAGATGCGGGCGTCGGTGGTGGTCCTCGGACCGCTCCTCACCCGCTGCGGCTGGGCCAGGGTGTCCCTGCCCGGGGGAGACGACTTCGGTCCCCGGCCCATCGACATGCACCTCCGGGCCCTCGAGGCGATGGGCGCCTCGTTCGAGTCGTCCCACGGCTACGTGGAGGCCCGGGTGGATTCCACCGTGGCCTCGGTCCCGCGGCTGGTGGGCAACCGGGTGGTCCTCGAATACCCCAGCCACACCGGCACCGACAACGTGCTCATGGCCGCCGTGCTGGCCAAGGGGACCACAGTGATCGAGAACGCCGCCCGTGAGCCCGAGGTCCGGGACCTGGCCGAGTTCCTCAACGCCATGGGGGCCCGCATCGTCGGGGCCGGCACCTCGCGGATCGAGGTCGAAGGCGTGGAGGCGTTGCACCCGGCCACCCACGCGGTCATTCCCGACCGTCTGGTGGTGGCCACCTTCCTGGTCGCCGCCGGCTTGGCCGGTGGTGAGGTGGTCGTCGAGGACGGGCGGCCCGATCACATGGACATGCTCATCCGCAAGCTCGTGGCCGCCGGCATCGACATCACCCAGGGCCCCGACGGACTGCGTGCGGCGAGGGACCCCGCTGATCGGCTGCAGTCGGTGGACGTGGCCACCCTGCCCTACCCCGGGTTCGCCACCGACTACAAGCCGTTGCTGGTGACACTGCTCACCGTGGCCAACGGGGTCGGGATCGTCACCGAGAACCTCTTCTTCGGCCGCTTCCGCTACGTCGAGGAGCTCCGACGGATGGGGGCCGACATCCGCACCGAGGGCCACCACGCCGTGGTTCGGGGTGTGGACCGACTGTCCGGCGCGCCGGTGCGGGCCTTCGATGTGCGGGCCGGTGCGGCCCTCGTGCTGGCCGGCCTGGTGGCCGAAGGGGAGACCGTGATCACCGATGCCCACCACGTCGACCGGGGCTACGAGGACCTCGACGGGAAGCTGGCCTCGCTCGGGGCGCACGTGTCGCGGGCCTGAGGTCCCGCCGCCCTCCGGATACGCTCGTCACTCCATGCCCGTCTCCCGTGACTCCGACCCCTCGACCCTGTTCGAGGCGGCCCGCGCCGGTGACCGCGTCGCCCTGGCCCGCCTGCTCTCCATGGTCGAGCGAGGGGGGGAGGACGCCCGGTTGGTGGCCGGCCTGGCCTACAAGTCCCCCGGCGAGGCGTACACGTTGGGGATCACCGGGGCCCCGGGGGCGGGGAAGTCGACGCTGACCGATCGCCTGGTGGCCATGGGGAGGAAGCGGGGCCTCGACGGTGGGGCAGGTGGTGAGGCGGGCGGTGCAGGTGGAGCAGGTGGTGCAGAGGGTGGTGCAGGTGCAGCGGGTGGTGCAGCGGGTGGTGCGGTGCAGCCGGTGGTGCGCCGGGTGGTGGAGCGGATGAGGCGGCCGGTGGTCAGGTAGGCGTCCTGGCCATCGATCCGTCATCTCCGTTCTCCGGCGGGGCCATCCTCGGCGACCGGGTCCGCATGCAGAACCACGCCCTCGACGAGGGGGTGTTCATCCGTTCGATGGCCACCCGCGGCCATCTGGGCGGCCTGGCGGTGGCCGTGCCCGACGCCATCCGGGTGCTCTCCGCGGTGGGGATGCCGGTGGTCATCGTCGAGACGGTGGGTGTGGGTCAGCAGGAGGTCGAGGTGGCGGCGGCCACCGACTCCACCGTCGTGGTGGTCAATCCGGGATGGGGGGATTCCATCCAGGCCAACAAGGCCGGCCTGCTGGAGATCGCCGACCTGTTCGTCATCAACAAGGCTGACCGCCCGGGTGCACAACAGACCCGGCGGGACCTCGAGGCGATGCTCGATCTCACCGATCTGGGGGAGTGGCGTCCGCCGATCGTCGAGACGGTGGCCTCGACGGGCGACGGAGTGGACGAGCTGTGGGAGGCCATCGAGCGCCACCGGCAGCACCAGATCGAGAGCGGGCTCCTGGCCGCGGCCCGCCAACGCCGGCTGCTGCGCGAGTTCGACCAGATCCTGGTGGCCCGGGTGAAGCAACAGATCGAAGAGGTCATGGCCGCCGACCAGTTCGTCGACATCACCGAGGCCCTGGCCTCGGGCGATCTCGATCCCTACGAGGCGGTCGACCGGGTGCTGGCGGCGATCGTTCCCATCGACGACCGGCCCGGGAGCCGACCCGTGAGCCGACCCGTCCGCCGACCCGTCCGCCGAGCCAGGGACTAAGACGCCGGCACACGAACCGGACCCGACGGCCGGCCCACCAACCAAGTCGACGGCCCGACCCGACGGCCAACCCAAAAACTCGACCGACGGCCGGCCCACGAACCGATGCCCGACGAACCAGCCCGACGATCCGACCCGCCCGACGCTCGATTGGCACGCCCGATCGAGAGCGCTCAGGTAGCGTGCGAGCGTGACCGTCGACTCCAACCCCGGCCTTTCCAACGGGCCGATGCCGCTCGCCCCCCTGGGCGCGCTGTCCGACGGTCTGCGAGTCCACCGGGAGCCGGCGGTGCCGACCGAAGAGGACCCCAACTGGTTCCAACGGGCGATCTTCTACGAGGTCTTCATCCGGGGGTTCTTCGACGGCAACAACGACGGCGTCGGGGACATCCCCGGGCTCATCGCCAAGCTCGACTACCTCCAGTGGCTGGGGGTGGACTGCCTCTGGCTGCTGCCGTTCTACCCGTCGCCCCTCCGTGACGGCGGGTACGACATCAGCGACTTCTACTCGGTGCATCCCGAGAGCGGCACCGTCGACGATCTCCGGAGGCTGCTCGACGAAGCCCACGCCCGGGGCATCCGGGTCATCGCCGACCTGGTCATGAACCACACCAGCGACCAGCATCCCTGGTTCGTCGAATCCAGGCAGAGCACCGACAACCCGAAGTCGGACTGGTACGTGTGGAACGACGACGACCTGCGGTGGCCCGAGGCCCGGGTCGTGTTCGTCGACGTGGAGCGATCCAACTGGTCCTACGACGCCCAGCGGAACCAGTACTACTGGCACCGCTTCTACTCCCATCAACCCGATCTCAACTACGACAACCCCGAGGTGGCCGAGGCCATGCTCGACGTGGTGCGCTTCTGGCTCGACCTGGGGCTCGACGGCTTCCGTCTCGATGCCGTCCCGTTCCTGTTCCAGCGGGACGGCACCGCCGGGGAGAACCTGCCCGAGACCCATGCCTTCATCCGCCGGATCCGGGCCGAGCTCGACGAGCACTACCCGGGGCGGATCCTGCTGGCCGAGGCCAACGGGTGGCCGTCGGACGTCGCCGACTACTTCGGGAAGGACGACGAGTGCCACCTGTGCTTCAACTTCCCTCTGATGCCCCGGCTGTTCATGGCCGTGCGCCGCGAGCAGAGCTATCCGATCACCGAGATCCTGGCCCACACCCCCGAGCCACCGGGCAGTGCCCAGTGGGCCATCTTCCTGCGCAACCACGACGAGCTGACCCTCGAGATGGTCTCCGAGGAGGAGCGCGACTACCTGTTCGCCGAGTACGCCAAGGATCCGCGGATGAAGCGCCACATGGGGATCGGGCGCCGGCTCGCCCCCTTGCTCGACCGGGACCGGCGGCTCTCGGAGCTCCTCTACTACCTGCTCTTCACCCTGCCCGGCAGCCCGGTCCTCTACTACGGGGACGAGATCCAGATGGGCGACAACCTCTACCTCGGTGACCGCGACTCGGTGCGCACGCCGATGCAGTGGACCCCGGACCGCAACGGCGGGTTCAGCCGGGCGGACTTCGCCCAGCTCTATCTGCCGCCCCTGATGGACCCGGTCTACGGCTTCTCGGCGGTGAACGTCGAGGCCCAGCAGCGCAACCCGAGCTCGTTCCTCCACTGGATCCGCCGGATCCTGGCCGTGCGACGCGAGTTCCCCGTCCTGGGCACCGGGGACCTCGAGGTGGTGTCGTCGGCCAATCCGTCGGTGCTGGCCTTCGTGCGATCAGCGCCGGCCCGACCCGACCAGGGACCGGTCAACCCGGTCCTCTGCGTCCACAACCTGAGCCGGCTGGCCCAGCCCGCCGAGCTGCACGTCGAGTGCTGGGTGGGGCGACAGCCCATCGAGCTGCTCGGACGGGTGGCGTTCCCGTTGATCGGGACCGATCCCTATCCGGTGACCGTCTCCTCCTACGGCTCGCTCTGCTTCGAGCTGGCCTGAGCCGGTCGGGTCGCCAGCGCGGGCCGGTCGGCGACTCCCACTGGGAGCCGTCTCGAGCGACGCCGGCTGGCCGAGCCGCCGCGTCAGCCGGCCTGGGCCGGCTCAGCCGGCCTGGGCCACCGGGACCTGGACCGACAGCTCTTCAGCCGCCTCCTCCGGGTTCACGATGTTGATCAACACGCCGGTGCCGAGCTCGAACCCGGCCACCGTGGCCAGCTTGGGCACCACGTGGACGTGCCAGTGGTACGGCTCGGGGGCCCGGTAGGGGGCGGAGTGGAAGACGAGGTTGTAGGCGATGTCGCCCACCACGTCGCGCAGGCTGCCGAGAGCCACCTTCAGCGCCTTGCCCACGGCCACGAGATCGGTGTGCGGGCTGTGGTGGAGGTGGGGCCCGTGGGCGCGGGGCACGACCAGCATCTCGTAGGGCGCCCCGCTCCAGAACGGGCAGATGACCAGCACCTGCTCGTCGGAGTAGACCACCCGGTGCCCGACGTTCTCCTCGGCGTCCACCGTCGTGCAGAGCAGGCACCTCCCGGCGAACCGGGCGAAGCCGGCCTGCTCCTCGACCAGCTCACGGGGGACGAAGGACATCCCGAGGAGCTGGCCGTGGGGGTGCTCGATGGAGGCGCCCGCCTCGCGACCGGCGTTGACGATGGCCTGGCTGTAGCGGAGCCCGGGGATGACCGAGTGCTCCTCGATCCGGTCACGGATGGCGGTCATCACCGCCGTGGTCTGCTCGTCGCTCAGCATCGACCACGAGTTCTGGTGGCTGGGCGACAGCACGAACACCTCGTGGATCCCGCCCGCGGTGGCCTGGGTGAACACCGGCCCCCGGTTGGTGACCACGAAGGGGGCATTGCCCTCGAAGGCCGGGTAGAGGTTGGGGACCACCCGGACCAGCCACTTGCCGTCGGGGCCGCGCGTCTCGAGGGCGGGGGTGGCGCTCTCTTCGTTTCCGGGGCAGAAGGGGCAGGGTCGCGAGGTGTCGGCTTGGATGGCCGCCACCCGGGGGGCGAAGGCCTGGGGTCGGTGGGCCCGGTCGGTGCTGACCACCACCCAGCGGCCGGTGAGGGGATCAAGTCGGAGCTGGTTCATCGAAGTCGCGCCGGACTCCTCGGAGATCGCCTGTTATCAGTGCTCACGGTCGTGGCCACCTCGATTCCATTATTCCGTATCCGGCTGTCCCTGTTCAGCCCAACGCTGCCATCAGCCCATTGCCTTTGTTCTGTCTGACCGGCTCTGCCCAATGCCGGTTCTGGGTTGTGCCCCGGTTGTGCCCGGGGGCCCGGCTCTCCTCCGGGCATTCGTGTCTGACCACTCGGGGGGATCGGGAGTGGCAAAGTCGTAACACCACCGTAGCAATTGCCGGGCCGTCGTAGGTGGCACGGGCCTGCAGATCGTCCGGGAGCGCCAAGGATGCCAGACTCCCCGGGATGCCCATCGTCGACCCGCTCCCGGCCACGGCCAACTTCACCCGCAGCGCCGGGTACGACATCGTGCTGCTGGCCCATGTCCTGAGCGCGTTGATCGGGCTCGGGGCGGTGGTCGTGGCCGGCGGCTACGCCCTGGCCCTCCTGCGCTCGGGCCCGGACTCCGAGGCCGTCCGCCGCTACTACCGGCCGGGGGTCAACTGGGCCGGCCGGATCCTCTTCCTGGTGCCCGTCCTCGGGGTGGTGCTGATCGTGATGTCGCACGGGACCTGGTCGTTCTCCGACGGCTGGGTCTCGACCGGGCTCCTGCTGTGGGCGGTGGTGGCGGTCACCGGCGAGCTGGTGCTGTGGCCGGCGGAGCGGAGGCTCCAGGCGGGGGTGGCCGACCCACCGGCCCCGCCCGACCTCCGGAGCCGGTGCCGTCAGGTGGTGGCCGCCGCCGCCGGCGATGTTCGTGGTGCTGGTCGTGGCCACGGTGGTGATGGTGGGCAAGCCCTGAGGGTCCGGTCGGGTCCGGTCGGGTCGGGCCGGCCGACCCGCGACCGGCGGTCGGTCTCAGGGGCGCGAGAACCGGCAGGGGAGGTGCTTGATGCCGTTGATGAAGCTCGAGTGCAGCCGGTCGGGCTCGCCCGAGGCCTCGATGTCGGGCAGCCGCCGCAACAGCTCCCGCAGCATGACGTCGACCTCGCGGCGGGCCAGGTGGGCCCCCAGACAGAAATGGGGGCCGGCGGCCCCGAACCCCACGTGGGGATTGGGGTTCCGGCGGACATCGAACCGGAACGGATCCTCGAACACCGACTCGTCCCGGTTGGCCGAATTGTAGAAGAGCAGCACCTTGTCGCCGGGGTGCAGCTCCTCGCCCGAGAGCACGGTGTCCTCGGTGACGGTGCGGCGCATCCAGATGACCGGCGTCGCCCAGCGGACGATCTCGTCGACCCCGGTGGCCCCGACGGTGTCGGGATCGGCCTGCCACAGCGCCCGTTGGTCGGGGTGCTCGGTCAGGGCCCACAGGCCGTGGGTGATGGCATTGCGGGTGGTCTCGTTGCCGGCCGTCAGCAGGAGGATGAAGAAGGAGGCCAGCTCGCCGGCGGTCAGTGCCTCGCCGTCGATGTTGGTGGTGATGAGAGCGGTGGTCAGGTCGTCGGCCGGGTTGTCGATCCGCTGGGCGCTGAGGGCGTTCATCAGCTCGGTCAGCTCCACCCCGGCATTGATGAAGGCGGCCACCGGGTCGCCGTCGGCGGGGACGTACTCGGGATCGCCGCCGCTGAGGATCACGTTGGAGCAGCGCAGCACGGTGGCGTACTCGGAGGGGGGGACGCCCATCATGTCGCAGATGATCTCGAGGGGGAACGGTGCCGCGATCTCCACCGCGAAGTCGCACTCGCCCAGAGCCGAGGCCCGCTCGATGACCCGGTCGGCCACCTCCTCGATGGTGTCCTCGATGGCCTTGATCCGGCGCGGGTTGAAGGCGGCGGAGACGATTCGGCGGAGGCGGGCGTGGCGCGGGTTGTCGGTGGAGATCATGCCGGCGAAGTACTCGACCATCTCCGGGGGCATGTCGGGGATGCTGACCGCCCCCTGACCGGAGCAGTAGATCTCGGGGTGGCGGCTGATCTCGACGACGTCGGCATGCCGGGTCACCGCCCGGTAGCCGGGCCCGGGGGGCGGGGCCAGGGCCGAAGTGGCGCTGAGGTCGGGCTCCTCGAAGAAGGCCAACGGGCGCTCCCGGCGCAGCAACTGGAAGGCGCCCTCCCGCTCCGACCAGGGGCGCTCCCAGAAGGCGAGGTCGGACAGATCGATCTCGTCGAGGCCGAGCACGCTGGAGGGCTCCATAGCGCTCACCCTATCCAGCGGGCTCACGGGCGCACCACCGTTACCTGGGAGGCCGGCGAGGGCCAGCAGACCGGCCCGGGCCTCGTCGATCCGGCCCGATTCGACCAGGGGCACCAGGAGGGAGATGGCGCTCTCCCAGTCGACCGAACCGGTCGGGCGTCCCGACCGACGGACGGCGGTGCGGGCCTCGTCGAGCAGCCCGGCCACGGTGCCGGCACTGGGGGGGAGGGATCCGGCCACCCGGTCCCGGAGCCACCGGGCCAGGGCCGGGCTCCCACCTCCGGTGGAGACGGCCACCACGACCGGCCCGTCCCGGTGGACGGCGGGAAGCTGGAACGATCCCGGTCGGTCGCCGTCGGCGCTGTTGACGGGCACACCGGCCGAGACCGCGTCGGCGACGACCCGCCGGTCGACCACCGGGTCGCCGGTGGCGGTGACCACCAGGTGGTAGCGGGCCGCCTCCCCGTCCCGGTAGGGGCGCCGAACGATCTCGAGGGTGCCGGCGGGACCGGGTGGATCCGAGCCACCCGGTTGGTCCGAGCCACCCGGTTGGTCCGAGCCATCCGGTGAGTCCGAGCCACCCGGGGATTCCGAGCCGCCCGGTGGGCTGCCCTCCGGATCGTCGGCCATCGTCTCGAGGGCGGCGACCACCTGGGGGGAGACGACGGTGACCCGGGCACCCGAGGCCAGGAGGCCCTCCGGCCCGACGGGCGGCCACCGGACCGCCTCCCACCACCAGACAGGGGCGTCCGGCCACGTCGAGGACCACCGGGTAGCCAGGGTAGCCGGGGGCAGGTGTCGTGGGCTGGGGTTCGGTGGTCATGGGTCGGGGATTCCTGGTCGGGTCCCAGCCTGTCACCCCTGGCGCCGGGGGGTGGCAGGCTGGACCGCCCCGCTCAGCTCTGCCCAGCCAGCCCGCCCCCGCCCACGGCGCCGGCCCGGCCGAGCTTCGTCCCCGCTCCGCCCCTGGGCAGCCCGCCCCCGGCCAGCTACGAGCCGACCCCGGTCAGCCCGGAGCCGACCCGCTGACCCGAGGAGCGATCACTGGACCCAGGGGCCATTTCTCTACCTCACAGACCGGGATTGTTCTAAAACTTGATCTGTTTGGTCATGTATGATCTGAGGTATGGAATCCGTGCTGTTGGGGAACGGCCGCTCGAGGCCACGACCTGGTGGTTTGGTGTCCTGAGAAGCGGACCAGTTCCGGCCGTGGCCGTCCGAACGGACGGTCACGGAATGGAAATGGGGTCATTCCGGTTCTCTTGGTAGTGAATTGTTGACTGAAATGGCAGGGTTTTCGAGCAGCGGTTTGGGGAACGTGAGTCGAGAAGCTCACACACTGCTCTAGGGGACGAGAGACAGAGAGGGTCGTGGACGTGAGCATGCTGGCCAGCAAATCAGAACTGACACAGTTGCGAGAAGAGATGGACGCCAAGTCCACAGCCTTCGAGACCCAGCCGGTGGGGGCGGTGGTCAAGTGGGCCGTCGAGCGGTTCGGGGCGAAGCTGGCGATGGCCTCGTCCTTCCAGGAGGCCGTCCTCATCGACATCGCGGTCAAGATCGACCCCGCCATCGAGGTGGTGTTCCTCGACACCGGCTCGCACTTCCCCGAGACGCTCGACTACGTCGAGCTCGTCCGCGCCCGCTACGACCTCAATCTGACGGTGACCAAGCCGGTGGAAGGCGCCGAGCAGTGGCCGTGCGGTACCGCCCAGTGCTGTGAGTTCCGCAAGGTCCGTCCCCTCAAGGAGGCTCTGGTCGGGAAGGAAGCCTGGATGACCGGGCTCAAGCGGGTCGACGCCTGGACCCGTCGGGAGGCACCGATCGTGTCCTACGACGACAACTGGGGTTTGGTGAAGATCAACCCGCTGGCCACCTGGACCGAGCACGACGTCGCCGGGTACGCGGCCGACCACGGGATCCCCGCGCATCCCCTCCTGTCCCAGGGCTATCTCTCGATCGGCTGTGCCCCGACCACCCGTCCGGTGGACGAGGGCGAGGATCCGCGCGCCGGCCGCTGGTCCGACTCGGACAAAGTCGAGTGCGGGTTGCACTTGTGACATGACCAAAGATCGGGATGAGCTCTATGGGCTCAACTTCAGGGGCACCGATCGACCGATGCCTTTCGTCAATCCCTACCGGACCAAAGGTGAGCTGAACGAGATCGAGCAGTGGAAGCTCGAGCGTCATCCGCTCGAGATTGCCGACGCCATCATCGACACCTACTCCAAGGAGGGTCCGGCCGGCATCGCCAAGGTGGCCGGTGAGGTGGAGCGGCTCAAGTGGGCCGGCATCTACCCGCAGAAGCAGGGCGGGGATGCCTTCATGATGCGGGTCAAGATCCCCGGTGGCCACCTGACCGCGCCGCAGATCCGTGAGATCGGGGTGGTCGCCGATGCCTTCGGCGAAGGACCCGACGGAACCGAGAGCAGAGTCTTCGGATCCCGCTATGCCGACCTCACCACCCGCCAGACCGTCCAGATCCACTGGCTGCGCATCGAGGACATCCCCCGCATCTGGCGTCGGTTCGCAGCGGTGGGCCTGACCACCGTCCAGGCCTGCGGGGACTCGGCCCGCAACGTGCTGAGCTGCCCGGTGTCCGGCGTCGACGCCCACGAGGCTTTCGACGGCCGGCCGGTGGCCGAGGCCGTCTCGGCCTTCTTCACCGGCAACCGCGAGTACGCCAACCTGCCCCGTAAATTCAAGATCTCGGTCACCGGATGCGTCGAGGACTGCGCCCAGGCGGAGATCAACGACATCGGCCTGTGGCCGGCCCGGGCCGAGGACGGCACGCTGGGCTTCAACCTTCTGGTCGGCGGAGGCCTGTCCGACGGGGAGCGCATGGCCTCGGACATCGACGTCTTCGTCCGTCAGGACCAGGCCGTCGAGATCACCCGGGCCATCGCCCAGGTCTTCGGCGAGCTCGGCAACCGCGAGAATCGAGGCCTGGCCCGCATGCGCTACCTGGTCCAGGAGCTCGGGCCCGAGGGCTTCCGCGAGCAATTGGCTGCCCGGACCCGGTTCGACCTGGCCCCTTCCGGTGAGGACCTGACCCGCCGGTACCGGGGCGACCACGTGGGCGTCCATCCTCAGAAGGGGGAGGGTCTCTTCTATGTCGGGTGCTCGGTGCCGGTCGGCCGGATGAACGGTCTCGAACTGGTGGAGGCGGCGCGCATCGCCGAGACCTACGGCGACGGCACGGTGCGCATCGGCACCGACCAGAACATCACCTTCACCGGGGTGCCCGAGGACCGCATCGACGCCATGCTGTCCGAAGACCTGCTGCAGAAATACTCGCCCTACCCCGGGCCCTTCACCCGGGGGGTGGTGGCCTGCACCGGGTCCGAGTTCTGCCGGTACGCCATCGTCGAGACCAAGGAGCGCGCCGTGAAGTGGGCCCGGTTCCTCGACGACCAGCTGGCCGGCGAGCCGGTGGGCGCGGCACCGACCCCCGGGGGGCGCTCCGGGCCCAAGGAGGATGCCGGGGTCATCAGGATGCACTTCTCGGGTTGCTCAGCCAGCTGCGCCCAGCCCCAGATCGCCGACATCGGCTTCCGGGGCGAGGTGGCCCACGTGGGCAACCACCTGGCCGAGGCGGTCGACATCGGCCTGGGCGGATCGCTCGGCGCCGACGCCGGATTCATCGATTGGATCGAGCACGCCCGGCCGGTCAACGACGTTCCCGACGCCCTCCTGCGGGTGGTGCGCCGGTACCAGGCCGAGCGGCGGTCGGACGAACCCTTCCACAACTGGGCCCGCCGGACCGACAACGACGACCTGCGGCACACGCTGGCCGAGGAAGGTACGGGCACGCCGGTCTCGGTCGGCGCCCAGGCGAAGGAGCCGGCGCGATGAAGGCCTACCGGATCCGCGAGGAGATGAACGGGATCGCCGAGCCGCCCGGCAAGACGTGGTTCTGGGAGCTGCAGGCCGGCGTCATCGACGCCGACCGCTGCATCCAGTGCGGGACCTGCGTGGCCGCCTGCCCGTCCAACTCGATCGGCATCGACGAGGACACCGACCTGCCCGAGTTGGTCAAGATGTGCACCGGCTGCTCGCTGTGCTGGGACTTCTGCCCCCGGGGCGGCTTGCGCTACGAGGCCCTGTGGCCGCCGTCGACCATCACCGGCGACACCGCCGAGGAGCAGTTCCCCGTCGGCGCCGTGGTGCGGGCGGACGCCGCCGACAACTACTGGAAGATCACCGGCGGCCCTCCCGGGGACGGGCTGGGCGCGGTGCTCGACGCCTACTCGGCCCGGGCCGGGGCGCGCTCCGACGAGGTCCAGGACGGCGGGGTGGTCACCGCGCTGCTGATCGCCGCTCTGGCCGGTGGGGACATCGACGGCGCACTGGTCACCCGGCCGAGCGACGACCCCGAGGAACCGTGGAAGGGGGTGGCCCACCTGGCCACCACGGCCAAGGAGATCATCGACGCCGCCGGGAGCTACTACAACCAGACCATGGCCCTGGCCGAGCTGGATTTGTCCAAGTACGACCTTCCGGCCAAGCCCCGCATCGCCGTGGTGGGCACGCCCTGTGAGATCCAGGGGATCCGGGCCATGCAGTCGAGGCGGTGGCCGACCGGGGCCCATCGGATCGATTCGGTGGTCCTCACCATCGCCCTGCTCTGCACCAAGAGCTTCGACTACCAGGGCCTCATGCTCCAGCTCCTCCGTGAAGACCGCGCCATCGACATCGAGCGGGTCAGCAAGGTCGACGTCATCCGGGGCCGGATGATCGTGGAGTACCGGGACGGGGAGGTGGCCGTGGACGAGCCCATCAAGAACTTCCACGGTGCCGCCCTCAAGGGATGCGACGAGTGCGCCGACTTCCTGGGTCGGAGTGCCGACCTGTCGGTGGGGAGCGTCGGGGCCATGGACGGGTGGAGCAGCCTGCTGGTGCGCAGCGAGCGGGGGCGACGGGCCGTCGACAACGCCCGGGGCCGGCTCGATCTCCGCGAGCTCGACAATCCCGGGGCGCTGGTCAAGTTGGACTCGTTCGACAAGCGGGTGGCCGTCGACAGCCTGCGCCGCACGTTCGATCCCGACGCCCCGCTGTTCATCGACTTCGAACGAGCATGTCAACGCCTACGAGGACACCGACCGGGCCCCGGTCGTGAAGGACCGCTGAGCCTGGCCGTCGGGTACCCCCGCCGATCAGAGGCGGGATTCTCACCACGCTGACCAGGGAGTTTGTACCGGCCTCAACAATTCTGACGAGAGTGCGAGGATCTGGGTAGGGTGGCGTCCATGACGGTGTTCGAAGTAGAGGGGGCTCCGAGGCTGGAGTTGCCGGAAGAGCCGGTGGACATCAGGACCGGTCTGCGTGATGCGCTCCTCGCCGGGCAGAACTGGCGGGACGGTTTCAGCGACGAGATCTGCATCGGGCTCTGGCTGTGGGGTTGGTGGCGGCCCGCCCTCGAGCCCTCGGGGATGGGCCGTGAGGAGTTCGTCGACGCCATCATCGCCGACCGGCGCGAGCTGTGGCTGTGGCTGATGGGGGAGCGCCAGTGGTTCCCGTTCATCACCGGACTTGCCGGGCGGATCGTGCGCCGGCTGCCCGTCTCCGCCACCGCTTCGTGAACGTCGGCCGCAGGGTGACCGCACCCTGACCGTGAGCGCTGCCCGACCGTGACCGCACCCTGACCGTGACGCTCGTGCCCGTAACCGAAACTGTGACCGCTTCCGACCGCCTCGGCACCCCTTGGCGGTCGACGACCGAGGGGGAGTAGGAACCGATGCCACGCGTCACCGTGCCCGTCGAGAAGGATCCGCTGATCTACGTGTGGACGGAGCTGGCACCACCGCTGACCTCTGCGGCCGGCGCCTACAGCCATGCAGTGTACGAGAAGTCCTCGCTGTCCCTCCGTGAGTTCGAGGCCGCCCGGATCACCATGGCCCGGATCAACCAGTGCGCCATCTGCACCGAATGGCGGACGGCTCGCGATGTCCCGAGCAGGTCCGCCGATCCCGACGAGATCCCCGAGTCCTTCTACGAAGAGGTCGGGACGCGCCGCAACCTGGAGGGGCTCACCGACCGGGAGCGGCTGAGCGCCGAGTTCGCCGAGCGGTACGCCACCGACCATCTGGGCATGGACGAGGACTTCTGGGCCCGCCTCCATCGGCATTTCACCGACGACGAGTTGGTCGACCTGGCCCTGTGCGTCGGCTCGTGGCTGGCGCTCGGCCGGTTCAACCAGGTCTTCGACATCGACGGGGCCTGTCGGGTCCCGGTGCCCGACCTCCGACTGAACCGGGACGCGATCCATGGAGAAGGTGATCTACCTGCTGTGGGCCGATGCCGCCTCCGGCTCGGGCGATGCGCTGCGGGACCGGCTCCTCGGCGAGACCGCGCCGCGCCTGCTGTCCGCCGGGGTGCGCGGCCTGAGCATCAACGTCCACGACAGCGACGCGGCCCCGGCTCCGTCACCGGCCCCGGCGCCCGAAGGTGAGGCGCCCCACGTGGCCGAGGTGTCGGTGTGGCTGGACAGCTACGAACGACGGGACGAGGTCGAGGCGGCCCTGCGCGAGCTGGGCCGATCGGGGATCCGGACCGCGGCCTACCTGGTCGTCGAGTCCCTCTATGACGATTACGGAACCACTCCGCACGGTCCGCCTCGTGACTGGCCGGACGGCGAGCGGTCGCCGGGCGTCCTGACCGTGGCCCTCATCCACCGGCCCGAGGGCCTCGAGTACCGCGAGTGGATCACCCGCTGGCACGGGACCCAGTCGCCGGTGTCGGCCGAGCTCCAGCCCCGGACCCGGTACGTGCGCAACGAGGTGGTGCGCCCGCTGTCCGATGGCGCCCCCGAGGTGGACGGCATCGTCGAAGAGGCCTGGCCGTCGACCGGGCACGTCGCCGATCCGATGCTGTTCTTCAATGCCACCACCCCCGAGGAGCTCGACGCCAACGTGGCCCGGATGATCGCCAGTGTCGACGCCTGTCTCGACCTGGGCCGGCTGCGCAGCTCGACGATGAGCGAGTACCTGATCAAGTCGGCCGGCTGAGGAACTGGCCGGGTCGGCGGTGGGGGACCGGGTCGACCGGGCCGGCCGGCGGCGGGACGAGTCGGCGTTGAGCCGGGTCACCGGAAGGCCCTCGCCCCTCGTACGGCCTCCGCACCTGATCACCTACGCTCTGGCGTTGGTCCGCCGTGGCGCGGGCCGCACCGCCATCGGAGGAAGCACACGTGGGACTGTCCATCGGCATCGTCGGTCTCCCCAATGTGGGGAAGTCGACGCTCTTCAATGCCCTGACCCGTAACGAGGTCCTGGCGGCCAACTACCCGTTCGCCACCATTGACCCCAACGTCGGTGTGGTGGCCGTGCCCGACGATCGGCTCGAGCGTCTCGCCGAGTTGTTCGAGAGCAAGGAAGTCGTGCCGGCCATGGTCACCTTCGTGGACATCGCCGGGATCGTCAAGGGTGCGTCAGTGGGGGAGGGCCTGGGCAACAAGTTCCTGGCCGCCATCCGCGAGAGTGATGCCATCTGCCAGGTGGTCCGGGTGTTCACCGATCCCGACGTCATCCATGTGGACGGCAAGATCTCACCCGGTGACGACATCGAGACGATCAACACCGAACTGATCCTGGCCGATCTCCAGACCGTCGAGAGCAGGATGGTCAAACTGGCCAAGGAATCGCGCAAACAACCCGACCTCGTGCCGGTGCTCCGTGCCGCCGAGCAGGCCCAGTCGATCCTCAACAGCGGCCGGACCATCGCCGCCGCAGCGTCCTCGGGAGAGGTCGACCTTGATCTGCTCGCCGATTTCCACCTGTTGAGCGCCAAGCCCTTCATCTATGTGTTCAACGTCGACGAGGACGCGCTGGGTGACGAGGCCCTGCGGTCCGAACTGGCCGCGCTGGTGGCGCCGGCGGAAGCGGTGGTGGTGTGCGCCCAGATCGAGGCCGAGGTGGCCACCCTCGATCCCGACGACGCCTCCGAGCTGTTGGCCGGCTACGGCCAGGACGAGTCCGGGCTGGTCCAGCTGGTCCATGTGGGTTTCCGGACCTTGGGTCTGCAGACATTCCTCACCGCCGGCCCGAAGGAATCCCGGGCGTGGACGATCCACATCGGCGACACCGCGCCTCAGGCGGCGGGGACCATTCACACCGACTTCGAGCGCGGCTTCATCAAGGCGGAGATCGTCAGCTATGAGGACCTGATCGCCGCGGGTTCGATCGCTGCCGTGAGGGCCGCCGGCAAGGCTCGGGTCGAGGGCAAGGACTACGTGATGCGCGACGGGGACGTGGTGGAGTTCCGCTTCAACGTGTAGTGGCGGACATCATCCCTGGTCGGAGTGCCCGGCCTGTCCCGTAGTCCGCGTGTAGTCCGCGAGATTCTCGATTCCCGTCGCCTCGAGCACCATCGCCTCGGCGGCAGCTCGGGTCCGATCCTCGGCCGTCGGCCAAAGGTGGGCATACGTGGTCAGGGTCGTAGTCGCCGACGAATGGCCGAGCGCCCGCTGCACCGTCACGACGTCGCATCCTTGGGCGATCAGACCGCTGGCGTAGAAGTGGCGCAGGTCGTGTCAGCCGGATGCCCTCGAGGCTGGCCCGCTCGAGCGTCGACGGACTGCGTTTGGCCCGCGTCGAATCCGAAGCCGGCGCGGACGGCTCTCCCGCTCGTACTTGGCGCCGATACCCGGCTTCGGTGTTGTGCTCGCGAGCGCGAAGAGCGACGTCGGACCGACGATGTTCGCCCGGCGTCGTGTCGACGCGATAACCGCTGTCGCCGGTCTGCAGGGCATCATCGAGGAACATCGACACGCACCGGATGGGGCTCGGTCATGCCCCTCTTAGCGGGTTTCGAGCGGGCTAGACGGGTGCTGGGAGTTCATCCACCCTTTTCGGGTGCTTGGCGGCAAGATCGTCGAGCACACGCCGGTCACCACTATTGGGGGGTCCTGACAAGACTGTCGGGTTCGCGTCGACAAAACTGGGCGCAGGTTCATGTTCAGCCCCTCGCCGAAAGAGGTTGAGGGATCCCAGGTGGCGAGAGACCGGGTGCACCGTCGGAACGGGAGCCCATCTGAACAGGATGGGTAGTACCAGCAAATATTCAGACGAACATTGTTGGTAGGAGAATGGGGTGGATCAGGCGCCTCACCTGCAGGATCGTCACAACCTTCGGCTTCCAGCAGCACGAAGACCTCGGCCGCCGTGGTCGGGCGTTTCCCTCCGTTGGGTGACGGCGCCTTCGATCCGAGCTCCGACCGGCCGGTCCAAACCAGGACCTCCATTGGCCCTGGCAGCCCCTCTACTTCCATCCTTTGGTGTTATCGAGGAGTCTGAGCGCGCAATTCCGTCAGGACTCATTCCGGTTCACCGGTCCCCTCGGCTCAGACTCCTCGATAACAGCCAAATGACGATCATTTACCGTTTCTGACCTTTTCCTTCATGTTGCCGTTAGCTTGACTCTTTACCCTGGCAGCGTGGCCACCACCAAACAAGGAGGCGTCGACTCTCGTCTCACATGGGTGGGAGGTCCACCCTCTCCCCGTGGTCGCCGCCCTGGACATGTACCCAGGCGACTGTTCGGGGACCTCTTTCTGGCCCTCGCCGGACTGGGGATGGGGATCACGCTGGCCCTGGTGATCACCGGGGAGAGCGGAGGATCCCTTCACGCCCCGGGTGGTGCGCTCATCGCCGTTGGCCGACTGGCCGGCTTCACCGGGGCCTATCTCATGTTGCTCATGTTGGTGCTCGTGGCCCGACTTCCCTGGTTGGAGCGGTCTTTGGGGCAGGGCCATCTGATCGAGTGGCACCGTCAGATTGCGCCTTGGGCACTCGTGCTCATTGCCGCCCACGTCGTCCTGGTCACGCTCGGCTACGCCCAACTGGCCAAATCCGGCTTCTTGAACCAATTCTGGCAGTTCGTGACGTCGTATCCGGACATGCTGGCTGCCGCCGTGGCCTTCGGCCTGCTTGTCATGGGCGGCGTGACCTCGATCCGGATGGCCCGGCGCCGCCTCACGTACGAGACCTGGTGGATCATCCACCTCTATTTGTACCTGGCCCTGGCCCTTGCCTTCGCCCACCAGATCGTCACCGGCGTGTCGTTCATCGGTCATCCGCTGACGCGGGCGGTGTGGATCACGGTGTGGGCCGCCACCGCCGGTATGGTGCTCGTGTACCGCGTCCTCGTGCCTGTCGCCCGAAGTCTGCGACATCGGCTCAGAGTCGTCTCGGTGACCCAGGAGGCTCCGGGGGTGGTGTCCGTGGTCTGCTCGGGTCGGCGGATCTCCTGGCTCGCCGTCTCGGGTGGGCAGTTCTTCCAGTGGCGCTTCCTGACCAGGGAACTCTGCTGGCATTCCCATCCCTACTCCCTCTCCGCTCTTCCCCGGGCCCCCTTCATCAGGGTCACGGTGAAAGGGCTCGGTGACCACAGCCGAGCCCTTGCGCACCTGAAGCCCGGGACGAGGGTCTTCATCGAGGGACCCTATGGAGCGCTCACCCGACACGCCCGTCGCAGCGACCGGGTGGTACTGATCGGGGCAGGGGCGGGCGTCACTCCTCTCCGGGCACTGCTGGAGGACCTCCCAAAGAATGTGGACGCGGTCCTTGTGGTGCGGGCCACGACGCCTGAAGAGATCGTGCACCGCCAGGAGCTCATCGAGCTGACCCGGAAGCACAAGCGCCAGTACCACGAAGTGCTGGGGAAGCGCTCGGAAGTCCGGATGGACGCATCGACGCTCTTCCGGCTGATCCCTGATATCGCTCGGCGCGACGTCTACGTCTGTGGACCCGAGGGCTTCAACGAACTCGTGATCTCGGGTGTCTCGACGCTGGGAGTGCCCAGCAGCAGCATCCACGAAGAGCGGTTCTCGTTCTGATGGGAGGGCCGCGGCAACAGCGCCCCACCGGGGCTGAGACCGCACGAAGCGGGCAGCATGACCATCGAGGGACTCGCCCGTGAAGCGTCCGATGATCGTGATTGCCGCTACCGTGGCCGGACTGGTCGGGCTGCTCAGCTTCCACACCCCGCCGGCCCGTCTTGGCCTGTCAGGTCTATCGGGCACATCCACGACCCTGACTGCACCGTCGACCTCGACTGCCGCCGGCACCCCGCCCACACCGACCACGACGACGCCCGTCGCCACACCTGCGAGCACGGTGGTCCCGCCGACCACGGCGGCTCCGGCAACCAGCAGGAAGGTTATCGGAGAATCAGTGAACTACAGCTGGGGAGTGCTGGCCGTCTCGGTGACGGCCAGCGGTCGAACGATCACAAAGGTGGGCATCGCCTCGCTCGACGACGGCGGCAATCCGCGCTCACGGTCTATCGATCAGCAGTCGATCCCGATTCTGGAGCAGCAGGCGATGCAGGCCCAGAGTGCCAACATCCAAGGAGTCTCCGGCGCCAGCTACACCAGCGCGGGTTTCCAGCAGTCGTTGCAATCGGCCCTGAGCAAGTTGAATCTCCGATGACCAGCACAGTCCCGGCACCCGTTCGTCCGGTCAATGGGTCCGTCCCTTTCGTCCATCACCTCGATGTGATGGGCACCGTGGTGACGATCGACGTCTACGGGAAGCCGTCACTGTCGGCCTCACACGCATGGTCACTCATCGAACGGGCCTGCACGACGTTACGCGACGCCGACGACGTCTTTAGCACATGGAAAGGAGACAGCCCCATGAGCAGACTCCGTCGTGGAGAGATCAGTGTCTCGATGGCCCCGCCTCCGGTCGAGGAGGTGCTCGACCTGTGCGCCACCGCCCACGAACTTTCGGACGGTTGGTTCGACCCGTGGGCCCTTCCTGGCGGCGTAGATCCGACGGGATACGTCAAGGGATGGGCAGCGCAGCGGGCACTCGCCGATCTGGAGGATCCGGCTGTCGCCGGCGCCATCGTCAATGCCGCCGGAGACATCGCCAGCTCGGTGGTCTCAGTCGGTCCCAGCGGTTCCGCTTCGGTATCGCCAACCCTTTCGCAACCCGCGAGGTTCTCTGCGTGGTGAATGGGGCCGCCGCTCTGGCCACGTCTGGCCCGTACGAACGGGGCCTGCACCTGATCGATCCGCACACCGGATCAGCAGAAGCCAAGGTGGCCTCAGCCAGCGTCACCGGACCTGATCTCGGCCTGGCAGATGCTCTGGCCACAGCCGTGGCCGTAGCGGGTGAGGTGGGGCTGACCATGATCGACGACATCGACGGTTATGACGCCATGATCGTCACGCCCGAAGGAACCATGCTCTGGACGGCTGGATTTCCGATTGAGTCCATTTAGACGGCTTCCAAAGCAGCGGAGCGTGGCCACCGCCATCGTCACGCTGACCTGCCTGGTGCTCGGCGGGTGCACCTCCGGTGCCGTCTCGGCCAAGGTCACGAACCCCCGCTCCGTTCCTCCGACCACGGCGCCTCCGACCACCACCACGACCACCGAACAGCCGGGGTGGACTCCCGTCTCCACCGTCGGCACGGCGATTGCCGTGGACAGCCGATCGGTCACCGAACCCACTGGACATGTGGTGACCGTCTTCAGGTTCCGGGCCGGTCACACGCAGTTCGGCCTCCATGTCGGGGGCGCCGACCCTCCACGGGGAAGCGCGACCGTGGCGGCCAATGACAACTCTTCGATCGGTCCGATCGAAGCACCAGCTCTTCTGGCCGCCTTCAACGGGGGATTCGAAGCCAGCGCCGGTGCCGGTGGCTTCGAATTGAGTGGCCAGATACTTGTTCCGCTCCTGGCTGGATACGGGAGTCTGGTCATCGATACCGATGGGAAGGCGCACGTCGGAATCTGGGGCCAGGGCCTCCCGGCTGCCGGCGAGCAGGTGGCCAGCGTCCGACAGAACCTCCCTCCTCTGGTCACCGGCGGGCGGCCCGCACAGAACATCTCTGACATCGCTGCCTGGGGGGCCACCCTGGGCGGAGGGGCGACGGTTGCCCGGAGCTCGCTCGCCGAAGATGGTGCCGGGAATCTGCTCTTCGCGGCCAGCATGAACGTCCTACCGGTGGATCTGGCCGATGCATTGATCAGCGCTGGCGCGCTGACCGGAATGGAGCTGGACATCAATCCAGAATGGGTGCAACTCGCAACGGCGACGACGCCGGGGGGCGCGCTGGCACCCGGCATCCCTGGCCAAAACCGTCCCGGGGACCAGTACCAGGTTGGGTGGTCCCGGGACTTCGTCACCGTGCTGGCCGCTGGCTGATGGACACCGTACCGAAAGAGGCGTGAGCGGACACATCCAGGCGATGTGCATGTATGCAGGGAATCCATCGCCCTTGTGAAGACCGTCGTGCCCGCCTCACAGTTTATGCGTTCCCTCACCGAAGACCCTGGCCTGTGATCGAGTGATACAGAGGCGAATTGGTACTTTCGGCCCTGTCCCGCAATTCTCTTTGTGCCTCAGAATGTTGTTCAGCTCTCAAGCATCGAAAGAGGTGAGGGAATCCAAATTCCACGAGTTTCAACTCGCTTCCGAATCCTGTTGTGGTTCACCCTTCTCGTGACGCTTGCCCTTGCCGCATCGGTGGTGGCCACTCGGATCGTCTTGCTCCGACATCTGTCCCAAGAGACCGACAGTGAACTGACCCATGAGTTGCAGGAGATCGGGCTCAACCGTTCGGGCGCAGCTCCGGTATCCCAGCGTCCGTCTGTCAGCATTGATGCATCGGTCCGGGCTGCCTTGAGCCGAGCCACGCCGGCACAGTCGCAGCAGCTTCTGGCGATCTCCGATGGAAAAGTACTGACCAGAATCCCCGCAAGATCGACTCCGGCGTTGGCATCCGATCATCGCCTTATCAGCCAGTGGGCCGCGGTGCGACGGGCCACATTTGGAACGGTTCAAACGTCGGCCGGGATGGTCCGCTACCTGGCAGCCCCGATCCCCGTGACCAGGGGCATGCCTGTGGGGTCGGACATCTTTGTGGCGGCCACATTCATCGACCGAGAGCGGGCAAGCGTCAACACCACCATAGGCATCTCCGCAACGGTCGGCTTCGTAGCCCTCATCGCCGCAATCATCGGTGCCTGGCTGATCGCAGGAAGGATACTCGCCCCTCTCAGAGAGTTGGAGGTCGCCGCTCGGTCCGTGACCGAATCGGATCTGTCCCATCGATTGGAGGTGAAAGGCAACGACGAGCTGGGCCGGTTGGCCGCTGACTTCAACGCCATGTTGGATCGCGTCGAGTCGGCCTTCCGCACCCAACGACAATTCATTGATGATGCCGGCCACGAGCTGCGGACTCCGCTCACGGTGATCCGGGGCCACCTGGAGCTGCTTGGCGACAATCCAGCAGAGCTCGAAGAGGTGCGCACGGTCGTGACCGACGAGTTGGACCGGATGGGTCGCATGGTCAGCGATCTCCTCGTCCTGGCCCGGGCTGAGCGGCCCGACTTCCTTCGCCTCGCGTTGGTCAACCTTGCGACCCTGACTGCCGAGGTCGAGGACAAGGCCACGTCCCTAGCCGATCGTCTGTGGTTGGACGGCGGCCGGGCTGATGTCGAGGTGCTGGCCGATCGTCAACGATTGACCCAGGCATGGATTCAACTGGCACAGAACGCTACCCAGCACACCGAGCCCGGGGACCGGATCGAGCTCGGTTCTCGCGTCGACGCAGGCTGGGCTGACCTCTGGGTGGGGGACGCCGGGACCGGCGTGCCAGAGGATCTGCGGGCCACGGTCTTCGAGGGCTTCTCCCGTGCTGGCGGTGATCGGAGGACCGGCGAGCACTTCGGCCTCGGTCTTCCCATTGTCAGAGCGATCGCTGAGGCCCATCATGGGCAGGTGTCGGTCGGACGGAGCGAACTCGGTGGTGCACTGTTCACCATGAGATTCCCACTCTCGGACTCCGACGACGAGGGTCGGAGATGAGTCGCATCTTGGTGGCCGAGGACGAGCCTGGCATCTCGTCGTTCGTCATGAAAGGGCTCACCGCTGCCGGCCATACCGCCTCGGTTGTCGAGGACGGGTTGACCGCACTCTGGACATTGCGAACCAACGAGTTCGACCTGGTCGTCCTCGACCTCGGGCTCCCGGGAATGGACGGCCTCTCGGTGCTGACCGAGCTCCGGAGGGAGGGGAACAAGATTCCGGTGGTCATCCTCACCGCCCAAGACGACATCGAAACCCTGGTCGCCGGTCTGGACCTCGGGGCCAGTGACTTCATCCCCAAGCCCTTCCGGTTCGAGGAACTCTTGGCCAGGATCCGCTCTCGACTCCGCGAAACGGGCCCTGCCGCGGTGAAGCGAATTGAGTTGGGCGACCTGTCCGTTGACCTCGCCGGTCGGCGTGTCGAACGGGCGGGTAAAGCGGTTGAATTGACGGGGAAGGAGTTCTTGCTCCTCGAGACCTTCCTTGCCCACCAGGGCCAGATCCTGTCGCGTCAGCAGCTGCTCAGCCATGTTTGGGGCTACGACTTCGATCCCGGGTCGAACATCGTCGACGTCTATGTCCGTTATCTGCGGAAGAAGCTCGGGCCTGACGTGATCTCCACCGTCCGGGGCGTCGGTTACCGCCTGGGACCGGTCGCCTCATTAGAGGATTCTCATTGATCTCCAACGGGGGCCTCATGTGCAGGCTTCACAGTGACGGTAGGAAGTCACCCCCTATCATCAAGGAGCAAGAACAATGTCGAACCACCGCATCACCAACCTCATCGCCGCCGGAGTCATCGGCGCTGCTGGATTCGCGACCCTCGCGATCCTGCCGGCGACCCATGCCGGTGCCGCCACTGTTGCCGTGCGCCATGCCGAAGACGGAGCCCGTCGAGATAGCGCTATGGGAAGTCAGCGCGAGAACTCTCAAGACACGCGCACCGACAAGAGCATCGATTTGGCCGGATACAGCAAGGACACCCGGAGCACACCCGACACCAGATCCGACTCTGGGTCGGTCCAACACGATGTGACTGGTGAATCCCAGTCAGCTTTGTACGACCACACCAAGTCGCTCCTGGCAGCAACCCATACCGGCGCCACTACCCGGCCGGCCAACGTCAACATCAACGCCAAGTGCAGTGGCAGCAGTGTGGCCAATCTCCAGGTCCAGCGGGAGGACACCGGAAAGCTCAGCGTCGACTTCGGCGTCGACATGGTCCGCCATCAGGCTGGTGTGCCGTGGAAGGTCACCCTGTCGGACAACGGGTCGCTCTTCGTGAACACCACCGTCAAGACCATTTCGGACGGCTCGTTCAGTGTCTCCCCCGTCATCAATCCGAAGTCGGGCATCAATACGATCGTCGGTAAGGCGGTCAATGTCGGGACCCACGAGACGTGCACGATCAAAGGTTCGCTGTGACCTGACTCGGGTCATTTGTCCTCTCAACCAAGAGCCACTGCCCACCTCGTGTCGGCGGTGGCTCTTGGTTTGCCCCCACGACCTGGCCGGCGAGTTCTTCGACCTCGGTCGGACCAGACTGGTGAACTCTCGATCATTTCGACTACTTCTGACCTTCGGCCCTACGTCCTGGCACCCAAGTGCCGCACCATGGATGCCATGGACAGCCGACCTTGGATCGGGTCACCCTGGATGGCCTCGCGTCCCGGCACGCTCATGCCACTCGGGATTACCATCGGCGGACTGGTAGTTGGCGGCCTCCTCCACTGGGCTGGTGCGGGTGCGCAGGGGAACCTGATCTGGATCATCGTTGCCGGGTGTGGGATCGCCTTGTCCATCGGCTCGACTATCGAGAGCCTCCTCCGCGGTCGACTGGGGGTGGATATCATCGCCCTGCTCGCCCTGGTGGGTGCAGTGGCTGTCGGCGAGTACCTTGCCGCGGCGGTCATCAGCGTGATGCTTGCCAGCGGCCGAGCCCTCGAAGGGTGGGCGGCCGGTCAGGCCCGCAGCGAACTCCAGGTGTTGCTCGAGCGAACCCCAAAGTCCGCGCACCGCTACCGGGACGGTGGCCTCGTCACCATCGCCCTTGGCCAGGTGGTGCCAGGGGATCTCCTCCTCGTGGCCTCTGGAGAGGTCGTGCCGGTGGATGGCTCGCTGGTCTCGTCCTCAGCCGTCCTCGACGAGTCGGCGCTCACCGGGGAGCCGCTCCCCGTGGAACACGTCGTCGGGGACCGGGTCCGAAGCGGAGTCGTGAACGCCGGCGGTCCCATGGACCTCCGGGCCGTGACCAGTGCTGAAGACAGCACCTACGCCGGCGTCGTCCGGCTGGTCACCGAGGCCGAGCACTCCCAAGCGCCGGTGGTCCGGCTGGCCGACCGCTATGCGCTGAGCTTTCTTGCCGTGACCCTGGCCGTCGCTGGAATCGCCTGGGCGGCGGGTGGGGCGAGCCGTGCCGTGGCCGTCCTGGTGGTGGCCACCCCCTGTCCACTGATCCTGGCGGCGCCGGTGGCCCTGGTCTCGGGCCTGTCCCGTGCCGCCAAGCGAGGAGTCATCGTCAAGGGTGGGGCGATCCTCGAAAAGCTCGCCACCTGCACGACTCTGCTCATCGACAAGACCGGGACCATGACCGTCGGGCACCCGGTGCTGACCGGGGTCGTGTGCGCCGGGTCGGCACCTGCCGACCGGATCCTTCAGCTGGCTGCCTCCCTGGACCAGGTCTCGCCCCATGTCCTGGCCAGCGCTGTCGTCCAGTCGGCATTCGAGCAGAAATGCGAGCTCTCACTCCCGGAGGGAGTCGAGGAGCTCGCCGGCCAGGGCATCCGAGGGACGGTGGCCGGACGCCAGGTGGCGGTAGGGAAAGCGTCGTGGTCAGGAGTAACAGGCACACCCAAGTGGGCCCGCTCGGCACGTCGCAAGGCACACCTCGATGGTGCTCTCACCGTCTTCGTGGGCATCGACGGCGTACCGGCAGGTGTCCTGGTATTCGATGATCCCCTGCGGCCCGACGCTGCCCGGACCCTCCGCTCACTCAGGAGGAGCGGGATCGACCGGATCGTAATGGTGACAGGTGATCGGACCGAGGTGGCCGAGACTGTCGGGGCGGTCATCGGGGTCGATGAGGTGCTGGCCGAGCGCTCCCCGGCCGAAAAGCTCGATGTCGTGAAGCTCGAGACGCGCCGCGCGCCCACCATGATGGTGGGTGACGGGGTCAACGACGCGCCCGCACTCGCCCTGGCAGACGTCGGAGTTGCTCTTGGGGCCCGAGGGGCCACGGCGGCCTCCGAAGCAGCTGATGTGGTGCTTACCGTCGACCGATTGGATCGCCTGGGTGAGGCAGCAGCAATTGCCCGACGCACCCGGCGAATCGCCATCGAGAGCATGGTGGCAGGGATGGCGCTCTCCATGGCCGCCATGGGCGTCGCTGCAGTGGGTCTCCTACCGGCTGTCTGGGGAGCGATCCTCCAAGAGGTCATCGACGTGGCTGTGATCCTCAACGCCCTCCGAGCGCTGCGCGGGGGCGATGACCGAGGTACGGCTCGGCGAGGAGACACGCTGCTGACTCAGCGGTTCCAGGAAGAGCACCTGGCCATCCGGAACGACATCAATCGCCCCCACGAGGTCGCCGATGCCCTCGGGATCGCTCGATTCGAGGGATGCCTTGGAAGAGGTACAGCGCGTGCACCGGATGCTTATCGAGGAGGTCCAGCCTCACGAGATATCCGAGGAAGAGGAACTCTATCCGGCACTCGGACGCTTCTTCGGGGGAAGCGACCCCATGGCCACCATGAGCCGGGCCCACATCGAGATCATTCATCAGATCCGGCGGCTGGGTCAGCTCATCGACGACATAGGGCCGGACGGGGTCGACGAGGTAGACCTCATGGAGCTACGCAGCCTTCTTTACGGATTGCACGCCATTTTGAAGCTTCACACCGCCCAAGAGGACGAGAACTACCTGTCGCTTGCCGATGAACCGAGACGGGAACGAGGTGTGGCCCGGGCTAGCTGATGGCGCCGGAAAGCTCGGTCTTTGGTTTGTCAGCTTCAAGGCCCGCCACCAACTCCCCAACCGGAAGGCAGGCAGCCATCGACCAGGAGAGCATCATCGAACGGCGGTCGCTCGATGGGCGCCAACTGCCAATGACGGAACCTGGAGATTCCATCGGTCCGGCCCAGACCCGCGTCGGTCGGGGCAGGCGGCCGTCGGGTCTTTCGGCCCTGGTGCGGAACTCGTCTACCCATCACGATTGAACCATGACTACCGAATTCCTGTGCTCAGTTGCGGTGGCATCACAGAAAGGGGTCCGTCGATGCGATACCCCTCGGCAGCCTTCCAGAAACTGTGAACCTGATGGCCAATAGCGATACCAGCAACTCGAAGAGGAGCGTTGTGAAGAGTGGTGGGATCGGCGGCATCTGGTTCCTGGGCTTCATCGGAGCCCTCGTCTACTACCTGCACACCCATTCCGGCACCTTCTGGCTCGTCGTCCTGGCCTTCATAAAGGCGCTGTTCTGGCCAGCATTTGTCGTCTACCACGTGCTGCAACTGCCGACGTGAGCAGTGGTCCACTGCTCCTGAAGACGAAATAGGAAGAGAACCGTGACGGAATCGCAACGGACCAGCCCGGTATCGATCGAAGGAACGCTCCAGCCCACGTTGAGCCGTTGGCTGTGGCTGGTCAAGTGGCTGCTCGTGGTACCTCACCTGTTCGTGCTCTTCTTCCTATGGATTGCATTCGTCGTAGTGGGCGTCGTCGCCTTCTTCTCCATTCTCTTGACGGGTCGTTACCCGAGATCGCTCTTCGAGTTCAATGTGGGCGTGCTCCGATGGACGTGGCGTGTGTCGTACTACAGTTACGCGGCCCTGGGCACTGACCAATACCCGCCGTTCACGCTCGCCGACGTCGCCGACTATCCCGCCCATCTCGACATCGCCTATCCAGAGCGCCTGTCACGGGGCCTGGTGGTGGTGAAGTGGTGGCTGCTGGCCATTCCCCAGTACTTGATTGTCGGGATCCTTGTGGGGGGAGTGGCTACGGCCTGGTCAGGAACCGACCATGCCGCGACGTGGGGCTCGGGCGGCCTGATCGGGCTCCTCGTCCTGATCGCCGCCATCATCCTGACATTCACTGGCAGCTACCCCCGGGCGATCTTCGATTTCGTGCTCGGGCTGAATCGCTGGGTCGTTCGGGTCGTCGCCTACGCGACGCTCATGACCGACGAGTATCCGCCCTTCCGTCTCGAGATGGGCGGGAGCGAGAGCGGCGCATCGGCGCCCCTTCATACGCAGGTCACTGGGGCCGATCCGATCGGCACCGCCGCGTCCACTGGGCAAGCGGGTTGGACAGCGGGCCGGATCATTGCTTTGTGCATCGGCTCGGTCCTGGGACTCGTTTCCATCGGCACACTCGCCGGCGGTGGAGCCGTCGCCTGGTTGGACCACACCCAGCGTGATGCCTCCGGCTATCTCACGTCCCCTGCCCGGACGTTTGCTACGTCAAGCTACGCCATCACTACGGATCGGATCGATCTGGGGAACACGACGGACATCGCCCCATCGTCGATTCTGGGCACGGTGCGGATTCGCGCCACCGCCACCAGCCCGACCGAGCCCATCTTTATCGGAATAGGCCGGCACGACACCGTCGATCACTACCTGAGTGGGGTCAGCCATGTGACCATCGCCTCCTTGACCGGTGGCACGACGACGTACCACCGGTATCCCGGAACGGCACCCTCAGTTTGGCCAACCGCCCTATCCACGACCATGTGGGTGCGATCAGCATACGGAGCCGGTACCCAGTCGATCAGGTGGAAGCCGAGCGGGGGCGATTGGAGCGTCGTGGCCATGCGGCCCGACGGATCCCGTGGCTTGTCCATCGCGGCGGACGTAGGCGCAACTGTGCCCGCCCTGGGATGGATCGACGCCGCCATCTTTACGATCGGTGCGATCATTTTGATCGCTGCAATCTTGCTCGTTCGCGTTGCCGATCGTCTTCGCCAGCCGACGATCGGTCAGAAATAGTGGATGATCGGCCGGCAACAGGAGCAACAGTTCCGGCACCGGAGTCCGGCAATGATCTGAGGCAGGAGTCAGGCGTGGTTGCACCTGTGCGGCAAATAGTTGTCGGCGTGGACGGCTCCGACTCCTCGATCGATGCGCTCCGATGGGCTGCTCGCCAAGCGGAGTTGACTGGTGCCACGCTCCACGTGATAACTGCTTGGCCGTTCCCTGAGAACGCAACTCCATTTGGCATCATTGCTAATCTGCCGCTTGATTCCGATCCGAGAGTCGAAGTCCGAGCCAGACTCGAGGAGGCCATTGCGACGGTTGTGCCCCAGGCAATGCGTGCTCGGGTCCGAGCTGAGGCAGTTCTTGGGAATGCCGCGTCGGCGCTGCTTGAAGCAGCACAGACCGCTGATCTGCTCGTCGTCGGCAGCCGGGGGCGTGGAGTCTTCGCCGAGGTGCTTCTCGGATCTGTGAGTAGGCATTGTGTGCAGCACGCAACATGTCCTGTCGTTGTCGTCCGACACGACGAAGGTAGATCAAGTACCCAAAGGCCCGATAACCCGACCGCAGGGTGACACCGGACCACGGCGATCCCGTGTGGCCTTACTTGTTCGAATGCCAACGCAGAGTCGGCGGCACAGTGCCGCAATCGCATCGTCTCCACGTTTACCACACCAGATTGTGAATCACCTTGAACAAGGCCAGGCCTACCGTCAGGATCAACGTGATCCCACCCGCGCCCATGGCAATGCCTACGGCGACGACCACCGTGTCCTCCAGGATGATGCCCAAGGCAACGCCGACCGCTCCCATCGAGGGGAGGGTGTCTAGCCCCGAAAAGGGCGGTGCCGCTGCCGCTGCTATGACGAATAGCACAATGAAAAATCCGAGCACGCTGATGCACCAGCGCTTTCCAAACAGCCTGCGCATGCGAGGGCGCGAGAACCGCTCGAACCAGCGGATGCGGCGCACCATGAATGGAAGCGCTCGATTTCTGGTCGCACCGCCGATTTCACGATCCCGCCATCGCCTGGGGAGCCAGAGGGTGCGGACACCGACGACCATCTCCGCGGCCAGCACAAGTGCGATCAACTCGAAGACATGCGTGATCCCCCCTGTGGGCAGCGGTAGAGCCGGAACGAACATCAGCACCACGATGGTTACGGCGAAGCTCTTTTCTTCGAAGAGCTGGCCCAATTCACCGATCGTCTTGACCCCGCCAGCCTCAAGCCAGTGTTCAAGTTGATCGCTGAATGGTTGCGATTCCACAGCTATACCTGCCTGCCAGGCCGGACGCGATGGTCCATTGTGATGGCGTACCGAGTCACCCCAGGATCGACGAGCGCATCCAATGGCCAACCTCCCTATCGTTGACCGTCGCCGAAACCGGCGGGACTGACATTCAAGTCGGAAACGACTAGATGGTCCCTTGTCGTTGACCACTTACCCTCATGCGGACGACGTCCCGCCCCAGACGTCGCCGCACGCTCCTCGCACCAGACAACCTCGTCGGGTCGGGGCGCACCCTGTCGGACCGGATCACGCCGCCACAACCCGAGCGTCCCACACCGCCACTCGTACGGTCCCATTGGTGGACAGGCTAGGACATCGCGGCGATTCCCAAAAATGACTTGAGCGGAGGTCGACGCCTGCGAAACGTCAACCCGCTCGGTCGATCCTTGGAGCCACCCCTCGTTTCCGCAGATGCGGCATCGACGGCCTACGAGGCCCGGGGGCCCGGCGTACCCGATGCGGGAGCACCTGCTGGGTGGCGCCGGAATGCAACAGATCGGCGTGGTCGATATGGCTCCCGCCCGCCACCATGGCATGGACCAACGACAGCCCTTTCGGCCGGAGTGAGCACTGCCGTCTGGTCAGCCGGATCCTTTCGTCGATCAGGCGCTCGATTCGGATACAACCTCGACAGCGGTACCACATGTGGGTCCTCCGATCCGAGCGACATCAGCGGGACTGAGGCCGGCGATCATGGCGCGTGCGACATCGGCGCCGATGAGTCATAGGGTGTGGGCTGACCAGATACCGGAACCTGCATTTCCGACTTTTGGAGACTGCTGATTACGCTGATTTCGTACACCCGTTCCGGCGGAATCCGTACAGCGATTCCGGAGTTTTCGTACACCCCGTCGGGGAGGCCACGTAGAGCTGGCGGCAGCTGAGCAGGCATGAGCAGGCTCCCTCGGATATCGTTCCGAGGAGGTACTCGTGCCCAGACCCCGTCTCGCCATGCGCAAGGTCCGAGACATCCTCCGATTGGCCCTGGGTGAGGACCTCAGCCGCCGCCAGGTCGGGGCCTCATTGGGCATTCCCCACACCACCGTGGCCGACCACCTGCGTCGGGCTACCGAGGCTGGGCTCGACCTGGCCCCTGCCCGACGACCTCGACGATGCCGCCCTCGCGGCGTTGCTCTTCCCGAAGGGACCGGCCCCGGCCAAGGTCCGGCCCCAGCCGGATTATCACGTCTGTCCATCGGGGCTCCGGGGTCCCGGAGTGACCCTCATGCTGTTGCGGCTCGAGTACAAAGAGCGCCACCCCGACGGCTACGGCTACAGCCAGTTCTGTTTTCACTACCGCCAGTTCCAGCGCCACCTGGACGTGGTCATGCACCAGGAGCACCGGGCCGGTGAGAAGTGCTTCGTCGACTTCGCCGGCCAGAGGATCACCCTCTACGACCGGGCCCGCCGGGCCGTCATCGACCACGCCGAGCTGTTCGTGGCCGTGCTCGGGGCCTCCAACTACCTCTACGCCGAAGCCCTTCCCTCCCAGGAGCTGCCCCACTCGATCGCCGCTCACGTGCACGCCTTCGAGTTCTTCGGGGCCGTGCCCCGCCTGGTGGTCCCGACAACCTGCGCTCGGGGGTGACCAAAGCCCACCGCTATGAGCCCGAGGTCAACGCCACCTACCAGGAGATGGCCACCCACTACGCGTGGCCATCCTGCCCACCCGGCCCTACAAGCCCCGGGACAAGGCCAAGTGGAAGCAGGGTGCTGTTGGCCGAACGCTGGATCCTGGCCCGCCTCCGCCACCAGCGGTTCTCCAGCGTGGCCGAGGCCAATGCGGCTATCGCCGCCTGCGTGACCGAGATCAACGAACGCCCCTTCAAGAAGATGGACGTTCGAGACGGAGCCTCTTCGAAGAGATCGACCGTCCGGCCATCGCCCCTTGCCCGCCGAGCGCTACGAGTTCGCCACCTGGAAAGTGCCGACGTCAACATCGACTACCACGTCGAGCTGACTGCCACTACTACTCCGTCCCCTACCAGCTGGTGGGGAAGAAGGTCGACGCCCGGATGACAGCAAGACCGTCGAGGTGTTCTTCTCGAGCAAGCGTGGCCTCCCACCTGCGCAGCTACCGCGTGGCACCACACACCGACCCCGCCCACATGCCCGAGTCCCACCGGCGCCACGCCGCCTGGAGCCCGTCACGATCATCGCCTGGCCGAGAAGACCGCCGTCGACAGCCGAGCTGTCACCGAGATCATAGCGGCCCGCCCCATCCCGAACAGGCTTCCGCTCCGCTCTCGGCATCATCCGACTGGTGACCGCCACGCCAGGCCCGTGGAGGCGGCCTGCACCCGCCCTCGCCGTCCGCTCCTTCTCCTACCGGAGTGTGGAGTCGATCCTGAAGCACGACCTCGACCGCCAGCCCCTGCCCGAGAGTCGCCACCCCGTGCCCACCCCCCGCACCACAACGTGCGCGTCCCGACTACTACCACCGAGAAAGCGACACCCCCACGCTCACACACCACCGTCGAGGGACTCCGCTCTCGTCTCCCGGCCATGTCACCGGCCTGCAGGAACAACGGAGCACCCCGACTACGAGGGGCTCAGCTTCGAGGACCGCTGGGCCTCCTGGTCGACAAAGAGCTGACCGAGCGCCGAACCGGCGCTGCAGCGAGTCTTGAAGGCGGCCAAGCTGCGCATGCCCGCTGTGGTCGAGGACATCGACTTCCGCCGCCGGCGCTCGACCGGTCCCAGATTATGAGCCGGCCGAGGCCCACTGGTGGAGGCCCACCACGCCCTGTCATCGTGGCCCGACCGGCCTGGCAAGACCTACCTGGCCTGTGCCCTGGCCCACTCGCCATCCGCCGGGCCACACCGCCCTCTACCTGCGCACCGCCCTGTTCGACGACCTGCCATCGCCCGGGCCGACGACGATCTCCCGTCATGGCCGCCTGGTCCCGTCGGGTCCTGTCATCGACGACCTGCTGCTCCGCTCCTCAGCCCGAACAGGCCGTGACCTCCTCGAGATCATCGAGGACCGCCCATCAGCGCTCCACCATCGTGACCTCCCAGCTGCCGGTCTCCCTCTGGCACGAGGCCTTGGGGACCCGACCGTCGCCGATGCCATCTTGGACCGCCTGCTGGAGCAGTCCCACCGCATCGAGCTCACCTGAGAGTCCATGCGCAGAAAGCAGACGCCGTCCACAAACGACAAGAAGAAGCCGTGATCATCGGCCACACCATGGACCGCACGGACAGCGTCAGCCACAATGGGAGCCCGTCACACTCCGCCGACAGCCCTCGTCCGACTCCAGATCCCGTCCGCACCGATCATCACCGAAGGAGTGACCTCAGGAACGTCTCTCTGAGCGTCGGCCGCTACGCGGCCTCCAACACCGTGTCCAAAACTCCACTGTGCGGAGGAGACGACGATGCTCCCCGAGCCGATGTTATGTGTGAGGTGCTGCCGGCATCGGGATAACGTCTCACTGTTCATCCAGAGGATCCGAGGGACCTGGCCCAGTGAAGATCCGGCAACCTACCCAACGGCAAGGTGCCAACGCCAGGAACGATGAGGAGGTCCCGTGTCCCTGGTGCTCGACATACCTGTCCTCCAAGGTGTACTTGTTCGGTTGGAGCCCCTTTCGCTCATCCACTCCTCAGACCTGGCAGAAGCTGTTGAGGAGGACCGTTCCGCCTTCGGCCACACGTGGGTCCCTGACCGGACGGGCATTGATCACTACATCGGCCACCAGCTGCAGCAGGCCCAGTCGGGCAAGCTGACTCCTCTGGTGCAAGTCCGGCTTGCCGACAATCGTGCTGTTGGCTGCACCGCCTTTTGGGATCCGAGAGCCTGGCCTGGACGTACCAACGAACCATGTGCCGTGGAGATCGGTTGGACCTGGCTGGCAGCATCGGCTCAGGGCACTGGGATCAACGTCGAGGCGAAGCTCCTACTCCTACGACATGCGTTCGAGGTCCTGGGTGTTGCTCGGGTCGATCTGAAAACCGACGCTCGGAATAATCGGTCTCGCCGGGCGATCGAGGGATTGGGGGCGACGTTCGAAGGCATCCTTCGTAAGTGGTCGCCATCGTGGGTGCCGGGCGAGGAGGGCAGACTCAGGGACTCAGCGATGTACTCGATCATCGACGTTGAATGGCCTGAGCGGGAGGCTCATATTCTCCGTCGCTTGGAGAGTCTCACAGACTCGTAGGCCGTGGAGAATGCTCCCCGAGCCGGCGTTCGGTGATGGTTCTCATTTGCCGGCGGCGGCTCAGTCTGGCTCCGGACCATCAAGTGCCACCGTCAGCGGACCCTCGCCAACACGGAAGATCACTCCGTCGTTAGCCTCCGCGCCCGCATTGCCCTCACGGTGAACGACACCCCTTGGAATGAGAACAAAGTCGCCCGGCTCGGCCTCCAGCCGCTCGGACCCCCGGGGACCGAACTCCACGAAGAAGCACCCCCGCGTGACGTGCCCATAAGTGTCGTGGCCAGGGTGGACGTGCCAGTCAGACGCTTGGTGGGGCGTATTTTCGATCCGTCCCACCCAGACGGAATCATTGGCGAACGCCTCGAATCGAGTTACGCCTGGCGTTGGCGTCGGCTCGCCGTCGAGTTCGCCCTTCTTGACTACCTTCGGTCGCTCCATACTTGGCCTCCAGGAGGATTCGCCAGCCAGCCCAGAGCCGACGACTGAGTCCGAAGGCTACCCCCCGCCCAATACCTCAAGTGAGCTTGCTCTCCCTAATCCGACCACCTTCACCCGGCATTCCGTTGCAGAAGTGCCGTTACACGGGTGAGGGCGTCCTCCGTCGGAGGGTGAGCGCTGGAAATGATTCGCAATCTTGTTCCGTTGCCCACCATGACCGGGACAAGCGTGGAGTTATCGGGTTGCGCTTGCTCGATGATTGCCACTTTCCCCGGCACCAGTGCGGGCAGCGTCGGGTGAGCGTTGCCAACCATCAGGGGCGAGATTGTCGCCGTTTTAGGAGTAGCAGGAGCGGCCGTAGTGGTCGATCCGGAAGCCACACGGTTTGTGGAAGCCGTAGAGGCCGGCGACCGCTGGCGGGGATGGGGAAATCTGTGAGACTTCGAATGGTTGTCGCCGGGTGTTCGTCGGCGAAGGTCGGAGTCCAGCTTCTTGAATGTAGCCGTGAAGGATCTCATGCAGCTAATCAACAAAGAGGTCTACAAGACGGGGGATCACACCCCAAACCGAACTGCCCGACCTAGCCATCACCCGGGCGGCCCCGTCGAGCGGGGTTCCGCCACCTGCGCTCCGGGGCCGGCACTTTCAGTCAATCGGGATATTCAACGATTCTCTGATGCTCAGTCGAAAGAGACCTAGCGCGCCTCGGACGGCCTGGATTTGCTCCATCGGATCGGGGTTGTCGGGGTTGTCCAGCCCAAGTACCTCGCGATTGAGATAGCCCGCCCTTATTGCGGGCGTCTAGCTCGAGGTACAGATTGCCACGACCCGAATCGTCGAGTTGTGCCTCGTCCCCTCTGGCTGCCGCCACCAAGTTGGCGATCCATCGCTCGGCCGCAATCGACGCCTCTCCATAGATCCGTAGCCGAAAGTCACGTACCCATGCGCCCTCTTCGGTCTGTCTCGATAGGTGGACGCTGAGAGAATGCCGGCCAGGCTGGCTGCAACCGCCAACACTGCAACGATCAGCGTCGCTATCTGAATGCCACTCGCAGTTCCGATCACACCCATCGCAGGAGGTTATCGGTGAGGCCCGACAGGATCGGGTGATCCGCGGCAGTCCGCGAAAAGTCCGCGAAACATTGGGCGCAGGCCGCGGACCGCCAATGGTTACCAATCGCTAACCCGCAGGTAGACAGCGATTTTCAACGATTGCCAATCATCGCCGTCCACGCCTGACGCGTTCCGCTTCAACGTGTAGCCGAGAGCGTTTTGCCTAGTCACCGCAATAGTCATCACGAGGAGTCCTCTCCAAAGTCTGCAAGAGTCTGAGTGTTCACGGCGAGGGCCTCGGCGAGCATCGTCTCGGCCACCTTCCGCGGCCGGCATCGACAAGGCAGCCGGTGAGGTGGGAATGCGTGGAATAGGGCCAACGGCGTAGTGCTCCACACCGAGAACCTTCGTTTGGGTCGCTACCCTTGATCACCGGGCCGGCCGAGCTGGGGTTTCCGCATCCCGATGTTCCGGCCCGGTGATTTCCACAAAGAGTGGAAAGGGTGCGCCAATCCCCACCGGCGAAGAAGGAATGGGCGCCAAGCATCAAGTCCGAGCGACGGGGGGACCCGCTCGACAACCTGACGTCCTTTCAAATACCCACTGTCGTTTGCGTCAAACCTAGAAATCTGGTTCCAGTGACTGGCCCAACAGGCCGATGAGGGGAGGGGGGAGGCACGTTGGGCCTGGGCGCAGACGACCAACTGTCACCGAGTGCCACCGACTGCCACCGACTGCCAGGCGCTAACCCGCGGGTGATGGAATCTCCACCAGCGGCGATCAACGACCGTCCAAGCCTGAAACGTTCCGCTTCGACGTGTGTGGCCGACAGCCGGCTACTTTCCGCAGGTGGCTGAACTCGTGGCTATTGAGTGGTTGGCACCGGCATTGACTTGGCAGATGCCCTTCAATACATCTACGGGCGTCAACTGATTGGCTGTCGAACCATTTCCGACTTCACCCTTGGCATTCGTTCCGCTGGCCAAAAGCTGTCCACTCCGATTGACAAAGAGCGAGAAATCACCTCCAGCGGATACCTTCACTGCCGATGTGAGCTCATGAACCTTCGCAGGCCTGAAGACGTCGGCGGTAGTACCTAAGCCACACCCTTATTCAAAGTTGGCCCGCCAGCACCACGCGTTGCCTGAATGATCGATGGCAAGAGTTTGTCCGTCGCCTCCTCCCTTCCCGCCAGAAACAATCGTCGTGAAGAGAACATCACCCTGCAGAACCGGTGTTGGGTAAAGAATGAGCCTCGAAGTGAGACTGCATCCACACTGACCTTGACGATTGTTACCCCACATGTAGGCATGACCATTTACCAGGATTCCTGCCATAGCACTTCCTGCGGTAATGACTACTCCGCTGTTTGTGCCATGGGTCAGGGCAGTGAGATACGGATTCAGCGTGGGGGTCAGAACGTCATGCGGCTGTCCCGGGCCCAGTCCCAGTTGGTTCCCAGTTCCCCACACGTAGACCGAGCCATGGCAGGTAAGAGCTATTCGATGATTCGATGCTTCTGCGATTTGAGAAACGCCTAGTCCATTGAGGGCCGTCACCTCAGTTGCTGGTTGATAGTCCGACCAGACCCACACTGTCGATGTCGGACAGGTTCCAGCCTTGATGGGCGCCAAAGAGGAGATGGCCATGAAGACACCTCCTCCGGCAGCCAGAGCGACCACACTGGAGAGATTTGGTACGACGTACGGATGATTGGCGCCCGAGCGTCCGGACCGGTTACCCAAACTTGACCATTGGGTTCAATGAAGGCGTTGCCGGCGTTTCCGGCATGCATCCCCACCTCGCCTCTCAGAACCGTCTTCGTTGGGGCATAGACATTGTGACCCCAGACATAGGTAGTGGTTGCCAAATGGGTTGAGCCCTGGGTGCCGGCGCTCGGGTTCACACTGGCGAGGGGCGACGATGAGGAACTCGCTGCCGCCGCTGATCCACGTTGCAATGCGATGGCTCCCGGAACTCCCATGACGAGCACCGTCGCCGTTAGGAGTGCCCACCGAGACGTCCTGCTCCTTCGATCGCTACCGATTCTCATCTGCTCGCCTCCTGGGGCACGTCGACAAATCTGGTTCGGCTCAAATTGGTGAGGGAAATCTCAGCTGCCGGGGACAAGGAGTCTGTCTTGTCTCAGTCAAGATTTCGGAACCAAATGCAGTTCTAGCCGAGCTCACTTCACAGAGGCGTGCCTAACTACTTCCCCCTGAAAAAGTCGCCGTAGATACTCGCGTTTCGCGCCCAGATCGACGAAGATGGCCCCGAACCGTAGGACTAGTACGGATCGAGGCCATCGTGTTGAGAACTGTAAACGCGCAGCCCACCTTGTGGGAAGCGATCCTCCCCGAGATGTGCCTCGGGATGCCCGCCGAGCTCGAGGCGGTCGACCGCCTGCTCGACGATCCGGCCTTCTTCGAGCCGTTTCGCGCCCACTTCCATGCCGCCCTCGGACGCCCGTCCGTGCCGATCGAGACCTACCTCCGGCTGATGTTCTTGAAGTACCGCTACCGCCTGGGGTTCGAGCCGCTGTGCCGGGAGGTCGCGGACTCGATCTCGTGGCAGCGCTTCTGTCGGATCCCGTTGGGCATGGCCGTTCCGCACCCGACCACACTGATGAAGATCACCACCCGGTGCGGGTCCTCGGCGGTCGACGGGCTGAACGAGGCGCTGCTGGCCAAGGCCCAGGTGGCCAAGGTGTTGAAGACCAACAAGGTCCGGGCCGACACCACCGTGGTTCCCGCCAACGTCGCCTACCCCACGGACTCGGGTCTGTTGGCCAAGGGTGTGGCCAAGATGGCCAAAGGCATCGAGAAGTTGAAGGGTGCGGGATTGGCTTCTCAGACCACCTCTCGGGACCGGACTCGGATGATGCGGGCCCGGGCCCGGTCCATCGGTGCCAACCTTCGACGGCGCACCGGGGAGGCAAAAGACGAGGTCCTGGCCATAAACGCCGAGATGGTCCGCATCGCCCAGACGGCGGTCGCCGAGGCTCGACAGGTGGCGGCCAACGCCCGCCGGGCACTGAAGCGACTGGGCAATGCCGCGCCGGGAAGGCTCTGCGCGATTGCCGGCGACTTGGAGCTCACTGCCGATCGGGTCGACCAGATCGCCGAGCAGACCGAGAAGCGTCTCGGTGGCGAAGTACCCGACGGAGCGACCAGGTTGGTGTCACTGCACGACCCCGACGCCCGTCCGATCCGCAAGGGCCGACTTGGCAAGCCTGTCGAGTTCGGTTACAAGGCCCAGGTCGTCGACAACGAGGACGGCGTCGTCGTCGACCACAACGTCGAGGTCGGCAATCCACGCCGATGCACCGATGCTCGTCCCGGCAGTCGAGCGCGTCACCCGCCGGGCCAAGCGAGTGCCCAAGGCGGTCACCGCTGACCGCGGCTATGGCGAGACCGCCGTCGGCGAACAGCTCAGTTCGCTCGGGGTGCGCACTGTTGTGCTGCCCACCAAAGGCAAACCGAG
The DNA here is from genome assembly GCA_963812885.1 of uncultured Acidimicrobiaceae bacterium. Lineage (GTDB taxonomy): Bacteria > Actinomycetota > Acidimicrobiia > Acidimicrobiales > RAAP-2 > Bog-756. The sequence goes on along the minus strand of CAWEWZ010000008.1, from coordinate 35,620 downwards.
TGCGTCACGACGCGCCGTCGAGAGTCGACCGCAGTTCCAGCGCCTGGTGAAGTGGAGAACGGGAAGCGAAGGCCGGATCAGCTGCCTCAAACGGGACTTCGGATGGAACCGGACGCAGATCGACGGGATCGAAGGAGCCCGCACCTGGTGTGGTTACGGGGTCTTCAACCACAACCTGGTGAAGATCGGAGTGCTGACAACCTTCGAGTAGTGCGAACCGAACCCATCGCCACCAGGACCGGAGTCAAATTCACCGCACGGCAAGACGGAGGCACGACTAATCTCGGTCCAGAGTCACTCCGACTTTTTCAGGGGGAAGTAACTAAAGATTGAACGATCGGTGAACGTTTTGTGAAATGGGGAACACCGCGCTGGTCAGAGGTCGGAAGGAAACGGGTCCTGATGGAAGGCGGACCGGAACCGGAACTCCCGTAGTGCGGAACTCGGGCCCAACCGATGTGGGACTATCCGACAACGCAGCCGAACGGTCGGACTGGCCAGAATCGATCTGAAAGCGCCACCAAGCTCGATTGAGTTTGGCGCGAATAGACGGCGTCCTACCCTGCTGCAACCGAATTGCGGGCGGCGGAAGTGGACATTATGGACAGCCTGTTCGACTCGGCTGAGGTGTTGGACCCAAGCACAGGGCTCGCGGACCCATTTTCGCCTTCTTCGAGTTCACGGTGGTCCTGCACTAGCTGCACCGAGATCTGGACTGATTGTGGCGGACTCGCCTGACAACCCACGCCGGCCACGTTCCGTCTCAACGTGTAGATCGACAGCATTCGGGTGCGGAGGGCCCGAGTTGCTCAATGGTCTGCATAGCGCCGCCGCCTGGATTCTCGAAGCCGGTCGCCTCGAGGACGCCGGAGTAGCCACCAGGACCCTGTGCCGCTAGGGCTCTGTTAAGCCGCTGACTCCTCGGCGCGACGACTACGTGACCGCTCGACCACTTGGGAACCGACGCGCCTCATCCGCCCTTGCAGTCCAAGGGTAGAAGTCATCTTCCGATCTGGCTCGTTCCGATGAACCCTGGTGAGCAAGACCTTCTCCATCGCACAGAGTTCCTCGTACTGGCGACCCTCCGTTGAAGTCAGGCCGGTCGTAGAGCGCAACTCCCCGAGAGTATCCAGGCGTCGCCGGACGAGATCGATGGCTGATTCCTGGACGGTGAACATGGGGTGGCTATACCCACGACGAACCTCCATAAACCCCCAGGCGGCCGTCCCCGGCCGTCCCCGACCTTCCCGGGCCGGGCGGTCGACCTGAGTTCCGCCGCCTTCGCTCCGGGGGTGTCGATCGGCATCATTCGACCAGGTCAGCAGCCTCACTCGTTCGGACCGGGCAGGCCTGCCAGGCTCGTGACAGCCTCGTGAGACAGACCGCGGAAAGAAGTATGGTCCCTCCTTCGACGATGAGGCTCACGGTCCCGAGCAGATAGCCCCAGTTCCCGATGTCACCCGAGTCGCCAGAAGTAGGGATCCCCACCGACCTCGAAAGCAAGTAGCCGACCATCGGGCCCGCCGTCGCCCCGAGTCCGAGAACCCATCCGAACACCTTGCCTCGGATGACCAAAGCGGCGGCGATGAGGCTTGTGAGTTCCACCAGGTAGTAGCCCCACTTCAACCAAAGCGGCGATTCCCCTCCGAGGAGTCCTCCCTGGTCCTGAAGATGGATGATTGCCACCGCCACCAAGAGGCCCGCTCCCACAATCGCCAGTGGCAGCGGCGTCACGGTGTCATCGGCGAAGACGAAAGTGGCGGGTCGATTCCTGATCATGGCGGGTCGAGTTCTGATGAGGGTGTCACCTGGGTCGATCTGCACGTCCTGCACTCCTTTAGCGACAGGGTCAGAATCTGCCCGGCTTCCCCGCGCTCTGCTCGACGAGCAGAAGGGCGAGGACGAATCGGGCAGACAGCTGACGGACTTGGGACTAGTTGAGGTGGAGTACGTAGCAACCACCGATTCTGCTCACGATCGGATCTCGTCGGTCATCGAAAGGACTGACAGCAAGGACGCCGCCACCAATCCGAACGGCTCATTTGCCGACCATGTCCCACGTTCGGCGGCACAGGGCTCCGGACCGGAGCCACCCGGCGACGCCCCTCCGTCAGGGCAGTTGCCGGAGCATGAGTATGACGTCCTCCCGGGCCAGGCCGTGCCTCCGCGCCAGGGCCAGCAACTCCCTGGCGTGGGCGACGACGACACCTTGCTCAGGCTCGCCGGAGACGGTGATGCCGCGGCCCCGCCGGAACTCCAATACTCCCTCCTCGCGAAGGAGCCGGAGCGCACGCAGCACGGTGTTCGGGTGCACGCCCAACACGGCGGCCATGTCCTTCGCGGGGGGGAGCCGTTGCCCCGGTTTTACGTCACCGTTCACGATGTCGCGGCGGATCTCCGCGGCCACGTGCTCGTGCAGCGGAAGATTGTCCTCTCGGTCTCGCTTGACATCCTTCATGGTAACATGCATAGTATCACCATCATGGTGGCGGATACGTCGGTCGAACCGACACCGACTCGAGAGGAGCCCGTCGAGGGCGATCGAGTGCCGCCCGAGTCACTGATCAGGGCAGTGATCAGGGAGGCCCGCAGGAGGCACCGCCGGCGCTGGGCGGTGGCCCTGTGCGTGACGCTGGTCGTGGTGCTCGCGCTCACCGTCGTTGTCTCCGTCGGCGGATCGGACCGAGTGGGAAGTCCCACCGTGAAGCAGCCGTTCCCCAGGTTCGTCCCACCGACGACGACCCGGGGAGGCCGGACCACAATGGTCATTCGGATCCCTGACGGTCGGGGTTTCGCCCTCAGCTACCCCTCCTCCCTCCAACTGGCAAGGGCGAGCCTGACGGCCGGCGGAGAGATTGCCTGGTCGGCAGCGAAGGGTCCTGACCAGTGTTGCAGTAGCTATGTGGCGCCCTACTACGGAGCCGTCGATTCGATCTTCATCGGTAAGCCGCTAGCCGTCTATATGGGTGCCAACGGCGGTGCCGTCCCGTACTACTCGGGCAATCAGGCCGCCCCGCCTTTCCGTGACCCGGCCGCAGACTATTTGGCTTTCACCTTCGGCCCATGGGTCGTTCTGGTCCGGGACGCCGTTCACTCGGGCGACTACACGGCCCGGATGACAGAGAGGGAGCAGACCGTTTGGGCGCGCTCGTTCGATGCCCACATCACCAAGGGCGGCTTCCTCGTCTATTCGCCGGGCCCACCGCTCCAGGTGCATCGAGGAGCCATGGATGTCGTCCTCCATGCGAAGACGGGACTCATCGAGATCGCCGGACCACAGACTTGTGCGGCCACCCGATCGGAGCCCCAGGACTTCGGAGGAGGACGTGCCTGGTGTGACCGGGACGCCGATGCCCGCGTCAGCTTCACGGGGACACCCGGATTCGTCGATTCGACCTCGTCGAGCGTCACGATCAAGAAGCTGGCACCGATCAGCTGACTCACTGGGCTGGCTCTGGGGTGACAATCACCACGGCACGACCTGGACGATGACCGCCCACACGACCGCCCACACCCACACCCACACCCACACCCACACCCACGCCACCCCCACGCCCACGCCGCCACCCAACGCCTGCAAGCCGAGACGGGGCGGTCGGAAGACCGTTTCCAGATTCGATGCAACCGGGGAGCCCGCTCCGTCGTCGGTGTAGATGTGTGTGGACCCGTCGGTCAGGATACGAATGTGAGCGAGGAGGAGCGCGATCCATTCGTCAGCCTCTATCGGGTCGAGTATGCCGGCATGGTCCGACTGGCCCATGCCCTGACGGGCAGCACCGAAGACGCCGAGGACGTGGTCCAGGAAGCATTCGCCCGACTTCAGGGCCGGATCACCGTTCTCGAAAACCCGGGCGGCTATCTCCGGACCACCGTGGTGCACCTGTGCCACGACCGTGAGCGTCGACTGGGGCGAGAGCGGAGGGCGCATCGTGCGCTGCCGTCGCCCAGGCCCCTCTCCCTCGGTGCCTCCGAGGTCATCGACGTGCTGTTCTCGTTGCCCTACCGGCAACGGGCCGCCCTGGTCATGCGGTATTGGGCCGACTGGTCCGAGGCCGAGATCGCTGAGGCGCTCGGTTGCCGCCCCGGGACGGTCAAGACGCTGGCGTCACGAGGCTTGGAACGCCTGAAGAGGGAGATCGCGGGATGAACGACGTCGAAGTGGAGAGCCGGCTGAAGGATGCCCTCGGGGAACTTGCCGAGGCCACCCCGTTGGCCAATCCGGACCGCCCCCGATCCGGTCATGAGGGGCTCGGTCGATCACCTGCCGATCCGACGGGAAGCACGGATCAGCTGGTGCCGAGCGCCTCGGGGCCGGCAACCCGCCGTGCGCCGTGGCTCGACGTGAAGGTGTTGGCCCTCGCTGCCTGCGTCGTCATCATCGCCGTCGGAATCTTCTTTGTGGGCCGACAGATCGCCCACGGTCGGTCGTCACCAACGACCCGCACCACCGTCCCCGTCAGCCGCACCGTGACCGTCCCCAACTTTGTCGGCGCCGGTCTTCCGTCCCTGGACAGGGAGGCTCGCGCCGCCGGTGTCACCCTGCACTTCGACTTCGTGAGAAGTCGTCGACCCACCGCTTCGGTGATCTCGCAGTCCCCGTCTTCCGGGAGCCAGGTCCCTCGGGGAGGAGTCGTGAGCCTCGCCATCTCCAACGGGGACGCGCCCCCGCCCGCAGCCGGGGCGACCGAGACGGTGCCCAATGTCGTCGGCCTTGGCGTCTACCAGGCGCTCCTGGTCATCCAATCTGCCGGCCTGACCAACTCCATGGCCAATCCCGCCCGCTGCGGATCGGACGCAACCAAGGCTCGCGTGACGATGCAGGCACCGGCCGCCGGATCGAAGGTCCCCCAGGATTCACCGGTGTCCCTCACGTTCTCCTGCTCCTGATCGAGGATGGGCAAATAACGTTCGGGACGCCGCCGACGGAATGGCACACTGGTCGTCGTGTCACCCGAACGCGGTGGTCCGATATGCCCGGACTGCAGGCACTCCCTGCGGGAGAACCTCGTCCACGAGCAGATCGAGTCCACGGGCGCCTCCACGGGCGGGGTGCGGCCCCAGGTGGAGATCTTCTACTGCGGAGCCTGCGGGCGCACGCTCCACGTCGGCCCATCGGCGCCGTTCGAACCGGCGGCCAGCCCGAGAGGCGCCCCCGTGGCCACACCGGCCGATGGGACGGCACTCGAGGGACGATTCCAGAGTCGATGTCGGGAGCTGATCAGCCAGATCAGGAGTCTGGGTTTCGACCCCTTCGTCTGGGTGGGACTCATCAACGAGATGGGGGCGGTCGCAGCCGCCAAGGCGATCCTCGCCGACTACGGGGTGCTTCCGGTGACCCGATGGCTGGTTGACCAGGGCCATCCGGAGCTCACCTTGGAAGGCGAAATCCAGCAGGCCAGATGGGCCGATCTGTTCGACGAGGACGACCGGGCCACAGCGGTCCGCCGTTTGGCGTCGACCGAAGGGTGATCGTGGACTGACTGCGGTTCCCAGCCGTGCTCGAACGACCAGGCGAGTGTCAACGGTTCCAGCGACAGAGGCTCGATTCACAGCTGGCCCTATGTTTTGAACCAGGCCGCTCCATAGCGCACCCCGCAGAATGGCCGTGAGGGAGGCAAGCAGAGCCCCGATCAGCTGCTTGACGAAACCATGACCGTGCTCGAACTCATCGATCCACCCACACCGAGTCTGCTCGTACCGTTGGCGGACTGGCTACCCGACGAGGCACGCCAAACCGTTCGACCATCCCACGGCCACCTGCCGGTGCGGCAGGCAGATCGTCCGGTATCAGGTGTTCCCACTGGAGAGCGACCTCAACCGGTACTGCTACCCCTGCGCCTCGTCCCGGCCCGACCTTGGTGACCGACCACACGACACTCGGCCGACCGCCCTGATCCGACCGCCCTGATTCGTCCGTGCTGATTCATCCGTGCTCGACACCCGCATTGTCCTCTCGCAGTCCGCGCAGGACCTCGATGGCCAGGTCGGCATTGGACTCCGGCACCAGCAGGTGGTCGTGGTGGAGACCGGCCAGCACATTGCAGGGGATTCCGGCCTTCGCCAACGCCCCTGAGAGTGCCGCGGTGAGCCCGACCGCCTCGAGCGAGGAATGCACCTCGACCGTGAGCCATGCAGCCACGAATTCCGGAGCCTCGGCCCGGGTGCTCGAGGACGATCTGTCGATACTGCCGTCGTGCCTTCGGACTCGGCCACGGTGGCATGGACGACTGCTCCGGGAGGGACCTGGTCCTGGTCGACGAAACAGAACGAGCCGGGTCTCCGTTCGATCGAGAGGGTGCGCAGCATGGCCTGGAGATCTCGTTCTGACAAGCGGCCGATCTTACCCATGGCCTCGGCCGGGTCGACGTCCGGTCAAGTCGGATCAGCTTTGGCGGCGATCCGTCGCATCGATGCGATCTCCTGTGCCGACATGTTCTGGTCGTGGGCCTTCCACTCGGCGCACTCCCTCATCCGTGCTCGGATCGGGTCCCGATCGAACCGGCTCAGGAAGCTGCTGGTCAGGACCCGACGGCCCATGCCGATCACCAGCCCCTCCACATGATTGGTCGGTACCTGTCCGGAGGACATGAGCAGGTAGGCCAGGGCCACGTCGACGGAGGGATCGCCCCGACCTGCGTTGGTCCAGTCAATGACCACCGGCCCGGTCGGACCGATCATCACGTTGAGCGGATGAAGGTCCAAATGGAGGAATGCGTCACCCTGCCCGATGGGCACGGCAGGTAGGAAGATCGGGCGGAGGCACCTGATGCAGCTGATGATGAAGGGCGGCCAGGATGTGCCCCTGGCGGCGGATCGTCCATGGATGCCTGCTCAGGTAGTCCACCATCGACGGACCGTGGATCCGCTCCATGATGAGGTTGGACTGGTTATCGGCCAGCTCCTGTACCGCCGGGACCGGATAGCCGTGCACCCGGAGATACTCCATGACCCGGGCCTCCGCCTCGAGGGATCGACCATTCCGCGACCGGCGCAGGACCAGGTCCGGTCCGAATTCGAAGATGTCGGCGTCGCGGCCGGAGGCCAGCAGGCGGCCAACTTCTTGCACGTCGTAAAGCGTAACGGAATGACGGTCGGGCGGGTCTGGCCGGCACCAAACGGTTGGGACCCGTCTCACCGCCGCGAGTCATCGTCCTCGGTCGGGGCCGATAGCGTGCGGTCGCCGATCCGACCGACACGGCCGAGCCCCGCCAGGCTCTGACCCGAGTCAGCCGTCGGCGCCGGGCTCGGGCCGGTCTTCGTCGGCCCCGAGAGACGGCCCGGCCACGTTCGCCGGACTCGAGCAGCCGGCCGATCTCGGCCACCTCGGTGTCCACCGAGCGGGAGAACCACTTGCCAGCCACCCGGTCGTGGAGCCACCCCAGCGGACCGTGACCGAGGTCGAGCTCCTCGACGTGGCGGATCCGGGTCCCGCCGTCCACGGCCTCGATCTCGAACCAGGCGTGGAGGTGACGGGGTACTCCGTGCTCCAGCGTGACGTCGATCGAGCGGGGCCGCTCCCAGCGGTAGCGGGTGATCACCGACCCGGGGAAACGGCCGAGGAACTTCCCGTCTTCTCGAGCCAGCATCCCGTCGGGCGTGTCGGCCAACTTGGTCACCCAGACCATCTTGGTATCGGCCTTGGTGTACTGAGCCGGGTCGAGCACGAAGTCGAACACCTCGTCGGGTGTCACCCCTCTGGCCACCGTGGTGCCTTCACCTCTGACCATGTTCGCTCCTCCCGCTCCTCCCATTCGACGGGCCGGCGGCACGGTCACGGGAACCGGTGGTGGCCAGCCGGCGCATGGCCTTCTGGTAGGCCACGGGCGCAAACGTGCGCGCCATGGGGGCGAGCAGTGGCAGCCAGGCCGCATTGATGTCGATCCTCGGCCCACCCATCCGATCAGCGACCAGTGCGGCCACCCCGTCGGCCGTCCGACGCACCATCTTGGGAGGGAGTGAGCCCCCGTCCTCGTTGCCCGACAGGCCCATCGCGGTGGGAACCCAACCCGGGTAGAGCACATGGACCGACACGCCGCGGGACGCCACCTCGTGGGCCACCGATTCGCTGAAGGTCGAAATGGCGGCCTTCGATGCGGCATAGGCGCCTTGGCCGGGTTCCGGAGCGCGGGCCGAGTCGGACGACACGTTGACCACGACACCCGCTCCCCGGTCGACCATGCCGGGCAGCACGGCCAGCGTGCCGGTGACCGTGCTGAAGAAGTTGACATCGAACACCCGCCGCACCGTGCCGACGTCGCCGCCGGGCGCGGGCAGCATCAGGTCGACCCCGGCATTGTTGACCAGGATGTCGATCCTTCCCCGGTCGGGCCTCCAGGTCGGCCAGCGTGTCGCGGAAGGCCTCGCCGTCGGCCACGTCGCACACCTGGGTGGTGCTCCCGAGTGAACGTCGTGACAACTCCGCCCCGACCTCGTCGAGCAGGGTTCGCCGACGGGCCAGGCCGACCACCGATGCACCCCGCTCGGCCAGGGTCAGCGCCAAGGCTCGCCCAATTCCCGACGAGGCCCCAGTCACGACGGCGACCTGTCCGTCGTAGTGCCGGGGCGGTCGGTGATGACGGATCACAGGGCAAACTTAACGGCCGCCGTCCTCCGGCGCTGTCGTGGGGCATCGGGTCGGTTCGGCCGCTGGGCAAGGACGGGACCAACCTCGGCCCTTGGGGACTCACCCGGGGGGAGCGGGCCGGCCGGTGCCGTGGAATCTTCACCGCCCTGGAGCAGTCCCACCGCCACCAAGGCGCGCCGCGCCTCGGCGAGGCCGCGCACGTGCTCCGACACGAAGCCGACCGAGCGGGCGGCGTCGGCGTTGGGTGCGTTGTCGTCGAGGAACAGGACCCGGTCCCGCCCGACCGGGAGGAGCTCGGCCACCCGCTCGAAGACCGCAGTATCCGGCTTGACCAAGCCGAGGTCGAACGAGAGGAAGCGGTAGTCGAAGAGGTCGAGGATGGGCCAGCGCGCCACCTGGTCGTCCCAGTGGGTGGAGTTGGTATTGCTGAGACAGCCGATCGGGACGGTGCGCCGAACCTCGGTGAGCAGCTCCGAGGCGCCTGGGTACGGGCCGATCGGCCACTCGCGGAACACCCGGAGGAACTGCTCGGGCGAGACCGGCAACCCCCACTCGGACACCACCCCGTCCGAGAATTCGTCGGCCGTGCACCGACCGCTCTCGAAGCGGCGCACCCAGGGGCTGGTGAGCCACCGCTTCCATACCTCTTCGTCGCTGGCGATCCCGGCCAGCTCGGCCATCGACCCCACCCCGCCGAGCTCGATGAGCACCCCACCCAGGTCGAACAGCACGAGGTCGACGTCGCGCCCGGTCATCCAGGCGAATGTAGTGCCCTCAACGGGACAAGCTGACCGCCGACGCACGCAGGCGCACGGTCGTTCAGGCGGGGCGTCGGCGGTTAACATTCGCGCCGACCATCGACCCCCGACGTCAGCCCGTTGACGTCGTCAGCCCCCGACGTCAGCCCGGAGCGGCCATGAACACCGAGGTGATCCGGCTCGAGCACGTCTCGGTGGTGCGCGGCGGCTACGTCGCTGCTCGACGACATCTCCTGGACGGTGCGGGCGGGGGAGCGGTGGGCCCTGCTGGGCCCGAACGGCTCGGGCAAGACCACGCTGCTCAAGGTGGTCGGATCGGCACTGTGGCCGACCAGGGGAGTGGTCGAGATTCTGGGTGAGCGCCTGGGGCAGGTGGACATGCGCGAGCTGCGTCGTCGAATCGCCGTGGTCAGTGCATCGGTGGGACGGACCCTTGCGCCCCGAACTGGCCGCCCTCGAGGTGGTGATGACCGGCCGCCATGCTGCCTTGGAGACCTGGTGGCACGAGTACACCGAGGCCGATCGGGACCAGGCCCGGTCCCTGCTCGCCGGGGCCGGATTCGGCGGTCCGCAATTCGCCGAACGACCCTTCGGCCTGCTGTCCGAAGGCGAGCGCCAACAGGTCCTGTTGGCCCGGGCACTGATGGCCGACCCCGAGCTTCTGCTGATGGACGAGCCCGCTGCCGGACTCGACCTCGGTGCCCGGGAAGAGCTGGTGGCCCGACTGGCCGATCTGGCCGCCGACCCGACCGTGCCCCCTCTGGTCCTGGTGACCCATCATCTGGAGGAGATCCCGCCCGGGGTCACCCACGCCGCGCTGCTGAGTGGCGGGGCGATGGTCGGGAGCGGACCGGTGGCCGAGGTCCTCACCGGGGAGGCCGTCTCCCGGGCCTTCGGCGTGTCGGTGGTCGTTCGAGCGGCGCGACGGCAGGTGGACGGCCCGATCGGTGCCGTCCTGACCCACCGGCCCTTGCCGGGCCGATGGAGTCCGCCGACCCGGTCCGATAGTGTCCGGCGCCGAACCGCTGTGCCACCGCTCCGACCGCGGACGGTGCTCGCGGCCGGGGAGGACAGCACGAACATGGGCATGCCGAAGGACGTGGGCGTGGTGGACACCATGGTGGGGTTCCCGCACGCCGACATGAAGGAGGCCTACCGGTTCATCACCCGGCAGACCAAGGACGTCGAGTCCCAGGAGAAGTTCGAGTTCCCGGTCGAGTACATCTTCAAAGACGTGCCGGGGAAGGAACTGCGGGGGTCGTCCGACCCGATCGGGGTGACCCTTCGGGAGATGGACCTGTGGGGCGTCGAGATGGCGCTGATCGGGGTGGGTGACCCGTCGGGGACGGGCGCCGAGGCGGTGACACGGTTCCCCGACCGGTTCATCCCCTGCGCCAACGCCGACCCCAACGACGGCATGGCCGGGATCAGGCGCCTGGTTGAGGAGTACGAGACCTACGGCGTCCGCGCCGTCGGGGTCTTTCCTGCCGGCACCTTCCCCCAGGTCCCGATCAACGACAAGAAGATGTACCCGCTCTACGCCAAATGTGTGGAGTTGGGCATCCCGATCTTCTGCTGCGCGGGGATCCCCGGTCCTCGCCTCAAGGCGGCCTGCCAGCACGTGGAGCTCATCGACGAGGTCATGTTCGACTTCCCCGAACTGGTCTTCGTGACCCGCCACGGCTGCGAGCCGTGGACGGACCTGGCCGTCAAGCTCATGCTCAAGTGGCCCGGCCTGCACTACTCCACCAGTGCGTTCGCTCCCCGGTACTACCCCCAGGCCATCATCGACTACGCCAACACGCGTGGTGCCGACAAGATCATCTATGCCGGCTACTTCCCGATGGGCCTCTCCCTCGAGCGGATCATGGGCGAGCTGCCCTCGGTCGGCTTCAAGGACGAGGTCTGGCCCAAGTTCCTGCGGACCAACGCGCTCCGGGTCCTCGGCCTGGGCTGACCGGGCGACGGCCGGGAGCTAGCGTGGGCCTCTCGGTCCACCGGGCGCCCACCGGTGTCAGGCGTCACACGACAGGACTGATGGCCGGCCGGCCGGGAACAGGTTCGCGGCCGACGGGGTTGCAACCGGTAGCCGTGCGGACAGCCGAGGAGCGACATGACCGACACCCGGACGATCGAAGCAACCAGTCAGGACACCGACAAGACGACGGCGGACTTCTGGTTCGATCCACTGTGCCCGTGGGCGTGGATCACCTCACGGTGGATCCTCAACGTCGCCGAGGTGCGGGACGTCGAGGTCCGATGGCACGTGATGTCTCTGGCCTACCTCAACTCGAGCAAGGAGGAGATCCCCGAGAAGTACCGGGAGCTGCTCAACGAAGCGTGGGGTCCGGTGCGGGTGTGCATGGCCGCCGAGCAGGCCTTCGGTTCCGATGTCCTCCAGCCGCTCTACACCGCGCTCGGCAGCCGCTTCCACATCGAGCAGAAGCCCAAGGACCGGGCCACGTTCGAGGAGGCGCTGGCGGAGGTGGGCCTGCCCACCTCGCTGGCCGACGCGGCCGAGACCGACCGATACGACCAGGCGATCATCAGCTCCCACCGGGTGGGCATGGACCAGGTCGGGGAGGATGTGGGTACCCCGATCATCAGTGTCAACGGGACGGCCATCTTCGGCCCGGTGGTTACCCCGGCCCCGAAGGGTGAGGCCGCCGGAGTGCTGTGGGACGGCGTGCTGCTGGTGGCCGGGACACCGGGGTTCTTCGAGCTGAAGCGCAGCCGGGACGTGCCGCCGACCTTCGACTGAGTCGCAGCCGAAAATCTGTGCACCCCGTCGCAGATCCCGGCGACAGAGGTGCTGCTCCACCGCCGGACGGAGATCCCCCTTCGTCACCACCCTCACCCTGGCCAAACTCCACGCCGTCGACATCGTCACCACCCTCAGTGGGTGTTGGCGGTCTCTCGTCGGCCGAAAGGATCTCGTAGGTGGGGTTGATCATGGCCAGCCGGTTGTGGTGTTTCCGTTGCGACTGCCCTGCCTGTGGCCTCCTCCACCGTGAGTCGTGGCTGACGGCTGCCGCTGACCGGCCTACCTTCGAGCCCGGTACTCACGCTTGATGAATGCTGGAGCGTACGGGAGATACAGCTGCTGGGTTCGGGTGATCGAGGGCAAAGAAGCTCCACGTCACCACTCCTGGACAGTTCGAAGCTCCGCATTCGCAACTCGAGACATCGGAATCGTCAAATGCATTCAGCCGATAATCGATCGTCACCTCCTCTCCCTGGCCTGATGTCTTGCCATGCGAAGACGCGGACCCCACTCCTCATGGCGTTGGGGTCACACGAATGGTTCAGGTAGCAGCCAGGAGGAAGGAGGACTGCACTTCTGTCGAAGTCGAGTTCGCAGAGGTGCCGTCGTTCGTCGTCGGAAAGACGCCACAGGTCGGACCGGCCAACAACGCGACCATGGCGCCGGCGGAAGATGAACTCTCCTCTCCAAAAGGCACGACGTGTGAACACCCCCAGTCCCTTTGGGCCCGCATCGCCCACGGCGACGTCCGAAATCACCTACCCATAGTGGCCGATCGGCTCGGCCAGGCGAGAGGAGGGCCGAGCCCGGCCCATCGCCGACGGCACCAGGCGAGGATCGCCGACGACGGTGGGTGGTGATCAGGGAGGGACTCGGACCCCGGTCACCTGGGCCGTTGTCCACGAGTTGAGCGGGGCCCACCGGCCGGTGTAGGAATTGAGCACAACGCACCCGGGGGGTGCCATGGGCCGCCGAGGCGCGGCCGATGTCGGCACTGTCGTTCCCCGACCATCCACCACTGCGGAATTGCCTGTGGTTAGGGTTTTTCTGCACGGAGCGTAGGTCGAGGAGCTGATGCCCATGATCCTTGTGATCATCATTGCGGCGGCATGGATCGTCATCTTGACCCCGAGTCTGATGAAGCGCCGCTCGCAGACCGTCGGGGAGATCGGCTCGATCTCCCATTTCCACCGGCAGCTGCGGGTGCTCGAGCACTCGGGCCCCCAGCCCATCGTGACCCCCGCCTACCGGCTTCGTTCGGTCGACGGAAGCGGGGTGGCCAAGCCCAACGGCTCCGGATATCCCGAGGTGGCGGCGCGTCCCGTCCTGTCGGTGGTGGGCGCACGCCAGCTGCCCCGGCCCGCCCTCGCCTTCCTGGGCGAAGAGCCCGACGGCGACTCGGCCGGTGGGGGCGATCCCCGCCCGGTCCGCACCTTTGACGATGTCGGGCAACCCGGACGGTGGCCGTCCCCGGGTTCTGTCGACGGCGGCATGGGCATGCCGTCGCGTCCCTCGACCACCGACACCCGGCTCCTCGTCCGCAAGCGCCGCCGTGACACCCTCGGGGTGATGGCCGCGATCTTCTCGGTCACCCTCCTCATCGGGTTCGTCCCGGGAGCCTCGGCGGCTTGGATCCTCACCGCCCTCTCCGGGAGTGGCGCTGGCCGCCTATGTGACCGTCCTGGTGCAGCTGCGGAGAACGGCCGAGGAGCGCGAGCGCAAGCTCCACTATCTCCGGCCCGAGGGGCCGGGCGAACCCGGCTCCAATGTGCGGCCGCCGCCCGTCGCCATGAGCGGACGCTACGCGCACCCCTCCAACCAGGCCGTGGCCGCCCGCTGAGGCCCGAGCCGGCGCGACCCGCCCCGGGCCGACCCAGACCCGCGGCCGACCGGCTCCCATCGGGACCCCCATCCGACCTCGAGACACCGGGCCGGCACCGGCGTCACTGGATAGGATGCGGCATGACCTCTTCACCGGCTGACCGTTCCCTTGCAGATGTCGTGGCCCGTTCGCTGGACGGGCGGCAGCTGCTCACCCATCCCTTCTACCAGCGCTGGGAGGCGGGCCTGCTGAGCGCCGGCGAGCTCCGCCAGTACGCCGTCCACTACCGGGCGTTCGAGGCCGCGCTCCCCGCCGTGCTCACCGCGGTGGTCGACCAGCTTGGAGGCCGAGGGCGCCTCCGAGGCCGCCGCCCTGGTGGCCGAGAACCTGGCCGACGAGCTGGGCCGCCCGGAGCCCCACCTGACCCTGTTCGACCGCTTTGCCGCATCGGCGGGCGGCAGCGGCAACGACGGCGGCACCGGCCCCGCCGCCGCCACGCCGGCCACGCCAGGCCCCGCCGCCGACGCCCTGGTGACCACCTACTTCGACCTGGTGGCCGAGGGACCGGTCGCCGCCCTGGCCGGGTTGGCGGCCTACGAGACCCAGGCGTCGGCCATCGCCTCGTCCAAGGCCGAGGGACTGCGCCGCTGGTACGGGATTGACGCCGCCGGCACCGAGTTCTGGGATGTCCACGCCGCCATGGACGCCGACCACGGGGACTGGGCCGTGGCCGCGCTCACGCTGCTCGGCGCCGACGCCGACGAGGTGGGCCGGTCGGCCCGTCGCGGCGCCGACGCGTGGTGGGCCCTGCTCGACGAGCGCGAGGCCGAGGCGCCCGGCTCAGCCGAGCTCTGTGCCCACCACTGAGACGAACGAGACCATCTCACCCGGGTAGCCGCCCAGATTGTGGGTGAGGGCGAGGGTCCGGTCGGTGTGGATCTGGCGTTCGGGCGTGGCCTCGCCGCGTAGCTGCAGCCACGTCTCGAAGAACATCCGGAGCCCGGAGGCGCCCACCGGATGGCCGAAGCTCTTGAGCCCGCCGTCGGGGTTCACCGGGAGTTCGCCGTCACGGTCGAAGGTACCGGCCAGCACCTCCTTCCAGGCCGTGCCCCGCTCGGCGAATCCGAGGTCCTCCATCAGCACGAGCTCGGTCGGCGTGAAGCAGTCGTGGACCTCGGCCATGGCCAGTTGGCGCCGGGGATCGGTGATGGCGGCCTGGGCATAGGCATCCTCGGCGGCCCGGGCGCACTCGGGGAACCAGGTGTAGTCGTAGTCGGGGTCGATGAGACCCGAGCCGCTGCCCGCCGAGAAGGACAGGGCTTTGATGTAGAGGGGCTTGTCCGTATAGCGGTGGGCGTCCTCGGCCCGGACCACGATGGCTGCGGCGGCACCGTCGGCCACGCCGGCGCAGTCGAACACCCCGAGCCGTCCGGCCACCCGGGGCGAGGCGCAGATGGTCTCGACGGACACCTCCTTGCGGAACTGGGCCCGGGGATTGAGCGCGCCGTTGCGGTGGTTCTTCCACGAGATGCGGGCCAGTACCTCGGTCAGTTCGTCCTCGCTCACGCCGTACTTCTTCCCGTAGGCCGGGGCCACCATCGAGAACATGGCCGCCGCGGTGAGGGTCCGGGCGGTGCCGTCGTTGGGGATGGGGAAGGCGTTGAGTCCCTGGTACCCGGAGTCCTTCACCTTCTCGGCCCCCACCGCCATGGCCACGTCGTAGGCGCCGGACGCCACCGCGTAGGCCGCCGCCCGCAGAGCCTCGGATCCCGTGGTGCAGTAGTTCTCGACCCGGGTGACCGGCTTGCCCTCCAGCTGCAGGGGTCGGGCCAGGGTGATGCCGCTCATCCCCGACTGAGCGGTGCCGAACCAGTAGGCGTCGACGTCGTCCTTGGTCACGCCGGCCGACGCGAAGGTGTCCTGTGCGGCCTCGATGATCAGGTCGTCGAGGCCCTTGTCCCAGTGCTCGGCGAACCGGGTGCAGCCCATGCCCACGATCGCCACCCGGTCCTTGATCCCATGTGATGCCAACGTCGTTCTCCCTCTTCCCGAAAGTCGTTCTCTCCGAAATCTCCTCCGCCGGGTCTGTTCCCCGAAACCCTCTCCGGTTCTTCCGAATCCCCGCCTTCGAGCGTCTGGCCCGGCGCCGGCGACGGCCGTTCAGCCTCCGGCCGGACCGGCCGGATCCGGCCGTCGGTCGGCGCGTACCGGCTTCGCCTTCCAGAAATAGTCGTGGATGCCGTCGGCGGTGAACAGCTTCCGGAAAGTCATGGTCACCCGGTCGCCGATGTCGACCGTGTCGGGGTCGACGTCGGTCAGCTCCACCGGGAACCGGCCGCCGCCGTCGAAGTCGAGGACGGCGAAGACGATCGGGGGGCTGGGGGAGTAGGCCAGCCGGTCGATGGTGTAGGTGGCGATGGTGGCCCCGGTGTCGGCCATGTCGATCGGGTCCATGTCGTCGACGGCCCCACCCCGCATCGAGACCCGGGCGGGAGGGAGGTGGACGGCCTCCGATGTGCGATCGCGCGAACCCACGAACCCGAACTTCCACTCCTCGCTGCGCCACGCCGCGGACGCCGACACCCGCTGGGGCTCGGGGCGTCGGGGCGGCTCGGTGGTGACCATACCCCGCCACGACAGGAACTTCCCGTAGCTGAGGTCGGCGCCGCCGGCGATCTGCTCGGCCACCGGCTCGGCCGGGGTCCACGCCGACCGGGCCCCGGTGGTCCGGAACAACAGGACGTCGGCGCCGTCGGCCAGGGCCACCACGGCCACCACCTCGCCGGGCCCCGACTGCTCGACCATCGAGGCCAGCACCAGGCCGGGGTGGGCCGTCCCGGCCTGTCCCACCGATGAGGTCAGATCGTCGGCCACCGCGCCGTCACCGACACCGAGCTTGCGGACCAGCGCCTTGACCGCCCGCCCGTGCATTCCGGTGACCGCCACCCGGTCGATCTGCTCGGCGGTCAGCCCCGCCGCCTTGAGGGCCGACTCCCAGGCCTCGGTGCCGAGCGGGACGTAGCGGGTCTCCCCGAACCGCTCCTCCCACACCCTCGACCGCCGGTCGCCCGCCGTGCGCCACCGGTCGAGGAACTCGTCGCTCACCGAGGCGCCGCCCAGGTACTCGGCGATCACCGGCGCCCCCGGGGTGTCGTCCCCGACCACGACGGCGGCGGCGCCGTCGCCCCCGGCCGACTCGTCGCCCGACGTGGGCAGGCCGTCCCGCAGGTCGGCCAGGATGACCAGGGTGGTGCCCGTTCCGGCCGGCCCCGAGGCTCGAGCGCAGGGCACCCGACCCCGACCGGAGGGCCCCCCCGAAGTCGAAGGCGGCCACGTGGGAGGGCTGGCGGAGGGCGGAATGGATGGCGGTGGCGTTGGTCTTGTCGAGGTAGGCCGGGCGTGGCCGTGGAGAACCAGATGGCCTCGGGTGCGGCCCCGGGCGCCGAGCGCAGGGCCAGACGGGCCGCCTCCACCCCCATGGTGGTGGTGTCCTCGTCGTGGGAGGCAACCGATCGGGTCCCCTTGCCGCCACCGGCCCCGAACACCTGGGCCACCGCGGCCCGCTGGAGGCGCCGATAGGGGACATACCCGGCGATGCTGGTGATGCCTCTCATCTGGTTCGACGTTCCCTTCGCTGGCCTCGACTGCCTCCTCATCCTATGATGTCCACAGTATCTGACGGTCAGTCAGGAAACCACTGCGGCGCCCGCCGCGCCCCAGCCACGGAGGCCCCACCCATGGACTTCGAGTTCACCCCGGAGCAGCTCGAATTCGTCAAGGAGGTCGAGGAATTCCTCGATGCCAACGACGATCCGGAGGTCTTCGACGTCACCCGCGAGAACATGGCCCAGATCGTGGACACGCCGCTCCGGCGCCAGTTCATGGCCAAGGTCGGGGAGCAGGGCTGGCTGGGCATCACCTGGCCCGAGGAGTACGGGGGCACGGCCGGCGAGGGGATCTACGAGTACCTCCTGAACGAGGCGCTGGCCGCCCGGGGCGGGCCGCAGATCGGCAAGGGCGTCGGCATCATCGGCAAGACCATCATCAGCCATGGCAGCGAGCGGCTGAAGAAGGAATTCCTCCCCAAGATCCTGCGCAACGAGGTCGAGTTCGCCGTGGGCTACTCCGAGCCCAACGCCGGCTCCGACGCCGCCTCCATGCAGTTGAAGGCGACCAGGGACGGCGACGGTTGGCGGCTCAACGGGCAGAAGACCTGGACGACCTCGGCCCACTTCGCCGACTGGTACTGGGTCGGGGCCCGCACCGACCCCGACGCGCCCAAGCACCACGGGATCACCCTGTTCCTCGTGCCCATGGACCATCCCGGCATCACCGTCAAGGCCATCTGGACCATGGGCGACGAGCGGACCAACGAGGTCTACCTCGACGACGTCTGGGTCTCCGACGACTATGTGGTCGGCGAGCTCAACAAGGGCTTCCAGTACATCTCGGAGGCCCTCGACCTCGAGCGGTTCACCCTGTTCACCTACTCGCCCATCGCCCAGAGGCTGGACCTGCTGACCGAGTACGTGGCCAGTGCCGAGCGGGACGGCGAGCCCCTGAAGGACGACGCCGTGGTCCGGTCCACCATCGCCCAGCTCCACACCCAGGCCGAGGTGGCCCGGATGCTCGGCCTCAAGTTCGTGTTCGCCTCCTCGCAGGGCGGCTCGCCCCCGACGTCGCAGGCATCCGAGTACAAGCTGTTCACCACCGAGTACTCGAGGCGGCTGGCCAACGCGTCGATGGACATCGCCGGCCCGGGCGGCCAGCTCCGGGTGCGCGACGAGGACGCACCCATGAAAGGCCGGTCCGAGTCGACCTACCGCTACACGGTGATCGACACCATCGGCGGCGGCTCCTCGGAGATCCAGAAGAACATCATCGCCCGCCGCAAGCTCGGCCTCCCGAAGAATTTCTGACGCCACCCCACGCCCGTGACCGACTCATCCGCCAACGACTCCGCCGCGCCGGCGTGTCGGCGATCCGCAGCCCGAGGGCCCGGGAGGACCGCTGCATGGGATCACCGTCCTCGATCTGGCCACCGTCGGCCCGGCGGCCCGGTGCACGCGCCTGCTGGCCGACTACGGCGCCACCGTGGTCAAGGTGGGCGCCGTGCCCGGGGCCGGGGCCGAGCCCATCCACCCCCCCTTCTACGCCTACAGCGGCTCGCGCCGCATGCTGCGTACGGCCATCGACCTCAAGGCACCCGAGGGCCGGGAGGCGTTCCTCGCCCTGGTCAGGAAGGCGGACGTGGTGGTCGAGAGCTTCCGCCCCGGGGTGGTCGGCAGGCTCGGTCTCGGGTTCGAGGATCTCCGGGCCGTCAACGCCGGGATCATCCTGTGCTCGACCACCGGCTACGGCCAGAGCGGCCCCCGCTCCACCTGGGCCGGCCACGACATCAACTATCTGGCCCAGGGCGGCTATCTGGCCGCCACCGAGCCCCGCGCCGACGGCGGCCCACCGGTACCGGGCGCCACCATTGCCGACGCGGCGGGCGGCGGGATGCATGCGGCCATGGCGGTGATGGCCGCCCTGATCGGCCGGCGGGCCGACGGCCCCGGCGTCCACCTCGACGTGTCCATCGCCGACGGCGTGCTCTGGCTCACCTCACTGGCCGTCGACGAGCACCTGGCCACCGGGGCCGAGGTCGGCCACGGGCACAGCATCATCACCGGGCGGTACGCCTGCTACGACACCTACCAGGCCGCCGACGGCGGCTGGCTGGCGGTGGGGGCCATCGAGCCCAAGTTCTACGCCAACCTGTGCCGCATCCTCGGCTGCGAGCAGTGGGCGGCCCACCAGCTCGACGACGACGTCCAGGACAAGATCCGGGCCGACTTCCGGGCCGCCTTCGCCACGCGGGACCGCGACACCTGGGTGGCCGAACTGGCCGGCGCCGACACCTGTGTCACCCCGGTGCTGTCGGTGGCCGAGCTGGTCGACGACGACCAGTTCCGGGCCCGCCACGCCATCGTCGACGCCGTGATGGAGCCGGCCGGAGGCCGGGGGGAGCCGACCCGTTTCCGTCAGGTCGGCCCCGTGCTGGCCGGGATGCCGGCCCCCGACGGGCCGGTGGCGATCGGCGACCTGCTCCGGTCCGATACCGACCGGCTCCTGGCCGCGGCCGGACTGGAGCCGTCACACATCGGTGACCTGCGGGAACGGGGGATCGTGGCATGAGCGCCATCGGCATCGCCGACATCGAGGGCCTGATCGGTGTCGAGCAGTACGAGGAGGAGGGGGAGTTCCCCGTCGAGCAGGGCTACGTGTGGACCACGTGCTCGTCGGTCGAGAACGGCAACCCGATCTTCTGGGACGAGCAGGTGGCCGACTCGGTGACCGGCGGCCCGATCGCCCCGCCGACCATGGTCTCGGTGTGGTTCCGTCCCCACCACTGGGCGCCGGGACGCACAACCCAGGGTTTGCCCCTGCAGGTGCACTTCGACCTCAAGGAAGGTCTCGGGCTGCCCGAGGCGGTGATGAGCGACAACACCATCGTCTTCCACGAGCCGGTCCGCCCCGGCGACCGGTTGTCCACCCGCCAGATCCTCCGTTCGGTCAGCGACGAGAAGACGACCAAGCTGGGCACCGGCCGGTTCTGGGTGATCGACGTGGAGTACCGCAACCAGCGCGGCGACCTGGTGGCCGTCGAGAGCTACACCGGGTTCGGCTACCGGCGGGCCGACGCCGCCGGCCCGACGGCGGACCGGTCATGAGCGCGCCGCCGGTGACCCGCCTGCTGCTCGGCGACGTGTCGGTGGGGGACGAGCTGCCCGAGCTGGCCTACCCGGTCACCGCCACCACGGTGGTGCTGGGCGCCCTGGCCGCCCGCGACTGGCGGCCCATGCACCACGACAAGGACTTCGCCGTCCATCGGAACGGTACCCGCGACATCTTCCTCAACACCCCCAATCAGGCGGCCTGGTTCGAGCGGTTCGTCACCGACTGGACCGGGCCCTACGGGCGGCTGCAGCGGATGACCTTCCGGATGCTCGGCTCCATCTTCCCGGGCGACACCATGGTGTTCCGGGGCGTGGTCACCGACACCGGGGTGGACGACACCGGTTGCGGATGGGTGGCCGTGGACATCGCCGTCTCGGTCGACGACGACCCGAAGACCACCTGCGGGGCCCGGGTGGCGCTGCCGGTGGACGAGGACGACAACCCCTGGACCCGCAAGGGCGACCGATGGCAGCCGTGACCTGTCCGGCCGCACCGCCATCGACGGCGCCGGCCGTGCCGCCACCGACCGCATCACCCGAACAGGAGACCTGACGATGTTGGACCTGAAGTTCAGTGCAGAACAGGAGATGCTCCGCGAGACGGTGCGCGGGGTGTGCGCCACCACCAGTCCGCTCAGCGTGGTGCGAGAGCTCGAGGACGATCCCATCGGCTACTCACCGGAGCTCTGGAAGCAGCTCGCCCATCTCGATCTGATCGGCCTCCAGCTCCCTGAGGAGTACGGCGGTTCGGGGATGACGGCGTTGGAGTCGGTGGTGCTGTACGAGGAGTTCGGCCGGTCGTTGGCGCCGTCGCCCCACTTCGTCAGTTCGATCCTCTCCGGGGGCGCGCTGGCCCACGCCGGGAGCGTCGAGCAGAAGCAGGAGTGGCTGCCCCGGCTGGTCACCGGCGAGGCCATCCTGACCCCGGCGTGGCTCGAGCCCGAGAACGGGTTCGGGCCCCGGGGCGTCCAGGTCCGCGCCGTCCCCGACGGTGACGGCTACGTGATCACCGGCACCAAGCGCCACGTGGCCTTCGCCCGGGCGGCCACCGCCCTGGTCGTCCTGGCCCGGACCGGCGACGCGGCCGGCGATGTCGACCTGTTCGTGGTCGACCGGTCCGCCGACGGGGTGCGGCTGACCCAGCAGATGAGCATCGCCTCGGACACCCAGTACCGGGTCGACTTCGAGCGGGTCCGGGTCACCGACGCCGACCGGATCGGCGCCGCCGGCACCGGATGGTCGACCTGGGACACGGTCATGCA
Organism: uncultured Acidimicrobiaceae bacterium; assembly: GCA_963812885.1. Classification (GTDB taxonomy): domain Bacteria; phylum Actinomycetota; class Acidimicrobiia; order Acidimicrobiales; family RAAP-2; genus Bog-756. The sequence goes on along the minus strand of CAWEWZ010000008.1, from coordinate 13,708 downwards.
CGACGGGATCATCATGGCCGGCGCCCAGGCCGTCGGAGGCGCCCAGTACGCCATGGAGATCACCGTCCAGTACGCCAAGGACCGTCAGCAGTTCGACAAGCCGCTGGGCGCCTTCCAGGCGCTGGCCCACTACCTGGCCGACGGGGCCACCTCGGTGGACGGGGCCGAGGTGCTGGTCCACGAGGCGGCGTGGGCCCGTTCGGAGGGTCGCAGCGTGGCCAAGCTGGCCCCGATGGCCAAGCTCTACGCGTGCCAGACCTACCGCGACGTCACCGCCACCGCCCAACAGATCTTCGGGGGCATCGGGTTCACCGTCGAGTTCGACATCCAGCTCTACTTCCGCCGGGCCAAGCAGCTCCAGATCTCGTGGTGGGACACCCGCTATCTCGAGGAGCTGGTCGCCGCGGCGGTGCTCGACGCCTGACGCAGCTCACTCTCGCGGGTCGTCGATGCTCCCGACCGGATCGGCGGTCCGGGAGAGGGCCCAGCCGGGCCGGTGATTGCGCTACGGTCGGATCGCGGACCGGGGAGGGTCCCCAGTACTGAGTCACGGGGGAGATGCCATGGCAGCAGAGACAGCGGTGGCGGCTCCGGGCGCGGGCGGCGGTGCAGCAGGGGGCCGAGGGGGGTTGTTCCGCTTCCTGTTCGTCCACGAGATCGACGAGTACCCGCAGAGCGGCAAGCGGACCGCGTATCTGGCCCTGGCCGTGCTGGCCACCATCGTCCTCTACTACACGTACTTCACCCAGACCGGGGTCACCCCGCAGATCCTGCAGTACTACCACATGTCCTTCGCCTTCTACGTGGGCATCGTGGTGGTGTCCAACCTCATCGGCGCCTTCGCCTCGCTGCCGGCCAGCAAGACCGACAAGCTGGGCCGGTCCAACGTGGTCATCTACGGACTCCTCCTGGTGGGCCTGTTGGTGGCGGTCGGGGTGCCGGCAACGACCACCCAGTGGCAGTTCGCGGTGGTCATCTCGGCCCTCGGTCTGGTGGAGGGGGCCATCCTGGTGGCCACCCCGGCTCTGGTCCGCGACTTCAGCCCCCAGCTGGGACGGGCTTCGGCCATGGGATTCTGGACGGTGGGACCGGTGGCCGGCAGCCTGATCACCTCGATCGTGGCCACCAACACCCTCAACCACTTCCTGCGCAACAGCGGCGTGTCGGGGTGGAAGAGCCAGTTCCTCATCTCCGGCATCACCTCGCTGGTCGTCTTCGTCGTCGCCCTCTTCTTCATGAAGGACCTGTCGCCCAGGCTCCGCGGCGAGCTGATGGTGTCCGAGCAGGACCGGGCCCTCGTCGAGGCCCGGGCCCTCGGCATCTCCGACCAGGAGGTGCTGGCCGCCACCACCCACCCGTGGAAGCAGATCCTCAAGTGGGACCTGGTCGGCTCGGCCCTCGGCATCTCCCTCTTCCTGCTCGTCTACTACGCCGCCTCGGCGTTCTTCACCATCTACTGGGCCACGGTGTTCAAGAGCTCCGACGGCTTGAACCTGACCACGTCGGATGCCAACTATCTCAACATCTGGTTCTGGAGTGCCGATGCCGCCGCCCTGATCATCTTCGGCGTCCTGTCCGACAAGCTGCGGGTGCGCAAGCCGCTGATGCTGGTGGGGGCGGTCGGTTCGATCGTCATGCTCATCCTCTTCCTCCGACAGGCCGACCACCCCTTCACCCCCTTCTCCACGCTCATCACCCTGGAGGTGCTCCTGGCCGCATTCATCTCCTTGACCTACGCGCCGTGGATGGCCGCCTATACCGAGATGGTCGAAGCCAAGAATCCGGCCCTGGTCGGCACCGGCCTCGCCCTGTGGGGGTGGACCCTCCGGGTAACCGTCGGGCTCTCGTTCATCTTTCTCCCGCTGGTGGTCAACGCCGTCAACCCGGTGGTCGACAACCTGGTCTTCGCCCAGACCCCCCCGACCGGCACGGCGCCGTTCAACGTCCAGCAGTTCCAGCTCGAGCACCCGAAGTCGGTGGCCTTCGCCGAGGCCAACGCCAGCTGGCTGAAGGTCCTGAGCACCGCCCAAGAACGCCCCCATCGCCGCCGCCGCCAACAAGAATCCCACCCCCGCCAATCTGGCCGCGTTCCAGAAGGCGGTCGGCCCGGTGGTCTTCGCCAAGGCCCTCGCCCACCTGGCCCCCCTCAACAAGTACGTGGTGCCCTACGAGTCCCAGCTCACCTACCTCTCGGCCCACCAGAACGAGTTGAATTCGCTGCTGGGCGGTGTGGCCAAGTCCCCCAAGCAGTGGCAGCACTGGTTCTGGGTGTGCATCGGGGGCATGGTGCTGTTCATCCCCACCATCTTCTTCAACCGGGGCCGCTGGAGTCCGAAGCGCGCCCGTGAGGACGAGGCCAAGCACGATGCGGACGTGGCCGAGGAACTGCGGGAGCTGGTGGGAGCCGAGGCGTGAGGTAGCGCCGGTGAGCCGGGCCGATGCCCCGCCTGCGGCTCAGGCCTTCGTCCCGTCCATCTGGTTGAGCCGGTTGAGCGACGAGGCGTCGGCCCGCAGGCGCTCGTCCAGTTGGCGACCCCGGTCGGCGACGGTGCTCGGGAGGACCTGGGCCAGTGAGGCCCACGGCTCATGGTCGGGGTCGAGCGAGGCAGACAGCGAGTCCGCCAACGGGTTCGGGCCCGCGGCGTTGGCCGGCTCGATGCGGACCCGATAGGAGGACGGGTCGGTGCCCTCGGTGTAGCAGCGGACGGCGGCCACGTTGAGGTCCTCGTCGATGAGGATCAGCGACGCACCCTTCAGCGGGTTGAGCTGGGGCGTGTCGACCACCCAGCCCCCCGTGTTGACCACGGACACCGGCGCCGGGAAGGCAGTCGTGGTCCGCACGTCGACGAAGGGCTTGTGGGTATGGCCGAAGACGAAGGTGACGTCGCCGGGCGCCCCGATCTCGGCGGCCATCTGGGTGACCACCGGACCGTCCAGGTAGCTGACCAACCCGGTCTCGGCGTGGGGGCTGAGGATGATCCCGCCGCAGTGGCGCTCGCGCACCGCCGTCCCGATCCCGGCCCGGAGGAGCTCGGCCACGGCATGGGCCTCGACGTCGGCCCGCGCCCGGGAGGCGCCGGCCACCTTGATGGCCCGTTCGATGGCGGCGATCTCGGCATGGATGGTGTCCGTGCTCTGCAGCGACTCGTACAGCGATCGGGTGACCCGCATGACGTCGCCGCTGTCGCCCATCGACGACCAGAAGAAGTCGATCCACCCGCCATTGTCGGCTTCGAGCTGCCACGCCTCGATGGCACCGGTCCGGGGGGTGCCGAACACGGTGTCGAGCTGCGACATCATGCGGTAGAGGGGCTCGATGAAATGCCCGTGGCTCAGGATCACCGAACGGTCTCCGGCTTCGGTGACCAACCCGAGGTTCGGGTAGCTCTGGACCACGGTCACCGCGGTGGCTGGCTCCCCTCGCGTGGCCAGGATCTCGACGAACCGGTCGCGGACCAGCTCCTTGTCGTTGGCCGGGAGCAGGTGGGTGGCGTGACGGTCGTGGGCGGCGGGGATGGTCGAGGCGTCCCCGGCCAGTAGCCGAAGGTAACGGTCGTCGCTGGCCCGCGACCAGAGGTGGTGGTCGTGGTTGCCGGGGACGAAGCGGAGGGCGGGTGCGACGGCGGCGTCGGGCATCCCCGGGCGGAGGCCGGCGATGAGCTGGGAGAAGGTGGCGGCGGCATCCTCGGGCGCGGTGAGGGCCAGTTCGAAGAGATCGCCCAGCACGATCAGCTCCGGCGGGTCCTGGCCGGGCGTCCGCAGCGACCGGAGGCACTCGCACAGGGCGGTGAGCACCGGGGAGGCGGCAGAGCCGTCGACCCGCTCGCCATCCTCGGTCACGTTGGTGAGCAGGCTGTTGAGGGCCCCGAGGTGGAGGTCGGAGATGCACACCCATCGGATGGAGGTCATGGCGGTCCTTTCGGTCCCCGACGGTAGTGCACCCCGGTTCCGCCCCGGCCGGGGCGGGGTCTCCGGTGGGCGCCGGGCGGGACCGTGCGCCATCTCGTCACAACCTCCATCTACGGTGGTCGCCGTGGGTGTCCCAGGCGAGCACAGAGCGGGATTCGCGGTCATCGATGTGGAGACCACCGGCTTCTCGCCCGAGGTCGAGCGCATCGTCGAAGTGGGGGTGGTGGTGCTCGATCCGTGGGGTCACGAGACGGGGGCCTTCTGCACCCTGGTCGACCCCGGCCGCGACCCCGGTCCCACCCACGTCCACGGCATCTCGGCCGACATGTTGGCCGGTGCCCCCACCTTCGCGGCCATCCATTCCTACCTGGCCGACCGGCTGTCGGGCCGGGTGGTGGTAGGGCACAACGTCGACAACTTCGACCTCTCCTTCATCCGGGCCGAGTGCCGGCGGGCCGGCGGCCGGGACCTGGTCCCCGGCCGGATGCCCACGGTCGACACCCTGGCCGTGGCCCAGGCCCATCTCGGCCTGCAGGGGAGGGCCCGGCTGGTCGACTGCTGCAACCATTTCGGTTTGTCGTGGGATCATCACCACAGCGCCTTGGGCGACGCCCGGGTGACGGCGGCGCTGTTCCGGTCGATGCGGGCCCAGCTGGGCGACGTCACCCTCGGGATCCCCGGCCTCCTGGCCCGGGCCGCTCGCTCGACCTGGCCGGGCCCGTCGAGGACCCTGCCCTTCGTCCAGGGCCGGCCCGACTCCCTGGCCGGCTGAGGAGCGGGCGGTGACGTCGGGCCGCTCCGGATCGGCCGCTCAGTCGGCCGACGCCCCGCCGACCAGCGGTACCTGACCGCCGGCCGCCCCGGCCGGGTCCGTCCCGAGGTCGGCCCCGAGCCCGGACCCGAGTGTGTCGGCGGCCCGGCGCCGGGCGCCGCCCAGCATCTCGTCGGGGTGGTCGACGCCCTGGGTGCCGGCCACCAGGGGCGACCGGGCCAGGATGACCACGCCGACCACGAGGACGGCCAGGGCGACGATCTCGGTGGCCACCCAGAAGGGACCGGATCGGAGCCGGTCGGCGAACAGGGTGATGCCGAGCAGGATGCTGACCAACGGATTGATGGTCACCATGGTGGTTCTCGAGGCGGTGATCGGCCCGGCGTGCAGGGCGTTCTGGATGAGGAAGACGGTGCCCAGGCCGGTGATGGCCAGCATGTAGGGCTCGAAGTGGGTGAAGACGTGTCCCCAACCCTCTTTGGTGTACGAGGTGATGGCCTTGGTCAGAGCCGCGCTGTAGGCCGCGGTGATCGCCGTGGCCGCTCCGAAGGCGGCCGCCCTCCACCACCGGGGTCCGTAGCGCGCCGCGGCGATGAATCCGGCGATGGCCCCGATCAACACCAGCGAGGCCACCAGCCAGGCGTGGTTGGAGGGGATGGCGTTCCCCCCGGCCGGCTTGGCCGCCAGGAAGAACCCACCGAGACCGGCCACGATGACCACGGCGCCGAGCCACTCCATCCAGGTCAGCCGGTAGCGGAACCAGACACCGAGGATGAGGAGCAGGAAGAGCAGCTCGGTGGTGAGCACGGGCTGGACCACGCTCAGCTCCCCGAAGCGCAGGGCGGTGGCCTGCAGGCCGAACTGGACCAGCATGAGGGCGAAGCCGATGAGCCAGATGCCCCGCTTGAGGGCATGGGCCATCAGGCTCCAGCGCAGCGTGGTCGATTCGGGAGCCGTCTCCACCCCGATGCGCTGGAGGACCGAGGTCAGGGCGCTGACGAAGGCGGCGGTTGCTGCCAGGAGGTAGGCCACCGCACCGTTGTAGTCGTAAACGACCGGCGTGCACGCCTCGGGCGTGTCTAGGAGGCGAACCGCTGGGCGGGGACGACCACCCGAGCGGAACAGCTCCACTCCACCCATGCCCGGTAGCCGCCGGCCAGGTCGCTCACCCGGTGGAAGCCCAGGTGACGGAGCGAGGCGGCGGCCAGCGAGGAGGCATAGCCTTCCGAACAAACCACGACCACCTGCTGATCGAACCCGGTCACTCGGGCAGCCGGTGGAGGCCGTTCGGGTCGAGCCGCCACTCGAGCACGTTGCGCTCGACGATCAGGGCCCCGGGCAGCTCGCCTTCGATCGAACGCTGACCGACGGGACGGATGTCGACGATCAGACCTCCGGACCCGGCCACGTCGTCGAGCTCGTCAGGCCGGGTCCGGTCGATGTGCCGGCGGGCGTCGGCAACCAGGTCGTCGGCCGACGGGCTCATGACGGATCGTGATCGCTGGTGGTGTCGAAGGGCCCGGGGGTCGGGACCTGCTCGGTCCGGACCACATCGAGTCGGCCCTGCCCGTCCAACTCGTAGTAGGACATCTCGGTCAGCCTGGGCCCGTAGACGTGGACGCTGATCGCCTGCTCCGTCCCGTCGTTGCGCAGGTCGTGGACGTAGCGGGGGCCGAACCGGCGGCGGTCGCCGGTCCCGATGTGGTGGGTGCCGATGAGGGCCACGCCCCGGGTGGTGGTTCGCACGGTGGTCTCGACGAGCGCACCGTCGGCCACCACCACCGCCCCGCGGGAGGTTCCGTGGTCGTGCAGCTCGATGGTCCCGCCCGGGGGCCAGCCGATGGCCCAGGCCTCGAACAGATCGGTGAGGGCGAGCAGCACCCAGGTGCGCTCGGTCACGTCCTGCAGTTCGGGAATGGCGGGGCGGAGACGGCGAATCCTTCGGCGATGGACAACAGGTCGACGTGCCGCCGCCATCCGGAGCGTGGGAGCGAGGTGCCCCCGGTCCGGCCGGCAGACCAGCGGAGCGGTTTGGGGACGAAACGTGGTCGTGGTCTGCGGCCGGACCGGGGTAGGCGATTGCCATGCCGTCACTCTAAACTGTAAAAGTCGACTAATCAAGTCGTTTTTATATGATTAGTAGGAAAAGTCCCTTCCGGGTGTCATCTCGGGCCCCGGTCGCCGCGGGGGAGCCTTGACGGCGGTGGTTCAGTAGACGGCGACGTCGTCGGCCGGCAGATGTGATCCGCCCTCGGCCGCACCGGAATCGGGCTCATCATCGTCGGCGCACCGAGACGTGTCGGGCATGTGCAACCCGAGCCCGTACCCCTCCAGGAAGATGTCGGCGTCGCCCTTGCGGGGATAGCGCCGTTCGAGCTCGCTGAAGCGGGCCGAGTGGTTGGGCTCGATCAGGTGGGCCAGCTCGTGGACGACCACCGCGTCGAGCACCCAGCTCGGCGCCACCCGCAGCCGCTCCGAGATCCGGATCTCGCCGGTCTGGATGGTGCACGAGCCCCATCGCTTGTTCTGCGTACTCGACCAACGGATGGAGGAGGGGGCCACGCCGTCGAGGTAGAGGCGCCCGAGGGCGATGGCCCGCTGCTCGAGCTGGTCGTCCGAGGCGTGCAGGTGGGGCCGGTGCCGTGCCAACCGGCGGGCCAGGCTCTCGACCATCTCGTCGCGCTCGGGCCCCCGCAGATGGGTGGGTACCACCACCACGATGCGGTCGCCCTCCCAGTGGGCCCCGGCGGTCTTCTTGCGCCGCTTGCTCACCCGGACCTCGATGTTGGGGGCGAACAGGGTTGGGTGTTCGGTCGTGTAGCTCATGACAGGCACGGTACGGTCGGGCTGTGACGACCGGATTGGATGGGTTGCTCCCGACGATCGGCGGACGGGGAAATAGTAGGCGCCGCGGTCGTTCCGCGGTGGGGATGACCGCTCCCGAATGGGAGATCCGCAGGCCCGACGGTACGATGAACAGGTGCGCCGCTACTTCACGCCCCGGTGCGTCGGGATGCACGTGACGCTGCTCGTCCTGCTCCCCGCCTTCGCCTGGCTGACCTGGTGGCAGCTGGAGCGGGCGCTGGGCGGCAACACGCTGAGCTGGGCCTACACCTTCGAGTGGCCGCTGTTCGCCATCTACGCCGTCTACGTGTGGTGGCAGTTGATCCACGATCACACCACTGCCGTCACCCGCCGCATCCTTCCCTCGTCGGCGGCGGGAGGGGAGTCGGCCGACGTCCACGACCAGCCGGGGTGGGCCCTCAGCGGAGGGCGCAGGAGGAACGTGGCCATCGCGGCCAGTTCGGCGGTCGACGACGAGGCCGCCGCCCGGCGTGAGCGGTTCGCCCCCCAAACGCCCGAGGAGGCTGCCGAGCTGGCCGAGTACAACCGGTATCTGGCCGAGCTCAACGCCGCCGACGCCGGCCCGCAGCCGCGATGACCGGCTCCCGTCCGACACCCGGCCCCCGGGAACCCCTTCACTCTCCGGTCTCGTGCAACGGGGCCTGGTCGGAGCCCTCATCCGGTACCGGGTGATGGCCTTCATCGTGGGCACCGCCCTCCTGTGTCTGTTCGTCGTGGTCATCTTCCAGGCCTTCGGGGCCAAGGTGAACCTGGCCGAGGAGATCGTGGCTCCCGTCCACGGGTATCTCTACCTGATCTATCTGGTGACCGCCGCCGATCTGGCCCGTCGGGCCCACTGGAGGCTGGGGAGGATTCTCCTGGTGGTGGCGGCCGGGTTCGTGCCCACGCTGGCCTTCATCATCGAACACCGGGTGTACCAGCAGATGCTGGCCGAGTGGTCGCAGGAGGACGGCGCAGCACGGTTCGGCGACGCCGGGTCGACCCGGGCCGGCGGTCAGCGCCGAGCACGCACCCCGATCGACGGACACCGCCCCCGGTCGAACCTGACCGATCCGATCGGTACCCCGGACCGGACCAGGGATCCGGTCAGCGGGCGCCCCGCAACAAGGTCCCGGGACGGGCACCGGTCTCCTGGCCGTCGGAGAAGGTGGTCACTCCGGACTTGATGGTCTCGACGTAGCCCGTCGCCGCCTGCAGGAGTCGGCTGCCGCCGGCGGGGAGATCGTTCACCACGGTGGGATTGCCCATCTGGAGATGCTCGTAGTCGATCAGGTTCATGTCGGCCACCGCCCCGACCTCGATGGTTCCCCGGTCGGTCAGGCCGTAGAGGCGGGCGGTGTCGTGTGTCTGCTTCTTCACCATCCATTCGAGCGGGAGCCGGTCGCCCCGGGTCCGGTCGCGGGTCCAGTGGGTGATCATGAAGGTGGGCTGCGACGCGTCACAGATGACCCCGCAGTGGGCGCCACCGTCTCCCAACCCGGCTGCCGAACGGGGGTGGAGCAACATCTCCCGGGCCGGCTCGAGGTCGCCGTCCGAGTAGTTGAGGATGGGCACATAGAGCAGCCCCCGGCCGTCCTCTTCCAGCATGGCGTCGTAGGCCATCGACAGCGGCGTGCGGCCCGCAGCCGCGGCCATCCCGGTCAGGGAGCGCTCGGGACCCGGTTCGTACTCGGGGGGGCTGCCGAGCACGAAGGTGGTGCGGAACGCCTGATCCATGCGCTCGGCGGTGGCCGGGTCCGGCTCCCACGACTCGATGGTGTGGCGCACCTCGGGGCTGCGCAGGGCGTCGACCAGGGCGTCGGGGGCGAGGTCCTTGGCCTTCAGCTCCTGGTAGGCGGGGATCTGGTCGAAGAGCGAGTAGGTGGTGAAGTGTCCCGACAGCAACCCGAAGCCGCGCCCGGCCACCTGCGGCCAGAGGTCGGCCCCCTCGGACACGGCACGGAGGGATTCCTCCATCAGCTCGCGCCAGAGGTCCGGCGCGTCGTCGACCTGCACCATGGCGAAGGTCACCGGGCGGTGGATGGTCGCCGACAGCCGTCGCATCCAGTCCATCTCCTTCTTCGGGCTGAGGATGTCCTCGCCGGCGGTTCCGGCCGGGGCCAGTTCGAACACTCCCGCCCCGAGTTCTCCCATGCCACTGCCGATACCGAACAGCTCGTCCTCGGTGGCGTAGGTGCCCGGCACCGGCTCTCCGTCGATGGCCAGGTGGGCGAGGGTCCGCGATGTCGAGAACCCGAGCGCGCCGGCGGCGATGGCCTCCTTCACCACCTGCTTCATCTTCTCGATGTCCTCGGGTGTGGCCGGTTCGTTGCGGGCGCCGCGGTCACCCATCACGTAGGAGCGAACCGCTCCATGGGCGATCTGGGTCCCCACGTCCATGGTCCACTTGCGCTCGGCCAGCGCGTCGAGATACTCGGGGAAGGTCTCCCACTCCCAGCTCATGCCCTCGGCCAGGGCGCTTCCGGGGATGTCCTCGACCCCCTCCATCAGACCGATCAGCCACTCGTGGCGGTCGGGGCGGGCCGGGGCGAACCCGACGCCGCAGTTGCCGGTGACCACGGTGGTGACGCCGTGCCAGCTGCTGGGGGCGAGGACCTCGTCCCAGGTGGCCTGGCCGTCGTAGTGGGTGTGGATGTCCACCCAGCCCGGTGCGACCAGGAGCCCGTCGGCATCCACCGTCCGGGATGCCGGCTCGTCGGCGAAGGAGCCGATACCGCTGATGTGCCCTCGGTCGACCGTCACGTCGGCGGTTCGGGCCGGTGCTCCGGTTCCGTCGACAACCGTTCCGCCCCGAATGACGAGATCGTGCATGGCGTTTCTCCCCTTAGACCGACTGACCACGATGCTGGCACGGACGGGGGGAGCGTGCAATGAAGAGGGGACCGGGCCCGTCCGGGCGGCCCGGTTGGACGGGGGTCGACGAGTGGCCGGAGCAGCAGGCCGCGGTCACCGAGGAGGAAGCGAGTATGTGACCTGGGCTTTTGCCACCAGGTCGTCACTTCCCACCGAGTACATGGCCACGTCGGCCACCCCCAGCCGCTTCCCGAGTTTGAGCAGGGTCCCGACGGCCACCAGGTCGACCAGGGCGGGCTTGCGGAGGAAGTCGATGTGCAGGCTGGTGGTCACGGCCAGCGCCACCGGTCCGATCTGCCCGGCGATGACCAGCCAGGCCGCGGTGTCAGCCAGGGCCATGAGCGACGGACCCGACACGGTGTTGCCGGGCCGGCTGTTGGCCTGGCCGATGGGAAGGCGCACCCTGATGGTGGTGTCGGTGATCTCCTCGACGACGTAGGGGATCGTGACTCCCGGGAAGGAGTCGTCCAGGAACTGCTGGAGTTCTTCGACGGTCAGGGCTGGAGCGGTCATGGCTCGCAGCAGCGTAGCCACTGGCGGTCCACGGAAGAACATGGCCCTCCGAAAGGTGCCTGGTCGTGCAGACTGTGGCTCCAGGCAGCGGATGTTCGGCTCCGCTCGACGATCGGATCGAGGTCTGTACGCCATGTTGGACACGGCATGTTGAACACGGAGCACCGCTCGGCCGTCGAGTTGGCGGCCGAAGCCGGCCGGGCGTTGATGGAGCTGCGAGACCGTTCGGAGCCGGGCAAGGAGCTCGGGAGCGCCGGTGACCGGCTCTCCCACCGCCTGCTCATGGACCGTCTGGCCGAACAATTCCCCGGTGACCGGATCCGGTCGGAGGAGGCCGAACGCGCCGAGCGCATCGACAGGGCGTCGGGACGGGTCTGGAACGTCGACCCACTCGACGGCACGCGCGAGTACTCGGAGGGGAGGGAGGACTGGGCGGTCCATGTGGCCCTGGCCATCGACGGGGAGGCCGTCGTCGGCGGGGTGGCCCTCCCGGCCATGGGCGTGACCTTGGGCACCGATGAGCCACCGGTGCTGGCCGCGCCGGCCGCGGTGCCCCGTCTCGTGGTCAGCCGCAGCCGGCCACCGGAGTTCATCCCCTTCGTCGCCGAGCGGCTGGGGGCGACCACGGTCGCCATGGGCTCGGCCGGCGCCAAGATCGCCGCCGTCATCAGAGGAGAGGCCGAGGTCTATGTCCACGCCGGCGGCCAGTACGAATGGGATTCCGCCGCGCCGGTTGCCGTGGCTCTAGCCACGGGACTGCACGCCAGCCGGCTGGATGGATCGCCGCTGCGTTACTCGCAGCCGGATCCGTGGCTACCCGACCTCGTCGTCTGCCATCCGACGCTGACCGACGCGGTGATGGACGCGCTGAGCGAAGCGGGCGTGGCAGCGTCAGAATGAGCTGTCGGCGATAGGGGAGCGCGGTGATGACGGCATCCGGAGGCGAGGCGGTCAACGGCGAGGGACTCGGTACCCCGGAGGTGTTCGAGCCGGCCAGGCTGGGCCCGGTCACGCTGAAGAACCGGATCATCAAGGCGGCCACCTTCGAAGGGGCGGCCCCCAGAGGTGAGGTCACCGACCAGCTGATCGAGTTCCATCGACGGATGGCCTCGGGGGGCGTGGGCATGACCACCGTGGCCTATCTGGCGGTGGCACCCGAGGGTCGGACCGATCGCCACTGCGTGCTGCTGGGGGAGGAGTCCCTGCCCGGACTCCGTCGGCTCACCGAGACGGTCCACGACGCCGGTGCCGCGGTCTCCGCGCAGATCGGCCATGCCGGGCCGGTGGCCAACGCGCGTTCGAACGGTGCGCCGTCGCTGGCTCCGTCGCGGCGGTTCAGCCCGAGCGGATCGATGACCCGGGCCGCGTCCGACGACGACATCGCCCGGATCACCGAGCAGTACCGCCAGGGGGCGGCGGTCAGCCGTCGAGGCCGGATTCGACTGCATCGAAATCCACCTCGGGCACAACTATCTGCTCAGTGCATTCCTGAGTCCGAAGCTGAATCACCGAACCGACCGGTGGGGCGGAAGCCTGGCCAACCGCGCCCGCTTCCCGCGCCAGGTGGTCAATGCGGTGCGGGAGGAAGTCGGGGATCAGGTGGCAGTGACCGCCAAGCTCAACATGGCCGACGGGGTTCCCGGTGGATTCTGGTTGGAGGAGAGCATCGAGTTCGCCCGGATGCTGGAGACCGACGGTGGGCTCGACGCCATCGAGCTCACCGGTGGGAGCTCGCTCTCCAATCCCATGTACCTCTTCAGGGGAGAGGCGCCGACGGCCGGAGTTTGCCGCCACCCTTCCTCCGCCCCTGCGGGTCGGTTTCCGGGCGGTGGGATCGAGGTTCTTGCGCGACTACCCGTTCGAGGAGGCATTCTTCCTGCCCTATGCCCGGCAGTTCCTCGATGCGCTCCGGATGCCCCTCATCCTGTTGGGCGGGGTCAACCGACTGGACACGGTCGAACGGGCACTCTCCGAGGGGTTCTCGTTTGTGGCCATGGCCCGGGCGTTGCTGCGGGAGCCCGACCTGGTCGGCCGGTGGGAGAAGGGCGTGACGGCCGAAGGACTGTGCATCCACTGCAACAAATGCATGCCCACCATCTACAGCGGTACCCGCTGCGTCCTCGTCCCAGCCGACGAGGTCGATCTGAGGCTCAGTCGAACTCGCCGTCGGGGTCCTCGTCGTCCAGCCCTCCGGGGGCGAGATCCCAGCCCTCGGTGTCAGCCGCCTTCGCCAACTCGCCGGCGGTCGGACCTCCGATGCCGTCCGGGTCGTCGAGGCCACCGTCCAGGGTGGACAGGGCCTCAGGGTCATCGAACTCCACGCCAGCCTCCTCGAGCTCCCGGTCGTCGACCTGCAGCGTCGGGTCGAGAGAGGGATCGAGCTCCACCGACTCGAGGAAATTCGGGATCGAGCTGGGTCTCGTCGTCGAGGGCTTCGTCCCCCTGCTCGAAGGCCTCGGTGCCCTGGGGTTCGTCGGGTGACCAATCACTGCTCTCGCTCATCACTCAGCTCCATCACTCGTCGTCGATGCTCCCGATCGTACGGTGTCTCCCGATGGGTCGTGGCTCATTGCTGAGTTTCCCGCCGACGGGGTGCGGGGTGCGATCGGACCCTCCGGGAAGCTTCGACCGGCTCGTGCCTGGCACCCATCTGTCGCCTGCGGAGCCCGGTGGAGCTCGCCCCGGTCGGGAACCTGAGCCGGCATAGAATCGCGTGTCGATCCCGCCCACGTAGCTCAGGGGATAGAGCACTCGTTTCCTAAATGAGGTGTCGCAGGTTCAAATCCTGCCGTGGGC